>JAXMNT010000057.1:0-49607 GCA_034670305.1 Deltaproteobacteria bacterium
GCTGGGCATCGCGCTCCGATTCGCGCCTCGCCGTCGCGAAACACACGGCGTCCACGACGCGGGCAAGGGCACGGGCAAGGGCAACGGCAAGGGAGCAGGTCGCTTTTCAGCGACCTGCTAGAGCGCCGTCCTCCGCCGGTTTCTCTGGCCTCGGCTCAGCTTCGGGATGGCCCCCCTGGCTACAAGCGTTGGCGGAGTCGTTCCATGGTGTCGCGGGCGCGCTGCGCGGCGGCTGGGTCGCGGCTGGCGACTTCGGCGACGAAACGTTCGTAGGTCTCGAGTGCGAGCGCGTACTGACCGACCTGCTCGTAGCAGACGGCCAGATCGAAGAGGGGACCTTCGCCGCGCGCGCCGAGCGCGAGCGCGCGGACATAGTGCGGAATCGCCTCGTCGTAGCGGGTGGCGGCGCGGAGCGTGATGGCAAGGTTCAGGTGGATCTCGTGGTTGTTCTCGTTGGCCGTTTGTTCGAGCGCCTGGGTGAGCAGCACGATGGCTTGCTCGTTCATGCGCTCCCGGCGGTACACCACCGCGAGGTTGTTCAGCAGCTGGGCATCCTCCGGCGCCCGTTCCAGACCCGCCTGATAGGCGCGCATGGCGTCTTCGTTCCGGCGGAGGCGGCGGTACGCCATGCCCAGGTTCGCCCAGTTGCTGGCTTCGTCCGGTTCCAGCTCGCACGCCCGGCGGAGCGGCTCGATCGCTTGGTCGTAGCGGCGGAGCCGAATGAGGACCGCGCCCACCATCCCGTGGGAGTTGGCGTTCTGTGGCTGGAGCTCCGCTGCGCGGCGGAACGATCGCAGGGCGGGCTCGAGCAGCCCCTCACGGCGTTGAATGGTGCCGGTCGAGAAGTGGGCTGCGGCGTGGCTTGGGCGCAGGCGCGTCGCGACGCGGCACTCTTCGAGCGCCTGTTGCATGCGTCCGGCCTGCTTGTGAACCAGGCACATCCGGTAGTGCACCTCGGCTTCGTCGGCGGATGCCTCCGACACCGGGAAGACCGTGGCCGTCAAAACGACCGAGAGTACGACTTTCTCTGCAACCCCAAAACGCATCACGCCTCCACAGCGAGCCCCGGAGCGGGGCACCCGTCTGAGACGGGCCTCACTCCGGCGCATTCACCGAGGACTCTACGAGACCCCCCGACAGACCACCAGCCTGGTGTTGGGCCGGTGTCGCCATCACTCAAAGCCATCGCCTCCGCTGCCAGATCCCGAACGCCCCCAGGACGAGCAGCGCCGAGGGCACCGATCCGGCGCCGGTCGTCCGGCATGCGCATCCGCCGCCCGAGGGCGCGTCCACGCCACCGGGATCGGGCGGCGGCACGCCACCACCATCGCTGCCGCCAGGGCCACCGTCGCCGCCACTGGGCCCCGCGTCCGAGCCGCCCGGGCCGGCGTCGGCCCCCATCGGGCCTGCGTCGGTGCCGCCTGCGGTCGACTCGTCGTCGTCCAGGGCGTCCGCGCATTCGGCATCGAACGGGAAGTCGATGTTCCCGTCCCCGTCGTCGTCGATGCCGTTCGCGCACTGAGGCAGGCGCGATTCGCTTCGGTCGTCGGCGGACTCGCATCCTTCGTCGTCCGGAAAGTCGGTGTCTCCGTCGCCGTCGTTGTCGAGACCGTCGGAACATTCGGCGCCGCCGGTCTCGTCGGTGTCGAGCAGCGAGCTGCACCCGAGGTCCGCTGGGTAGTCGATGTCGCCGTCGCCGTCGTTGTCGATGCCGTCGGCGCACGCGGGCGTGCTGGCTTCGTCGACGTCGTCGGGCGAGTCGCAGTCCGCGTCGTCCGGGAAGTCGATGTCGCCGTCGCCGTCGTTGTCGATGCCGTCGCTGCATGCGGCGCCGCGGGATTCACCCACGACCGTGAGCTCCACCGATGGGAGGCTCTCGAGTTCTCCAGCGGACTGCGCCGTCGCGAACACCCCCTGGCCCACGAAGAGGGTGGGCGTGGTGACGTCGAAGTTGCCGCCCGCGCCGCTCGTGTCTTCCACGACCGCCACGCCGTTCAGGTAGACGCGGATCGTCGCGCCCGCGCCTTCGGTGGTGTTGCCGCCGACCGAAGTGGTGCCTGCGAAGAGCGGACCGGTGAGCACCGGTGCGTCCGAGCGCCGGGTCCCGACGACCACTTCGCCCACTTCGGCGATCGAGTCGTGCACTGTCTCGCCGTCTTCGTCCCGGTAGGTCGTGGCGACGCGGCTGCGGTAGGCGCCGGCCGGATGCGCGGCGGGAACCGCCATCCGGAAGACGAACTCGGACGATCCGCCGGCCGCGATGTCGTTCAGGTCGGTGAAGGTGACGAAGTTGGCGGCGGCGGTGGGCACGTTGGCCACGCCGTCGAGCGTGGCGCTGCCTGCAACGAACGTGAACCCTTCCGGGAGCTCGTACTGAACGCGGCATCCGCCGGCCGCGCAGCCGTCGCCTTGCGTGTCGCCGGTGCTGAGGCTCGTGACGGTGCCGGTGTAGGTGACCTCGCCCGGCGGATCGAGTCGGTCGGGGCTGGCTTCGAGCGCCAGGTCGAGCACCGTCAGCGCTTTGATGACCGTGAACGCGATGGTCTGAAACCCAGGGTCGGGCAGCTGACGCGAGGTGAAGATGGCGCGACCGATCGTCGAGTCGCCGCGGCCGCCGCCTCGGGCGACGGCCCCGATCTCGAAGTCGAACTCTTCGCCCGGCAGGAGCTCGCCGATGTCCCACGAGATGTCGAGTGGGTCTCCTTCCACAGGGCAACCGGTGCCGTCGCCCATCGTTCCACCGTCGGCGTCGGTGATGTCGACTTCGCCGTTCTCGTAGCAGTAGCGCACCACGACGTCGTCGTGTGCGTCGGTCGAGAGGTTCTTGCCTCGGATGGTGTACGTGAGCGGTTCGCCTTCGAGCGCGGCCAGTTTGTCCACGTCGAGATCGAACAGGAGGTTCAACGAAACGCATGCGGGCGCGGGCAAGAAGTAGCGCCACGAGTTGTCCTTGCCATCGTTGCCTTCGGCTTCGGCCGACGCATCGCCTCCGAACACTTCGCCACAGATGACGTCGGAGTCACTGACGGGATCGAGCGGCGTGCGCACGACCCGGAGCGAGAACTCGCACCGGTACTCTTCACCGACCACCAGCTCGCCGACCGCATAGCGCAAGGCGCGGGCGTAGGGGACCGCGGGCATGTCGGGATCGAGCGCGGGGAGCGGGTCGCCGGCGTGGAGCAAGCGGCCGAGCGGGGTTCCGTCCCCTGCCACCGCGGGCACGCCCACGCGGGCGAGCGGACCGGGGTCCATCACCGGCGGAACCGCGCCGCGCGCGCCGATCTCGGCGCCGAGTGTGCGGATGCGTTGCCACGGGCCTTCTGCCCCCAAGACGACTTCGTCGATGTCGACCGGCGCAGCGTCCGCTCCGGTGGTGATCGCTTCCATCGTGTAGAACGACTGCGGTCCGGCCACGGGGGAGCCGAAGAGGTCCGGCGTGTTGCCGCGCCCGCCGTTCGGGGAGCCGCCGGTGCCGAACGCATAGGCCTGCACGACGTCCCAGCGGTTGTGCGCGTACGAATCCGGCGCGAGCAGGATCGGCGCGAGCTGACCGAACGCGGTGGGCCTCGGGTCCATGCGCAGGCCGTTGCCGAGCCCGATGAACGCATCGCCCGGGACCCGAGTGAGCCGATCGTCGACCGTGTAGAAGATGCCGGTGTCCGCGTAGAGCTGGGACATCGAGCCGCCGAGTTCTCCGTCGATCATGACCGAACCGCGTGGTCCGGTGCCGTCGGACGAGTAGCCGCCTCGGTGCGGCGCCACCGTGTTGCCGGTGCGGCTGATCAGGCGCGCGCCGACGACTTCGGTGTTCGCGGGAATGTAGATCGTCACGTACCCGCCGAGTCCGCGCACGCCGCCGTTCGGCACGGGTGTGAAGGAGAGGAAGAACGTCAGGACATCGCCGGCCCGGACCGCGGTGTCGCTGCCTTCGGCGACTTCACCTGGCCGTCCCTGCGGATCGATCAAGGTGGCCGTGCCGCGGTCGATGCGGATCGAGGTGGCGATCTGCGCCACCGAGTCTGCCCGCGCCGGCGTGCGGAGGAGCCCGGAGAACAGAGCGGCGAGGGCGATGGAGAGTGCGAAACGTTGGAGCACGAAGAACCTCGGAGCGAAGGGGGACCAGCACTGGGAGCAAAGGGAGAGGACTCGTCTCATTCGAGAAACGGAATCTCGAGGTCGCGGGGCACGACGATGTAGACGCGCCGCACGTCGAGCACGGTGACGGCGTCGCCGAGCACGTGGATGTCGACGGTGAAGAGCTGCACCTGCGGTTGGTGCGGCACGAAGTCGTTCACGGCGGTGAGGCGGAACTGTACGGTCGAACCCGGGATGACGTTCTCGAAGACGTCCCCGCGGATCGTAGAGCCGTCGGGCGCCGGGGGTTCGGGGGTGATCGACACGATGAAGTCGGCGGTGGTGGTGCCGAGCGGGAGTTCTTCACCGCGCTCCCCTTCGGTCTTGCCGACCGGGATCGCGGAGATGTCGAGCGTGCCGAACGAGGCGAGCTGCTCGATCGCATCGACGATGAGGGCACCGAGGCCGCTGCCGTCGGGCCGCACGTCGAAGACCAGCGGACAGACCGCGTCGCCGCCGACGTCCACCGCCGGCCGATCGGCCGCGTCGATGCCGGTCGCGCAGGTGCCATCGGTGGAGGGGATGGTCGCGCGGGTGCCGATGGCGAGCGCTTCGAGCTCGTCTCGCGGGTCACCTTCGACTCCGTCGTTCTCGGTCGATCGAACGCCGATCACGCGCGCGCCGATCGCGGCCAGATCCAGGATGGTGCCGTCGATGCTCCGGGCTTCGATGCCGGCTGCGGCGTACGCCTCGGGCGAGTGCGACACCGCGTCGGTGATGTGCACGACGATGGGGAGCGAGTCGGAACGGAACCCAGCGCCTCCGATGTCGCCCGGCGAGAAGGGGCCGATGCCGAGCGAGGGGGAGCCGGTGCCGGTCGCCCACTGGTGGAGCGCTTCGAGTCCGGCTTCGGGTGTGTCGAGGCCGCCGGCCGCCGGAGGCAGCCGATCGACCGCGCTCATCAGCGACCCGAGGTCGGTCGTGATGCCGGTGATGAGCTCGTAGGGGCGGTCCGACGGGAGACCAAAGGGTTCGACCGGGAAGTCTTCGAACCGGCCCACGCCAAACCCGGCGTTCTCGATCACCGCGGCGACCCCGGGCACGATCAGCGTGTCGATGCTCGCCTGGATGGCCGCGATCTCCTCGCCGAAGCTTCCGGTGGTGTCGACCGAGAAGAAGACGTCGGCCTGCCGCAACGTCGTCGAGAACTCGAGGATTCCATCTTGGGGCGGGTCCTCGTACGGGAGCACGAAGTAGAAGTCGCCGTCCGGAATGCTGCTCTCCGGATCGCGCGGGTCGGTGCCCGCGACGCTCTCCACCAAGTCCGTGACACCGTCGCCATCGGTGTCGGGGTTGATGCGGTCGCTCTCGCACGGCAGCGCGTCGCACGGGTCGACCTCGCCGTCCCCGTCGAGGTCTTCTTGGGCGTCCGGGAGTCCGTCCCCATCCGAGTCGAGATCCAGGAAGTCCGCGGTCGCGTCGGTGTCGGTGTCGACGTTGCGTTCGATGCGGTCGGGCACGCCGTCTCCGTCGGAGTCGTCGTCGAGGTAGTTCGGGATCCCATCGCGGTCGGGATCGGAGCGGCCCTCGAGGCGGTCGGGAATGCCGTCGTCGTCGTCGTCTTCGTCTCGGATGTCGGGGACGCCGTCGCCGTCGGTGTCGATCAGCACCCCGTCGGGGGCGATGCCCTCTCCGTCCGGGATCCCGTCGTTGTCGGAGTCGGTGTCCCGGAAGTCGGGCATGCCGTCGCCGTCGGTGTCGACCGGCGGGGTGTCGAGGTCGTCGTCTCCGGCTTCGAGGATGTCGGGCACTCCGTCCCCGTCGGTGTCCAGATCGAGCCAGTCCGGCCACTCGTCGGCGTCGGTGTTGGTCTCGACGTCGAAGCCTTCGTCCCCGTTCCGAATCCCGTCGCCATCCGCGTCGTCTTCAGAGCTGATGCCGGCGCCGCCGCAGGCCAGGGAGAGAACCAGGGAGCACACCAACGCAAGTCGCATGATCTCTCATGGTGCCACAGCCGAAAACCTTCAGTCTCGTGGTGCTTTTTAGGTTCCGTCGAGGCTGCGGAGGAACGACTCGAGGTCTTCCAGCTCTGCCGGGCTCAGATCCGAGGTGCGCCCGTGCAGGTCGGTCGCGTTGCGGGTGGTCAGGACCTCCATAAGCGTGGCGGATCCATCGTGCAGAAGCCGCGGCTGGTCGAAGACACCGTGCAAGGACGGCGTGTCGATGCCCGGCAGCGGACCGCCGAGCCGTCCACCGGATCCCAAACCCAGGGTGCCGACATCGTGCAGGAGGGGGGACCCGGGCGCCTCGAACCGGCTGTCGGAGGTGGTCTCTCCGCTGTGGCAGTCCGGGCAGCCTCGGCTTTCGAAGAGCGCCCGCCCGCGTTCGGCGGCTGCCGTGAACCCGCCGCCCGGCGCTCGGTGCGGGGACCGTGGACGTTGGTCGAGTGAGGCCACGTAGGCGGCGAGCGCATCCAGGTCCGCGCTTCGACCGGCTTTGGGTGCGCCGAGCGGATCGGAGGTGGCGGTCCAGTCGCTTTCGTCCATCAAGCCGCGGCCCCCGAATGCGTTGCGGATGTCGCCTTCGAAGTCCTGGAGCTCGTCGAAGTTGCCGCTCCAGTGCAGCGGCGCGCCAGGGGTGAGACCGAAGAGCGGCGGGGTGCGCCGGAGGCCCTCACCCCGGTCGGTGAAATCCCACACCCGGTGGTCGGAGTCTCCGTCCAAGTGGCAATGCGCGCACGCGATGTAGCCGTCGCGCGCCAGGCGGGGGTCCGCGCTGTCCTGGAAGAGCTGCTTGCCCCGCAGCACCTCGGGCGCGAGTGGCTCGTCTTCGACGGTCCGGAAACGCTCGAAGGGGCGCGGCGCCATTCGGAAGTCGGAGACGTCGTACAGCTCGACGACCCGGTCGACCGGACAATGGACGAAGAGCGTGTCGCCCACGAGCACGAGGCCCTCCGGCGCGGTGCAGGTTCCGAGGATCGTGCCGGCCGACGTGCGCCCGAAGAGATCGATCCGTTCGATGGCGCGCTGGCCTCGCATCGCGACGAAGAGGTAGTCGCCGAACGCGTTGTAGATGCCGGCGCCAGCGAGTCCTCGGTTGTCGAACAGTTTGCGGGCTGCGAAGTCCTCCTCGAAGCCAGAGGACACCGCGCCGTTGGGTTCGAGCCACGAGACGATGGCCCGGACGGTGGTCTCGAACGTGAGCGGGCGCTCGCTCCGGAACGTGCCTTCGCCGATGTTGGCCTGGGTCGAAGGGAGCGCGACCTCTTGGCCGGTGGGCGAGAAGAGCACCTGCTCGAGGTAGCTCGGGATGCCGCCGCTCTCGCTGTCGTTGCTGACTTGCGGATCGAAACGCAGCGTGGCGACCGAGGGTTCGGGAACGGGGGTCTCCGGATCGAGGAACACGACTTCTGCGGCGTCGTCGCGCGAACGCCAGCGCGACACGGCGAGGCGACCGTCGGGCGCGACGGCGATGCCACGGGCGTCCGGAATGGCTGCGAAGGTTCGGCGCAGCGTGCCGTCCGCGATCTCTGCGACCTCGCCGGTGCCCTGCAAGCTCACAAAGAAGGACGCGCCGCGCGCGACCACGCCGTAGGGGCGGCTTCCGCGGGGCAAAGAGACGTCGCTGGACGCGAACGAATCGAGGTCGAAGATCCGAACGGTGTCGCTCGCAGGACAGGCGACCGCCAGTTGAGTGGCGTTCGTCGCGACGGTGCGCGGGCCGTCGCAGGTGGCGTGGGTGCCACCCGAGCGAACGGGGTCGCCGAGTTCGATCACATGGAGAAGATCGGCGTCCGCGTTCACCGAATAGACCGCGTCGCCTTCGACCACGATCGAACTCGACTGGGCGGGCGTGTGCGGCGTCGCACCGATCACCGTCACCAGCGCGCCGGCGGTGCGCACACCGGTCGGGCCGCGCACCGAGACGACCACCTGCTGTCGACCGGCGCTCGGCCAGGAGACGGTGGTCCGGTGGGCGCCCGACTCGGGCAAGGTGCGGCCGTCTCCTAGGTTCCACGCGAAGCTCTCGCCCACACTCCCCGACGCATCGAGGACGACCGCCTCGTCGACGCGCACGTAGGCCGGCGCGACGAGCCTTGCGACCGTCTCCGCGCCTCCGTCGATGGCGGGCGCATCGCGGACCGCTCCGTCGACGCCCGCGTCGGGTGCATCGTCGTCGGCGCCACACCCCCACACCGCGCACAGGAGAAGCCCGGCGCCGAGCGCACACGCCCAAGCGACGGCGGAACGCTGAGGTGTGTCTGGCGTCACTCGACCGTGATCGTCTGTGCGTACGGGAGCACCACCGGGTTGCCGTTGAAGTCCACGATGCCGCCCGCCATCACCTCGAGCGTATAGCTGCCTGGTTCGAGGGCGCAGAATGGGTGGAAGTTCACGATGCTCTCCTGCGCGCTGACCGTCCCGGGGATGCGGCCGGTCTCGGGTTCGCCGGTTCGGTACAGGCGCACCGATCCTTCGAACGCGCTCTTCGGATCGACGAACTCGTTGAACGTCACGCCGAAGCGGGACGTCGGCGCGACGACGGCGTCGGGTGGGGGCCACGCCCAGGTGACGAAGGGCGGCGTGGTGTCCGGCTCGAGCGCGTAGGGCGCGACCGCGCTGCCTTGCCCGTCGTTCGCGCCCGCGTCGACGCTGAGGATGGCGACGTTGCCGATCGGCGTGACCGTATCGAGGTCGCCCTCCAGCGAGACGTTGCCGACCACTTCGATGTTCGAGAGGTCCGAGATGTCGAAGACGTACCCGCCCGCGCTGTCGCCGGCGCCTTCGAAGGCGAGGTCGTCCTTCACGAACACGTAGCCGCCGCCGCCGGGCATCGGAAGATCGCCGGCGAAGGTCGGTCGGCTGGGATCGCGGATGTCGTAGACGATGATTCCGGCGCCCCCGTCCTTGCGGGCGAAGAAGAGCAGCCCGTTCGCGACGTTGGTGAAGTAGGCCTCGCGCACTTCGCCTTCGCCGTCGTGTGCGAGGAAGTCTCCGCCGCCGATCGGCATCGGTGCGAGCGGGTCGGAGATGTCGAGTAGGACCACCCGCGCGCCTTCGGCTGCGGTGACGACGAGCAAGTTGCCGATGGCCTGCACCTGACCGACCTGCATGGTCGGCTCGAAGCTCACGGTGTCGACGTAGCGCGCTGCCCGTGGGTCGGTCGCATCGCCGATCCACACGCCGTTCTGGGCGCCGCCCACGTAGACGTAGGGCACCTGCCAGAAGACGCTCAGTCCCACCCGCGTGTAGCTGTCCGGGTAGAAGAAGCCGGGGAAGTCGAGTTCGCCGACCACGGTGGGCGCGCTCGTGTCGCTCACGTCCCAGAACTCCACGCCGCCGTCGGCGAAGAGGCCGCTGATGTGGTTTACGACCGCATAGGATCCGTCGAGGTGGGAGAACCCGAGCGCGTGGGTCTCGCGCATGTGTTCGCTCAGCCCCACGCCGCGTTCGATGGGCGCGCACGGGTCGGTGATGTCCCAGAACGTGAGGCCCCCGCGCCCCTCCTCGGGGGCCCAGGGCATCAGCAAGTATCCGTCGTACATCGTCAGCAGGTTGTGGTGCTGCCGATCGGTCTCGTGGCCGCTCAGGAACGCGCAGTTCACGAAGAGCTCGTCCTCGGTGAACGTGCGCTGCGGTCCTCCAGGTCCATCGTTGCCGCCCCACGCGTCGGGCGCCGGGTAGGGCAGCCCGGCTTCTCGGCCGCACAACATCGTGGAGGGCAACGGACCCGCGTCGGTGCCGGCGTCCGTGCCCGCATCCGGCCGCGCGGCGTCTCTTCCGGCGTCCACGCTCGCGTCCGAGCCGGCGTCCACGGGCGGCGCCGAGTCGTCCCCGCAGGCAAGGGCGAACACGAGCAGCAGAACCAGGCCAGGGTGGGAACGTTGGTGCACGCCCCAATCATAGGACACCCCCTGGGCGGTTGGCGGTTTCAGCTCCGGCGCGGGTCGTGCGGGTGGACCCTTGCGTGCCATGGGAGCCCGTGGTTGGTTGGACCGTGTCCAACCTCGTGGTCTCACTCGCCCTCGTCTGTGGCCTCTTGGGTTGCTCCACCGAAGCCGCCCCCGCGCCGCGCACTCCGACCGAACACCCGGAGCCGGCGGCGGAGACCGAGCCGGCACAGCGCGAGGACGAGGAGCCGGCTGCCCGGGCGCCGCTAGAGGTCATCGAACACGGCACCGGAGACCGCGCGCTCGTCCTGCTTCATGGGTACGGCTCGAACGCGGAGGACATGGAAGGGTTCGTGCGTGCGGCGGACCTCGGCGACGGTGTGCGGGTGGTGTTTCCGACCGCGCCCAACGCCTGGCGCGGTGGCGGTGCGGGACGCGCGTGGTTCGAGCCACCGCGCAGCCGCATGCACGAAGACGAAGGCCGGACCATTCGCGAAGTCGCGTCCGCCCGCGCCCAGATCGGGGAGATGCTGGACGCGCTCGAAAGCCGCGGGGTACCGAGCGGACAGGTGGTCCTCGGCGGGTTCAGCCAGGGCGCGATGATGTCGCTCGACTTCGCCCTCCACGACGACCGAGCGCTCGCTGGGGTGGCCGTGCTCTCGGGGGCGCCCCTGCCCACGTGGGCCCCGCGCTACGCCCGGCGGGCCGGCGGGCACGTCTTTTTGAGCCACGGGCAGCGCGACGACGTCCTGCCCTTCGCCGACGCGGAGACGATGCGCGACGCGCTCCGGGCGGCGGGTGCAAACGTGGAGTGGGTCCCGTTCGACGACGGACACACGCTGCCGGCGGAGATCAAACGTGGGCTGATCGCGTTCACGAGGGCGCGGTTGGCGGCGGAGTAGCGAAGCCGACGTCGTAGCCGAAGAGCCGAAGCGATGCCGGTGCCGATGCCGATGCCGAGCCCGATGCCGAAGCCGATGCCGATGCCGAAGCCGAAGCCGAAGCCGAAGCCGAAGCCGAAGCCGAAGCCGATGCCGAAGCCGACGCCGAAGCCGATGCCGAAGCCGAAGCCGACGCCGATTCCGATGCCGATGCCGAAGCCGGCGCCGAAGCCGATGCCGAAGCCGATGCCGAAGCCGAAGCCGAAGCCGAGCCCGATGCCGAAGCCGATGCCGAAGCCGAAGCCGAAGCCGATGCCGATCTAGCAGGCTGCTGAAGAACGCCCGCAGGGCGTTCTCGCAGCCTGCTCCTTGCCCCTGCCCTTGCCTTTGCCCTTGCCCGCGGATCAGCGGTCAGATCGCTTGATCAGCGCGACGAGCATCGCGACGCGGGCAAGGGCACGGGCAAGGGCAACGGCAAGGGAGCAGGTCGCTTTTCAGCGACCTGCTAGTTCGGGAGGTCGGTGGCGGGGGGTGGGGTGCCGGCGAGGCCGCGGAGCCAGAAGTACACGACGCTCAGGGCGCCGAGGGCGAGCCCGACGACAACGCCGCCGTCGATGATGCCGCGCCAAGGTTGGGCGAGTTGTCGGACCGCGACGATGACCGCGACGATGACGATCACGAACGTCCAGCTCACGATCTTCTGACGCTTGGTGCTGTGAAAGAGGCTCATGCAGAACGGGAGCGCGAGCACGACGTGCAGCGGGGTCTTCGTCTGGCCGAGGTGAAAGGCGCGCGCGACGACGCGGGGGGAGAACCGTTTGTGGAATCCCCGGTAGCCCTCGGCGTACGCGTTGAAGAGCGCGAAGAGGACGTACACGACCTTCTGCCAGGTCGACATCGAACCGTCGCGCCAGGGTTCGATCGCGAGCGGCGTCAGGCGGTAGAGCGCTTGGCCGAGCAGCAAGAGCACGAGCAAGACGCCAAACGTCGCGATGAGTTTGGAGCCGGTGTAGGGCGGCTTTTCAGCGCGGTCGCCAGCGACCACCGCGGCGCGGTCTTGAGCCACCGCAGCGCGGTCGTCGGCCATCGCAGTGGTGGAGACGTCGTTCATCCGCGTCGCACGTCATCCCGCGGATGGGTGGCCGGGTCAACAGGCGCAGCCGTCGGGCGTCCAGGCATCAGTCGTCCAGGCATCAATCGTCCAGGCATCAGTCGTCCAGGGCGACCGGACCGGGCAACATCGCCATCGGAATGCCGGCGCGGGTGTGGCGCAGTGCGAACGCGAAGTCGAGGGCATGGCGCGCGCCCGGTCCGAGGGCCGGGCGGCTCGAGGACGCGGGCGCCTCGATCGCCGAGCGTGGCAAACCGAGTGCATCCGTGACGTAGTCGGCGAGAGACGAGGGGCGCGAGGGCACGAACGCGGCGGGGGTGTCCATCGGCACGTCCGCGAGTTCCCGGGCCCGGTCGAGTGCGGCTGCGAATCCACCGAGGTGGTCGACCAAGCCCCGCGCATGGGCGGCGTCGCCGGTCCACACGCGTCCGCGCGCCAGCGCGTCGACTTCGGTGCGCGTCATGCCGCGGGCCTCGCCAACTCGATCGAGGAACAGCACGTACCAGCGGCGGATGAGATCGGCGAGCTGCGCGCGCTCTTCGCCGGTGAAGGGCCGGAAGAGACTGGTGGCGCCGGCGTGTCGACCACGCTGCAGTTGTTCGGTCGTGACGCCGAGCTCTTCGGCGAGTGGGGCGAAGTCGGCTTTGCCGAAGAAGATCCCGATCGAGCCGGTGATGGTGCTGGGGGCCGCCCAGATCTCGTTCGCTGCAGCCGCGACGTAGTAGCCGCCGCTCGCCGCCAGCGATCCCATCGAGGCGATCACGGGTTTCTGCTTTCGTGCGCGGCGGATGGCCCGCCAGATCGCATCGCTCGCGAGGGCTGAACCGCCCGGGCTGTCGACCCGAATCACGATGGCGCCGATGCTCGAGTCGGCGGCGAGCTGGTCGATCGCCGCGACCACGGTCCGCCCGCCGCTCTGATGGATCTCCAGCACTGGGTAGTCGACGTTGTTGCCATCCACGATCGTGCCGTCGATGACGACCACACCGATGCGTTTCGGTCGCCCGACGGAGTGCACTTCGTCGCGGGGGCGGTCGGTCCGGCGGCGGTTCGTTCCGATCAAGGCCTCGAGTGGATCGCCGAGGTCGTGATCGTCGAGCGCGGACTCCACGAGTCCGAGCGCAATGGCGTCTTCGGTGGCGTAGGGACCCTCGTCGAACCAGCGCGCCATGTCGGCGACCGACACACCGTGGTCCGATGCCATGTCGGTGTGCAGCCGGGTCGCGACGTCGTCGAGCAACGCCTCGCGCACCTGGCGCGCCGGGGCCGACATGCGGCCGTTCGTGTACGACTCGACCGCCGACTTGAAGTCGCCGATGCGTACGAAGTCTGTCCGCACGCCGAGCCGGCGCAGCGCGTCCCCGTAGAGCTGAACGGTCAACGAAGGACCGAGTACCCGCGCGTAGCCGGCCGGGTCCATGTAGGTCTGGTTCGCGGCGCCGCAGATGTAGAGTTCCGCGCCCGTCGCGGCGTCGAGGTGGCACACCACCGGTTTGCCGGCGGCGCGCAAAGCACCGATCGCCTGGCGGATCTCCTGGGCGTGCGCGAGCCCGACGCCCGTGGATCGCAGGCGGAGCAACACGCCGCGCACCCGGCGGTCGAATCGGTCTTGGTCCAGCCGGGCGAGCAGACCGAGCGTGCCGCGGGCACCGGCGCTGCGGATCTCCAGGTCGTCGACCCACTGGCCGATCGGGATGCCCTCGGCGTCGTGGGCCTGCGCCAACCGCGCACCCACGAACCAACCTCGGTCGGTGCCGCTTCCGAACAGCGTGCCGCCGCCGATGGTGGCGCGGTCGAGTTGGATCTCGGCACCCACGAGCGCTTGCCAGTCCCCGCCGAGCCGCACGTCTTCTCCCGCGAGCACGCCCCACAAACGTCCGACCCGCGGCACCTGGACCGTGGCCAGTCCGCGCAGCGCCAAGCGTCCGTCGGTGTCCACCGCGGCCACCAACTCCAGACCGATCGCGTCGTTGCCGAGCGGCCGGAACTGTCCGCCGACTTCGAGGCTCGCGGGCAAGTCGGCGTCGGAGCCGACGAGACCGGCCGGACCGAGTGGGTCGCGCACGACGGCGCCGACCGCGAAGTACCGGCTGGGTGCCCACTGAAGGCCAAGATCGAGTGTCGCGGTGCCACCGAGGGCGCCTTGCGCGCTCAGAAAGCGCACAGCGCCACCCACGGAGAGGGTGCTGCTCTGCGCCCACGCGAGGGCCAAGGAGAACCGGCCGCGTTCGTCGCCCGGTGCGCCGAAGGTGGGCCGCACCCAGTCGGCGCCTACGCCAAACGCAAAGTTCAGCGGCAGCGGCGTCACCGCGTACAACGCGTCTCCGCGCTCGATGGGCTCCGAGTCCGGTCCCTCGACGTGGGCGTACGCGACTTCCCAGCCCGCCAACCTCGGCATGGCGGCGGGGTTGGTCTCGAGGGCGAAGGCACCCGCCGGCGCCGCGATCGATCCCCCGGGAAGCTGAACGGCGCCCGTGTTGCGCCGGAGTTGTGCGGAGGTGGGGTTCGCCGACAGAAGCCCGACGAACACGGCGAGACACGAGAATCGCTTCATCAGTCGCCGAGGATTCCGTCGAGGTAGGCGGGGCTGTCGCCGCACAGACGCGTGGCGCTGAAGCCCGGTTCGCCGGCCCGTTCGCCGAGCGGACGGTCCCCACCCGAATCCATCAGGCAGCCGGGGCCATCGCCCGCGTTGTGGAACACGCGAGAGGAACCGAAGGGGTCGGCGAGGCCGAGGCTGTGACCGATCTCGTGCGCCGAAGTCTCCCCGATGATCGATGAGAGCGCGTCGATCGCGTGTTCGACTTCGGAGGCGCGGCTGCCTTCGCCGCGCACCTCCGCGAGCGTGGCGGGGGTGGCGCGCACCCCGTCGAAGATCTCGTCGAAGAGCGGATCGGGGTCGGGGCCGCCGGTGGGCAATCCTTCGGGCGGGTGCTCCGAGAATCCGAACAGGGACTCCACGAACACGCCCCCGAAGCCAGGGAAGCCGTCCATCTGGGTCTCGGCGTTCGCGCCGCCGATCGCGTCGAAGAGCCGGAGGTTGTTCACGTCCTTGCCGGGGGTGTTGTCGTAGCCGAAGAGGCCGCGGCCGTTGGGGTCGGGTCCACCGATCTCGACCACCGAGTACCCCTGCGGGGAGAAGTCGTCCGGACGTTCGAGCCGCACGTCCACATGCCAATCGGCGTAGATGCCCTCGATGCGATCGGCGACGCGCTGTTCGAACATGCCCGCTGAGGCGGCGAGTCCAAACCGCGCGAGGCTGTCGTAGAAGCCGGGCAGAAAACGCAGCCAGATCACCTGGGTGATCGGTCCGAGCACGAGGGTCAGGGGCGCCGCCGAGCCCACCACTTCCTCGCGGCCGCGAATGATGACGGGCACGACGGTGCCTTCGAACCGTCCACGCGCCACGCCGAAGAGTTCGGAGACCAGTCGGTCCCCGGCGACGATCGCGCTCACCGGGCCGATGAGCTCCTCGTCGCTCTGGTACCCGAGCACGAGTTCGGCCGGGCCGACCGGTACCGGACCACCGCCCTGAGGCGTGAACATCCCGGTCGCGCGCAGCAGCGTCACCTCGTCGTCTTCGGCGCCCAAGAACCCTGCGCCGCGAACCCGCACAAGCTGCTCGAGCGAGATGTCGCTCGGGGTGACGGAGAAGACCTCGGGGGTGCCGAAGCGGAGCGTGGTGTCGAAGGGCGCGCTGCTTGTTGGCGGGCCTCCGAAGATCAGCGTCGACTCCAGCTGGATGGTGCCGACGAACGTGCCCGGCTGAATGCCGCCGACTCCGGCGCCGAGACGCACCAGTCCGCGGGTGCGGTCGCCGAACTCGGCGATGGAGACGGGGATGATCGAATCTACCGCGCTCGGCGAACCGCCCTCAGGGGTGAACTCGCCGCTGAAACGCGCTTCCACGGATCCTTCGTTGGGTTCCAGAAATCCATCGCCGTCCAGCACGGCGAGCGCGCCGCGGTTGACGCTGCCCGAGGGACCGCCGGTCAAGACGATCGGAATGTCGTGGGCGATGCGCAGCGTGAAGTCGAACGGCTCGCTCTCGACGTCGTCGTCGCCGAGTACGCGGAGTGTGACCGAGTGGGTGCCTTCGCCGAGGACCGAGACCAGCACCGAGCTGAGCGGAAACCGCACTTCGTCGGAGGCGATGGGCAGGTCCGCTGTCAGGTTGAACGGGGCGTCGCCGGTGGGCTGCACCGCGAGGCGCGGCGAATCACCGGCCGCGTCCAGGTTCGCGACCACGAGCCGCAGCATGGTGCCTTGGGTCTGCGGTGCGGTGACTCGGACTTCGAGGATCTCGGGCACGATGCCCATCGGGGGCGGTGCGTCGTCGCCACAGGCGAGGACCCCGAGCAGGAGCAACCACCCGAGGCGCGCACGCACTGCGTTTCGATTTCGAGCAAACACCGGGGTCAGCCTGGCACGCAGACGAGCTGGCTCATGCTGCCGACATCCGTTTCGATGTCGCAGATGTAGCCGCTCCCGAGCCGGCAGTCGTCGTCGGAGTCCCAGCAACCCTTCGCGCACACGTTGTACCCAAGCGAAGTAGCGATGCAGTACGTGTCCGATTCACAGTCCGCGTTGCTCGCGCAGGCGGCGCGCGCGCAGGTGCCGCCTGGCCACGGCACGCAGGCCCGCTGCCCGCCGCAGTCGGTGAGGTTCGTGCACGCGTCGCCGTTGGCCCCCGCGCCTCGTCGGCCGCAGTAGCGTCCTTCCGGGAACCACTTGCACGCTTCCGAGCTGCGGCAGTCGCCATTGACCGTGCAGCCCATGCCGCACTCACTCGCGGCCGGTGCGGGACCGCCGGTCGGGCACACATGACCCGAGGGGCAGGTCGCCCCCGAGCAGGTGCGCGACACACACGATGTGCCGTCGCACACCGAGGCGCTGTCGCACTCGTTGCTGCTCGTGCAGCCGGCGGAGGTCAGCAGTTCCACTTCGCCGAGGTACTCGCTCGCTGCGCCGCGGAACCCGAGCACACGCACGGTGTAGGTGCCGGTGTCCGACAACATGCGCGCGATGCTCTCGCTGGTCGTCGTACCGCGGCTGCTCGCGACCACGAGTCCGGTCGGCCCAAGCAGTTCGAGATCGAGGTCCTCGCCGGCGGTGGCGATCTCCATCGTGACTTCCACCATGCCCGGGCTCGTGACCGAGAATCGGTAGAAGTCGTCGTCGTCTGGACAGATGGTGCCGTCGAAGTTGGCTCGGTTCATCGCGTCGAACGTCAGGACGGAGGCCGTGGCGCGGGTGTCGTTGTCCTCGCGCGGGTCGTCCTGACAACACATGGCGGGGTCCGCCATTTGGTCCATGCGCAAGGCGTAGGCGTTCTCGTCGCCGTCGTACCCGGTCACGCGCGCGATGGCCGTGCCTCCGTCGGGGAAGCAGTGTTCCACGCGCTCGGAGTCGGTCGTGTTCTCGCTCGTGCCGAGGATCGTTCCCGAGCCGTCGAGCAGCTGGAGGTCCAGGTCGCCGCTGGCGTGGCTGAACCCATCGAGCGTGACGGTGACGCGCGTGCCCGCGACCACCGAGAGCGACGAGTGGTCGGGGTCGTCGGCACAGATCTGACCATTGATCGGTCCGGTGTACGGGCGCGCGGTCGAGACGCTGTCGTCGGGTTCCCGTCCATCGTCCGTGCATTCGCCGCCGCCGCCGCCACAGGCGACATCGGTCGGGCCGCAGCCGGCGCGCACGCCGCCTTCGGTCGTGACGGTCGAGCCGCATTCTCCGCCGCCGTCGCAGACACCGTCACCACTGCACGCCTCGACGCAGACCGAGCCGGAGGGATCGGTCGCGCACAGACCACTCGAACACTGGGTCGACTCCGAACATGGATCGCAGTCCGGCAAGAGTCCGCCGGCGCCCCCACCGCTCGCCACGAACGTGCGCAGGGCGGAGTCGGTCCGGTGGTCGCAGGCCGCACCGCTCGCGTCGTCGTTGTCGGTGGCACTCACGACGACGAAGACTTCCTGCGTGGCGCCATCGGCGAGCCGCAGATCGGGGATGCGTCCCGACCATTGTCCCGACGCCGGGGTCATCACGACCTGCTCGAACGCCGTCACGTCCGGTGCGCTCGGGTCGTCCGGCGCGCTCGTCGTGTAGAAGAGCAACGGCGCGTCGCGCAGGCCCATGTCGTCCGAGACATCGGCCAACACCACGTAGCCGGTGCTCGACGAAGCGGTCGCGCCTTCGGCGGGCGAGGCGATCGTCACGACCGGCGCGTCGCCCGGACAACCCGGCTTGGCGTCGGTTCGCAGCACCGCGACGTAGTTCAGACCGGTGGGCGGGTGGTCGCCGTCGTCGGCTTCTAGCCGGATGGTCCAGCGCTCCGCCGCGTCGATCTGGTCTGGGGTGGGACACCACTCGAACGTGCCCGACTTCGGATCGGTCTGGACGATCTCGCCGCCCTCGGGGAGCTCGCCCGCGGCTCGGATCTCGACGTCGCGGGAGTCGTCGTCCCGCACTTCGATGTCGAACGCGACGCACGGATCTCGCGCGAGGTCGAACGTGCCTCCCGCGCCGGGCCGGATGAAGATGGGGGCGGCGTCCTCGGCCGGGTTCACCGTCACCACGAGCGGTTGGGTGGAGAGGGTGTCGCCACCGTCCATCAGCCGAATGGTGAACTCATGGGTGCCGACGTGGCTCGCGAGCGGGGTCCACCGGAACGAACCACCGCCCGTGCCGCCGGTCACGCTGGACCGCACGGCGGGCAGGTCGGGATCGTCGATGCCGAACGAGAGGCCGTCCCGGCTGTTCATGACGACGAGATCGACCACGAGGGTCGCGTTCACGTTCACGTTCTGGGGGGCGATCGGCTCGAGCGTGGGTGCGGCATCGTCGCCGCACGCGACGGACACCCCCAGCACGACGACCAGAGCGGCGCGGGCAAAAGCAAAGCGTTGCATCGTCCACAGCGTACCACCGGCGACGGAAGGAAACAGGCGGCCGCCGCGGGGCCGGCACCAGGCTCTTTGCGGGCCTACTGGACCATTGGGTTCGAGAACTCGATCGTCATGTCCAGCCGCAGCACGTCCAGCTCGGGCGCCAGATCCGAAGGCAGCGCGGGGAAGGGCGCGGCGCCGACGATTGCGCGTCGTGCGGACTGGTCCATGTCCGAGAATCCGGTCGATCGGATGCGCTGGGGCGCGCTCGCCAGGGATCCATCCCTCCGGATCCGAAGCCGGTACACACACGTGCCCTGATCGCGGGCGAGCGAACGTTCGCGTGGAAACACGAGGCGCTCTTCGATCCGTCGCCGCTGGTCGAGGTACCAGCGGCGGTACCGGGTGTCCGACGTGTCGAGCGCAGCGAACCGTCCGCTGCCAGGACCGAAGGGGCTGGCGCGGCCACCTTCGGTGCGCCCGCCGCCGCTGCCCGGGGCGCCGCCGCCGCCGACCCCGCCTCGCCCCTCGCCTGCCGTCCGCGCCGAACGTTGGCTCGCATCCACCACCGACTGCACCAGTTGTCCGGCCAGCAGCTCCGCGTCGACGTTGTCGCTGGGACGGCCTGGGGTTTGGGCGAGGGTGGCGGCCGGGCCTCGATCCACCGCTGGACGGCCGAAGGCCACCCGTGCCGCATCCGAAGAGCGGGCGCCGCGCCCTCCGAGAATGCCGCGACCGGGCGAGTCCGATGCGGCGCCGGCGTGTTCGGCGGCGGGCGAGAGCGCGGTCCGCCGATCGTCCGAGGAAAACGAGGCGCGGTCGACCTGTCCCCCTCGCAGTGCTGCGGTGGGGGCCACGCGGGCGCCGTCCGCTGCGTCCCGCGGGCTCAGTCGGCGCCGCTCGGGATGGGGCCCGGAGCCACTGGCGAGGAACGGTTGGTCGTCTGGGTTCGGTGTGGCGCGCCGGTCTTCGTAGCTGGTCCGATGCCGCGCGACTCGGATCCGCTGGACCTGCGAGACACCGGGCGCGTTGTGGGGGCTGTCGTGCAGGAGCGCACCGTGGGCGCCCGAGACGAGCCACATGAACTGCGCGGCGCCTTGGTCGTCGCCCCCTTCGCCTCGGTCGGGCGCGTCGACGTTTTGCGCGGACCGTCTGCCGCCCGCTTCGGCGCGACTGGCCGCTCGGTGTGCGGTGCCGGTCTCTGGGGCGCGGGGATCCCCGAGGTCCGGATCGAACGTGGCGGCGGCGTTCGTGGGCGCGAGGGCCGATGCGCGGGGAAGGTTGAGGATCCAGCCGGCCAGTCCGACGTGCAGGCAGACGGAGAGTCCGACGACCACCACCCAGGCCCGAGACTCAGCGGGTGCCATGGACAGCCAGTCGTCCGACTCAGGCGCAGTCGTCAGAGGATCGGCGGAGGCGGCCACGACCACCAGTGTACGCAGCGACCGCGATCGGCGCACCGATCCTCGCCGCTTCGGTCTGGCGCGCGGCGATTCGGCGATTCGCGCCTTTAGTTCTTCTTGCGCTTCTTGCGCCGCTTGGGGCGCTCGCCCGCGTCGTCGGCTGGCGCGTCGGTGGGTGCGTCGGCGTCTGCCGGCTTCTTCTTGCGCTTCTTTTTCTTCTTCGGCTTGCCGGTGGGCTCCGGTTTCTTCTCTTCGACCGGCGGCCACTGGAGCTTCTCGGGGATGGGCAGGACCCCGTCCCGGCGCACTTTGCGGAGGAACCAGATCGAGAAGACGAAGAACCCGAGCGCGGCGTACTGCGCGGGCGTCATGCCCCACCAGCGCACGTCGGAACTCGACAGATCGGTCGCCCGCAAGAAATCGAGCCCGAACCGGATCGGGACGTACATCAGCGGGAGCAGGGCGATGAAGAGGCCGGTGGGCCGGTTCTTCATGTTGCGGAGACTCCAGAAGATCGACATCGCGACAACCGCGTAGATCACCTCGTAGAGCCCGAGGTCGTGTCGGACCACGCCCTGCTCGTAGTAGTTCTCCACGCCGAGGAAGAAGGTGGTCTCGCTGCCTGGATGGTCGTGCACCACGAAGCAGCCCATCCGGCCGAAGATCCATCCGAGCGGGAACGCAAAGGCGACGCAGTCGGCCAAATGCATGGTCGGCAAACCGCCCCGCCGCTTCTTCCAGACCCACAAACCAAAGATCGCGCCGATGAAGCCGCCGAACGACGACAGGCCGAGCCACCGTTTGAAGATCAGGGTCGGGTCCGAGAGGATCTCGAGGAGGGTGTCCGTCTCGTAGAAGACGCCGTTGAGGATGTAGCAAGACACCAGGCCGATCACGACAACGTGGGTCGCGAAGTCCGCCACGTAGGCCGGGTGGATGCCCCACTGCTTGGCTTGGTATTCCGCCAAGCGGGTGCCGAGGATGACGCCCGCTGCCACGAGCACACCGAAGCCTTGGACGGGGACGGTCTCAAAGCCTGCCCACCATGCGGCGGCGCCGGCAACCAGCGCCAGCGTCCCGGTGGAGACCGCTTGGGGTCGCCACTTCTCGCGAATCGCCGCCAGGGCGCACAGGCCGAGGACGACGCCGATCGCCCAGGTGAGGGGGACCGGCCATTCGCCGACTTTGAACCAAGGAATGTAGAGAAAAGTCCCCATATTGCGCGGACCCTAGCAGGACTTGGCGAACCTGCTCGCGCTCAAGACACAGTTCGCCGCCTACCTGGCCGGCGCCGCATACCTCCGTAGCACCGACCGATGCCCGGCGGCTTCGTCCGCTGGTCGTCCGCTGGGCATCGGGCTCCGATTCGCGGCCTCGCCGTCGCGAAACACACGGCGTCCACGACGCGGGCAAGGGCACGGGCAAGGGCAACGGCAAGGGAGCAGGTCGCTTTTTAGCGACCTGCTAGTGCTGGAACGGGCGGTTCTGGAACGCGCGTTGCCAGGCCGGCGGCATGGGCAGACACGCGTCGTCGAGCCCGACGATCTCCGGGTCCACGCCTTGGACCGTTGAGCGCACCGTCATCGATCCGCTGGTCATGTCCACGTGGAAGTGGTTGCGGTGCGCGGCGTTGTAGTTGGGCGTGAGGATGATCTGGAAGATGCGATCGGCGCCCATCGCGCAGGCGAGTTCGTGGAGCACTCGGTCGGCTTCGCCGGTTGCGGTGCCTGGGCATGTGCTGCCCGGGGTGATGATCCAGTCGCGTTCGAGCACGTACTCGGTGTCGCTGCCCGCGAGCCCGAAGCCCCAGATGTCGATCGCGCGTGCGTAGGCATGCTGGCTGGGGGTGCAGTCGTCGACGCCGGGTGTGCCCCCACCAATGCATCGGTAGTTGTACACGCCGATGTGGATGACCTCGTCGATCCCATACGGTTTGACCAGCTCGGAGAGGCGAAACAACCGCGCGGCGAGTTCGCAGTCCATGGTGAGCGCGGTGGGCGCCTCGTTCGAGACGTAGCGGTACGAGACGTCGTTGATGAAGGGCTCCACCCGGACCGGATCCGCGATGCCCTGTGTGGGTCCGCGCGGCTCCCAGTCGATGCCGAGGGCGTCCAGCATGCCGTGGCAAGACCCGTCGTCGGGCGGGGTGACGGTGATCTCGACCGAGTCCCGAGCCCGTTCGATGCCCGAAGCGTCGAACCCGACCGCGCTCAGGGTGTGGAGGCCATCGGTGCGAAGTTCGAGTGCGAACACGCCGGTGGATCCGGTCGACATGCCGACCGCCATGCCATCGAGTCCGAGCTCGATCCGCTCGAGGCCGGTGCCCACGACGCGCGCTTCGATCGCGGCGAAGAAGTCGACCCCATCGCTGGCGGCGCGGGGCAGGGTGACTCCGTCCATCGGACGTTCGATGCGCAGGGTGGCTTCGACGGCGGGTGCGTCTTCCGGCGCGCCGGAATCGTCTGCCCGCGCATCGGCGCCGGCATCGCTGGGACCGAACGTCGGCACGACGCCGACCGAACCGGTCCGCATCTCCGACCCACCACGCGAAGGTTCCCCGCATGCGGCCAAGAGCAAAGCGACGGCGAGGAGTAAGCGCATGCGACTACGGCCGCGCGCACCAGCTGGGGTCGAAGCCGCTTCCGGCGCGGCGGTGTGCGCCCGCACTCCGAAGTTGTCCGTACAAGCGCTGCGCGCCCGGGCAATCGCCCCGCATCAGGAACTGGCCGACCTTGTTGCTGCCGACCCGCTCGATGTTGCCCCGCAAGGTGCTGGTGATGCTGTTGCCGCGGCCCACCGCGTCGGTGACCCCGCGCAGGGCGCTGAGCGCGGCCGAGACGTTGCCTTGGTCGAGCGCCGACTGACCGCTCGCAGCGATCCGGCGCGCGGCGGCTTCGTCTCCGTTGCTCATGGCCACGCGCATCATGACGACGCGCATCATGGTGGGCTCCATCTCGGCCTCCATGGTCTCGGTTTCCATGGTCTCGGTTTCCATGGTGGGTTCGACCATCGCGACTTCGACCATCTGGATCGGCTCGACCATCTGGATCGGTTCGACCATCTGAATCGGTTCGACCATCTGGATCGGCCCGGTGCCGGTCATGGTGACCGGGAGTTGTCCCATCTGGGTGGTGGGATCGAAGGTGTTCGTTCCGTTGTTGGCCGCGACCGGATCCTCTTGCTGGCTCCACCACCAGAAGCCGCCGCCCACCGCGCCACCGAGCACGACGAAGAGTGCGAGCAACGCGAAGACGACCTTGCCCGAGCCGCCACCGGTCATCGGGACGCCGGCCATCGACGGGTAGTCGGTCGGTGCCGGGGTCGGCGTCGGGTAGCTCGAGCTCGCGGCCGGCATCGGGGTCGGGGTCATGCCGGTGCCGCTGCCGGAACCCGTGTGGCCGTGCCCCATCTGAAGCGAGGGCGTGGCGATCATCGCGGGCTGGCTCGGCTGACTGGGGGTGCCGGTGCCAGTCATGCTGGTCGCCATGGTCCAGGCGGCCTGCGGATCGTTCATCCCCGTGAACTCATGCATGAACGCGATGACGTCGGGGTGGCGTTCCTCTCGGTTCTTCGAGAGCGCCCGCATGATGGCGTTCTTCTTCTGCTGCGGAATGTTGGCCGCTTCCGGGTGGTGCTCGAGCGGCGTCGGTTGCTGGGTCAGATGTTTCGTCGCCCATTCCCACGGCGTGCGCGCCTCGAACGGCAGCTTCCCGGTCAACATCTCGTACGTCATGATGCCGAGCGAGTAGATGTCGGAGCGCGCGTCGAGGGTCTGACCGCTGAACTGCTCCGGGCTCATGTAGGGCGGGGTGCCGAGCACCATGCCCTGCTTGGTGAGCTTCGCCTTCGACTCGTCTTCGGCTTCGCTCCGCTTCGCGATGCCGAAGTCGAGCACCTTGACGAAGTCCGTCTGGCCGCCACGAGACGTGAGCAACACGTTCTCGGGTTTGAGGTCCCGGTGCACGACGCCGCGCTGATGCGCTTCGCTCAGCGAACCGCACACCTGGATGATCAGCTTGTCGGCGGTCTGCAGGTCGACCGGACCGCGTCGCAGGCGCACCGAGAGGTCTTCGCCTTCGATGAGCTCCATCACGATGAAGAGCGTGCCGTCGTCGAGGTCGCCGAAGTCGTAGAACTGGACGGTGTTCGGGTGGTGCAGTTCGATGACCGTCGCGCACTCGCGGTGGAAGCGCGCCACCAGCTGCGGGTCGTTGTTGAACTCGGGGTGGAGGGTCTTGATCGCGACCTTGCGAGTCGCCGTGCCCATCTTCTGCTCGGCCAGGTACACCCGGCCCATGCCGCCCTCGCCGAGCACATCGACGATGCGGAAGCGGCCGAGGAGGATCTTGCCCATGAGCGGATCGGTCGCATCCGCGACGGCGACCTCGACCATGGCTCCGCATTGGAGACAGAACTTCGCCTCTTCGGCGTTCTCGTAGCTGCAGCGGTTACAGGTCTGCATCAGTCGACCGATTTTGAACCTTTGTCGCCACGCTACGAATCATCCCCTACCTATGCCCCCGGAACTGTCCGCAGGAGCACCGAACGCGAGTCTAACGGGGCACTTGGAAAACACAAACGGATGGCGCGTGACCGGGTGGTGAGACGCGGGGGCCGCCCATCCTTGTCGTGGAACCCGGGCACGTGCGATCGTCTTGGCTGGATGGGTCGATTCGCGAACGTTTGTTTGGTTTTCTGGATGTGTGCCGCGCCTGTGACGGGGCTGGGTTGTGGCGACGACGATTCGACGGGGCCCGACGCAGGCGGCGACGCAGGAGGGCCGAGCGACACGATCGCGCTGTTCGCGCCCACTGAGGACCCCATGCCCTTCGGCGCGGTGCCCTTCCCGGACGACCTGTACCTGAACGAGGCCGGACGGGTCGCGCTCGGGACGTATCCGAACGAGGAGATGGCGTTCCTCGCGCCCGAGTACCCCGCGGGCTTGCGCGAGGGGATGCTGGAACTCGACGGCTTCGGGGTCACGGCACCGGTCTACTTCCCGGTGTCCGGCCCGATCGATCCAGCCTCGCTCCCGGCCGAAGGCGCCAGCCTCGTGCCTGGCGCGGGGGTGTTCCTGGTCGACGCGAACCCAGGCTCGCCCACCGCGTTCGCGCGGATCCCCACCGTGGCCAAATGGCTCCCGCGGCACGGCCTGATCGCTGTGCGGCCCGCGAATGGGTTCGTGCTCACCCCGGGCAACGCGTACGCAGCGGTTCTGACCCGCGCGGTGCTCGATGTCTCTGGGCGTCCCCTCGGGGCCAGTGCGTCCTTCCTTCAGGTGCGCGATGCGGAGATGCCCCTCGATTCGCCGCTGCTCGAGGAGGCCCGCGGGCGCGTGCGACCGGTGCTGTCCAGTCTCGCGGGCGTCGTCGCGGACGACGTCGTGTGCATGGCGGTGTTTCGAACCCAGACGATCGTGGACGAACTCCAGGCCGCCCGAGACCAGATCTGGGCCGAAGATGCGCCGGTCGTCGCCATCGACGAAGTGCTGAGCGGCGAGGCCCTCGATGCACGGCTCGGCGCGCCACTCGACGGAGTGCCAGGGCTGGGCGTGGAGGGTGGGGTGGCCCACACCCGCGTCGGCTTCCTGGTGAACGGCTCCTTCGACGCGAACTGGTTTCTCGGAAGTGAACCCCACGTGCATGGCGTGTTCACCCGCGAAGGAGATGGGTTGCGGGTGGAGCGCCGCGAGACGGTACCGTTCACGCTCCTGCTGCCCGCCACCGCGGCGTCGGAGCCGCCCCGAGTGATTCTGTTTCAGCACGGCATCACCGCGCAGCGGGGCGATGTGCTCGGGCTGGCCGACGTCCTTGTCGGTGCCGGCTACGCGCTGCTCGCGATCGATGCGCCGTGGCACGGCTTGCGCGCGCGCGGCGGACCCGGCGATACGATGAACCGCTACACCGGCGAGGACGGCCCCGATGGCTTCGGGGACCGAAGCGGCTCGGCGGTTGTGATCGACTTCGCGGGAATCATGGATTTCTCCGGGCCGCTGGTGGAGTTTCATCCGGCGTACTTCCGGGACGCGATGCGCCAGTCGGCGGCGGATCTCGTGAGCGCGGCGCGCACGGTACGTGGCGATTGGTCGCCGCTCGAAGTGGCGGCGCCAGAGCTCGAAGGGTTTCGTTTCAGCGCCGAGCCCATGGGCTTCATCGGCAACTCTCTCGGCGGCATGATCGGAACGATGTTCGTGGCGGTGGAACCCGAAGTGGGCGCGACCGTGCTCGGGGTGACCGGCGGGTCGGTCCTGACCCTCGTGGTCGAGTCTCCGTCCTTCAACCCCGCCTACTTGCCGCAGCTCTATCCGCTGCTCGGGCTCGAGACCTCGAACATCGACTACGACGTGCTCAGCCCGGTGTTCGAACCGGAGCTCGCGCTTTGGCAGACCCTCTTCGACCGCGGCGACTCGGTCGCCTACGGCGCCGCCGTTTCGAGGGGCGCGCAACACGTCCTGATGTTGATGTCCCGAGACGACGAGACGATGCCCAACGTCAGTACCGAATCGCTGGCGCGGATGATCGGCGTGACGATGATCGGCGCCGAGCCGAGGCACGTGGACCTCATCACAGGCACCGCACCGCTGCGCGGCAACGTCACGGCCGGCGAACGCCCGCTGACCCGTGGGCTGACGGTGGCGGAGCCGGCCGACCATGGGCTTCTGCTCTACGTGCGGGAGAACCAGAACTACGAACATCCGGTGACGCCGCCGTTCGAAGCGATCGACCCGCCGGTCCCCTACGACAACCCGATGGTCGCGGCGCAGGGACAGATCCTGCGCTTCTTCGAATCCTGGCGCTCCGGCACGCCAGAGATCACCGTTGCCGACTAGAGCACCTTCCGCCAGCGGGTCCAGTCGTTCATTCGGTGCATGCCGCGCTTCTCGTAGAAGCGGTGCGCGAGTTCGTTCCAGTCGAGGGCAGTGAGCTCGAAGCGGGGGTAGCCGCGGGTCTCACAGATCTCGAGCAGCGCTTGAAAGAGGGCGTCGCCCGCGCCGCAGCCTCGGTGCTCAGGCAATACGAAGAAGTCTTCGAGCCACATGCCGGGCTGCGCTTTCCAAGTGGAGTAGGTCTGGAAGAAGAGCGCGAAGCCGATCGCTTCACCGCCGCGCCAGACCAGCAGGCACTCGAAGGGCGGCCGCTCGGACTGCATCTGCGCGCGGAGCGTCTCCGCGTCGCCTTCGACGGCGTCCGGTTCCTTCTCGTAGAGCGCGAGCGCGCGGATCAGTGCGTCGATGTGCACCGCGTCGTCCGGCTTCGCCGTTCGAACCTCCAGCGCCACGGATTCTCGGGACTTCGATTGCATCAGAGCGGCGGGTTGCCGTGTTTCTTCGGCGGGTTCTGGTCGCGCTTTTGGCGCAGCATGGCGAGCGCGGCACAGATGCGGGCGCGGGTCGTGCGGGGATGAATCACCTCGTCGATGAACCCGAGCTCTGCGGCCTTGAACGGGTTCGCGAACTTGGCGCGGTACTCCGCGACGAACGCTGCTTTGGTGGCGACCGGATCCTCGGCGGCTTCGATCTCTTTGCGGTAGATGATCTGGACCGCGCCCTCGGGCCCCATGACCGCGATCTCCGCCGACGGGTACGCGAAGCTGATGTCGCCGCGAATGTGCTTCGAACTCATCACGTCGTACGCGCCGCCGTATGCCTTGCGGGTGATGAGCGTCACTTTGGGCACCGTGGCTTCGCAGTATGCGTAGAGCAGCTTCGCGCCGTGTTTGATGATGCCGCCGAACTCTTGATCGGTGCCGGGCAAGAACCCGGGCACGTCGACCAAGGTGACGATGGGCAGGTTGAAGCAGTCGCAGAACTGGACGAAGCGCGCAGCCTTCACCGAGGCGTTGATGTCGAGACAGCCGGCCAACTGCTGAGGCTGGTTGGCGACGATGCCGACCGGTCGGCCCTCGAACCGAGCGAAGCCGACGACGATGTTCTTCGCGTAGTTCTCCTGCAGCTCGAAGAAGTCCCCGTCGTCCACGATCAACTCGATGACCTTGGTCATGTCGTACGGTTTGTTGGGGTTGTCCGGGACCAGCGTCTCGAGCGCCGCCTCCTCGCGGTCCGCTGGGTCGGTGCAGTCGCGAACCGGCGGGTCTTCGTGGTTGTTGCTCGGTAGGAACGACAGCACCTCGCGGATCGCGCGGATGCAGTCGTGGTCGTCTTCGCAGGTCAGGTGCGAGACGCCGCTCTTGCTCTCGTGGGTGCGCGCGCCACCGAGTTCTTCTTTGGTCACCTCTTCCCGCGTCACCGTCTTGATCACGTCGGGGCCGGTGATGAACATGTAGCTCGATCCCTCGACCATGAAGATGAGGTCGGTCATCGCCGGGGAGTACACCGCGCCGCCGGCGCACGGTCCCATGATGGCGCTGATCTGTGGGATGACGCCGGACGAGAGCACGTTGCGCAGAAAGATGTCCGCGTAGCCTGCGAGCGACTCGACCCCTTCTTGAATGCGGGCGCCGCCCGAGTCGTTCAGCCCGATGACCGGCGCGCCGGTCTTGAGCGCGAGGTCCATGATCTTGGTGATCTTCGACGCGAAGGCGCTCGAGAGCGAACCGCCGAACACCGTGAAGTCCTGCGCGAAGACGAACACCTGCCGGCCATCGACCTGTCCATAGCCCGTGACCACACCGTCGCCGGGGATCTGTTGCGACTCCATCCCGAAGTCGCGGCACTGGTGCACGACGAGCCGATCGGTCTCGACGAACGTGCCCGGATCGAGCAGCGCGTCGATGCGCTCGCGGGCGGTGAGCTTGCCCCCCGCGTGCTGCTTCGCGATGCGCCGGGCGCCACCGCCCTCCATGGCACGCCGGTCGAGCTCGTCGAGGGTCGCGATCGGATCGTAGGTCTCGCTCATGGCGGCCCTCATAGCGGATCGACACACCCTTGGCGACCAGCCCACGCGTCCCCTTGCCCGTGCCCTTGCCCTTGCCCTTGCCCTTGGTTCAAGCCGAAGCCGAAGCCCGAAGCCGATGCCGAAGCCGATGCGGGAGCCGATGAGCCCCGACCCTGGGTCAGCCGATCAGGCCTGGGCGAGCGCTTCGACCAAGCGGTCGAGGTCTGCTTTGTCGTGGCACTCGGTTACGGCGACGAGGAACTCGTTGTTGCGCGTCGAGTCGAAGCGGCCGAGGTCGATGCCCGCGAGGATGCCTTGGGCCGCGAGTGCGGCGAGCAGTGGCGCGGCGGCGCCCCCCTCGCGACGGACGACGAACTCGTTGAACGACGGCGCGTCGAACGGGAGCGTGTAGCCGTCGAGGGCGGCGATTTGGCCCTTGAGGTATTCGGCGTTCGCCAGACAGGCGTTGCCCACATCGAGGAACCCGGAGCGGCCGAGCATCGAGAGCCGAATGGCGAACGCGAGCGCAACGAGGCCATGGTTCGTGCAGATGTTGGAGGTCGCGCGTTCGCGGCGGATGTGCTGTTCGCGCGTGGAGAGCGTCAGCACGAAGCCGCGCACGCCGTCTTGATCGACCGTCTCGCCGACGAGGCGGCCCGGCATCTGCCGCACGAACTTCTCTTTGCATGCGAACAAGCCCACGCCTGGGCCTCCGAGCTGCGGGGGCAGCGCGATCGCTTGGCCTTCGCCCACGCAGATGTCGGCACCCGCGGTCCCGGGCGCAGCGGCGAGGGAGAGCGCGTAGGGTTCGGCCGTGGCCGTCACGAGCAGCGCGCCGGCGTCGTGGGCCATCTGCGCGAGCGTCTCGAGGTCCTCGACGCACCCGTAGAAGTTCGGGTAGCCGACGACGAGGCACGCGGCCCCTTCGAGCTGGGCCGCGAGGCCATCGATGGCGGTCTGTCCGGAGGCATCGACCGGCACCATCTCCATGTTGGGGGTGCCGTCGTCGGATGCGCTGAGGTAGGTGCGCATGGCGCCCTGGTAGTCCGGGTGGAGCCCCGCGCTGTAGACACACTTCTCGCGTCGCGTGACCCGGCGCGCCATCAGCACGGCTTCCGCGGTGCCGCTTGCACCGCAGTACATGGAGGCGTTCGCGACCTCCATGTCGAAGAGCTGACAGACCATCGTCTGGAACTCGTAGATCGCTTGGAGCGTCCCCTGCGCGACCTCGGCCTGGTAGGGCGTGTACGCGGTGTAGAACTCGCTCCGAAGAAGCAGCTGGTCGACCGCTGGCGGCACGTGGTGGTTGTACATGCCACCGCCGAGGAAACTCAGCGCGGACGCCGCGCCGTTCTTGTCCGCGAGCGCCGTGAGGTGCTTCATCAGCACCACTTCGGTCAGGGCCGGCTCGAGGGCCAGCGGCTTCGCGCGAAGCGCTTCGGGGATCGGCGCGAAGAGCGCGCTGATGTCATCGACTCCGATGCGATCCAACATGGCCTGGATCTCGCCCGGGGTGTGGGGGAGGTAACGCATGGATGTACTCGTGGGGCTGGGTGGGTCGAAAGGAAAGCGCTGCGGAGCGGGAACTACTCGATCTTGCCGAGGAAGTCCTCGTACTGGGCGGCGTCCATCAGTCGGTCGTACTCGGCGGCGTCCGACGGCTTGATGACGATCATCCAGCCCTTGGCGTACGGACCCTCGTTGACGAGCTCGGGGCTGCCTTCGAGCTCCTCGTTGCGCTCCACGATCTCTCCGCCGATCGGCGCGAAGAGTTCGGAAACGGTTTTGACGCTTTCGACCTCGCCGAACCGCTCGTGCGCCTGCACGTCGGTGCCGACGTCCGGCAGATCGACGAGGGTCACGTCACCGAGTTGTTCGACGGCGTAGGCGGTCACACCGATCTTGACCAGGTCGCCCTCGAGTCGGGCCCATTCGTGGTCTTTGGTGTAGCGGAGGTCGGAGGGGTAGTGCGCCATGTCGGGTTCTCTTTCGTGCACCACGCGCAGCGCGTGGCGAGGTCGGCTAGGTTCGGGGTCGCTTGTAGAACGGCGTCTTCACGACGACCGCCTCGACTCGTTTTCCGCGGATGTCCACCACGAGTGGGGTGCCGGACTTCGCGAGTGCCCGCGGCACGTAGGCGAGCCCGATGTTCTTGCCGAGCGTCGGCGAGGGAGAGCCACTGGTGACGCGGCCGATGACGGTGCCGTCGGCGTCGACCACGTCGCAGCCCGCCCGCGCGATGCCGCGTCCCACCATCTCGAACCCCACGAGCTTCCGCTCGAGGGGCGCTTCTTTGATCTTGGCGAGCGCGTCGCGGCCGACGAAGTCGGTGTCGAGTTTGACCACCCAGCCGAGGCCGGCTTCGTACGGGTGGGTCGTCTCGTCGATGTCGTTGCCGTAGAGGCACAGTTTGGCTTCGAGCCGGAGTGTGTCCCGTGCGCCGAGTCCGATCGGCTTGGCGCCGCCGTCGATCAACGCGGTCCAGATGGCCATCGCGGCGCCGTTGGGACAGAAGATCTCGAACCCGTCTTCGCCGGTGTAGCCAGTGCGCGCGACGATGCACTCGTGGCCGAGGAGTGTGCCCTCGGCCAGGCGGAAGAAACCGAGCTGGGCGAACGTTTGGCCGCCGACCTTGTTCATCAGCGCTTCGGCGCCGGGGCCCTGCAACGCGAGCAGCGCGGTGTCGTCCGAGAGGTCCCGGAACTCGCACCCGTCGTGCTGCGCCGCGTGGGATGCGACGTGGGGTGCGATCTTGTCGCGGTTGGACGCGTTGCAGACGATCAAGATGCGTTGTTCGCCGCGCCGGTAGACGATGAGGTCGTCGAGGATCCGGCCCTCGGCGTTGCAGCACACCGTGTAGAGGGCCTGGCCGACTTCGAGCTTGCCGACCGCGTTGGTGACCAGGGAGTCCGCCACCGCGAGCGCGGCGGGACCTTCCAACTCCAACTCGCCCATGTGGGAGACGTCGAACAGGCCGACGGCCTTTCGCACGGCGTGGTGCTCTTTGACGATGTTGTCGTAGAGCACGGGCATCTCGAACCCGGCGAACGGGACGATCCGGGCGCCGAGCTCTCGGTGGGAGGAGAACAACGGCGTACGCGCGAGGTCCTGACCATCTTGTTCGGCGCTCACGGGCACGCACCTAACACACCGCTTCGATGGTTGTCGAGCCCACCCAGCACCGGGCCCAGCGCAGGGCCCGGAGGTGCCTTTTGTGGCCTGCCCAGCGCAGGCCTGGTGCAACTCGCTACCGTTCGTGGGCCGCCATCAGTTCGACGTACTGGCGGATGCTGTCCTTCACCTCCTTGGGTGGGTTCCGGAGCTCCAGGCCGATCCCACGGCCGTCTCTCCGATCGTCGCTCCACCGGGTCGTCGCCTCGAGCACGACCACCTTGCCGCCCACGGGGAGCGGCAGCCGGAGCTTGACCGGCTTGTTCAGGGAGCACTCGGCTTTCGTCACCACGAAGAGCCCGCCCTCGGAAATGTCTTCACACCGGCCGTCGACCGTTCGCCCATCGGCGAACTCAATCCGCAACGGCGTCACGTACGACGCTCGATGGTGCTCCCGGGCTTCCCCAGGTTTGCTTCTCTGCATCGAGCCTCCCAAGCGTGACATGCAGTGTTGCTGTAAGATACCGAACGGCACGGATTCGGTCGAGCCTTCCGTACGAACCGGCTCGTGCTAGCGTCCTCGGGTGCGGACCAGCCATGGGACCGGCCTCTTCGAACCCGCCGACTTGGGTCAGTGCGGAGACGGCTGTGTGTTCGAAGCCGGGGTGCTGGTCTTCCATCCGAAGAACGTGCACATCGGCGATGGCGTCTACGTCGGCCACCGGACGATGTTGAAGGGCTACCACGAGCGCACGCTCACGGTCGGCGCCGGCACCTGGATCGGTTCGGACGGGTTCTTTCACGCCGCCGGTGGGCTCCACATCGGGAAGAACGTCGGCGTAGGACCGCACGTGAAGATCCTCACGTCTTGCCATGCCGAAGCGGGCCGAGAGATCCCGATTCTCCACGCGCCGATCGAGTTCGCGGCGGTGCACATCGAAGACGACGCGGACATCGGAGTGGGCGCCATCGTGTTGCCCGGAGTGACCGTCGGACGCGGTGCCCAGGTCGGTGCCGGTGCGGTGGTGACCCGCGATGTGCCGCCGTACGGAGTCGTCGCCGGCGCGCCCGCCAAGCTCCTGCGGCTGAGACCCGAATGATCCCTGAGCTGTCGATCGTGGTGCTGGCCTTCGACGAAGAAGACAACATCGGACCAGTGCTCGGGGAGCTGTTCGATTGGCTCGACCAGCGCGGCATCGAGGCGGAGGTCGTCGTGGTCGACGACGGGTCGCGCGATGACACGGCGACGCGGGCCGCCGACGCGTTGCACGGCCGGGCTGGCCGCGTCGTGTCGCATGGCCGCAACCTCGGGATGGGCGCCGGGTTGAAGTCGGGTACTCGGGCTGCACTCGGCACCTGGGTGACGTTCTTGCCCGCCGATGGACAGGTCCCACCCGAGGCGGTCGGCACCTTGATGTCGGTTCGAGAGGACGCGGACGTCGTGCTCTCGGTGTACGAAGACCGCGACGACGGCCCGTTGCGAACGTTGTTGTCCGGTGGCGTGCGCGCACTCATCACCGCGCTTCACGGGGTCCGGCTCCGGAGCGAAGGCCCGTACCTGTTTCGCCGCACGCTCTTCGTCGAAGAGGAACTGCCGCCCGACACGTTCTTCCTGAACTTCGAGTTTCCGCTTCGGGTGCTGGGCGCGGGCCTCCGCACCCACACCGTGGTCGTGCCCTGCCGCGCCCGACTGAGTGGACACTCGAAGACCGCCAACGCCAGACGGGCCTGGGGCGTGGCGCGCGATCTGGTGGACTTGCGCCGGCGCCGGCTGCGCGATCGGTTGCGGTTCTTCTGACCTCCGACGGATCCACGCCTCCGTCCGACGCACCGACCGACCCAGCGTCGGGTGGCTCGAGGCGGAACCGCGCGCTCTGGCTCCTCGTCCAGGTGCTCGGTTCCTCGCTCGGCTTCGCGTACATCGCCTGGACGGTCGACCTCACCGCCGTGTTCGAGGTGCTCAAGACGTCGCCGGCCGGTCACTTCGCAGGGGCGATGGGCGTCACAGGCGCTGCGCTGTGGGTTGGCGCGTTTCGGTGGCGCGCCATGCTCGCCGCCTACGGCGCGCCGCACCGGCCCGGCGTCGCGCGGCTGGCGCACGTGTACGCAGTCGGCTTCTTCTACAACACCTACCTGCCGGGCGGGGTGGGTGGAGACGTGGTGCGTGGCATCGCGACCCGCGAGGCGTTCGGGGAAGAAGGCACCACGCGCGCGATGACGGTGGTGCTCGTCGAACGGCTCTTGGGGCTCGCAGGGCTCTTCGCGGTGGTCGCGGGGGTGCTCGTCGTCGCGCCGCCAATGGGGCTCGAACCCATGATCCCGTACGCACTGGTCGCCATCGCGGCCGTACTCGCTGGGGTGGCGGGCATCGGCTTCGCGCGTCGCCTTTCGTCGCGGCTCGGTTCGTCGAACTTCATCGCACGCCGGCTCGCCGCACTTCCCGAGTTGGTCTCGTTTCCCCATCTCCTGCTCGGGTTCGTCTTCTCACTCGGCACCCAATCGCTCGTGGCCGTCACCGGGTTCGTCGTGTTGAGCGGCATCACGCCGGACATCACGTTGGCCCAGACCTTCGTGGTCGTGCCGGTCGTCGCCGCCAGCGCGTTCTTGCCGTTCACGGTGGGCGGCGCCGGCGCGCGCGAGGCGGCGTTCGTGGCGATGTGCGCGGTCGCCACCGATGTGAACGAGACCGACGCGACCGCGGCGAGCTTGCTTCTCTGGGCAACTCAACTCGCGGTGGCCGGCCTCGGAGGTGTGCTCCAGGTGGCCCGCCCGATTCGTTGATTTCCCTTACTCGAGGTTGACGCGGCGGCGGGTGGTCTGGCCGGACTCGATCGTCACGCTGATGTTCCGGGTGCCGTGCTGCGGGTGGGTGCACGTGATGCGGTGCGGGCCGGCCGAGAGGCTGCTGTTCACGATCGGGGTCTGGCCGAGCGAACGACCGTCCACCGAGACGTTGCACCACGGGCGCGCATCGAACGTCAGCGCGCCCGGCGGTCCGTCCGTGGCGGCCATGCCCATCGTCATCCGCATGCCCATCGAGGAACTCTCGCGCTCGCGCTCGAGCTCGAACTCGACCTCGGTGATGACGCCGCCGCGGACCGCGACCTCGCGCTCCTCCGCTTGGTAATGCGTCTTGACCACCCGCACACGGTAGCGCTGCGCATCGACGCGGAACTCGTAGGGGCTGCCGGAGTCGTGGGTCTGTCCGTTGAACACCACACGTGCGGTCTCCGGGGTGGTTCGCACCACGAGGAGCCCTTCGTCTTCGCCAAGCGGGGTGCGCTCCAGCGCGATCTCCAAGGGCTCGATTTGTCCCGCGGTCAGCATCAGCGTGCGGGAGACGGTCTCGTAGCCGTTGAGGGTGATCGCGAGGACGTGTTCGGCGCCCGGTTCGATCTCCGGCACCGTCAGCGGTGTGGTGCCTTCGACCGGGCTGCCATCGAGCAGCACCGACGCGCCGGGCGGCGTGGTCCGCAACTGCACCACTGCGTAGCTGGCCGCGGTGGGCCGCTCGAGCGTCGCATCGATGGTCGCGGCGACGGCCGCTTGGGTCAGTTCGACCGTCTCGGTGTACGGCGCGTAGCCCTCCGAGGTGAGCCGAATCTCGTAGTTGCCGAGCGGCAGCTCCGAGATCGTCAGCGGGGTGCGCTCGGCGCGGCGGTTGCCATCCACCCAGACGGCGGCGCCCGGTGGTGTGCTGGTCAGGGCGATCGATCCTGGCCCCGTGGGCACGCTCTCAGGCCACAGCTTCCAGGTGGCAAACGCGCCGGCCCCCGCGAGCAGGAGCACCATCAGAAGCAAGAGCCATGGCGTCTTGCTGGCCTCGCGTTCTCGGATCACCGAGACGCCGGTGAGCGACATCGTGCCACTCATCGAGAAGTCTTCGGGGCTCTGGGCGGCGAGCACTTCGGCGAGCTGACGGCCCTCCTGGAGCATCTGTTTCTGCTGCGCGAGTTTGTCGTCGAAGAGATCCTGCATCCACGCGCCGAGGCTCAGCGGCGACACCGCGAGCTGCTCGTCTCGGATGAAGGCCTCCAGGTCCGCCTGGAAGTCGAACGCGGTCGCGTACCGGCGCGCACGATCCGGCGCCAACGCGTGCAGGATGATCTCCTCGAGCCGCGGGTGCAGGCCGGGGTTGATCGAGCGCGGGGTCGGGTAGTTGCCCTCGACGATGGTCTTGAGCGTCTCGCTCTCGTCCTTGCCGCGGAAGAGCCGGCGACCGGTACAGAGCTCGAACATCATCACGCCGAGCGAGAACACGTCGCTGCGTCCATCGAGGTCGCGGCCCTGCGCCTGCTCCGGGCTCATGTACGGGACCTTGCCCTTGAGCTTGCCCGGCTTCTCTTCTTTGCCGGTGGCGGCCTTCGCGATGCCGAAGTCGACCAGTTTCACGTCGCCGGTGAAGGTCACGAGCACGTTCTGGGGGCTGACGTCCCGGTGCACGATGCTCAGCGGGTTGCCGTCGAGGTCGCGTTGGTCGTGTGCGAACGCGAGCCCCTTGCAGCAACCGAGGACGATCGCGAGCGTGTGCTCGAGCGGGAACGACCGCACCGCCTTCTGCTTCATCTGGCGGACGATGGAGCGCAGGTCCTCGCCGTGGACGTGCTCCATCGCGATGAAGTAGTCGCCCTCGTTGATCCCGACGTCGTAGACCTGGGCGATGTTCGGGTGGTTCAGCGTCGCCGCGATGCGGGCTTCTTGCAGCAGCATCTGCACGAACGCTTTGTCCTGCGCCAGATCGGGCAGGATGCGTTTGACGACGATCAGTTTCTCGAAGCCAGCGACCGACTTCTGCAGGGCGAGGAAGATCTCCGCCATGCCGCCCACCGCGAGGCGTCGGAGAAGCGTGTACTTTCCGAAGCGCTTGGGGAGCGATTCGCCGGCCTTTTCGGGAGTGGTCGCCGCGTCGGCCTGGGTCACGAGTTCAGTGTTCCGGGATGGTGGGGATGCAACTCGGGGCACGTCGCCCCCAGCTGGTGCGGAGTTTCGCGACCGGACCGGACCGTGTCAAATGGGCGGCGGCCGAAAGCAAGGTTCTCAGACGGAAACACACTGCGTTTGGACACGGACGCGCCGGGTTTGCGCGCGGTGGGGTGGGGGGACGGATCGTCGGCCGCCATCAGGGCACCAGTCCCTCGACGGAGGACTGCACCTCGCTGGACAACAAGGTGAGCTCGGAGTGCACGGCGTGGGCGGCGGCGGGTTCGATCGCCAGCCGCGTTCGCCGCGCGAGCACTCGGGTCAGGCGGTCGAGCACCACCGCCACATCGGCGTAGTCGTGCGGGACACCGTGGGCCCGCAGCCGGTCGAGCAGCCCCCGCACCGCCAGCGATCCATCCTCGCCCCGCCACCGGACCGACGAGAGGGCCGCGGACGCTTCCGCCTCGAGCGCGGCGAGGTACGCGTCGTTCGCGTCTCCGAGCTGGGTGAGTTCGCCGTCGAGCAAGAGTTCCACGCCGACGTGGGCCACCGCGCGGGCGGTGCCCCAGCGGACGCCCGCTGCATCCAGCCGCGCGCACGACCGGCGCTGGAAGGCGACGAAAGTCTCCGAGGCGTGAAACAGCGCATCGGTTTGGTGGTGGTGTGCGACACCATCCGCGAGCGGACCCGCGTCGACGGAGGCGATGCGGCACCCGACCATGCTGGCGAAGTCCGGCAACATCGATCCGAGCACGAACGCCGGCGAGGCGCTCTCTCGGACAGCGACATGTGCATGGCCGAAGAAGTTCATGCGTCCGTTGAAGTGGGCAAGGTGCCGTCGCGCAGAAAGTCTTCGAGCGTGGCGGCGAACGTCTCCGACCCGAGCGACTCCGGCGTCGCTGTCAGGTGCACGCCAGGCTCCGATTGAAACCAGGTGCGCTGTCGGCGCGCGTAGGTGCGGGTGGCTTTTCGAATGGCGGCGGGCAGCGCCTCCGCGGAGAGTGTGCCCTCGAGGTGCGCCGACACCTGCCGGTACCCGACGCTCCCGAACGCGCGCGCTTCGGTGCCGTGTCGCGCGCGCAAGCGGCGGACCTCGTCTACCCAACCGGCGGCCAGCATGGCGTCGATCCGCTGCTCGATGCGGCGCGTGAGGTCGGCTGGGTCGCGCTCCAGCACGACGAAGAGGTTCGGGTAGCGCGCCGCGCCGAGGGCGTGTTCGCGTCGCAGTTCACCGAGGGGTCGGCCCGTCTGCTCGAACACCTCGAGCGCACGCACGATGCGCAACGCGTCGTTCGGATGGATCGCGCCGGCTGCCAACGGGTCGATCTTCGAAAGCCTCTCGTGGAGCGCGGGCGCGCCCATCGATTCCGCCTGCTCTTCGAGGCGTTCTCGGATCGCGGGGTCGGGAAGGGGCACGTCCACCAACCCTCGGACCAGCGCGCGGATCCACAACCCCGTACCGCCGACCACGATCGGAAGTCGACCGCGCGCCGCGATGTCGGCGATCGCCTCGTCCGCGCGTCGAGCGAAGCCCATCGCGTCGATCGGCGTCTCCGGATCGACCACATCGATGAGGTGGTGTGGCACCCCATCGAGCTCCTTGCGGTTCGGTTTTGCGGAGCCGATGTCGAACCCGCGGTAGACCTGGACGCTGTCCGCGCCGATCAGCTCGCCGTCGTGGAGGCGCGCGATCCGCAGCGCACACTCCGTCTTGCCGATCGCGGTCGGTCCGGCGAGCACCACGAGGCGGGGCCGGTGTTCGGGTGCGGTCACCCGGTCACGCTCGACGGACCGCCGGGGGTTCCCTTGACCGGCTCGTGACCGCCACCCGCGTCGCCCTGGAGGTCGACGAAGTCGAATCTGCGCGCGACGCCCGAGAATCGCGCCACGAGTGGGGCGATGTCGTGCAGCGTCGTCCCCTGCGCCAACGACACATCCATCACGCGCGCGGCCGCGAGTTCGCGCAGGTCGCGTTCGAGCGCGGCTTCGAAGAGCGCGTCGAGATCGCACTCGACCACAAATCGATCGTCGAGGGAGGGAAGGGTGTGCACCGCCACGGTGCGGTCGCCGAGCGCTTCGACTTCGAGCCCGAACGCTTCGAGGTCGGCCTTGCGCTGGACCAGCACCGCGACCTCTTCTTCGCTCAGCTCGACGCGTTCGGGGAACATCAACCGCACGGAGGGCAGCGCCTCGGCGCACGCGTTCCAGTCGGCGAGTGTGGCCCGGCGCACCAGCGCCACGGGGTCGACGACGTGAAGTGCCGAGCGCCACGCAAAGAGGAAGAGGCCACCGGCCTGCCCGATGGGGGCCGGCGCATCGACCGACGCGCGTTCGGTTGGTTTGGAACCGGTCTCCACAGCGGTCGCAGGCGCGCCCGCCACCGGGCCCACCTGTTCACGGAGCGCGGCGGCGAGTTCGAGCGGCGTCTCGGTGGACTCCGGTGCACCGGCTGCGGGTGCCGCGTCGTCGTCGTCGTCGCTCTTGGAGCTCGGTCCCGCCGGCAGGCGCTCGTCCCAGAACTTCGCCGCCCTTGCGAGTGCGCTTGGTGCACCGCCGGTGGTCGCCCCCTGCGTTCCGGTCTGCGGAGTGTCGCCGACGGCGCGCGCTTCCGCCGCGCCGCCTTCGACCCCGCCGTCCCAGCGCGACGTGCCGAGGCCCTTGGTGAGGATGCGCGTGATCGCGTCCTGCACGCGTTGCAGGCGCGCGAAACGCACCTCGAGTTTTCGCGGGTGGGCGTTCGGGTCCACCTCCCTCGGGTCCGTCTGCAAGTACACCGCACCCTTTGGGTACTTGCCTTTCTCGAGCGTGTCACCGAACGCGAACGCGACGGCCCGGCCGATCGGCACGCTCTCGAATGGGCGGCCGTTGACGAAGAGCCGCAGCCACCGAAGGCCGGTGCGCGCGGTCTCGGGCGACTCGAGCACGGCGAGCAGTTTCACGCCGTCGATTTCCCCTTCGATGACCGAGAGCGGTTCGTCGAACTCCGCCTGGGCCCTCTCGGTCAGGTTCGCGACCGGCAGGTACTGACGCACCATGCGGCCGTTGCTCGTGTACGAGAGCCGGAGCGCTGGATGTGCCAGCGCGACGTCGAAACAGGTGCGGCCGACGTGGGCCGCTTCGGTCGTGCGGGCGCGGAGGAAGTTCCGGCGCACCGGCAGGTTGTAGAAGAGCTCGTCGATTTCGATGCTGGTGCCCGGCGGGCAGCCAACCGGTTTGAGCACCGCCGGCGCGCCCCCATGCACGACGACCTCGGTGCCCTGGACCGCATCCCGTGCTCGGGTGACGAGTCGAAATCGAGAGACCGAAGCGATGGCGGCCAGCGCTTCTCCGCGGAAGCCCATCGTCTGAACGACCTCGAGATCTTGCAGGGTCCGAATCTTGGACGTCGCGTGCCGTTTGACGCACATCGCGGCGTCTTCCGGGTCCATGCCCATCCCGTCGTCCACGATCCGGATCCGCTCGCGGCCGCCCTCGACGATCTCGACCGAGATCGTCGTCGCGCCGGCGTCCAAGCTGTTCTCCAGCAGCTCTTTGACCACGCTGGACGGGCGTTCCACCACCTCTCCCGCGGCGATCTGGTCCACGAGGGCGTCGTCGAGTTGCTGGATTCGGGCCACGGGGATCGGTACCACCGCCCCGTTCTTCCTGCAATCCTGACGAGAGATAAACCCGTGTAGTTGCAGGGGAAATCGCCTGGGTGCGCTGTGTCGTCGACGTTGACCCCCCAAGGTCGAACTGTTACGGTCTGTCTCTATCTTTCACGGGGCTTTTGACCGTCGATCACACGAACGACGGGACGACACATGAAGAAGATCTGTCCGATCTGCAAAGACGAGTACGACGGCGGCGAGGTCTTCTGCCCCGTCGATGCGGCTCGACTCGTCACTGCCTCGCAGATGAGCGCTTCGCCGAGCAACCCGGACGATCCGCTCGTCGGGACGTCGTTCGACAAGTACCGCGTCATCAAACGCATCGGCGAAGGCGGCATGGGTCTCGTCTACCTGGCCGAGCACACCGTCATCGAGAAGCAGGTCGCGATGAAGGTCCTGCGCGACGACTTCTCGAGACGCCCCGAAGTCGTTCAGCGGTTCCGGCAGGAAGCGAAGAGCGCGTCCCGCATCGGCCACGAACACATCGTCGACATCTCCGACTTCGGCACGACACCGGCCGGACAGTCGTACTTCGTCATGGAGTACCTGGAGGGCGACGACCTCGCGAACATTCTCGCGAAGGAAGTCGCGTTCGGTCCGGATCGCGCGATTCCCATCCTGCTCCAGTGTTGTCGGGCGCTGGGTGCGGCCCACTCGAAGGGCATCGTGCACCGAGACATGAAGCCGGAGAACATCTTCATCGTCGAACGCGACGACCATCCGGACTTCGTGAAGATCGTGGACTTCGGCATCGCGAAGATGTCCGACATCGAGACCCCTGGAGAACCCGGCCGCAAGCTCACCAAGACCGGGATGATCTTCGGCACCCCCGAGTACATGTCGCCCGAACAAGCGGCGGGCAAAGAGCTCGACCACCGCGTCGACGTGTACGCGCTCGGCGTGATCTTGTTCGAGCTTCTCACGGGGCGGGTGCCTTTCGTCGGCGACAGCTTCATGGGCATCCTCACCCAGCACATGTTCGAAGAGCCGCCCCCACTGCGGGACGTCAACGCGCAGGTGCGGTGCAGCAGCGAACTCGAGATGGTCGTCTACAAGGCGCTCGCGAAGGACGCGGACCACCGCTACCAGGACATGGAAGCGCTTGGCGAAGCCCTGCAGGAGGCTGCGCATGGCCGCGTGAGTGCCGCCACCCTCCACGGCTTCGGCGAACCGGTGAAAGCGCCCCGCAGAGCGGCGCGTGCGCTCTCGATGACCAGCGCCGACGACTTTCCGGCCGGCACCGTGCCGAAGAACAAGGGTGGGCTGATGGCGCTCATCGCGGTCGCGCTCATCGCAGTGGGTGCGGGCGGCGTCTGGTTCGCGCTCAAGGGAGACCGGAACCAGGCGAACGCCGACGTGCACGTCACGCCGCTCCCGGTGCCGGACCCCGTCGGCGATCCTCCGGGGCCGCTCGTGGGCACCACCGAAACCGAGACCGAGACCGAGACCGAGACCGAAACCGAGACCGAGACCGAGACCGAGACCGAACCCGCGCTCGTGCCGGTGACGATCGAGACGCGGCCCGGCGACGGCGCGACGGTGACCGTGGACGGCCCAACCGAAGGGTGCAGCCCCACGCCGTGCACGATTCACGCCCCGCCAGGCGTGCCGCTGCAGGTGCACGCGACGCTCGGACGCAGCATCGGCCGGATCGACGTCACCCCGGAGGTCGCCACCACCGTGCAGGTGGTGCTCGTGCCGCAGCGCTCCCGCGTCGGCATGCGTGTGCGCATGACGGAGATGGCCGCAGGCACTGAGGATTCGTCGATGATGCGCAGCAGCAAGCTCAAGGTCCCGACGATCTTCCAGTAACGCGCGATCACGCCGACGCTTGCGCCCACGAGGATCCGACACACTCTCTGCGCTCCGTGACCGACCCCTCCACATCCTCCAAGCCCACCCAGGGCGACAAGACGCTCGACGACCTGAGTTGGCAGCAGGTCGTCGATGCAGTGGCCGCGCGCTGTCGTGGTCCACTGGGCGTGCGCTGTGTCGTGCCGATCGCGACGACGATCGAAGGCGCCCGCATCGCGAGCGCGGAGACCGCGGAGTGTCTGCAGTTGTGCGCGCGAGGCGAAGCCTTGCCGCTCGAAGGGTTCTCCGAGGTCGGGCCACATCTGCTCCGGGTGCTGCGCGGCGGGGTGCTGGACGTGGTGGCGCTGCTCGACGTGCTCCGCCTCGTGGGGGCGGCGCGCTCCTTGCGCCGGTTCCTCCACGCGCGACGAGAACAGGCCACCCACCTCATCCAGGCCTGCCCTCTCGATCCATCGCTCGATCGACTGCACGAGGAACTCTCACCGTCGCTGCGATCGGACGGAACACTCGACGACCGGGCGAGCCCGATGCTCCAGAAGTTGCGCGCCGAGACCAGCAACCTGCGTGGCCGCATCGTGCGCCGCCTGGAGTCGATGCTCTTGAAGCACGAAGCGATCCTCCAGGATCGTTTTCACACGTTGCGTGAAGGCCGGTACGTCATCCCCGTGCGCCGCGACGCACACGAGAAGTTGCCCGGCATCGTGCACGGCACGAGCGCGAGTGGTGCGACTGTGTTCGTCGAACCGCGCGGCCTGGTGGAACAGGGCAACCGCCTCAAGATGGCGGAAGGGGAACTCGCGCGCGAAGAAGCCCGCATCCTTGCGGAGCTGACGGAGCTGGTGCGTGAACGACACGCGAGTCTCCGCGCGGCCGCCGATGCGATGGACCACGCCGATCTGCGCCAGGCGTCGGCGCAGCTCGGCGTCGACCAGGGCGGGCACATGCTGCCCATCGACGACGACGCGCGCATCGAACTGCATCAGGCGCGTCACCCGGTGCTGCTGCTCGATGGAGTCGAAGTGGTGCCGAACGATCTCGCGCTGCGTCAGGGCGAAGGCATCGTGTTCTCCGGTCCGAACGCGGGCGGCAAGACGGTGGCGCTCAAGACACTCGGGCTCGCGGCATTGATGACGCGTGCGGGTTTGCCTTTTCCGGCCGGTCCCGAGAGCCGCTCCGGGTTCTTCGCCAACGTGCACACGGACGTGGGCGACGAGCAGTCGCTCCAGACCAACCTGTCGACGTTCTCCGCCCACATCACGAACATCGCGCGGATCCTCGCCGACGTCTCTCGAGGTCGCGGTGCGTCCCTGGTGCTGCTCGACGAACTCGCGGGCGGCACCGATCCGGAGGAGGGTGCGGCGCTGGCGTGTGCGGTCGTCGACGCGTTGTGTCGCGCGGGCGCCGCGGTCGCCGTGACCACCCACTACGAGCCACTGAAGGCCATGGCGGGCGGGGACGCGCGGCTTCAGAACGCGGCGGTCGGGTTCGATGTGGAGGCGATGGCGCCGACCTTCGAGTTGACCCTTGGCGTGCCTGGCGCGTCGAGCGCGCTCGATGTGGCGCAGCGGTTCGGCATCTCGAAAGAGATCATCGAGACCGCGCGGGCGGTGTTGCCGGAGCGCACCCGAAGCGTCGACGCGTTGGTCCAGGAGCTGGAGACCGCGCGACGGACCCTCGCGATCGATCGGGCCAAGCTGGACGATGAAACCCAGCGACTCGCCAAGGAGCGTCAGGTCGTGCGCGCCCGCGAAGAAGCGGCCGCCCGCAAGCGCCGGGACGAGCTCGACGAAGAAGCGGGCAAACTCCGCAGCGCACTGCGGCAGGCCCGGGAAGACGTTCGGCTCGCGCGCCGGTTGCTCAAGCAGAAGGCGGACGCGAAGACGGCGGAAGGGGTGAAGCGTCGGATCGACGAAGCCGCGAAAGTCGCGGCCCGACACCCAGAGAAGCGTCCGGAGCTTCCGAGCGGGACCCCCGCGCAGCCCGAGGACCTCGTGCCGGGCGTGAAGGTCTGGGTGCCGAAACTCCGCGCGGAGGCCGAGGTGCTCGAGATGCCGCGGCGCAAGTCGGTGCGGGTCGCGGCGGGTGCGTTGCGACTGTGGGTGGACGTGAGCGGCCTCTTGCTTCGAGACGCGGATCCGAAGCCCGCGCCCAAGCCTCCCAAACCCGATCCTGTCCGTGGTCCGGCCCGGGCCCAAGCGCCGGACAACACGCTGGATGTGCGCGGACTTCGGGTGGACGACGCGCTCGGCATGACGACGAGTTTTCTCGACCGGATGTTCGGTGCCTCCGAATCCGTCGCGTACATCCTGCACGGGGTGGGCACCGGCGCTCTGCGCGACGCCATTCGAACCCTGCTCGGAGAGCAGTCGAACTACGTCCGTTCCTACCGCACCGGCACCTCCGAAGAAGGCGGCGAGCGCCTCACCGTCGTCACGCTCACCTAGGGCCGCCAGTCGAGCGAAGCGAGCCAGGCCCGTAGTGCCAGGAAATCAGTCGAAGCGGGTGTAGTGGGGCTCGGCCATCATTGCCTCGGTCTCCATCTCGCTCGCCTCCGATTCCATGTTCGAGGCGGCGCGCATGGTGTTCCGTGGGACTCGGCGCATCGTCGTCTGCTCTGGCAGGGTGTCGAGGGCATCGCTCTCCAGCAAGACCAGGCGCTCTTCATTCGGGACGAGTTCGGCTTCCATCGGCTTGAATCCGCTGCGCCGCACTTCGACCGTCAGTCGATCGGAGGTGGGCATGTCGTGGCGGAGCGGGGTGATGCCGAGCAGTCGATCGAGATGCCAGACCTCTGCACCGGCCGGGTCGCTGTCCAGCGCGGCGGTCCCGATGGTCGGCAGCTCGGTGGCCTCGACTTGGATGTCGTCGCCGCCGAGCGTCATCGTGGTGGTGGGAAGCTGGGTGAACTCGGGTTCTGGCTCACGCATCGCCCACCAGGCGACGAGCGCGAGGGAGAGTACGAGCATGCCGGCGCCGGCGACCCACGGCCACCGTTCGCGGGCTTCGCGCCCCGCACGTACGAACACGCCGGTCTGACCCACGCCCGCCCGAGCATCCGCGAGGCACGCTTCGAGCGCGCGAATGAACGCGTCCGCGTCGGCGAACCGTTTCTCGGGGCTCTTCTCCAGGGCCTTCAGCACCGCCTTCTCGAGGCGAGACGGGATGTTCTGGCTGGGTGCCGCTTTGCTGGGCGGCTCCGGCGCGTCCCGAATGTGTTTGGCCATGACGACCACCGCGTCGTCGTCTCGGAATGGAGGCAAACCAGTGAGCAGCTGGTAGAGCAGGGTGCCGACCGAGTAGAGGTCGCTTCGCGCGTCCATCGGCTTTCCCTGCGCCTGCTCAGGGGACATGTAGCGCGGGGTGCCGAAGACCGTGCCCTTCTGGGTCTCCAGCTGGTCGAACTGGTTCTCGCCTTCGAACACTTTCGCGATGCCGAAGTCGAGCACCTTCACCACGGGCTCGCCGTGACCGTCGACATCGGCGAGGAAGATGTTGTCGGGTTTCAGGTCGCGGTGAATGATCCCTTTGGAGTGGGCTTCGTGCAGGGACGAGAGGATCTGGGTGACCACGACGATCGCGTCGGCCGGTCGCAAGCACCCCTCGCGCTCGAGCTTCTTGGTGAGCAGCTCGCCTTCGAGCATCTCCATCGCAAGGAACAGGGTTCCGTTGGAGGTCTGGCCGAAGTCGAAGACCCGGACCGTGTTCGCATGGCCGAGAAGGCTCATCGCCTTCGCTTCGCGGTGGAAGCGGGTGATGGTGTCGGGATCCCAGCTGACCTCGTCCTTGAGGAGCTTGAGCGCGACCTTCCGATCGAGCCCGATCTGCGTGGCGCGGTAGACCGTGCCCATGCCGCCGCTGCCGATCTTCACTTCGATGGCGAAGCGGTCCGCGACAGTCGCCCCGATCATCGGGTCGTGTTGTTCAGCTACCCCGTAGGCCACGTCCCTCCGAGGTTATCACGCCGGAAGGGACCTCACACCATTCAGCCGTCTGGGGTGCACACCATGGGGAAGAACGTTTCCCCACTCAGGGACGCGTTGCCGGCCCGGCACGTCTCCCCTGCACCGCAGTGGGATGGGATGCAGCAGGGGTTCGGTTCGCCATCGCTCGTGGGGCCGCATCCCGGGATGAGCTCGGTGCCCCCGTAGACGTAGAGCTTGCAGGAGTCGAAGTTGAAGATGCTCGAGAAGTTGCAGTCCCCGTGGGTGGCACAGCTCCCAGAAATACAGCAGTTGTCGCCGAATCCGCACAGGCTCTGGCAGTCGGCCACGCTGCAATCGAGGTCGCCGCCGCACGAATCGTTCTGTTCCCCGAGCGCAGGCGCGCAGTAGGCGTTCACCACGCCTGCGAGAAGACGCTGCACGCACGTCATGCCCCCAGGGCAATCGCCGGAGCGGCGGCAGGCGTGGATGCACCGACCCAACGTCGAGTCGCATCGGCCGCTGCGGCACTCGGCGCCACTGGAACACGCTGCATAGGCGGCGCCCGCGCCGAGCGTGGTGCGGCCCGTGACCGCGCTCTGGGTGCTCGCGGGCAAGCAAGTCCGCCCGCCCGATCCGGAGGCCCAGCAGAACTGGTCGCTGGGACAGTCGTTGTCGCTGCAGCATGCCTGCGCACAGATTCCACCCGGCGGCACCGGGGCGAACCCGAACCGCTCCATCGGGCTGCACACCTGACTCGCGCATTCGATGTCCCGGCCACACGCCTCGCCGGCACCGCGCGAAACTTCGCACTCCCCGGTGACCGGGTTGCAGAAGCTGGCGCCCACGCACTCTTCGTCCGTGCATCCCACATTCACGCATCGGAACGGCGTGGTGGTCGTGTCGCAGATCTCGCCCTCGACCGTGCAGCGTTGAGACTCGACGGTGCAGTCCCAAGGCTCCACGCACTGGAGGTTGATGCACGTGCGGCCGCCGTCGCAGGGGTTCTCGCCTGGAGGCGGCGCGGCGTTGCCGTCGCAGTCGTGGTCGATCACGTCGCATTCCTCGCGCATGATCCCAGGGTTCACATCCGCGTTGCGGGGCTCGCAGTCCGCGAGTTCGAGGTTCGGGACGCAGACCGCGTCGGGTGTGGTCCCACAGTCCTGGGTGCCGCAGTCGTTGTAGAAGTCGCCGTCGACGTCGAACGTCTCCTCCACATCGATCGTGTCCCGAATGACTCCGTCGCCGTTCAGGTCGTTGCCTTCGTCGAACCGGCCGTCGCAGTCTTCGTCGATGCCGTTGCAGGTCTCCGTGTTGCCCGCGAAGCCTTCATCGATCTCACCGTTGCAGTTGTCGTCGACGCCGTTGCAGATCTCGACGGCGTCTTCGCACGCGCGGCACACGCCTTCGGAGCACGTCATCCCGATCGGGCACGCGGCGCCGTCTTCGCACCGAAGGTCGCCGGGTCCGCCCGTGATGACGGAGCAGGCCGAAGAGAAGAGCGCAGCGACGACGAGTAGGTTCCGCATCAGAACTGCCCCCGCAGCATCACACCGGTGGGACCGACGGCGATGTCGACGCCCGGTTCCGCGTCCCGTTCGAATGTTCGAACCCGGAGCACGTAGAGCAAGAGGGCCGCGGTGGTCGCTGCGGCGCCGAGCCCGATGAGGATGTCCGACGAGAGGGCGAGGCGATCCAGCCGCTGGCTGTCCGCGTTGAGGTCGGCCTGAAAGACGGTGGGGTCGTCGCCCACCCGCAGCCGGCGATCGTCGAGATCCGAGTTCAATCGAAGCGCGAACGCACCGGTGAGGGTGCCAGCCAAGAGCAAGCCGGCGCCGCCGCCAAGCGTGAGCCAGAACGGGAGATCGGCGATGCCGCGTTCTTTGACGATCACACGCGGCGCGAGCTGCCGCAGCTCCGGCGGAGCGGCCTCGGCGGACGCGCGAAGCGCCATGTAGTCGCGGGCGCCCCGAAGGCGGTTCAAGGTCGATTGGATCGACTCCCGCTCCTCTTCGTCGTCCGGGGACAGAAGCTGCTGGTAGTTCTCGGCGTAGGCGATCGCTTCGTCCAGATTGCCCATCAACTCGGACACGCGGGCGAGGTTGAAGAGCAAGGTCGGCGAGCCCGGATCGAGCTGGAGGGCACGCTGAAGCTCGGCCAGGGCCTGAGGGTATTGACCTTCCAGGTAGAGCTGCCGGGCGCTGGCGAACAGCTCGACGGCTTCTTCCGGCGGGGTGCGGGTCTCCTGGGCTCGGGCGGTGGTCCAGGATGCGGAGAGCATCGAGAGCGCCATCGCGGCGGTGAGCAGGCGTCCCAGCGGCGCGGTTCCTCGCATCGGACGCATCGTACCGCACATCGGCGGGGTCACGTGTCGGCTTCTTTTCCCGACGTCGAATCGACTTCCGGCGACGACGCGCGGCTTGCCCAGAGGGTCCGCAGCACCCGCGCGGTGTAGTGCCGTCGCAGCGGCCCTTCGTAGAGCGTGACCAACTCGTCCATCAGGTGGCCCGCGCGTTCGGAGTCGAGCGCGACCTCGTCGAGCCGCCGCCAGAGCAACTTCTCGAGCCCTCGGTGCCGACCCGCCCGGGTCATGGCCCGAGAGAGCAGCTTCAGGCTCTGGCCCTTCTCCGGATCGGCCCGATCCGCTCGGCGGGCGTACGAGGCGGCGAGGCCCGAGCGCCCGAGCTCGTCGAGGGCGATGGTCGCGGCTTCCCGGTACGCCTCGGCGCGCTGGGTGGGGTCATCCTTGGCGGAGCGTGCCCGGGCCCGCGCTTCGCCGAGACGTTTGCGCGACGCCACGAGCTCAGGATCGCGAAACAGCGCGATGCGCGACTTGATCACGAGAAACGTGACGAAGAGGAGAACGGCTGCGAGGAGGATCCATCGGTTCATCGGACACCGGTCCGTAGCATGCCACGGTTTGCGGGCACCACGCCTGTGCTGGCTTGGGGAGTCGCAGTGCTGGGGCAATCGCTGCGAAGGTCGCGCCTGCTAGCAGGTTGCTGAAGAACGCCCGCAGGGCGTTCTCGCAGCCTGCCCCTTGCCCCTGCCCTTGCCTTTGCCCTTGCCCGCGGATCAGCGGTCAGATCGCTTGATCAGCGCGACGAGCATCGC
>JAXMNT010000058.1:0-48450 GCA_034670305.1 Deltaproteobacteria bacterium
CGCTGGGCATCGCGCTCCGATTCGCGCCTCGCCGTCGCGAAACACACGGCGTCCACGACGCGGGCAAGGGCACGGGCAAGGGCAACGGCAAGGGAGCAGGTCGCTTTTCAGCGACCTGCTAGTCGAGGGAGTGGAGCGGGCCGGTGCCTTCGATGCCGAAGGTCATCGCGTCGGACTTGCCGACCGCTTGGAGCATGGAGACGTAGAGGTCCGCGATGGGCTCTCCGTCGTACACGATGTGACGGCCCGGGCGATGGGCACCGCAGCCCCTGCCACCGAGCAAGAGCGGCAGGTTCGTGTGACGGTGCACCGGACCCGACGCACGCGGGGTGAGGTCGCCGACGCCGTCGCCACTGCCGTGGCCGGTGCCGTCGAGTCCGCCGCCGAACATCACCAGTGAGCTGTCGATCAGCGTCGTGCCGTCGCCCTGGGTGAAGCTCTGGAGCTTGTCCATGAGCAGGCCGAACTGCTCGATCTGCCACGCGTTGATCGCTTCGATCTTGCGCACGTCCGAGTCGCCCGCCTCGAGGTGGGAGATGTTGTGGTGTGCGGAGCTGATCGAGGAGCCGTCCACACTGAGGAAGTCGTAGACGCTGTTGCTCTTCTCGAGGTCGAGGCTGACCACGCGGGTGCGGTCGCACTGGAAACCGAGGGCGATGACCTCGAACATCAAGTCGATGTAGTTGCGGAAGTCACCCATGTCGACGTCGGTGGGTGGATCGCCGGGGTCGCCGCAGGAGCCGGTGCCCTCGGACATGTTCAGCTGCTCTTCGAGCGAGCGGATGCCGGTGAGGTACTGCTCGAGCTTCTCGTTGTCGGCGCTGCCGAGGCGGGCCTGGAGCCGGGTGATGTCCCCGACGACCGAGTCGAGGATGCTGCCCTCGAGCGACAAGCGGCGGGTGCGTTCGGCCAGGGTCTCGCCCGGATCGAAGCCAGCGAAGAGGCGCTCGAAGACCGCGCGGGGGCTGGTCTCCTTGGAGGCCGGCTGGGTGGCGCTGAGCCACGAGATGTTCGACTTGTAGATCGGGGAGTAGCCCGAGTCGCCGCCGTAGCTGCCCGACCGAGTGGCCAGCGTCAGGGAGGGGATCGGCGTGTAGTCGCGGAGGTAGTTCGCGGCTTCCTGGTCGATCGAGATGCCGTTGCGGATGTCGCCGCTGACGTCGGTCTTGAGCAAGCGGGCCGCAGTCAAGAACGTGCCGGTGTCGCGCGCGTGGTCGCCGGGGCCATCGCTCGACTCGGTTCCATCCGGGTAGCGGTAGTACCCGCCGCCCGGGCGGTTGCTGAGTCCGGTGAGGATCGAGAAGTTGTCGCGGTGACGCTCGATCGGCGCCAGATGCGGCGTCATCGCGTAGCCCGCGCCCGCAGCACTCGGCGTCATGCGGGTCCGGATCATGCCGTTCGGCACATGGACGAACACGAGCCGGGCCGGTTGGTCACCGGCGGCCTTGGCGCGCTGGACCGAAGGAATCATCGCCTCGAGGAACGGGAGCGACACGACGGCGCCGGCACCACCGAGGAACGCGCGACGGGAGAGGTTGAACTTCTTGGCCATCACTCGCCTCCTTCCAAGGAACCGACAGTTCGGAACACGTCGTCGAGAACCAACGACTCGATGAGACCGCGGAGGGTCAGCTCGGGACCGAAGTCCTGGGCGCGCTCGACCACGTCTTTCACGTAACAGTAATCGCTTGGGGTCTGCGGCGAGCGTCCGATGCCGAAGGTCATCAGTTTCTCGGTGACGCACTGCGCGAAACGTTCGTCCTCGGCGATGATGCTGCCGAGCTCCGCGGCCCCCGAGAGGGTGCGGCCGTCGGGCAAGACGCCGAAGGAATCGATGTCTTCGCCGTTGTCGGTCTCGCGCCATGCGCCGGTCGCATCGTAGTTCTCGAGGCTGAACCCGATCGGGTCCATCAGATCGTGGCAGATGGCGCAGTCCGGGTCCGCGCGGTGGCGTTCGAGGCGCTCCCGAAGCGTCAGGGTCTCCCCCGTGTCGGGATCTTCCATCTCGTCGGAGAGCGCGTCGACGTTGTCGGGCGGGTCGGCGGGCGGCGCACACAACAGGCGCGCGAGCACGTACTTGCCTCGAAGCACCGGGCTCGTGCGGTCCGGGTGCGAGGTGGTCATCAAGACCGAACCCTGCCGGAGCAATCCACCGCGCTGCTCGTCCGAGAGGTTCACCAGGCGCATCTCGTCGCCGGTCACCCCGCCGATGTCGTAGTGGTTGGCGAGGCGCTCGTTGAGGAAGGTGAAGTTCGCGGTCAACAGCGTGGAGAGCGGCATGCCCTCCCGAATGACGTGCCGAATGAAGAGGCGGGTCTCTTCGGTCATCGCGGAACGCACCTCGGTGTCGAACTCGGGGAACTGGTCCCAGGACGGCTCGATGGTCCCGATGCGCTCTTCGTCCACGTCGAGCCAGCGCGCCGCGAACTCTTCGAGCAGCGAGTCGGAGCGGTCGTCGTCGAGCATGCGGTCGACCTGGTCGCGCAGCACGTCTTCGTTCGCGAGCTCGCCACTCTCCGCGAGCGCGAAGAGTTCGTCGTCCGGCATCGAGGACCAGAGGAAGTAGGAGAGCCGGGAGGCCAGCTCGTATCCGTCGAGGTCTCGGATCCCGGCCGCGTGGGTCTCGGAGCGGAAGAGGAACTCCGGGCTCAGCAACATCGCGCGGATCGTGAACTGGATGCTCTCGTCGTAGCTGTGGTCGTCGGATGCGTTGACCGCGATGTCCACGAGCCGGTCGATCTCGGCCGCCTCGACCGGGTGCCGGTACGCCCGGGGCGCGAAGCGCTCCACGAAGTTCGCGGCGCAGGTGGCGACGCCATCCAGGGCCGGGTCGCAGCCGTCGAAGTGCTCGGTGCGGAACGTCTCGGACGCGACCGCGTTGGCGGCGACGGCGGTGGCGGCGTTCGCCAAGTTCGCCACGACCAGGTCGTCCACGCTCAACGCATCGGCTTCGTTGGTGAACCCGTCGGCGTTGCGGTTGTCGTCCGGGAACGCGTCGGCGGGCCGGCTCGAGTCCCCGAAGAGATCCTCGATGGTGTTGTTGTACTCCACCCGGTTGAGGCGGTGGATCGTCACGTACCCAGGCGAGCGCTCGAGCTCGACGCAGAAGTTGGGGTCGTCCGGTCGAAGCGGGCCGCCGATGGGCTCTTCGATGTTGCCCTGGCACCCGAAGGCAGACAGGAGCAGCGCGGCGCTGCTGAGGGAGGCGACCCATGCGGGCAGGCGTGTTGCCTGGGCGTGGAGCGGGGGGGTCCGATGGAGGAGAGGCATGACGGTCCCCTCCTGTGCAATGTCGGTACCAACGTCACCATCGGCGGTTTGGGGCAGATCACCCGCCCGTATCCACCGAACTTCGAGCTTCTTGGAAGGGGGTGGGGGCTGAGACCCACAATGGGGTCCGCGGCCCCGTGCAGATCTGCGCGGCGACGGGGAGGGTCGCGTGGTTGTTGAACAGGGGTCGGGGCGCTTGTTGAACACGGGTCAGGACGGGCCGGCGCCATTCGAACCGTCGTTTCTGCCGAACCGCCGCGGTTGCTGCTGTCACACCGCCACGCAATAACCTCCTCGTGGCGTTCTCGACGTTGGTCCAACAGAAGCTCGAGACGTTGCCGACCCAGCCGGGCGTCTACGTCTTTCGAGACGCCGCGCGCAACGTGCTCTACGTCGGCAAGGCGCGGAGCCTGCGTTCGAGGGTCCGCTCGTACTTTCAGCCGGGCACGAGCGACGTGCGTGCATTCGTCGCGCGGCTCGAAACCGAGCTCGCGGACATCGAGACCTTCGTCGCCGAGAGCGAGAAGGAAGCGGCGCTGCTCGAGAACCAACTCATCAAGGAGCACCAGCCCCGCTACAACGTGAAGCTGCGCGACGACAAAGAGTTCCTGTCGCTTCGCCTCGATCCGAAGAAACATTGGCCGCGGCTCGAGGCGGTCCGCAGGCCGCGCGACGACGGGGCGATGTACTTCGGTCCATACCACTCAGCGACGTCCGCGCGTCAGACACTTCGGCTCGTCAACCGCCACTTCCAGCTGCGCACCTGTACGGACAAGGAACTGACCAGCCGCACCCGACCGTGTCTGCAGCACCAGATCGGTCGGTGCCCTGCCCCGTGTGTGTTGGAGGTCGATCGAGCCCACTACGACGATCAGGTCGGCAACGTCGCGCTCTTTCTCGAAGGCCGGCACGACGAGCTCATTCGACAGCTCGAGGAGCGCATGAAACGGGCGGCCGAAGCGCTCGCCTACGAACAGGCCGCGGTCTTGCGCGACCAGATCCGCGCCGTCGACCGGGTGCGCGAAACGCAACGCGTGTCTTCGGTGAAGTCGATCGACCAAGACGTGATCGGGTTGTTTCGGCAAGCCGACCAAGCGGAGGTCGCCGTCCTCATGGTCCGCGACGGCAAGCTCGTTGCGGTGCGCACCTACGACCTGCGCGATCTCTCGCTCCCGGACGACGAGCTCGTCGCCTCGTTTCTGAGCGAGTGGTACGAGCGCGCCACGGTGCCGGACGAAGTCCTGCTGCCGCTCGAGGTCGAAGCGATGGAGGGACTGGCGGCGGTGTTGGCCGAGCGTCGCGCGAAACAGCCGAGTGCGCGATCTCGCGCCGCGCCCAAGGTGATCGCACCGCAACGGGGTGCGCGCCGCAAGCTCTTGCAGATGGCCCTCGACAACGCGGCCCACGCGTTCTCCGAGAAGCGGCTCGCCGAGAAAGATGTCGGCCGACGTCTCGGTGAGATCCAACAGAAGCTCCGTCTGCCGACCTTGCCCGTCCGGATCGAGTGCATCGATGTCTCGCACAGTGGAGGACAGGACACGGTGGCGGCGATCGTCTCGCTGAAGGACGGTGCGCCGGAGCGAGCGCGCTACCGGACCTACCGGGTGAAGCGGGTGAGCGGCGGCGACGACTACGGGGCCATGTACGAAGTGCTCTCCCGGCGCTTCCGCCGCGCGCGCGACGAAGAAGACGGCTGGGCGCTGCCCGACCTGCTCGTCGTCGACGGCGGCAAGGGACAGCTCGCGGTGGCGCTCGCCGCGCTGACCGATCTGAAGGTCGAGGTCCCGGTGGTCGGATTGGCGAAAGAGAAACCCGAGTTCGTGCGCGCGGGCGAAGAGACCAAACCGGTGGACCGGGTGTACGTCCCCGGCGCGAAGAACGCGATCGCGGTGCACACCAGTCCGGCGCTGCAACTGCTCGCCTACGCACGCGATGAAGCCCACCGCGTCAGCAACGCCTACCGGCTGAAGCTCGGCGATCGACGCACGCTGCGGAGCGAGCTCGACGACATCCGAGGCATCGGTCCGAAGACCCGCGCGAAGCTGCTCGCCGCCCTCGGTTCGATGAAGGGCGTGCGCGAAGCGACGCTGGAAGAACTGACCGGCGCGGGCGCCACGCAGCGTCAAGCGAACGCCATCCTCACCGCGCTGGGTTCGAGACCGCCGGGTTCGAAACCTCCGCCCGCCGCCAACATCTCCGCCGCCGAGCGCGACGCGGTCGACCATGCGTTCGATGGCGCTGCGGAGGACACGGACGGGGACGAGTAGCCGAGGCCGAAGCCGACGCCGAGTCAGATGTCCGGCGGTTCGCCGAGCAGCGCTTCAGCTTCTTCCTTCTGGGCGGCTTCGTCTTCGTTCAATGTGAACGTCAAACACGCTTCGAGTTCGTCCAGCGCTCGGCGGGCGCGGGTGAGTCGCTGGGCTGCCCGCTCGAGGTGTTCTCGTCGCTCCACGATCCAGCCAGGCGCCATCGAGGTCTCGGCTTCTTCCCGCGCGGCTTCCACCGCTTCGACCGCGCGCGCACAGAACGCGCGCACGTCGTGGTGGTCGATCCGGCGCAACGGGACCGGTGCGGCGGGCGGCTTCGAGGGCTCGTCGGTCACTCGCCGTAGATCTGACGCTGCCAGGTCACCGGCAGATCGAGGAACCCTTCGCCGTGCAGGTAGCCGTAGATGGTGTTGCACATCACCGCGCAGATCTCCGCGTAGATGCGCGGGTCCGCGGCGAACCGGAGCGTGTCTTCCTTGAAGTCGTAGTCGGGCTCTTCGCGGAGGCGCCGCTGAAGCGGCGCCGACAGGCCGATCAGCAGCCGGTCCATGAACTTCGTCTCGAAGGTCTGGCGGAAGCTCGCGAACTGTCCTTCTAGGATCTTGTAGGAGAGCTCGTGGCCGCGCGCGATCTGCGACTGCTGCACGACCTCCCAACAGAAATCTCCGAGCCCGTCGCGAAAGTCCTTCATCAAGAACACGAGCAGGACATCTCGGTAGACGACCAACAACCGCTCGAGCTCCGGGCGCGAGTGCGCGAGCACATCGCCGGCGAGCTGCTTCTCGTATCGAGAGAGGCGCTCCATCGCCATCTTCTGCACGCTGACGTCCCGGTACTTGAACTCCATCAAGTCTTCGAGCATGCGGCCGCTGTAGCGCTGAACCACGGCGAGCAGTGCTTCGTCCGGATACGTGAACTCGACGTCGAAGACTTCCTTCGCGTCGGTGTAGATCTCACTCGTGAAGTAGAGGTTCGCGATCTTGCGCTGGATGGTCTCGATCTTGTGGCGCAGGAAGTGTTCGCGACGCGCCGACACCATCTTCTCGAGCAGTTCGCGGATCGCGCGAATCAGCTCGATCTCGACGCCCTGCGCGTCGCTCGGCATCTTCGCCTTCATGCCCGCCCTCTGAAGTTTCTTCAGTTCCTCGACCACCTTCGCGGTGATGGCGTCGAGTTCGGCGTTGGTCTCGAGGGTCGGGTCGACGTACACGATCCGCGCGCGCAGCTGCTCGTCGCGCAGACGCATGGCGGCCTTGGCGAGCGCCATGCGGTCCTTCGTCCCCTTCGGCACGGCCGGGGGCACGCTTCCGGAGATCGGAGGTGGGGGCGGTGGCGGTTTGCCTTGCGTCATGTAGTTAGGGTGCCGGGGCGCCGCCCAACGATCAACGGCAGAGATCCATGTCGTGCCGGGGTCACGCCCCTTGCTGCTGACCCCGCCGCGACGTCGTCCCCGGCTCTGAGACTTGGTCTCGTCGGGAGTCAGCGCAGAAGTTCGGCCGCGACCCCACGTTGATACGCCGGGTTCGGGTTGCCGAGCGTGGTCAGTCCGGTGGTGCCCATGCCGTGTGCGAGCGCCATCAGCATGCCGACGTGTTTGTGGTAGCTGTCGACTTCGTTGCCCCACGTGAGCCGCTGACCGCTCCGCAGGTAGTCGCCGAGCTGACCGAAGAGCATCACCGGCATGTCGCGCGCGTTGTGGTTCCGGCCGAACTCCATGCCCACCGCGACCGCGCTGTCGCGCAGGATGTTGGGCGCCTCGCTGCCGTCGCCGCGAAGGGCACCGAGCAACTCGGTGACCCGTTGCGCATACCAGTTCATGAAGAGCGGCACGTTGGACTCGTCCCAATGGGTGTAGCTGTGGTGGTCGCTGCCCGAGTTCGAGTCGCCGCTCTCGCCCACGAACCCGAGCCCGAGCTCCGGGATCTGGAACCGGCTCGCCACGCCACCGAACTGGATGTTCACCACGTGGGTGCGCTGCAGCCGCAGCGACGCGTTGATGATGCGCACCCACTGGTCCCAGACGGCCGGGTGGTTGGTCGGCGCGGTGTCCATCGATCCGGGTGGATCGGGAACCATCGCAGGATCGATGACGGTCTCGTCCATGAAGCTGAGTTCCAGCTCGCGGATCGACTGCAGGTGCTCTTCGAGGATGCGGCGGCCTTCCGCCGGAAGCGTGCGCTGAATGCCGGCCAACTCCGCGCTCGGCACATCCAGAATGCTGCGGCCGAAGGCCTGCAGGTCTTCCAGCGAATCGCCGCCACCCATCTCGACGAAGTCCCGGAACATCTGGGCGAAGCCGTCTTGCGGTTGGTTGTGCTGCGACACCGGGTCGAGCGCGCGGCTGTAGGTCGCGCCGAGCGTGTAGTCCGCGGGTGTGCCGGTGTAGACCGCGGGCAGACGGAAGCTGCTGCCGGTCATCTTGATGTTCAGAGACTTGCGGAGCGGGTCGGTGATGTGCCCCTTCTCGAGCAGATCCCACGCCACGATTTGATCGATGGAGGGCGCCATGCCCGCGCGGCCCGCGCCGTCGACCGCATGCGGTACTTCGCCGCTGTACATCACCGCGCCGGGTGCGACGTGTCCACCGTGGTCGCCGGTGTAGTCGGCGTTGATCATGCCCTGGAAGCCGTACTCGTCGAAGACGATCATGTCGTCTTTGAACGCCATGTAGGGCTCGTAGCCAAACGCGAGGCGGTAGTCGTCGCCGGCGCCGAGGATGTACTCGTTCGAGGCGACCTTGCCGTTCGGCAAGAAGATCAAGATGAGGTTCCGACGACCGACCATCGCCTGGGCTTCGGCCATGTCGTCCCAGTACTTGGCGACCGGCGCGAGCAGGCTGGCGAGCACGGAGTTGCGCAGGAAGGTGCGCCGCTTCGAACGCCAACCGTTGACCGAGCGCACCGCGCTGGACCGTTTCTTCGGGGACTTCATTCGGACACCTCCACCGCCGCGCGGAACCGGGACGAGAGCGCGATCTCGCGCATCAACGCGAGCACGTCGCCTTCGGTCGCTTCGTAGGCATCTTCTAGATCAGACATCGTGTCGGCGTCGTCGTCGGAGGGCGCGCTGCCCTGCGCCGAGTGGAACATCTGGCCCACGAAGGAACGCCGCATCAGCGCGTGGCGGCTCAGCCCCTCCACCGCCTCGACCGTCGTGTCGAAGGACACCGAGGCGTAGGGAGGCGCGTCGAACGTCGCGACGGTCTCTTCCGGCCCGACCCGATCCGCCGGGAAGCGGCGACCGACGCTGTCGAAGACATCGAACGCGAAGCCAGCGTTGAGCATGCGGTGGCAGTTCAAGCAGGGCTGGGTGGTTTCGAGAGGTTCGAACTGTTCGCGGAAAGACAGGTCTTCCACACCGTCCGGAAGCGTCATCGCAGCGGCCCCGAACTCGGCTGGAAAGCCGAGCGTCATGACCTCGGCGATCAAGAAGTTGCCCCGCTGCATCGGCGATCGGCCGGACTCTTTGGCGTGTGCGGCGAGCACGAGGCCGGTGGTGAGCAGCCCGGCGCGCTCGGTGCCTTCGAGCGACGCTTCTTGGAACTCGGCGCCGGTGATGCCGGAGATGCCGTAGTGCGCGGCGAGGTTGCCGTCGATCTCGGTGGTGCGCGTGGTGAGCAGTTCGCGGAGCGTGCCGCCGTCCTGAAACACCACCCGCCGAATCATGCGGGACGCTTCTTCGACCATCGACCGGTCGAGCCCTTCGGGCAGCTCGTCCGCTGCGAGTTTGAGCGAGAGGTCGAGGTGCTCGAGCCCGAGCCAGTCGAAGAAGAACGCGACGAGCGCTTCCTCCGCGCGGGGGTCTGCGAGCAGCCGGTCGACCTGACCAGCGAGTACGACCTCGTCCGCGAGGGTGCCGTCGTCCGCCAGGGCGCGAAGTTCCGCGTCTGGCCCACGGCCGATCAAGAAGTAGGAGATCTTGTCGGCGAGCTCGTGCGGGGTGAGCTCTCCGGACGCGTCTCCGACTTCGGTGCGGTAGATGATCTTGGGCGAGATGAGCGACGCCTGCACCACGGCGCGGCGCGCGAACTCAGCCGAGAGCGTATCGGTGGCTCGAACGTAGAGGTCCCGGTACCGGGCCAGATCCGTCTCGTCGAGCCGCTGGGCGAACGCGGGTTCCAGGTAGCCGCGCAGTTCCGCGTCGGTGCAAGTGGCCGCACACGGGAGGCGCGCGTCGATGTCGACGCGTCCCGCGACATCGGTGGCGAGCTCGAGGTAGGCGAGCATCTGGCCTGGCTCGTTCACGGTCGAACGGCCCGCATCGTTCTGGAGGTTGATGATCTCTCGGTCGTCGAGAATGGCGTCGACGTCGGGATCGACACCGGTCGCGTCGAAGACGGTCCGGCGGAGCTCGGCGCGGGTCAGGCGACGGACGCCGGGCTGAGTGGACGCCGCGTTCGGTTCGAGCAGGAACGTGGGGAAGAGATCTTCGGGATCCGGTTCCGGATCGGGGTCTGGGCGCGGATCGGGATCGACCATGGGATCCTCGATCGACCCCGTGCACCCGAGCGCACCGAAGGCCACCGCGAGCGCGAGGAGGAGGTGCCACGATGGTCGTGGCATCCGAGCGGGAGTGTCTCGATGCGACTGCGCCATCTGCACAGAATGCCCGATCGGCTCCTCGCTGCCCAGGGGGGGTCGGGGCAGCCCTGACGCGGGACCTGGGAGACGGTCGCCGAAAAGGAGGTCCTTCGTCTGCGCGTGGTACCGTGCGGCGGTGACGGACATGCGAACGGTGACGCTCGAGATCGGTGGGTCTCGCTATCGGATGACGACGGACTCGGACGAAGCGCACATGCGTTCGTTGGCCGAGATCGTGAACGAGCGCATCGCCCAGCTCGGGCCAGCCGCCAAGCGGGCGAGCAAAGCCCAGCTCATGGCGGTGGTCGCGCTCTCGCTCGCGGAAGAACTGCAGGCGCGGGGCGGAGAACAGGAAGGTCTGCGCGAGCGCACGAGCACCATGCTGGCCGAAGCGATCGGCATCATCGACGGCCGGCTCGCCGCCGTTGCCCGAGACGACTCCGCCTGACATCGCCCCGACCATGAACGACGACTCGATGGATCCGCGCGAACGTGTGCTGCGCGGCCGGGTGAAAGACGACTTCCGCAAACGCATGAAAGCACTGCGCGGGTCGCTGCCCAAAGAAGCGCGCGCCGCACGCAGCGCGAAGATCACCGAACGGCTCTTGGCGCTCCCGGAGCTCGCCTCGGTTCGCTCCTTTGCGGCGTTCAGTCCCATCCGCGGCGAGGTGGACCCAAGGGCCATCGTGGGTGGACTCCGGGAACGCCAAGTGGAGATCATTCTGCCGCGCGTGTTGCCCGAAGAGGGCATGCTGTCTCTGCATCGCTTCGCGCCCGGGGACCCGCTCACCGAGAGTGGGTGGGGCATTCTCGAGCCCCCGGAGCACTGCCCTCGCGTGACCGAGGTGGAGGCGATCCTGGTGCCGGCGCTGGCGGTCGATTTGACGGGTCATCGAATCGGCTACGGCAAGGGGTTCTACGATCGACTCCTGCCCACCTTGGGCAACGCGCTTCGAATCACCGTAGTCTACGATTTCCAGCTGATCGCAGAGGTTCCGGCGCTCGAACACGACGAACGGGTGGACCTCGTGGTCACGGACGCCCAGGTGGTGCGCACGGGACGCCTCATCGAGAAGAACTGACGACGCCAAACACCACAGCCCCGACCACAACGTGTTAGGGTTTTCCCCCCAGCCGTCGAGCGTTTGGGGCAAATCGAGACTGTTTGGTGACGATGATCAAGGTCGAATGTCCTTCCTGTGCTGCCCCGTACCAGTTGGACCCAAAGCGGCTCCCGGGCAGTGGACTCAAGATGCGTTGCCCCAAGTGCGGAGAACGCTTTCACGTCCATCCGGACGGGCGCATCGGCGACGCCGATCAGGCGAGTGCCCCGCCGCCCAAACGCACACCCAAACGCACTGAGATGGGTGTGGGCATCGCCCCGCCGGTCGCCCTCCCCTCCCCGCCACCACCCGCGCGCCGTTCTCCCAAAGCGACGATGATCGGAGTTGGGATCGGCAAGCCGCACGCCCACGAAGAGATCACCGATCTCCCCGCCGCGAAGAAGCCGATCGCGCCGGCGTTCAGTCCTCCGCGCCCGCCGCCGCCCCGGCCGGCGCCACCACCGCCGGTCGCGCCGCCAGCTCCTGAAGCCAAGAAGCGGCCGCTCGCTCCAGCGTTCCCAGATGCGGACACCGATCTGCCAGCGCTTCAGAAGCCCAAACCTCCCTCGCCCCCTTCTTCGGCGTCGAGCGATCTCGACATCGACCTTCCGGCCCCCAAGAAGCCGTCGCCTCCGCCGCCGCGGCGCCCGATGGACAGCCTCGACCAGTTCCCGGCCGTGTCCAGCAGCGCGTCCAGCAGCTCGTCCGACAGCGCCCTCGACGATCTGGATCTTCCGGCACCGAAACATCCGCGCCCGACCCCCAGCGGCGGCGTCGATCTGCCCGCACCCAAACGTTCGGCGAAGGGCTCGACCCCATTCGACGACATGATCAGCGACCTGCCCGCGCCTCAAGGCCCTCGGGGCGGCGACGCGTTCGATGGGTTGGATCTGCCAGCCCCCAAGGCTGCGGCCGCGGCCGTCGGAGGCATGGACTCGCTCGATCTCGACTTGCCCATGCCGAAGCACGACTCGGGCGGTTTCGGCGATTTGGACCTTCCGATGCCCAAGGCGGATTCGGGCGGACTCGATCTGGATCTGCCGATGCCCAAGGGTCACGCCGACCTGCCGGCCCCGCAGGGCGAGATCGATCTGCCCGGTGTGCAGCATGGGGACCTCCCCATGCCCAAGGCGGGCGGCGGCATCGACCTCGATCTCCCCATGCCCAAGGCGGGAGGCATCGACCTCGACCTCCCGATGCCGCGAGCGGATTCGGACCTGCCGCGTCCACGGGGCGACGACGATCTCCCGATGCCGAAGTCGGGCACCTCGGACTTCGATCTGCCTGCGCCGCAGGGAGAGCTTCCGGCGCTTCAGGACTCCGGTGGAGGCGCGGAGGGATACGGCGACCTCGATCTTGGGCTGCCCGAACCGCGCCCGGCGCCGGGGGGCGACGCCATGCCTGGCCTCGACGACGATCTCTCTTTGCCCGACCCGCGAAGCGCGCCGCCACCGGGTGCAGGCTCGGCGGCATTCGGCGAGATCGATCTCGGCGGCGGCGATGCGAGGGACTCCCTCGAGTTCTCCGACCTGCCCGAGAAGGACGACGTCGACCTGGACGCGCTCGGCGGCATGGACATTCCGAGCGGCGAAGCGCCTCGGCCGTCGAAGACGCGTCGCAAGAGCCCGGTCAAGGTGCCCACCGCGCCGAAGAAGCGCGGCAAGGGACTCGTGGTCCTCGCCTTCGTGCTGATGCTCATCGCGGGGGGTGGCTTCGCGTTGAAGTTCACGCCGTACGGCATCTACGGCGTTCACTTCTTCGAGCAGTACATGTCCGGCGCGGGCGACGACGCCACGGTGCAAGCACAGATTCAAGGGGCCGAAGAGCAGGCCTCGAGCGACACCTACTCGGATGTGCGCGCCTCGCTCGTGACGCTGGGGCACGCACGCCAGACGAGCTACTTGCATCGAGGGCTTCTGGCCCGAAGCGCGATGCACCACGCGCTCTTCCTCGTGCGGTTCGGGGACAACGCCCGCTCGCCTGGCATCGTGCGGCGGATCCTGGACCGGCTCGAGACGCGCGGGAACGACGCGCCGGGCATCCACCTCGCGCTGGCCGCGAACCACCTACAGGCAGGCAACCTCGGCGCCGTGCCCGGAGAGATCTCCGCGGCCCGTTCGGAAGCACCCTCGGATCCCTACGTCGATCTCATCGCTGGCGAGCACGCGCTCGCGTCGGGCAACCACGCCGATGCGGTCGAAGCCTTCCAGGCCGCCGCCGATGCGGGCGCCGGAGCCCGCGGACTGTGGGGCGTGGCGCGTGCCCATCGCGCGGGCAGCGCGGACGCCTTCGGGGCGGCCATCGACGCCACGCTCGAGGCGAGCCCGTTGCACGCGGCTGCGCTCGCAGCGTCGGCGCGACGTGCACTGACCGCAGGAGATGTGGAAGAAGCCACCCGCTTGGCGCTCTTGGCCGCCGGGTCGAGCGTCAGCGAGGACGGCACCCGGGTTCGCGGGGCGCCGAGCGACACCGCCGACGCCTGGAGCTTGCTCGCGCGCATGTACGAGTCGGCGGGACGCCGCGGCGCTGCCCGCACCGCGTTCGAGCGCGCGGCCGAGGCCGATCCGTTCCGAGTCGAAGCGTTGCTGGGGCTCGGTCGAATCTTGGTCGACGAACGGCGGTACCGCGACGCACTGACGCGTTTCGCGGCCGCGGAAGAAGCGCTTGGTTCGAGCGAGGACGAGGCGCTCGAAGGCGAAGAGCCGTGGGCAGTGCAAGCCGCGCTCGGACAGGTTCAATGCCTGCTCGAACAAGAGCAGGTCCAGCAGGCCCACGGAAAGGTCGCAGCGGTCGCGGCCGCCAACCCAGAGTCCGCACGCGCGGCCCTCTGGCTCGGCGAGACCCTGGAGGCGATGGGCGAGAAGGAAGACGCGCTCGCTCAGTTCGAACGGGTGATCGAGATCGACCCGGCCAGCTTTGCGGGGTACCTGGCGATCGCGCAGCTCCACTTCGCAGCCGACGAAGCCGCGGACGCCTCCCGGGTGCTCCGTCGAGCCCGGGAACACGTCGAGTTGACCGCAGAAGTCCACCGACTGCTTGGCGAGTCGGAGCTTCGACGGGGCGAACTCGGCGCGGCCGAACGCGAACTGCGCGCGGCATTGCGTCTCGAGTCCCGGGACACGGACGCACTCTTCGGACTCGGCGTGACGCTGCGCAAGGTCGGCCGCACGCAGGAAGCGGAGCGGGCCTTCGACCAGCTCGGTGCCATCGATCCGGAGTACCCCGGCCTGTCGCTCGAGCGGGGTCGGATCTTCGAAGCCCTCGGGCGCCCGGAGCGTGCGGTCCGAGCCTACGAAGAGGCGCTCGCGGAACAACCCGCGGACGTGGAACTCAAACTCCGCCTCGGCGCCGCACGGGTCGCGGCCGGCGAATACGAAACCGCGAACACCGTGCTCCAGGAAGTGCTGCGCGAGCGGGCCGACTCCGCGGAGGCGGAACACTACCTCGGGCGCTCGGCGTACCTCGCCGGCCAGAACCCAGCCGCCCTCGCCCACCTCAGTCGTGCCTGCGCGATCGATCCAAGCGTACCCGAGTTCCACCTCTGGCACGGACAGGCGCTCCTGGCCGCCAACCAGATCGGACGCGCCCGTGAGTCTGTTCAGCGGGCCCTGGAACTCGACGACACCGTTGCGCTCGGACACCTCGTCTCGGGGCGGGTGCACCTGCGCACCGGCGCGTATCTGGACGCGCGACGCGACTTCGAGCAGCACCTCCAGACCTCCCCGAACGACGCCGAAGGCTGGGGCGGGCTTGGCGAAGCGCTCGACCAGTTGAGCCAGCGATCGGGCGCGATCGCCGCGTTCGACCGGGCGGTGGCGATCGTGCCGGACCGTGGAGACTGGTGGTACCGGCTCGGCCGATTGCAGCTCGACAACGGACATCGGGCCGACGCGCTCGCCGCCCTGGTGCGCGCGACCGAACTCGGAGATCCCGTCGACCCCCCGCCGAGTTGGTTGGCAGACGCCCACCGGATCCGCGGCAACGCGTTGCGTCTCGGGGGCGACCGAGCGAACGCGCTCATCCACTACCGCCGCTACATGCAGCTTGCCCCGAGCACCGCGATCGACCGCGGTGAGGTCTCCGACTGGATCAGCCGTCTCGGCGGGTAGGCCGCGAGGTGCGATCGACGGTCGGCCAGGGCGGTCGGCACCAGGGCGGTCCGCACGCACGGTCGACGGTCGAAAGCGTCAGGACGCGACCGTCAACGTGCAGGTCTGTACGAACACCCAAGTGGCGAGTCCGAGCGGCAGCAGTGCGAGGAGGGCGACGAACATGAGGTTCCTTTCCGTGGAGTCTCTGGGAGTCACCCCCTGCATCGCAGGACCTGTGCCAAGTGCGAACCTCTTGAAAAACCCGCCGATTCTCCATGCATGAACCGCCCACCGTGTGGACGCAGACCCATCGCGGGTCCGGTCTGACACGTTCTTCGGTCGGCTGGCCGAGCCCGCGAGACCATTCGGCGTTGTGTGCGGGGATCTCAGCGTCTATGCAGCTAGAGACGAACGAACCTCCTGTTCTTGGAAGACCATGACCGACGCGCACGACCAGCCCCAGAAGCCCCGACTCGAACTCGCCGCCCAGGATGTGCGCGCCCAACTGCCGGACGCTGCGCCCACGGTCGGCCTGGTGCTCGGCTCCGGCCTGGGGGCCTTCGCCGACACGCTCGAGGACCGGACCGCCATCCCATACACGGAGATTCGCGGCATGCCGATGTCCAAGGTCGCTGGACACGCGGGCAACCTGGTGCTGGGAACCGCGGAAGGCGTGCACGTCGCCGCCATGCAGGGGCGCGTCCACCTGTACGAGGGGCACTCTCCGAACGACGTGGTGTTCGGTCTGCGACTGATGATTCACCTCGGCGTCAAGACCGTGATCATCACCAACGCGAGCGGCGGCATCGGCGACCACCTCGAGGTCGGCGATCTGATGCTGATCGAAGATCAGCTGAACCTGACCGGCATGAGCCCGCTCTTCGGCGTGAACGAAGACGAACTCGGCCCGCGCTTCGTCGACATGACCACCGCGTTCGACCGCGAGCTCCGAGAACTCGCCAGCGAAGGCGCGAGCGCGCTCGGATTCGAACTCAAGCGCGGCGTCTACACGGGCGTGCTCGGACCGAGCTACGAGACGCCCGCCGAGATCCAGATGTTCAAGACGATGGGTGGTCACGCCGTGGGCATGAGCACCGTGCTCGAGGTCATCGCGGCGCGGCACATGGGCGCGCGGTTGCTCGGCATCAGCTGCATCACCAACAAAGCGGCGGGCCTCGGCCACGAAGTGCTCGACCACGCCGACGTGCAGGACGTGGCGCGCCAATCGCGCGAACGGTTCATCTCGCTCCTTGGCGCCGTCCTGCGACGACTGCTCTGACCGGCCGATGATCGACGACATCCGAGTGCATGGCGGCACCGTCGTGACGATGGACGCGAAGCGGCGCGTATTCGACGGCGAGCTGCGGGTTCAAGGCACGCGCCTGCAACACGTCGGAGCGCGGTCGCGAAGGCAGTCGGCCCGGACGCTCGACGCCAAGAACTGCCTGGTCGTTCCGGGTCTCGTGATGACCCACCTCCACCTCTGCCAGACGCTCTTCCGCGGCATGGCCGACGACCTGCCGCTCCTGCCCTGGCTGCGCCAACGCATCTGGCCGCTCGAGGGCGCACACGACCCGAAGTCGCTGCGGGCCAGCGCGCATCTGGGTCTGGCGGAGATGCTGAAGTCGGGCGTGACCTGCGTGCTCGACATGGGCACGGTCCACCACCACGACACCGTCTTCGAGGCGATGCGGACCAGCGGCATCCGCGGGTTCTCCGGCAAGGCGATGATGGATGTCGGCAAGGGCGTGCCCCGCTCGCTCCGAGAGACCACGCGTGCGTCCCTGAAGGAGAGCCATTCGCTCCGGGACCGCTGGCACGGCGAAGCCAACGGCCGCCTCGGCTACGCCTATGCCCCGCGCTTCATCCTGTCCTGTACCGAGAAGCTCTTCCGCGAAGTGGCCGCGGCCGCCGCCGACGTCCCTGGCGTGCTCGTGCACTCCCACGTCGCCGAACATGCCGAAGAACGCGCCGCGGTGAAGGCCCAGCTCGGGCGGGACGATGTCGCCGCCCTGTCCGCGTGGGGTGTGCGCGGCGAACACACCGTGCTCGCCCACGGCGTGCAGCTCCGTGCCGCCGAGATGCGCCGCATGGCGCGCGACGGGACCCGCATCGCGCACTGTCCGAGCGCCAACCTCAAACTCGCGAGCGGCATCGCGGACGTGGTCGCCATGCGCGACGCAGGCATGGTCGTTGGCATCGGTCCGGACGGCGCGCCCTGCAACAACCGGATGGATCCCTGGACCGAGCTCCGGTCCGCCGCGTTGCTCGCGAAAGCCAAACGTCTCGACGCGGCTGCGCTGCCAGCCGAACGCGCATTCGAACTCGCCACGATCGAGGGCGCGCGCGTGCTCGGACTGCAAGCAGAGATCGGCTCGCTCGAGGTGGGCAAGAGCGCCGACTTCGTGGTGGTCGAACGCAACGGACTGCATCAACTCCCCGGCGGCGATCCCTACAGCCGGCTCGTCTACGCGACGCGGGCCACCGACGTGCGCCACGTGGTGATCGACGGCCAGGTGGTGGTGAAGGACGGAGAGCTGCTGACGCTCGACGAAGAACGCGTGCGACGCGCCGCTGTGCGCGAGGCCAAACGACTGCTCTCGCGAACGAAGCTCCGGTAGACGTGCCGCGCGGCGAATCGTCCACGACGGAGCTCCTCGAGTGTCCGGGATGCGGTGGCCCCCTGCCTCCGTCCTCGGAGGCCAACGAGACCGTCGACGTCGTCTGCCGGTACTGCGACCGAACGGTGCGCGTGCATGGCACCGAACGGTCGGTCGAGGGCGCGGAGAACGCCGACCCGATGGTCGATCGACTGCTCGCCGGAACGGTCGAAGCGCGGCGGGGAAGCGCTTCGCGCCGACCAGCGGTGGAGGTTCCTTCGGTGGAGTGGCGCAGCGCCGAGCACGGGGTGTGGCCCACCGCAGCCCGCGCCTCGTCGTCGTATGGATCGAGCTGGGGAGAAGGACAGACGGTCGGGCCTCCGAAGGTGTTCCCTCGTTCGGGCGACCTGCCTGGCGCTTGGGCACCCGGCACCCGGCAGAGCAAGGTCGAGTGGCTCGAGGTGGACTTCGAGGAGTCGCAGCCAGTGCGCGCGGTGCGGGTGTTCGAAACCTGCGCCGCCGGATCGACGTTCGCGGTGACGGTCGCGTCCGAAGGCGGACACGAGCTGGTCTACGAGGGCCGGCCGGTGAGCCAAGCCGGCGCGGCGATGCTCGAAGTGACGATCGAACCGCCGCGCACCGTGCGTTCCGTCCGCGTGTACATCGACAACACGTTGAACAAGACCTGGTCCGAGATCGACACCATCGGGTTGGTCACCGCCGAACCCTTGCCCCCCGAACGCCGCACCCGGGTGCCACGCTTCCGACCCAGCGGTTGTTCGGTGTTCGCGTTTCTCGCGGTGCTGCTCTGTTTCGCGGTCGGCGGATTCATGGCGTGGCAACACGGGAGCCACCCCGATCCGCCGCCCCTTCCGATGGATGCGATCGACGGCGCGAACATGATGGTGTGGCACGCGACCGTCGACGAACTCGCGGAGCGAGACGTCGTGTGGGCCATCGAGTCCGTCGAGGTCTCCACCCAGTACGGGGGTCGAGACTGGGCGGGCTACCAGGCGGTGGGTCGCCCCGATGTGTTGCCCGAGCACGGCGACGTGAAACGGGCGTGGGCACCCAAAGCCGAGGACTACGGTCCCGAGTGGATCGTGCTCCGGTTCGAGCCGACCCGGGCGAGCGCGATCGCGATCGTCGAGACGTACCACCCGGGCGCGGTGGTGCGGGTCGAAGACCTCACCGACGGGGTCGAGACCACGCTGTGGTCCGGCGCGACCACGCCTTCCGACGAAAGCCGCGTGCTCAGCCTCGAGCTGCCGTCGCCGCGCACCATCGACCACCTGCGGGTGCGCCTCGACACCCGGCGGGTCGAAGGCTGGAACCAGATCGACGCCGTCGGCCTGGTGCCGGTCACCCCCTGAGGCCAGCGCGAACCTGCTCAGTCCATCTGGTAGATGTCGGGGATCTGGTCGAGCTGGGTGACGGTGGTGTCGAGATCCTTCAAGAGGCCGTCGCTCAGCCCCGCCGATGCGCGTCTACCTCAACACTCAGGGGGTCCAGGGTTCGGGTGCGCTGCGGGTGTTCTGGGGACGCCGCTGATCCTGCGTCACGAAGTCGGTCGCGTTCATGTCGGTGTCGTAGCCGTTGCCGTCGAGCTCTTCGGCGCCACCGGGCGCGAGCGACATGGCCGTCGAGGTGGCCTGCGCCCGGCGCTCGTAGGAGAGCGCCGCGCTCGGCAAGGGCGCGAGGAGTGGGGGTTCACCGGGTCCGAACGCCCCCTCCTTCGCCATCACACCGCCGTCCACGGTGGCGCCACCACCGTCCGGGGGGGTGCCACCGTCGGGAACACCAGCGTCCATGATGGCGGCCGTGCCCCAGCCGACGGCGTCGATGCGCGTGCCCCCGCAGTAGAGTTCGATTTCGCCAGCCGCGGAGAGTGGCTGGCTGCCGCCCACCACGTCGGGCGCGGGGTCCGTGGCGCCGTACCCGACGAGGTAGAACCCGCCTTGCGGAAGCACGGCCGGGTCCAGATCGACCTCGCCGCTGGCGTTGACCATGGAACACCCGCCCACTTCGACGTCGAACATCCCGCGGTTGAACACCTCTGTGAACGCAGCGGGCCCGAAGCGCACTTCGCTGATCACCAGGTCGGTGCAGGCGCCGATCCCACCAGGGCAAATCGCGGAGCCCCCGAGACACGCGTCCGGGGTGTCGCACAGGCCCATCTGGGTGCGGCAACGCACTCCTGCGGATTGATGTCGGTCGGCCGGGCACTGGATGGAAGTGCCATCGCACACCTCGGCGATGCCACATCCTCCGCCCGCCATGCGGCACGGGTAGCCGGCGGAACGCGCCCCGTCGGCCGGACATGCCGGTCCGTTGCCAGGGCAGTACTCCTCTTGATCGCAGAGGGCGCCCGAAGCGGCCATGCGACAGACCGTGGTCGAAGGCAGCACCGCGTCTTCGGTGGGACACATCGGGCTGGTGCCGTTGCAGACCTCGGGCAGGTCACACAGCCCCGCACCCGCGTTTCGGCAGACGAACCCACTGCTGCGCACGGTGTCCATCGGGCACGTGTTGCTGGTGCCGCTGCACATCTCCGGAATGTCGCAGTTGCCAACGGCCGGACGGCACTCGAAGCTGCTCGGTCGTTTCGCGTCGGCGGGACAGGTCGGAGAACTTCCGGTGCATGTCTCGGCGACGTCGCACCCGCCGTCGGCGGCGGGCCGACAGACGGTGCCGGCCGACAGGTTCGGCGCCACGCACACAGGCGTGCCGCTGCTGCAATCGAAGGTGCCGTTGGGCGCGCACGGGCCGAGACTGCACGCATCGCCGCAGCCGGCGCTCGTACACACACCCATCCCGTTGCAGAGCCCGTCGTCCCCACACGTGACGCCGGCCATCGCGAACTGGTCCGTCGGACATTCGGGGGACGTGCCGTCGCAGGTCTCGTTCAGATCGCAGACCGGATCGGTCTGGGGACGACACATCTGCCCAGCGTCTTGTTTGCGGTCCATCGGGCAAGTCGGCGACACGCCGTCGCACGCCTCCGGCAAGTCGCACAGGCCCGCAGATTCCCGGCAGGTCGTGCCACCCACCGCGACCGCGTTCGGGCAGTCGAACCGTACGCCGTCGCAGAGATCGGCGACATCGCACGCGCCCATGACGCCGCGGCACATGGTGCCAGACGCAACCGGTATGTCCGCCGGGCAGGTCCGGGCGACTCCGTCGCAGACCTCCGGCGCGTCGCACACGCCGAGCGCCGGGCGGCAGACTTCGCCGGCGGTGCGGGGATCGGCGGCCACGCACTCGCCGCCGGTCTCGGTGCACTCGAGAAAACCGAGCTCGCACTTGTTGCCCGTGTCGCACATCACGCCGGGGTCGCAGGTGATGCAGTCTCCCGCGAGGCAGATCTGGCCCTCGCCGCAAACGCTGCCGTCCATCTCCGGTTCGTCGACCGGACACTCCAGGCCGACTCCGTCGCACACTTCTTCGACGTCGCACACTCCGTCGTCGGCGCGGCAGACGGTGCCCTCGGACCGCACGCCGTCGCCCACACATACGGGTTCCCCGGATTCGGCATCGCAACGGATGTGGCCGAGTTCGCACAGCGCGAGTCCGTCGCTGCACTCGTCGCCCTCGCCAGCGCAGCTCGGCGCGTCGGGGCCCGTGTCGCCGACCACACCCGCATCGAACTCACTGCCGGGAAGGGGCAGGAGCTCCGGCGGGATCGGGTTGAGGTCTTCGCACGTGCCCTGCACGCACGTCTGGCTGACGATGCATGTCCGGTCCCGACACGCGCCGCCCGGAAGGTAGAGGCGCAACACGCGTGTCTCGCCGTCGACGAAGCCAGAGATGGCGCGCGCTTCGGAGATCGTGCGGGTGCCGCTGGCGTCGGAGACCAGCGCTTCGGCCGTCACCCGGTACAGACGGGTCGCGTCGTCGTCGAGGGGCGCGATCACATGGACGAGCGGAAAGTCGCCGCCCGATGCCGGGACCGCGGTCTCCGTCAGGTACACCGGCGGGGTGTCCGCAAAGACATCGTCGCGACCTCGGCCTTCGACCCGGATGCGCACGCCGGTCACGTCCACCGCGATGTCGTCGGCGGCGTAGACCTCGACGAGGATCTGGGTGACGTCACCACCGCACCCCAGGGCCAGCAGCACACAGACCGGCAGCAGCCAACCCGCTCGATTCGTCCGACCCATCGCGCCCCCCATCACCAGCTCACCAGCGCGCGTGTGGCTGGGCCGAAGTCGCCCTGTGCCAAACCGTCGTCGCCCCCGACCTGGGTCACCACCACAGCCGTCACGACCCCGACCACCACGACACCGACGATCAATCCGATCCACCAGCGGCTCGGTTTGGACTCGTTCCGAAGCCGCTCCAGCTCACGCTCGCGAGCGGCCGCGGCTTCGGCGTCTTCGGCAGCTCGGGCGCGGCGTTCCTCGAGTGCACGTTCGAGCGCGGCCACCCGCCCCTCGACCTGGGCCCGTTCGGGGGCCTCGGCCACTTCGGCGAGGAACCGCCGGTAGGCCGCGAGCGCCTCGTCGTCGTGACGGAGCCGGTCGTGGGCCAACCCGACGTTGTAGTAGAGCGCCACCCGCCCGGTCAGGTCGAGCGCGCGCTGAAACGCATCGAGCGCCGTCGCGTAGTCGCCGCCATCGTAGGCATGCCGTCCGCGAAGAAACTCGGCGCGACCGATCTGGTCGTCGCTCGGGGGCGCATCATCGGCAGTCGGCGCAGCGGGCGCGACGGCCTCCGGTGGGGTCGTGGGCTCAACCTCCGCGGCGGGGGGCTGGGCGAACGCGGTCTGCCCTGCTGCTGTGGCAAGGAGAAACACCATCAAGAAGCGAAGCACCCAGGCAGCATATCTGGATTGCGGGGCCAATTCACGTTCGGGGCGGTATGCTCCTCCGCCATGCGCTTTCCCCTGCTCCTCGTGTGTGTGCTCGGCTTGGCCTGCGGAGACGACTCGTCTCCCGATACGGACGGCGGCGCGCGCCGCGATGGTGGCCCCCGAGCAGACACCGGTCCCCGCCCCGACACCGGACCCCGCCCCGACGCGGGACCGGTGGACGGCGGACCGCTCACCAACCCAGACGACGGGCCGCCGGCGGGCAACCCGGACGGCACCTGCGCGGTGCCCGACGAGGCGCGGGCCGTGGACACCTCGTCGCCAGACATCGTCGTGGGCGACGGCACCCCCGCGAGCTGCACGTCGCGGGCGTTCGTCGATGCAGTCGAAGCGGGCGGCATCATCACGTTCGATTGTGGCGACGAGCCGCACACGATCCTGCTCGAGGAGACGGCGAAGGTGGTCAACAACACCGGCCCCGAGATCGTGATCGACGGCGGGGGCCTCATCACGCTCAGCGGCCAGGGCGTGCGGCGCATTCTCTACATGAACACCTGCGACATGGCGCAGATGTGGACCACGCCCATGTGTCAGAACCAGGACCACCCGCGGCTCACCGTGCAGGGACTGACCTTCGTCGACGGCAACAGCACCGGCATGGAGGAAGAAGGGGGCGGCGGCGGTGCGATCTTCGTGCGCGGCGGCCGGTTCAAGATCATCGGGTGCCGCTTCTTCAACAACCGATGCGAACCGACCGGACAGGATCTGGGCGGCGCGGCGGTGCGGGTGCTCAGCCAGTACGAAGGGCTCCCGGTCTACGTGGTTGGTTCGACGTTCGGTGGCGCGGAAGACTTCGGAAACTCGTGTTCGAACGGCGGCGGCCTCAGCAGCATCGGCGTTTCGTACACCGTCTTGAACAGCGTGTTCTCGCACAACGAAGCGACCGGCAACGGCGCCAACCCGATGCGGCCGGGCACGCCGGGCGGCGGGAGCGGAGGCGCGATCTACAACGACGGCAACACCTTCACGCTGACCGTCTGCGGCACCCGCATCGAGGACAACCACGCGAACGAAGGTGGCGGCGCGATCTTCTTCGTGAGCAACGACCGGAGCGGCACCTTGGTGATCCAAGACTCCGTGCTCCGCCGCAACCCGAGCGACGGATTCGAGACCGAAGGGTACCCGGGCATCTTCGTACTCGCGGATGGCGACCCCCAGGTCAGCGGCAGCACGATCGAGTAGTTACTCGTCGCCCAAGTCGGGGATCCAAACGGTGGACCCCTCCGGCGCGTCGTTGAGCAGGATGACCGCGGCGCACGCGGCCACGCCTTGGGCTCCACCCGGACCGTGCCGCCGTCTTCGAGTTGCAGCTCGAACGACTCACAGCAGTAGAAGCGCTGCCGCTTGTATCCCTCGGTCTCGATGCGGGCGTACCCGATCTTCACGCCCTGCCCGAGCACCGTGCCGCGCCAACGTTCCACCCGACGAAGCTACCACCAAGCGAGGGTGCCAGCGGGCTACGCGAGGATGACGCTGCGCACCGCTTCGACGTCCTTCAGTTCGAAGAGCACCGGCGGCACCCCATCGCGGGACGGCAAGAACGGACGGAGCGCACCACTGTCGGCCAACGCGCGGGAGTGGGGGGCGTCGAGGACGAGGAAGAGGTGGGCTTGTCCGCGCGGCGCGAGCTTCGGCGCCACGTCCACGATGACCTTTCGGTCCACGGAGAGTTCGACCAGTCCGCGGCGAATCAACACGCGGCGGTCGGTCACCAGATACTCGGTGTCCTCCCCGAGCCTGCGTGCCCGGATCACGCCGTACCAAGCGAGCCAGAACCCGACGGTCACGATGCAGATCCACGAGATGAGCACCGCCGAGAACAGCAGGCCCCATTCCCACGAACGCACCTGCAGACCGAGGCTCTCGAGGTCGAGCAGAATGCCCGCGTTGCGGTGTCCGTAGACGAGCGCGATGGCCGTCACCCACACGCCGAGTCCGGTGGTGGCGAGTTCGCGCCAACCGAGGTGCCATCCACCGGGGTGCCCACCCCACACGACCGACTCGCCGCCTTCGAGACGTTCGGTGAGCGGGACGGCGCGGTCGCCAGCGTGCTCGGAGGGTTCTTCTCCACGGATGATCGCGAGCAACCGATCCGGCTCACGCACGTCTCGGAAGACAAAACGCAAGCGTCGCGCGAGGGGGCCGAACGGCACGGCGATCACGAGCTCCAGGTGACCAACCACCGGTACGGATCGGTGCCATCGAATCCGCGCATACGTCAGCCGGTCGCGCTCCATCGAACGCACGTGGCGACCACGCCGCCAGAGAATGCGTCGGTCGGTGACCAGGTACGCGTGGTCCCCGAACAGCAGCTGGGGCGCGAAGCTTGCGGCGATGGCCGTCGCGCCCAGGAGACAGGCCGTCGCGATTGTGCGGCTGACGCCGGGCAGCTCCGCGAGGTCGAGCAGTTTGGCGAAAAGCGCGGAGACCAGCGCGATCGCGAAGAAGAGCATGGGAAGCAGGACCCACAGTCGGTCCCGGGGAACGGCCGCGGGACGCCCCTCCCAGAGGATCTCCTCGGAGGGAAGCAATCGCCAGGCGGACCGGTCGGACTCCACGCGTGAATCGTAAGACTGCACCGCCGATACGACAACGCCGACGCGAGAAAGGTCCTTCCGGCTTCGTCACAGGCCCTTGGAAGGGACCGCGGCGGTGGTCAGCCGGCGTTGCCGAGGTCGGCGAGCTGGTCGCGGGCGTCGCCGGCTTCGTCGCTGTCGGGGAACCGTTCGACCAGGGTGCGGAACGCCTCTCGAGCCTGCGGCCGATCGTTCATGTCGATGTAGGTCTCGCCAAGGAGCAGCAAGGCTTCCGGTTCCAGACCGCTGCCCTCGTAGGTGGTCAGCACGGTGCGCAACCGAAGGACGACGGCGGCGTACGCGTCGCGGCGCAGGTAGAACCGGGCGGCGTAGATCTCGTGGTTCGCGAGCACCTTCAAACAGTCTCGGATCATGCGCTGCGATTCGGCGATGCGGTCGTCTTCCGGGAAGTCGAGCACGAAGCGGCGAAGGTTTCGGAGCGCCTCGTTCGTCGGCCTCGGATCCAGCTCATGGCTGGGCGGCGTCAGGAACGAGCCGCTCGGGATCTGCGCAAAGTACGACTCGGCGATGCGGAAGCGCGCGTAGGGAATGAGCGAATGGGAGGGGCGGAACCGGACGAACTGCCGATACGCCGTGATGCCCTCCGCGTACTCCTTTTGCTTGAACTTGCAGTCCGCGATCCGCAGCTCGGAGAGCGCGGCGAAGCGGCTGTAGGAGAACTCTCGGCGGATGCGACGGAACTGCGGTTCGGCGTCGATGCACTTGTCGTTCTGGAAGTCGAGCAGCGCGTGTTCGTACGCTTCGCGGGCGTTGGCACCGTAGCTGATGGTGCTGCGACCGGACGACGATCCCGTGGTGCCCTCGCACGCTGGAAGCGCGCAGAAGCCGACACACAGGAGAATGACCGGGAGGGGCAACCGCATCGTCGAGCGGAGGTAGCGCACACCACCTCGAACGTCGAGCAGTCAGCCCTATTCCGCTCCGACCCGCGAAGCGGGCCAGGCCACGAGATGACGCCGGCGAGTCAGGCGACTCCGCTCGTGCACCTGCGCAGCCCGCAGGGCGAGCAACTGGTGCACTCCCCAATCGATCCGCGAGAGCGCCGATAGGAGCGCCTGGACGCGCGCAGCCGCCAATCGCCCCAGATGCTTCTTCATTCCATCAAGTGCAGTGGCGGCGAGCACGTGCAGGCAGCGACGGGCGCGAATTAGGGCCGCCAGTCGAGCGAAGCGAGCCAGGCCACGAGATGACGTCAGCGAGTCAGGCGACTCCACCCGTGCACCTGCGCAGCCCGCAGGGCGAGCAACTGGTGCACTCCCCAAGTGCGTCACAGAGGCGGCGGGAGTGCCTTCACCGCGCGCAGCCGCCAGTTGTTCCAATCGCTTCTTCAGCGGACCCGAGTGAACAGGCGGCGAGCACGTGAAGGTGCTCTGGACGCCGAATTAGGGCCGCCAGTCCCGCGAAGCGGGCCAGGCCCGTAGTGTGGAAATCAACGCGTCGCGCGGCCGACGTTTCGGCGGGCGGGGGCGGCTTGCCGCACTTCGCGCAGGGCCGCCTGGACTCGGGCGCGGTCGAGGTCGCCTTCGCCGCGGAGGGCCCGCTCGTAGTAGGTCGCGGCTTGGGCACGGTCGCCGCGGGCTTTCATCGCGTCGCCGTAGAGCGCCAGCGCGGCCGCCCCGTTGGCGTGGACCTGCAAATAGCGGTCGAGGTAGCCGGTCGCGAGCACGTCCCGGTCCAGGCGAAGCGCGAGTCGCGCCGCGAGCACCAGGCCGGTCGGGCGGCGGGGCGATAGATCGGCCGCGTGCCGGTACTGGGAGAAGGCTTCTTGGTAGGCCTCCCGGCGCTCCGAGATCTCCCCGAGCGTGAGCGCCACTTCGGGAGAGTTCGGCACGAGCTCGAGTGCGGTTCGGAGATGCGGTTCTGCCGCCGCGTCGTCACCGCCCGCCGCGAGGATTTGCCCCAACCCGATGTGGGCGGCCGCGTTGCGTTCGTCGAGCGCGATCACCTGTTCGAAATGGGTGCGTGCGGCAGCGGCGTCTCCGGCTTGCCGCTCCACGTCGGCGAGCGCCACGAGCGCCGCGGTCCACCCTTCCCGGGCCGCCACGGCCCGCGTCAGGAGCGTGCGCGCTTCGTCGCCGCCGACCTGGATCGCGAGCTGGTACCAGAGGTCTGGAACCTCGCCGTCGATGGCCAGCGCCGCGCGGAAGGACCGGACGGCGTCCGCATCGCGGCCCGCCTGAGAGAACAAGAGCCCGAGTCCGTAGTGCGTCTCGTAGCGACGGCCGTTGAGCGCGATCGCCCGGCGGTACGCCGCCTCGGAAGCGGTGACCTCGTGGCGCAGTCGGTTCGCGTCTCCAAGCGCCAGCTGTGCCTCGAAGTGGTTCGGATCCGCGGCAACAGCCGCTTCGAGTTCCTCGAACGCCCGACCACTTCGGTTCCACACGAGGAACGCACGCGCGCGGCACACCCGGGTGAGCACGGCGTTGCGTTCGACGCGCTCGAGCGCACGGCACGCCGCCCGCGACTTGCGGTACTCACCCGTGGCGAACGCGACTCGGGCCACGTCGTAGAGCGATTCGAGGGAGGAGTCGCTCAGACGCGCGGCGATCTCCATCTGGCGCTGTGCGTCGCGGTACCGTTCCGCGCGCAACAGCGCCATGCCGTACGCGCGCTGAGCTGCCGCATCCCGTCGATTCTGGGTGGCTGCGGTGCGCAGTGCATCGAGCGACTGCCCCTCGGCCGGCGCAGGCAACAACGCACCCGAGCACGCGAGGGCGAGCCCGCACAGCGCGATCCTACGGGCGCACGACCCGAACCAATGCCTCATGACCAGGAGAGACGCGCCTCGGGCGGGGATCTTCACAACTGCGCGATGGCTTGCTGAGCCGACCGGTTGTTGGGGTCGATGGCCAACGCCCGCTGGTACGCTTGGCGCGCGCCGTTTCGGTTGCCCGACATGCGCAACGCATGTCCAAGCGCGGTGAAGAACCCGCCGTGGCGTGGACTCAACTGAACGGCGCGCTGATACGCCTGCACCGCGCCATTGAAGTTGCGCATCTGCATTCGGGCGGCGCCGAGACCGGCCCACGAGCCCGCATGACGCGGGTTGCTCGCGGTCGCGGCGAGATAGGCCTGCTCCGCCTGTGGGAACCGGCGCGCCTGGAAGTGCTCACGGGCGGCTTCGCGGGCCTGGTCGAAGCGGCTCGCACCCATCGACGAGGCCATCGACGTGCGCATGGAGCGTCCGGTCCGGCCCGACATCGCGGTGTCCATCGAGTGCGCTTCTTCGATCCGCTCTTCGGCGACCTCGACCGCTTCTTCGGCTTCCGCTTCCGCGATGAGCTGCGCTTCGGCCTCGGCTTCCGCAGCCTCGGCATCCGCGTTGCTCGCGGCCGCTTCGGCGGCAGCGGCTTGCGCGGCGGCGGCCTGTGCAGCAGCGGCGGCTGCGGCTTGGGCGCGGGCCGCCTCGAGCTGGGCTTGCAGTTGCGCCTCGAGGTTCGTCGTCGGTGCACTGGCCGTGTTCGGTGTGGGGACCGCAGCGATCGCCTCCGGCTCGTCCGAGTCCTTGATGACCTGGTAGCCGACGAACAGACACGCTGCGAGGAACACCAACGCACCGCCGGCCAAGAAGTACACCCCGTTGCGGCTCTCGGGCTGCGGCTGTGCGATCGCTTCCCGCGCCGTCGATTCGTCCGCGCGCGGTGGCGGGGGCTCCGACACCGCCGCCGACGCCGCGTGCGCACCAACGGCCGCTGCGGGCGCGGCCTGCTCAGGCTGCGGTTGGGGGTCGGCTGCGGGTGCGGCGGCGACCTCGGACGGAGCCTCGCGCGCGATGGTCTCGGCCAGATCGTCGTAGTCGAGGTCGTCCATCTCGGGCGCGGCACCCACAGGCGCGGCACCCACAGGCGCGGCACCCACGGGCGCAGCCGCGTCGGCAGCACCGACCGGCGCAGCAGCCGCGTCGGCAGCAACGGCCCCTGCGGCCATGGCCCCGACCGCACCGACGGCGAGTGCGGCGTCCGGAAACGCGTCCGGCTCGTCCACTCCGGCGGGCGGCGGCTCGCTGAGCGACTCGAACTCCTCTTCGACCTCTTCGATGTCTTGCGCCGCGAGCTGCTGCGTGCGGTCCACGGGAGGTTTCGCGGTGGGCGGCGTGGAGCCTGGCGGCGGCGGCGGCACCGAGGGGGTCCCGGAAGGCCGCATCGAGGGCGGCGTCGGGGGCGGCGCCGAGACCCGGAGCGGCTTCTGATCGACGATGTCCTCGAGCGCGACCTGCTGGGTCGCGTCCGGGTTGCCCTTCGGCGTCGTGCCCGGTTTGCGAACGGGTTCCGGCGCTTCGCTCGCGGCCGCTTCGGGCGCCTCGGGCGGTTTGCTCATCGAGGGCGGGGACGGCGGCTTGCTCATCGAGGGCGGACGCGGAGGCGCGCTCGGCCGCATGCTCGGCGGACTCGGGGGCCCGCCCATCGCGGGCATGCCGACCAGCGTGCTCGATGGACGTTTGCTGGGCGAGTCGCCCTCGAGAGCTCGGAGTTCATCCGGAAGGAGCGGATTCAGCGTCCGACGGACCTGCTGCGCCGAGAACGGTCGCTCGCGGGGATCTTTGGAGAGCAGCTGCGCGATCAACTTCGCGAGTTCGTCCGGAAGTCCGCTCGGAACCTCCGGCGCATCGACTTCCGCGTGACTGCGCAGCAGCTCCGCCGTGTCGCCTTGGAAGGGCGGATCGCCCGTCGCGGCTTCGAACAACACACAACCGAGGCTGTAGAGATCGCTCCGGAACGAAACGAGTTTGCCCTTGGCTTGTTCGGGAGAGACGTAGGTCGGGGTCCCGTAGAGGTCGAAGACATCTTCCGCCTGGATCGGCGCCGCGAGCCCCGCGTCGATGCACACCACCGTCAGATCTTCTTGGACGACGATGTGGGACGGTTTGAGATCGCGGAACAGCAGCCCGGCGCGGTGCAGCTCGTCGAGTGCGCCCGCGACCTGCGCCGCCACGGCGAGCACTTCAGATCCTGCGAGCGCCCCATCGGTCAGCCGCTCGGCCAGGGTGCGTCCCGGGACCCAGTTGCGCGCGAGCCAGAGCGTCTTGCCCGCTTCGCCCGTCACGTGGGGCAGCATCAGGTTCGGGTGCGAGAGCGTGGTCTGTTTGACGAGCTCGCGCTTGATGCGCTGGCGGTCCGAGTTGCTGCCGTAGACGCCTGGATCGATGACCTTGAGGGTGGTCGGCCCGGAGCCAGCCGCCGTGGTGTCGGTCGCGCGGTAAAGGGTACCGGTCGATCCAGTCACGAGGGTCTCGTGAATGTCGAAACGGTCCTTCAGTTCCTGAGGAATGTTGGTCACGGTGAGCTCCGGTGGGGTCCAGGCCAGCGATGCCCAAACGGCCTTCCGCGGGTGCAACTCCCATGAGTCGCAGGCGCGCGGCAAACTAGACGGTGTGGCGACGGAGTGTCAAACAAGGGTGGGAGAAACCTCCCGCCGAGCCCACTGCGCCAAACGCTCAGAGGCTGTGCTCGGGGAGCCCCGAACCGTCGGGAATCGCGGTGCTGGGCCGGGTGTGGGTCGCGGTGGAACGGACATCGGAGGAACACTCGGTTGAAACCCGGGCCGGCGCCTCGACCTTGGGCACCCCGGCGAGCCGGGGCCATCTGCCCCAGGCGGTCTCGAGGCCCAGGGTGGTGAGCACCAGCCCGTACTGAACCCATGTCAGCCCCCGCGGCTCGAGCCAGACCGTGTCCTGGATCCAACCGTCCAGCGGCGCGTACGCCGCAAACGCGACGATCGACCACACCACCACGGTCCACCGCCTCAGCGCCAACTCCAACGGCAAGAGCCACAACAGGTACCAGGGATGGACCTGGGGGGAGAGCAGGAGCACGCTGAGGAGAACCCACCGGATGGCCACCAGTGGCGGCGTGCGGCGCCACGCCAATCCGAGCGCGAGTCCGACGACGCAAAGGAACACCATCGCCCGGGCCAGTGCGCTCGCGATGACGTGCACCTCGAACTCCGCCGGGTCGAAGACCTGCTTCTTCTCACCCAGGAACGACGCGCGGGGATCGAAGCGGGTGCCCTGCAGAGCGGCGAAGAGCGCCCGCTCCTGGTCGAATCGGACGCGCGTGGTTCCGACTTCTTCGCCCATGTGTCGGACCGCCCACGCAGCGCCCGCCTCGACGCCCCCGTAGAGACCTTCGTTGCCGCGCCAGCGCCGCGCGTACTGGCCGAGCCCACCCGTCACGCCGGTGCCCTCCCCTGCGCCGATCAACGGCACGATCGGCACCAGACAGACGACCAACGCCAAGACCATGACCTTCCGATCGCGGATGCCGATCAGAGGGGCGAGCACCAGGCCGATGAGTTTGAGCCCGCTGGCCAGGGCCACGAACAGGAGCGCCCGCCATACCCGTTGCGTCGCGAGCGCCCACCCGAACCCGAGGACCGCCAGCCCGACGAACACGTCGATGTGTCCACCGAGGGCCGACTCCTGCAGGGCGAGCGGGTTCAACCAGAACGCCATGCCGATTCGGACGCCGGCCTGGTCGTCGCCGCGACCGAGCGCCGCGGGCAAGCGGGTCAAGGCGAAGCCGACCCCCAGGTGTCCGAGCAGTCCGACCAGGCGCGGCGACCACGGCGCATGGCCGAGCCCATCCATTCCGCGGAACAACCATTGAGCGACCGGCGGATAGATCGTCGGCACCTCGGGGTTGTTCACCTGGCGCCACAGCCCATCGCGCGCGATTTGCAGCGCCGGGTCCGACGGCGCGTACTGGTAGGGATCGATCCCGAAGGAGGCGACGCGCGCATCCCACAAGAAGCGGTAGAGGTCGTCCGAGAACGCGACCGGCGCTGCGACACAGAGCGCGCCGACACCCACCACGGCGACGAGTCCATCGCGGGTCGAGAGTGTCGCGCGCCGCCACACGAGCCAGCCATACGGCAGCGCCGCTGCACAGAACCAGAGCAGCGCGGTCGAAGGCGGGGCGGCCGCATGCACCGAGACGACGCCCGCGCCCATCGCGCACGTCCACAAGGCGAGCGCGGCGCGACCCGTCCACACGGACGAAGGGACAGAAGGCATCATGGAGGGGACTGGCACTACCGCGGAAGTCGACGTTCGTTACCGAATCGGGAAACTCAGGACGTCCTCGAGGCGCTCGTTGGACGCGAGCGTGATGTTCCAGCTCCCGACCACCGTGCCGGCCACCGAGAGGGTGATGGTCGCGGTCGAGGTCCCGGCGGCGGATTCACATTCGAACAGGTAGTGGAGCCCTACCGAGTACTGACCGGTGGGCGGCCGTTCGGCGTAGACGAAGTTCTCGACCCGCTGGACCGGCGTGCTGCCTTCTTCTCCTTGGAGCCGCGCGCGCACGCTGGTGGCACCGTTCTCCGGCGAACAGGAGCCGCGGGCTTCGTGGTCGATGTGGCCACCGCTCTCCACCCGCCGCCGCTGGTAGCTCGCGTCCTCTCCGCCCGGATCGCGGACGTAGAGATCCAGATCCGCGTCGCTGTTCCACGCGACGGTGATCTGCATCGGTCCGGTCGCGTACCCACAGCCTTCGTCGATCGCGCCATCGCAGTCGTCGTCGAGCGCGTTGCACTGCTCGGGGGCGTCGGCCGCGCACGCCACGGCGAGCGGCGTCACGCGTTCGTTGGCGACGACCTCTTCGAGGGTCGGGGCCACGAGCGGGGATTGGGTGAGCGCCGCCGGCGCGACTGCGGTGCGGGCGGTCGCGGTGCCGGTGGTGGTGCCGGAACAGGCCAGGCCCACGCAGCACACCGCGATCCCGAAGGACCGGGACTTCCAGCCGGGTGTGGGGAGGATGGGGTGGCTGCGCATGACGGGAGTGTAGGCCACCGGCGCCGGTGCGCTACGCGGAGGCCGGAGCCGGTGCCGGTGCCGGTGCCGATGCCGAAGCCGATGCCGATGCCGAAGCCGAAGCCGAAGCCGAATCCGAAGCCGAAGCCGAATCCGATGCCGAAGCCGATGCCGAAGCCGATGCCGAAGCCGATGCCGAAGCCGACGCCGAATCCGACACCGAAGCCGACGCCGAATCCGACACCGAAGCCGGCGCCAGCCGGTGCCGCTCTACTGATCGAGCAGCAACTCCCGGAGGGCAGCGGCCGCGGGTGGGAGCCGTTCGAGGCCGCGGTGCAGGATCCGGAACTCGCGAGGGATCGGTGTCTGGGGGTGGGGGACTTGGATCATCTTGCCGCGGCGAAGATCCTCGTCCACCGCGTTCTCACTCACCAGCGCCACGCCGATGCCCGCGCGCACGTTGCCTTTGACCGCCGCGATCGAACCGAGCTCCATCGCGATCTCGGCGTCCGGAAACACGCGGTCGAAGATGGTGCGGGTCGTGGCGCCTTGTCGAAAGGTCAGGTGCGGCGCGTGCTCGACGTCTTCGAGCGTGGGTCCCGCCACCAGGATGAGCCGGTCGTCCCGCCACTTGTCGCCGACCACGCTCGCTTGTTCGAGCTCACTCACGATGGCCAGGTCGAGCTCTCCCCGCGCGAGCGCTTCGATCGCTTCCGCGGTCGTGCGCTCGAGCAGCAAGATCCGGACGTGGGGGTGGCGTTTGCGGAACCGGGCGAGCGCGGCCGGAAGCAAATAGGTGCACGCGGTCGCGCCCGCCCCGACGGTGACCTCGCCCGCGCGCAGCTCCGCGATGTCGAGGGCCGCGCGCTTGCCTTCTTCCACAGCCACCCACACCGCGCGCGCGCTCGGCAGGAACGCGTCGCCCGCGGCGGTGGGTCGTGCCCCCCGCCGACCTCGATGAAGCAACCGCACGCCAACGAACTCCTCCAGGCGCTGGATGGAAGCACTCACCGCGGGTTGCGAGAGATGGGCGTGTTCGGCCGCCGCGCGAAAGGTGCCGTGCTCCACGATCAACAGAAAGTGCCGGAGTGAATCGAGCATTCATCACTATTGCTTATCAATACGGTCAAAACAATCGATTGGATGGATTGAAGGTCGATCTCTAACCTGAAGCCATGTCCGACCTCACCTGGCTCATCCCCATCGGCCTCTTCGCCGGTGCCCTCACCACCCTCGCTGGACTCGGAGGCGGCATGGTCATGACCCTCGCCCTGAGCGCCATGTGGGGACCGCAGCGCGCGCTCGCGACCGCGGCCCCGGCACTGCTCATCGGCAACTTCCACCGCGTCGGCATCTACCGGGCGCACCTCAGCAAAGCGGTGTGGCCATTCGTCGCGGGCGCGGTGCCTGGCGCGCTGGTCGGAGGCTGGATGACGGTGGTCCTGCCAGAGCGGCTGCTGCAGTCGCTCCTGATCGGGGTCGCGGCGCTGGCGGTGATCCGGGAGCTGCGCAACCGGTGGCGCAAGCGTCAGGGCGGCACCGATGTGACCACAGCGCGCCTTCCGACCTCGATCGTGCTCCCAGGCAGCTTCGGCGCTGGCATCGTGACCGCGACCTCGGGTGGGGGCGGCATGTTGCTCGGACCGCTCCTGCTGATGACCGGACACCGCGCCGAGCGGTTCGTCGCGGCCGCGTCGTGCATCGCGCTCACGATGCACATCGCGCGTTCGTTCTCGTACGGCGCCGGTGGCCTCGTGCACACCCAGACCTTGGTCGACGCGCTCTGGCTCGCCGGCAGTGTGTTGGTGGGCAACCTGGCCGGCAAGAGCGCCCGCCGCTTCCTCAGCGAACCCCGCGCAACCGCCCTCACCTACGCGGTGCTGCTCTTGTGCGTGGGCCTGAGCGTCGCAGGGCTGCGCTGAGGCGGCCAGTGCTGTCTCCGGGAATCGCAGCGCAGTCGACGACTTCCGAGGCGACTAACGTGTCTGCAGGTGTTCGATGACGAGTCCCACCCGCACGAGTTCCGCCGGTGTGGGCCGGATGCGGAGCGGAAGCATCCGGTCGTACGCATCGCGCGGCACGAAGTAGACGGCGTGGGGGAAGGGATCGGCGTCGGTGACCTGCAGCAGCTCCGGTGCCCAGGTCTGCAGCAACGACCCACTCTCCGCGGCGCTCAAACCGCGCGCTTGAAGTGCTCGGTCGAGCCGGACTCGGAATGCCGCTGCGTTTCCCCGGCCCTGCAGACGAGGCACATCTCCGCGCACTTCGTACTCGGTGTAGCCCGACCGATCGACCACCCACACCTCGGTCTCCGTCCCGAGCGCGCGCAGGCTCGGCGCGTGCGCCGGACCACGCATCTCGAAGCCCCGCTCGAGTTGCACGAGCCCGTCGTAGAATACGAACCGTTCGTTGGTGCGCCCTCGAAAAGTCGACGCACCGACGGCGCGCAGATGGTTCCACCAGTGGCCGGGCGCAACCTCTGGCAACACCTCTACGCCTGGCGCGCCTGCAGGCACCACGCGGCCTCGCCAAGACAGCCGCTCCCCCCGATGACGTGCAGCCGGCGCGTGGAGCCACGGGGTGCCGCCGACGAACTGCACGTCGATGCGCACCGGCGTCGGTCGGTCGGCGTAGAGAAAGAGCACCGGCTTCTCGACCGTCGTCGGTCCCATGCGAATGCGCGGGATGGTGGCTGGACGTTGCCGCACCCGCGTGACGAACGGTGGCGACTCCGCCTCCAGATCCTCGAGCGTCACCCGACCCCGCGCGTCGATGCGCCACACACCCCACTCATGGGCCACGAGTCCTGTGGCACGTTGTCCATGCGCAGGTCGTTGCTCCGCGACACCGGTCGTCAGGCAGAGCACCAGCAGCCCCAACCCACGCCACGCCTGCCTGTGCACGGTGGAGCCCGAGTTCATCTGGAGAGACTAGCCCGGAACCTGAACCAGACGCAGCTCAACCGTTTGCATCGACGATCGCGGCGACCAGTCGGTAGCCCCCCGGACCTCGCTTGAGGTGCGCGGCGAGTCCCAGTTTGCGCAGGGTCGCCAACGCCACGTGCAGCCGGTTCTTGGCGGCCTTCGTCGCCGAGCGCTGCGCACGCCATCCCGCCGCGATGAGGTCTTCCGCGGGCACCTCCTCTTTCGGATCCCGCATCCACGCCGCGGCCAGCGTCGCGACCACCCCATGCAGTTGCGCGCGGGTGGAGAGATCGACGCGGGGACTTCCGGGCGGCTCGAACCACGCGCCATCGCGCGCCACTCGAAGGGCGTCCCGCGCGCCCCGTGCCCGCTCGAGTGCACCCGCGAGGATGCGGGTGGCGAGCCGCGCGTCGTCGCCTTCCCCAGTGTCGTTGCAGAGTTGCTCGACCGCTTGGAAGAGTGACTGCGCCGCGGCTGGCTCACGTCGTGCGCGCATCAAGAGCAGGTGCCCTTCGTGCTTCTCGAGCGCTTGCTCCAACCCAGGCTCCCGAAGCGGTTGGACCAGCGACGCCGCGCGCACGAACATCGCCGCCGCGTCGTCGTCGTCGAGACACGCGAAGGCCACCGCGAGCAGCACGTGCGCGAGGGCCACCTCGCGTTGGTCCCCGGCCGCGGCGGCGAGCGCGCAGGCGGTCTCGGCCTCCGACTTCGCCTCCGGCATCCGACCCCGCTCGAGCGCGAGCGCCGCGAGATCGAGGTACGCGATGGCTTCGTAGCGGCGATGACCAAGCGCGACGTGCCGTGCGAGCGCCTTCCGGTACAGCGCTTCCGCCCGGACCAGATCGCCCTCCTCCTGGACCAGCAGCCCGAGGTTCTGGAGCGACATCGCTTCGAGCAGGTCGGCCCCCGCCGCACGGGCACACACCAGCGCCTCCTCGTACAACACGCCGGCTTCGGTGAGACCGGCGCGTTCGGCGACGAGTCCGGCGAGCGACGCGGTGACCCGCGCGCGCAGTTCGAGGTCCGCGACCACCGCGAGGGTGCGGCGGTAGTGGGTCTCGGCCAGCGCCGGCTCGCCGTGGTGGCGGAGGTGGTCTGCCAGGTGGCTGGCCGCCTGCGCTTCACGCGACGCGTCGCCGACCTGCGACGCGAGCTCGAGGGCGCGCTGGAAGTCGGCGCGACTGCGGGCGGGGTCCGCGTCGCGCGCGTGCAAGCGGCCACGCACGAGCAAGAGATCGACGAGTTCGGACGGTGTCGCGTCCTGCACCAGCGTGAACACCCGGTCGAGTCGATCGAGCGTGGCGCCCACGGGACCGCGGATCGAAGCCACGCGCCCTAACACGATGCCGAGCGCGACCGCGGTCGCCGGATCGGTCGCCATGTCCAATGCGCGGCCGAGGTCCGCGCCCATGCCGCACAGCGCAACCATGCTCTCGCGCTGTCCCCAGCGTTCGATGTGGCGGGCTGCGTGTGCCGCGACGCAGGACATGTACCGAGCCCGGCGCGCCGCGTCTTCCGGAGTGCGCCGCCGAACATAGGTCCGGGTCACCGCCAAGAGCCGGTAGCGGTTGCCCTCAGGATCGCGTTCGATCCGAAGCCAGGAACGATCGCCCAGCGCGGTCAGCTGCGCCGCCGCATCGCTGCCCGCGGGCAAGACCTTCTGCATCGACGCGAGATCCGGCAGCAGGTCCTCGAAGAGCGCCAGGCTGCACAGCGACTCCTTGAGCCCATCGTCGAGCAGCGACCACGACACGTCGAGCGCCGCGTGGAGCGACCGGTGCCATCCGGTGTCGTGCGTGTCACCCTCGGTACGCGGCGCTTCACCGTCGGCACCCGCGATGGCGGAGCGCTCGAGTGAGTCGAGCAACTCACGCGCACTCAACACCGCCAGCTGGGCGGCGGCGAGTTCGAGTGCGAGCGGCAGCGCGTCCAACCGGCGGACGAGTTCGGGCACCAGCGAACGCTCTTCTTCGCGAAGCGGCGTGCCTCGTGCGGCCTCGGCCCGTTCGACGAAGAGCGCTGCGGCCGCCGGCGCCTCCAATGGCTCCACGAGCAACACCGTCTCACCCGGCCCGCCGAGCCGTTGGCGGCTCCCGACCAACACCCGGAGCCCCGGCAACGCCGCGAGGGTCGGCGGCAGGAAGTTGGCAAGCCACGACGCGCCGCGCTCCGCGTCGTCCAGTGCGAGCGTCATGGCGCCGGCAGCGCGAAGCAGGTCGACCAGGCGGGCCGCATCCTCTGGGAGAGACACAGCCTTGCCGTCGGTCTGGGACGCGAGCACCTCGCCGATGCGCCCACAGATCTCCCGCTCCGTGGATGCACCCGCGAGCGAGCAGCGCCAGACGCCGCCAGGTGATTCGCGCGGAGGCACGCCCGCGGCCACCGCGCAGAGCAGCCGCGACTTGCCCACCCCAGCGGTGCCCAGGAACGTGAGCCAGCGGGTCCCTCCATCCAAGAGGGCGTGCGCGCGGTCCACCAACTCCGCGCGACCGAGGATCGGCGTGAGCGGCTCGCTCACGTTGGTGCGCCGGGGACTCGCCATGCCCGCCAGTGTCGCCGATCGAAGCCGCTTGTCGACGCTTCACGCGCCCGCGCACCAAGTCACGATCACCCCGAAGTGTCCCACCCGCGCCGGCACGGGAAGAACGCCAAGGGTGTTCAGAGATGGGTGTTCAGAGTTCGAAACAGCGGACCACCAAGGCCGCGGTGGAGCCGAAGTCGGGATCGGGACTTGGCACACGCGTTCCGTAGGCCGCCATCACGACACCGTCCTGTTCCACCAAGACGGAACCCGGCCACGCGCCCTCGATGGGGATGTCGTGGTCGAGCGCGAGGGTCGCGCGGTCGTAGGCTCGAAGCCGGTCGTCGCTCCCGATCAACAGATGGGTCGGGGTGACCCGCCACCCCGTCGCCGTGCCCTCGAACAACCGTTCTCGAAACACCGGCGCAGCCGGAAACGACTCGATGTACACCGCGCCGGAGCGGGAGGTGAGCGCGCGATCCCCGTCCACGACTTCGTAGACGTAGTCGGGCCCTGGCACGGGACCCACGTCGAGCACGAGTGCCCACACCCCCGCGCGCGTTCGTTCGAACCGCATGTGCCGCCAGGTCCGCGTCTCCCCGCTCGACTCGGTGGCGAGGCAGTCGACCGATCCTCCATCGGACCCGAAACGGCACCTCGGCACCGGCGTCTCGACCGGCAGCTGCGTGAACTCGAGTTCTTCGAACGCGGCCTCATCGCCCAACGCAAGTTGCGTCACGCTGAGTCCGGCGGTCGTCGAGTCCCAGGTGGAGCGGAGCACCTGGACGTGTGCGCCCGACCCACGCGCGCCCGGCACCACTTGGGCGGCGAGGACCGCGGGTCCCCAGCCGTCGTACACCGTGGCGAAGTCGTCCTCAAGCAACCCGAGGCGGGCGAGGCGGTCTCCCCGAACCACCACCTCGCCGTCGACCAGGTAGGCGTCGGTGCGGGCACCGTAAAACGACACGCGGAAGCCGAGGGAGATCGTCTCGCGGGGGACGCCCTCCGGTGTGAGGTGAAGCGCGAGCGAGTCGGTGGAGTTCGTGTACAGGAGCAACCAACCGTCTTCGAGCGGGAGCAGTGCGCCCGGCACGACCGACGACCGGGTCCCGTGGATCCCGGGGTCGTCGCCGACGATCAGCGGGCCTTCGAAACAGGTGGTGGGATCGGGCGCGTCTGGGGCATCGGGTGCGTCCGGGAAACGCGGTGCGTCGAGCGCCGTGTCGAGTGCTGTGTCGAAGGGGGCGTCCAGCAAGCCCGCGTCCGATGCGGCGTCGGCGTCGACGGGCACGTCCGGGGATGCCACGGTGGAGCGAGAACACGCGAAGAGAAGAACGAGTAGAACGATGCGCATGCCCCACGAGAGCAAGTCCTCCCTTAACGGTCGTCTTAACGGCGCGTGCGTCTTCATGGCGTGCGTCTTGGCGGCGCTCGGCTGCGGCGACGACGACGCGGCGGTGGACTCAGGCCGTGTGGACTCCGGTGTGGACTCCGGCGCTGTGGACTCGGGTGCGGACGTCGGCGCGTCGGACGCTGGTGCCGATGCGGGCGCAGCGGACGTCGGCGCCGATGTCGACGCAGGCTGTGTCCTGCCCGCCCCTCGGGTCGTCCGGTTCACCACCGACGACGGAGTCGATCTCGAAGCCGACCACTACCCCGTCGCGGCGGGTTCCCCCGCGGTCGTGCTCCTCCACATGATCCCGCCGGCGAACACGCGCGCGAACTACCCCCTCGCCTTCCGCGAAGCGCTCTACTGCCGCGGCATCGCCGTCCTCAACGTCGACCGGCGCGGCGCCGGCGGTTCCGAAGGTGTGCCGACCGAAGCCTACGAAGGCCCGAACGGCGCACTCGATGCGAAGGGCGCCGTGGAGTGGATGCTCGCGGAAGAAGCGGCCCCCGATCCCTTGCGCATCGGGATCGTCGGCGCGTCGAACGGCACCACCACCCTGCTCGACTTCTCGGTGTTCTCCGTCATGGCCCGCACGGTCGAAGAACCGGCCGCGGTCGTCCTGCTCTCGGGCGGCACCTACACGACCAACCAGAACCCACTCGACGAACTGGCCTTCGACGGCGCCCCCGCCCTCTTCGTGTACCCGGCCGCGGAAGCCGGCTGGAACGAAACCGTCGCGGTCGACGCCCCCGACGTGTGGCGCTTCGTCGAGATCGATCCCGGCGCCCACGGCACCGGCCTCTTCACCGCCGCCCCCACCACCATCCCCCTCGTCGCCGACTTCCTCGCCACCTCGCTCTAAGGCACGTTGAAATGCTCGAGACGCTGTTCGAGACGGAGGTCGTCTGGCTGGACGACGATGGGGTTCGGTCGCGCTCCGAGGGCGCGGTGGTCAACCTTCCCAAACGACCTGGACGGCTCGACAAGCTCGGTGCCCGCATTCGCCGGCACTTGGCCGAACACAGCGCGCCCAACCAGTCTCCTTTCCGGAAGACCTTGCGCGCAGCCGGCGCCTGCGTGACCGGCTGACAACGAACACACGCGCGCCCCACATGGTCAAAGCGCCACGTGTCGACCGTGCCAGTGGGTGCCACCGCCGTTGCATGCGGTTCACACGTACCTCGGCCGACCGGCCAGGAACGGGCGGAGTTCGGGATGGCATACGTCGTGCTCTGAACCTGGGTCTTCACAGGAGTTTTCTATGTACTCGATTCGCTTCTCATCCCTTCTCGTTCTCCTCGTCGTGAGCGCTTGCTCGATCGGCACCGACCCGTCTCGCGGGGAACTCGACAACGTCGGGCTGTCTTGGCAGGACGGGCTCGGGTGTCTGTTCGGCTGCGACGCCAACGGCACCATCGCGCTCGGCGCCGCAGCACGCTTCGGCGTCGAAGACCACGAGCGCGAGCCCGACCTGAGCGTCGCGAGCCCGGATGGTTCCGCGCTCGTGACCTACGACGCGGGCACCGGCACCGTCGTGGTCACCGCGCTGGAAGCGGGCGAGGTCGTGGTCGAGTTCCTCCGCGACGGCGGCGTGTACGACCGCTTTCGATGGCCGGCCGCGCCCATCGCCGATCTCGAGTTGCGCCAAGCGCTGGTCCTGCCGGTGGGCGCGAGCGGTGTCCACGGCATGACCGTGCGGAGCGCGGGCGGCACGACCCTTCGCGGCCGAGGCGCACTCGAGTCGAGCGTCGATCCTGCGTTCTCGGAGATCTTCGACGGAGGCGTGAACCCCACGCCCGACCTCGGCAGCGCGATCGCAGATGCGTTCACGGGATCGAACCACGAGCAGGTCTGGTTCCAAGCCCACGCGCCGGGCGAAGGCACCATCGTGGTCGACGCCGACGGTGGCGCGCGGTTCGAGATCCCGGTCGTCGTGGTCGCGGACGCGGACATCGACGCCATCGAACTCGACGTGGACGTGTTCGACTCCGACGGTGCGCGGGAAGCGCGCGTCGTCGCGGCCGCCCGATCGGCCGGTCGAGAACTCGTCGAAGCACCGTGCACGTGGTCCTTCTCCGACGGCGCACCGGTCGGCTCGGCGCTCGACCGGTCGGCCAGCGCCAGCCTTCGAGGGACGGGGACCCACGAAGTCACCTGCACGATCGGAACGACGACGGCGACGGCACGGGTCGCACTCTGAGGAGGCGAGCCGCAACGGCGCGCCAGGAACAACCGCGCGTTCCTGGCCGCCGTGTTCCTGGCCGCCGACTTTCTGGGCCGCCGCGTTCGTGGGCCACCGGGAGACGTGCCGGCTGTGAGTGAACCGCGTCCGTGACGTCCGTGGCGCTGCTACGGTGCTCGAATGCGCTTGGCACTCTTCGAACCGTCGCCCTCCCCTGCCCGCACTGCCGGTGCGGCCTTCTTGCTCGCGTGCGGCCTTCTGCTCGCGGCGTGCGGGGACGACTCCGCACCACCGGTCGATGCGGGGCTGGACGCACCCGAAGACACCGGTCCACGGATGGTCGATTCGGGGGGCTGCATGGAAGGCTGCGCGGACCTGCCGCTGTGGCCGCTCGCGGTCGGGTACCGGTGGGACTACCGCTCGGCGGATGGCTGTTCGCCGAGCGTCGAAGTGATGGCCGAAAGCGAGCTCGGCGGGCGCCCCGCGTTCGAGGTGCATCTGCGCTGCATGCCCGACCGCCCCGACGATCTCTTGGCCGATCCTTGGATCATGTTCCTCTCGCCCGACGGTGACGACCGGGTGCTTCGCTGGCTGGACGAGGTGGACCGGTGGGACCCCTACCTCGAGACCCCGGTCGCGGATGGGACCACCTGGACATTCGATGCGCGGACTGCCGAGTACTCGGACGTCACCGCGACACCCGCCATCGTCCCACTCGAGGGACGCGACTGCTGGGTCCAGATCATCCAGCCGAAGAGCGGGGTGCCGGCCGAGGTCAACGAGTTCTGTCGGGGCTACGGTCCCGTGCGACGCGGAGACGGCAGCCGCAGCCTGCGCGAACTGCCGAACACCCACTGAACGCGTGAAGACTGCACGCACCGAGTATGGCGCAGCGCCCGTTATCAAGGCCTGCAGCATGCCCTGGTATCTTTCATCGATGCGCACGTGGACTGGACTGCTCTTCATGCTCGCGGCCTGCGGCGCGGGTGAGGTGGATCTCGAACCCGACGCAGCGGAGCGGGACGCCGGCCTCTCGGACAGTGGTCTGGAGGAAGCCGACGCCCCGCTGCCTTCCGACGCAGCCGAGCCTCTGGATGTGCCCGTCGTGCGGCTGGACGGCGGTGACGTTTTCGTGGACGCAGGCGCCGACGGAGGCATCGACGGTGGTCCGGTGGAGGTCGACGCCGGCGAAGAAGAGGATCCGCGCGTGATCGAAGCAACGTATCGGGTGCTCCACTGGAACATCGCGGGCGGCAAAGAGAACGCCTGTGCGACCGCGGGCATCACCCGCGCGGTGCGGCGCTTCGTCCGAGACAACGACGTGGACTTCGTTGGCCTCAACGAGGTGTGCCCTTCCCAGTTCGCCTCCATCCGAGACGACCTTCGCAACCTGTGGGGCTTGGAGGACGGCAACCGCTTCGCCGCGTTCGTCGGAGACGGCACCGGACGGGTGGTCGGCAACGCCATCTACAGCCGGTTCGGCCTGCGCGAAGTCGAATCACAGAAAGTCGGCGAAGACCGATACGGCGATCGCAACCTGCTCTGCGGTGAGATCGCGGGACAGCGCCAGCTGCGTCTCTGCGGCACCCACCTGACGCCGGGCGACGCCACCGCACGCGTTCAGCTCGGCCGGGTGTTGACGCAGATCGAACGCTGGTGGACCCGGGACCGAGACACCGTGATCCTCACCGGCGACCTGAACATCCACCCCAACGACTCGGGGCTGAACAGCGTCTACAGCGCCGAAGCCAACACCCCGAACAACCCGAACAACCGTGGCCGCTACCGCGAGGTCGACGACAACGATCCCGACCACTGCCGTGGCTACGGCGAACGATCGGTGCCGAGCACCGGCGGCGGTCCCTGCGGCATGGGCGGCAAGATCGATTTCATCTTCGCGCGAGAGAACCGCATCGTGGACGATCGTTACGCCGGCGACACGTTCAACATCCCAGACGACTGCACCGGCGTCTGCTCCGACCACCGCCCCGTGTTCGGGCGGCTGCGCCTGCGCGTCCGCAACGACTGACGTCACCGACCACTGAGTTCGTCGAGCACCGACGCGTCTACGCCAGCACCGCGTCCATCGCACCGACCCGCGCCTGCAAGAAGTCCACGGCATGCGCCGCGAAGACGTCCGCATGGTCTTCGTGCGCGAACAACTTCGCGCCTTCGATCGCGCGGAGCTCGCTCGGCCCTGCGAACTGCTCGAGCATCGCCTTCGCTTTGGGGAGGGGGAAGAACGGGTCGGCGGCGCCCCAGATCAAACACGTGGGTGCATGGATCCGTGCGTGGGCGTCCTCCAGTTCGTCCACCACGCCCCAATCGAACCCTTCGAGCAGCCGGACCTGTCCGGCCAACACCGCGGCATCGGTCCGGAGCGGCCGAACGAAGAGGTGGCCGAACGCACCGTCGGCATAGGCCGCATCGGTGAAGCACCCCCCGAATCCCAACGGGGAGCGGCGCATCCAGCGCCACCCGAGCGAGGCCGAGAACATCTTCAGGCCACCGGGGATCTTGAGCGCGAGAAGGTAGGCCTTCAACTGCCACGCGTGGTGGCCGGGGATCTCCGTGTTGCCCATCACGAGCGCCGAGACTCGGTCGCCCATGGACGCTGCGGCGAACCGTGCGATGGCGGCGCCGCTGTCGTGGCCGATCAGACCGAAGCGGCGCAGTCCCAGTCGATCCACGAACCGCTGCAGCGTGTCGGCGTGCTCCTTCAACCCGATGCGGGCCTCGGGACCGGTGCGCGTCTGGCCCACCCCAGGCAAGTCGAAGAGCCGGCAGGTGTAGTGCTGCGCGAGGACCGGAACGAGCCGACGAAACGTGGCCGAGTGGAGCGGCCAACCGTGCACGAAGACGAGCTCCGGCCCGGTCCCGAACGTCCAGGACGCGAGCTCGCTGTGCCCCACGTCGACCCATTCGTGAGGCGCACCTTGGATCGCCCGCAGCACTTCGGCTTCGTCGAGGGTGGCCGGCTTCGTCTTTGTGGTCTTGGTCATGTGTGCGTCCATGCGTTGATCCTGAGGCCAGAGCGTGTGGCCTTCCATGACCTCCGAGGTCATGCCGAACCCGCATGGTGCATCGGGCTGTATCCTCGAGATGCGATGGGGTGTACGAAGGTGGCATGCTGGTGGGCGGTGAAGACCGACTGATCGTCCGGGTGGACTGAACCGCTCCGGTTGCCGACGTCGGGCGTTCGGCTCTGGCAACCTGCTAGTCTGAAGGCATGCCGCCGGATTCTGCTTCGATGTTTCGCGCGATGGTGCTGGCTGGCTGCTCGATGGTGGGGTGCACCGAGGGGCGTGCGGTCGAGGCGCCGGCTGTGACGGCGGCGGCAGAAGCAGAGGCAGCGGCAGAAGCAGCGGCAGAAGCAGAGGCAGAGGCAGAAGCAGAAGCAGCGGCAGAAGCAGAGGCAGAAGCAGAGGCAGAGGCAGAGGCAGCGACAGCGGCAGCGACAGCGGCAGCGACAGCGGCAGCGGCAGCGACAGCGGCAGCGGCAGCGACAGCGGCAGAAGCAGAAGCAGAAGCAGAAGCAGAAGCAGAAGCAGAAGCAGAAGCACCGGCGCCCACGATGCGGCGGGCGGATGCGCCTTGTCCGCCGGGGTCGGAGCGGCCGACGCCGCCTTGTTTCTTCATTCTGTGAAGGTCCCGTTCGACGATCCGAGTGTGGACGCTTCCCGACGCCACGCGCCGGGCGATCGCGCGTCGGTGGACGGAGCGCATTCGGAGCGAACTGGAGGTCGGGTTGGCGTTCGCGGATCTGGCCGGGCGTTTGGCCGCCGTCGGCGCCGAGCCCGTGGTGGTCCAGCTCGCCGCAGACGCCGCGACCCAGGAGCGCGCCCATGCCGAACTCTGCCACCAGCTGGCCGAGCGCTATGGGGGAGAGACCGTCGCGCTGCCCTCGCTCGAGTCCTGGGCGCCGGTCGACTTCGGCTTCGCGGACGAGCGGCTCGAGGTCCTCTTCCAGGTCGCGGGCATGTGCTGCGTCAACGAGACGATCGCGGGCGTGTGGCTGCGCCATTGCGTGGGGCTGTCCGAGTCGCCCATCGCGCTGGCCGCACATCGGATGCACCTGCGCGAGGAGATCCTGCACGCGCGGGTCGGCTGGGCGCACCTCGCGTCGGACGCCGTCACGCCACCAATGCGCCAGCAGCTCTCGGGCCGTCTGGCGGAACTCGTGCAGGTGAACGCCGCGCAGTGGGTCCAAGCGGACAAGTACGTCGAGGAAGGGGTGCCCGGCCATGGGCAGCCGAGCCTCGAAGCATCCCGCGACGTGGTGCGCCGAGCCGTCGAAGAAGTCGTCGTGCCCGGCTTCGTGCACCTCGGTGTGCCGTACTCGTAGCGGGCAGCGGGCGTCGAAAGCGCCCTTCAGCAGCCGCCGTTGCCGCTGGTGGTCGTCGTGCCGCCGACGGATCCCAAACCGCCGACGAAGCTGTCGACGTCGGTCATGCAGAGGTCGGGGTTGTCGCGCACGATCAAGTCGCGGCCGACCGAGCCAAGCGTATCGAGGGCGTCCAAATCGAACAGGCTGGGGTTGCCCAAGATCTCCAGGTCGTTGGTCACGAGGGCGAGGTTGTTCATCCCGTCGAGCGACTCGAGTGCCGGGTTGCCGTCGATCTCGACGTTGCCCGCCCGGGTCATGCGTTCGAGCCCGCGCATGTCGACGAGCGACGCGTTCTCCACGATCCGGATCGTGAACACGGTGCCGTTGACCGGCAGTCCGCGGAGATCGAGCAGCACGCGGTTGCCGTCGAGAATGATCTCGTCGACCGCATCGACGCCGTCGAGCCCAGAGAGCGAACCGAGCTGGTCGTTCTTCGCGATGGTCATCGACCGCACCCGTCCTGTGAGTCCATCGAGCCCCGAGAGGTTGGTCAGCCCGGTGTCACTCAAGGTGATGCTGTTGCCGACCCGGGTCAGACCTGCGAGCCCCGACAGCGTCCGGAGCGAGGGACAGTTGTCGATGGTCAGGTTGCTCCCGATCTCCTGGAGCGTGGACATGGCGCTGAGGTCGTCGAGGATGGGTGCCCCTTGCAGTCGAAGAAACGACAGCTGGGTTTGCGCGGGAAGTCCGTCGAGCGAGGTCAGGACGTCGGCGTCCAGGATGGCGATCGCCTCCACCGACGTGAGGGCGGTGAGCCCCTCCAGTGTCGGCAACGACTCAACCCCAGCGATGGTCAGTGCGCCACCAATGGTCTCGAGGGTTTCGAGGCCCACCATCGAGTCGAGCAGAGGCACCCGGTCCAGAAGCACCGAACCCTCGACGGTGGTGAGCGCCGGCATCGTCAGGTCGTCCAGCACCCAGTCGCGCACGATGTTCAGATCGCCACCGACCGTGTGCAGGGACTCGAGTCCACGCATCGACTCGAGCGCGAGGTGCCCCGCGACGAGCAGCTCGCCCTCCACTTCCTCCAGCGATGCGAGTCCATCCAGGGTGGTGAGCGAGGCGTTCTCTTCGATCGTGACCGCACTGAGCGTCCGCACGGCGCCGAGCCCACGCAGATTCGCCATGTCGCGGTGACCGCGCACTTCGAGCCGCCCACCGATCGACGCGACACCCCCGAGGCCATCCAGCGACACGAGCACGTCGTTGTTCTGCAGGACCAAGTCGCCAGGGATCTCCGTGACTCCGGCAAGCCCCACGAGCGACCCGAGCACACCGTTGTCCACCAAGCGCAGGTCGCCGCCGATCGACGCGAGTGCGCCGATCCCGCGGAGTCGCTCGAGACTGGTCCGCAAGATGTGGAGCGTCCCGTCGATGCCTTCGAGCGCAAACAGCGGCGCCAGGTCGGAGCCGACGTTGCCGTCCAGGGTCAAGTCTCCGCCGATGGACCGACACCCACGGAGCAGCTCCAGCTCCGCGCGGGTCGTCGCCGTGGCGTCTCCGGGACAGTCCCGCAGCACGACCGGTGCGTCTTCGCCCGACGGAGCGTCCTCGCCTGGCGCGTCGCGCCCGGGCGCGTCCATCGAACCGCCATCCAGTCCACCGCCGCCGGTGTCTGCGTCGGGCATCGATCCGCCGCCGCCGCCGCACGCCAGCACCAAGACACACCCCGCCACCCCCAACGCTGTTTTCACGCGCCAAGCATAGCCGCTTTCTCACCGTTCCGGAGTGCCGCTCCCTTACAACTGCACCCGCCCCGCGGCGCAGTCGACGAGGCTCACGAGACCGGCTGGCAGGTTGCTGAAGAACGCCCGCAGGGCGTTCTCGCAGCCTGCCCCTTGCCCCTGCCCTTGCCTTTGCCCTTGCCCGCGGATCAGCGGTCAGATCGCTTGATCAGCGCGACGAGCATCGCGACGAC
>JAXMNT010000059.1:0-46689 GCA_034670305.1 Deltaproteobacteria bacterium
GTCCGCTGGGCATCGCGCTCCGATTCGCGCCTCGCCGTCGCGAAACACACGGCGTCCACGACGCGGGCAAGGGCACGGGCAAGGGCAACGGCAAGGGAGCAGGTCGCTTTTCAGCGACCTGCTAGGCCCGCCACCCCTCTTCCCCTCAGGATCCGGGTGCGGGGGTTCCGATCTCGAAACACTTCGGGTAGAGATCAGAGCCATGTCCGACATCGGAATGGGAACGAACGTCAAAGTGGTCGCGGGAAAGAGCGCTGGCGTTCGAGGGGTCGTCTTCTGGCAAGGGGACAACAAGTTCGGCGACGGCAAACGTTTCGGCGTCAAAGACGCGAGCGGGACGGCGCACTGGGTCGACCAGGACCACGTCGAGGTCGACACCGAAGCACCGGAGACGCCCGCGGTCGACAAACAAGACCAGACCGAACCGCCGCACGACAAAGGCACCGCGGTGAAGGTCGTGTCCGGCGAAGCCGAAGGCGCCGAAGGCGAGATCTTCTGGATCGGCGAGAGCAAGTTCCGCGGCGGCAGCCGCTACGGCATCAAAGACGAAGAAGGCCAAACCCACTGGGTCGACCACGACGAAGTCGAAGTGATCTAAAGGCTCGGTTCTAGGTGAGCCAGCCGAGGTGCGGTGCCGCTGCTTGGAGATCCCCCTCGGCCACCCGCTGCAGTCCTTCTCGGAGCGCCGGGCTGGCGCAGCCCATCGCAACCGCTTCGCAAACGCGCGTGTGGCCGCCACCGGCCGCCAGCACCACCGCCGCGGCGAGCCGGAGATGGGGCGGACAAGTGGGCGACTCGAGGGTGACTTGCAGGTCTCCCGCAGGCACCGCCTCGCGGTAGCCACCGCGGCCGATCTCCAGGAGCCGCTCGAGCCATTGTTCTGGTGTGCGGTCGCCACGCTCGAGCGCAGGAACCTCCCGTCGTACGTCGAAGCGGTGCCTTCTTTGAACCCTGGCAGCTGAACTTCGGCCGGGTGCGGGTCAGGCGGACAGGGCTTCGAGGTGGGGGGCGACTTGATCCAGCGCCCCTTCGGAGACGAGGCGCAGGCCATCGCGCAATGCGGTGTTCGCGCACTGGTGGGCGATGAGCGCGCACTGCTGCGCGTTGCCTTCGGAGGCCGCGACCCCGAGCAGCACCGCGGCGGCGAGCCGAGACGCCGGTGGGTACGCGGGAGACGAGCGGACTTCCTGGAGATCCCCCGCGGGCAGCGCGTCTCGGTACCCGCCGCGGCCGGCTTGCAGCAGTTGTTTCAGCCACGCCTCCGCCGTCCGGTCTCCTCGGGTGAGCGCCTCGGTCGGCTCCCGCCTCGGGCGCGCCGCGTGGTGGAGCCGGCGCATGTGAATGGACAGCCCGTTGGCGAACGCGATCGGCGCGGGGAGCGGCGCTTGGAACCTCCGCCCATGTTCTTCACGCAGCTCGAAGCCGAAGACGATGCCGTTCGTCCCCTCGAACCGGAGGGTCTGCACGTCGCGCCAAGCAAAGAAGTGGTCGGCATGCCGGACGCCGTCCTCGCCAATTCGGATCGCGCCTCCCGGCAGCGGAACCGGCGCCCGCGCGCGGCCCTCGCTCGCCTCCCAGAGCGGCGCGATGAACCCGAGCAACTCGGCGGTGGGCGCGTCCGACAGCACCACCCACCGTTCACCGAGCAAGAGCGCCGCCGCCTCTTCGCCCACGAACGCCACCTCGACGGTCTCACTCCACGGCTGGGACTTCTCTCGCCGCACGGTGACGACATCGCCGTCCGCCCGCAGCCACGTGGGCCGCTTCTGATCTCGACCGAGCGCGCTGCTCGAGCGCTTCCTCAGCATGCTCTGCGCATGCAGTCGCGTCGTCGGTTCGTACGCCGGCAACGGCGGGCAGGCGGGCCCGTAGAGCAGCACGAGGTAGCGGCGCATGGCGCGCTGGACGTGGTCTTCGGTGCCGCCCTGTGGGGACGGTTTCCGTCCGTCGAATCGAGCGTGGTGTGCGGTCCACAACGCCTTCGCGCCCCCGCCTTGGTCCGGAGAGCCCGCACCCACCTGCGTGAGCGCACCGCGGTTCAGATCGCGGTGCGCGCCCGAAACGAGCACCGACCGGTCGTCGAACTCGGTCAAGAAGAAGAGGCCGATGGCCTTCAGGTCGACGACGGCGTAGCCGCCGGACGGGATGTAGAGGAACGCGTAACGACGACGGTAGAGCGCGCTCTTGACGACCAGCGTTCCAAGCGGCACCGGACGGAGCTGGCCGAGTCCTTCGAACACCCCTCGGTCGGTCGTCAGGATCCAGTCCGGGAGCGTCGCCCGCCACCCGAACTGGGTGCGTTCCGGAAAACGCTGGATGCGTCGACGCCCGACGCCGCGCGCCACCGCCGGCGCCGTGCCGAGGAGGGCCGTGCCGACGATGCTTCCGGCATAGAGGAGTTCCACCCACACGCGGCCACTCTACCTGGCGTCCAAGCGGTGTCCCCACCGTTTCGCGCAACCACCGCGCGATCCCGGACAGTCAGTCGACGGTGATGCTCTTGCTCACGTTCTTCGGAACGTCGGGGTGCACGCCGTGGCTCGGGGCGCCGATCCCGTCGAGGTAGGCGAGCTTTCGTTCGCTCATGCGCAGCGCGAGGAGCTGCAGTGCGACCGACGAGGAGAATACGGTCTGCAGGGTGTCGCCGGTCTTCGGGAGCGCGATGTAGTCGCAGAGGTACCCGTCTTTGCCCGCTGGCGCCTGCATCGCGGCGGCGCGCAGCCGCTCGTCCTCTTCGGCGATGACCACCACGCTCGCGCCGCGGATCTTGTGGGTGTGAATCTGCGAGATGGTGAGGTCGACGTCCCGGCGGTCCGGCCCCGTGACGAAGACCAGCGGGTAGTCGGCGTAGAGGGACTCGAGCTCCCGCTCGAGCGCGCCTCGAATGTACGCAGCGGGGTTCTCTGCCGAGCCGATGCCGTCCGCCAACGTGGCGAGCAGACGCTCGACCTGGGCCGGCCCGAACAGGGTGTTGAACCCGAGGATGGTGTTCGGCCCGTGTTTGAACTCGGAGCCCTCGAACCCTTCGGTGTGGTTGAGCACCACCTCCCGGATCTTGAGCGCGCCTTCTTTGGCGACGGCAAGCAAGCGGGTCGCGAGGATGTGCATGCTCGGCGCGAGGTGGTGGCGCGCCGACGCGGCGTCGACCGCCGGCAGCGTCTGCTCGATCGTTTGCCGCACGAGCTCCGGCAGGTCCGGCACGTCGGTCTTCGGGCGGCCCATCGCCAAACCGAGCCGGTGCGCGAGTCCGTAGAAGATGGTGAGCTGGTTGAGGAAACTCTTGGTCGCTGGGACGGCGATCTCAGGACCACAGCGGAGCGGGATGACGACGTCGGCCTTCTCCTGCGCGAGCGTCGAGTTCACGTTGTTCACGAGCGCGACGCAGCCGACGTCGCGCCCAGTCGCGCGCACGAGATCGATCGCGTCGATGAGGTCCTTCGTCTCGCCCGACTGGCTGACGGCGACGAGCAGGTCGCCGTCGCGCACCGTCTTGGCGTGCTGTCCGCGCAGCTCGCCTGGAAGAAGCGGCGTGACCTCGACGCCCGCGAGCTCCGCGAAGAAGAGCGACGCAGCTTTCGCGGCGTGGAACGAGGTGCCGCAGCAACACAACACGATGCGCCCGTGGCGCGCCACCGCGTCGCGCATGCGCTGCACGGTCTCGTCGACGCCGAGGGCGAGCGCGCGCACTTCGTGGTGTTCCACGAACGCGTCGAGGCCGCGGGCGGTGTCCGCGTGTTCGGGCGCGAGCCGCTCCAGATCGCGGAAGAGCGCCTGGTCCGAAGACGACCACTCCGTGTTCTGCACCGCGGCCAGCGGCGCGAGGCTCGGCGCGAGTTCGAGGAAACGGGCCCGAAGCGAGGCGTCCTCGTACTCGGATCGGAGCTGCTCGAGCGCCTCCTCGATCGCCGGTTCGTCGAAGCTGGATTCGGCCACCCGGCGCGCGGCGGCGCTGCCACCCGAGAAGAGGCGGAGCGCGTCTCGGATCGCGTCGGGCTGCGCGTGGATCTCTTGCTCCATGTAGGTCTTGAACCGCGGCTGCAGCGCGGCGTCGACCGCGGTCAGGCGGCTGCGCACCGGCGGCCGATCGAGGGGCGTGCCGGACGCGCCGTCGAGCCGATACACCTGGTGTCCCTTCGCCGAGAACTCGACGAAGTCCCCCACGTCGAGCGCGACGAGCGCCTTGGTCCGGGCGAGCACCGAGGACAGGTCCGACGACGCGAGCCAGAAGTCTTCGCCCACGCCGAAGTAGAGGCTCGAGCCGCGTTTGATCGCGTAGAGCACCCGCGTGATCGGATCGACCATCACCGCGGCGAACGATCCTTCGAGCCGCTCGCACGCCCGTACGATGGCCCGGCGCATCGCCGCGCCTCGGTCCGTCGCCGCTCCGACTTCTTCGGCGAAGTAGTGTTCGATCGTGTGCACGACCATCTCGCCGTCGTTGTCGCTCTTGACCTCGTGGCCTTCGGCGGTGAGCCACGCTTTGAGTGCGTCGGTGTTGGTGACGTTGCCGTTGTGTGCGCCGTAGAGCAGGCCCGCCTTGCAGCGCACCACGTGGGGCTGAGCGTTCGCCTGGTCGACCGCGCCGAACGTGGCCCAGCGGACCTGGCCGCAGAAGATTTGCCCGGCTTGTTTCACGATGCCGAGGCGGTGGATGACTTCGGACGGTGCGCCGACATCCTTGAGCAACGTGACCGCTTCGCCTTCCCCCTGGATGGCGGCGCCGGTCGAGTCGTAGCCCCGGTACTGGAGCGCCTCGAGCAGGCTGCCGGCGATCTCGCCCAAGTCGTCGCGCGGCTGCGCGCTCACCAATCCGAGTACTCCACACATGGCCGCTCCCTATCACGGTCCCGCAACAAGCGGCAGCGGAAGCGGAAGCGGAAGAAGCGGCAGCGGAAGCGGCTCCCCTCGTGCCCGGCTTGGCTAGCCCGCGAGGCGCTCCGTGATCCACTGGCCGACGCGGCCCATGGCGACCTGGCCGCGGGGGTTGATCGGCGCAAACGCCGGGTAGACGTGGACCTCGCCTGGCTCCACGTGCAGGTGCACCTTCACCCCGGCCGCACGCGCGCGGGTCTCGAGGCGTTCGGAGTCCCGCACGATGGTCTCGTCGCCACCCGCGATGCAGAGCATCGGGCACAGTCCGGTGAGGTCGCCGAGGAGCGGTGAGACCTGCCAGTCGTTGCGGTCGAGCGCACCCGCGTAGCGACCGGCGATTCGGTCGCCACCCCGCATCGTGATGTAGTCGACGCCCACGTCGGGGTTGCGCACCTCGAGCCCGTCGCTGAGATCCGCCCACGGGCTGAAGAGCACCGCGCCGGCCGGTTGGGGCAACCCCGCTTCACGGATCGCTTGGAGCGTGGCCAGCGTGAGTCCGCCCCCGGCGCTGTCGCCGCCGATCACGATGCCGGTCCCCGCGCCCGATTCGGATGCACTGGTCTCGACGAGCGCCCGGTACGCGGCGACGGCGTCCTCGAGCCCGGCCGGACAGGGATGTTCCGGCGCGAGCCGGTAGTCGATCCCGATCACCTCGACGCCTGCGTGGTGCGCGACGGTGGCCATCAGCCCGCGGTGCGAGTTCGTCGACCCGACGATGTAGCCACCGCCGTGCAGGTAGAGCACCCGGCCGGGTCCCATGGGCCGCGTGGGTCTCACGCGTGCGCCGGGCACACCGCCCACGTCCAGGGGCGTGAAGCTTCCGAGCCAGCCGCCCTGCGTGCGCCGGCCGATGCCGTCCATCATGTGCCGCGCGCGTCGCAGCGACTTCGGGTCGTCCAGGTCGAGCTCGCCCGCGAAGCCTTCTCGCATCAGCCGGACCATCGTCTCGTAGCGGTGCGACCAGCCGAGGCGGCGTGGGCCTCGGAGGGCCCGGCGGCCCGCCGTCTCGAGCGCCGCCCGCCCAACCGAAACCATCATCTTGGTGTCCACGCCGAAAAGACTACCAGCGATCACGGGGCTGGCCCCCCGAAGCATCGAACCGCCGTGCGCGTGCCCGTGCCCGTGCCCGTGCCCGTGCCCGTGCCCGTGCCCGTGCCCGTGCCGATCCCGAATCCGAATCCGAAGCCGATCCCGAAGCCGATCCCGAATCCGAAGCCGATCCCGAAGCCGAAGCCGATCCCGAAGCCGAATCCCGAAGCCGATCCCGAAGCCGATCCCGAAGCCGAAGCCGATCCCGATCCCGACAGCCGATCCCCAACGAAGAACGCCCCCGCCCGGGTGGGGCGAGGGCGTCGTTCTCAGATTGCGTGGATGCTCAACTCCCGGCGGCTTGTTGCTGCTGGAGCTGCTGCTGGATCTTCTGCATGAGCTCGGGCGGAATGCCCCCGCCCGGACCGCCGGGTCCACCTGGGCCGCCGGGACCACCGAGGCCGCCGAGGTTGAGGCCGGGTGGCATCATCGGCGTGGCCGGTTCCGAACCGGGTTCAGGCGCTTGGAGGTCTTCCCCGCTCGGGCGGAGTCGGTCGGCGAGGTACTGCGACACGACGTAGATCGTGTCGTCGCCCACGCGCCGAAGGTAGAGCTCTCGCTCGTCTCCGTGCGCGGCACCGACGTGCAAGACGATGGTGCGGGGCGGACCGGGTGCCGGAGCAGCAGCGGGCTCTTCACCCTCTTCGACTTCTGGCGCCTCGGGCGTCTCCTGCACGGTGAGCGTCACGGTGCCGCTTGGCGGCTCGAAGCCGGCGTCGGTCGCGGACATGCCCTCGGCGCCGAAGTTCACCGCGCGCAGGCGGGCGACACTCGAGACGATCGACTGCACCTTCGTCGGACCAAAACGTTCGATGGGCGCGTAGTCCTCGGCGCCTTCCGGCTCGAGCTGCAGCCACGCCTCTTCCTCGCTGCGCTGGAACGAGTAGTCGCCGTTCTCGCTCTGGAAACGGATCGCGACCACATCGCTCGGCTCTTCGTCGAGCACGCGGCGGTTGCGCCAGTCCTTGAGCTCTTTGTTGAACGCATACTTGATGGAGCCGCTCACGCTCAGCACGGTGTCTTCACCCGCGAGGCGGACCATCGTGTTGCGGCTGCGGAAGGCACCGACGAGGATCGTCATCACGGTCTCTTCGCCCGCGACCACCTGCACCCGGATGCCCTTGTCGTCGGAGACTTCGAGCTGCTCGTGGCTGCTCGCGTTCTGCGCGGCGACGCCGGTGATCTCCAGGTCCATCAGCTTGTCGAGCGCGGTGTTGACCGCACTCTGGTCGGCGTCGGCCTGCACGGGTCCAGCGACCCGCCATTGGTCTCCGTCGCGCTCGAGGCGCACGGGAACGGGCTCGCCTTCTTCGACGGGCGTCGTGATGACGAGCGCGGTGATCGAATCGCGATCAAGCGTCGGCAACTCGGGCACGCTGTCTTCGGTGACCTCGTTCGAATCCCCGCGTTCTTTCACCACGTAAAGGGCGACGCCCAGGAGCACGACGAACGTCAACGCCGCGCCAATCAATTTCTTCTGCGAGTCCATGTCAGTCCCGTCTCAGAGCTTGAGGTTCTTGCGTTTGTGGGTTCGCTGGCGCCACCGAACGAATCCGAAGATGCCGAACACGAACGGGATGCCCAGGGTGTTGAGCCAGCGGTACGCCGACTTCTTCGAGTCCCATGCGGCGATGGCTTCCTTGCGACGCTCGAGGCCTTCGTCGACCTCGGCTTCGTCCTGCTCTTCGACCGCGGCACGAATCTCTTCTTCCGCGGACTGCACGGCGGGCACTTCGATGACCGGGTCTTCGATGTTCTTCGCGCGAATGGCGATGAGGTCGGAGTCGGCCGCGAGCCAGTCGATCGCGTTGAGGGCGAACGAGAGCGCGCCGCTCAGGTCGCGGGGCTGGCCCGGCTGCGCCTGCGGGAGGAACTCGTCGCGCATGAAGGCCGCGGTGCCTGCCACGAACACGCGGGCGTCGTGTTCGGCGCGGGCCGGCGCTTCGATCTGCGAAGGTCCGCCGGGCTCGCTCACGTCCGGCGCGTTGGCGTACGCCGAAGGCAGGTGGCCGTTGACGGCGATGAGCAACGGGAAGGGACCAGAGTCCGAACCGAGCTGCCATTGCGAGGGATGACGCACCGCGAGGCTCGTGCCCGCGGCTTCACGCCAGCTGTTCTCGCTGGAACGACCGAGGACTTCCACGCTCACACCTTCCGGCGCGGTCGTGACCTCGAGCGAACTCGTGAAGGGAAGCACCGCCGTGCGGATCCGGAAGGTCGCGGGGTGTTCCTGCTGGTCGTCGTCGAACGCGAGAATGGGCACCGGCGGGTATTGCACCGCCATCTGCAATCCACTCGGATGACGCCACGGCGCGCGGCTGCACTGCGCATCGAAGACGATGTCGCTTCCGAGGCGGACGCCGTACTTGGTGAGCAAGTCGTTGAGACCCGTGTCGGAGGCTTCCACCGCCGGCTCGGGACCCTGCAACGTCAGTTTGGTGTTGCCACCGAACACGCCGAGCGAACCACCGCGCATCACGTACTGGTCGATGCGGCGGAGTTCGGTCTCGGTGAACGCGGTCTCCGGCCCGATGATGAGAAGCGCCGCGAGATCGGGGTCGATCTCTTCGGACGCGTTCACGCCTTCGAGCGTGTAGGTCGGCAGCGAATCCCGCAGACCGGCGAGCCCCTCCTCGAGGGTGGGTCCTTCGTGGCCGGTCACGACGCCGATGGCGCGCGGCTCTTCGGCGAGTTCCTTGATGGCCATCGTGATCGTGTACTCGAGGCCGGTCGGGTCCTGGATGACCGGGATGGTCTTGGACTCGCCGAGGTACTTGATGACGAGGCCTCGGTACCCTTCGCGAACGCTCACGGCGTCGTTCTCGATGACCTGGTGCGCCACCCGCTGGACGCCGTCTTCTTCGGCGGCCTCGCGGTCTTCGTCCTCTTCGGGGTTCACGAACCGCACGACGAGGTTGCCGCCGGCGGCCGCTTCGTACTCTTCAAGAAGGTCCCGAACGTACTGTTCGGTGCTGTTGAAGGGGGGCGGCAGGTTCTCGGTGAAGTACGCCGTGATCTCCATGCGCTCGGTCAGCCCGGCCACGAGATCCTTCGAACCATCGCTCAACGACCAGACCCGGTTGTCGGTCAGGTCCACGCGGCCGAAGCTCGCGTAGTTGACGATGAAGTTCGCGAGCAGGAGCCCACCGATGGTGAGCGCGAGGATGAGCAACGAGTTCGTTGCCATGTTCTTTCGGTTCTTGGCCATCAGCTCCACCGCCGACTTTCGAGAGAGCGGAATGCGACGAGCAGCGCGACCGCGCTGATCGACACGAAGAAGAGGACGTCACGCAGCGCGAGCACGCCGCGTCGCATGCCTTCGAAGTGCACGTCGAACGAGACCGCCTCGGCAAGCCAGACGAGGTTCGTCGGCATGAACGGAAGGAACTTGTCGACGAGGAAGAAGAAGATCGCGGCGCCGAGCGCACTGAAGAGCGCGATGATCTGGTTGTCCGTGAAGCTCGACGCCATGAGGCCGACCGAGAGCAACGCGGCGCCCTGGAGCAGCAGACCGATGTAACCGCTGATGACCGGACCCCAGTCGAGGTTGCCGAGGCTTGCCACGCTGATCGGGTACGGGAGCGTCAGGAGCAGCATCACGCAGTACAGGCCGAACACGCCGAGGAACTTGCCCATGATCACCTGCGCGTCGGTGACGGGCATGGTGATGAGCAGCTCGATGGTGCCGGTGCGCTTCTCTTCCGCGAGCAACCCCATCGTCAGCGGTGGCAGCGCGAGGTAGTTCAGGAGCGAGAAGTAGCGAAACATCTCGCGTACGGTCGCGCGACCGAAGAGGAAGAACGTCTCCCAGAACAAGAAGCCCAGCACGATGAGCACGACCGCCACGACGATGTAGGCGATGGGCCCGTTGAAGTAGCTGCGGAACTCGCGCTGGGCGATGGTGAGCGTATGACCCTTCATCACTCTTCTTCCTTCGAGGACGAGTCGCGCTCGTCGGTCTCTGCGTCGTCGCTTGCGGCTGCCGCTTCGCGCTCGCGTTTGCGTTCACGGGCCTTCTGGACCCGGGCTTTGCGGGAACTCTTCACGGGCGCCGCGTCCTCGGCGGTCAGGTCGCGGAACACCGAGTCGAGTCCAGCCGACTTGCGGCCGAGGCCCAGCATGACGAGGTCGTTCTGCACCGCGACCTGGAAGAACTCGGCGCGGAGATCCGCGTCCACCTTGGAGCGGATGACGAACATCAGCTCGTCGTCGTCGCCCGACTTCGGCTTCACGAGGTCGACACCGTCGACCTTGCCGAGGAGCGCGCGCACTTCCTTCTCGGACTTCCCGTTCTTGCGGAAGGTCACTTCGTAGCTGCTCTTGCCGGCTCGAAGACGCAGGTCCTCGGGGGTGTCGTCGGCGACGAGTTTGCCGCGCGCGATGATCAGCACCCGCCCACAGGTGACCTCGACCTCGCTCAGGTCGTGGGTCGAGAGGATGACGGTTCGCTCACGACCGATCTCCCGGATGAGATCCCGGATCTCTGCGGCCTGGTTCGGGTCGAGACCGCTCATCGGCTCGTCGAGGATCAGTACCGGCGGCTCGTGCACGAGCGCCTGGGCGAGCCCGACCCGCTGCCGGAAACCCTTGGAGAGCGCGCGGATCTCCTTGGCGATGACGTCGCCGAGGCTGGTCTGCTCGACCGCGGCTTTGATGCGCTTGCGCGCCTCGTCGCCTTTGTAGCCCCGCATCTTCGCGATGAACTCGAGGTACTCGAGCACCAGCATGTCTGGGTAGAGCGGTGTGCTCTCGGGCAGGTACCCGACGGCCGTCCGCACCGCCATGCCATCTTCGTAGATGTCGGCGCCGTTGACCTTCGCCGTGCCGCTGGTGGGTGCGATGAAGCACGTGAGGATCTTCATCGTGGTGGTTTTGCCAGCGCCGTTCGGCCCGAGGAATCCCAGGACCTCGCCCTTGCGCACTTCGAAGCTGACATCTTTGAGCGCGTGGACGGACCCGTACTGTTTGGTCAGGTCCCGCGCCTCGATCATCACGTCGCTCATCTACGCCTTCCGTCTTCCGCTTCTGGCCCCATCACCCATGGTTTTCATGGACTGCTGTTCCGCTGTGGCCGGATGGCCGGGGAATCGCGACACCGTCACCAATCCCCCACGGACAGGGCCTGAACCCGTGCGGGGTGTACTCAGGTCAAGTGCGCTGTCAAGCGCCGAACTCCTTGAAACGCGAGGTGTTTTGCGTCGCGCCTTGGACGGAGCGCCGCCACCTTCGCCGGTCCAACGCCAACCCGACGGGGATGTTCCGGGGGGCGGATCTGCACGGTGAGCACCCTCACGTGGCGGGATCGGCGGTTCCAAACCCGGTTCTGGCATGCCCTGGCACGCTTTTCGGTGGCACGGGGACTGCACCGTGGAACCGTTGGCCGAAGTTCTCGTGAAGCTCCGGGTTTCTGGGAGCAACGGCCGTTGTTGATATGCTTGTGGTGGATTGACGGATCGTCTGCCGTGCATCCACCGATGAAGGGGGCGAGCTCGAAGTTCGAGCGCCCTCCGCCCCACGCTTGGAGTTGAGATGTTGTCGCGCGCCACTTGGACCACCCTGATCTGTTCCCTCACCGTCCTCATGGCGTGTGGGCGAACCCCGCTCGACAACTACGCGGACGGTGCACCGCCCATGCTCGACGGCGGACTCGACGGGGACGTGGACGGCGGCGTCTGCCGGACGAGCGCGGACTGCGACGATGGGTTGCTCTGCAACGGCTTCGAGACCTGTGAGAGCGGCCGCTGCGTGGCGGGCTCCCCGATGGTTTGTGACGACGGCGTGCGCTGCACCGCGGACCGATGCAGCGAAGCCGCCGCCGGGTGCGAGTCGATCCCAGACTCCACCCGATGCGCGCCCGACGAGCTCTGCGACGTGGTGCGCGGATGCACCCGCACGGAATGCGACGACCCGGGCATGTGCGACGACGGGTTCGTCTGCAATGGACGCGAAGAATGCGTCGAAGGCCTGTGCCGCGCCGGTCCGCCCGTTCGTTGCGACGACGGTGTCGATTGCACCGTGGACGAGTGCAGCGAAGCCGCCGGCGGATGTTTCGTCGTGAGTGACGACCGCGCATGCGACGACGGACTCTTCTGCAACGGCACCGAGACCTGCACCCCGCGCGGTTGCGCGAGCAGCATGCCGCCGTCCTGTGAAGACGGCGACGACTGCACCGTGAACTTCTGCGACGAACGCCTGCGCATGTGCAGCAGCACGATTCGGGACGCGGACGGCGACGGCGCAGGCGACGCGGCGTGTGGCGGCTCGGACTGCGACGACCGGAACCCCACGGTCGCGCCGGGTCTGCCGGAGATCTGCAACGACGGTGTCGACAACGACTGCAACGGGCGTCGCGACTGCGAAGACCCGGCCTGTTCGCGGGACCCGTTCTGCGGCATGTGCGAACCGGTCGCACCCGAAGAGATCTTCTGCGGCGACGGGCGCGACGACGACTGCGACGGCTTCATCGACTGCGAAGACTTCGAGTGCGCCGGCACGCCTGAGTGCGGCGAATGCGTCCCGACCGAAGACCGCGAGTTCAGCTGCCGCAATGGCCGCGACGACGACTGCAACGGCTTCACCGACTGCGCGGACTTCGCCTGCGCGGGCACGCCCGCTTGTGGCTGCGTGCCCACCAGCCGCACCGAGACCCGCTGTCGCGACGGACGCGACGACGACTGCGACGGTCGCATCGACTGCGCGGATCCCGACTGCGCGATGCGCCCCGTCTGCGTGATGTGTGAGCCGACGGCGGACTTCGAGAACTTCTGCGGGGACGGCCGGGACAACGACTGCAACGGCCTGGTGGACTGCGACGACTTCGTCTGCGCAGGCACGCCGGAGTGCATGGGCTGTGCGCCCTTCGAGTTCGCGTGCGGGGACCGCTTCGACGAGGACTGCGATGGCCTGACCGACTGCGCCGACCGCGACTGTTTTGGGTCGCCCGAATGCATGGTCTGCGCCGACTTCGAGTTCGACTGCTTCGACGGCATCGACAACGACTGCGACGGAAGCTTCGACTGCGCGGATGACGAGTGCCGGATGTTCCCCGAGTGTGGGGAGTGCACCGACAGCGAGCGCGGCCTGTGCCGCGATGGACTCGACAACGACTGCGATGGCGCGCGCGACTGCACGGACGACGAGTGCATCGGCACCCCGGAATGCTTCGAGTGCGCGCCCTTCGAGTTCGACTGCCGCAACGGCTTCGACGACGACTGCGATGGCCTGACGGACTGCGCCGACGAAGAGTGCGTCGGTTCCCCGGAGTGCGAGATGTGCGCGCCGTTCGAGTTCGACTGTTTCGACATGCGCGACGAGGACTGCGATGGACAGTTCGACTGCGACGACGACGATTGCCGCGGCATCCCGGGCTGCGAAGCCTGCGCGCCTTTCGAGACCAACTGCCGAGACGGACTCGACGACGACTGCGACGGTCGGATCGACTGCGGCGACCCGGACTGCGCGGGTCGACCCGCCTGCATGATGTGCACGCGGCGAGAGATCAACTGCCGCAACGGGCTCGACGACGACTGCGATGGGCGAACAGACTGCGCAGACCCGGACTGTGCCGCGGACATGACCTGCTGCATGCCGACCGGCCCTGAAATCTGTGGGGACGGAATCGACAACGACTGCGACAGTTTCCCGGACTGCCGCGACCCCGACTGCGTTGGCAGCCCAGACTGTGGTTGTGTGCCGCGCCCCGAGGTCTGCAACAACGGACGGGACGAAGACTGCGACGGCCTCATCGACTGCGCCGACCCGAACTGCGAAGGCACCGCCGCCTGTTGCATTCCGCGGCCCGAGATCTGCCGCGACGGGATCGACAACGACTGCGACGGACTCGAAGACTGCGACGACCCGAGCTGCACGGACGACCCGACCTGCGGGTTCTGTCTGCCCTTCGAGATCTGCACCAATGCGATCGACGACGACTGCGATGGCGACGCCGATTGCGACGACAGCGAATGCGCGTTCGAGCCGTCGTGCTCGGGCATGTGCGTCGCCGAAGAGTGCCGCAACGGCCGCGACGACGACTGCGACGGCATCGTCGACTGCGCCGACCCCGACTGCATGGGCCGCCCCGTGTGCTCGGTCTGCGCGCCCTTTGAGTTCTGCGGCATCCCGATCGACGAAGACTGCGACGGACTCATCGACTGCGACGACCCCGACTGCACGTTCGACCCGAGCTGCCTGCCGGTGTGCACCGACGTCGAGACCAGCTGCGTCAACGGGAACGACGACGACTGCAACGGGCTGACCGACTGCGCGGACCCCGCGTGCGCCGGCGCCCCCACCTGCTGCGTGCCCTCACCCGAAGTGTGCGACGACGGCATCGACAACAACTGCAACGGCCGCGTCGACTGCGACGACCGCGTCTGCGCCGGCACGCCGGGCTGCGGCATGATGACGGAGAACGAAGTCGGGCCAGCGATGTGCACCAACGGCATCGACGACGACGGGGACGGGGCCGCCGATTGCGGCGACATGGACTGCAACGCCGTCGGCATCGAGTGTTGCAACGGACGCGACGACGACGGAGACGGCTTCACCGACTTCCTGGCCTGCCGCTGCTTCAGCGACAGCGACTGCGTCAGCCCGCCCGGCGAGAACCACGTCTGCTACACGGAGACGTTCAGCGCATGCGCGCCCCGCTGCGACACCCTCGGCGGCGACGCCTTCTGCTCCATGATCGGCATGGCCCGCTGCGACCGCGACAGCGGCCAGTGCGTGTTCTAGCAGGCTGCTGAAGAACGCCCGCAGGGCGTTCTCGCAGCCTGCCCCTTGCCCCTGCCCTTGCCTTTGCCCTTGCCCGCGGATCAGCGGTCAGATCGCTTGATCAGCGCGACGAGCATCGCGACGACCTGCTCGAGGTGGGCGAGAGCCCGTTCGATATTGTCTCTCGCGAGGGAGGCTCTGGGCCCGCGCAGGAGCGAAGCGACGAGCAGGTCCGGAGCCGTTTCCAAGGGTTCGGAAAGCCGAAGGCGTCCGTGCCCGCAGGAACCCCGCGAGAGACCAGCAATATCGGGCCTCGGTGCCTCGGCCCGACGGTCCGTGATCTCGGGTCCCAGCGGACCACTCGGTGCGTACGATTCGGCGCCTCGCCGAGCTCGCGGCTCTCTCGTCGGACTTCGACGCGATGTACGCCGAGTCAGGTCGGCTCGCGCAGAACGAGCACGCGAGACGACGCTGGCGATCGACGGGCGTACGACACGGCACGCCGGCTACGCGATCAGCCCGGCGTCCACGACGCGGGCAAGGGCACGGGCAAGGGCAACGGCAAGGGAGCAGGTCGCTTTTCAGCGACCTGCTCGTGCCTCGGAAGCCCGAGGCTCCCTCGACAACGCTTGGATGCTGAGCCGTCCGTCGAGTCGACGAAGCGTCGAGGCCCCGGCACGCTGGGTTCATGCAACACGACGACTGGGTCAAACTGGCCGACGCGCTTCCGGTGGGCGCATCCAAGACGGTGAAGACGGCCGGGCGACAGCTCGCCGTCTTTCAGCTCTCCGAGACGAAGGCGTGCGCGATCGACAACCGCTGCCCGCACCAGGGCTACCCACTGGCGACCGGCGACACGAAGTCCGATGGGGGCGAGGTCGTGCTCACGTGCGCCTGGCACAACTGGAAGTTCCGGCTGCCGGACGGCGCGTGCCTGGTGGGCGGCGAGGCCGTGCAGGCCTACGAGACCGAAATGCGCGACGATGGAGTGTACGCCCGGCTCGTCGACCCGCCCCTCGAGGTCCAGCGGGGCACGCTGTACGAAGCGCTCGAAGCCGCCATCGACGACGAAGACGACGGACGCGCCGCGCGCACGATGGAGCGACTTCTGATGCTTGGAGAGCCCGCGATGCAGGTGCTCGGTTGGCTCTGCGCGCTCTCCGCGAAACGGCTCGAGTGGGGCTTCGAACATGGGCTCGCGGCCAGCGCGGATCTCGCGGACATGCTGTCACGGAAGGTGGCACCGGATGGGCTCGTGCTGCTCCAGGCGCTGCAGCTGTTGATGGACGGATTGGCGCGGCGTCCCGCGCAGGCGTTCGCCCCCGCGGACGAGCGCTCGGGCGGAGCCCTGCGTACGCTGGTGGCGGACGAGGACCTCGCTGGGGCGGAAGCTGCCACGCGGGGCAGTGCGTCGCGCGACGCGCTCCTCGACACCTTCGTCGACATCGCCACCGATGGCTTCTTGGACTTCGGACACGGACTGATCTTCGTGGCCCAAGCCGAGCAGTTGAGCGCTCGACTCGCCGACCACGGGGACCCGCACGACCACCCGATCCTCACCAGTCTGACCCGCAACCTCGTGTTCGCGACGCGGGAACACACGCTGCCCCCCATGCGGCACTTCATGAAGCTGGTCGCCGCCCGGGAACCACTCTCGCTCGCGCAGGTCCGGCTGGATGTCTCCTTCGACGTCGAGCCGTTCTTCTCGCACGTGCTGGACGGCGATCTGGAATCGGCGATCGACGCGGTCGACCAAGCGGTCGCTGCCGGGATCGAACCGAAGCGGATCGCACTGGCCCTTGGACTGGCGGCCGGCGAACGACTGCTGCGCTTCGATCCCGCACACGAACACGACTTCGACATCACCGAAGGTTGGCTCCACGTCACCCACGCGTTGACCTACGCCGAGGCCACGTTTCAACTCTTGCGTCGTCGCCCGAGCGATTCGCTCCTGCGCGCGTTGCGCTACGGCGCCCGCTTCATTCAGCACATGGCTCCCCTCGACGGTCCGCCGGAGGTGGTCGCCGAGGAGCCTGAGACGGACCCAACAGCAGACCTCGCGGCGGTGCTGGACCAGCGCGATGTCGGAGCTGCCAGGCGGCTCGCCCGCACCTCCCCACTGGCCGAACTTCGTCGGGCGATCGAGTCCGACATGCTCGGGGACCGTCTCACGCGGCAAATCTTCGTCGCGCACCACATCAAGACCGGCGCGGCCGCGTTGCGACTGGCCGAGGCCGCGGCAACGGATCCGGACCTGGCATCTTGGTCCCGCCGGCCGCTCGAGGGCACCGTGCGGTGGCTGTGCCATCCGATGCGGGAACGCCGCATCGCCCGCAACGCACGCATCGCGGAGCGGTTCGTCCGCCAGGGCCTGCGCACCCGCGACCTCTGCTGACCGGCGACTCCTGCGGCCGCAGGCGTCGTTCCGAAGCCCGCAGTTCGCGGTGTTGTGACTGGGCGGGGCGTGTCACGGTGCGCGGGTGACCGAAGACATCGACCCGCAAGACCCGCGCCTCGTCATCCGCCGCCTGACGGAGGCCGACGTCGACGCCATGATCGAACTGCAGAAGCAGTGCTTTCCATCGATCGCGCCGTGGGAGCGCGCGCACGTGGCCGACCACCTGACCCGGTTCCCCGAAGGGCAGATCGGCGTGGAGCTCGACGGTGAACTCGTCGGGAGTTCGAGCTCGCTCGTCCTGCACTCCAAGGACTACGACGACGAACACGAGTTCGAGGACGTCTGTCCCAACGGTTCACTGATCAACCACGATCCGGACGGGGACCTGCTCTACGGCATCGACATCGTGGTCAGCCCAGACGCACGCGGACTCCGGCTGGCCCGCCGGATCTACGACGCGCGCAAGGAGCTCGTGCAAGAGCTCGGTCTGCGCAAGATCGTGATCGCTGGACGAATGCCAGGCTACGCAGTTCACGCGGAAGAGATGGACGCGCGGGAGTACGTGCAGCGGGTGGTGCGCAAAGAACTGAGCGACCCGGTGATCACCGCGCAGCTCGCCAACGGCTTCGTCATCCGAGCGGTCCTCGACGACTACCTGAAAGACGACAAAGAGTCGCAGGGCCACGCGGTGCTGATGGAGTGGCTCAACCCCCGGTACGCCCCCCGCGCCCGCCCCCGCCGACGCGCGCGGGTCCGGGTGGCCAGCGTGCAGTACCGGATGCGGCTGATTCGCGACTTCGAGACCTTCGCCAAACACACCGAGTTCTTCGTCGATGCGGCTTCCGAGTACCGTGCGGACTTTCTGCTCTTTCCCGAGCTGCTCACGAACCAGCTCTTGGCGCTGCTCAAGCCCGACCGTCCCGGCGCCGCGGCCCGGGAACTGCATCAGTTCACCGAGGCGTACCTCGATCACTTCTCGCGGCTCGCCATCCGCTTCAACGTCAACATCATCGGCGGGAGCCACCTGACCGTCGAAGACGAACGGCTCTACAACATCGCGTACCTGTTCCGGCGCGATGGGTCGATCGAGAAGCAGTACAAGATCCACATCACGCCGGGCGAACAGCGGTGGTGGGGCGTCGCGCCCGGCAACGAAGTCAAGGTCTTCGACACCGACCGCGGCAAGATCGCGATCGCGATCTGCTACGACATCGAGTTCCCCGAGTACGCCCGCCGCGCCAAACAGCTCGGCGCCCGCATCTTGTTCGTGCCGTACAACACGGACCTGCGCGCGAGCCACATCCGGGTCCGTACCTGCGCGCAGGCGCGCTGCATCGAGAACCACATCTACGTCGTCTCGAGCGGCATGTGCGGCAACCTCCCGATCGTCGCCGGAGCGGACGTACACTGGGCCCAGAGCGCGATCCTGACTCCTTCGGACATCCCCTTCGAACGCGACGGCGTCGCGGTCGAAGCGACCCCCAACGTCGAAGCGTTGCTCGTGCACGAACTGGACGTAGAGCTGCTGCGCCGCACCGAACGAACCGGCACCGTGCGCCCCTGGTTCGACCGGCGAACCGACCTCTACGACGTCACCTGGAACGAAGACGAGAAGTAGCCGAACCCTCCGGGCTTGCACGGGGATGAAGTAGGTCGATCAATCGATCGAGACTGGCTTGCGCCGCCAAGACCGTCCCCGCTACCGGGGACGCGCCTGCGCGACGTGACGGCGGGATTCGCGTGTCAGCAGGCGCTGGCCGCCTGCCCGGTCAGCCCTGTTGGCTGCGGATCAACATCACGATGCCGGCGATGACCGCGACGATGGTCGCGATGAAGAGCACGATCTTGAGCATGCTCCACGGGGCTTCGCCCTGGACTTCGCCGGTCTGGCCGTTGACCAAGAACCGGTACGCTTTGCCCTGGTACTGGTAACTGGCGATCCAGAGCGGCAACAAGATGTGTTTGAACATCTGCTGGCTGGTCTGGCTGCGGACCTGGAGGCCCCGTTGTTCGTCGCCCGGCACATCGCCACTGCAGCGCGTCTCTTGTTCGCGGAACATCTGCTGCTCGCCGAGCGCCCACGCGTCGGACAGGCCGACGCCGTACTCTTCGGCGCGGTAGCCGGACAGGTAGCGCGGGTCGTACGGCGCGAGCGCGGAGGTGTCGAAGGTGCGCATGCGGTCCGCGATCTTCCGCGGCAGCCCCTTGCTCGCGACGACGAGGATGTCGTTGAAGAAGTCGCGACGCTGTCCGTGGGCGGGCTGCCAGCGCACCTTGCGCACCTGCTTGGTGCGCTGCTGCTTCTGGCCGTTGACCATCTCGATGACCACTTCGGACTCGTGGTACGCGTAGCCGGCTTCGGCTTGCCACTGGCTGTCGACCCACGCGTCGAACGACCAGTACGGCACGTAGACGCCGCCGATCTCACCGACCTGCGCCGCGGTCTTCAGATCGGAGGGGCGGAACCAGAGGCTGCCCATCCAGTCCTTGAACTTTGTTTTGGCTTGGTCGCCCGGCACCGCGAACGGCACGAGCGCGCTCGGCTGGATGACGTTGCGACCCGACGACTGCTCGAGCACGTGCTGCGAACCACAGAAGTCGCACTTCGTCGCGATCTGACCGTCCGGAAAACTGACGTTCGCGCCGCAGCCCTGACACTGGAGCGTGCGCGTGGCGGTGCCGAAGCCGGTGCCGCCCTGTTGCTCCGCTTGCATGCCCTCTTGGAGCGGGCGCTCGCCCGAACCGGCGCCGGTCGGCGCGGCTTGATGGGCCGGGACACCGAACCCCTGGGCCGGCGCCTGCGCCGGCGCACCTGCCTGCGCAACAGCGGCGCCAGCGGCGGCGCCAGCTGCCGGGGCCGCTGCGGGCGCTGCGACGGGGGCGGCGGCCGGCGCCTGCACCTGCGCGACGTGCTGACAGTACTGGCAGCGCATCGCTTGGATCGCAGCGTCGAACGCCATGTTGGGCGCGCCGCAGGAGGGACACGGGAACTTCTGACCGGCCGACGAATCCGTCATGGGGTGCGAGCATACACAAAGACGCCGTGGCAGACGGCGCAAGAAACGCAGAAACCCGCATCCCCGGTGCCGAACCGGTGCTGTCTTGATCGGGCCGCAGCGCGCAGAATCAGCGAACGCGCAGCACGACCGCCGCGGCACCGACGCCGGCTTTGCGCGCAGGCTCGGTCAGCAGCCCGCCGATGACACTCGGCGGCGCCTGCGGATCGTCCTGCAGCACACTCGCGACGCGGCCGACCGCGCGGGCAGAGAACGCGGACGCCGAACCCGCCATCACCAGATCCCCGGGCTCGAGGACGGTGCGCGCCGTGAACGGGTCCGCGCCGATCAGGCCTCGCGGATCATCTTCCCGCGGGGTCAGTCGCGAGGGCCGCCCACCGCGGTGCAGGTACGCGCGGCCGGCGCCGACCCCGAACAGGAACAGTTCGCCGTGATGCAGAAGCACCCCAAAGAGCGTCGCATCCGGCACCACCCGTTCGATGAGCACGTTGCAGGCAGAGACGAGTTCCGCTCGGGCGAGCTGGTAGCTGTGTTGAAGCCGCGCCTCCGGCGGCAAGGTCGCGCCCGATTCGAGCCCCTTGGCGAACCCGAGCAGCGCGGGTCGGGTGGCGTACGACCAGAGCCGCGGCGTGCCGAGCCCAGTGCTCAACGCAAACGCCTTCCCCCGATCGAGACGCACGGCCGCGTGCCGACGAATCGTCCCGTCCCGCACCTCCGCGGGCGCCACGATCACATGCGCATGAGGATGCACGGCTGGAGCATAGATCACTCCTGGCGGGCGCGTTCGATCTCCGTGACCTGCGTGTGGCAGTCGAAGCGGGCGGTCTCGACCAGGGTGCGCAGGGCCTCGTCGGCATGGCCGATCGCGTCGCGCCACAAGTCGCTGCGCTCGAACCGCACCACCACATAGCCCTCGGACTGCAACTCGATGTCGCGGTGTCTGGCTTCGTCGGGCGCGCGGGGGCCGCGGCCTTCATCGGAGATGAGCAACGCCAGCTGCTTCTCGACGCTGACCTCCTGCAGGTCGTCGGCCTCTTCTCCGATGCGCGCGTAGCCTCGGTGCCGGTACCAGAGACGAAAGTCGAGCACGTTGCGACCGACCTCGACGAGGCACTCGAGTCGAAGGTCGGCTTCGAGCGGCATGCGGCCGGGGATGAACGCCAGGTCTCGGGGACGCCAAGGACGGCCCTCGGCGTCCACGACTTCAAACGTCCCGACTTCGGAGCGGCGCGAACCTGCAACCACCAGCGCTGGCAAGAGCGTGCGGTGGACCTCCGAGGGGAGAATCTTCATCGCGTGGTTCAACTTGTTTGCTTCGGCCGAGGCGTGCAGCGTGACCAGATCCCAGGCGGCTTCGACGGCCCGCGGGTCGGCCGGCTCCTCGTCCTCGCGCGCCCAGCGCCAAGCTTCGAGCGCGGGGCTCGGGTGCGATTGCAAGGATGCCGCGAAGCGTTCATCCCAACCTTGAGGTCGTCGTTTCACCGCTTCCAAGTACCACCGTTCGGCTGGGTTGGTCGAACGTGTGTTGGCGTGGACCCCGACGCGCCCGAGCGCCCGATGAATTCAGATCGCTGTCTGATCCGCGGGCACCACAGCGGGGTCGGCCACCGCGCCGTCGCCGGGCTTCTTCAACTCGCGCAGCAGCAGCCGCAGCGAGGGGAACCCGAGCAGAAACGTCTGCACGCCCCAGCCGAACGCGGTCTCCAGGTTCGCCCGGCGCGCGGTGATGTAGGCGAAGACGCCCTCCCCCACGTGGAGCAAGGTCGCGATCGCGGCGATGATCTGCAGCACGCGCACCGAGAACATCGGTCCGATGGAGGTCAGCCAGCCCGCGTACGCCGCGTCCGAGAACGCGAGCACGAAGAGCAGGCCGAGCCCACCCCAGACGCTGACCCACCACAGGAGATGGGGTCGTTGGACGCGAGGGGTCATGCGTTGAATCTCCAGGACGGTCGGGACACAGCGGCTCACACCTTCGCCCGGATCGATGCGCGGCGCCCATTGGAGTTCCGCCTTGGCCCGTTCGATGCTGAACCACTGGTCGCTCGTGAGTTTGTCGAGTTCCATGTGGGTGAGAAACGGGCGGGGCCCGCCAAGGTAGAAGAGCCACTCCGCGATCCAGACCAGGAGGAGCACCGGCCACTTCGGGACGCTGCCTTTGGGCGGCGGGGCACCGAGGGCGATCGCCAGCGGTGCGAAAAAATCGAAGTAGCTCGAGGGTTCGCCGTCGCTGACGAAGAACGCACGCCCGCCCACGGTCTCGAGCCGGTGGGCGGCCTGAAGGTGGGCCTCGACGAGGTCGTCGATGTAGACGTTGTCGCTTCGGCCTTTGCCGCCCGCGATCTTCAGCCGGAACTGACCGCTGTCCACGGCGCGGACCAACCTCGGGAGATGGGTCGGTTCGCCGGGGCCATAGATCCCACCAGGGCGCAGTGCGCACGTCCGGAGGGTGCGGCCGCTTCGGGTCTTCCGTCCGTCGGCGGCCAACAGAAGCACCTCGGCGCGCGCCTTGCTCTCGCTGTAGAGATCGACGCGCGCGGGCGCGGTGTCGGTGACGAGCGGCGCGGACTCGTCCACGCCAGCATTCTGAGCCGCGAACACCACGTTGATGCTGCTCGTCTGTACCAGTCGCTCGACGTCCTGTTCGAGGCATGCGTCGATCACCGTCTGGGTGCCGCCCACGTTGATGCTGAACGAGCGCTCTCGAACCGCCGCAGGCGCCCGGGTGGTCGTGTCGATGATGGCGGCGCAGTGAAAGACGACCGCCGCACCTCGACACGCATCGGAGACCGCCTGCGCGTCGCGTACGTCCGCTTCGATCACTTCCGCGCCCTCGGTCGCTTCGCGGGCGGCCGCGTCGAACCGCACGTCGAGCACCCGCACCGCGTGTCCATCGCTCAGCAGCCGGCGCGCGAGTTCGCGCCCGAGGTAGCCGCCCCCGCCGGTCACGAGACACAAGCAGCCAGCTTCGAGCCCAGTCTCTGTCGTGTCGCTCACGCCAGAACCTCCAGCGCTTCATCGACCGCGATCGGCACGGTGCTCGCGGACGTCTCCGGCACGAGGTTGATGCCGAACCAGATCTTTCCGTCGCGTTTGCGGTAGCCGGCCAGGGTCCGCAGCGGCTCCTTGCCACGCTCGGCCGTCTCGGGATCCACCGTGGTCAACACACAGCGCTCGCACGGTTTGACGGAGCGAAAGATGGCGTCCCCGATCCGGATGCGCGACCAGTCGTCCTCGGCGTGCGGCGCGCAGCCTTCCACGACCAGGTTGGCTCGGAACCGGCGCTCCCCCATCGTCGACCCCACCCGCGCGTCGAGCGCGTCCACCGACGCGCGACCGACCAGGAGACACGGGTAGCCATCGGCGAAAGACACCATCGCTTCGGGTGCGGCCGAGCCGGCCACACGAGGGGCGTCCTGCCAGACGAGCACGACTTCTCGGCCGAGCACTTCGGAGAAGAACGCGCTCCCTTCCGTGTGCGGGACACCCGTCGTCGCCTTGCCCCAGAGGTTCACCTCGCGGGCTCTGCCGGCATGGGCCCACGGGATCTCGAGCTGCTGCTCCCCGAAGGAGAGGCGGTAGATCCCGTCTTCGATCGCGACCTTCACGCGGACCAGGGTCGGCTCCGTGCGGGCGGTCACGAAGCGACCGTCCAGCTCCGTGACCATCCATCGGCGATCGTGGACCAATCCTTCGGGCCGCAGTTCGGCCTGGGGAAGGGAGATGCCACGACAGGACTTCACCGGGTGGACCCAAATTTCCGCGAGGCGCACGATAAAACACGTTCTACCACGAACCGCCGAGCCGTCGACGGCCCGCCGGTGCGACCCAACTTGGCAGCCTGCGGGACTGCGCCTATGACCGCGCCATGGTCTCCGACATCTTCGATCCGACGCTCTGGTCGCCCGTAGAGGGCTTCTCGCACTTCACGGACATCACCTACCACCGCGCCAACGACAGCGGCACGGTGCGCATCGCGTTCGATCGGCCTGGGATCCGAAACGCGTTTCGACCCCAGACGGTCGACGAACTCTACCGCGCGCTCGACCACGCGCGCATGTCGAGCGACGTCGGGTGCGTGTTGCTGACCGGAAACGGTCCGTCTCCGAAAGACGGCGGCTGGGCTTTTTGTGCGGGTGGAGACCAGCGCATCCGCGGCAAAGACGGCTACAAGTACGCGGAGGGGGAGACCGCAGGCACGATCGATCCGGCACGGCTCGGACGCCTCCACATCCTGGAGGTCCAGCGCCTCATCCGATTCATGCCGAAGATCGTGATCGCCGTGGTCCCCGGCTGGGCCGTGGGCGGCGGCCACAGTCTGCACGTCGTCTGTGACCTGACCCTCGCCAGCGCCGAACACGCCCGGTTCAAGCAGACCGACCCGGACGTAGCGAGCTTCGACGGAGGGTTCGGGTCCGCCTACCTGGCGCGCATGGTCGGCCAGAAGCGCGCCCGGGAGATCTTCTTCCTCGGGTTCGACTACGACGCCGAGCAGGCCCACGCGATGGGCATGGTCAACGCTGTGGTGCCGCACGCGGAACTCGAGACTCGGGCGCTCGAGTGGGGGGCGACCATCTGCAACAAGAGCCCGACCGCGATGCGCATGCTGAAGCTGGCCTTCAACATGATCGACGACGGGCTCGTGGGGCAGCAGCTCTTCGCCGGGGAAGCGACTCGGCTGGCGTATGGGACGGAGGAAGCCAAGGAGGGTCGGGATTCGTTCCTCGAGAAGCGCGAGCAGGAGTTCCGCAAGTTCCCCTGGCACTACTGAGCCGGCCCCGAGGACGGCGGTTGCGCCGATCTCCGACATCGGCCGCTCGAGGGGGTATGCTGCGCCGACATGTTCGCTACGGACGACAACCTCCCCGCACCCGGGACCGAGCTGCGCCCCGGCTTGATCGTGCGCCGCGCGATCGGACGCGGCGGCATGGGGGTTGTGCTGCTGGCGCAGGACATGAACCTGCAACGCGACGTGGCGGTCAAACTGATCCACCCCGAGCTCGTCAGCGACCCGCGACACCGGGTGCGGCTGCTCGCGGAAGCGCGCGCGATGGCGCGGGTGCGGCATCCGAACGTGTGCGAGATCTACGCGTTCGATGAGTACCGCGGCACCCCGTTCTTCACGATGGAGTTCGTCGATGGGGCGACGCTGGAGGACTGGATCGAACGAAAGGGCGGCACCGCACTCGCGATCGACGAAGTCATCGGATTCATGGAACCGATCTCGGAAGCACTCAAGGCCATCCACGCGCGAGGAACGGTCCACGGGGATCTGAAGCCGAGCAACATCATCGTTGCGGATGGGTTTCGCGTGGTGGTGGTCGACTTCGGGATGACCATGGAGCTGGGCGCGGACAGCGGCGTGATCACCGGCGTGGCGGGCACGCCCGCCTACCTCGCACCGGAGCGACTCGCGGCGGACGAGGTCGCGCCCCGCCTACGCGGACAGGCCGACATCTACGCCGCTGGCGTGATGGCGTTCCAACTCCTGAGCGGACAACTGCCCTTCACCGCACCCGACACCGCGCGCATCCTCGCCCAGCACGCCCACAAACCAGCGCCGCGTCTGTCCTCGGTCAGCCCAGAGATGGACCAAGCGGTGGACGACGCCGTCGACGCGTTGCTCGTCAAAGATCCGAGTCTGCGTCCGACCCAGCTAGACGATCTCCTGACTGCGCTTCGCGGTTTGCGCGAAGCGGTCTCACGCACGCAGGCCCGGGTGCTGGTGGTCGACGACGATCCGGATTTTCGTGCGCTCGTCCGCGAGTGTCTCTGTTCCGAACTGCACGCGTTGGTGGCAGAAGCCGAGAGCGCCGAAGCCGCGCACTTGATGCTCCCCGAGTTCACACCCGACCTCGTGTTCGTCGACCTCCAGTTGCCGGGCAGCAACGGACTCGAACTCGCGGCGGCGCTGAGAATGCGGGAGAGCCCCCCGAAGGTGATCATCGCGACGGCATCCGGCAGCGCCAGCGACTGGCAAGTGCTCAACCGGCTGGGCGCTGCCGCGTTCCTGATGAAGCCCGTCGACCTCGAAGCGCTCGTGGACACCACGCGGCGCGTCCTCGACCGCACCGACGACGACTGACGCCGAAGCCGAAGCCGAAGCCGAGGCCGAAGCCGCCGAATCCGAAGCCGACGCCGACGCCGACGCCGAATCCGAAGCCGACGCCGACGCCGACGCCGAAGCCGAAGCCGAGGACCCCGGACGCGTCGACCCCCCGGGCGACGCTGAGGTCGGCCGAGGGGCGCGCACGTTCTAGGAATGCGCGGGGGGAACCGATCCCCCCGCGTTCGGGTCTAGTCTTCTCGTCGTCGCAGGAGCGGGAGCAAGAGCAGGGCGAGGAGCAAGCCGCCGCTGCCTGCGCCGCCGGCTGCGCACGCGCCGCCGGTCACGCCGCCGTTGCAGCCGTCGTCGATCGCACCGTTGCAGTCGTTGTCGATGCCGTCGCCGCAGACTTCCGCCGCGCCGGGGTTCACGCCCGCCATGGTGTCGTCGCAGTCCATGCCTTCGGTCTCGCCGTCGTCCAGACAGTCGCCGTCCATGTTCAGGTCGGTGCCCATCGGACAGTAGCCGTCTCCATCGGAGTCGAGGAAGTCGTTGCCGCCACTGCAGTCCGAGTCCGCGTCGTCGATGAGCGCGTCGCAATCGTTGTCGATTCCATCGGTGCAGATCTCGGTCGCGTCCGGGTTGATGGAAGCGTCCGAATCGTTGCAGTCGCCACCGGGGATGTCTTCACCGTCGTCGAGGCAGTCCCCGTCCATGTTGGTGTCCATACCCACACCACACCATCCGTCACCGTCGCCGTCGGTCGAGCCGTCGCAGTCGTCGACGTCGTCGCCATCGACGAGTCCGTCGCAGTCGTTGTCCAGCCCGTCGCCACAGATCTCGGGGAGATCCGGGGACATGCTGGCGTTGTCGTCGTTGCAGTCGACGCCGCCGTCGTCTTCACCGTCGTCGGCGCAGTCGCCATCGGCGTTCATGTCGCGCCCCATCTCGCAGACGCCATCGCCGTCGTTGTCGAAGAGGTCGCCGCAGACACCTGCGTCCGCCGCGTCGATGAGTCCGTTGCAGTCGTTGTCGACCCCGTCGTCGCAAACCTCGGCCGCGTCGGGGTTGATGTCGGCGTTGCCTTCCGCGCAGTCGAACGGACCGTCGCCGCCCATCTCTTCGTCGTCGAGACAGTCGCCGTCCATGTTCAGGTCACGGCCCATCGGGCAGTAGCCGTCGCCGTCCGGATCCGAGAACGAGTCACAGCCAGGGTCGGCCGCATCGATCGTCAGGTCACAGTCGTCGTCGAGCAGGTTCATACACTCCGCTTCGGTGACCTCCGTGTGACCCGGGTTCACCTCGCTGTTCATGTCGTTGCAGTCGCTCGGCCCATCGGGCTCGCCCGGGTCGAGACAGTCCCCGTCCATGTTCGCGTCGCGGCCCACTTCGCAGTAGCCGTCGCCGTCGTCGTCGTAGAAGTCGCCGCAGTCGTCGGCGTCCTCGCCGTCGATGAGTCCGTCGCACTCGTTGTCGATGGCGTCGGAGCAGAGTTCCGTCGCGTCGGGGTTGACCGCCGCGTCGCCGTCGTTGCAGTCGCCCGGACCGCCCGGTTCCCCCGCGTCCTCGCAGTCGCCGTCCATGTTGAGGTCGACGCCGGCTTCACAGTATCCGTCGCCGTCGTCGTCGTTCGTGTCGGCACACTCGTCGTCGTCGAGATCGACGAACGTGTCGCAGTCGTTGTCGATTCCGTCGGTGCAGTTCTCGGCGTTGCCCGGGAACGCTGCCGCGGCCATGTCGTTGCAGTCGCGCGGTCCCGCCAGTTCCACGGCGCCGAAGCAGCCGCCGTCGCCGTTGCGGTCTTCGCCGAGTTCACAGAACCCGTCGCCGTCGTCGTCGCTGTAGTCGCCGCAGTCGACGTCGGAGAGGTCGGTGTCGCCGTCGCAGTCGTTGTCGTCGCGGTCGCTGCACAGCGCCTCGGTGTTCTCGTCCGCACCCGGGAAGATCGCCATGACGGTGTCGTCGCAGTCGAAGGGTCCGGCGCCATCCACTTCGCCCGGGTCGAGACAGTCTCCGTCCCCGTTGGTGTCCTCGCCGTTCGGGCAGAATCCGTCCCCGTCCATGTCGAGGAAGATCGCGCAGTCGGCGTCGTCGACGTCCGTGTCTCCGTCGCAGTCGTTCTCGATTCCGTCCGTGCACAACGCCACCGTGGCCTCGGGGCTGCCGGGCGTGAACGTGACGTCGCCGTCGTCGCAGTCGCTGTCGAGCGCGCGTTCGCCGTCGTCGAGGCAATCGCCGTCGCCGTTCGTGTCGGAGCCCTCCTCACAGAACCCGTCTCCGTCGTCGTCGATGGACTCACCGCAGTCGGTGCTCGGCGGCGGGGCGAAGCCGGTGATCTCGTAGAGCTGGCCCGGGTCGAGCGCGGGGTTCGCGATCACGTACAAGGAGTACATGGTCGGGTCGCCGCTGGAGCGACCGAAGTCGATGTCGCGAATGGGCGCGAGCAACGCGCCGAAGTTCATGCCGATCGTCTCCGCCCCGTCCGAGACGCCATCGTCGTCGGTGTCGGTCAGCCGGACGATGTGGTTGCCCGCGGCCACGAACACTTGGCGGGTGCCACGGTCGACCGCGAGTCCCCCAAGCGGTGTATCCAGCGTGCGGGCAAACACCGAGATGGCCCCGCCATCGACGATGCGGAACACCTTGTCGGCACCCCCCCCGTCCAGAAGAGTGGCCGGGTCGAGTGCGAACAGCTCGTTGTTGAATCCGCGCACCAGCTCGTCGACGTCCGACCAACCGGTGCTGTGGGAGCCGACGGTGCCGGCCGGAGTCACGCGGAAGAGCTCTACGTCCGCGTCGCCCGTGACGACGTTGCCCACACAGTCGAAGTCGAGTGCACCGCCCTCGCCCGAGAACAGCAGCCCGCCCGGATCGGAGATCATCGCGAGCGGCTCGAGTGCGGTTCCGTCCAGCTGGAACCGGTGCACCGTGCCGGCCATCGCACCCGCGGTGGACAGGATGTGAATGATGCCGTCGTCGCTGATCCGCAGATCCGACGCATTGTCCTGCCAAGCGCCGCCGTTGTTCACGATGCGCGTGACGCTGTTGTCCGTGCCGACCCGGGTGATGTCCTGGCCGTTGTCCGTGATGATGTAGACGTCGCCCGTCGCTGGATCGACATCCAAGCCGCCCGCGGCGCCTCCGACGTCCACCGTCCGAGCAATGCTGAGGGGGGCGACCACGGACTGGGCGTGCACCCCGCTCGAAGCCATCCCCATCCAAAGCGCCAACAAACATCCAAATCGCTGCATCAATCCACCTGTGCTAGTGCCGAACCCAGTGAACAGGTCCAGTGTCATGCGATGATTGTAGCCACAGCGGATGAGCGAGTTCCAGCTTTCTGGTGTGAAAACGCAGATCTTTGGGACTGCCCGGGCCTTCGAGCGCCTGTGCCGCTCGGTTTTCACTGGGTCGCGTCCGAGCTTGGCGGGTCCCTCGGGTGGGACCTCGCCCGCAGGGGTCGACGATCGCTCGCTGCCAGGGACCCGCTCGCGTGGCTCGAACATTTGACGGGAACCGCTCGGGTGGGGACCTGCTAGTTTGGCCTCCCGATGTCGGAGTCTGGAAAACGCCCCGATGACACGGGGGAGAAGCGGTCTCCCCGCCGCGAGAAGCGACGACGACAGATCTTGGCGGCCGCGCAGCAGGCGTTCGCGGAGAAGGGCTACGTCGCGACGACGATCGACGACATCGTGCAGCGGGTGCCGGTCGCTCGGGGCACGTTCTATTTGTACTTCGAGGACCGGCTCGATGTGTTCCGAGCGCTGGTGAACGACTTCTTCGCCCGGGTGGCGACGAGCATTCAGCCGATCATGTTGGGCAGCGGGGCTCCGCCGCCGAGACAGCAGCTTCGCGAGAACCTGGTGCGGGTGCTCGACCTCGCGCGCACCGAGCCGGGCATGGTGAAGATCGCCCTGAGCACCGCGACCGGCGTCGATGCCGCACTCGACGCGGAGGTGCGGATCTTCTTCCGGTCGCTCCACACGTTCATGGACGAGACCTTCGAGACCGGCCAGTCGATCGGGCTGGTTCGTCCGGGCGACCGCAGTGCGATGGTCGCGATCGCGCTCGGCAGCATGCAGGCGTTGTTGCTCGGCGTGGTGCGCGGCGAACTCGATCTCGACCGGCACGGTCTCGCCGACGGATTGATGTCGTTCCTCGAGAGTGGCCTGCTCGATCGCTGAAGTGGTTTCGTGGTACGGCGGCGCGCATGTCCTCCACCCGATCCCTTCTGCTGCTCGCGGCCCTCGCCACACTCCACTGCGGAGGCGGCACCGCTCCGGAGCCCGCCAACGTTTCGCCGGCGGACACCAGCGGCGACACCGCACCAGAGACCCCGGAGACGATGGAACACAGCGATGAGGTATTCGTGCTCTCGGCGTTCACGCTTCGTGAAGCATCGGGCACCGCAGCTCATGTCTCTGCCGAAGGCACCATGACCGTGAACGGCGAAGTGGGTCCCACGATCCGCTCGACCGGTCAGATCACGATGGAAGGAGAGCTGATCGGCATCATGACGCCGGACGGACACCTGACGCTTCAAGGCCAGCCCGTTGGGGTGGTCGGGGTCGACGGTTCGGTCACGGTGGGCGAGCACCACCTCCGCTTTGGACCCGACGGCGCGCTCCTCGGTGGCAACCCTTCGGGCCCGCAGATGATCCTCGAGCCGGCCGACTCGCCCTCGAAACGCGCCGCGATGACGTTCCTGCTCTTGCTCACCATGTAGTGGGGCGTGGCAGACTGCGGAGGTGACCCACCGCGCCGCCACCGTGTTCGTTCTCTGTGTGTCTTTGGCCGCGTGCGGAGACGACTCCACGCCCGCCGATGCGGGGGTGCCGACCGACGCCGCCGCGGACGCACCGCCGGACGCGTCCACAGACGCCTTCGTGCGCCGGGACATCGACGCGTCGTTCATGCGCGAAGACGCCGACGTGCCGCACCCGATGGACGACGTGCTGCGGCTCAACCACCTGCAGGCCGAGGGCACCCACAACAGCTACCACCGCCGCCCGCGCCCCGACACGATCGACGACTGGGACTACGAGCCGGGACCGCTGGACGACCAGCTCGAATCGCAGGGGGTCCGCAAGTTCGAACTCGACACCTACTGGGACCCGGCCATCGAGCGCTGGCGCGTCTACCACCTCCCGGCGGTCGACGACGTCAGCAGCTGCGAACTGCTGCTGGACTGTTTGGCGGTCATCCGCCGCTGGTCCGATGGGCACAGCTGGCACCATCCGATCTTCATCCAAATCGAGCCGAAGGCCGCCGTGGACGAGTCGGAGATCCCGGCAGTGATGGCCGCGATGGAAGACGAGATCCGAATCGTTTTTCCGGAGGAGCTCCTGGTCACCCCCGACATGGTCCGCGGCGACGACGCCGATCTCCGCACGACCATGGCGACCCGCGGCTGGCCGACCCTCGGGGAAGTCCGCGGCCGGGTGCTCTTCTTCTTGAACTGCAGCCGCAGTTGGTGTGTCCAGTACGCCAACGACGGCGCAGGGCTGCGCGGCAAACTCATCTTCGCCGATTCGCGCGACGACGATCCCTGGGCCGCCGTGCAAATCCACAACAGCGGCGGTGCTGCCGCGCGGGCCGCCGTCGAAGCGGGTTACCTCGTGCGCACCCGCGCGCTCTCGATGCCCGAAGCACTCCACATGAGCGCCGAGGAGATCACCACCGAGATCGCGGACCGGCTGGCCACCGGAGCCCACGTCGTCAGCACCGACGTGCCGGTGCCACGCGAAGACGTGATGGGGTTCCTCGAGATGCCCGGCGGCACGCCGAGCCGATGCAACCCGGTGACCGCCCCGGCCGAGTGCACCAGCGAAGCGATCGAGAACAGCCCGTAGCGGGTCGCAAGAGCGACCGGCTCCCTTGCCTTTGCCCATGCCCTCGCCCTTGCCCGCGCAGGATGTTTGGCGACCGCGACGCGAACTGGACCGACATGTCGCCCGCTGGTGCATCATGAGTCACGGCCGATCCGCGGGCAGGGGCAAGGGCAAGGGCAGGGGCAAGGGGCAGGCTGCGAGAACGCCCTCCGGGCGTTCGCAACCTGCTACAACTGCGCGGCGTTGAACGTGTCGCAGGCTTCGATGGTGCCGACCTGCATGCCGATGCGGAACCAGCGCACCCGCTGTTCGGAGGCACCGTGCGTCCAGCTCTCGGGTGAGACACGTCCATGCGCGCGGCGTTGAATGGTGTCGTCGCCGATCGCGGCTGCCGCCTGCATGCCTTCTTCGACATCTCCTGGTTCGAGGATCTGCTGACGGCGGTTGGCGTGGTGCGCCCACACACCCGCGAAGCAGTCGGCCTGGAGTTCCTGCCGGATGCTGAGCTGGTTCGCCTGCACTTCGGGCAACCCGCGCTTCTGCTGTCGGACCCGCTGAGAGATCCCCATCAAGGTCTGCAAGTGGTGTCCGACCTCGTGCGCGACAACGTACGCCTGGGCGAAGTCGCCCGGGGCGCCGAACCGGCGGTCGAGGTCGTCGAAGAACGAGAGGTCGATGTAGACCTGCTTGTCCGGCGGACAATAGAACGGACCCACCGCGGAGCTGGTCATGCCGCACGCGGAGTCGACCTGGTCGCGAAAGAGCACGAGGCGTGGCGGCTGGTACACCTGACCGCGCGACTGGAACACGTTGGTCCAGGTGTCTTCGGTGCTCGCGAGGACCACGCTGACGAAGTCCGCCAGACGGTCTTCGCCTGGGTTCGGCGCGACCGGTCCACTCTGGGTCGCACCTCCGCCCGTAGCGCCCGCGTTGGACGCCGCGCTCAAGAACTCGGACGGGTCCTTGCCCATGAGTGCCATCACGATCGCGATCACGATCACGATGATCCCGCCGACGCCACCGAGTTTGGCGCCCCGGCCGACCGCCCGCCGTCCGCGCCGGTCCTCGACGTTGCTGCTTCGCCTACCGCCCTGCCATCGCATGATGGAACTCCCTCTCGTCCCCACCAGGGCTTAGCCCAACGCGGTGACTCCTCAACCCGAGGGACCGGCGCCGTCGACGCAGTAGGTGTGCGTCACCAACACCCAATGCGACGTCCGCGTCAGTCTGCGGCCGTCCGGCATTCGAAGCGGTCGCCGTGGTCGCGGCACGCGCAGGTGCGTTCGGCCATGCTCAAGCAGATCGCCTCGGTGCTCGAGGCGTAGTACGTGCACTCGGTGAAGGTGCGGGTCTCCGTGCATCCGTCGCCGACGACGCCACCACAGGTCTCGCGGCCGGTCGCCGGCGCGCAGAACCCGGTGCGGGAGCCGTCCATCATGCGGCAGGTGTAGCCGTCGCCGCAGCTGCGGGGCCCCCCGCCCATGCACGCGTCTCCAACCACGATGTCCGCGCACGGATCGGCCTCGCCGGTGTCGGTGCCGGCGTCTTCGGTCGTGCCGGCGTCTTCGGTCGTGCCCGCGTCGTCGGTCATGCCCGCGTCTTCTCCGGTCCCCACGTCGTCGTCCGGGCTGCCGTCTTCGCCGGTCGTTGCGTCCTCTGGGGTACCCGAGTCCTCGGCGGCCGGCGCGTCGACGCCTCCGCTCGCATCCCGGCCAGGACCGGCGTCCACGCCCGCGTCGTCGTCGCCGCATCCAAACGAGAGAGCCAGAACCAGCAGGCAAGGAAGGAGTTTCATGGGCCGCATACTACTCCATCCGGGGGCCCGTCACTACCAAGCCCCAACCGCGAGCGGGTCGGAATGAACGGTGGCTCAGGACGTTCTCGAAGGAAGCGTTTACACGGCGCCGGGTATCGCTTAGAAACTGACGCTGGTGTCAGCCTGGGTCCAAACCAGGCGCGGCGGACACCGATCGGCGGGCCCTTGCCGCCGAGCACACGAGACAGGATCGAAATGATCCGCATGGGGGCGAGATGAGCGACGTCGAGTTGGCAAGTGGGCCCGAACCGAAGGTTCATGCCCCGTCCGGAGAGATCGTCATCGGCATGGATGTGGGGTCCACCACGGTGAAGGCGTGCGTCGTCGACCCGCCGACCCAGGACATCCTCTGGCACGACTACAAACGCCACCACACCAAACAGGCCGAGTGCGTGCTCGAGTTCTTGGTGCGCATCGGTCAGGCGTTCGAAGACGTCCCGCAGGAGAAGATCCGCATCTTCATCACCGGCTCGGGCGGCGGTCCGCTCGCCGACCCGGTCGGCGCGAAGTTCGTGCAGGAAGTGAACGCGGTCACCCTCGCGGTCGAAAAGCGTCACCCCAACGCGGGCTCGGTCGTCGAGCTCGGCGGCCAGGACGCGAAGATCATCATCTTCAAAGAGAACGAAGCCGGCGACAAGACCGCCAGCTGTTCGATGAACGACAAGTGCGCGTCGGGCACCGGCGCCACGATCGACAAGTGCATGATCAAGGCGGGCATCGATCCGTACGAAGCGGCCAAGCTGCATTTCAACCCGGACAAGCTCCACCACGTCGCGGCCAAGTGCGGCGTCTTCGCCGAGACGGACATCGTCAACCTGGTGAAGACCGGCATCCCGCCCGAGGAGATCATGTGTTCGCTCGCCGACGCGATCGTGAACCAGAACCTCTCGGTGCTCACGCGCGGCAACACGCTGCGGCACGAAGTGATCTTGCTCGGCGGACCGAACACCTACCTGGAGTTCCTCAAGGAGTGCTGGCGCATCCGCATCCCGCAGACCTGGGACGAGCGCGGCTGGGAGTACCCGAAGGACGTCCCGATCGAGGACATCATCGTCGTGCCCGCGAACAGCGAGCTCTACGCGGCGTACGGCGCGGTCATGTACGGCATGTTCGAGGACGCGCACATCGGGCGCTACACCGGCATCGAAGGCCTGCGCCACTACATCACCGACGGCCGCAAGGCACGGCTCGGAGAGAGCGCGGGCCCGCCCCTCATCACCGGAGAAGGCGAACTCGAAGCGTTCCGTGAGGCCTACAAGATCCCGAAGTTCGAGCCGAAGCCCTTCACGCCCGGCCAAGTCGTACGCGCGGTCATCGGACTCGACGGCGGCAGCACGTCGTCGAAGGCGGTGCTCATGGACGAGCAGGGCGAGGTGCTTCGCAAGGCCTACGCGCTGTCGAAGGGCAACCCGATCCAGGACACCAAAGAACTGCTGGCCGAGCTCAAAGAGAAGGTGGAATCCGAAGGGGCGACCCTCGACGTGATCGGCTTCGGTGCCACCGGCTACGCGGCGGACATTCTCGAAGAGTGTGTGCGCGCGGACGTGAACATCGTCGAGACCGTGGCGCACATGATGAGCGCCACGAACTTCTTCGGCGACGTGGACGTCATCTGTGACATCGGTGGCCAGGACATCAAGGTGCTGTTCATGGAGAACGGGGACATCAAGTCCTTCAAACTCTCCAACCAGTGCTCCGCCGGCAACGGCATGCTCTTGCAGGCCATGGCGGATCAGTTCGGTCTGCCGGTCACCGCGTACGCCGAGACCGCCTTCGGCGCGGAGCTCGCGCCCAAGTTCAGCTACGGCTGCGCAGTGTTCCTCGACACCGACCGGGTGAACTTCCAGAAGGAAGGGTTCTCCAAGGAAGAGCTGCTCGCAGGGCTGGCCCAGGTGCTCCCGAAGAACGTCTGGCAATACGTGGTCGGCGTACCGCGCCTCGCCGCGCTCGGCACCAAGTTCGTCTTGCAGGGCGGCACCCAGTACAACCTCGCGGCCGTCAAAGCCCAGGTCGACTACATCAAGCAGCGGGTGCCTGGCGCGGAGGTGTTCGTGCACCCGCACACCGGTGAAGCCGGCGCGATCGGCGCCGCGATGGAGACGCTTCGCGTCGTGACCCGGCGCGGCCACTCGACCTTCATCGGGCTCGATGCCGCGATCGACCTCGAGTACATCTCGCGCAACGACGAGACCACCACCTGCCACTTCTGTCCGAACAACTGCTCGCGCACGTTCATCGATGCGTACCGCCCGGACAACACGACGGCGCGCTACATCAGCGGGTTCTCCTGCGAGAAGGGCACCGTCGAATCCAAAGAGGCGATGCTCGAGATGATGAAGGAGCGCAAAGCGCTCATGAAGGAGTTCCCGAACCTCGTCGAGTACGAGGGCCGGGCGGCGTTCCAGAAGGTGCGCGGCGCCAAGGAGATGCCGGACGAGACCACCAAGGTGCGCGACCGGATCCCGAAGAAGACCTTCTGGGGTCAACTCAAGTACGAAGAGGTCACGCGGCCCTTCGAGCGGGCCAAGGGCGCGCGCGCGAAGAAGCGCGAGTCCATCCGGGTCGCGATGCCGCGGGTGCTCAACATGTACTCGACGGCGCCCTTCTGGCGGTCCTATTTCGAGGTGCTCGGGCTCAAGCGCGACAACATCGTCTTCAGCTCGCCGTCGAGCGAAGAGCTCTTCGCGGCGGGCGGCAAGTATGGCTCGGTCGACCCCTGCTACCCGGCCAAGGTCGTCCAGGCGCACATCCACGAGATGTTCTTCGAGATCCATCCGAAGAAGCCCATCGACTACATCTTCTTCCCGATCCTCACGCACGTGCCGACCTTCATGGAAGAGATCGGGGACAACACGAGCTGCCCGATCGTTGCTGGCACGCCGGACGTCATCAAGGCTGCCTTCACCAAGGAGAAGGACTTCTTCGCCGAGCGCGGCATCGAGTACCTCTCGCCCGCGTTCTCGTTCAGCGAGCCGACCCGCATGAAGGAGACCCTCTTCGCGACGTGGGGCGAGCGGCTCGGACTGACCCGCGACGAGAGCGACTTCGCAGCGACCGAAGCGTTCGCGGCGATGACGCGCTTCGACGAAGACATCCAGACCAAGGGCCGCGCCATTCTCGACTGCATGGAGGACGAGAACCGCGTCGCCATCCTGGTCATCGGCCGGCCCTACCACCTCGACCCGGGTCTGAACCACGGCATCCCGGACGAGTTCCAGGTGCTCGGCTACCCGATCCTCTCGATGCGCTCCATTCCGAAGGACAAGAAGTACCTCCAACGTTTCTACGAGGACGGCGAGAACCCGCTCTCGATCATGGACGTGTGGCCGGAGAACTACTCGTCCAACAGCGCGCAGAAGGTCTGGGCGGCGAAGTTCGCGGCCCGCCATCCGAACGTCGTCCTGCTCGATCTCTCGAGCTTCAAGTGCGGCCACGACGCGCCCACCTACGGCATCATCGATCAGATCGTCGCCAAGAGCGCCGTGCCGCACTCGACGCTCCACGATCTGGACGCGAACAAGCCGGGTGGCTCGATCAAGATCCGCGTCAAGACCTACGCGCATTCGCTGAGCCTGCACGAAGAGCGGCTCGACGACGTCGCGAAGAAGAAGAACGAGCTCGGCCGCCGGCTCGACGAGAAACGTCTCGAGCTCCTCGAGATGAAGAAGAAGCAGCTCGAAGAACGTCGCCAACCGGACCCGGCGATCGAAGCGCAGATCGGAGCGCTCCGCGAGAAGCTCTCCATGTACGAAGTGGAGCTTCAGCCCGAAGCGCCCAAACCGAGCGGGCTCATTCAGCTCGGCCGAAAAACCAAAGAGGGCGTCGTCCGCGTCTGACGCGACGTTCCTTTCTTCACCGACACCGCACCACACACCAACAAGAAACCGCACGCGCACTGTCGCGCGCACCGAACATCAAGGGGAACGACCATGGGTAAGCCGAAAGATCTGGATCTGGACATCGAAGCAGAGCTCGCCAAGTTCGAAGCGCAAGAGAAGGCGCGCCTCGGCATCGGCGAGAAGACCGAACAGTGGATCGACTCGATGACGACGCCCGAGTTCACCGCCAGCCAGCGCAAGAAGACCACGCTGCTCGTCGGTGGCCTGACGATGTCGCACGACTACCTCGTCGAAGGCGCCCTCAAGGGCATCGGCTACGAGGTGCGTGCGCTCGATTGCGCCGACAACAACTCGCTCCGCTTCGGCAAAGAGTTCGGCAACCGCGGCCAGTGCAACCCGACGTACTTCACGGTGGGCAACCTCGTGAAGGAACTCTGCCGCCTCCGAGACGAAGAAGGCCTCACCGCGGACGAAGTCATCGAGCGCTACGCGTTCGTGACCGCAGGCGCGTGCGGTCCCTGCCGTTTCGGCATGTACGTGACCGAATACCGCAAGGCGATCCGCGACGCGGGCTTCGATGGCTTCCGCGTGCTGCTCTTCCAGCAGACCGGCGGGTTCAAGCAGGCGACGGGCGAGGAGCTCGGCCTCTTGCTCAACCAGACGTTCTTCTTCGCGCTGGGCAAGGCCATGTTCGCGGGCGACGTCATCAACGTCATGCAGTACCGCCTGCGCGCGTTCGAGACCGTTCCCGGCAGCGTGAACGAAGTCATCACCGCGGTGAAGAAGGAAGTCTACGAAGCACTCGAGCAGCGGACGAGCGTCATCATGGCGATGCGCCGCGGCCGCAAGATGATCCAGAAGCTCGAGCTCGATCGAGTGCAGCCGAAACCCAAGGTCGCCATCATCGGTGAGTTCTGGGCGATGACGACCGAAGGCGACGGCAACTACCACCTTCAAGAGTTCCTCGAGAGCGAAGGCGCCGAAGTCTCGATCATCGTCCTCGCGAACGTGCTGCTCTACAACCTCTGGGAGTTCCGCCACGACACCGAGGTCCGCATGAAACTCCGCGGCGCAGACGACTCGAAGTTCGGCCTCGAAGGCTCGGACGTCGGTCTCACCATGGCTGGTCTTTGGATCGGTGAGTGGGCGCTGCGTACGGTCTGGCAGAGCTTCGCGCTCGCGCTCGGCCTGAGGGACTTCGTGCTCCCCGACATGGAGGAGATCGCCGCGGTTGGGCACAGCCACTACAACGTGGACCTGCGCGGTGGTGAAGGACACATGGAAGTCGCCAAGCTCATCCTCAACGTGGTGAAGCAAAAGGCACACATGACGCTCAGCGTGAAGCCCTTCGGCTGCATGCCCTCGAGCGGCGTGAGCGATGGCGTGCAGTCGGTCGTGACCGAGCTCTACCCGGACGCGATCTTCTGCCCCGTCGAGACCAACGGCGACGGCGCGGTGAACTTCTACTCGCGCGTGCAGATGTACCTCTTCAAGGCCCGCATCCGCGCGAAAGAAGAGTTCGCTGCGGCGCTGGAAGAGCACGGCGTCACCGAAGAAGAAGTCCGCGAATACATCAAGGGCAAGAAGCACGACAGCCCGCTCTACTACCCGCCCCACACCACGGCGGGCACCGCCACGGACCTCATCCACGAGGTGGCGCCCTTCATTCACGCGAGCCGTCTCGGCCGCGCGAAGATCCGCGCCACCCGCGCGGTCCAAGCCGCGAAGAAAGTCGCCACGGTGAAGGTGCCGGCCGTCTGGGCCATCGCCAAGAAGTCCGCGCCCTACTTCCCGTCGATCGTCCGTTTCGCCGGAAGTGAACTCGGAGAGAAGGTCCCGTCGATCCAGAAGACCTGGAACAAACTCTTCCAGAAGGCCACCGAGCTGAGCGAAGACGAGCTCCGCCAGATCCGACAGGCCGAAGCCGCCATGGAAGACGCCCCGGCGCCGACCGAGCGCAAGAAGCCCCAGGTCGGCCTGCCCGTCACCGCCTAGTTCGTCTCCGAACGAGTGCCCTTCGCCCGCGCGTCGTCTCGACCGCGGGCGAAGACGCGTCTGCGCTGGTTGTTGCCCAGACCGCGACACCGACTGAGCGCGGATTCTCCAGAGAGGTTGCCCGCGGTCACGACGCGAACCGAACCGAACTCCGACACCGCGCTCTCAATGGGTGGTCTGGACGGGCAGACGCAAATCTCCGACACTGGACCAATGAAGCGGCTCCTTTCCTGCTTGTGTTTGACCATTGGACTTCTTGGGTGTGGGGACGACGACTCTTCGAGCGCCGATGCCGGTGGTGGTGAAGACGCTTCGAGCGGATGTGAGACCGCGGCCGCCTGCGACGACGGCATGTTCTGCAACGGCGCCGAAGGGTGCAGCGACGGAAGGTGTGTTCCGGGGACGGCCCCGTGCGACGGCGCGTGCGACGAGACCGCCGACGAGTGCAACGACGATTGTCCGGACGCCGACGGCGACGGTGCGCTGGACTCCGCGTGTGGCGGAACCGACTGCGACGACGCCAACCCATCGCGGTTCCCGGGCAACATGGAAGTGTGCGACGTGGCCGATCTCGACGAGGACTGCGATCCTTCGACCTTCGGGTTCCGTGACCAAGACATGGATGGGTACCCAGACGACAGCTGCTGCAACGGCGACGTGTGCGGCGACGACTGCGCGGACACCCGGGCGAACCAGCACCCGACGCTGGCCGAGTCCTGCGACAGCCTCGACAACGACTGCGATGGGGCGATCGACGAAGGGGTCGTGCCCATCTGGTACGAGGACGGAGACGGCGACGACTACGGCGACGTCGACGGTGCCACCATGATGGTCTGTGGACGTCCACCTGGCTTCGCGGACAACCCGGACGACTGCGACGACACCCGCTCGTCCCGCAACCCGGGGCTTGGGGAGAGCTGTACCCCCGAACCCGGCGGTGGTCCGATCGACGAAGACTGCGACGGCACGGTCGACGAAGACTGCCTTTGTGTCGCAGGTGAAGACCGCCCATGCATGGCGCCAGGCCGATGCATGGCTGGCATCGAGACCTGCGTCGACGGCACGTTCGGCGGGTGCTCGGTCGAGCCGCTTGCGGAGACCTGCAATGGAGAAGACGACGACTGCGACGGATCCACCGACGAGACATTGACGGTCGAGTGCTACGAAGACGCGGATGGAGATGGTTTCCCGGCCATGGGCGCGGGGGTCCAGGAAGTGTGCCCGGTCGCTGGTCGACCGACGCACGGCAGCTGTCCGGTCGGGCTGACCGACACCGATTCGGCGGACTGCGACGACGACCGCTCAGACACGTACCCCGGCGCACCGGAGCTCTGCGACCGGCGAGACAACGACTGCTCCTCCGATGGTGACCCCGAACCCGCTGAAGACGTGGACAACGACGGCTACACGGCGATCGGGTTCGCCGGTTGCAACGGTGGATTCCCCAAGACCGACTGCCGAGACGGGAACGCGAACGTTCACCCCGGCGCAGACTTCCAGGCGGTCCCTTACTGCACCAACGGCAATACGCCCTGCGCGTGTACAGGGAGGTCGGGCACGACCTGGACGTGCCCCGTAGCGTGCCGGCCGGACATGTGCGACGGGATGCCCGCCACATTCGACTTCGATTGCGACGGTGGCACGGACGTCATGCCAGCGCTCTCCTGCACAACCGGCATGACCTGCAACATGCTCCCGGGCATGCGCTGCACCTCGAACCCGAACCCGAGCCCGATGCCTGCGCAGGCGACCGTCCGCAACTGTGGTTTCGACGTGGACAACGCCTCCTGCTCCTGTGCCCGAGGGTCCTGCGCGGCTACGACGAGCGGGACGTTCGCGCTTCGCTGTCGCTGAGCGTTACGGCGCGGGGCAGCCGAGTCGGAGTCGAATCGCCTCGAGCCGGGCGCGCTCGGGCATGGTGAGCATGCCTTCGTTCGCGCACATCGTCGTGGCCTCGCAGGTCCATGCAGGCGCGGAGCGATCCCCGGCGATCGCGCCAGCGCAGTGACGGTGGGCGTCGTGGCCATCCCAGGTGGCTCGGCAGCCGGTGGTCATGCAGCCAAGTGCGAGCAGTCCGGCAAGTGCGCCGGAGGAAGTCACAGGCGGTCGGTGAAGATCTCGAGCAGCGCGAGCTCTTGGGCTTCGTCGTCGGTCACGTGGTCGTCGCTTCCGATGAGCTGACGGCACACGTCGACGAAGAGATCGCGGTGCGCTTTGGGCACCTCGTCCATCGCACCGACGAGATCCGCTGCGTGCTCCTTGTCTTGGAGCCAGAAATGCACTTCGCGCAGCTGCTCGTCGCCGAGCTCCAGTTGATCGACGAGCTTCGCGATCGTCGCCCGCTCCTCGTCCTGGATGTGCTCGTCCGCCCACGCGAACGCGCACACGAGCTTGAGGAGGTTCTGCTTCTCTGCGGGGGTGAGGTCGTCAAACACGCGCGGAGTCTACCTGCGCGACCGGAACGGAGGAACCAGATTCATGAGCAAGAGGGAGCGGGTGTCTGCCCGAGGCATCAAGACTCTCCCCAGTTGCTCCCGAGGCTAGAGCGACAACCGCCTCAAAGATCCCGATGCGGCACAGTCACCTTCTACGGGCCCGGACGCTGCGGGAGTCTTGGTGTAGCTGAGAGAGCGGCGGGCTTCCGGCTTGGAATGGACCGGCGGTGACGGCAGCCGGCGAGGCGGCGCGTCAGTGGGGCTTCCTTGCTGATGCACCATGCTGCTGCACCGCTTGAACTGCCGTGTTCGGAGAGCCGCCGTTCGTTGCCCGGCTCACGGCACCAAGCGCAGCGCCCGACCCGCGTCACCGGTGCTCAGAAAGAGGCTGCGCGGCCAAGAAATGGCTTGAAACAATGGGCGAATCTGATATGTTAGCCCTATCAGTATGGCGCGTCGCCCTCGAAAACTCAAACAGTTGGATCTGCACTTTCGCCAGCGCGGCGGCCGAAGGGCTGGGGCGGGCCGAAAGCCCAAGGGCGAACGTGCAGGCGTGCCTCATCGCCGCAGGCCAGCCATTCAGAACCGGCACCCTGTGCACGTGACCATCAAGGTCGCGAAGGACCTACCGAACCTGCGTCGTCGCGACGTTCGGGGGGTGTGCTTTGCGGTCTTTGAAGAAGCCGCGGAGCGCAACGGCATGCGCATCGTTCACTTCTCGATTCAGAGCAACCACGTGCATCTCATCGTAGAGTGCAGAGGCACCGTGGCGCTGCAGCTCGGTATGAAAGGGTTGCTCGTTCGGTTGGCCAAGCGCCTCAACAAGCACCTCGGCCGGCGCGGCCAAGTGTTCCCAGACCGCTACCATGTGGAGCCGCTCAAGACCCCGACCCAGGTCCGCTTCGCGCTCCGCTACGTCTTGAACAACGCCCGCAAACACGCGGGCGCCCGCCAGAAGCTCAAGGCCCGCTGGGTGGATCCCTGCTCCACCGCGAGTGCCTTCGACGGATGGAAGTCGACTCCCAACTGTCCCGACGACTGCGCACCGAGGATGCCGATGGCTGGCACCTGGTTGCTCAGCGTCGGGTGGCGAAGACTTGGAAGGATCCCCATCGACGACGTACCCGGCCATCGCAACTGACTTCCTGCGCGCAGCCACTTCCCACGACACGGAGCCCATTCCTGGCGCTGCGCCTCAGCACAGAGCCGGGCAACGAACGGCGTCGTCTCGAACACGGCAGTTCAAAGCGGTGCAGCAGCATGCTGCATTGGCCAACAAGCACCAGCCCCGCCCTCTGCGCCCGGTAGGTTGGCGAGAACATCTCTGTTCGAGATCCCGCCTCCCTATTGGCTACACCAAGACTCCCAAGCATCTGCTCCGGCAACGGGTGACCGTGGGCAACGGCTGACCGGTGAACCCGCCAGCGCACGTCGAGCGACCCGGCCGACGCTAGACGACTGGGTCGATGCGCTGGATGCCTTTGCGGCTGACCACCACGCGGATCCGGCGCCACTCCGCTTCGGCGATGGGCGCGTCGGCCTTGCGGAGCCGGTAGACGATCGAGATGTTGTACACGCGCGGCGCGGTGGCGGTGTAGATGTGGCGGTCTTCGGGATCCGCGAACACGACGCGCTGCTTCGGGTCGTCCGTGTGCAGCAGCCACGCATTCAGGTCGAGGCGGAAGACCTCGGTCAGCGCGACGAACCGTTCGTCCCGGCCCCGAATGCCGGGCACGCTGAGCTGGCAGGTCTTTTGGTGCCACAGGATCTCCTCCGGCCGGGCCTGCTCTTCGAGCGGGTGCTGACGGGTGCTGTTGCGCGCCGCTTTCACATCCTTCGGGAGGTCGCCGAGGGAGATGAACCCGCTGCGTTCGAGCACCCGCCCGGCTTCTTTGCGGACCTGTGTGTGCGTGGCGGGATCGCGCAACTTCCAGCGCCGATCCGGGAGGCGCTTGTGGACCCACTTGCTGAAGACGCCCTGGAGGCTCGCCTTGATGCGGTCCTTGCCGGCGTAGGCGAGCACCACGATGGTCGCCCAGGTCCAGAGGTTGCTGAAGCCAGTGACCGGATCGTTCTGCGGGCCGTGGTACACGGCGGCGACCACCGCGAACGCCATCGCGACCGAAGCTGCAACCGCGTAGAGGATCTGCAGCGTGAGCTTGCCGCCTTCGGAGATCTCGCGGCGTAGGTGCAGCACCGAACTGGTGAATCGCTTCAGCAAGTGGCGCCGGAACTCGAGGTGTTCCACGTCCCGCTTGCGCACGTCCGCGCTGCCGACCGAATCAAAGCCTTGTTCGGTTCGGTAGCGGGCTTCCCGCACCGCGCCGCTGGCCACGAGCGCGGCGAGTTCGTCGTAGCCGGCGCCACGCAGGCGAAGTGAGAAACTCGCGAGCAACGTCTCCGCCACGAGCGAGAGGTCTTCGTCCACCCAGGCCGCCGCGAGCGCCGCGTCCCCATGCGCCTTCTGGAGGGCGCCTCGAAACCGCGCCAGGAGGTTGAGCGTGCCGCCGCACAGAGCGCGGGCGGCGTCGTGCAGCTCGGGCGCTTCTTCGTCCAGCAACTTCCGGACCTCGCGGCGGGCCGCCATGAGCGACGTGCGGGTCTTGCACGCGAAGATCTTGAGCTCGCGAACCGCGCGGACCGTTCCGTCTTTCTCGAGCATCTGCTCGAGCCGTTCGATCGGTTTCTCCGCCAACTCTTCGAGCGTCGGACCGGCGACGGCAAACCGGACGTAGGACTGGAAGTCTTTGTAGATGTCGTCCTTGCCGTAGGTCCGCTTCGAGATGCGCAGACTCTTCGGCAAAAAGAAGTACGCATCCCAGACGTACGACTGCTTCTTCGGACCCGCTGCGTCGAAGGGGTAGTCGAGCGCGAGCTCGAGGTGGGTTCGATCGTGCGCACGCCACTGCGGCGGCTGATCGCCCGGGCTCAGTTCACCGAGAAGCGACGCCCATTCGGCCGGCGTGCCCACGAGGCGGGTGGCTTCGGACTTGCGTCTCCGTTCGCCCTTGGCGCGGGGCGGGGCCGGCGTGAGGGACGCGGCCCGGAGCTGGGGACGTGCCCTCCGTTTGGTCGGGGCGTGGGCCATGCGATGTCACGAGTATGTCACACGGCGTCCGTTCGGCCAGAAATACCGCAATGATCTCGGGGACGATTGTGAGAGCGTCGGCCCCGAATCGGACTCCCGAATCGGACTCCCGTGCGCCCCTCAGACGGCTTGGGTGACGATCTCGAGCTCGCCATGGAGGGTCCGATGCACCGGGCACCGATCCGCGATCTCGAGCAGCCGCGCCCGCTGCTCCTCGTCGAGGTCGCCGACGATCTCGATCTCGCGCGTGATGCGTTCGATGCGCTGGGGTTTCTCGTCGCACCCCTCGCAGTCGGTGCGGTGGGTGCGTTCGTGGCGCAGGGTGACGTGCACCGATTCGAGCGGCCACTCCTTCCGGTCGGCGTACATGCGCAGAGTCATCGAGGTGCATGTTCCGAGCGACGCGAGCAGCAAGTCGTAGGGTGAGGGACCTCGGTCGGTGCCCCCGACCGATCGCGGTTCGTCGGCGGCGAAGAACTGGTTGTGGGCAGTGATGTGCTGCACGAACCCGTCGCGCCCGTCCACGCGTACCTCGCCCTCTTTGCCCGGCGCGACCGGTGGCAGGTACCGGCTGGCCCAAGCAGCCAGCACGTTGGCGACGTACGCCCCATCGGCCGCACGCGTCAGCAGGTGGTCGGCGTCGTCGAGGCTCACGAAGGTCTTCGGGTGTTTCGCCGCCTGGAAGATCGTGGCTGCGTTTTCGATGCCCACGATCTGATCCCGGGGCGCATGAAAGACGATCAGCGGTCGACCGAGCGCCGCGATGCGCGACGGTGCACAGTGGGCGGCCAGGTCGTCCAAGAACTCTTTGCGGATGGTGAAGCGCCGGCCCGCGAGCTCCACCTCGGCGGAACCCGTCGTTTCGATCTCCGACTGGGCGGGCGCGAAGAGTTTCGCGACGTGCGCCGGGTCGGCCGGCGCGCCGATGGTGGCGATGGCGGCGACGTTGGGGAGCCGGTGGGCGGCTGCCAGCACCGCCGCGCCGCCAAGGCTGTGACCGATGAGCAGACTCGGACCTCCGTCGCCACCGTCTTGGCCGTGCGCGTGTGCCTCTTCCAGGTATGTCGCCGCCGCGACGAGATCGTCGATGCTCGACGAGAAGGTGGTCTCTTCAAACGCGCCCTCGCTCTCACCGAGCCCGGTGAAGTCGAACCGGAGCGTCGCGATGCCGTGCTCGGCGAGCGCCGAAGCGATCGAGCGGGCGGCGCGCACGTCTTTCGAACAGGTGAAACAATGGGCGAAAAGCGCGTGGCCCCGGTGGGGTCCCGGCGGATGGTGCATGACCCCCGCGAGCTGTGCTTGGGAACCCGCGAAAGTGACCTTCTGTTCGTTCGGCATACCGCTCCAGACGTTCGAGCCGCCCGGATGTTACCCGAGATGGCCACCCGCCGCGGGGGGCTACGGATCGGCGCTGCGGTTCGGGGCTAGCAGGTTGCTGAAGAACGCCCGCAGGGCGTTCTCGCAGCCTGCCCCTTGCCCCTGCCCTTGCCTTTGCCCTTGCCCGCGGATCAGCGGTCAGATCGCTTGATCAGCGCGACGAGCATCGCG
>JAXMNT010000060.1:0-45468 GCA_034670305.1 Deltaproteobacteria bacterium
TCCGCTGGGCATCGCGCTCCGATTCGCGCCTCGCCGTCGCGAAACACACGGCGTCCACGACGCGGGCAAGGGCACGGGCAAGGGCAACGGCAAGGGAGCAGGTCGCTTTTCAGCGACCTGCTAGGCGGGCGACGCGACGGGGACTCCGGCTTGTGGGTACCCTCGACCGCATGCGCCTCTGGTTCCTCCTCACCTTCGCCTTGATCTCTTGCGGCGGGGACGAACCGGAACCTGCTGCCGAGCCGGCCTCGTCGACTCCGGCGACGACCCCGACCACGCCGGAGGGGTCGACAACCGCAACCCCCGAGGCGGCGGATTCGTTGGCGCCGCGTCTCGCCGTCACTCCTGGTTTCGCGGTCGTACCGCGCCAGCCTGCGTACCGTGGTGCCGTGTTCGTGGTGCCGGGCAAGCCGCATGGTCTGGTGGCGGGTGATGGACTCACGTTGTTCGACATTCCTTCCGGGGTAGTTCGTGCGCACTGGAAGTTCCTGCGGCCAGGCCAGATCCAGTTCGACGCAGACGTGACGAACATGCTTTTTCGGGCCGGGAACGACGCCACTTCGTGGGAGGGGGGCGAGTACTCCTCTCCAGCGCGGGTGCACCTGGTCGATCTTGCGACCGGGCATGCGACGACGGTGTGGGACGACGACGAGGAGATCGAAGAGCGCTGCGTCACCGACGCGGCGCTGCATCCGAGCGGAGAGCACGTGGCGCTGCTTCGGCAGTTCCGCGACGACCGCGAGCGGCAGCGGGGATCGCTCGCAGTGCTGCGCCCGGGGCGCAGTCCTCGATGGACTCCGAGCGAAGCCCGCTCTCTCACCTACTCACGGCGAGGAACCGTGCTGGTCTCGACGGAGCCAAATGCCGTCGTCCTCCACCACCCGCGCACGGCCGCGGTGCGGAACCGGATCGAGCTGGAGGGCGACCTTTTGGCCTGGATGCACCCGACCGAGGAAGTCGCCGCGGTGTCGACGGGAACCGAGCTGGTGCTGCTCGACTTGACCGACGGACAGATCCAGGCGCGCACAACGTTCGATGGCCACTCGCTCGCATGGAGCCCCGATGGATCTCGGGTGGGCGGGTGCGGCGAAGACGACGTGGCTCATGTGTTCTCGGCTGCGGATCTGACGCCGGAGCCGCCCGCCGGAAACCCCGTCCCATGTGGATACGGTGTCCCCGATCTGCGAGGACGCACCGCCGCCTACGACGGGGAGGTGTGGCGCACTGGCGACGCGGCGATTCCGTTTCCTGGCTACCATGCGGCCCATCCGCCGGATCGCCCGACCTGGAGCTTGGTGGGCAGCAACGAGGCGGTGTCGATCCTGAACCATGCGGCGGGTCGGATCCGACCTTTGCTGCGTTCCGACCGCGATGCGGAGCGGTGGGTGTCCGGCGTCAAGATGCACCCTCGCGGGCTCGAGGTTCCTCATGGGGGGACGTTTGGCACGGTGCCGACGATGGAGGCACCGGTCTTTCCAGCGCACGTGTTCCCGCCGCCTTTCACGCCCCAACCGGAACTGACCCAGACGAGCCGCGACGGTCGGCGTCGCGTGGTCATGGCTGTGAACGGACTCGACCTGCGCGTGTTCCTGCTGATCGCTGGTGCGCCAGATGCGGTGGCGCTCGACATGAGCGGGATGGAGTTCACGTGCCAGTACGGGGAGGATGGGACGGACTGCGTGGCGCCGGTCACGTTTCTGCCTGAAACGCTGCTTCTGGCGGGCGAGCGGTCGCACTACATGCACTTCGACAACGCGGGGAACCGGCTCGGCAGCCAATCCGAGGTCCACGACATGCAGTTCATCCCGGACGAGACCGGCGCCCGCTTCGCACTCGTGCGGTCGGATGGTTCGGTTCAGTTGTCGGGTTCCGATCTGCGGCCGACGAAGTACGTGCTCCGGCCACGCGGCGATCACCTGTTCGTGCGGGCGGTGTTCGCACCGGGCCGCAGTCACCTCGTCGTCACGAGAGGGGCGTCGCTCGTGATCGCAGACGCCGACGGAGAGGTCCTGCACCGCGTTGCGTTGCCGCACCCGGCGGTGGATGCGGTGATCGAGGGCGACGCAGTGCGCGTCCAGACGGCGGAGGAACTCGTCTGGGTGACGCTGGCCTCCGGAGCGACCGCTCGGACCGTGGAGGTTGCTCAGAGGGGGGCGTCGCCGACCGGTTCGACCCGGGTGCTCCACTGCCAGCGCCGGGAGCTGCGATTGCGCGACCTCGCAACCGGCGGAGACATCCCCATGGGCCCGTGCCCGTACCGGTCGTACGGGGCGGGCACCAACGAGACGCATGCGTGGTGGCCGCGGGAAGCGGGCCTCGAGCTCTACCGCATCGCAGACGGCGCGCGGATGACGGTGCGTGTGTTCGGCAAGCAGCGCACGTTTGCGGTTGCGTACACCCCGGAGGGCCAGGTCGAGATGACCGATCCGAGCGCGGCTTCGCGGGTACGGATCCGCGCGGCCGGCCCAGTGCTCGACGCCGCGCTCTCCGATTTGGATCCCGCGACGCTCGTGCCAGGCCTCGTGGAACGCTACCTGGCTGGCGAACCGCTCTGAAACGCGGCTGAGTTCGGCTTCGGATTCGGCTCCGGGGTCGGCTTCGGATTCCGCTTCGGGATCGGCTTCGGCTTCGGGATCGGCTTCGGCTTCGGCTTCGGCTTCGGCTTCGGGGTCGGCTTCGGAGTCGGCGCTCTAGGCCAGGTAGACGAGGCCATCGCGGACCACGATGGCCACTGGGCGCAGCCGCGCTGCCGGGGGCTCGACGCCCTCTCCGGTGCAGGCGTCGTAGCTCCAGAAGTGGGCGGTGCAGGTCAACACGCCTTTGCACAGCTCGCCTTCGCTCAACTTGATGCGGGCGTGGGCGCAGCGGTCTTCGTACGCGTGGAGCGCGCCGCCGCTTCGCAGCACGACGACGGGGCCAGCTGGTGTCTCCACGCCGATCATCCCGTCCTCGGCGACCTCGTCGGCGGCGACGAGGGGGGCGCCGACTTCCGCGCCCTCCGTCGCCTGTGGGTCTTCTTCTGGCGTCACGGCGCCTTCTCCGGCGGCGTCCGTGCGTTGCCTAGAGACGGCGTCGCCACAGGAGCGCGGCCGCGAGCAACAAGAGCGCACCCGCGTCCCCGCCCCCGGTGCTGCGGCACGCGCAGCCGGGATCCGCGGCGCCAGGCACGACGCGTCCGGCGTCGGTGCCATCGCCGCCTGCGTCTTCTTCGACTGGCGGTTCACCGGCGTCTTCGCCCGGTGGCACGCCGGCGTCTTCACCCGGCGGCACGCCGGCGTCTTCGCCCATCTCGGGGATGTCGACGCATTCGCCGGTCGTGCACATCTGACCGGGCGGGCAGACCGCGCCGGCGCACGCGTCGTTGCAGGCGCCCGCTTCACAGACCGTACCCGCGGGACACATCATCGACGCGCACGCGTCGTCCACGCAGTGCCCATCCGCACCACAGGTTTCCCCAGCCGCGCAGCCCGAGAGATCGCAGCGGCCGATGCACGCGCCGTCCGAGCAGACCTGGCATTCCGGATCGCACGTCAGCGTCTCGCACAGATCCAGACAGCGTCCGGCGCGGCACTCCTGGCCGGCCGGGCACGCGATGCCGTCGCACGCGCCGATGCAGCTGCCGCCGCGGCACCGCTGTCCTTCGGGGCACTCGATGCCTTCGCACGCAGCGTCCACGCAGCGGCCGTCGGCGTTGCAGGTCTCGCCGTCCATGCAGCCACCTTCGAAGCACACGTCGCGGCACACGCCGCGGTCGCAGATCTCGGTGCCGGTGCAGAGCGCGTCCCCTTCGTCGGTGGTGCCGTCGCAGTCGTTGTCGACCGCGTCGCAGCGCTCGCCGCTCGGCTCGAGCACGGCCTGGCATTCGGTCCCCATGCCGACGCAGTTGGTGCGGCCTTCGCCGCAGACGCCGAGCGCGCCGGTGTCGCAGGGCATGCCGGCGTCCGGACACACGACGGTTCCGCCGCGCACCTGAAAGCGCCAGATGCCGGTCTCACCCACGTTGGAGTCCGTGCAGAGCACGTTGCGGATCCCGTCCATGCGCGAGCCCATGATCGCGACGAAGTTGGTTGAGTCGCCCGCGTCGAATCCCGCTTGGGCCGGGGTGCCGCCGAGGCCGCCGCTTCCGCCCGAGGCATCGCCGGTCTCCCACTCGCAGCGGTTGTAACGAAACTCCACGTCGAAGTCGCCGGCGCCGCCGCAGCCTTCGACCGCGGTGAGGATCAGCTGGAAGCTCATGCGCCGGTCGGTGTTGCAGTTGTAGTAGCCGACCCGGTCCCAGGTCACGACCAGCCGCCCAGCCTCCATGGTCCACCACACGCCGTTCTCGGGCGGGTTGTGGCACGGCGAACAGACGGTGCAGGTCACGCCCACCGATCCCTGGCACGCGCCGCCGGCGGCGAAGTTGTTCCGGATGTCCACGTCGCCCCAGTAGGGCGCGATCATCGGCTGGTCGGCGACCGGGAACGCGGCGGGCGTGAACGTCGAGAGGCGCTCGCTGAAGGTGATGTTGCCGTTCGTGTTCACGAAGATGGAGGAGTGGGTGCGGGAGAAGAACCGCAGCCCCGCCGGGAAGAACGGCGTGAGGTCGATCTCCGCGCTCGAGCCGTCGTCGTTGGGGCTCAAACACTGGGTGCCGTAGCCAGCGGTGCCGCCGAAGCCGTTGATCATCGAGGCCTGCGCGTGCACCAGCTGGGGTGCGAACCAGGTGGCGACGAGAAGTAGGAAGGCGGCGCGGAACATGTGGAGACCTCTTTCGAATCGATCGAACTCCCCCAAGTCCGGCGAACTCACAGGGTCGTGGATTCTCGGGTGGAGATCAACGCACCACGGTCCCGGCCACCATTGGATGCCGCCGGACGCCCACGTGCTACATCCCCTTCGTGAATGCGCGTCCCGGCGTTCTGCTCGTCTTGATCCCGCTCTCCATGCTCCTCGGCGCGGGGTTGGTCGTCGCCCTGCAGTTCTGGATGGCGCCGGTGGTGGTGCCGGTCGTGGCGCCGCCGGATCTGCCGCCGACCCCACCGCTGGTCTTGCCGCGGGGCGACCTCGCCGAGAACGAACGCGCGACGGTGGAGCTCTTCCGCAACGCGGCGCCGAGCGTGGTGTTCATCACGAAGCTCTCGGTGCGGATGGATCCGTTTCGCCGCAACGCGATGGCCATCCCGGACGGCACCGGCTCCGGCTTCATGTGGGACAACGCCGGTCACATCGTCACCAACTTCCACGTCATCGCAGGGGCGGACGCGGCCCGGGTCACGCTCGAGGATCAATCGGTGTGGGACGCCCAGCTCGTCGGCGTGCACCCGCCGAAGGACATCGCCGTGCTGCGCATCACCGCGCCGGCGGCCGTGCTCAAGCCCTTGCCCGTCGGCACGAGCAGCGACTTGCAGGTGGGCCAGACCGTGTTCGCGATCGGCAACCCGTTCGGGCTCGATCACACGTTGAGCGCGGGCGTGATCAGCGGGCTCGGCCGCGAGATCATGAGCGTGGGCCGCCGTCCGATCCAGGGCGTCATTCAGACCGACGCGGCCATCAACCCTGGCAACTCCGGCGGGCCGCTGCTCGACAGCGCCGGTCGGCTGATCGGCATGAACACCGCCATCTACAGTCCGTCGGGTGCCAGCGCGGGCGTGGGCTTCGCGGTCCCGGTCGACTCCGTGCAGACCGTCGTGCCTCAGCTCATCGCGAGCGGCCGGGTAGAGCGGCCTGGTCTCGGCATCCAGATCGACGAAGGGCAGCTCGCGCAGCGGCTCGGATTGCGCGGCGCGTTGGTGCTCGGGGTCGTCGCTGGCTCCGGCGCCGAGGGCGCGGATCTCTTGCCGACCACGCGCGACCCGCGCACCGGCAGCATCGTGCTCGGCGATCGGATCATCGCGGTGGACGGCGAAGCGGTGTCCGACAACCTGGAGCTCTACCGCATCCTCGATCGGCGCCAGGTCGGCGACGTGGTGCGGGTGACGGTGGTGCGCGGCGAGGAGCAACGCGAAGTCCCGATCCGTTTGAGCGCCATCGTCGAGTAGCCGCGCGCCAGGCCCGTAGCTGCAGAAAGCATCAACGCCGGCGCAGGATCAACATCTCGGACTGTTCGCATTCGCGGCAGAGCACGTAGGGGGTCGACTCGAGCCGGTGCACGACCTCGAAGCGCGGGCTCGCGACCATGGCCGGGAACCAGGACTCGAAGACGACGTAGTACGCCGGGTCGCGTGCGCGCAGCACCGCAGCGCGGTCCTCGAGCACCCGGTGGTCGTTGAGCCCCACGAGATCGACCACCGGCCGCTCCGTCAAGAGCCGCACCGCGCCCGCGTCCGCGCTCGCGAGCCACGCGCCCCGCGGCGCGTGTTCGTCCAGCCAGTGCGCGGCGGCCACGTTCAGCGCCGCGATGTTCGTGCAGCTCTGCCCATACTCCGCCGCGGCAGGCACGCTGGCCCCGGCGGCGACCAAGAGCGCCAGCGCACACACGATCGCGCGGCCCACGCGGTGGGGCACGGACCACAGCCCCATACCGACGACCACGAGCAAGAGCGGACGGACGGGCAGGGCGTAGCGCATCCAGAAGAAGCGCTCTGTCTCTCGAAGATCGTGCGCCCAAGCCACCGCGGCGACGAACCCGAGCACGAGCCAGAGTGGGGCGAGCGCGCGGGGTCCGAAGGCGTGCACGGCGAACCCGGCCGCCAGCACGAGCGGCGCCAGCCAGCGTCCACCCAGCACCGCGAGTCCTGCGTCGAGCACGTCGCCGAACTGATCCAAAAGCGAGAGTCCGGTGACGTGTTTCGCAAAGTACGTGGTGGGCAGCAGCCGGTCGGTGGCGTGCAGGCACCAGAGCGACCAGGCGCACAGGAGCACCAGCGAGGGCAGCGCCAGCCAGAGCAGCCCCCGTCGACCGATGCCGCGGCGCGCCTGCCACCCGATGACGAGCACGACCACGACCGCCAGCTCTGGGCGGGTGAGCGTGGTGAGCCCGAGCAAGAGGCCGGCGGTCGGGAAGTGCAGCCGCTCGAGCGAGCGCAGCGCCGCCAAGAGCAAGGCGGCGGCGAGCGGCACCTCCATGCCGCTGAGCGCGCTGAACATCATCGCGGGATCGATCGCGACCAACAGCCCTGCCGCGATGCCCGGTCCCGGGCCGGTGCCTGCGCCGCCAGACCAGGAAGACGCCAGTCGGTCGGCGAGGAGCGCCGCGACGACCATCGTGAAACAGCCGAGCACCTTGCTCGCGCCCACCAACGTGGACCCCGCGAGGCCGATCACGTGAAACGGAGTCAGCACGAGCGCCCACAGGGGGCTGGTGGTGCCGGCCGCCGGCTCTCCAGGGTTGTAGGCGAGCCCTTCGCCGTATGCGATGCCTTCTGCGTAGACGTGGTGGATGTAGGCGTCGTCGAGCGCGAAGGTGTCCCAGGCGTGGTCGCCCCGGCTGAGGAACCAGGCCGCCATGGCGGCGTTGGCGAGCGCGTAGAGCGCGGCGCGTGGCGCGAGTTCCTTCAAGCCGCGGATCGTACACCCTTCGATCCAGCTTCGACGCGCGTGCTATCCTGCCTCCTCGGGGGCGAAGAAGGTGGTGGCGGTGTGCGTGTGAGTCCGGTTCGAGTGCGCGTTGGGTTGTCCCTCGTCTGCCTGTGCGCCAGCGCGTGCGCGGTGGACCGATCGGGACTCGGTTCGAACGACACCATCGACGGCGGCGCCCTGGATGCGCCTGGGTTCGACGCACCCGGCATCGATGCGCCGGGCATGGACGCACCGATGGGTATGGACGCGCCGATGGGTGTGGACGCACCGATGGGCGTGGACGCACCGATGGGCGTGGACGCGCCGATGATGATGGAGGACGCGGGCACCGACGCGTTCGTCCCGGACGCCGGAACCGACGTGCCGGTGTTCGTCTGCCTGGAGACGGCGCAGCGGTGCGTCGATGCCGAGCTCCAGACCTGCACCGGCGGCGCGTTCGTGCCCACCGAGACCTGTCTTCTCGGCTGTCTCGACGCGCCGAGCCCGCACTGCGGTTTCTACACCCCGAGCAACGTCGGATCCTTCCCCGCTTCGGCGCCGAGCGCGGGCATCGACTCGGCGACCTGGGACACCGACGCCTGCGAAGCGATCCCCCACCAGAGCCGCACCGCCACCCAGGCTGGCGGCACGAGCGTCTGCATCGTCGAGTTCGAATCGTTGCGACAAGACGGCACCCTGACGGTGCGCGGCAGCCGTCCTTTGGTGATCCTGGCCCTCGCGGATGTGAACCTCAACGACGTGACCTTCGAACGCAACGTCGCCCCGTGGAACTCGGTGGGCAACGGTGCGAACGGGGAGAACCGAGATCTTCGAGCGGACGGCGGTGGGGGAGGGGGCAGCCTCTGTGGCGAAGGGGCCTCGGGTGGCTATGGCGGTGAAAGCGGGGGGGGCGGAAGCCGCCGGGCGTCTGGCGGCGGCGGCGGCACGCCGCAAGCTGGCGGGTACATGATGGAGCCGCTGCTCTTTGGCGGACGCGGCGGCGTCGGAGGCGCAGGCGCGAGTCGTGGGTTCGGTGGATGGGGCGGTGGCGCGATCCAGATCTCCGCGATGGGCACCGTCACCTTGTCCGGCGAGATTCGATTGGTCGGTGAGCGTGGCGGCGCTGGTCGCGATGGCACGGACGATGACGGATTCAATGTCGGCGCGGGAGGCGGCGGCGGCGCGGGCGGTGGTTTGCTGATCGAAGCCGGCCTGCGGATCGACGCACCGGGGACGGTGCTTCTCGGCGGCGGCGGGGGCGGCGGATCGTCGTCCTGCTACGATCGCGGTCCCGGAGATCCTGGGGAAGAAGGCGCGTTCATTCGCGCGGCGCAGGGCGGCGACCGAGGCCCCATGTGCCCTGACGGGGACGGCTACGGCAGCAGTGGTGGCGACGGCGGATGGACCGACGATGCGCCGACGGATGGCAACGACAACGGACGGCGCCGGGCGAATGGCGGCGGTGGCGGTGGCGGAGCGGGTTGTCTGATCTTGCGATCCCCGGACCGCTCGAGCCCAACCCACAACGGCATCGAACGAACGTCCGGTCTCACCATCGAGTAGGTGCCGTGGGTCGCGGATGGGCGCGCATGGTTCCGGCTGGGCCGAGCGTTGCCCGCCCCGCCCCACGCGGTACACCTGTGGGGTGCGCATTCGATACCACGCGGGCGCCCGCGACCTGGCCGGCTGTTCGGTTGAAGAACTGTCTGGTGGTGCAACCGATCTCGCAGCACTCGTGGAGCGGCTGCGAAGCCTCCACCCACGGCTCGCCCCGCACCTCGACCGGATGCGGTTCGCCGTCGCGGGTGAGTTCGCCGTGGCCACCACGACGGTTCGTGAAGACGACGAGGTCGACGTGATGCCCCCGGTCGCCGGGGGTGCGCCGGAGTCTTCTGCGCGCGAGGCCGTGGTGCTCGCGGAGATCCGGTCGACGCCGCTCTCGCTCGACGAGTGCCACCAGGCGGTGTCGCATCCGGGCGCGGGTGCCGTCGTGGTGTTCACTGGCGTGGTCCGGGACCACGCGCCAGATGCGGAAGGCGTCGTGCGCGGTGTCGTCCGGCTCGACTACGAAGCGCACGACTCGCTCGCACCCAAAGAGATGCGGCGCGTGCTCGAGACGGTCGCCACCGAGTTCCCTGGCGTGCGCCTCGCCGCCACCCACCGCATCGGAGAACTCCAAGTCGGCGACTTGGCGGTGGTCGTCGCCGCCTCGGCGGCCCATCGCGGCGACGCGTTCGAAGCGGGGCGGCTCGCGATCGATCGGATCAAAGAGACCGTGCCGATCTGGAAACACGAACACGGCAAAGAGGGCGACCCGGTGTGGGTCGCCCTCTGAAGAGAACTGAGCGGTATCGATCGCCCTCCGGGCTGCCGGGGTGTGTTGGCAGCGGGCTGCGCAACTGAAGCCGCCTGACCAACGAGCCAAAGCCCACTTCGCGAGGTTCTATTCGATGGTGAAGGTCTGCTCGCTGATCAGGGTGCCGTCGGCGGTGCGGACCTGCGCGGTCCATGCGCCGGGCTCGTCCGCGCCCTGGGTCCACGCCCAGGTGCGCCAGCGCCACACGTTGGCCGGCACCGAGAGCATGACGTGCCCGGTGCTGCGGCCATCCGGACCTTCGAAGGTCACGCTCAGCTCCTGCTCTGCGCCGCCGCGGTTGCGCAGCTCGAGGAACGCGAAGAGCCGCTCGCGGCTCGCGGCGAAGGTGTCGCTCGCGTCGACTGGCTCGCGGTCTTCGATCTCGCGGGTCAGCGCCAGCCGGTGCACGCTCAACGCGTCGGCCCGGTAGGTCGGCCGGGTCGGCGCGGGCGTGGGTGTCGGCTCCGCGGTCTGCACGCGCGGCGCCGGGGCGGCCTCCGGTGCGGCCTCTGCGACAGGCGCGGTCGGAGCCGCCGGTGCGGTGACGGCCGGGGCGTCCGCAGAGGCGGGCTCGGTGCAGGCGCTGCCAAGCGCCATCAGCGCGGAAAGGAGGAGCGTGGCGAGGAAGTTGTCTCGGGTGTGGGTGTTCATGGCGTTCTCGGTTGGTGTGGTGTGGGCTGGGGTGTTGATGTGTGCTGGCGCGACTCAGCTGGTGGTGTCTTGGTCGGCGGCGGCGGCGCAGTAGGTCTCGGCTTCGGCGCGGACGAGGGCCTGGCGCTCGGCCACGACGTCTTCATCGAGCGTCACGGTGGTGGCGCGCTGGCTCGGGCCGCCGGTGCGGCTCTGGTGGAAGACGCTCAGGTCCGGCGTCACGTCCCAGAGCTCCTCGTCCGTGTGGAGCAGTTCGCAGTTCCGGGTGCGGAGCTCTTCCATCATCGTCGGGAAGGCATCGACGACCCAGGGCTTGGTGTCGTGGAGCAGCACGATGCCGCCGGCGCCGCGGGGATGGCGTTCCCGCACATCGAGCGACTCGGAGAACGCCGCGGCGACCTCTTCGGCGGTGCGGCTCGAGACGTCCTTCGACGTGATGTTCCAGAGCACGTGGGTGTAGCCGCGAGCGGCGGTGATGGCGTCGACCCGTGCGTCGTGGGCACCGTAGGGCGCGCGGAAGAGGTAGGGGCGCGCGCCGAGGACTTCTTCGAAGATGGTCTCCGAGCGGGTCAGCTGGGCGAGCACCGCTTCGTCGTCGAGCGACGTGAGCCGGCTGTGGTCGTAGGTGTGGGCGCCGATGGTGTGGCCGCGGCGGGCGATGTCCCGAAGCACCTCGGCCTTGGCGCGGTCGGTGGCGTTCCGACCATCGAAGCCGCGCGCGACCACGAAGAAGGTGGCCTGCACGCCGTAGTGGTCGAGGTGCTCGAGCAGCCGCGGCGTGGTGTCGAGGCGCGGGCCGTCGTCGAACGTGAAGTGCAGGGTGCGGTGGCGGATGAAGCCGCGGGTCTCGCGGCCCTCGGCGAGGTCTGGGCGCAGCGGGCTGAGCTCGTCTTCGGTCCGTGTCTCGTCGGTCTCATCGGCGCCGTCTTCGACCACCTCCGTGTCGACCGCCGCGCCGCGTTCGGTGGTGAGCATGCCCACCACCGGCGCCTGCGCCATCGCGCTGCTCGTCAGCGCCACCAGAATCACAACCACCCAGCTCGTCTTGCGTCGTCCCATCGTGTGGGAGTGCATCGCAGGGTCTGTGCCCAGCCGTGTTTTGGTCACAAACCCCGGCGAAACGGAGATCTACGCGTGTGGTGTCGTGTGGGCGCAGCGACGCGACCGAGTCTCGAGGGACACATTCCGTGTCCTTCGCCCGGCGGCTTGGCTGGTATGGTTCGGCCGAATGCCCTCGGTCATCTCGCGGATCAGACATGGCGCGGCCTCCTCTCCTCCCCCGCCGAAGACCGGGCACTGGTGGGACACGCTGCCGAAGGACTTCGCCTCGACCCAGGAGCAGTTCGATCTCTCTCCGGCCGACCGCCGGGCCATCCGGGCCACCGCCGCCACCGACGTGGCGATTCGTACCGGCGGCGCCTTCATGGTGGGCGGGCTCGCGCTTCCGGTCGGCTTCCGCCCCAAAGAGGCGCGGCGCGCGTTCGAAGACACGTCGCTCTACCTTCCCTTCGCCGAAGCCGGCGACGCGGGCCAATACTTCCAGAAGCCGCCGAGCGGCGTTCGGGTCCGGGCCAAGAAGGCCAACTGGTTCCCGCGCTTCAAGCCGACCGACGGGGTGTGCGAAGAGCTGACCTTCGACAGCCCTTTCATGCCGCGCAACCGCCGGCTGCACGAGCGCTACCTCAAACACGGGCCGAACCGCACCGCGCACGCGCACTACTGGCGGCACGACCACGGACCGCGCCCCACCATCGTCGCCGTCCACGGGTTCAGCGCGGATCTGTACCTGGTCAACGAGTGGTTCTTCGCGCTGCCCTGGTTCTACCGGATGGGCTGCGACGTACTGCTCTACACGCTCCCTTTCCACGGACCGCGCCGCTCGCGCTTCTCCCCGTTCAGTGGGCACGGCTACTTCGCTGGCGGCCCGGCGCACATCAACGAAGCGGTCGCCCAGTCGGTCTTGGACTTCCGGATCTTCTTCGACTGGCTTCAGAAGGAGCGCGGCGTCGAGCAGCTCGGCGTGACCGGCGTGAGTCTCGGTGGGTTCACGAGCGCGCTGCTCGCGTGCGCCGAACCCCGCCTCGCGTTCGCAGTCCCGAACGTGCCGGTCGTGTCGATCCCGGATCTGGTGATGGAGTGGGAGCCGATCGGCACCGCGGTCCGCCGCGGTCTCCGGATGATGGGCAAAGACATCGTCGACGTGCGCAAGCTGCTCGCCGTCAGCACGCCGCTGACCTTCCCGGCGGCCATCGACAAAGAGCGGCTGATGATCGTCGGCGGGGTCGGCGACCGGCTCGCGCCCCCGAAACACTCGCGCGTGTTGTGGGACCACTGGGACCGATGTGCGCTGCACTGGTTCCGAGGCAGCCACCTCTTGCACCTCGACCGCGGCCACTACCTCGAAGAGCTCGCCCGATTCCTTCACGGCATCGAGTTTCTTCCCTGACACGACGGGCCTGGCCCGCTTCGCGGGACTGGGATGGATCCCGCTCCGAGTTCGTGGCGGGGCTCCTCGAACCCGACGACTGACATCCGTGTCCGGGGGCGCGCGATGCAGGCGTGCCAGTGCGTGCCGCGCCGCCCGACTTCGGGGCGCACGCGCACGATCGGCGGGTTGGGACCGGTCCTTCGCAATCTCTGTTCCACCGGTAAGCCCAGAGATCACACGTCAATTCGACTTGGCCTGAGAGTTGCTCTGTCCCGGCCTGGTGGACCGCGTCGGATCGGCGCGAGAACGGACGAGCGAAGATGAAACATTGGATGAGTGTGGCGGCATTGGCCGCGATGGGTTCCAGCCTCACCCCGACGGCCACGGCCGAAGCGTGTGGCGGGTTCTTCTGCGGGCAGCAGCCGGTCGATCAGACAGCCGAGCGGGTCGTGTTCGCGGTGGATCGCGAGAACAACACCACCGACATGATCGTGCAGATCAGCTACCAGGGCGCGGCGTCGAACTTCGCCTGGGTGGTGCCGCTCGGTTCGGTGCCGCTCGAGGGCAGCCTCGACACCTTCCCGCAGGCCGCGCTTCAGGCGCTCGACGCCAACTCGTCGCCCCAGGTCTTCGGGGGAGGTGGCTGGTGCTTCGACGCGGCCGCTGGTGCACCCACCGACGACCGCGAAGGCGAAGTGACCGTCCACATCCGTGAGGACGTCGGCCCCTACGACGTGGCCGTCATCGAGTCGGACGATTCGGGCGCGCTCGTGACCTGGCTGCGCGACAACGGCTTTCGGGTGACCGCCCCCATGGAGCCCTACGTCGCCGAGTACGCCTCCCGCGGCATGAAGTTCCTCGCGCTGCGGCTGCAGCCGGAGTCGAAGGTCAGCGACATCGCGCCCTTCCGCATGACGCTGCCGGGCACCTCCCCGAGCGTGCCGCTCAAGATGACCGCGCTCGCCGCGGAGCCCGAGATGGGCATCGTCGTGTTCGTGCTCGGCGCGCAGCGCTACGAAGGCGCGAACTGGCCGAACCTCGAGATCCCCACCGACGAGCTCACCTACGACTGGCGCACCGGCCGGAACAACTGGACCACCGCCGTGGCACGCGCGGTCGACCGCGCGGGTGGCCAAGGCTGGGTCACCGACACTGCGAGCTCCACCGAGAACTACATCTCGCGGCTCGAAGCGACTTCGCCCGTCGACGAAGACCAAGCCGAAGCGGTGGACGCCCTGCTCGCGCTCATGCGCCCGCACGCATACATCTCCCGGATGTACACCCGGCTCAGCGCCGAAGAGATGACCTCCGACCCGATCTTCCGCCGCTCCGCCGGTGGAGACGTCGAGCGCTGGCGCATGATCCCGCCCGAAGAGGGCACCGACAGCTGCGGCGGCTGGGGTGGCGATGCCGCGGCGGTCTCGCCGTGTGAGTTCGTCGCCTGTGGCGCTGGCGGCCGATGCGCGGAGGTCCGTGTCGGCAGCGACGTCGTCGCCGGCTGCGCGTGTGTGCCCGGCGCGACTGCGCGGACCACCGTCGGACCGAGCGGTGAGAGCACGGTCGCGTGTCAGGACATGCGCATGAGCTTCTTGAACCCTGGCGACCGAGAGACCCCGGACTCGACCCCGCTGCCCGATCCCTGCGTCGGCTTCGACTGCGGCGCGGGCAGCTGCGTGGCGATGAACATGACGCCGACCTGTGTGTGTGATCGCGGCCGAGTCGCGATCGGTTCCATCTCCGAAGAGGGCGTGCGCTCCACCGAGTGTGTGCGACCCCGGGAGATCATCCCGAGCGCGTTCTACAACGCACGTCTTCCCGACCGTCCGCTCGACCTTCCGCCCGGCCGCGACGTCGACGTGCCTCCGCCGGTGATCCTCGCCGGTGGCGGTGGTTGCAGCACCTCCGGTGCGGGTTCGCAGGCGGGCTTCTTCGCGATGCTCGGCCTGGCGCTCGTCGCCCGGCGCCGGCGCTAGTCTCCATGCGCGGGTCGCACACACGCTCGGGCATCGGCGGGGTCTTGCTCTGTCTGGTCCTCTGCGCGTGCGGCGACCCGCTGCCGCCGCCCGAGCTCACCCTGGAGCTCGGCACCGGCGAGTCGATGTTCGAGCCGCTCACCGACGAGCAAGAAGTACCGCTCGTGGCCGGGCCGCAGGGAGGCCACCACGTGTGGCTCAGCTTGCGGGTGGGTGGCTTGTCGCAGGGCGAGAACGACCACGTGTTGCTCGACCTCGACATGGTCCTGCTCAACGACACCGAGCCGCCGCCCCGGCGTGCTCCCGTGCGCCTCTTGATGTCCCCCGACGAGGACGGCCACCTCTACATCGGGTGGCCGGCCCAGCTGGAAGCGCCCGAGTGCGCAGTGGGCGAGCGGATGTCGATCCGCGCGACGATCACCTCGACCGATGGACGCATGACGATGGACGAACGCATCGTGGTGCCGCTCGACGATCCGCTGCTCGACGTGTGCGACGCGTAGAAGGCCTCTCGCGTTCGTCGCTCGCCGCGCTTCGCGCTTCGCGCTTCGTGGCCGGTCCGTGGCATGATGGGGTGGGATGGGGAAGCTCGGCGGCGCCACAAGAAGTTCGTCTGCGCGCGCAACGCGCGGGATCGGGTACCTGGTGCTGCTGGTCTCGAGCGCGATGGGCGCCGTCGCGTGCGGCGGCTCCGAGACCGAGACGCTGACGACCGTCATCCTCGAGCCCGACGCGCGCATCCGCGAACAGATGGCCCGGCTCAGCTTGAAGGTCTGGAACACGGAGGGTGTGCTCGAGACCTTCGGCTCCTCTGACCCCGCGGTGATTCGGCGTGCGACGCGGCTGGATCTCACGCCCGAGCCAGGGACCGATCCCGCGACCCGCCGGTGGCTCGTGGAAGCCGAGTACTTCGGCGACGACGACACGCTCCTCGGCGTGGCCCGTGCGACCGGTGGCTACGTCGCCGGCGCGCGTCGCGAGGTGCGCCTGTGCACGACGCTCTCGTGTTTCGGAGTGGCGTGCGACGGGACCGGATGTTCCTCCTCCTCGTCCGACGCCGGTTCGCCCGACGGCGACTCGGCCGACGCCGGGCCACCGGGCGCGTGCACGAGCTGCGACGAGGGGGTGTGTGCGCGGATCGAGGACGAGGTGCTTCACCTGCCCGGAGGTGCGCCGACGTGTCCGATGGATTGTTTCGCGAGCGAACCCGGCGCCGAGCGCACGTGCGACAACGCAGTCGACGACGATTGCGACGGCCTCTTCAACTGCGAGGACGACGACTGCGATGGGCGCACCTGCGGCGCGGGCCTCGTGTGTCGCCGGGACGCCGTGACCGATGGCGAGTGCGTGTGTGACCCGACCGGCACGGAAGACTGCACAAACGGCATCGACGACGATTGCAACGGGCTGACCGACTGCGCCGATCGCGCGGTCTGTCCCATGGGCACCGCTTGCGGCATCGGTGAACTCGCCTGCAACGCCGCGGGCCTGTGCGAGTGTTCGACCGGCGCGCTCCCGTCGGCCGAGGTCTGCGCGGACGGTGTCGACAACGACTGCGACGGGGACACAGACTGCGCCGACTCGGACTGCGAGGGCCGCGCGTGCCAAGACGGCGCGCCCGCGGCGCTGTGCACCTCCGGCGTGTGCCGGTGCGCCGCGGGCGTACCGAGCGTGGAGCTGTGCCACGACATGCTCGACAACGACTGCGACACCGCGCTCGACTGCGGAGACCCGGAGTGCGTGCGCGGGCGGGAGACGAACTGCACCGACACCCGAGACGACGACTGCGACGGGCTGCGCAACTGCGAGGACACCGCGGATTGCAACAACGCCAACATCGCCGAGATCTGCGGCAACGGTCTGGACGACGACTGCGATGACCACACCGACTGCGAAGACCGTGAGTGCTGTGGCGTGGATCCGATGTGCAACGGCCGACAGATCGAGGGCCTCACCCACACCGCTTGCTGTGGTGGCGTCATGACCAACCTCGCGGACAACGACGACCACTGCGGCGCGTGCGGCATGGACTGCCAGAACGAGTTCCCCTGTCTCCGCGTGCCCGGGCTCACGCAGGAACGCTACCACTGCGGCTGCGACCGAGGTGTCGGGCCGGCCCCTCGCTGTCCCAGCGGCCAACAGTGTCTCGAACGGAATGGGCGTGAGCGTTGCCAATGCGAGAGCATCGACGACTGCCGGACTCCCGGCACCTCGAACTCCAGGTGCAACCGCAACCCTGACGACAACCACAACTACTGCGAGTTCTGAACCGCGCCGACGGGGTAAGAGACCACCACGCAGCGGCGCGGCATCGTGGAGCCATGGAGCACACGATGGCCAAGACGCAGGCGACAACGTTTCCCTTGCGCACGTCCCCTCGGCGCACGGCGCCTACCATTCCGTTGCTGCTTCTTCTCGGCGTAGCGGGCTGCACCAACGTGCTCGCCTACGACGACGACGGGGAAGCGCCGTCTTTCGGGCCCGATGGCATCGAAGCCGACGAGACCGAACACGACGTCGACCTCACGGCGCTCGAAGCGGAGGAGGTCGAGGACCTGTACGAAGCCACCCTCGCCGATCCAGAAGGCGGCACGATCCCCGAAGGCGCGGGCGGCGGCGGCAGCGCACGCCCGAAGAGCGACTTCGTCTACTGGGATGGTGGCAACCTGCGCTACCGCCGCAGCAGCCGCGGCGACCGCATCCTGGACTTCTCACATGCGGGCTACGGCGGCGGCGGCGTGCGACTGCCCCGCACCGCGGGTTTGCGCTCAGTGCGGGTCCGGCCGAGCGGCGGCGACGACTGCCGCGCGATCCAGAACGCGATCGACGAAGTCGGAGGTTGGCCGAAGGACGACCGCGGCATGCGCGGCGTCGTCCAGTTGGCCGCGGGCCGCTTCCAGGTGCGCGGGGGCTACCTCTCCGACGGAGACACCTGCAATCGGCTCCGTCTGACCCGCAGCGGGGTGGTGTTGCGCGGCGAAGGTTCCGGTCCAGACGGCACCCACCTCGTCGCGACGCGTGTGGGCGGCGTCGACCCCGACGAAGGTTCCGACCGGCAACGACTCGTGATTCAGGTCGGCGGCCCCGGGTCTGCCGAGTTGATCGGCGGCACGCGGCAGGAGATCGAGGCGCGGGTCGCGACCGGTTCGCGCCACATCCAGGTCGCCGATCCGGGCGCCTATCGCGTGGGGCAGCGGGTGCTCGTGCGACGCCGAACGACGCGCGACTGGATTGACCAGATCGGCATGGACAGCTGCGGCAGTACCGGCGGCGCCAACGACCGCTCCGACGACCCGGGGCTCACTTGCTTGCCAGGCAGCGAGGACTGGTATCCCTGGGTCGGACGCAAGACCATGGACTGGCACCGCCGCATCGCGCGGATCGACCTCGCGGAAGGCCGGGTGGTGCTCGACGCCCCCATCACCATGGAGATCGCCCACCGCTTCGGGGGCGGGTTCATTCAGCGCTACACCCGCAACCGAGTGCAGCACGTGGGCATCGAACGGCTGCGCGGCATCGCGCAGGTGGACCACGGCCGCCCCGACCAGGGCGCGTGGAACTTCATTCACGTGCGCAACACCGAAGACGGCTGGATCCGAAACGTCGTCGCCGAGAGGTTCGTGCACAGCACCGTGACGCTTCGCCAGGGCACCTCGCGGTTCACCGTGCAGGACAGCGCGTACGTGGATCCGGTCTCGGTGGTCGGTGGTGGCCGTCGCTACGCCTTCGACATCGACAGCGCAGAGCAAGTGCTGGTGCAGCGGTGTCGATCCGAGCGGGCGCGGCACGCCTTCGTGGTCGGGAGCCTCACGTCGGGTCCGAACGTCTTCCTGGACTGCAAAGCGACCCAGTCGCTCTCGAGTTCGGAGACGCACAACGCGTTCTCCACGGGCGTGCTCTACGACAACGTGCGGGACTTCGCGGACGTCGCGAACACCAACTGGAAATCGCGCGGCATCACGCTGCACAACGAGAGCCGCTGGTTGACCACCGACCACGGGTGGAGCGCAGGCAACTCCGTGATGTGGAACGCGCGGGCCACGCGCATTCGGGTGGAGAGCCCGCCGAGCGCGACCAACTGGTGCGTCGGATGCCGCGCAGGGGTCACCGGAGGACAGGCCGAGTGGGACCGACTCGGCACGTTCGTCCGGCCGCACAGCCTGTACCTGGCCCAGCTGCGCAACCGACTTGGACCGAACGCGGTCCGCAACATCACGGAGTAGGCTGCGCGCCCGCCGGCGGCGAGAACCGTCGCAGATGCCCGAATACAGTTGCTGCTAGAACGTCACCAGTGCGCCGGTGGACGAGAGGGTCTGGGCGGTGAAGTCCGGCGGTTGCTCCGACGGTCCGCTGTTTCGCAGCGCGAGGCCGACACCGATCGCCGCACCGGCCAAGACCAGACCGCCCGCCAAGAGGGCAGCGATCCAAATCCGTCGGCGTTTCGTGTCCGCGGCCGACACGACCTGCAGGACAAGAGAGAGCCGCTCGCGGCGGTCGAGATCGAGGGCCCGCTCTTCGCCTTCGTGTTCGGGCGCCTCCACCCGCAGCACGTGGCGGCCAGGATCCAGTTGGCGGGTGACCGACTCTCCGTCCTCGACGGCTTGAGCTTCTCCATCGATCACCAGTCGGATCTCGGGCGCCCCTTGCACGGTGAGCTCCACCACCGGGATCTCCGCCCACAGCGACTCGCACAGTCGCTCCACTTGAACCCGGCGGTCTCCGAGCTCGCCGAAATCGTCGTCCAGCAATCGATGGCACAGACCCGACGCCGCCAACAGCTCGTTGAGATCGGTCAGGGTCATCATCAGGTTGAACCCGGTCCCCGGATGCGGGTTGAGATCCAGCGACGCTTCGAGTGCGACCCGCGCCTCCGGCAACCGACCCTCTTGCAGTGCGGTGGTGCCCTCGCGAAACAGCCGCTCGGCGTCGCTGCTCTGCGCGCTCACGGGCACCGCCAGGAGCGCCGTCGCAACGCACGCGATGAGTGTCAGTACTCGGTCCATACCGGCCTCGCTCTCGTGGTCGCCATCTCGGTCTGCATGGAGTGCCCTTCGGCCATCGCCGTGTTTGCGGCCATCTCGGTGTCCCCGGCCATCGCCGTGTCCTGGGTCGCCATCGTTGAGTTCACCTGGGTCGCCATCGATGTGTCCCCTGCCATCGCGGTGTCCTGGGTCGCCATCGTCGGGCTCACCTGGGCCATCGTTGGCGCCGTCTCCATCGTGGTCTCCCTCTCCATAGGGGTGGCCACCATTCGCATCGAACGCGATGCGGTTCGGGCGCTGTGCATGGCTTCGGAACTCGGTTGGGTGGGTTCGACCGGAGCGCCAGGAGTATCTGCAAATGCGGCAGTCTCGGCGGGCGCCGCTCCGATGGTCTCGGATGGCTCCGCGAGGTCCAACTGCACATCGCCAGAAGTCTCAGTCACGGTCGACTCTGGGGACTGCAACACCGGCTCCGCTCCGTCCTCGCGCAGCACCATCCATCCGGCGACGATCAGCGCGACCGCGCCCAGCGCGATCCCCCACACGACGCCGCTGCGGCGTTCGGCGGGAAGCGGTGGCTCGGGCGCGGCCGAGGTGGGTTCCGCAGCAGCCGCCAAGTGGGTGTCGGTGGGCGAGGGTTCAGCAGCAGGCGCCAAACGGGTCTCGGTGTGCTCGAGCGCTTCGTCGACCATCTTCGCGATGTCGGCGCGGGTCTGCTGGAAGTGTTGGTCGAAGAGACTCGCCAGCGGCACGCGATCGAACGCCTGCGCGATCGCGCCAACCGCCTCCGCCACGGCACGCGCGGACTCGGGACGCGCCGCGGGGTCTTTGGCGAGCAGCCGATACATCAAGTCCACGAGTTCGGGCGGCGCCCCCGCGCGGAACTCCGCGACATCCGGCGGCGGCTCGCGCAAGATGCGCGGCGCGGCGACCTGCATGCCGCCGCCGTAGAGTCGCCTGCCGGCCAAGAGTTCGAACAAGACCACGCCGAGTGAGAAGAGATCGCTCCGGTGGTCGAGCGTCTCGAACCGCAGTTGCTCGGGCGACATGTATCCGGCTTTGCCCTTGAGCACGCCGGGCCGGGTCTGTCCCACCCGGTCGAGCGCACGCGCCACGCCGAAGTCCGCGACGCGCACGCAGCCGTCGAAGCCGAGCAAGATGTTGCCGGGCGTCACGTCGCGGTGCACCAGTGAGAGCGCTTGGCCGCCGGCTCCGCGGGCGGTGTGCACCGCGTGCAACCCCTCGGCCGCCTGGCGCACGATCTCCAGCGCCGCGGCGATGGGGACCTGTTCTCCAGCGCGAAGGCAGCCGCGCACGAAGTCTCCGGCGTCGACCCCCGCGATGAAGTCCATGACCAAATACGGACCGACCTCGTCTTCGCCGACATCGAGCACCGGCACCGTGTTGGCGTGACGGATGAGGCCCGCGACCCGGGCCTCTTCCAAGAACATGCCGCGGATCTCCAAGTCCTCGGCGAAGTGCGCGAGCAGACGCTTGCGGGCGTAGGCGCGGGCGAAGCTCCCTTGGCGCCGGACCACCAACTCGACTTGACCCATGCCCCCCTTGGCGAGGTCTCGGACCTTCTCGTACGCCGGGGCATCGGCAGCCAAGCGTGCGGTGGTGGCCACGGACGGCACCCCGACATTCTAGCATGAAGTACCCTTCAGACCTCCCTGTGGCCCCCGCCTCTTCACCGACCGAACTCGATCGCGCGGGCCGCGAGGCGCGCGACGCCGCGCTGCTTGGCGACTTCGGGCCGTGTGTTCCGATCCTCGAACGCACCGACGATGCGAGCGTGGGGTGGCGCGCGTGTTTCGAAGCGATGCGGGCAGGTGCGGGCTTGATGGCGCGCGGGGTCGATCTGCACGCGCTGTCCGCCGCGTCTTCGAACGCCCGCGTCGGGGTCGCCTTCGCGCTCTTCGAGCTTGCGCGCGACGCGGTGGCCCGCCTCGATGTCCCGGCCCTCCGGACGGTGGGGCCATTGCTGCAGGCGGCGGCTTCTCGCCCGCCTGCCAGCGCGGTCGAATCGCTGGGCATAGCGGCGCAGTGGGCGAGCGCGTGGCTCGGCGCCCTCGAATCGCCCTCCGCGGAGCTCGCCAAGGACGTCGCGCAGCTCGGCCGAGCGGCACAGCAGTGCGGCGCGGCGGAGCTGGTCGTCGAGCTGCCTGCGTTGCGCGCGTTCGTGTTGATGGGCCTTGGCGACCTCGCCGGGGCCACCGACGCGGCGCGCCGAGCCTCGCGGATGGGCCGCACGGAGGGCATGCCTCAGCAGGAGTACCTGGCGAACCTGGTCCTGGCCCGGCTCCGTCGAAGTACCGGACGACCCCACCTCGCCATGCGCATCCTGTCTGCGCTCGGACCGGTCGCGCCCGCGCGGTGGCAAGCGTGGATCGCGTGGGAGGCCGCGCTGGCTGGCTCGTTCGAGTCCGCCCAGGTCGCGCGCGGCGCGGCGCACGACGGGGTGTTGTTGGGCGCGGTCGAGGAGTTGCTCGAGGGCATCCCTTCGGACGCCGAGCTTCCGGCACCGTTCGCAGCCGAACTCCGCGTGGTGCGCGCCGCGCTCGGCGGAGGGCACGAAGAGGCGGCAGGAGCCTGGCTCTCCGGCGTCGACCCCGAGATGCCACCTGCGCTTCAGGGACTGGCGCTCCGCGCCGACGCGAGGGGCGACGCCCGGGTGCGCGTGGTGGTGGGGCCGGGACTCGAGCCCCGTCGACGTTTGGCGCTCCGCGCGTCTGAGACGTACGCGTTGACCGACCCACCCCATCCGCGGACCGAGACGCTCTTGTGCGTGCTCGCGCAGGCATGTGGGCACGGCATCGGGCGCGACGACCTCTACCAGCAGGTCTACGGCTTCACGTTCGATGCGGTGGTGCACCAGGGGAGTTTCGACGTGCTGTTGCACCGCGCTCGGGCGTGGCTCGGCGACCGGGGCGCGATCGTCCGAGACGACGGCATCTTCCGGTTGGAGGTCGCGCGGGCGTTCGCCATCCCCGATCCGCGCTGCGAGCGTTCGCTCGACGACCGGCTGCTCCAAGTGCTCGCGCAGCGCGGTGGGGTGCCGGCGCGCGAAGCCGCCGAAGTGCTCGAGGTCCCGCTCCGGACCGTTCAGACGCTCCTCAAACAACTGGTGGAAGAGGGGGCCTGCGAACCCGAACGGGAGGGGCGCAAGATCGTCTACCGCGTCGAGGACACGACCTTCCGCGAACCCACCCTCCAGTCGCCAACCTGAACCGAAGCCGGTGCGGGTGGCCAGTCTCGCGAAGCCGTGACGGCCGTAGATAAAGTGTCACACTCCGGCCGATGCTTTTGGCGATCGACGTAGGCAATACCAACACCGTGCTCGGCCTCTACGACGGGGCGCAGCTGGTGCACGATTTTCGGATCGAGACGGCCAAGGGCCGCACCATCGACGAACACCACGTCTTGCTGGCCAACCTGGTGCAGTTGGCCGGGGTGCCGCGCAGCGAGGTGACCGCGAGCATCCTCGCCTCGGTCGTGCCTTCGGTGACCGACGTCATCGTCGAAGCGGTGGACCGCGCGTTCGACCACGACGTGCTCGTCATCCGCCCGGGCGTGAAGACCGGCATGCGCCTGCTCTACGAGAACCCGCGCGAGGTCGGCGCGGACCGCATCGTGAATGCGGTCGCGGCCTTTGAGCGGGTCAAGGGCGCGGTTATCGTGGTCGACTTCGGCACTGCGACCACGTTCGACTGCATCTCGGCCCAAGGCGAGTACCTCGGCGGCGCGATCGCACCCGGCATGGAGATCAGCGCCGGCGCCCTCTTCAGCCGCGCCGCGCGGCTCTTTCGCGCGGAGATCGCGCGACCCCCCAAAGCGATCGGCCGCAACACCGCGCACTCGATGCAGAGCGGCATCGTGTACGGCTACGTGGGGCTCGTGGACGGCCTGGTGGCGCGGCTGCGTGAAGAGATGGGTGGCGAGGTCCGGGTCATCGCGACCGGCGGGCTCGCCCGGCTGATCGAACCGGACAGCGAGTCGATCGAAGACGTCGACGAGTTCCTGACGCTGGACGGACTGCGCCTGCTCTACGAACTCAACCAGAGCTGAGTGCCGGGTGGCGGGAGCGGAGGAGCCCGCCGACGTTGACGCCGACGCTGAAGCCGAAGCCGACGCCAAAGCCGAAGCCGAAGCCGAAGCCGAAGCCGAAGCCGAAGCCGAAGCCGATCCCGAAGCCGATCCCGATCCCGACCTTGGCTCAGGGGGCGGGGAGGGCGACGAAGGCGCCTTTGGCGACGAAGTTGGGGTTGGTGCCTTCGGACCACACGACGAGGTAGTGGTCGCCGTCGAGGTGCTGGATCGACGGGCGGTAGGGAACCGGGAAGAGTGCGCCGATCGGGACGTTGACCTCCGGGCCGAGCGCGAGGTCGGTTCCGTCGAACGAGTACGCGCGCACGATGAGCTCCGTCGCGGAGAAGCCGCTCATGCCGCGTGCGTAGAGGATGGCGCCGCCGGTGTCTCGCGCGGCGAGGTAGGGCGCGACGCCGCGCCGGGTGACTTCGACGAGCGAGTCCGCGACGCCGACCGCCTGGAGTGAGACGAAGGTCGAGCCGGTGGTGTGCGCCGCAAAGACGTTGCCCGCCGCGTCCACCGCCACCCCGGGATCGCGGCTCGTGACCACGGTCGTGTCGAGCGCGCCCGTGTCCGCCGCGCCCCCTGCGTAGTACGCCGCGCCGTCTCCGTCGGTCGGCTCGTGGTTCCACACCAGGTGCGTGCCGTCCGGGCCGACTGCCAGCGTCGGAAGCGACTCGCTGACGTCTTCCATGTAGAGCGGTTCGATCGCGTCGCCGTCGAGCGCTCCGTCGAGATCGAGCGGCTGCAGGAACACCTGGAACCCGCGCGCTTCTTCGATGCCGCGGCTGCCCGCCAGCCAGAACCCGCCGGCCGCCCGCGGTGCCAAGTGCGGGAACCAGGTCGTGCCGGTGACCGGCAGACCTTCGCGCATGGTGACCACCCGGGTCTCGGTGCCGAGCGCGGTGCGGGTCACGCGATCGAACGCGCGCGCTGCGGTCTGCACGCCTTCGCCTTCGTCGAGCTGCCACGCGACGAGCACCCGGTCGCCTTGGATCGCGATCGTGCCGTCGATGTCGTTCGGGGACGCGTCTTCGTGCACGCGGCCAGGCATGCCATCCGCGAGTCCACGCGAGACCCCGTTGCAGTCGATCGTGGTGAGGAAGACGTCGAGGCCTTCTTCGCCATCGACGTGCGCGGTCACGGTCGCCCAGATGAGCTCCCCGTCGAACACCGCGTAGGGATGGATCTGGGTGTCGAGAAACCCGGGCGCCAGGTCGAACACCCGCGGCTCGAGGGCGTCGGCACAACTCGGCGGTGGACCCGCGTCGGTGCCGGCGTCCGGAAGTCGCGGCGCATCGACGCCTGCATCGATGGGCGGGGGCGTGTCGAAGACCTCCCCATCCAGCGTGCCGGCATCCTCGGCCCCATCGTCGTCCCCACCACACGCCAAGACAAGCGCGAGCGCGCCCAGAAGTAGACCCCTCATGCAGCGAGCCTGGGGGCCGAGGCCAAGCCTCGCCAACCGACGCATGAGCAAAGTCGCGTGATGCCGCCGATGCGCGCGAAGCTGCCCGCAGCGCCACCTCGATTCCGCTGGGGGCACGCCCCAAACCGCGGCCCGGGACGCTCTGTTTTCGTGCGACCCTGCGGCGTGGCCGAGGGGACCGGTGCCGTCGAAGAGAGCCGCAGCGTCGCGTGCGAGCGGTGCGGCGCGAACGTGCCGCTGGTCTCGAGCCAGCACGCGCGCTGCGTGTACTGCCTCCACGACCAGAAGATCCCCGCCGATGTCGCGCAGGCGGTGCACGCGGACCAGGTGCTCGAAGCCAAGCTCGAAGAGGCCGCGGGCTCCGGAGAACGTGCGTTCACGAAGATGTTCGTGGCCAACCGCGGGTGGCAGGTCGGGCTCGCCGCGTTCACCTTCGTCTCCTGCCTGCCGACCTTTTACCTCGGGTTCTCGGCCGAAGGCGACACGGCCGACCAGCTCTTGCGCGCCGGCCTCTACGGCGGGGCGGCGCTGGGCAGTGTCCTGATGGCGGCCATTCCGCTCTTGTGGCTGCGCACCCTCAAACGTTCCGGGGAGCAGGCCTTTGCCGCACTGCCACTCGCCCGGGTGAGCGTGGACGCGGGCGCGTTCGTGGCCGGCTGTCCGAGCTGCGGCGCGCGCCTGAGCGCGGGCGGTGAGGTCGCGGTGGTGTGCGGGCACTGCCAGACCCAGTCGCTGCTGCCGCAGCCACTGGTCGATGCCCGCATGAAGGGCCGCCACAAGCGGGTGATCGAACTGCGCCTCGCGGGTCAGACCGCGGCCCACGGCGCCGCCCAACACGCGGTCACGCAATGGCAGAAGAAGTTCGTGCCGATGATCATCGGCATCAACGTGCTCGTGGGCATCGTGATCTTCGCCGCCGTCATCGCCTACCAACTCGCCAAGTCCTGAGCGTGGAGGCGTCGAACGCGACTTCGGGTACACTGGGCCCCGGAGCGGGTGGCTCCGGGATGGGTGCGTGATGACTCGAGTGCGAACGAGCTTCTTGGCGGTGTGTGCAGTCCTTCTCTGGGGATGCGTCGGCGAGCTCTCGATCTCGGGCCCCGCCGGACCCATCCCCGACACCGGACCCCGAGCGGACTCTGGACCCGGCGTGGACGGTGGACCGGGCATGGACGCCGGACCGGGCGTGGATGGCGGACCGGGCGCAGACAGTGGGCCGGGCGTCGACAGCGGACCGCGCGTGGACAGCGGCCCGAGTGAACCCGAGTGTGGCGACGGTCGCACCGAGGGCACCGAACGGTGCGACGGCGACTGCCCGACCAGCTGCGCGCCGCGCATGTGCGAGACGGGACGGCTGCGCGGCGACGCGACCATGTGTTCCTCGTACTGCGACTACAGCCCGGTCACGACGTGCATGAACGACGACGGCTGCTGCCCGTCTTCGTGTTCGCCTTCGACGGACAACGACTGCACCGGCCTCGACTGCCGCGACTACGACAGCTGGCCGACCGACTGGGCCGCCGAAGAAGTACGCGCAGTGGACGAGATGAATCGCCACCGGCTCGCTGGCACCGACTGTCCGAGCGGGCCCAAACCGCCGGTCCCCGCCCTCGTCCTCAACCGCGAACTTCGCATCGCCGCGCGTTGCCACAGCATGGACATGGCGACGAACAACTTCTTCAGCCACACCGGGTCCGACGGCAGCAACTTCAGCGCGCGGGTGCGGGATGCGGGCTACACCGGTGGTCCAAGGGCCGAGAACATCGCCGCGGGCAACGGCACCGGTGTCGCGAGTGTCGGCCAGTGGATGACCAGCACATCCGGCCACTGCGACGCAAACATGAACAGCGGCTACAACGAAGTCGGGATCGGCTACATGCGCCTGTCGGGCACCATGTGGACCCACTACTGGACCGCCAACTTCGGCAGCCGCTAGCCCCGGCTGTGATCCGTGGAGGGTTGCGCCGGCGCGCTGCGCGTCGGCACGCTGCGCGTCGGCACGCCGCGCAGCGGCACGCTGCGCGTTGGCTCGCGCCATCAGACGTCGCGCGACCTCTGATACCGTGCACACCGTGGGGTATCGGGAGCCAGCTGCGCGGGCGTCGGGCGTGGTGCGGCTGGGGCCGTTTCGTCGGAAGTGGCGTGGCCTCGCGGTGCTCCCGGTCACGTGCTTGTTCTTCGTGGTCTTCGTGGTCGCGGCCGGCGAGACCGTCGCGCTCGAGTGCACGGACGGCGCGTGCCAGGTGCAGACCGCGTACCTGTGGGTGTTCGCAACCGAGACGCACGAGTTTCGGGCGGACCAGATCGAACACACGAACGCGCACAGCAACCGCAACGGCACCCGCGTGCGGCTGTACCCACGGGACGGCGAGACCCTCGAGTTCCAGCTCGGCGCGCTCTTCGGAGGTTCGGACCACGAGGCGATCGCGGCGTACGTGGATCAACCGGTTGGCACCCTGCACGTCTCATCGAACCCAAGCGGCTTTCTCGTCGTCGTGTTCGCGATCGGGCTCGGCCTCATGGGCGCGGTGTTGGTCGGGCTTCTGAGGATGCCCTCGTGGATCGAAGTCCACGCGCGCCACGACCACCTGGAGGTCGTTGAGCGGTGGCCGACCCACGCCAAGACGCGGCGGCTGCCCCTCGATCGTCCGACCGAAGTTCGAGTACTCGAGCGACGCGCCCGAACGTTCTGGGACGGGGACGTGCCGGGGGCGCTTCTGCAGATCGTCGACGCGGGGGAGCGCGTCCGCGCCCTCACCCTCCGCCCCATGCCCCACCCTGAGCGGCACCGCGCCGCCGCGCAGGCGCTGCGGCAAGCGCTCGGGCTCGCTCCGGGAGGCAGGGAAGAAGAGTGACGCGGCGCGATGGTTGCGTCCGCGTACGCACTCGTCGCGCAAATCCTGCGTCATCGCTTCGTTCAACGTAGGAATCACGCTGGCACGCCGCGTGCGAGGTCGGGTCCCCATGCACGCGACCTCGACCATCCCGCCGGCCTTCCGCTCCAAGCTCCGGGAAAGCCTTCGAGGCTGTCGGCTCTTCCAGGGCATGACCGAATCCGAGCTGTGTGAACTCGAGGGGTTGTGCGCTCGGGTTCGGCTCCGCCGGTTCGAACCGGTCTGGAAGCTGGGCGACCGGGCGACGTCGTTCCACGTCCTGCTCGAGGGGCTGGTCGAGCTGAGGCGGCCGGCGGGCGGCTACGACGCGACCGTCATGGCGATCTTCGGACCCACCGAATGTCTCGCGGTCCCCGTCGCGCTCACCCGCGGGGTGTACGGCGCGGACGCGGTGGTGGTGAGCGAACACGCGGTGCTCTTGACCGTCCAAGCGGCGCCGCTGCTGGAGCGCATGCACCGCGACGTGCGGTTGGCGATGGCGCTGAACGCCGCGCTGCTGGAGCAGGTCCAGCTGCTGCACCGCAAGATCGACGTGATGTCCGCGGGCACCGTGCAGCAGCGTCTCGCCCGCTTCCTCTTCGACCTCGCCGATCGTTTCGGCGACGAGTTCGAGAACGGGGAGATTCAGATCCCGTTCTCGTTGTCGCGGGAGCAACTCGCGCACTACGTCAACGCGCGGGAGGAGACCGTCATCCGCGCACTGAGTGCGTGGCGCAAGGAAGGGCTCATCGAGTTCCGGCCGGGCGCCATCGTGTTTCCGCGCGGCGAGGCGATCCGCGAAACGCTCGCGGCCTAGACCCTCGCGGCCTCGCCAAGAAGTCCGCCGACCTGACCTATGTCATCGCCGCGGCGGGAGCATGCCTCCATGGTCCCGATTCGGTGCGCCCCATCACCCTCTTTCATTGCGCCCTGCCCAGGAGACCTCATGTCCAAACACTCTCGTCGCGTCTTTCTCGCCCGAATCACCGCTGGTGGCGCCGCGCTCGGGGTTCTCCAAGCCGTCGGTTGCGGCGGAGGCGACTCGGTGTCTTGCGACACCAACATCACGCCCGACGCCCGCCGCACCCGCACCGCGCTCCGGTACGTCGACGTGACCAGCGATGCGAGCAAACGCTGCATCTCGTGCACGCTGTACACCGGCGACGCCACTGCGTGCGGAACCTGCTCTGCGGTGCCCGGTCCGATCCACCCGGACGGAACCTGCTCGGCCTTCGTCGCGATCCCGGCCTGACCGTCGCTGAACTGCGGGGTCGGTGACCCCGCGTCTCAACCCGGGTGCATGGCGGCGACCGCTTCGCCGAGCGCGCGCGGGAGTGAGCGCGGCTGGCGCAGAAGATGGAAGCGCCCCCGGCCGAACATCTGCGGCAGGTGAAAGCGTGCGTCGTGGTCGATCGCGAACGCGTGGATGTGGACGCCGCGGGCTTCCGCATCGAGCACCGCACGCCGAACATCCGCGATGCCGTGCCGACCTTCGTAGCGGTCGTAGTCGTTCGGTTTGCCGTCGGTGAGCACGACCACGAGTCGCCGACGCGCGTCGGTGCGGGAGAGCAGCTCCGTCGCGTGCCGCAGCGCGGGGCCGATCCGGGTGTAGCCGCGCGGCTGCAGGTCGGCGAGGCGGTGCCGCGCGTCGGTCCACTCTTCGGTGAACGTCTTGAGGATCTCGAAGCGGCAGTCGAGCCGCGTCTGGCTGTGGAACGCGGCCATCGACAGCTCGACCCGCACCGCGGAGAGCGCCTCACCGAGCGTCACCGCCGCGTCGATCTCGAGGTCGAGCACCCGGACGTCGTCGACCCAGCCGTCGGTGGACAGACTTCCGTCGAGCAAGAGCATCACCGACAAAGACGGATGGGAGGGCCGCCGGTCTCGGTAGAGCCGGGCCGGAACCGTGGTGCCCGCGGCGAGGCAGGCGTGCCAATCCACCAGCGCGTCGAGATCGATCTCCGCGCCATCGAGCTGGCGGTTCTTCCACCGGCGCGACGCGTCGAGGCGTTCGAGTTCGGCGCGCACCGCCTCGTGCTCCCGCTGCAGTCGGCGCACGCGCGCACGGATCGCCGCCTCCGCATCGGCCCGCGCCATCCGGGCGGGTGGGCGCCCGGCGCGCACTCGGCACCAGGCGTCTCGGTACTGCCCGCGTTTGCGATCCCACTCCGGGTAAGGCGTGCCCTCCGAGTCCTGGTCCGCGACTTCGCCCGAGCCTTCGAGCATCACGTCCACCCGCAAGAGCGACTGGGCGCGCTCCAGGCTCCGAACGACTTCGCGCAGATCGAGCTCGTCGATCGCATCCGCGTGCGCGTCCATCTCGTCGTCTCCGTCCAGGTGCTTCATGCCGCCCTGGTACTCCTCGGCGGTGTGAACCTTCTCGAAGGAGTGGACGAGCGGGTTGTCCTGCAGCGGATCGGTCGGCAGCTCGACCCGCTCGGGCGACTCCAGGACCTTGCCTTTGCGCTCGGTGCCGTCGGGGAGCGCGTCGGCGTCGCCGGTCCCAGAGACGCTCTGTCCGTGGGCGGGTTCGGTGCCGATCGCGCCGAAGAGCGGGAACACCGGCAGGGCACCTTCCAACGACGCGGTGCGCTCCATGAACTCCTCGAAGGACAGATCCGGTGGACCGATCTCACACTCGATGCCGAGCCCCACCGCCCGCGCGATCCACCGTTCGAACTGGGCCTGCGCGCGGGACGTGGGCTGGCCCGCGCGTTCGAGCAGGAGGGACCGGGTGAGCGCGACGCAGGGCCGGGCCGCCCCTGGGAGTTCGGCGCGCATCTGCCGGAGCACCGGCTCGGCGAGAAACGCGGTCGCCCACACCCGCGCACGGGGACTCTCCGGGAGCGGTCGCAACCGTCTCGCGAGAGGCCGGGCGTACGAGGCCCACACCGCGCGAACCAGGTACGCGCGTTCGTTGCCCGCGCGCGTCGCCGCCATGTCCAGGTGCGCCGGCAACAAGAGCACGTCTCCCTGCCACCCGCCGTCCGCTTCCGCTTCGCGCACCGTGATCGACCGTTCGGCGACCGCGCTCGAGAGCCACTGGAGCCGGTCGCGCTGCGATTCGAGGGCGACCCGCCGTGCGAGCACTTTGGCGGCAGGTCGGGGCGCGCGCATGCCCCGCCACGCGCCGTGGAACCAGCCGAAGATGGCTTCGTCCCACCCCATCTCAGAACACGAGGTCGGCGAGGTCCTGCAGCGCGTGCCGCGCCTCGGCATCGTCCGTCAGGGGTGCGACGATGCCATGCGTGCACGCGATCCGTGGCGCGATGCCGGCGGCCATGAGGAGGCCCGCGCCGATGAGCAAACGGGTCGATACCGTCTCGGTCAGCCCGAGCTCCCCGAGCGCGCGGATCTTCCGGGCCAGCACCACCAGCCGCTTGGCGCGGGCCAGTTCGAGGCCTGCTTCTCGCGCCACGATCTCGGCTTCGGCCGCGGGCGGCGGGTAGTCGAAGTCGATGCCGACGAAGCGCTGCCGGGTCGACGGTTTGAGCTCCTTGAACCCATGCCGGTACCCGGGGTTGAAGCTCGCGACGAGCTGGAACGCCGGCGGCGCCTTCAACGTCTCCGACCGGCGGTCCACGTGCAGCTCCCGCCGGTGGTCGGTGAGCGGATGCAACACCACCACGACGTCCGCCCGCGCTTCCGCGACCTCGTCGAGGTAGAGCAAACCGCCTGAGCGCACCGCACGGGTCACCGGGCCGTCCTGCCAGACGGTGTCGCCGCCGCGCACGAGCCAGCGCCCGAGCAGATCCGCGCCGCTCGTCTCGTCGTTGCAGGCGACCGTGATGAGTTCGAGACCGAGGCGCGCCGCCATCGCCTCGACGAAGCGCGACTTGCCACAGCCGGTCGGACCCTTGAGCAAGACCGGCAGTTCGGACGCATGCGCCGCGGCGAACACCGCCTCCTCGTGCCCCGTCGCCTTGTAGTAGGGCTCGGCCCCGTCGGACGGCGCCACTTCGGAAGATGGGGCGATGTCGGCGGTCACTCGGCGGGCTCGGGTTCGAGGGCCGCTTCCGGTTTCGACTTGGACTTGGACTTGGACTTGGACTTGGACTTGGGCTCGGGCTCGGGCTCGACGTCCGGATCGCCGCCGGTGAGTTCTCCGCGCGGCAGGCCCTGGCGGATGAAGTTGTACATGAACGCGCCCACCCCGAGCGTGAAGAGCGAGGCGGCCAGGATCAGCCCCCAGAAGTGCACCTCCACCTCTTCCTGCACCGCGAGGAACTCCATGCCCATGCGGCGCTCAAGCACCACCTGCGTCACGCCGGCGACGGCGAACGCGAGCGTCATCGAGATCATGCCGATGTTCGATGTCCAGAACGCGAAGGTCGCGCTCGGTTTGTCGTGCATCTTGCGGCCGGTGAGCAGCGGCATCGCGTACGTGATGATCGCGAGGATCAACATCGCGTACGCGCCCCAGAACGCCATGTGCCCGTGCATGGCCGTCACGAGGGTTCCGTGCGTGTACATGTTCACCTGCGGCAGCGTGTGCGCGAAGCCGAGAAACCCGGCGCCGACGAACGACATCACGCAGGTGCCGACCGTCCACGCGAGCGCAGTGCGGTTGGGGTGTTTGCGCCCCCCCCGTTTGGCCATCGTGATGCCGTACATGGCCATGCCGAGGAACGCGAGCGGCTCGAGCGCGCTGAAGATGCCGCCGATCCAGAGCCAGTAGCTCGGGGTGCCGATGTAGTAGTAGTGGTGGCCGGTCCCGAGGATGCCGGAGAGGAACGTCAGCCCGACGATGACGTAGAGCCACTTCTCGATGACCTCGCGGTCGATGCCGGTGAGTTTGATCAGGAGGAACGAGAGGATGCCGCCCATGATCAACTCCCAGACGCCCTCCACCCAGAGGTGCACGACCCACCAGCGCCAGTAGGAGTCTTCGGTCTGGTTGTCGGTCGGGATCATGCCCGGCAGGTAGAGCAGCGCGGCCATCAAGAGGCCGAAGAACAGGACGGCCGCGGTGGTGGTGATCCGCTTGCCCTTCCAGATCGTCATCCCGATGTTCGCGATGAAGAGCAAGACGTCGACCACCACGAGGTAGTCGAGCGGCCGCGGGATCTCGAGGAACTTGCGGCCCTCCCACCAGCCGAAGTGAAAGCCGATGATCGCGGTGACGCCGACCAGGAGGAACGCGACGAGCTGCACGATCGCCAGGCGCGGCCAGTAGATCTCGCGGTCGCACTCTTCGGGCACGATGTAGTAGGCCGCGCCCATGAAGCCGCACAGGTTCCACATCACCAGCAGGTTGGTGTGGGTCGCGCGGGCGGTGTGGAACGGGATGAAGTCGTGCAGCCCGTCCCATCCGACATGGGCGAACGCCATGATGAAGCCGTAGACGATCTGTAGACCGAACAGCAGCATGCAGGCGGCGAAGAACCAGTAGGCGACCCGCTGTGATTCGTATTTCATGACGTCAATCAGTTCTCGAGGGAGGCCAGGTAGTCGGACAGGTCGCCGATCTGCGCTTCGGTGAGCGGCAGCTTCGGCATGGTGGTCTCAGGGCGGATCGCGGTGGGATCCGTGAGCCATTGCGTGAAGTAGTCCCGGTCGAATCGGCCGGCGATTCCGTCGAGCGCGGGACCGACGGATCCGCCGCGCCCACCGACCGCGTGGCACGCCACGCACATCTGGTTGAACACCAGCGGCCGGCCGTCCGCGACGGTGGCTTGGTCCGTGGTTCCGGCAGCTTCCGCGAGTGGTGGCGCAGGCGGGAAGCCGTTCAGATCCATCCCATTGATCCACTCGAGGAACGCGACGAGGTCTTCGATCTCCTGGTCGGTGAAGTCGTACCGCTGCATCCGCCGCCGGCCCGGGTACATCGCCTCCGGATCCCGGAGCATGGCCGCGATGAACTCCGGACCCCGCCGCTCGTACACCCGCGTCAGCTCCGGCGCGTAGTACGCGCCCTCCCCCAAGATCGTGTGACAGCCCATGCAGTTCGATCGGTCGAAGAGGTGTTTGCCTCGAATGGCCGATTCGGTGAGGTCCGCCTCGCGGGTCTGCCCGGGGATCTGCCGAAACGTGTCGAGCGTCAGCAGAATGAACGCGCCGAAGCACGCGACCGTGCCCACGATGAAGAAGGTCCGCGCCGCAGACTTGGTCAGCATCGGGCGGGTCCCGGCACATGCTGGGTGGGCCAGAGGCTCGTCGAGGGAGCGCGCGCGGGTGGGGAGACGGCGCCCCCGAGTAAGCCGTTCATGCCCCCGAGGATGGAGGTCTCCTGAAGGGCCCACCATGATCCAGGTCAGTTCCATGTCGCCCAGACCCGAACGCTGCTCGCCACGCCCGACACCCGATCGGAACCGGGACGTCTCTCACCCGCACTGGCCAAGACCCGTGATCGTCGTGGCGCGATCGTGCTCAAGCGTTGCAAACGCAGACCCGCTGCCGCACAACGGGTTCATGACTGGCAGAGGTTTTCTTCCATGGATGTTCGTCGCCCTCTTGGGGTGCGGCGAGGCGGCCCCTGAAGCCGGGACCGAGCCGGCGGAGGCGCCCGAGCCGCCCGCCCAGGCAGCGCCGACCGGGGACACGCGGCTCAGAACCGTCTACGTGCCCGCGTACTCGAGCTTGCCGCACCGAGAGGGTTCGTCGCCTCACTTGGCGGCCGTTCTGCTGAGCGTGCGCAACGTGGATTCGAGGGCCACCGTCACGCTGACCCACGTCGAGTACTTCGACACCTCGGGCCATCGTGTGCGCCGCTATTTGAGTGCACCCCGCGAGCTGCAGCCACTCGAGACGGCGGAGTTCACGGTTCCCGCGTTGGACGACGCCGGGGGGTCCGGGGCGAACTTTCTGGTGTACTGGGAGGGTCCCGCGGACGCGCACTCACTTCTCGCGGAGGCGGTGATGACATCGCAGTTCGGCGCGGGGTACGTCGGGTTCACTTCGCGAGGCGTCGAGCTCGAGCACCGGCCAGATCCGTCCCTCTTCGAGAACGCGGACTCCGACCCGCCGAGCGACCCGCCGAGCGACCCGCCGAGCGACCCGCCGAGCGACGAGCCGAGCGACGTGAACGACGACGGACGTTCGGCGGCCGACAGCCCGCCGTAGCGTCAGGCCGTCAGGGTTCGTGGAAACCTGGTTGGGTCATCTCGGAGAACACAGAAGCCGAGTTCAGCCCCAAGGCCTCGGAAGTGTGCGACGGCTGCCCGCTCTGACCACCTCACGAGACCGCATCAGAAGACCGCCCCGGCGCATCGGGTCGGTCCATCTCGGCGGCGACCCCGAACCCGTGCTCTTCGACCCAGCGCCAGGTCCCGACCACTTCAACGCCTCGGTAGTCGCGGTAGCCGTGCCAATCCGAGCCCGACTCGCCCGCCGTCGCGGAAACCGCCATGCGCGTCAGCGGCATCGCGCCCGGAACCTGGATCTCCCCCGTGAGCAGGTTGCCGCCCGGGTCGCACACCCGGATCCGCCCCGGCGTCTGCAGCCCGGGTTCGGCGGGGAGCAGCCCCACTCGCCGCAGCTGCTCCGGGAACAGGCTGTTGGAGATCATCACCCCGTCCGCGTCGAACGCATACGTCTCCGCGGTCGGGGAGGGCCCCGGTTGCGCGAGGATCCGCAAGAAGTGCTCGCGCGCGTCGTGAGTCGTCACCAGCACGACCGGATCCGCACCCGGGATGGCGACCGCCGCCGCCGCCATGATCACGTGGTGCGTCGTCGGGCTCGCTTCTTTCGGCTCGAGCGGCAACGAGACCGCAGCGCCCTCTCGCAGCGCTCGAGCGACGCACGCATCCCGCCCCGGCCCCGGAGCCGCCCTCCACCCCCGATCCAAGAGCGGCTCGCCACCGACCAGCACCTCGAAGCCCCGCACCCCCGACGCCTTGCAGTGTTCGTGAAGCTCGAGCGCGAGCAGCTGCTCCGTTCGTTGCACGAGCGCCCCCGACCCGCGCAGCACGCTTGCGACCCCATCCCGGATGCTGGCGCGCTCCGAGATCGCCACCACCGCCTCCCGCTGGCTCGTCATCCATCGTGAGAGCGCTTCGACGCGGGCGTCGAGCATCACGGTGAGCGCCTCGAACGGCGTCGTCTCCACGAAGCGCGAGAGCTCCGTTTGTTCGTGCGAGAGTTCGGAGTCATCGCGGTACGTCAGCATCACGCACCGCGTCGTGCTGCGGAGCACGGTGGGCAGATCCGGCCCCCAGAGCCGATCGAAGAGCGTCCGTCGGCGCGCCTCCATCACCAAGAGATCCACCGGCTCCCGCTCCACGTACTCCCGGATCTTCTCCACCGGGTCGCCGATCGTCAGGACATGGGTGAACGGCACGCGGGGATCCTCGGGCGTGAGCGACCGAAGCCGCGCACCCACGTCATCCCACACCAGGTCCACGCTCGCATGCAGCATCCCGACCCCGTCGACCGCGCGAATGGGAACCACGTGGAGGATCGTGAGCGTCGCCGCATGCTCATGCGCGAACCGAGTCGCCAGCGCGAGCCCTCGATCCACCGACCCCAAGAGGTCCGTCGCAAACACAACCCGCCGTTCGAGCACCCGACTCACCCCACCAAGCTATATGGCCCCGGGGTGGGCAACCAGAGAAGACCCAAACTGGCCTTCGGAGACCCTGTGAGCGAGCACCTGGGACGGATCAGCCATCGGATAGAACAGACCAACGGCAACCAACGCTGTGTTCAGCCAGATGCAACAAAGCCCCGCCATCCACGGGGGATGCGGGGCTTTCTGCTGTGGGTCATCTCGGACTTGAACCGAGAGCCAATGGATTAAGAATCCACTGCTCTACCAATTGAGCTAATGACCCGGGTGCGCCGTGTGGCACGACGACTTCTACTCCGACAGCCCGTGGATCGGATCCGTCGGTCTGGGCACACCCGGTAGGAGTCGAACCTACGACCTACGGATTCGAAGTCCGGCGCTCTATCCAGCTGAGCTACGGGTGCTCGGAACCTAAGAAAAACAAAGAGCGCGACGAGGCCGACCGAGGGCCGGCAAGGCGCGCCTTTTAGAACGATCGAGGGCGCTGTCAAGCGCCTGCGATCGGAAGACAAGGGTGTCAAGGAACGGGTCCGTAGACCTTTGGGGTGACTGACGGGGCTTGAACCCGCGACATCCGGAACCACAATCCAGCGCTCTACCACTGAGCTACAGTCACCAAACCCAACCGAGGTCGGGGTCCGCCAAAACGGACGGCGAGAATAGCGCTTCGTTGCCAGCTGGCAACCCCCCCGCGGTTGGTTTCCGCGCGGTTGGTTTTTCCGAGCCCGGTGGACACACGGCCGGTCGACCTGAGAGTTTGGGGCATGCGATTCGTTCACCGCACGACGTGGAAGCGCTGACGTGGCCAAGGTGCCTTCGCTGCGTATGCCGCGCGCCGAGATCCGGGAGGAGCTCGACAAGATGAGGCATCCGTTTCGTGTGGTGATCGACCGCGCGAAGAACCCCTTCAACATCGGCGCCATCATCCGGACCGCGCACTCGTTCATGGCGAAGGAGATCGTGCTGGTCGGCACCGAGCCCTGGTACGAACGCGCGGCGATGGGCATGCAGCGCTACGAGAACATCGTCGAGATCTCGAGCACGACGGAGTTCCTCGAGCACGCCGATGAACATGGCTGGCATCTGGTCTCGTTCGAGAAGGACGAATGCAACGTGGGGCTGTGGGAAGCCGAGATGCCGGAGGACGCTGTGCTCGTGTTCGGCAACGAAGACCGCGGGGTCTCCAGCCGCATCCTGGCGGCGTCGAAGCAAGTGGTGGGCATCCCGATGTACGGCATCAACCACAGCTTCCCGATCTCGATCGCAGCCGGGATCGCGATGGCCGAGTGGGCGCGGCGTCGATACGAGGGCGGACGCCTGGTCACCTGATCGAACGCGAAGACGCCCGCGCCTCTCTCGAGACGCGGGCGGTGCACAGGTCGCCGTTGAGACCGGCTCAGGTCTTGCGGGCGCGGTAGAGCATCCAGGAGTAGGGCATCGGCAAGATCGCGCCGACCATCAGGGCGGTGAATGCGATCCAGAAGCCAACCATGCCGGGGACGAGCAGCGCGGCGATGGCGCACACCGCGCCGCCGATCACCATCGTCTTGGCGCCGAACTCATGGGTGAGCTTCCAGATGGTCTCGTCCGAGAACGTCCACTTGCTGCGGAAGCCAGCCCACTTGTTGGGCTCGACGTCCTTGAGCACGAGGCCAAGCCCGGCGAAGAAGAGACCCATCAGCGCCATCAGGCTGCCGGTGTTCAGGCTCATCTCGGGGCCGCTCGCGGCCGCCAACATGAGGACCTGCACGCCGCCCAGAAAGAGCACCGTCAAGAGCGCCGACCACCCGAGCGCGACCTTGGCGGTCGGCTTGTCGGTCTTGCCCGAGACGAACGCCATGATCCCGGTGACCAGCGCGCCGACGATCGGGAGCATGAGAAGTCCGATCGCCTTCGGCGCGAAGCCGTCGGGCAGGCCATCCGCGCCCCAATGAATGGGCATCGGATCGGGCAGGTCGGACGCAAACGCGTACGAACCCACCGCCGTTGCCGCGCTCGTTCCGAGCGCCAGCGTCCACCACTTCTTCATCTCTCTGGCTCCACCACCCTCCCGACCACGATGCCGCATTCTGCGTCGCAGCCCCGCGTCCAACGGCGCTCTGAAGCGTTGGTCGGACGGTGGCCATCGGCACCTGCCGAGGCTGGGTGAAGCGGGGAGGGGCGCCGCTTCGGCTGAACCCTCTAGGTAAGCATTCTCCGGGCGCGCGCAAGACTCAATCGCCCGGAATCGTTGCCTAAATCCGGATGGACCAGACGCCGTTCGGGTCGACGTAGATCAACGCATGCGGTCCCAAGCGCCCGATGAACTGGCCCGATGCGTTGCCGATGGCCTCGCCCGTCGCCGCATCGACGAGCACGTCCGCACCGCCTGGCATGCCGGTCAACATCACGACCCTGCCCTGCACGCTCGCGTGCGCCTCGGGGGGCACTTGCCACGCCCACTGCACGACGCCGGCGAGGTCGTGCCCCCGCACCACGTGGTTGATGAGTGAGCGGGTCACGACGCCAACGCCAGCCGCATGGACGTCCACCGGAGCTTCGTCGGCGGTCCAGGTGCCCACCACTTCGCCGCCCGCGTCGAGCGCGACCACCGTGCCGCCGACGTTGCGGCTCGCGAACTGCTGAAGGTACACACCCGTCTCGCCGCGGAGGCGTGCGACGCCCTCGACATCCCGCTGCCACAAGACGGTGCCGCTCGGGTCGAGCAGTCGAGCGTTGCCGCAGCGCTGCACGAAGAGGCCGTGCTCGGTGACCCGCACCGCGCCTCGGGAGAGGGCCCAGCCCTCGCAGCTCGAGTCGACGATGTGGTGCCAGGCTTCCTGCCCGGTGGCGTGGAACGCGTACAGACGCAGCGCACTGGTGCCGTCGAGTGGCGCGTCGATCACGTACGCGAGGGTGAGCGCCCCGAACCGCGCACTCTCGATCGACGCACTCGAATGGGGCGTCAACGGAATGCGGTGGATGTCCCGTCCTTCGATGCGGCCGATCGCCCCGACCCGCGCCTCTCCCTCGCCCATGTCTGCGGCCACGAGCGCGGTGCGGGTGGCGCCCTCGGCGGGGTCGGTCCCGAGCAGGAGGCGCGCGTTGAGCCGGCACTCTTCGCGTGCTTCTCCATCTCCCTGAAGTGGCCGCCGCTCCACGGTCTGGCCCGGGAACCTCGGTCCCCATCCTTCGCCGGTGCGGAGGTCGACCAGCCGCTGCGCACACTCGCCGCGGTTGCCATCCAACACCGTCGAGCCCTTCAGCTCGCCATGGACCCAGGCGTTTGGCCGGAAGCGTTCGGAGCCGTCCGCGAGCGAGACCGCCACGTGACGTTCGCCTTCGCTCAAGACCGCGACTTGGTCGCCGACGAGCAAGTGCAGTTGTACGTTGGACGCGATCGAACGCGCGAAGCGCCACCGCTGCGCTCCGTCGGCGCCGCGCCGGATGAGTCCTTGCGGCGAGAGGTGCACGAGGTCGTCCCCGACGAACGAGACCAAGTGCTGCGGTCCGCGGATCGGGAAGCGCCAGTCGGGCCGTTCGCTCAAGTCTGTGAGATCGGACGGCAAGGCTTGCGGTTCGACGGTCGGTGCGGCCGGGACGACCGGCTCGGCGGGTTCGTTGGGTTCGGTTGGTTCCGTCGTCGTGCGCTCCTCGCCACCACACCCGAAGGCGATGGCGAGCGAGACCAGGCATGCGCGCGGGAAACCCACCCGTGACGACCCTCGGCCCGATGAAACCGAGGGCATCGAGCAAGCCGTGTCACGGAGACCGGCTGTGCCTACAGGCAGAACGCGTTGGGCGGGACGGAACATGCCGTCGAGTCTACGCGACCCGGTCGCGCCGTACCCCACCGTCGTCGGTGGGGCTGTTCGCGCCGCGCGTCAGAGGGTGCAGGTGATGCCCGCAGAGCGGACCGCGGGGTAGCGGTACACCACCGCGTAACACATCTCAGACAGCGTGCTGTCTCCGAAGTTCACCACGTTGTCGCCCGGGTTGTCGTAGCGGCAGAGCACGTTGATGCGATCGCCGGAGCCGAGATCCAGCGGCTCGAACGTCGTGTATTTCTGTTCGTCGAACGAGTAGAAATCTTCGTGCAGGATCTGACTCACGCTGCCCGCGGTCTCGACGCTCATGAAGGTACCGAAGGTGTGCATGTGGGGCATGACCGCGAACACGGTGGTGTCGCCGGTCATGGTGCAGCCGCCCTCGATCTCATGGTCCATGGTGCGTGCCGGGATGCGAAAGAACTCCTCGCCCATCAGCACCACCTGCGCTTCGTGCACGACCTCTTCCTCCGGGAGCAGCGTCACTTCGATGCCGCTGTGGCCCGAGATCGCCTCGGTGCTGGAGTTGAAGAGGTGCAAGTTGAGCAGCACCTGGGTGCCCGCCTCGATCTTGATCGCCACACCTGCGGGCATCGCGAACGGGTCGGTGCCCACACCCGATCCGTAGATCATGTCTGGGCCGTTGGTGAACGCGGCGCAGTCGGTCGTGCCGTCGCTGCCCGCCTCGGGGTCCGGCACCAAGGTGACCACGGTGTGGTGCGTGCCGAGCGGCTGGATGGGCCGAAACTCGTTCACGAACATCGTGCGGTCCACGGTGTGGCGCACGCACACGTAGCCTTCTTCGCCCGCCGGCATGTTCCAGTCGCCGCCGACGAGTTCCAGGGTCTCCGGACCGGCGTCCAGATCTGCGACCGGCGCATCCTCCATCGCAGGCGCGTCGACACCGCCGCCTGCGTCCATCTCCACGGAGGAGTCGTCGTCGCCACAGCCGATGCCCAAGACGAGGATCGAGAGCAGAAGGGAGAAGCTTTTGGAGTGCGTCATCGCCGCGCAGTTTGGCATGTGTTCGAGAACTGCGCATGGGCTCGATCATTCCCGGGGCGGCCTTTGTCTCGAGTCTGGAGGATCGGCCGGCTCGGCCGCTTCGGGGCCCGATTCAGAGCGGCTGCAGCAGCCCCTCTCGACCCCCTCTCGAGCCGCCCTTTGGAGCAGGATTCGCCGGCCGGATTTTGCATGTAATTTCAGACATTTGAGCGGGGTCAGATCGCTTGCGAAGAGGGGGTCCAAGCACTATGATGTCGCGCCCTCGGCGCGCGCGTCGATTCCGGGCAGGAGAGGCACACGAAACATGGCCGAAGAGGGTCTTGAGAACGACACGACGGTGGCGCCCGCAGTCGCTGCGGCAGCCACCGCTCCCGCGGCTGCGCCGGGGCCCAAGGTCTACGACCAATCGAACATCCAGGTGCTCGAAGGGCTCGAAGCGGTCCGCAAACGACCCGGCATGTACATCGGTGATCCGCACGACGGAACGGGGCTGCACCACCTCGTCTGGGAAGTCGTCGACAACGCCGTCGACGAGCACCTCGCTGGTCACTGCGACGCGATCTTCGTGACGATCGAACAGGACGATTCGATCACGGTCGTCGACACGGGCCGCGGCATCCCGGTCGGCATCCACGAGAAGTTCGGGATCAGCGCGGCGGAAGTCGTGATGACGAAACTTCACGCGGGCGGCAAGTTCGACAACGACAGCTACAAGGTCTCCGCCGGCTTGCACGGCGTGGGCGTCAGCGCGGTGAACGCGGTGAGCGAGTGGCTCGTCATGGAGATCCGGCGCGAAGGCAAGATCTGGTACCAGAAGTACGAGAAGGGTGTGCCGCTTGGGCGCATCGAAGCCATCGGGACGAGCGAGACCAACGGCACGAAGATGGCGTTCAAGCCGGACCAGGACATCTTCTCGATGACCACGTTCAGCTTCGAGACACTCAACTCGCGGCTGCGCGAGATCGCGTTCTTGAACGCGGGCTTCGAGATCACCCTGACCGACGAACGCGGCGAAGAGACCAAGTCCATCACGCACCGGTTCGATGGCGGCATCCGTGAGTTCGTCGAGACGCTCAACAAGAACAAGACCGCGCTGCACGACGACGTCATCACGATCAAGGAGACCCGCGAAGGGATCGAAGTCGAGATCGCGATGCAGTGGTCCGACAGCTACAACGAGTCGATCTTCTGTTACACGAACAACGTCTCCAACAAGGACGGCGGCACCCATCTGACGGGGCTGCGTTCGGCGCTCACGCGGACGATCAATACCTACGGCCAGGGCGCGAAGCTGCTCAAGGATCTGAAGAACCCGCTTGGCGGCGAAGACATTCGTGAGGGGCTCACCGCGATCGTCTCGATCAAACACCCGGACCCGGCGTTCTCGTCTCAGACGAAAGACAAACTCGTCTCGAGCGAGGTGAAGGGCATCGTGGAAGGTGTCGTCGGCGAGAAGCTCGGCGACTACCTCGCGGAGCAGCCCAAAGAAGCCAAGAAGATCATCGAGAAGTGTGTGCTCGCCGCGCGCGCTCGGGAGGCGGCGCGCAAAGCGCGCGAAATGGTGCAGCGCAAGGGCGTGCTCGACGCCAGCACCTTGCCGGGCAAACTCGCGGACTGTCAGAGCAAGGACCCCGCCGAGTCCGAAATCTACATCGTGGAGGGTGACTCCGCCGGTGGCTCTGCGAAGCAGGGCCGCAACCGGCGGCAACAGGCGATCCTTCCGCTGCGGGGCAAGATCCTCAACGTCGAACGCGCGCGCTTCGAGCGCATGCTCTCGAGCGATGCGATCGGCACGTTGATCACCGCGCTCGGCTGCGGGGTCGAGGGCGGGCAGAACTTCGACATCGAGAAGCTCCGCTACCACCACGTCATCATCATGACGGACGCGGACGTCGACGGTTCGCACATCCGCACGCTGCTGCTGACCTTCTTCTTCCGCCAGATGCCCGAGATGATCCGCAACGGCATGCTCTACATCGCGCAGCCGCCGCTCTACAAAGTCACGAAGAAGAAGAAGAAGCGGTACCTGCAAGACGACCGCGAGCTCGACCGCTTCCTGATCGAACAGGGCGTCGACAACGTCGTGCTGACGACGACCGGTGGCGAGACGATCCTGCAGGGCGAGACGCTCGGCCGGCTGCTCGAAGACGTGCGCCGGTTCAAGCAGCGGGTGAAGGGCACACGCCGGCGCGCGGAGCCGAAGGTCGTCGAAGCGCTCGTGCGCGCGACCAGCCTCGACGCCGCGGATCTGAGCGACGAGTCGAAGGTGCAGGCCGCCTGCGATGCGATCCACGAGTACCTGAAGACACGTCACGAAGACCTCGCCGGGTTCGAAGCGAGCGTGACCAAACACCCGGAGCTGGATCGATTCCGGGCGACCATCGACACCCGCTTCGGTGTCGCGACGCGTTCGACCGTGCTCGACCACGCGTTGCTCTCCGCGGGTGACCTCACGGAGTTGCGGACGATCGAGACCGGCATTCGCGCGCTTGGGCAGCCGCCCTTTCAGGTGGCGGTGCTCGACAAGAGTGGGCAGCCCGGTCCGTACGAGATGCTCTCGGATCCCGACGCGCTCTGGGACTGGGTCGATGCCCGGGCCCGCAAGGGACTGACGCTTCAGCGGTACAAGGGCCTCGGTGAGATGAACCCGGACGAGCTGTGGGAGACCACGATGGATCCGGACACCCGCACCTTGCTCCAGGTGAAGATCGAAGACGCGCTCGAGGCCGAAGACATCTTCAGCGTGCTCATGGGCGACCAGGTCGAACCGCGTCGCGCGTTCATCGAGAACAACGCACTCAACGTTTCCAACCTCGACATCTGAGGTTCCCGCAGTACGAACGCACGGACTTTGGTTCGTGCGCCCTTGGCTCGCTTCGAGCCCGACACCGAAACCGACTCGCCCCTCTGGAGGGACCGATGGGCTACTACAAGCAGATTGATGGCAAGAAGTACGATGGCACCCTGCTCGAGGCCGCTGAGAAAGCGGTCGAGGGACGGGGGGACGGCCGGATCAGCAAAGACGATGCGGCGCAGCTGCTGCAGCTGGTCAAAGACGGAGACGCGTACACCGACGTCGAGAAGGACACGGTCGCGTACATCCGCGACAAGATGAAGTGGACCGACGAGGCGGACGAGTGGTTCCGAACCGAGATCCGCAAGTGGGCCGCGGCTCGGTCGGCGGGTGCGGATCTGCCGGAGAGCGATGAAGGCCTGCGGGCGAAGATCGACGAGATCCTCACCACGGTCCGGCATCAGCGGGACCAGTGGGACGGCGCGTTTGCGACCTTCCGAGCGATGCTCGAAGGCAAGATGAAGGCGACCGCCCGCGATCTGCTTGCGCAGGCCGCGCGGCGGGAGCGGCTCGAGTTCCAGTGGAAGCTCGACGCGCTTCTCGAAGACACCGCGCCGCCCGAGCCCCCCAAACCTTCGACCGCGCCGCCGGCCGAAGACCTCGGTGCGCCCGAAGTGGTCGGTCAAGAAGTGGCGAACCCGCCGCCCCAGATGCCTGGCGCCGGAGGTCCGCCCCCCGCGGCGGGCCAGCTCAGCATGGACGACCTCATTCCGATCTACGACGACCCGCGCGGGCTGTTGATCCACCGCCACAAGCTGGACGGCCGCTGGTTCCTCACCCAGGTCGATCCTCAGACCGGCCAGCCCCAGACCATGCAGCTCCAGGACGCGCAGAAGAGCCAAGTCCAGACCGAACTCGCCGGCAGCCCCTACTGGCTCGAGAAGAGCTGGGGCGGCCCCCCGATCGTCGGCTAGCAGGCTGCTGAAGAACGCCCGCAGGGCGTTCTCGCAGCCTGCCCCTTGCCCCTGCCCTTGCCTTTGCCCTTGCCCGCGGATCAGCGGTCAGATCGCTTGATCAGCGCGACGAGCATCGCGACG
>JAXMNT010000061.1:0-41126 GCA_034670305.1 Deltaproteobacteria bacterium
GTCCGCTGGGCATCGCGCTCCGATTCGCGCCTCGCCGTCGCGAAACACACGGCGTCCACGACGCGGGCAAGGGCACGGGCAAGGGCAACGGCAAGGGAGCAGGTCGCTTTTCAGCGACCTGCTAGTGAACTGGGGGTCGGTTGGAGCGCTCGCTCTCCTGTGGAGGCGGTGGTAACGACGGGCGTGACCCTCCCAGACTTTGGCCTCTTCGAAGCGGTCGTCCAAGTGCTCGTCCAACAGGGTGGCGCGCACGCTCGCATCGCAGAACTCTCCCGCACCGCCGCGGTGTTCACGATGCATGGCCGCTACGACGTCGCGGTGCTGCGGCGGCCGATCGAAGACGAAGCGTTCAAGGCGCACCTCGAGAAGGTGATGAAAGCGCCCAAGCCGCGCCCACTGCACCTGGTGGTGGTGGGCGGCGGACCAGAGCTGCCCGAGCTCGTCGATGGGGCGCGTCCCCACTTCATGTCGAAGGCCATCGGCACCTGGAGCATCCAGGACGACGGTACCGTCCACGCGAAGAAGCCGCTCATGATGGCGAAGCTCGTCGACCTCGATGCGCCCGGCCTCCAGGCGAAGCTCGCGGCGTTCTCGCGAGATCCGGCCGAACTCGAGCGCGGCTGGAGCGCGCTCCGTTCCGAGCGAAGCGAAGATCTGGCCGAGGTGGCCGCCGAAGGCGCCGAGCTGCGCGGGTTCGCGGCGGATCTGAAGAAGCGCAAGCCCATCGCCACGTTTGCGTTCGCGGGCCTCATCGCCGCGACCTTCGTGCTCCAGCTCGTCGTGGGCATGGACGTGCCGCCGCAGTTCATGCGGCTTGGCGCGCTCTCGGGTGCCCACGTGCTCGAAGGCGACTTCTACCGCCTGCTCTCCTGCACGCTCCTGCATGGCGGCTTCATGCACGTGGCCTTCAACCTCTACGTGCTGGTGGTCCTCGGCGTGTTTCTCGAGCGCCTCATCGGCCCCGCCCGCCTCGTCCTCCTCTACGTGGTCTCCGCGTTCGCGGGCAGCGTGGGCAGCGCCCTCCTTCTAGAAGGGAGCTTCAGCGTCGGCGCGTCGGGCGCGGTGTGGGGCTTTCTCGGCGCACACGCCGCCCTCTCGTTCGGGCCCGGCGGGCTGCTCCCCAAAGCCATGATCCAGAGCGCGCGCCGCGCCACGATGATCAACCTCGGCATCAACGTGCTCAACTCGTTCCGGCCCAACGTCGATCTGTTCGCGCACTTCGCTGGTGGCGCCGCCGGTGCGCTGCTCTTCGCACTCCTGCTGACCCGCGGGGTGCCGCGGCTCGGCAAAGAAGGCGCACCCGCCACCCTGCCCGAGAAGATCCCGACGCCGGGGCTCGTCTGGGGACTGGCGGCAATCGCGTTCTTGCTCTTGCCCGCGTCCCTCGCGATGGCTGTGCTGCAAGGCAAACCCTTCGAACTCCAGACCGCGCCCGCGTTCGCCGACACCACCCTGCAAGAAGTCGGGGTCACGCTCGCGCTTCCGGTCGGGCTGCCGCAAGCGGCCTTCGAGGAGGGCGAGTACGCGTTCGGCGACATGCTCACCGACCCGATGGTGATCGGCGTGTTCGTGCTCGAGACCCCACCGCTCGGTCCCGAGCAGTTGGCCGCGGAGATGGCCGGCCTGCGCGAAGGGCTCGCGCCACCGGAAGCCGCGACGGTTCGGACAGCCCCACGCGACATCGAGGACGGCGGCGACATCGGCCTCGTGGCCACCTACGACTACCCAAGCGGACTCGTCTTCGAACGCGCGTTCGTGTTTCGCACGACCCGCCTCGTTCGGGTGGAAGCCTACCGCTGGCCGGGCCTCGCCGCTGCGCCGCCAGACACCGCCGAACAGATCGCCCGCACCAGCCGATAGCGCCGGCGTCAGCTTCCAAGGGCGACGAACTCGAGCACCGGGGTGCCCGCTTCGCGACTGGCCTCCAGGTTCACTTTCAGATCGAGCTTCCAGTCGTCGTGTTCTTCGGGGTCGGCGAGGGTCTGAACGATGGTCCAAACCTCTTTGCCCTGTTGGATCTGCATGCGCTTGGGAGAGCGCGCGACCGGGTCGACGAGCAGCATCGCGTGCTCCTCCCAGTACGGCGCCATCGATTCTTTGAGCACGGCCGACTCGGCGCCTTCCATCTGCTCGGCGGCGCGCGCGTAGCCTCGCCGCGCGAGCGCCTGCACCACGCGCCAGACCGCGTTTCGGATCGCGACGGTGAAGGTGCGCGGGTCGCGGGTGATGTCTCGGTTCTCGTCTTCGGCCGCGAACTTCGCGTCGCGCTCGGCGAGTTTCTTCGCGGCCTCGACCGGATCCTTCATCTCCTCCCACTCGTCGAGCAAGCTCGAGTCCACCCGGCGCACGATGCCGCCAAGCCACTCGAGGATGTCGTACACCTCTTCGGTCTTGGCCGCGTCGGGCACGTTCTGGGAGAGCGCTTTGTACGCGCCGCTGAGGTACCGCAACAGCACCCCTTCACTGCGCTTGAGCCCGTACTCCTTCACGTACTCGTTGAAGGTCATGCCGCGTTCGTAGAGTTCCCGCGCGACGCTCTTGAGCCGCACGTTGTCGCTCGGCTCGACCCACGGATGTTGCTCTCGGAACAGATCGAACGTCGCGTACAGGAAGTCCGCGTTCGGCTTCGGCCGCTCGACGAACTCGAGCTGCTTCATGCGCGCGTCGTAGTCCATCCCCTCCGCCTTCATCTGATTGATCGCGCGCCCTTTCAACACATCGAGCTGTCGAAACAGAACCACCCGCGGATCTTCCAGAATCGCCTCGATGATCGTCAGCACATCGAGCGCATAGTCCCGCGGATTGGGCACAAGCGAAGGCTCCGATGCGCCATCAGAGTCGGAGTCGGAGTCGGAGTCGGAGTCGGCATCGGCATCGGCATCGGATTCGGAGTCGGAGTCGGCATCGGCATCGGCATCGGATTCGGCGTCGGGTTCGGCGTCGGCATCGGCTTCGGCGTCGGCTTCGGCTTCGGCATCGGCTTCGGCTTCGGCTTCGGCATCGGCATCGGCGTCGGCTTCGGCGTCGGCGTCGGATTCGGCGTCGGCGTCGGCTTCGGCTTCGGAATCGGGAGCTGTAGCTGTAGCTGTAGCTGTAGCTGTAGCTGTAGCTGTAGCTGTATCTGTATCTGTAGCTGTCTCTGCCGCTGCCTCTGCCGCTGTCTCTGCCCCTGCCCCTGCCTCTGCCTCCGCCCCCACCTCCGCCGCCAACCCCGCCAACCCCGCAAACGCGGCCGCGACCATCGGCGCCGACTCGTACGCCTTCTTCTCCACCCTCGGCGCGGGCGATTCCGCCACCGCCTTCTCCACCTTCTTCGCGATCCTCGGCGGGTCCGCGAGCGACGCGATCGCCTCGACCGCGTACAAGCTCAGCGCTCGGTTCAGCGAGAAGTCCTCTTGCAGGTCCACCGCGACGCGCGCGCCGAACGGACCAAGCTCCAGCACCCCCGCGTCACGCAAGGAACGCATCATGTGAAGCGCGCGGCGCCCGTGGCGGAACTTGTGTTTCTGCGCTTCGTGGCTTCGTTCGATCAACCCACGAAGCCCATGGCAGCCGGCCTTGGGCGCCGCGTCTTCGCGCTGCCGCGAGAGCACCGAGAGCACGATGGACTGGGTGATCTCGAACCGGCTCACCAGCCGCTCTGGTTCGGATTCGATGAGCTTCTGGAAGGTGTCCGCGTCCCAGTGCGCATACCCGCGGTCGGGCGGCTTCTTCGCCTTGAGCTTGCGCATCTTCTTCGCGTCGCCTTCGACCTTGCGGCGCGCCTGCAGGTTCTCGATGGCGTGCGCCGGTGCTTGCGCGACCACACTGCCGCGGTCGTCGAACCCTTTGCGTCCGGCGCGTCCCGCGATCTGTTGGAAGTCGCGCACCGTGAGCACCCCGGTCTTCACTCCGTCGTACTTGCAGAGCTGCGTGAACAGCACCGTTCGAATCGGCACGTTCACGCCGACGCCCAGGGTGTCGGTGCCGCAGATCACCTTGAGCAGACCCTGCTGCGCGAGCCGTTCCACGACCCGCCGGTACTTCGGCAGCAATCCCGCGTGGTGCACACCGACCCCGTGCGGCAGCCACCGCTTGAGGTCCTTGCCGAACGGGCTGTCGAACCGTGTGCCGCGGATCTCATCTTTGATGTGCTGCTTCTCCTCCTTGGAGAGGAAGTCGATGCTCATCATCGACTGCGCCCGTTCGGTCGCGTCGCGCTGCGTGAAGTGCACCAAGTAGATCGGCGTCAGCCCGGCTTCGAGCAAGTCGGTGATCGTTTCGGTGAGCGGCGTCTCGCGGTACTCGTAGTCGAGCGGGACCGGACGGTCCTTCGTCTGGACGAGCGCCACCTCGGCCCCAGTGCGTTTTTCGAGTTCGGTCTGAAAGAACGTCGTGTCGCCGAGGGTGGCGCTCATCAGCAAGAAACGCGCGTGGGGGATCTCGAGGAGCGGGATCTGCCAGGCGACGCCACGTTCCCGCTCGGAGTAGAAATGGAACTCGTCCATCACCACGCAGTCGACGTCGGCCCGGGCGCCCTCCCGCAGCGCGAGGTTGGCCAAGATCTCCGCGGTCGCGCACACCACCGGCGCGTCCGCGTTCACCGTCGCGTCGCCCGTCAGAAGACCCACGTTCTCCGGCCCGAGCACCCGGCACAGATCGAAGAACTTCTCGTTCACGAGCGCTTTGATCGGTGCGGTCCAGAACGCGACCTTTTGTTCCGCGAGCGCTTTGAAACACATCGCGAGCGCCACCATCGACTTGCCGCTGCCGGTCGGTGTCGCGAGGATCACGTTCTTGTCGGCGAAGATCTCGAGGATCGCTTCTTCCTGCGCGGGGTACAGCGACACGCCGAGCTCTTCGACCCACGCCAAGAGCCCGTCGAGGAGCACGTCGGCGTCGACGTTCGCGCCGGGCTTCGGAAGAAACTTCTCGAGCGATGCACTCATGGTGGGCCGCTATGGGACACAGCGCCCATCGACACAACGGGGCATCGCGTCGCCGCATGCGGGCTGCGCAGGCGCTGCCCGTACATCGACCACCACCGCATCGTCGGGCCCGAGCGCCGGAAGCGAGACGACTGTGCATCCGCGGCCGACGACCACGCATCGGGCATCGTGCGCGACGATCGAGAATCCGTAGGTGCCGTCCGGATCGAGAATGGGTGGGGTGGGCGCGACGCCGCCGCGTGCGAACTCGGCTTCGAAGGTTTCCGGGCCATCGCAGGTGTCTTCGTGAATGCTGGCCCGCAACCGCTCCACATCGACGAGCCCGGAGGCCAGTCGGAAATCCCAGGCGACGTCGGTGACTTCACCGCACGAGGCGCTGAGCACGCCGGAGACCAAGGCCACCACCCACACGCCGCGCATCAGCGGATCTCCCGCGGTGGCGACGGGCGCACGCCACCCGCCTCCGCCCGCACCGCCAGCGTCGCGGACAACACGACGAGAAACACGAGCGCCGCGCCGATGCCGAGACCGAGCTTCCAGCCGTTGTTGCTGCGCAGTCCCCCCCGGCGGTCGAAGCGTTCCTCTTCCAACCCGCCGCCGGGACGGGCGACTCGGCGCGTCTCCCCGACCAGAAGACGCCGGCCCGAGAAGCCGATCGCCACCGCGCGGAACTCGAGCACCTGCGACTCGGTGTCTGGCAAGAAGAGCTGCCGGGACTCGGTCTCGTGGAGGTGCCAGCCTTCTGTGTCGCGGACTTCGACCTGGGTGTCCTGCACGAGCGAGCCGCTGTCGCCGCGCACCGAGAGCGTGATGCGCCAACCGTCCGAAGACGGCACCGCGTTCGCGTCGATCTGGAGTGGCTGCGCGCCTTCCCGGAGTGCGTCGAGTCGGCGCCGCAGCGAAGGCGGTGCCTGCGGCCCAAGCTGCGCGTCGGGGTCGATGCTCAAGAGCGCGCGCAGGTCGCTGTCGGCCCGGTCGCGCTGGCCGAACGCATGCGCGACCACGGCGCGCTCGGCGAGCAGGATCCGCAGGTCCTCGACGTCGAGTCCACGACGGTAGAGCGCGTCGTACGCGTCGAGCGCCTGCTCGAGCCGCGCGTCGTGAAAGGCGGTCCGCGCCGCTTCGAAGCCGGGGTCGGACTGAGCGATGGTCGGCGCGCTCCAAAGCAGCAGAACCCCCGCGACGAGTGCCGGAAGGAGCGGTGTTTCGACCAGACGGCACCGTTGGTCGGCGGATCGCATACCCAGCATGGGTTCAGCGAATGCCGTGGCGGCGCAGGAGCCGGTGCAGGTAGGCGCGGTCGATGCCGGCTGCGCGCGCCGCCTGCGAGACGTTGTCCTGGTGGTACTCGACGAGCGCCTGAAGGTACTGCCGTTCGAAGATGCCGATCGCCCGCTGGCGCGCATCCGCGTAACTGAGGGTCGGATCGACCTGCAGGCTGCCCCCATCGCTCTGGGCCGCGCCGCCGAGCGGCAGCGTCTCTTGGAGCACGAGGCACCGCTCGAGGTGGTTGCGGAGCTCGCGCACGTTGCCCGGCCACGCCGACTGCTCGAGCCGTCGCAAGAACGCAGGCGCCAACAGTTTCTCCTCGGTCTCTTCGTCCGCGCCGAGCTGCTTGAGGAACGCGCGGGCCAGCACGGGAATGTCGCCGTGTCGTTCACGCAGCGGCGGCAGCTCCACCTTGATCACGGCCAGCCGGTAGTAGAGGTCGGAACGAAAGCGGCCTTCGTTGACCTCCTGTCGCAGGCGGCGGTTGGTCGCGGCCACGACGCGCACGTCGACGTGTTTGCGCTCGGAGTTGCCGAGTCGGCGAATGGTCCGCTGCTCCAAGACGCGCAAGAGCTTCGGCTGAAGCTCCGGCGGGAGCTCGCCAAGCTCGTCCAGAAACACCGTGCCTCCGTCGGCCGCTTCGAACGCGCCGATGCGGGTGGCGACGGCGCCCGTGAACGAGCCCTTCTCGTGACCGAAGAGCTCGCTCTCGAGCAGGTTGCCCGGGATCGCGCCGCAGTCGACCACCACGAACGGGCCTTCGGCGCGACCGGAAGCTTCGTGGATCGCCTCGGCGGTGACTTCTTTGCCGGTGCCGGTCTCGCCCTCCAGCAACACGGTCGAGTCGGTCTTGCTGATCTTCTCGAGCACCGCGAACACAGTGCGCATGGTGAGCGAGCGCCCCAGCATCGGCCCGAACCGCTCGCGCTGAGAGACGGCGATGGCCGCGCGCTCGGGCACCAGATGAAACCGAAGCGTCGCGTGGCCGAGCTGCAGCGTCGTGCCCTCTTTCAACCAGGCCTGCTGCACCCGGACGCCGTCGACGAGGGTGCCGTTGCGCGACTCGAGATCGAGGATGCGCGCGCCGCTCTCGTCGGCCTTCACTTCGCAGTGAAAACGCGAGACCGTCTTGTCCTTGATCACGATCTGGTTGGAGGCGTGCGAGCCGATCGAGCAGCTGGTGCCATGGGACTGCCAGACTTCCCCTGGAGGCGTGATGCGCTCGATCGCGAACCGGGTGACTTCGTAGGAGCCGGGGACTTCGTCGACGAAGCGGGCGACCTCTGTCTGCGTGCTCGTGTCTTCCTTGGCCAAGGACCGAGAGCCTAACACTTGGTGCGCCCAAGCGGAGCGTCCACGCGACGCCGGGCGGCCCCGGCGGACGGGCCGGCTCAGATGCCTGCTAACCTCCGGCCGTGGCCTCTCCGATCAAGCCGCGACCCTTCGGGCCGTACCGGTTGATCGCGCGCATCGCGTCGGGGGGCATGGGCACGGTCTACCTGGCGGAACAGGACTGCGAACCCACGCTCGTGGCGGTCAAACGCATCCACGAGCACATGGCGGAGATCCCGCGGTTCCGCCGCATGTTCGCCGACGAGACCCGCATCGCGGCACGCATCGACCACCCGAACGTGTGCGGCGTGCTCGCGTTTGGAGAGATCGACGACACCCCCTACCTCGCGATGCCGTTCCTGCGGGGACGGCCGCTCTCCCAGGTGATGAAGAAGCTCCGGGAGAAGGGCCCGTCGCGGGAGAACGCGATGATGATGGCGCGCATCGCGGTCGATGTGTGCGCGGGGCTGCACGCGGCCCACGAACTCTCCGGCCCCGACGGCAACCTCGAGGTCGTGCATCGAGACGTGTCGCCCCACAACCTCTTCGTCGGATTCGACGGCGTCACCCGGCTGCTCGACTTCGGGGTCGCTTCGGCGCGGGAGAAGCTCGCGAGCACCGCGAGCGGGGAAGTGAAAGGCAAGCTCGGGTACATGGCGCCGGAGAACCTCGACGGCATCGGGATCGATCGGCGGGCCGATGTGTGGTCGCTCGGCGTGGTGCTCTGGGAGTCGATCGCCGGAGAGAAGTTGTTCGACTCCGAGTCGATGGGCGAGGTGGTCAAAGCGATCCTGCAGGACCCGATCCCAAGTTTGAGCGACTACTCGATGGAGGTACCGCTCGGTCTGGAAGAAGTGATCTTCCGGGCCTTGGCCCGCAACCGCGACGCCCGGTACGCGAGCGCAGCCACCATGCGCGAAGACTTGCTGGTCATGTTCGAGGACGAGGGCACCCAGCCCGAGCACGAAGAGATCGCGATCTGGATGGCCGCCCTGTTCCCCTCCGGCGAACGAGAGACGGGCGAGCTGGTGCGCGCGGCGGTGGCGCGCGACCGGGACGACACGCCCGTGGAACCGTTCGTGGCCTCCGCGGACAGCGAAGCGGGAGACACGACGAACCGCTCGTTCGGTGGGTCGTTCATGCCCAAACACAAGCGGTGGTGGATGCCTTGGGCGCTCGCCAGTGCGTCGGTTGCCGCGCTCGTCGCATTCAGTGTGGTCCGAGGCCGGACCCCGGAACCCACGCCGGTCGCTCGGTCCAATCCGCCGGTGACGGCCACGGCGGACGCGGGCGGCTACCAGTTCGAGTTGCCTCCCGAGCCCACGCCGGAGGTCGGCGCGATCGTCGTGGAGGCGACGGTCGACATGGCTTCGGAATCCGAAGCCGGCACTTCGGAATCCGAAGCCGGCACCGAGGTTCCCGAAGCCAGCACCGTGCAAACCGACGAACCTTCGATGCGACGCGTGCCCCGGATGCGTCCGCGCGCGATGTCGATGGAAGCCGTTGGCGAGGGCACCCTTCACGTGGTGACCCCCGGAGGTTGGGGCATCGTGCGCTGGCGGGGCCGCACCCTTGGAGAAGCGCCAGGCTCGTTTCGATTGCCGAGCGGCAGCCACCGGATCGAGGTGCGGCCGTTCGGTCGAGGACCAGCCATCTCGCGTCGGGTTTCGATTCGGCCCGCCCGCACGGCCCGGGTGTCGGTGTCCGTCCGATGAGCACAAACCCGATGGATCGCGAAGTCACTCGAAAAGATCGTCCCAAACATGTCGGACAATTGGCGATCGGCGGGCCAATCGGCGACGATCGCGTCGCGTGGGAGTAGCCTCGGCACAACGGCCCAATTTGCTCATCATCGGAGAGGGTGAGCCCATGGAGGCAGCCATCCGTCAGCAGCTGGAGCGGGCCAAGCTGGTGGTGGGCCGAGCCATGGCGGAGAGCGCCATCGATGCGGTGTCCGAGACCGCCCCCGACCTGGTGTTGCTCGTCGGCGACGCCACCCGCGAAGACGGGCTCGCGCTCTTGCGCACCCTGGCGTCCCACCCAGTGACCAGTGTGGTTCCGGTCGCTCTGCTCATCGACGACGCGAGCCTCGACGAACGGCTGCGCGCCTTCCGGAGCGGCGCGGTCGCGGTGGTCCGGCGGACCGCCTCCGTGTACGAGATCTCCGACCGCATCGTGGCGCTGTGCAAGGAGCTGCCCGACCGACCCGGCGAAGCCGCGGGGGCCCTCGGAGAAGCCACGCTCGACGAGCTCGTGGCGCTCGTGACCCAAGAACTTCGGAGCGGCATCCTCTCCATCGAACACAGCGGCAAAGCCGCGCCGGTGCGACTCGTACTCGGCGCGGGCGGCGCGGTGGACGACGCGGTTCGGGCGTTCGTCGGTCGGCTCAAGCCGCTCGTCGCACAGGCCGAGCCCCTCCACTACGAACTCTACGAGACCTCGGGCCGCCTCAAGCTGATCGATCCCGAAGATCACCCGCGAGGCGATCTGGCGATCTTCGGCGGACTGCGAATTCTCCTGATGGAGAACGACCCGCAACGCGCCGACGCGTTGGCCCAGGCGCTTCGCACCCATGGCGCGCTCGTAGGCGTGACCGACGTCAGCGTGCGCGGCCTCGAGCGGGCGAGTGGCCTCGACCCGACGGTGATCATTCTCGACGCGGGCGCGATGGAAGGCGTCGGCTTCGAGGCCGTCCGTTACATCCGGCGTGATCTTCGGCTGCGCTGGGCCGGCCTCTTGCTCGCACGCGGGGACGAACTGTGGCCCGCGGCCACGAGCACGCCGGACGTGGAAGAGATCGCTGGTCGAATCGCGCCGCTCATCGAGTCCGACCGCTGGCTCGTCGACCGGGCCACCAGCGAGTCCGAGTTCGACGCACGGCTCGAGCCCACCGGTCCCTCTCGGCTCTTGCGCGCGCTCGGCAAGTGCGAGGGCACCCGGCACGTCGTGCTGCGCGCGCAACGGTCGCAGGTCGCGTTCGACCTCGCCGATGGGCTGCTCGTGGGCGCGGTCGCAGAAGGGGACGACGAACCCCGGGTGGAGGGCATGGAAGCACTCGCGCGTGGGCTGCTGCTGCAGGCGGCGCGCATCCACGTCGAGCGGGTCTCCCACCCGAAGAGCGCCAGCGTCATGATGCCGGTGGACGAAGCCCTGGACTCGGCTGCATCGCTTCTTCCCAGAGTCACGCCGAGTTACGCACCTCCGGCCCTCCTTCCCGAGGATCCGGCAGGGGCGCCGAGCGATCCATCGCGCACCCACATGGATGCACCCGCGGGGCTCGGTCCGGCGACGCCCGCGGAACTGAGCTGGGAAGACGAACCCACGTTGGCCACCAGCATCGAAGACGACGCGGAGCTCCGCGCCATCGCGGCCTCCCAGAAACAAAAGCGCGAGGACGAACGGTTGGCGCGCGAAGGCAAGCCGCGCGGGCGGAAGAGCTCGCAGATGGTGACCGCACCACCGCCCTGGAGTGAAGAAGCCGATGAGCAGAGCGGCGAGCTCGATCTGCCGCCGGACCCTCCGCTTGCGCCGCTCCCGCCCCCCGCGGGCATGAGCCCCATCGTGCCCGAGAAACCCCGCGCGTCGGTCGGGCAGCCCAAGAAGAAGAAGAACAAGGAGATGATGCGGACCATGATGGGTGCGGGCGCAGCGCCTCCCCCACCAGCCGTCGAAGCCCGGTCCGAGGCCAAGCTCCGCTCCCCCTTTTCGACGCCCGAGGCGAAGCCCGACGAGAAGCCGCCGATGCCTCTGCCGCCGGCGCCGAAGGCTGTGGTCGGAAGTCGCAAGAAGGCGCGCAAGCTGGCCTCGACGATGATGGGTCTGGCGACGGCGCCCCCCGCCGACGCGGTCGCGCCATCGCCGCCATCCCCGCCCGCACCCCCAGCCGCATCCCCCGAACCCGTCGCTTCACCGAAGCCGAAGAAGGCACGCGCCCAGACCATGATGGGCGGCATGATCGCCCCGCCCTCGGAGCCACCGGATCGACCGAGCCTCGAAGAAGTGCTCTTTGAAGACGAGACCGGCGGGTCGGTCGGCAAGAAACCGATCACCGCGACTTCCGAGGGCGTGAAGAGCGCCGCCCCCGCGTCGGGCGAGTCGCTGCTCGACCTCGAACCGCACTTCTCCGAGCCGCCGCCTGAACCGAAAGAGGCCAGCGGATTCATGCCTGTGGAGCTGGCTGATCCGAGCGGGTTCGTGGCAGCGGAGTCGGGCATCAAGGACACCATCGACGAGCAGTCGATGAAGCAGGCCCAGGCGTCCGTGACCGACGCGTTGGGCGCACTGCCGGACGTTCCGGACGAGCCGCCGCCGGCGGGCGCGTTCGAAGCCGCGCCGATGATCATTCCGAAGGTCACGCCGAGCGTGATCGATCACCTCAAAGGACCGCCGCCTTCGGCCAAGAAGAAGTCGCGCGGCGCGATCTACGGGGTGCTCGCGGTGCTCGTGCTCGGCGGCCTCGGGGTCGCCGGCTACCTGCTGGGGCCCAAGTACTTCCCCCAGTACTTCGCGGAGGCCGAGCCAGTGGTCACCCCGATCGAGCCCATCGAGGGCGTCGAGACCGTGACCGGCATCGAGGCCGGCATCGAGACCGGCATCGAGACCGGCACCGAGACCGGCACCGAGACCGAGACGGGCACCGAGACGGGCACCGAGACCGAGACGGGCACCGAGACGGGCACCGAGACCGAGACCGGCACCGAGACCGGCACCGAGACCGAGACCGGCACCGAGACCGAGACCGGCACCGAGACCGGCACCGAGACCGAGACCGGCACCGAGACCGGCACCGAGACCGAGACCGGCACCGAAACCGAAACCGAAACCGAGACCGGGACCGAGACCGAGACCGAGACCGGCACCGAGACCGAGACCGAGACCGGTGACACCCAGCTGACCGAACGGGAGCGCGAACAGCGGTCCGACGTTCTGGCCCGCGACGGAGCCCGGGCCGTGGCCCGCGGCGAACTCGACGAAGCCACCGCCACCATTCGGCGCGCGCTCGCCCTCGACCCAGAGAACCCGCGGGCATTTGCCGCCAACGCGGCGCTCTTCATCGCCCGCGAAGACGGTGCACAGGCGGTCGAGTGGGCCGAGAAGGCGGTCCGTCGCCGGGCCCGTCGGTCCGAGTACCACGTGCTCCTCGGCGATGCGCGGCGCTTGGCGGGCAACGAAGTGGCCGCTCGACGGGCCTGGGAGCGTGCGCTCGAAGTCGATCCCGACAACCGGACCGCGGCACGCCGGTTGCGTCGCTGATTGCTGCACGACGGGCCTGGCTCGCTTCGCGAGACTGGCGGCCCTGATTCGGCGTCCAGAGCCTGGGCTCGCTTCGCTCGACGGGCGGCCAGTATCAACTGTAAGCCTTCGATCTGTCTCGAGCCCAAGGGCGGGCTACCATGCGCGCAGGAGTTCTCCATGACCCGCGTCGCCCTTCTCTGCTTGTGTCTCTCTGTTGTTGCATTTGCGTGCGCGCCCACCACGGGCGGCCGCCCCGGACGGGACTCCGGTGGCGCCGGCGAAGACTCCGGTGTGATGGGGGTCGACGTGGGACCGCCGCGAGACGTGGGCCCCTTGCCCGACACCGGCGGCGGCGAATGCTCTGCCGTGACCGTCGGTGCCGAGTCGAGCATCGCGCCCGTCGACATCGTGTGGATCATCGACAACTCCGGCTCGATGAGTGACGAGGCGAGCCTCGTCCAGGAACGCATGAACGACTTCGCGGCCGGCATCGTCGCGACCGGCCTCGACATTCACGTCGTCCTGATCACCGCGGCGGGCTTCGTCACCGTGCCGCCCCCGCTCGGCACCGATCCCACCCAGTTCCTCCGCATCGAAGAAGACGTGCAGTCGACCAACTCGCTCGAGAAGCTGCTCTCGACCTACGACCGCTGGCAGCCGTTCTTGCGTCGCAGCGCGGGCCTGCACTTCGTCATCGTCACCGACGACGAGAGCAACATGCCGGAGGCCACCTTCCGCACGATGATGCAGGAGCGACTGCTGCGGACCTTCCGCGCCCATGTGATCGTCTCGCCGCCCGGCTCGACCCACAGCTTCGGCGGTTTCCGGATGGACGGGTGCTCCGGCCCGCGAGACGACGCGGCCGACAACGGCGACATCTACTGGGCACTCGCCTCCAACACCGGTGGTCTGCAGATGAACATCTGCGACGAGGACTGGAGCCGGCTCTTCACCGAACTCAACCGCGCGATCGCGGTGCCGGTCACCCTGCCGTGCGTGTACGAGATGCCGCCGCCGCCCGAGGGGGAGTCGCTCGATCCCCTTCGCGTCAACGTCGAGTACACGTCGGGCGCCGGCGTGGTCGAGACGATCCCGAACGTTGGCACCTACGAGCGCTGCACCGGTGAGGGCTGGTACTACGAGGGCGAAGACCCGGCGAACCCAGAACGCATCGTGCTCTGCCCGAACACGTGTCGCCGGCTCGAGCTGGACGGATCCGGCGTGGTGCGCATCGCCCTTGGTTGCGCGACGATCCTCATCTGAGCGCCGACCCTGCGGAGGATGTCTTCCGGGCCCGTGCGCGACCGACGCAACGCGGGCCTGCGGAATACCTGCGCTTTGGTCGCGCGTGTACTAGTGCGGTGATCATGCGTGCACTGCTGGCGATCGCGATGTGTCTTGGCTGCAGCCATGGCTGCGGCGGCGAACCGACGACCACCACGGAAGTCGCGGAGACCGAAGGCACGACCGGACGGGATCGCCCGCCGGCGACGCAGACCGAGCCGGAGACGGTCGCGGAGACGCCGCTCGATCCCGCGCCGGCTCCTTCCCTCCGCCTGATCACCGCCCTCGACGGAGAAGGCGCCACGGTCCGGGTCCAGAACCACGGGACCGCCTTGGCGAGACTCCAGGGACGCGTCTCGGTGCAGCGGCAGGACGGGGACTCGTGGGAAGAGCTCACCGGTGGGTTCGGGTTGCGCGCCCGCTGCCAGGACGAGGTCCCGGACTGCGTCGACCTCGCGCCCGGTGGTGAACTCCGCCCGCCCGCGTGGCTCGGTTCCCGTGGCGACGCGCAGTGCGCCTGCAACCGCTGCGCCCCGGTCGACGGCACCGTTCGGTTCGTGGTCCGCAGCTGCGCCCCCGAAGGCCACACCCCCCACGAAGTCGCCAGCGCGCCCTTCGAGATCTAGCCGCGTGCGAAAGCGCGCGGCTCCCGTGCCCGTGCCCGTGCCCGTGCCCGGTTTGCGTACGAACACGCCGCCCGTGCCCGTGCCCCTATACCCGTGCCCGAGCCGGCTGCACCCAACCCGCTACCGCACCGCCACCAACCGCGGCGCCACCAGCTCGAGCAGCTCCGTCTTCATGCCGCCTCGGTGCGGCGGCGCCCACACCAACTCGAACTCCGCGATGTCGTTCGCATCCATCGACGCGATGGACTCGAGGAATGCGGCGACTCGAGAGTGGTCCGAGGGGTCGGGCACGGCGGGCAGCTTCGCACGGGCGGCGAGCACCACGGTCGCCAGCGCGCATGTTCCAGAGGGACCGCCGCGCAAACTCGACTGCTCGCCGCGCACCGCGCCGGAGCGCGCCAAGCCCACTTCTTCGAAGAACGCCTCGCGCGCAGGGGCACCGCTCGACGACTGGCCCGACGCCACGAACGTGTGGGTCCAGTCGGCGTCGATCTGGCGCAGCGCGTCCATCAAGATCGGAAGCGCGCGCACCGCGTCGTCGTCGGTCACAGCGAAACGCGCGATCCGCTCGACCAGCGATTCTCGCCGCGCGGAAGCGAACGCGATCTGGACGACGACGACGTGGACAGGGCCCGAGAACGGATCGTCCACGGGCGCACCTTCTTCCGGCGGCATGTGGAACCGGTTGGTTCCGGATGGCCACTCGGGCTGGATCCGGCGAGTGCCCCGCCGCAAGCCGCGCCAGATGATGAAGGCGATGCCGGCGATGGCACCGCCTCCCATGAGCGCGAGTTGGAGCGGTGGCGTCCGGTGAAACTGCTGGACCCCGCTGGCGTGGGCTGGGGACTCTGGCTCGAACGCGTCGTCGAGCAGGCCGAGCAGGAGGTAGCCGAACACGCCGCATGCGACGAACATCAGCGGGGCCCATGCGAGCCCCCCACCCGACCGTGAGGCGCGTTGAGCCCCGCGCGTCACGGAGCTTCGACGGGGGTGGGCGTCGGCAACCAGGCTTCGAGCACGCCGCCCGGTTCGTACCCGTTGCCGATGAGGATGTGCTCGAGCACGCCGGCCAACACGAACGGAACCAGCACCACCAGCAGCGACGCGAACTTGCTCACGCCGCACGACCGAATCGCCGCGTGGCGAAGCGCGACGAAGTGCACCACGAGCGGCATCGCCACCAGCAATAGCGCGAGGAACAGAATCGCGACGCTCGACGACGCGGACTTCGGCAGGGCCCAGTGCATCAGGCCGGCCGCCAGTCCCATCGTGCCCTGGAGCGGGATCCAGTGCGCCCTCAACAGCATGGCGCGCCACGCGACGCGCGCGAGGTTCTCGTCCTTGGCACCGGCGGGCACCTGCCCGAAGGCGCGGGCGAGGCTCGCGAAGCTCACACCCATCGCGACGAATCGAACGCTGCACACCAAGAGGCCGATGCCCATCGCGTGGAAGACGTCGAGTCCGACGTCACCGCGTCCTTGGCGCACCACGATGCCGAACCCGTCGCCGAAACTCAGCGTGTGGGTGTACGGGATGATGCCCTGGAGCAGCGCGAGCGGAACGAAGGTGAGGATGCAGAAGAACAGCGCCGGTGCGACCTTCTCGCCGAGCGCGTAGCCACCGCTGCTGAGGATCGGGTGCACGGACTCCCGCAACGTTCCGAAGAACCCACGCAACAGCCCGCGTCGCTCGATGGCGAGCTCGGGATCGTCCTCGACCGACTCGGGGACGTAGGGCTGTTCTTCGTGCTCGTCGTGCCGCTCCATGATCGATCGGACTAGAGCACATCCGGGTGGTCGGCGTCAGTCAACGCGCGCCATCTGTCGTGCGCTGGCAGTGACCGCAACCGACTTCGCTCCGACCTTCGCATCAGGGGCAAGGGCAACCGGACGCCCGGTCAGACCATCTCGAGAAAGAGGCGGTCGGGTTCTTCGAGGTAGCGGATGATGTCGTACGCAAACGCGGCGCCGACGTGGCCGTCGACGATGCGGTGGTCGAAGCTCAACGAGAGCAGCATCACGTTGCCGATGACGATCTGCCCGTCGCGCACGACCGGCTTCTCCTTCATCTGGTGCACCCCGAGTATGCCCACTTCGGGGTGGTTCAGGATCGGCGTCGCGAAGAGTCCGCCCTGCCGGCCGAGCGAGGTGATCGTGAACGTCGATCCGGACAGCTCGTCGGCCGACAACGTGCCGGCGCGCGCGCCCTCGCCGAGTCGGTCGATCTCCCGTGCGATGTCGAGGATGCTCCGCTGGTCCGCGTCTCGCACCACCGGCACCATCAGTCCCGCCGGCGTCGCGGCCGCGATGCCGATGTGGAAGTAGTTCCGGTACACGAGCTCATTGCTCGACTCGTCGAGCGCGGTGTTGAGCACCGGGTGCTTCTTCAGCGCGCCGACCACCGCTTTGACGATGAACGGCAGGTAGCTGAGTTTGACGCCGGCTTCTTCCGCGGCCGGCTTCAACCGCCCACGCAGCGCCATCAGCGGATCGCAATGACACTCCTCGACGAAGGTGAAGTGCGCCGCGGTGTTCTTCGTCGTCTGCATGCGCTGCGCGATCTTGCGGCGGATGCCGACGAAGGGCGTGCGCGTCTCGCGGGACGCATCGTCGACCGCGATCGGGGCGGCCGGCCGGGTCGATGCCGCGGGGCTCGGATGAGGCGCAGTCGGTGCGCCTTCCGCGAACCCCCGCACGTCGTCGCGCGTGGTCCGGCCGCTCGGACCCGACGGCGCCACCCGCCGCAGATCCACGCCGAGGTCCCGCGCCAGTTTGCGTGTCGCAGGCGTCGCCAGCGGTTTGGCCTGGAAGAAGTCGATCGGTCGGGACGCGCTGGCAGACGAAGCGGCCTTCGGCGCCTTCGCCGGCGCCGGTCCGCCACTGCCACCCTTGGCCCCGCCGTTGGCGCCGGACTCGAAGTAGTTGGAGCCCGGAAGACCATCCTTGATGTCGCCGACGGCGGTTGCGGCGGGACCTTCGTCCTTCTTCCCTTCCGGAGACTTGGCCTCGACGGGCTCCGCGGTGCCGTCCTGATCGATGACGACGATCACCTGGCCCACGAGCGCCACCGCGCCGACCCCGAAGCGCAGGTCGTGGATCGTGCCGGCGCGCGGCGCACCGATGGTCACGGTGGCCTTGTCGGTCATCACCTCGACCATCGGATCGTCTTCTGCGACCACATCGCCCACGGCGACCAGCCACTCCACGATCTCGCCTTCGCTGACGCCCTCACCGATGTCGGGGAGCCTGAACTCGAAGTTCGCCATCTCTCGGTCCTCTAAGTCTCTGTGCTCGGTACTGCGTTCGGTGACTGCTCGACGTCAGGGGACGTAGCGGGCGGTCTCGAGAAGCGCGGGGGTGATTCGATGCTGGAGTGGCAGGTATTCCATCTCCAGCGTGTAGGGGAACGGCGTGTCCCATCCGGTGACGCGCACGGGCGGGGCTTCGAGGTGTACGAAACACTTCTCCACCACCATCGAAAGAAGTTCGGCGCCGAACCCGCAGGCCTTCGGCGCTTCGTGCACGATGACGACGCGGCCGGTCTTCTTCACCGATTCGACAATCGTGTCGATGTCCACGGGCCAGAGCGTGCGCAGGTCGATGACCTCGGCGCGCACCCCTTCGCCGCCGATCTCTTCCGCGCTCGCGAGCGCCTCGAAGAGCATCGCGCCCCAGGCGATGACGGTGACGTCTTCGCCTTCGCGCACGACCTTCGCTTTGCCGATCGGGAGCGTGTACTCCTCTTCGGGGACTTCCATCTTCACCGCGCGGTAGACCCGCTTCGGCTCGAAGAACATCACCGGATCGTCGTCGCGGATCGCGCTGAGCAGCAGCCCCTTGGCGTCGTAGGGGTTGCTCGGGCACACGACCTTCAAACCGGCGGTGTGAATGAAGAGCGACTCGGGCGACTGCGAATGGTAGTGCCCGCCGCGAATGCCGCCGCCCACCGGCGTGCGGATCACCATCGGCGCCGTGTACTCGCCACCGCTTCGGTAGCGGTACTTCGCGACCTCGCTGACGATCTGGTCGAACGCGGGGAAGATGAAATCAGAGAACTGGATCTCCGGCACCGGCCGCAGGCCGTAGAGCGCCATGCCGAGCGCCGCGCCGATGATGCCGCCTTCGGCGAGCGGCGTGTCGATCACGCGGTCTTCGCCGAACTCGTCGTAGAGCCCTTGGGTGACTCGAAACACGCCGCCGACTTTGCCGACGTCTTCACCGAGCACGACGACGTCGGGATCGGCGCGCATCTCGGAGGCGAGTGCGCTGTTGATGGCCTGCACCAGGTTCATTTGAGGCATCTGTCGACGTCCTTAGTGTTCGCTCTTGGGGCGGGGTCCGGCGAGCAGCGCTTCGCATTGCTCTTCGAGGTGCCACGGGCGGTGCTGGAAGACATCGTCGAACATCGTTCCAAGCTCCGGTTTCGGTTTGTTCTCAGCCGCCGTGATGCAGGCCTTGAGTTCGGTCTCGACTTCTTGTTTGTAGGCTTCGTCGCGGGCTTCGTCCCAGGCGCCGCGGCCTTCCAGATGCGTGCGCATCCGCTGAATCGGATCGGTGCGCCGCCACTGTTCGACTTCGTCCTGCACGCGGTAGGCGCGTGGGTCGTCGGAGGTGGAGTGGCCGCCCACCCGGTAGGTCAGCATCTCGATCAAGAACGGGCCGGCGCCAGCCGCCGACTTCTCGACGCACTCCCGCACGACCTTCCACGTCGCCAGGATGTCGTTGCCGTCGACGCGCACACCGGGGATGCCGTACGCGACGCCCTTCTCGGCGAACGTGACGCTCGCGGTCTGCTTCTCGCTCGGCACGCTGATCGCCCACCGGTTGTTGCGGCACAGGAAGATGACCGGCGCCTTCATCACACCGGCGAAGTTCAGGCCGGTGTGGAACTCGTTGCTGCTTGTCGCGCCTTCGCCGAAGTAGACGCTGACGACTTCGTCGTTGCCCTTGTAGCGCGCGGCCCATGCGATGCCGACGGCCTGGGTGATCTGGGTGCCGATCGGCGAGCTCACCGAACCGAAGCGGTACGCCTTGCCGGTGTAGTGGTCGGGCATCTGCCGGCCCATCACGATGTCGTCCGCGTTGCCGTACATGTTGTCGAGGTACGCCTGCAGCGGGAAGCCGCGGTAGAGCAGCGCGCCGAACTCGCGGTAACACGGCATGATCCAGTCGTTCGGGCGCATCGCCGCGGCCGACCCGAGAATGCAGGCCTCTTCACCGAGCGAGCCGATGTGAAACCCGATCCGGCCCTGGCGCTGCAGGCGCACGAGCTGGGTGTCGATGACGCGGGTGCGGACCATCGACCGGTAGAGATCGAGCACCGTCTCGAGCGGAAGCTTCGGATCGGTCTCCGGGTTGAGCGAACCATCCGGTCGGATGACGGACGTCACACCGTCGGAATCGTTGTCCGGTGTTCGAATGGGTACGACTTGATGTTCCGTCTGCATGTCCCGCGTCCTTCTCTACTTCTTCGACCGACAGGTCTTCGTCTCTTGGCCGGCAACGGCCCACGCACCGTGCATCCGCACGCTAGGGCAACACCGCGAGGTGCTTCTTCTTGCCGTACCGATCCACGCTCGTCGGCGCGGGCTGCCCCTTGAGCACGCCGTGCAAGAACGCTTCGGCGGCACGGTAGCTCGAACGCACGAGCGGTCCGGACGCCACGAAACGGAAGCCCATCTCGAGACCGCGGTCGCGGTACTCGTCGAACTCTTCGGGGCTGACGTAGCGCTGCACCTCGGCGTGTTTCTTGGTGGGCCGCAGGTACTGACCAAGGGTGAGCACGTCGACGTCGGCGTCCCGCAGGAGCTTCATCGCATCGAGCACTTCGTCGCGCGTCTCGCCGAGGCCGACCATGAGCGAGGTCTTCGTGACTTCGCTGCCGGCCGCTTTGGCCCACTTCAGAACGTCGACCGAGCGGTCCCAGCTGCAGCGGGCGTCGCGGATGGTGCGCTGCAGCCCCGGCGGCACTTCGACGTTGTGTGCAAAGACGTGGGGGCGGCCTTCCTGGACCACCGTCTCGACGTCTCGACGCTGCCCCTGGAAGTCGCCGAGGAGCGTCTCGACGAGCAGCTCCGGCGCGTAGTGGCCGATGCGCTGCAGCACCTGGGAGACATGGTCGGCGCCGCCATCGAGCAGGTCGTCGCGGTCGACCATGGTCACGACCACGTAGGCCAAATCGAGCTGCCCGAGCGCGCGTCCGACGTTCTCCGGCTCGCGTGGATCCACGAAGCCCTGGGGGTTGCCGGTGTTGACGGAACAGAACCGGCAGCCTCGGGTGCAGGTCTCTCCGAGGATCATGATCGTGGCGGTGCCCTGCCCCCAACACTCGAAGATGTTCGGACAGCGGGCCTCTTCACAGACGGTGTGCAGGTCGAGCCGGCGCATCGTCTCCTTGAGCGCTGTGAAGCGTTCCTGCGTCTCCCCGGAAGGAAGGCGTACACGGAGCCAGCTGGGCTTTCGGGCGGGTAGCGTCATGGGCGTGCGCGCCCTCTCGAAAGGGAGAATCGGCGCGGGGATCGGCACGGTAGAAGCGCCTCTGAGGGCTGTCAACCGACTGAAATCACGGGGATTGTGCCGCATCGCGTCATCGGCTTCGATGACGTGGCTCACAGCCGAAGGCGCTTGCGAGATCACCCGTCTTGCGGGCCGATCACCCCCGATCCGTTCCGGCCCGGCCGACCGGAGGGCCGCCAGAAACTACGGGCAGTCGAAGGTGGACCCAAGCGCGTCGACGACCGTCGCGATCGCCGAGCCGTCCGGAGTCTCGGCTTCGAACGCGATCCGCACGGTCGCCGCGGCTTCCGCGTCCCGCTCCGTCAGCGGCCGATCCAGCGCTTGGCCGAGCACTTGAGAGAACGCCCAGTGGGCCGCAGCCGCCTCGGGAGACGCCGCCTCGATGCGCCCGAGGCGCTCCACGAGCACCGCGGCCAGTCCGTCGGTCACCGCGCGGTCGAGTTGGTCGCGGGCGCGTTCTCGAAGCGCGAGGTCTTCGGCCACGTCGCTGTCGTCGAGATCGCGCCAGCACCGCAGCGCGAGGATGCCGTCCCAGACCCGGTCGTGCGCATAGGGGTCGACGGCTTGCACCCGGCCACCGAGACCGACGCCGCCCCGCGCTTCGGCGCCGCCCGTGTAGTAGGCGTAGGCCGAATCGCAGTCTTTGGCTGCCGTCGTGCAGGTGAGCGACTCTTTGGCGACCGAAGCGTAGAAGAACCACAGCAGGCCCGCTTCGATCTTGGCCGCCTGGACCCGCGGACGATCGCCCGCGCTGCCGGCCGCAAACGCGTCGAGCAGGAGCGGCTGCAAGACCGCCGGGCCGACGCAGAACTCGGGGAACATCGCGGGCACGCCGTCCAAGGTGCAATCGGTCCCCTCCGGTGCGTCCGCGCGCGGATCGAACCGGCGCACGACCCGGCTGTCGAGGCCTTCGTCTTCCTGGTAGATGCCGCGCGCCTCGAGGAACGTCTCTGCGGTCGCGTCGGCCGAGTAGTCGAAGAGCAGCGGCGCGATCGCTTCGAAACCCGCGACGCGTGCGATCGAGCTGATGGTCGGCTGGATGCGGGCGTACGTGCCGAAGTCGGACACGCATGGGCCCCAGAGATCGTCTTCGCAGCTGGCGTAGTCCGTGGTGAGCGCCTCGCACAAGCCGGGGTCGGGCCGTTCGGCCGGCGTGCGTGCGGTGCACATCGTGGTCCCGTCCGGCGCGGCGTCCGGCAGCGACGCGTCGATCCCTGCGTCGTCGTCGCCGCAGCCCAGCAGCACGAGGGCGCAGAGGAGTTTTGGTACCCACTTCATTTCACGCACCGATTTTACCCACCCGTATTTCCCACCCAGATTCACCCACCCGTATTTCCCCTCCAGTTTCACGCATCTGGAGCAGGAGGATGACAGAGCGATCAGCGGTCCAAGTTGTACTTGGCGATGCAGTACAGCGCACGGACGCCGTCCCGCCAGCCGATCTTCTTGCCCTCGTCGTAGGTGCGGCCGTTGTACGAGATGCCGACCTCGTAGATGCGCACGCCACGCTTCGCGAGCTTGGCGGTGATCTCCGGCTCGAAGCCGAATCGATCTTCTTCGATGGTGATGTCGCGGATCACCTCGCGGCGGAAGACCTTGTAGCAAGTCTCCATGTCCGTGAGGTTCAGGTTGGTCATCATGTTCGACATCAGGGTGAGGAAGCGGTTGCCCACCATGTGCCAGAAGTAGAGCACCCGGTGGCTCTCGCCGCCGATGAACCGTGAGCCGTAGACCACGTCCGCCCGGCCATCGAGGATCGGCTCGACGAGGCGCGGGTACTCGTTCGGATCGTACTCGAGGTCCGCATCCTGGATGATGACGACGTCGCCGGTGCACTCCCGAAAACCGGTCCGGAGCGCGGCGCCTTTGCCCTGATTCTTCGCGTGCAGGATCACCCGCACGTCGTCGTACGCCTTCTCGAGTTCCGCGAGTTTGTCGCGGGTGCCGTCGGAGCTGCCATCGTCGACGAGCACGAGCTCCTTGCCTTCGATGCCGGTGATTTCGACGGAACGCACGCGCGCCACGATCGCTTCGATCGTGTTGCATTCGTTGTAGACGGGAATGACGACGCTGAGCCGCATGAACGCCTCAAAGCACATTTGCCGCGGTGGTGCCAGACGGCGAAGCGCGCGGCACGCTCACCCACGCGCCCGCCCGTGGCTCCCACCAGGATCGATCAGCGGCGCCGGCCGCGCGGTCGTTCCCGCCGCGCTCGCCGGAGCGCATTGGTTTCGTTGGCGATGACGCCGTTGAAGGGCGCTTCGATCGCGTCGCCGGTCTCGCGAATGATCGTGATCACCTGCGCAGGGGTGAGGCTCCCATTGACCGAGAGCATCTTGCCGGCGAGGTTCGCCACGTTTGGCGACGCCATCGAGGTACCGGAGAGCGGAATGGTCTGCCCGTCTGGAATGAGGCTCGGGACCTCCACGCCGAAGTCGAACACCCGCACGACCTCCGGGTTGCTGTTGGTGAACGTCGCCCAGTCGCCGTAGCGGTCGACCGCACCCACCACGAGCAGGTTGGGCAGGTTGAAGCTGGCGGGCACGACGCCGTACTCGGCCACGTCCTGGTTGCTGTTGCCCGCGGCGACGACGAACAAGGTCTCCGGGCACGCCTCGAAGATCGCGCGCCAGTTCTCCGCCCGCCGGGCCTGCACGGCCGCGGCGCGCGCCTGAACCTCGGCGTCGGTCTCGTAGGTGTCGCGTTCGTGGCGGAGCGCATCGGCCACGTACTCTTCGCTGAACCCGAGGCTCGCATTCACCACGCGGATCTCGTGGGCGCGAATGAAGGTCGCGATGTCGTTGATGTTGGAACGTTCGGCCATCAACTCGCCGTCGGTCGGTCCGCGGTGGTGGTAGAGCCGGGCTTCGCCCGCCCACGCGCTGCGGAAGATCGCCAGCTTCGCCTGAGGGAGCCCCTGCAACATGATGCCGGCGACGTGGGTCCCGTGCGCCCACTCCCCCACCGCATCGAGGTTCTGCTCGAGCGCTTCGAGCGCCTGCGGATCGGTCACCGAGCGCATCAGCGCCAGCACCCGGGTCGCCGCCTCGGACGACGCGATGCCCGCCCGCAGATCCATGATGCCCTGAAGAAAGGGCGTGTACTCCGCCAAGGTCTCCGGAGTCGGCTGGTAGAGCAGATCCATGTTGGTGTGTTCGCCGATGTCCGACGCCACGCCGTGCACGTCGTCGACCAAGTCGTTCTCGTCGTCGTCCTGCCCGTTCACCTCTTCGTTCGGGTTCACGAAGAGCTGCGACTCGAAGAGCGCCGGGTTCGTGCCGACATCCCAGACGCCGATGCGGACTTCGCGTGCGTCGCGCGCCCCGGTCAGGTCGACCGTGCCGAACTCGTAGGTCGCCACGGCCGGCTGCGCTTCGTGTTCGGCGGCGACGGTCGCCGCCGCGGCCAAGAACCGATCCCGATGCTCCACGATCGACGGCAGGAGCTGCTCGAAGAAGAGCGCCGTGCTCGCGGTCTCGAGCGACACCATCTGCTGCTGCGTCTGACCGAGCGCGGCCTGCAGCTGCTCCTGGGTCTGGAAGATCTGGAAGATGACCGTGCTCGCCGAGAAGCGGGTGCGCGGCTGCTCGCGGAAGACATCGGCGATCCCCGCCTCCATGGCGGCTGCGTCGGCGCCATCCCGGCGCGCCGCCTCCGCGAGGATCGTGTTCCCCGCGAACGCGCTGTTTCGGTTGCGGGCCCGTGCGCGCACCAGCCGCACGATGCCGCGGGCCAGCGCCGTGTCGCCGTTCGTGAGCGCGACCACCGCCACGTCGAAGAGCCGCTCGACGGACTTGCCGCTCAGCTCTGGCGCCGTGCTTGGATCCGCGACGAATCCATCGAGCGCCTCTGCGGTCAGCTCCGGTTGAAGCGTGGCCAGCTTGGCGAGTGCGTGTTCCCTGACGTAGTCCCGCAGCGCTGGGCCCGTCATGGCGTCCCAAGGTCCGGTTGGGGTGGCGGCCACGGTGGTCTCGGTGCCCGTGGTGGGGGTCGTGGTTTCGGTGGTCGTGCCTTCGTCCGATCCGCCGCACGCAGCGGTCGAGATGCACAAGAGGAGGGCCTGGAGTTTCGTGGTGGCGCGGGGTCGCATGGGGCGGATGGTGAAGGGTCGGTTCACGAACCGCAACGGTCCCCCGCGAGGGTGTTCTGGGGGCCTCACCCAAATGGAGGATGGCCTGGTTTCATCATTGCGTCCTGACGGAAAAGGCACCGGTTCTCTTCGCGCAGGGGCCTCCACTCGTGCGATAGTTCGGCCGTGCTGAGCTCTTCCCGCCCACCGCCCCATGCCCCGGTCCCCGGCGACATCGTGGACGGTCGTTACCGGATCAGTTCGATCCGTGCGTCGACGCCGAGCACCGTGGTCTACGAAGCGACGCACCTCGGCCTCGGCCGCAACGTGACGCTCGAGCTGATGATGAAGGAAGACAGCCGCGCCCAGCGACGCTTCCGACGGGCGGCGCGCATCGTGGGCATGATGCGTCACCCGAACGTCGTGGTCGTGCACGACACCGGACAGAGCGAGGGACTCGACTACATCGTGCTGGAGTCGCTCGACGGACAGACGCTCGGCGAACGCAGTCGGCTCCGCGGTCCACTGCCCATGGCCGAGTTCACGCCGCTTGCCCAACAGCTTCTCTCCGCGCTTCAGTACGTGCACGAGCGCAAGGTCATTCATCGCGACGTGTCGCCGGACAACGTGGTGCTCTCGAAGACCTGGGACGGTGGCGAACAACTCAAGATCGCGCAGTTCGGGTTCAGCAAAGATCTCGGCGCCGCGACCTCGAGCACCACCGCGAGTGAGCAGCGGCAGATCGTGGCGTCGCTGACCCACGTCGCGCCCGAGCAGATCCTCGAACCCGAAGACGTCGATCATCGCGTCGACATCTACGGCGCGGGCGCGTTGTTCTACCGCTTGCTCGCCGGCGTGCCTCCGTTTCGCGCCAAGTCGCTCGCCCAACTCGGCGGCGACATTCTCAACGCGGAGCCGGCGCCGCTTCGAAGTTTCGTGCCGGAGCTTCCGCCCGAGATCGAAGCTGCGGTGCTTCGCTCCCTGGCAAAGAAGCCGGACGACCGATACCAGTCCGCGCAAGCCTTCAGCGAAGCGCTCGCGAACCACTGAGTTTGTTGTGGCCGCTGCGGCCGGGGGTGTTGGCGCGTCGCAGGGCCTGCTAGACCCGAGGCATGGACCGGACCCTGACCGCAGTGGATGGCAACTCACAACGCCTCGACGGAGGCGCGATGTTCGGCAACGCGCCGAAGGCACTCTGGGAGCGTTGGATCCAGCCGGACGAACTCAACCGCATCCCGCTCGCGTGCCGCACGATGTTGATCCGCGAGTGCTCCGACGACGGCATCTTGCGCAACGTGCTCTTCGAGACCGGCATCGGGGCGTTCTTCCCGCCCAAACTCCGGGAACGCTTCGGGGTGCAAGAGGCGGATCACGTGTTGCTCCAGAACCTCGCGAAGGTCGGGTTGGTGCCCGCGGACATCGATGTGGTCGTCCTCTCGCACCTGCACTTCGACCACGCCGGTGGACTGCTCACCCCGTACGAAGAGGACACGCCCTCGCGGCTCGTGTTCGAACACGCGTCGTACGTGGTCGGCCGCGGGGCGTGGGAGCGGGCGCTCGCCCCCCACGCCCGCGACCGCGCGTCGTTCATCGAAGTGCTCCCCGGCCTGCTCGAGGCGACGGGACGGCTCGAGATCGTGGATGGGGATCGAAGCACGCAGCTCGGCCCCGACTACGCACTGCACTTCTCGGAAGGCCACACCCCCGGGCTCATGCTCGCGGAGGTCCCGAGCGCCGATGGCCCCGTCGTGTTCGCGGGCGACCTCGTGCCCGGCCGTCCCTGGGTGCACCTGCCGATCACCATGGGCTACGACCGGTTCCCGGAGCGGCTCATCGACGAAAAGGAGCGGCTGCTCGGCGACCTGGCGTCCCGCAACGGCCGGCTCTTCTTCACCCACGACCCGGACGCCGCGCTCTCGAGGGTCGTGCGGGACGACCGAGGGCGTTTCGTGGCCGGGGAGACCTGGGATGCCCCCGAGCAGCTTCCCCTCTGACCCCCGCAACGCCCACCTTCAGCAGTGCTGCGCCCCCGCAGAAAACAGCGTAGGCTGAGGCGGTGAAAGGTGGCCACGAAGTGGTCGTGATCCGCGAAGTCCTCGAGGGCATGGTGCGGAGCGACGTCGCGGGAACCGTTCTCTTCGAAGCGCTGGAGGCCAGCGGCGAAGAACCGAACGATGTCGACGCATGGCTGCAGTTCGTCGGCGGACCTCTGCGGCGTGCCCTTCGGGAGCGCGCGACCGGCGACGAGACCGACGTGGTGATCGGTCGAATCGCCGAGATCCTCGGACAGATTCGCCCCAGCAGCCCGGACCGTCCCGTCCGCCGCTCCCAGGCGCCCACCGGCCGCTTTCCCATCAGCGAAGGTCCGAGCCGACTGCTCGTGTTCGCCGCGTCCCACCGACTCGGTCGGCGGCTGAAAGCGTCCCTCGGCGCCAACGTCGCCCCGTTCGTCTTCGACGACCTCACGCGGCTCAAAGATCTCGGACACGACTTCGAACCTCAGCTCCTGGTGATCGACCTGACCGACACCCCCTCCGCCGGACTCGACCAGATCGCCGCGCAGGCCTCGAAGATTCTAGATTCCGAAGTGATCACGGTGGTTTGGGACGAGGGCTCTCGGATCGGGCAGGCGGTGACCACCGCGTTCGAGGAGGCGGGACGACGGGTCAGCTGGATCGACCGCCGCGGGGGCGTCGACCCGCTCATCGATTTGATCCGCGCCTGCCGGGGTGCCGACTAGAGAGCGCCGGAGGCCGGGTTGCGCCACTGGCGCGGATCGGTCAGTCTCGCCGCCCTTTGCAACCCCCGGACCTTCCGGCACCGGTTGCAACCAAGGCTGGTTGGCGCCCAGATCGAACTCGATGATGAGTCCAAACGCGCTCGAAGGAACCCGGAAACATGGCGAGTAAAGCGAAAATCGCTCAGAACGAGCGTCGCAAGAAGTTGGTGGCGAAGTACGCCCCCGTGCGCAAAAAACTGAAGGCCATCATGAAGGACCCGAAGGCCTCGGATGACGAGAAGGACGAAGCACAAGCGAAGCTCCAGAAGCTGCCGCGCGATGCGAGCCCCGTCCGCATCCGCAACCGCTGTGTCGTCACCGGACGTCCGCGCGCGTACTACCGCAAGTTCGGCCTGAGCCGGATCGCGCTCCGCGACCTCGGTCTCGCGGGTGAGATCCCGGGCCTGACGAAGTCGAGCTGGTAAGACCATGGCACGCGACAAGATTCGAATGATCTCGTCGGCTGGTACGGGCTACACGTACTACACGACGAAAAACAAGCGGACCATGCCAGGCAAACTGAAGCTTATGAAGTACGACCCCCGCGCGCGGAAGCACGTGGAGTTCGTCGAAGCGAAGATGCCGAGCCACAGCAAGAAGTAAGAGAAGAACATGTCCAAAGTCTGCCAGGTCACTGGAAAGGGCGTTCTCGTCGGGAACAAGGTTTCGCACTCGAACCGCAAGACGAAGAAGCGCTCCCTGCCCAACCTTCAAACCCACCGCTTCTGGGTTCCTTCGGAGAAGCGCTTCGTGAAGCTTCGCCTCAGCACCTCCGCGATCCGCGACATCGACAAGCGCGGCATCGAGACGGTGTTGCGCGAGCTGCGAAAGTCGGGCGCCAAGATCGCCTGACCGCGTTGCTGCGGAGGGTTGCCCTCCCATGAATCAGAGAACGCCTGGACTTCGGTCCGGGCGTTTTTGTTTGGGGTGCACAACTGCGATGCGGGGAGGTCGAGGAGGGCGCCATGCGTCGCACCTCCCGAATCCCGAGTTCTCTCCACCACGATCCGCGCGGCGTCCTCATGGCCGAGTACGTCGTGCTGCTCGCGCTCGTTTCGCTCGTCGCCCTCGGCGCGTTCACCCAACTCGCGCCGGTGATGCTCGAAGAAGTCGCCGCCGCGGTCGAGGCGTTCCGCTGGTTGCCCCTCCGCTGAAGACGGTGCCACACGGTCCGGGTGCGGCGTCAGTCGGCGAGGACCGCCGCCTTCAGCTCCGCAGCGAGCCCCGCCCCGTCGTCCAGCGAACCCGCCGGCCAGCCCACCTTCAGCCCAGCCTCCGGCGATGGTTTCGGAATGATGTGGAAGTGCACATGGAACACCGCTTGGTGTGCACCCGCCCCGTTGTTCTGCAGCACGTTGTACTCCTTGCAGCCGGAGACCTTCACCACCGCCCGGCAGATCCGTGGCAGCACCCGGCCGATGGCCGCAGCGCTCTCATCCGAAAGCGCATCGAGGGTGGCCGCCGGCTCTTTCGGGATCACGAGGGTGTGGCCGCGGCTCAGTGGACCGATGTCGAGGAAGGCCAGCACGTGCGCGTCCTGGTAGACCTCGTGACAGGGGATCTCTCCGGCGAGAATCTTGGCGAAGATCGTCATCTCGCAACTCTACCGCGTCCCGCGCGCAGTGCGCGCGAACCAACACGAGCGACGTTCTAGAATCCGAGTTCTTCGAGCTGGGCGTCCACCTTCTCGGCCCAGCCCTTGTTGGCGTGGGGGTTGGCGGGACTCGGGTGCATGATCTGTCCGAACTGGAGGCCTTCGATGTCGGCACACGCGGTCTCCGCGCGAACCCGTGCCCACTTGCCGACTCCGATCACCCACTTCGCATCGAGTGCGCGGACGGTTTGGCGCAGCGCCTCGTCGCAGACTTCGAGCAGTGGATCCCGCTCAACTTTCGGCAGCTTCTCGGGGACGCGGTTCTTGCCACCCGCGCCTTCCATGAACACGAGCGGGCAGTAGTTGACCACGAAGAAGTCCGCGAAGAACGCCTCCGGCGTGCCGAAGCGTTCCTTCGCCCAGCCCCAGAGTCGGCGGCCGCTGACTTCCGAGCGGGTGCAGTCGAAGCCCTCGACGATTCGTTTCGGGTGTTCGACCGGTGGCTTGCCGACCTTGCCTGTGATGCCGAGCCAGTCACGCACATGGGCGATCTCCCCAAAGGGCACGCCGGTCTGCGCCATGCCGAAGGGTCCCGGGTTCATGCCCAACAAGAGCGCGCGCTTCGGCGCCTTGCCGTAGGTCTTCAGGTAGGCCTGGTGCGGCTCCGATGCATAGACGAGCGGGTTGTACACATGGGTGACCGGCTCGGCGAACTTCATCGGCGCGAGCTTCTTGTTGAGCGTCTTCGTGAGGGTGATCAGATCAGGCATCGATGGCCTCCGTCGGTTCGGATTCAATCGCAGCGGCCGCCAGCTTCTTGATGCGCGCGATCATCGAGTGCAGGCCGTTGTTGCGGCCTGGGCTCAGGTGTTTGCCGAGACCGAGTTCGTCCAAGACCTTCGCGTGGTCCGTCTCGAGGACCGAAGCGGCCGAGGTCTGGTCGAAGATGCGCAGCACGAGCGCCACCAAGCCGCGGACGATGTGGGCGTCGCTGTCGGCGCGAAAGTGCATGATCCCACCCTCTGCATAGCCGACCAACCAGACCTGGCTCATGCAGCCCTTCACCTTGTTGGCGTCCACCCGCTCTTGGTCTGGAAGCGGCGCGAGTTCGCCACCGAGCTCGATCAGGTAGCGGTACCGCTCGGTCCATTCGTCGAGGAGCTCGAACGTCTCCACCACCTCTTGCACGCGTGGGTTGGTCACTCGTGCCATGTAGCACTTTATCTCGTTGCAGGCCTGGCTCGCAGGCATGAACCACTGGACGTCCGAGCGGTCGGCGTGGTTCGGTACCCGGGTGCGTTCAGTGACCTCGGTGCTCGCCGTGCTTCGCGTGTGGGTTGTCGTTCTCCTCGTCGGTGTCCTCACGACCGAAGCGAACGCGCAGTTCAGCGGTGGCAGCTTCGGAGGCTCGAGGGGCTTCGGCGGTTCCAGCTCATCGAGTTCGAGCTCGTCGTCCTCGAGCTGGGGTAGCAGTTCGAGCTCGGGTTCCAGCTCCTGGTCGAGTTCCAGTTCCAGCTCCGGAGAGAGTTCGTACGACCGCCAACGACGCGAACGCGAAGCACGCGCAGCGGCCGACCGCGCCCGGGCGCGGGAAGAAGCTGCGGCGGCGGCGCGCCGCGCGGAAGCGGCGCGCGTCGCGGAGGCGGCGCGCCGCGCCCGACAGCTGGCCAGCGATCGCGCGTTGCCGATCGAAGAACGGGCCGCGCTGGCTCGCCGGTTCCCGCCGATCTCCAACCGCACCGAGAGTTTCCCGCCGCAGAGCAACCCACTCGAAGTGCTGCGGCCGCTCTCGCCCCACCACCTGCCGGATCCCGCGCCTGCGTTTGCGGCCAACGTCCCTTCGCACCGCTCGTACCTCGACCCCGACTGGCCGAGCGGCACCGGCTTGGCCGCGTTGCTCTTTCTCTGCCTGGCCGGGCTCGGCACCGTGTTCCGGAAGACGTTCGGGTCCCGAAGGGAACGCGTCCGCGCCCACCGCCGCGCGCGACGTGCCCCGCCGTCCGCGCAGCGCAACTGCGAAGTGCGCCGGTTCTCGATCGCGTTCGACTGGCGGCAGCGCCAGAAGATCCAATCGGGCCTCGAGGCCCTCGGCAAACGCTACGACATGTCCACCGAACACGGGATGTGGGCTGCGACCGATGCCGCGCTCACGCTTCTCGCCGACGCGATGCCCGCGGTCCGCGCCGCCGTCTGGTCGACGCAGAAGGTCGGGCCGTCCGCCGCCGAACGAACCTTCCTCCAGATGTCGAGCGAGCTCGAGTCGAGGTTCCGACACGACGTGATGCGAGGACAGCGACCGGAAGCGCGGGCGGGGGCGGAAGAAGGCGAAGGATTCGTCGTCGTCTCGGTGGTCCTCGGCGCCACCCGGCACCTGCGCACCATGTCACGCTCCCTGACGCCCACGTCGCTCTCCCACGAACTTCGTGCGGTGAGTTCGGTCGGCGCATCCGCGCTCGTCGCGGTGAAGATCATCTGGTCGCCGGCGCTCGACGCGGACCGCATGAGCTCGGCCGAGATGGCGACGATCTACCCAGAGCTTCTGCCGCTTACCGACCAGCCCATGGGCCGCGTGCACTGCGGCTACTGCGAAGCGCCCTTCACCGCGGAGCTCTCCGAGTGTCCCGCGTGCGGCGCCCCCCACACCCCGCCCGCACCGTTTCCCCGAGCGATCCCAGACCCCGCCTGAGGCACGAAAAAGCCGCCGATGATGCATCGGCGGCTTTCTCACATGCGCGTTGCGGGAGCGCTCAGTTCTCTTCGAACTCCGCGTCGATGACGTCGTCGTCGCCAGGCGCTGCGTCGGGTGCCTCACCAGCCGGTGCGCCGCCCGGTGCCGGGGCGCCGTCGGCGGCCTGCGAGTACGCGATCGAAGCGACCTCCTGCATCGCGGTCTCGAGCTCCGTCATGCGGCTCTTGATGAGCTCTTCGTTCTGCTCTTCGATCGCGGTGCGCAAGGCTTCGACCTTGCCCTTGATGGGCGCGAGCTTCTCTTCCGGAACCTTGCCCTCGAGGTCGCCGAGCGACTTCTCGACGCCGTGCACGAGTGCGTCCGCCTTGTTGCGGGTCTCGACCTCTTCGCGTCGACGGCGATCCTCTTCCGCGTGTTTCTCCGACTCGTCGACCATCGAGGTGATCTCGTCATCCGACAGACCGCTGTTCGACGTGATGGTGACCGTCTGGTCCTTGCCCGTGGCTTCGTCGCGGGCCGTGACCGAGAGGATGCCGTTGGCGTCGATGTCGAAGGTCACTTTGATCTTCGGCATGCCGCGCTGCGCCGGCGGGAGCCCGTCGAGATGGAAACGACCGAGCGTGCGGTTGTGCTTTGCCTCGGCGCGCTCGCCCTGGAGCACGTGGATCTCGACCTTCGTCTGGTTGTCGTCCGCGGTCGAGTACGTGTCCTCCGCGCGGGTCGGGATGGTGGTGTTCCGAGGAATCATCACCGTCATGACGCCGCCGAGGGTCTCGACGCCCAGGCTGAGCGGCGTGACGTCGAGCAGCACCATGTCTTTGACGTCGCCGCTGAGCACACCGGCCTGTACGGCCGCGCCAAGCGCCACCACTTCGTCCGGGTTCACGCCGCGGTGCGGCTCCTTGCCGAAGAACTTCTTCACCTTCTCCTGCACGAGCGGCATGCGGGTCGAGCCACCGACCATCACGACCTCGTCGATGTCCTGCGGCGTCTTGCGCGCATCGGCGAGTGCCTTGCGGACCGGCTCGAGCGTGCGCTCGACCAGCTCTTCGAGCATGGACTCGAGCTTCGCGCGCGTGAGGCGGATGTTGAGATGCTTCGGGCCCGTCGCGTCCATCGTGAGGAACGGAAGGTTGACCGTGGTCTCGAGCTTCGAGCTGAGTTCGATCTTCGCCTTCTCGGCCGCGTCCTTGAGGCGCTGGAGCACCATCTTGTCGGTCGAGACGTCGAGGCCGGTGTCGCGCTTGAACTCGGCGATGAGGTATTCGATGACTTTTTCGTCGACGTCGTCGCCACCCAAATGGGTGTCGCCGTTCGTGCTGACGACCTGGACCATCTCACCCGAGACCTCGAGAATCGAGATGTCGAAGGTGCCGCCGCCGAAGTCGTAGACCGCGATCAGCTGCTCGGTCTTCTTGTCGAGACCGTACGCGAGCGCCGCCGCGGTCGGCTCGTTGACGATGCGCTTCACGTCGAGGCCAGCGATCTTCCCGGCGTCCTTGGTCGCCTGTCGCTGCGAGTCGTTGAAGTACGCGGGCACCGTGATGACCGCGGCGGTCACCGGCTGTCCGAGGTAATCCTCGGCGGCGGCCTTGAGCTTGCGCAGGATGTGCGCGGAGACCTCGGGCGGCGCGACGTCCGTCTCGCGGACCCGGAAACCGACATCGCCATTGTCGCGACGCACACAGGCGTACGGCATGCGTTTGACATCGACATCCGACTCACTGAAGCGGCGGCCGATGAAACGTTTCGTCGAGTAGAGCGTGCCCTCTGGGTTCGTGATCGCCTGCCGCTTGGCGGCGATGCCCACGAGGACTTCGTCGTCCTCTGCCCACGCCACGATCGAGGGCGTCGTGCGGTCGCCTTCTTGGTTGACGATGACCTTGGGCTCGTCGCCCTCCATGACCGCGACGACGCTGTTGGTCGTGCCGAGATCGATGCCGATGATCTTGCCCATTCGTGTGTTCCTCTGGTGTGGGGGTGGGGTCGCATCTGTCTTGGGAACTCCACCGCGAGGGACCGGGTTCGGGACCCGAGACCAGGACCGTCGATGGAGACAGCAGATGCTGTGAAAGGCCTACGTTTTCGGCCTGAATGTTGAAAGTGGACGGGGCGGGTTTGCCCCGAGCGGCTGATGGTTGGGAACATAATCACACGGTTTTCGTGGTCAACCGGGCGCGCCCCCAACGATGCGCGGGGCGTGTGTGTTCTCGCAGTGCCGGGCAACGGTGGCCAGTGCAGCCCAACTTGCGAAGACCCGTTGTCGATGCCACGACCGCCCGACCCGTGGCCGCCCCTGAACCACCCGAACCGCCCGCAGAGGACGCATCGACGCCCCCAGAGGCTGCACCGTCGACCGCCACACGACCGGTCAGCACCGGTCGCGGCGCGCTCGCGATCGCCAGCGCAAAGATCTGGTTCATCGTCACCAGCTACGGCATCCAGCTCTCGCTCCCGCGACTGCTCGAGTCGGCGCGGGACTTCGGCCTCTACAAGAGCACGCTCGCTGGGGTGTCGATCCTGAACAACGTCCTGATCGTCGCCACCATCCAGTCGGTGTCGAAGTTCGTCAGCGAGCAGGACGATCCAGGCGCGTCCTCGGCGCTCCTGAGACAAGGCGTGCGCATCCAGCTGATGCTCGGAGGGCTGCTCGCCGGGTTGCTCTTTCTCGGGGCACCGGTGCTCTCCGAGTTGCTGCTGGATGAGGCGGTCACCCCGCTGCTCCGGATCGCGTGCGTCGTGGTGTTCGTCTACGCGCTCTACGGCGCGATGGTGGGATCGCTGAACGGCCGGCGTCTCTTCCTGCGCCAAGCGGCACTCGACGGCACCTTCTCCACATTGCGCGCCACCGGCATCATCGGCGGCGCCGCACTCGGGCTCGGCGCGTTCGGCGCGCTCGCCGGCTGGGCAGGCGCCGCGGTGCTCGTGGCCACGGTGGCGTTCTTCGTGGTCCGAAAGGACATCTTCCGAGCCGGCGACTCACCGGTCTCGACGCGGCGCTGGCTCGCCTTCATGGCGCCGATCTGGATCTACCAAGCCGCCCTCAACGGCGTGCTGCTGCTGGACGTCCAGGTCCTCAAACGAACGCTCGCGGAGGTGCAGCTCGGCCTCGGTGCCACGTCCGAAGCCGCGGCCGACGTGGCCAACGAGTACGTGGGCTACTACGGCGCGGCACAGACATTCGCGTTCGTGCCCTACCAGCTGATCATCGCGCTCACGTTCGTCATCTTCCCGATGATCTCGAGGGCGACGAGTGCGGGGGATCGGGAAGCGGCCCAGGAGACGATCCGCGGCGCGATGCGGTTCAGCCTGCTCTTCTTGCTATCGATCGCCGCGCCGGTGGCCGGTGCCGCGACGGGCGTGCTCCGCATCGCCTACCCCGTCGAGTACTTGGTGGGCGCACCGGCCCTGGCGACCCTGGTCTTTGGTCTGGTCGCGTTCGCGCTCTTCGCGGTGTGTGCGACCGCGCTCGGAAGCGCGGGGCGACCCGGCACCGCAGCGGCGGTCGCGACGGTTGGTGTGGTGGTCGTCGTGGTGGCCAACCGCCTGCTCGTCCTGGCCGCGCCGGACCCGGCCAGCGCCTTGCCGGCCGCAGCGCTCGGAACCAGCCTCGGCATGGGCACCGCCTTCGTTCTGGCGGCCATCGCGGTCTACCACCGGTTCGGTGCGCTCTTCGGTCTTTGGACCGTGGTGCGCGCAGCGATGGCGGGCGCGGTCGGATGGACTGCGGCGTACTTCATCCCGCACGAGAGTTTCGTCGGGGCGCTGCTCGCGTTGATGGCCGGCTTCGCCAGCTACGGCGTGGCGCTCGTCGTCGTCGGCGAGCTCGGCACCAAGGACCTCGCGGCCGTGCGGCGCGTACTGAAACGCTGACGCAGCACACCTCGCGGCCGTGCACCGCGCACGAAGCGCCGACGAAGCTCACCACGCAACCGGCGCTGCTTCGTCGTTCGGAGCGGGGAACGATCCTCGGAAGAGCCAGACCGGAAGCACGTAGCCAGCCAGGAACCCGACGAGCGCACCGACGAGCACATCGGAGAAGTAGTGCCGTTCAGCGACGATCCGCAACGAAGCCGCGAGACTCGCGGTCGCGAGGGCGGTCGCGCACTCGATGTACCCGAGCGCGCTCTGTCCCCGCAGCTTCTGATGCGCGCACACGAGCGACGCGCCGGTGAACGACTGCGCGCTGTGCCCGCTGATGAAACTCTGAAAGCGGGACGACGAATCGCAGGCGGAGTCGTAGGTCGGATCGTCGATGCAAGGTTGGTCGTAGGGGCGACCACGGCGCGCGACGTGTTTGGTGCCGACGACGAAGAGCCCACTCACCGCGAACGCGAGCGTGTCCGCCGCGATCAGTCGATACGCCACGCGCGATCGACTCGACCCACGCTGGTGCCAGAGCGCGACATCGATCACCGGCGCCGCCATGGACGCGACCAGAAACACATCGCTCGCGCGCGCCGCGCGGCGACGCCCCTCCGGCGTCGATCGGACCCAGCTGCCGAACCCACGATCGATCGCCCCCACCCGACGCCACCGCGCCGAGTCGGACGACACCGCAAGATCCACCGCCAGCGTCGCACCGAGCAACGGCGCCGCCACCAGCCACGGCCAGTACTCGAGCGGAGGCTCCGCGACCACAAGGCCGGAGTCGGCATCGGCTTCGGCGTCGGCGTCGGCGTCGGCTTCAACTTCGGCGTCGGCTTCGGCTTCGGCGTCGGCTTCGGCTTCGGCTTCGGCTTCGGCTTCGGCTTCGGCTTCGGCGTCGGCTTCGGGATCGGCTTCGGCTTCGGCTTCGGCTTCCGCTCCCGCTCCCGCTTCCGCTTCCGCTTCCGCTTCCGCTTCCGCTTCCGCTTCCGCTTCCGCTTCCGCTTCCGCTTCCGCTCCCGCTTCCGCTTCCGCTCCCGCTTCCGCTACCGCTTCCGCTTCCGCTTCCGCTTCCGCTTCCGTTTCGGCTGCTTGGGCGTGGACGCCCACGGATGCGAACCAGCACAGGCAGAGCGCGATCACCCAGTACGACCCGCGCCTCGATGGGGGGACGGACACGCGGCGTCCCCGCATCATCGCCCGGCAGGCCGGATCCCTGACCCGTGCGCTCGGAGGAACTTGCAGAGGTGTCGTCGGTCCGCCCACGCCGCCGTCAACGCAGCAGCGTGTTCTTCTCGAGCGCTTCGCGCAGGCGCTCCATGTCGACATGGCGCGCGATCACGATGAGCGAGTCGCCCGCCTGGATCTTCGCTTCGGGTCCCGGGTTGTACTCGTAGCCGCCCTCCATGTCCCGGATCGCCACCACGAGCGCACCGGTCTTCCGAATGGTCGCGTCCATGAGTCGTTTGCCGACGAGGTTGCTGCCCGGGGGAATGAGGACGCCCTCGATCCGAAGGGTGCGATCGACGCTCAGCAGTCGGTCCAGGAACTCGACGGCGTACGGACGGATCATCTCACTCACGAGTCGGCGTCCACCGATCTCGTTTGGCGACACGACGCGGTGTGCACCAGCGCGGCGCAGCTTCGACTTCGCGCTGACCTCGACCGCCTTCGCGATGATGGTGGCTTTCTTGTTCAGCGCGCGCACCGACACGGTGACGAAGACGTTGTCCTTGTCGTCGTGCAAGACCGCGATGACGCCTCGGGCATGCTTCACCCGCGCACGGGTCAGGCTCAAGTCGTCCGTCGCGTCGCCTTCGACGTACAGGATGCGCGCATCGAGGTGTTCGCAGAGAAGCGCGACCCGATCCGGGTCCATGTCGATGACCACGAACTTCTCTTCGGCCTCGAGCAGCTCTCGGATCACGTGTTCGCCGGTGCTGCCGGCCCCACACACCACGATGTGGTCGGTGAGCTTCTCGATCTCTTTTTCCATGGCGCGGATGCGGAGAATACCCCGGAGGTCGACTTCGACGAACAACGCGGTCAACTGAGTGAAGAACGTGAGCAAGAACCCGGTGCCCAGCACGATGAGCACCATCGTGACCAGGCGCGCGTGCTGGACATGCTCCATGCCTTCGAGGGACTCGCCGAAACCCACCGTGGAGACGGTGATCACGGTCATGTAGAGGCAGTCGAAGAACGACCAACGGCCGCCGCCCAAGTGGTAATAGGCGGTCGCGCCGAACATCACGACGCACACCATGATGAACGCGATGCTCGCCAAGCTCGCGACCCGCTTGCTCTGGGCGTCCTTGTCCGCCTGGTACGAGGTGTGCGGGTTCATCGGTGCGAGACCAGCACGTGCTCAACCCACGGCGCCCGGGTCGACGTAGTGCCCACTGCGGCCGCCCTGCTTCTCGAGCACCTTCACCTGTTCGATGGTCATGCCGCGCTCTACGGACTTGAGCATGTCGTACAGGGTAAGCGCAGCGACGCTGGCGGCCACGAGCGCTTCCATCTCGACCCCCGTGCGCCCTGTGCACCCCACTTCGCTCTCGATGCGCACCCCGTCCGATTCGACCGACACCTCGATGGAGACGCGGGTCAACGGCAGCGGGTGGCACAACGGGATGAGGTCGGCGGTTCGTTTGGCCGCGCCGATGCCCGCGATCCGCACCGTGGCGAAGACGTCGCCTTTCGGGGTGTCTCCGCGCGCCAGTCGATCGAGGGTGGGCTGCGACATCCGGACGAACGCACCCGCACGCGCCGATCGTTGGGTCGCGTCTTTGTCGCCCACGTCGACCATGCGCGCGTGCCCACGTTCGTCCAGGTGGGTGAGTTCGTCCGACACTAGAACTTCCCGGTGACCGAGAGGAACGTCATCTTGTCGTTCGTCTCGCGCAACCGGGCGGAAAGGATCTTCACGAAGTTCCACAGGATCTCGTAGGCGAGGTCCCGGTTCAGAAACAGAAGGTCTTCCAAAGCTTCCTTCGAGATCACCAGCAGTCGGCATCGCTCGTGGACCCGAGCGTCTGCACTTCGGGGGAACTCGTCGATGAGCGCCATCTCGCCGAACGCGTCGCCAGCGCTCAAGACCGCCAGCGCCTCTTCGCCCATGCCCGCGACCTCTCTCGAGATGCGGACTTTGCCTTCCAGAATGAGGTAGAGCGCGCCGCCGCCGTCGCCTTCTTTGAAGATGATGTGCCCGAGCCGGTGGCTCTCTTCGGATGCGATGGCTGCGATCTCGCGCAGGCCCGCCGGCGCGATCCCCTCGAAGAGGTGGATCTTGGCCAGAGCTTCCTCGATCTGGGCGAGGTCGGGCGCCGTGGTCATCGCAAACGACCGTATCAGCGCGCGCGCACGGGATACAGTTTTCGTGGATCGCCCGGAACTCGGTTTCGGTCGGGCCGCGCAGCTCCGGACGCCCCTCGAAGAACGGGCCGCGGTCCCCTTTCTTGGGACACTGCTTGAAACCCGCGGACGTTCCGGTCACAATGGATTCCTAAACCACTAGCGACCGGTCGACCGGGGGGTCCCGACCGAATGAAAGGGCCACCGTGTCGCTGATTCGTCTGATGGAGATCTCTGAAGGGTTGATGCATGTCGACCCCGTCCGTACCTACCCGCAACGAGGCGCCGAACTGGTCGCCCGTGCCGTTCGAGTCGAACGATTCCAAGTGCGCCTCAAAGCGCTGGAGGAACCGATCCGCTCCACCCCGCCGCCGGAAACCGCGACGCCATTGGTCATGCCGATCCGGTGTGGCCGAGAGCGTCTGGGCGAGATCCGCCTCGATCTCGGCGACCGAAAGCTCGGCGAGGACGAAGTCCGAGTGGTCCGCTGGGCCGCGCGGCTCTACGCGCGCGGATTGACCTTCGCTGTGCGGCTCTCGAACGAGTCCATCCGGAGGGTTCCCGAGGAGCGTCTCGACGAGGTGCTCGCGCGAACGGCGCTGACCCGCCGAGAGTGCGAAGTGGTCCGCCTGCTGAGCGAAGGGGCGAGCACCCGGAAGATCGCTTCCGAGACCGGGCTGACCATCAGCACGGTCAACACCTACATGAAGCGCATCTTCGCGAAGGTCGGGGTGCACTCTCGGGTCGAGCTCATTGCGCGCCTCGCGGGCACCGCGACCGCGGCCGCGCCCAAGGCGGTCAAGGCACCGGCCGAAGCGAAGTCCGAGGTCCTCCCCAAGCCGCGCGCTGTCGGGACCGCCACCAGCGCCAAGCCGAGGCGACCGACCCCCATGCCCGACTCCAAACGCGAGTCGCGCGTGTCGAGCGCCTGCTAGCGACGGCGACCACCGCTCGAGCCGAGCGGTGGTCGGTCACTCAACGAAAACGAAGCACACCGATGTGGGTGCGCAGGTACTCGGTTCCGTCGACGTCGGCGATCACGAGCTGCACGCCCTCGATCGCCACCTCGACGAACCGTCCTTCGGGTAACCTGGCTCCGTTGGAACCCGAGGAGCTCACCGGTGCGCAGTTGCGAACCCTCGAGGCGCAGCTGCGCGCGCTGCTGCAGCACTTGGACGGTCTGCTGGACGGCGACGACGAATCGACGAGGCCGGTCGAACTCGACCAGACGCGGCTCGGTCGAGTTTCGCGGATCGACGCGATTCAGCAGCAGAAGATGGCGGAGGCGGCGAAACGAGACCAACGGCTGCGCAGAGCCCAAGTGCGCACCGCGCTCGAAGCCATCGAGGCCGACGAGTACGGGTTCTGCAAACGGTGCGAAGAACCGATCGGCGTGCGCCGTCTGACCGCCAAACCGGAGACCCCCTTCTGCCTCGAGTGCCAAGGCCGCTCCGAACGCCGCTAGCAGGTTGCTGAAGAACGCCCGCAGGGCGTTCTCGCAGCCTGCCCCTTGCCCCTGCCCTTGCCTTTGCCCTTGCCCGCGGATCAGCGGTCAGATCGCTTGATCAGCGCGACGAGCATCGCG
>JAXMNT010000062.1:0-40141 GCA_034670305.1 Deltaproteobacteria bacterium
CTGGGCATCGCGCTCCGATTCGCGCCTCGCCGTCGCGAAACACACGGCGTCCACGACGCGGGCAAGGGCACGGGCAAGGGCAACGGCAAGGGAGCAGGTCGCTTTTCAGCGACCTGCTAGGGCCGCCTGTCCGGTGGTTCAGCTGCCGCGGTAGGTCGAGAAGCCGAAGGGGCTGATCAGGAGCGGCACGTGGTAGTGCTCGTCGGTGGCGCGGATCTCGAAGAGCACGGGCACTTCCGGGTAGAAGCCCGGGGTGCCCTGGGTCTCGTGGTAGGCGCCGACGAAGAAGGTGATGCGGTAGGTGCCGGTCTGCAGGCTGCCAGGCGCGAGCAAGTCCGCGACCCGGCCATCGTCGTTGGTGACGCCATCGCTCAACACTTCGAACGTGCCTTCGTTCAGGTGCTCCAGCGTGATGCGGACCCCAGCGGCGGGGCCTCCTTTGGCGGTGTCCAGCACATGCGTCGTGATCGGGCTCTTCATCCCCTGTCTCTACACGACGGGTGCGGCGTCAGTCGAGGTCGAGTTTGGCCAGCCGCAGCTTGGTGATCTTCGCCTGCTCGCCCGCGGCGATCGCAAGCTCTGCGTCCGGGTCGTTGTGCATGCGGGCCTGAAGCAGCGCCAACATCTCCGCGGCGGTCTTGCCGGAAGCGCACACGATGAAGATGTGTCCGAACCTCTTCTCGTACGCGACGTTGCCATCGCGAAGCGCCATGAGCGTCTCTTCCGCCGCCTCCGCCACACCCGACTGCTCGCCTTCGCTCCAGTCCTTCGACTGCGCCTCGACGTGCGCGAACTTCTCGCGCAGCGCTTTCAGATCACCGCCGATCCGGGGATGGTGCGAGAACGCTTCGAGCACATCGTCGCGTCCGAGCGACTGCCAGATCCGCTCGGCCGCCACGAGCAACGAGAGCCCATTCGAGAACGGACGCGCGTCGACCATCGCTTCGACCCAGCGCTTCGCGCCGCAACACGCCGCGAGCGCCACGGTGGCTTGTTCCCGCGGCGCTCGGTTCAATGCGTCGACGACCGATGCCGGAAGATCGACCGGAACCTCGGTCACGCGAGCGATCCCCACGCGCGAAGCCGGCTGATGCCTCCGTCCGGGTAGATGAAGAGGCGCAGGTGGGTGAACGGGCCGCGCTCGCTCAGTTCCTTCGAGTAGAAGTGGCGCGCGTGGGCGGACAACTTCGTCTCTGGCATCACCGGTCGCCACGCTTCGCTCACGAGCAGGTCGGTGATGCGGGCGGACGGATCCGCGTCGATCCCCATCAGCGAGAACCGGTCCGCGTAGTTGCCCTTGAAGTGGTTCGTGTCGATCTCGAGCAGCGACACCGAACCTCGTCCACCGAGCCGGAGCAGGATCCAGTCGCTCTCCGCGAGGAAGGTCGGGCTGCGTCGCCGCCGGGTCTCCCAGCCGCCGCCCATGTTCACCGAACGGCCGGGTGCGATGAGGTTGTTCATCGGGCCGAAGAACATGTCGGAGCACGCGAGCGCGAGGCCACCGTTCTTCACCGCCGCGAGATCCAGCGCGCCTTCGTCTCCAAGGTGGTCGAGCGTTTCTTCGTCGGGCGGATCGGCGCGCTCTTCGTCCGGCACGACGTCCCCGTAGACGCGCAGCCGAGCGACGCCGCCGTCCGGGTAGATGTGCAGCCGCACGAACGCGTAGCTCGCGGAGTCCTGCACCGCGAAGAGGTTCTGCGACCCGGGGCGCAGCGGCACCTGCGGCAACACCTCGGTCCAGGGACCGTCTTCGCTGGCCGACGCTTCGAGAGACGCGAAGGGCGCGTGGTTGCCGAGGAAGTGGTTGGTGTCGATGTCGAGGCCGCGGATGACGCCGGCCGACCCGAGCGCGATGGTGCACTGGTCGTGTCCCGGCACGCGCTTGCGCCGGCTCTCCCAGCCATCCATCCACTTGCCGCGGTCGGTGTACTCGTCGGGCAAGAACACGCCTCGGCCCGGCTCGAGCATGCGGTGGGCTTCCGCGAAGTACTCGTCGTTCACCTCGAGGACGCGGCCCCCGAGCGCCGCCGCCGCCAAGTCGATCAAGCCCGTGAACGCTGCTGCCCCGTCGTCGTGTTTCATCGAGCGTGGCCTACCACGTCCGTGCGCAGATCCAACGCGCGGGAACCTTCCGCGCCGACGACCGTAGAGTGGACCGATGATCAGCCCCGCTCGACCCACGCTCGGAATGCTGTGTGTGCTCTTCGCGTGCTCCGGCTCCGACTCACCGGAGCCGCCGCCGGAACCGCCGACCGCCCCTCCGGCGCAGGCGCCCGCGCGATCGGACGACGAGCCAGCGACCACTCCGCCCGACCCGCCGGTCGAGCTCCAAATCGCCCCCGCGGAGCGCGGCTTCTCGTTTGTGGATCCCTGCTATCCGGGTCGCGGCGCGACGCCCGCCGAGGCGCTTCGCAATTGTCGGCGCGTGGGCCGCACCGGTCGGCCGGTCGACCGTCAACGATGCAGCGTCTGTGTGCCGGGCCACGTCGTGACCGTCGGGCCCGACGATCCGATCGCGATGTACCACGGGTGTTGCGGTGCCTCCGGCGCGACCCCCGAAGCCGCGTACGCCGAGTGCGCGCGCCGGCACGGGCTCGGCTGGTGCGACGAAGTCGAAACCACGGTGGCGCCCGTCCTCGGTCCCTACACCCGGCACCGCCTCTACGGCGAGTTCGACCACGAGCGTTACCGCTTCCTGGACGCCAACGGCTGGTGGGTGGACGAGACGGGAGAAGCACCCTGCTTCCCCGCGGGCACCCTCGTCTCGCTGAGCCGGGGCGAGGTTCCGATCGAGGAGGTTCGGGTGGGGGACGTGGTGCGCACGCTCGACCCAGAAGACCCGGAGTCCGAGTTCGGACCCGAGGTGCGCGCCGAGGTGCTGGGGCTCAAGACCCAGACGGCGCCCGAGCTCCTCGTGGTGCGGTGGCGGCTGGGGCCTGGTGGGTGTGAGGCCGCGGAGGCGCGAACGTCGCGGTGTCGCGCCGAACATGTGCTCCGCGTCACGCCCCTTCACCCAATCTGGAGCGACGGCGCGTGGCGCCCTGCGTCCACGCTCGAAGTCGGCGGTTCGTTGACCACGCTCGACGGCGCCGCGACCATTTCGTCCGTCACCCTCGAGCAACTCGAGCAGGGCGGCGTGTCGGTCTACACGTTGCAGGTCGCGGGCCCCCACACGTTCCTCGCGGGCGACGTGCTCGTGCACAACTACTGATCGGTCCAGCGAGGGATCCAACCCGCCAACGACACGCCCTCTACGGCGGTGTAGGCTGCGCGGGTGCGGGGGTTGGGACTTGGGGCTTGGCGGAGCGCAGCGTTGCTGGTCGCAGGGCTGGCATGCGCGTCGTGCCAATCCGACGTCGGACCGACGCAGGTCACCGTGGTCTTCGACGCCGAAGGTGCGCTCCGATCGGCCGCGGCGCTGTCGATCGTCGTTCGTGGGGGCGAGGGCGCACCCACCGAGGAGCGGCACGTGCAGACGGTGGTCGCGCCACGCTTTCCGCTTCGACTCGCGCTGGTGCCGCTCGGGGGAGATGCGCGGCGGCGCTACGCCATCGAAGCCGAACTCGAGGACGGTTCCGGTGCCCGCCTGGCACGCCTGGTGGCCCGCAGCGGTTACGTCGACGGGGACCACCGTGAACTGCGGCTCGTCTTCACCGAATGCTGTGCTGCGCAGAACTGCGATGACACGCTGACGTGCCGGGACTGTGCCTGCGCGGATCCGGAGATCGATCCCCGGGACCTGCTGCCCGGGTCCGACGCGGGCGTGGACGCGGGCATGGACGCAGGTCCCACCGACGCGGGCACGACCGACGCCGGTGCGGACGTCGACATCGTGCTCGATGCGGGCGACGGATGCCTCGCGCCGCCCCGCCCGCTCTTTCCGCGCAACGGCGCACGTTCGCGCTCCACCACCGTCTCGTTCGGATGGACCGATGCCCCGTGCGGCGCAGAGGTCGAGTTCGCCTACGCCACGGGTGGCTGCCCGCCCGGAAGTCCCGTCGCCAACTGCGTCCCCAGCGGACCAACGGCCAACCGCATCCTCACCCCTGGCGTCTACCGAACTTCGGTGCCGGCCGGTCGCGTCTTCTGGCGGGTTCGCACGTGTCTGGACACCATGTGCGGCGCGTGGTCTCCGACCCGATACCTCGAGTCGGGGCGCGCGACGTGCGACTTCGACGGCGACGGTCGGTCGGACATCGCGATCGGCGCGCCGCTCCAGGACACGCCAACGGACTCCGGCCGGGTCTATGTATGGGACAGCTCGGCGATCGATGGCTGCGACATGGACTGCCCGACCAGTGCGGCGGCCCTCCTGACCGCCGGCACCCTCCAAGGCGGCGCGCAGTTCGGTGCATCGCTGGCATGCGCCGATCTGGACGCGGATGGCTACGACGAGCTGATCGTCTCGGAACCGTTCCGAGACGGAACGACCGACGACGAAGGCGCCATCCACGTGATCTCTGGCAGCAATGCCGGACTCAGGCCGGAGGAGACGACGGCCCCGATCACCCCGAGCTCCCTCAGTGACCCGGTCGTCTCCGCGCAGTTCGGTACGGAAGTCGGCAGCGCTGGCGACTTGAACGGCGACGGCATCGAAGACCTCGTCGTCTCCGCGCCCGCGGCGTTCGGTGGGGTCGGCGTGGTCTACTTGCTGGCGGGGCAGCTCGCGCCCGTGCCCTTGCGCCGCATCACGCGCCTCGACGGAGTGGTCCGCGGGTTCGGCCAGGCCGTGGCGGGCATTGGCGACCTCGATGCGGACGGTTTCGGCGACGTCGGCGTCAACGACCGTGGCCAGCTCATGGTCGTCCAAGGAAGCCCTGAAACGCCAACGACTCGAACCGTGCCGATCCCGGGGACGCCAGCGACCATTGCAATCGCGGTCGGCGACGTCGACGGGGATGGCTTCGACGACGTCGTTCTCTCCGTGGTCGCGTCGGACACGTTCCATGTCTGGCGACCCGCCGGCACGATGGGCACCACGATGGACTCCGTGACTCAGGGCGGCGCGCTCTTCGGAGCCATCGCGGTGGGCGACTTCCTCGAGACCGGACCGGACGACGTGCTCGTCGGGGCACCCATCCAGGAGCGGACCTTCCTCTTCTCGGGCAACGTCGGCGACGTGCCCACCTTCTCTTCCTTGGCGATGGGCACGGTGGGGACCGATGCCGGCTCCTCGGTGGCCCTCTTGGCGGTTGGCGGCGGCGGAGTCCAAGTCTTGATCGGGGCCCCCGACGTCGGTGGTTCCAACGCGGTGGTCGAGCGGCGGCACATGGGCGGACTGCTCCAGCGCTACACGCCGGCGGGCGCAGAGGTCATGGGCCTCGGCTCGAGCATCGGGAGGGGCCTACGATGAGGGCGTTTCGATCCAACTGCGCTTGGCGGCTGATCTTCGCAGTCGGAGTCTGTCTGGCAGCGATGGGCGCGCCGCTCGAGGCGCACGCCCAGGCGGAAGCCCCAGGCGACGAAGAGGCGCGCGCGCTCTTTCGCGCCGGTCGCGCGGCGTTCGACGAAGGCCGCTACGAAGCGGCGCTCGAACGTTTCGAGCAGTCGTATGCACTGAGCGAACGGCCGGCCTTGCTCTACAACATCGGACAGGCGGCGGACCGGCTGCGCCACGACGACCGGGCGGTCGACGCGTTCGAGCGGTACCTCGCGGAGACCGAACCCGACGCACCGAACCGGACGGCGGTGGAAGCGCGCTTGGTGGTGCTTCGGCGCCAACTGGAAGCCGAGCGCATTCTTGCGCCCCCGCCGGCCCGTCGCGGACTGCGGGTTGGGCTCGGCATCGCGGCCGCGGTCGTCGTGGTCGGCGCCGTGCTCACCGCCGTGCTGCTCACGCGCGATCCGAAACAGCGGGCCACGGTGCCGGGCGATCCAGAGATCGGGGTCGGCGGCATCGTCGAGACCCTTCGGCGCCGCTGACGCGCACGCGGGCATGACCGGGACACTGGGATCGGCGGGATCGGCGAGACCCTCGGCCGCCGACGCGCACGCGGGCACCGTGCCGCGACCCGGCGTTCAGTTCCGGACGACCGCCTGGATCTTCGCGATCAAGATGTCGAGCGCGACGGCGTTGTTCCCGCCTTCCGGAATGATGAGGTCCGCCCAGCGTTTGCTCGGTTCGACGAACTGCAGGTGCATCGGCCGCACCGTCTCGTAGTACTGCTCGCGGATCTGATCGAAGCTGCGGCCGCGCTGTTCGATGTCGCGGCGGATGCGGCGGATGAGCCGGATGTCGGCGTCGGTGTCGACGAAGATCTTGATGTCCATCAGCTCGCGGAGATCGCGATCGGCCAAGACCAGGATGCCTTCGACGATGAGCACTTCGCGCGGTTCGACGCGGCGCGTCTCGGGCTTGCGGCGGTGGCTCGTGTAGTCGTAGATCGGGACCTCGACCGCGGTGCCATCCCGGAGCGTCCGAATGTGTTCGACCAGCAGCGGGGTCTCGAGCGAGCTCGGGTGATCGAAGTTCAACCCGCAGCGTTCGTCGTAGGTGAGATCGGTGCGGTCTCGGTAGTACGAATCGTGTTCGAAGAGATCGACGTGTTCGTCGGGCAGCGAGTCTCGGATCCGCCGGGCGATCGTCGTCTTGCCCGAACCCGTGCCACCCGCGATTCCAATCACCAAGCTCATGGCTGCCCTGTACCACGGTTCGCGAAATGGAAAACCTGCGGGTGCACGATCCCCACCCACCCGGACCGAAACGCAGTGGACGGGAAACCATTTGCACCCACACTGCCCTGCGTGGCCCGCAACATCCTCCTCGGCTTGGCCCTGCTCGTGCTTCTCGGCGCCGGCCTCTTGGTCTTCTGGGCGCTGAACCGCGACGTCTACGGCGACGAGATCGCGGTCTTCTCGCGGCATCGCTTGCAGGCGACGACCGACAACGATCGGCCGCGCGAGATCCGGCTCTTGAATCAGCGCGGCGAAGAGGTCTGGCACCTCGTGGCCGCGTACGACACGGACCACGACGACTCGATGGTCGTCGCGCGCACCTCGGTCGACGACGTGCACGTCGTGCACGCGTACGATCTCGAAGCCGACCGACCGCTCTGGGAGAGCGAACCCATCCGGACGCAGCATGGGTACGCCGACAACACCCAGCTGTGGCTGCAGACCATGGTGCTCGACCTTCACACCGGACCGGAGCCGTTCCTGCGTGCGCTCGACCGGGAAGACGGGCAGACGCTCTGGCGGGTGCCACTGCCCGAACCGCATCGGGAAGGCATCGTGTTGAAGGTGAAGGTGATCGACGACGTGGTGTTCGCGATCGGCGGATGGGAAGAGGATGGCTTCGCGATCCGCATCGAGCGAGATGGCGCCGTGACGCGCTTCCCCAGCCAGTCCGCGTGCTTCAGCCACAGCGCGCTGTACACGCTCTCGGATGGCGCGCTGTTCGCTCAGCCGCTGAGCCCGCCGGATGAGGATGGGGTCGACGAGCATGGGGAGCCGCTTGTGGGGGCCGAAGCAGAAGCCGACGCCGAAGCAGAAGCAGAAGCCGAAGCCGAAGCCGAAGCCGACTCCGAAGCCGAAGCCGAAGCAGAAGCCGACTCCGACTCCGAAGCCGACTCCGAAGCCGACTCCGAAGCCGACTCCGACTCCGACTCCGAAGCCGACTCCGAAGCCGACTCCGAAGCCGACTCCGACTCCGAGGCCGAAGCCGACTCCGATGCCGACTCCGAAGCCGACGCCGACTCCGGGGCCGACGCCGATGCCGACTCCGATGCCGAGGGCGACGCCGAACCCGAACCGGCCCCGACCGACGGCCGGCTCGCGACGCTCTCTTCTGGGTCGCTGCGGTGCGACATGTGGGGGCGCATCGACGTCGTTCGGTGGGCGGCGGCGGAGACCGCGGAGTTGGAACGGCGGGAGCGCCGCGGTCCGGCGGACTACGAGGCCGATTTTCATCCGCTCGAGCCGCCGTACAGCCAGGCGACGGGCTCGGCCATCTTCGGTTTCGGCGAAGCGGCGTGGGGGGTTGGCTCCGATTGGGGTTCGGTGCGCTTCGGCGACGGACAGGTCGATGGGTTCGGAGCGGACTCGAACGGTCGCGCCTCGTTCTCTCGTTTCGAAGTGCGGCGGTTCATCGGGGAAGAGGTCGGCTACGACGACGCACCGAAGACCCGGCATTGGCTCTCGCTGCGCGACGGAACCGTCGAGCCCCGACCGGAACCGTAGACTCCGATCAGCGAGTGACGAACGCCGCGGCCGTCGGCACCGACGTGGCAGGTCGACCGAGCGACCGCATCAGCCGCGCCGCGGGATCGCGGGCGTGTTCGAACAGGTGCTGGTCCACGACCGCGGGCGCCTGGTTGGCCGCCTCCAGAAACCCCCGCAGCGACGCGGGCACCAGCTCGGCGCCAAAGAGCAGGCTCACGTGCGCCGCGCCGACGTTCGGCGCCTGCCGCAACGCCTCCGACCACTGCGGCACGACCGCGTCGTCGAAGAGCCGCCGAGCGGTGTCTCCGTGCACGAGCTCCACGCCGTGCAGACGCGCCGCCCGCGCGATGCCAGCCGCGGCCGCCGCCAGCGCCTCGAGTTCGAGGTTGGCCAGCAACGCAGGCGCGAACCAGGTTGGTAGCGGCGTCGGCGTCTCGGTCTCGCCCCGCAGCGCGTCCCATGCGCGGCCGATCTGAAGCCGGGTGCCCGAGCACACGTGGCGGTCGCCAGTGAGCCACGGACGTTCGTCGAGCCACTCGAAGAGCACTTCTTGGGGCGGGGTCGGATCGTCGGCGTCGAGGTGTGCTTCGAGCAACATCGCCGCGCACAGATCGCTGAACCCAAGGCTCGTCTTGTAGAGCGCCGCGGCGAGGACCGGCACCGGGTTCGGTTCGCCGTCCGCCGAAGCGGTGCTGTGGGCCAGCGCGGTACTGGCTTCGGGAATCGCAGTGGCGTCGGCGTCGATGCGGAGCGCCATCAGCGGCGCCAGCCGCACCCCGGCGCTGACCCGGCGGAACGTTCGGCCCATCGAGTCGGGCGCCTCGGGCGCGACCGACTGCAGCATCGCAAGCACCTGCGACCACACCCCCTGAAGCTGCCGAAGTGCGCCGAGGTTGCTGGGCAGACCCGACCGGTCGCGGCTGTCGCCGTAGATGCGCACCGCTTCGTCGAGCGGCAGCGTCTGGTAGTGCGGGCTCGCCTGCTCTCCGAGCGGGCGGCCGTCTTCGTCCAAGCAGCTCTGGTGGCCCGGGCCGAGCAACCAAGCGACGACGTCGTCCGCGTTCACCCGGGAAGCGTGACCTGAACCTGGCCGCGCAGCGACTCGAGTTGCGCCAGCCCAGCCCGCGCGCCCTCGGGGGCTTGGACCATGCCGAGCGGCGCGGTGCGCAGCGCGATGGTCACGTCGCCCGAGACCGACTGCGGCCACGCTGGCGCAGCGAAGGTGCCGTAAGCGACCTCTTCGTGGGCCGGGAGCGCGACGGTGCGGCGAAGGCGAAACCCTGCGCGGCTGCGGCGCATGAACGCGATCTCCGGAGACTGCAGCGCGACCTCTTCGGCTTCGCCGACCTGGGCGTAGACGCGGATGGCGTTGGCGAGGATCTCGATGCTGCGCTCGGCCCGGAGGTGGAGCGTCACGCTGAGCTGCGGCAGATGGACCTGCCAGCGCGGCCGAAGCACGAGATCGTCCGCCCGTGCCACCCCAGCGTCCATCGCCGCCAAGGGCGCCAACGCCAGCCCGAGCAGCCCGCCGCCCATCGCCGCCCCAAAACCCCGCCTCGAGATGCCGTCCGTCATGTCCAACACCCTAAGGCAAACGGCGTGACCCGAACGTTCGAGTTCTGTAAATGCCGCGCCGAGCCGCTTCCGGTTCCGCTTCCGCTTCCGTTTCCGCTGGCTTCCGCTTCCGCTTCTGCGACCGCGACCGCTTCCGCTTCTACTCGAACGCAGCCAGTCCGGTGATGTCTTGGCCGACGATCAAGGTGTGGATGTCGTGGGTGCCTTCGTAGGTGAAGACGGTCTCGAGGTTCATCATGTGCCGGCCGATCGGGTACTCGTACATGATGCCGTTGCCGCCGAGGATGTCGCGCGCCATGCGGGCGATCTCGAGGGCGTGGAAGACGTTGTTGCGTTTGGCGAGGCTGATCTGTTGCGGGCGCACCTTGCCGGCTTCTTTGAGCCGGCCGAGCCGCAGGGTGAGCCACTGCGCTTTGGTGATCTCGCTGACCATGTGCACGAGCTTCTGCTGCACGAGCTGAAACCCCGCGATGGGTTTGCCGAACTGCACCCGGTCCTGCGCGTAGGAGAGCGCGGTCTCGTAGCAGCTCGACGCGGCGCCGATGACGCCCCAGCAGATCCCGTAGCGGGCTTGCGAGAGACACGAGAGCGGGCCGCGCATGCCAGCCACGTTGGGCAGGATCGCGTCGTCGCCGACTTCGCAGTCTTCGAGCACGAGCTCGCTCGTGACGCTCGCGCGCAGACTCCACTTGTCGTCGATCTTCAGCGCGGTGAAGCCTTGGGTCTCGGTCGGCACGAGGAAGCCGCGCACCCGATCCTTGCCGCCGTCTTCCGACTTCAACTTGGCCCAGACGATCGCCACGTGGGCGAGGTTGCCGTTCGTGATCCAGCGCTTCGCGCCGTTGAGCCGGTAGCCGCCGTCGATCTTCTCGGCGCGCGTGATCATGCCGGTCGGGTTCGATCCGAAGTCCGGTTCGGTCAGGCCGAAGCAGCCGATGATCTCGCCCTTCGCCATGCCGGGCAGGTACTTCTGCTTCTGCTCTTCGGAGCCGAACGCGTGGATGGGGTACATGCAGAGCGCGCCCTGCACCGACGCGAAGGAACGCACGCCGCTGTCGCAGCGCTCGAGCTCTTGCATCGCGAGTCCGTACGCGACGTCGCCCATGCCCGCGCAGCCGTAGCCTTCGAGGTTCGCGCCAAGCAGACCGAGCTCGCCGAACTCGGGGATGAGTTCCAAGGGGAACGTGCCATCCAGGTAATGCTTCGCGATGCCGGGCTCGAGTTTGTTGCGCGCGAACTGCCGCACCGAGTCCCGCACCTGTCGCTCTTCGTCCCGCAGCTCCTCGTCGAGCCCGTAGTAGTCGATCATGCCCGCTCGTATACACCGGCAGGCGCCTCGCTGCATGGGTTCAGGGTTGTGACGACGCGTCGCTCACCCGCGTCCGAAGGCGCGATGCCCTTGCCCTGCGTCCGAACGACGCCCAGCGGCGCGATGCCCTTGCCCCCGTCCGAAGGACGACCTTGCCAGCGCCGAAGGCGCGATGCTTTGCCCCCGTCCGAAGGGCAGGGGCAGGGGCAAGGGCAAGGGCAAGGGACAGCGCTTAAAAACAGAAACGCCGCGTGCGAACACGCGGCGTCGTCTTCCTGAGCGACCTAATGGTTGGTGGAGCGACGGGGGATCGAACCCCGGACCTCATGAGTGCGATTCATGCGCTCTCCCAGCTGAGCTACCGCCCCAAAAGAGAACCAGGAAGACCGGGACTATACGCATGGCGACCCGCCGTGCAACCCCCCAGACGAGGCCCCCTGCCTTGCCCCTGCCCTTGCCCCTGCCCTTGCCCTCCAGAGCTGAATCCGAATCCGAAGGAGAGGATGGTTTGTGGCCTGTCCCCTTCGGTTTCGAGCCGGCGAACTTCCGGGCGGCGGTGCTGGCAGGTCGCTGAAAAGCGACCTCCCTTGCCGTTGCCCTCGCCCGTGCCCTTGCCCGCGTCGTGGACGCCGTGTGTTTCGCGACGGCGAGGCCGCGAATCGGTCGGTGCTACGCGGACGAAGCCGCCGGGCTCGGATCGCGAAGAAGAACGCCGCCGCGACGCAGGTCGTCGCGATGCTCGTCGCGCTGGTCAAGCGATCTGCGCCGCTGATCCGCGGGCAAGGGCAAAGGCAAGGGCAGGGGCAAGGGGCAGGCTGCGAGAACGCCCTGCGGGCGTTCTTCAGCAGCCTGCTAGACGCCGTCGTCGTGCATGTCGAGCGTGTTGCTCGTGCTGCCGCCGGTCACCATCTTCAGGCTCACGCGACCCGCGTCGCGGTCCGGGTCCTTGAACGCGACCACCCCGTCGACCGACTCGCCGGCTTTGGCGCTGTCCATGATCCCGGCGTTCCACTCGTCGTCCCACGAGTAGTTGAAGCAGTTGCAGGCGACGCAGCGTTTCTCGAGCCCCTCGAGCACGATGTCGCGCGCGAGGTCGGACCGGAGCGCGCCGATGAGCGACTCCATCTTGATGTTCCGGCCTTGGTGCCAGCAGAGGTAGAAGCCGTGGTCGGTGAAGCCGATGAACTTCTGCGGGATGCGGCAGCCCTGCATCGGCCGGTAGCGCTTCTCTTTCTGCGCGTAGCTGTCCCAGTGGTCGAGCAACATGGTCTTGTCGTTGAACCACGTGTGGGTGTCTTCGCACGCCTTGGCGATCTGCTGGATCTGCGCGTGCGCGGCGCGGGATTGCTCCGGCGTCATCTGCAGGTGCGCCGTCTCCGGCACCACTTCGACGTGGGAGAAGCCGCAGTAGGCGTACTTGAGTTTGCCCACTTCTTGGATGGCGCGGAACGAGTCCCACAGGACGTCGTAGTTGTCCTGCTGCATCACCGTGTTGGTGCCCCACTGGATGTCGCTCTTGGTGGCGAGCATCTCGATGGTCTGCATGGAGCGGCGCCAGGTGCCCTCGCGGCGGCGGATCTTGTCGTGGGCGGCTTCGGTGCCGTCGATGCTGATCGTCAGGCAGTCCAGGTTGGACAAGAGCTCGAGATGTTTCTCTTTGATCAGCGTGCCGTTGCTGACCATCTGAACCTTGGTCCCGAGCGAGAACGCGTGCTCGAGCAGGTCGAGGATCTTCGGGTGAACGAAGGGTTCACCGCCGGAGAAGCTGATCGTCTCGACGCCGACGGCGGCGGCTTCGCTCATCACGAGCTTGCACCAGTCCGCGTCCATGAAGAGCGTCTCGGAGGGCCGGCGGCACATCTGGCACTTCAGGTTGCAGTACTCGCTCAGCCCGATGTCCATCCGCTCGTAGCTCGTGAAGAGCACTTCGGCTTGGCAGGTTGGACACGGCCGCACTTCGAGTGCTTCGCGGCCGCTGAGGGTGTGGCGCACTTCGGTGCCGCAGCTGCAGGTCTGGGTGCGGGTGGGTCCCGCGAGGTCCGAGGCGGACGCGATCGGGAGGTTCACGACGCATCTCCCATCGCTTCGAGCAGGAGGGGTGCGGGCGGCGCGTAGGTCACTTCGCCTTCGGAGTGGTCGAAGGTCTCGACGTCGGAGCAGGCGGCCAGGCAGCCCGGGCACCGTTCGGTGAGCGCGAGGGTCTGCAGCTGCTGGTGGTGCAGGGAGTGCCAGATGTCTTTGATCTCATCGCCTTCGATGACGTTGCCCATGAGATCGCCGTCGGTCCGCATGAAGAAGCAGGGGTAGACGTTGCCGCGGAAGTCGATGAGCAGGAACTTGCTCGGCAGGTAGCAGCCGCCGGGCGGGATGGGCCGCTTGCCGTAGGCGAGGTAGTCCGGGATCACGCCGAAGAGCGACTCGGTGAAGATCTCGATGCCCTTCTCGTCCGCCCGCTTCGCCAAGGCTTCGAGCGCTTTGACGATGGTCTCGCGGGGGGTGCGCATCAGGGAGAACCGCTTGATGTCCTTCTCGGGGCCGCTGATCTCGGTCTGGAAGGGCTGAAAGCTCACTTCTTTCAGGCCGATGTCCGCGGCCAGGTCGATGAGGTGGCTCGCCGAGTCCAGGGTCTCGCGCATCAGGACGCCGCTGATGCCGATGCCGATGCCGCGCCGGACGCATTCGCGCACCGTCGCGATGCTCTTGTCGTAGTTGCCTTCGCCGCGCAGCTCGTCGTGGATCTCGCGCGGGCCGTCGATCGAGATGTGCAGCTCCACCGAGGGGGTCTTCTCGAGCCGGTCGAAGTGGGCCTCGGTCAACATCGTGCCGTTGGTGACGATGTCCTGCTTGGTGAACCCGAGCGCGTGGGCGTACTCGACCAGATCCAGGAAGTCCTTCCGCATGAAGGACTCAGCGCCGCACGGGGTGAACGAGGTGGCGCCGAGCGCCCGGGCCTGGCGGAGGATCTCTTTGGCGAGATCGTGCTCCACACCGTGCTCCCGGAGCTCCCAGACGCTGCACATCTTGCACTTGAGGTTGCAGTGCACGGTGAGCTCGATGGCGATCTCATCGAGGGGCCGGGTCAAAGCGGCAAAAGGTGCGAGGGGGAGGGTGGATTTCATGGCGGTGTGTCTGAGACGGTTTTCTCGAAGAATCTCCGGGACCTGAACGTACGAAGACGTTCCGGAGCACCGGCGCGCCGGGAAGGTACGACACGAAGCGACGGAGTGCAGCCAGGCGGGATTCACTTCGTTTACGCTTGGGGGCCATGAGCCTCTCCCTCCGATCGCGCTTCGCCCCCCATCTGCGCTCTTTTGGGGGGTTTCTGGCCACGGCCGGGCTGCTTTTTTCTTTGGGCTGCGGGGAAGACGCCGCTGGGGACGACGGGGGACTGGACAGCGGCCTCGACGCGGGCGCGGACGCCGGCGGCGAAGAGGTCGATGCGTTCCTGTTCCCGGACGCGGGCTGGACGCCCTCCGAGACCCTCTCCTTCGAGGCGGATCCGGCCGGGCAGTGGTACGCCGGGGACTTCCACGTGCACGCGACCGGCGCGAGCAACGACACCGGCGGGGACTCCTTTCCGGCCGACATCAAAGCCGCGGCGCTCGAGCGCGGGCTCTACTTCGTGGTGCTGACCGACCACAGCAACAGCACCGGCAGCGACACGACCACCACCGAAGAGAACCCGGACCTCTTCAACATGGGCCCGGAGTTCCCGCTCGCGATGGAGGCAGCAATGCTCAGTGAGCCGGGCACCTTCTTGATGATCGACGGCAACGAGATCAGCCCGGTGCTCGATGGCGAGATGCCGACCCAGCCGACCGGCCACGTGGGCTGCGCACCGATGGATCTCGAGACCTTCGACTACGAGAGCGACGCGCCCTTCATCGACCGGCCGCGGGGCACGATTCCCGGCGGCAATGGTTTGGCCCAGGCGCTCGACCGCGGATGTTTCGCGGTGCTCAACCATCCTTATGCCTCGGCGCCCTGGACGGCGTTCGACTGGACGCCCTCGGAACGTGGCGACGAAGACAACCCCTGGGGCTACCACGCGATGGAGGTCTGGAACGGCACGCTCGGGTTCGGCGGCGACGATCTGCAGGCCTGGGACGCCTGGCGGTGCGACCTCGTGAAGGGGCGCTCGGTGACGCCGATCGGCGCGAGCGACAACCACCGGGTCCACCAGAGCGCGCCGGGGCGGCTCTTCGATCCAGCGCTCGGGTACCCGAACACGATGGTGTTCGCGGAAGACGGCACCTGGGATGGCATCGTGGCGGGGCTGCTCGCGGGACAGGTCGCGATCGGGGAAGGCGAGAGTCGACTCTTCTTGGACATGTACGCGGAAGACGGGCGGCGGGTGGAGGACGCGAGCGCGCGTTGGCTGCGGATCCGGATGCGGCTCGATGCCTTCTTCGACCGCCCCGCCAACGTGCGGGTGACGCGCGCCTTCGGATGCGACGACCCGCGGCCGACGCCGCTCGTGCCAGTGACGGTTCAGGACGAGGTCTTGGTCGACCAGCCGATCCCGCCCGGGGTCGACTTCGACGTCGCGATCCCGATCACCGGGGAGCCGGGCGTCTACACCGCGTTCCTCGAGATGCGGGCGCAGCACTACGGCGCGATGAGCCGCGCGATCGTGATCGAGTAACCCGGCGAGCGCTCGCCGGTGCGAGCGGCGAGTTCAATGAAGCCGCGCTGGAGGACGGCTGCGGTCAGCCCCAGCCGAAGCCGCGCTGGAGGACGGCTGCCATCAGCCCCAGCCGAAGCCGAGCTCGATGCGGACCACCGGCAGGTAGCTGCGGTCGTTCTGACCGCCGAACCGGAAGCGGCGCTCGAAGCCGAGGCTGCCGCCGACGATCACGCCGCGCCAAACCATGCGGTAGCCCGCGCGGCCGATGAGGCCGAGCTCGAAGGTGTCGCTTGGGTCACCTGGCAGCCAGGCGCTCAGCACCTCGACGCCGAGCACCACCCCGTGCAGTCCGCGCCCCATCGGCCACACCTCCGCCGCAACGCCGAGCCGCGGCCCTTGTGCCTCGTCGCTGTGGCGGCGCCAGCCGGGCGAGAGCTCGACCCCGAAGAAGCGGTTGGCCGCGAGGTGCACCCGCAGCGCGTATTCGCCGAACGCCAACCCCACCGCATCGGCGGAACTTCCGTAGGCGACGTAGGCATGGGCGATGTCGTCGGTCTGCGTTTCCAGGGAGGGCGCGAGCGCGTCGGCGGTCGACGTCTGTGCGTGGGCGGCGGTCGAGACGGAAGCGGCGACGAGAAGCACGAGTGCGAGGGACCAGGCGGGAGAGAGGGGGCGGGTCATGACCGCCCTCATCGGCCCACGGGCCTGTGGGTTGCGCGGCGCGGCTTCGTCGGCTTCGCCTCGGCGTCGGCTTCGGCCTCGGCTTCGGCGTCGGCTTCGGCTTCGGCTTCGGCGTCGGCTTCGGCTTCGGCCTTCGGCGTCGGCCTCGGCGTCGGCCTCGGCTTGTGCTTCGGCCTTCGGCTTCGGATTCGGCTTCGGCTTCGGCTTCGGATTCGGGGTCGGCTTCAGCTTCAGCTTCGGGGTCGACTTCGGAACGGAGGGCAAGGGCAGGGGCAAGGGCAAGGGCAAGGGGGCACGGGGCCGAAGGCCCCATGCCAATCCCGTTTCGGGATTGGCCTAAACCGCCAGGAGCACCGCTTCGGTTGGGAGGCCCGTGGCTTCGGCGATCGCGGTGGCGTAGAGGCGGACTTGGGCGACGTACTCGGGCGGCGCGCCAGCGCCGAGGTCGGTCTTGTAGTCGACCACGGTCCATACGGAGTCGCCGAAGGGGTCGTCTTCCAGGAAGGCGAGGTCCACCACGCCTTCGATCACCACGCCGTCGTCCGCGAGGTTCGTGACCGCGACTTCGCGGCGGCAGTTGGGCGAAGCGGCGGCGCGCTCGAAGATCGGATGTTTCAGCGCGACCCCGACCGACTGGGCGGCCGCTTCGACTTCCGCGTCGGTCGCGCCGAGTAGCCGCGCGTGGGTGCGGGCCAGCGTGTGGATGATGGGCGCCTCGGCGTCGAAGGGGATCTCGGCCAGCACCGCGTGCACCAAGGTCCCAAACCGCGCGCCGCGCGGCCGGTCCTCCCGCCAGGCGCCGGTCTGAAGCGTCACCACCTCGCCCGGTTCGTGGTGTGCGAGCGCGCGGGTGCGCACCGTCTCGGCGGGCGCACTCGGAGCCGACGCGCGGGCCCGGGTCTTCGCGCCCACCTCCAGCCAGCGGGAGAGCGTCGCCCGCGAGCGCTCCGTGCGCTGGGTCTGTGGTCCGCCCGCGAGCAGCTTCTCCCGCGCCATCCCAGTGCGCGGCGGCAGCGAAAGCGCGAGCGCGGCCGGGTTCCACCAGACCACGTCGAGTCCGAGCTCCGAAGTGTGTCGGCCCGCCTGGGTCTTTGTCGGCGGCCAGCGAAGATCCGGCCGGGCGAGCACCGTGTCGCCACCCACCGGTTCGAAACATCCGGGCGCGGCCTTCGGCACCGCCTTCGCGGGTGGGTAGAGCGCAGACCAGAGCGGCGCGAGCCACCGGTCCTCGAGGTGCATCTTCGAGAACTTGCCGTCCGGCCGGTCCCCGACGATCGGCACGACGAGCAAGTCGCGGGCACGCGTCGCCGCCACGTAGAGCACCCGTTTGCGCTCCGCCGCGTCCGCTTTCAGCACCTCTTCGGCGTGGTCGAGCAGCTCGGCGGGTGCGGCGTTGCACAAACTCGTGGCCCAAAGACGCCGGTCGGCATCCACGTAGCGCGAGGGGTACCCATGGTCTGCTTTGGCGGTCGGGTCGCAGAGAATGACCACCGGCCACTCGAGCCCCTTCGCCTTGTGCACCGTCATCAACCGGACCCCGGCCCCGCCGGTCGCACCCACGCCGGACGGCTGCTCGGCTTCCTGTTCGAGCCACTCGACGAACGCGCGGAACGACGTCGCGCGGTGGGTCTCGAACACCCGCGCGCGGTCGAGCAGGTGCGCCACGCCGGCGAGCGCCTGCCGCGGCCCGGCCCGAAACGCGAGGCCGGCGTGCGCACGGGTGGCGCTCAACCACGCATCCAAGGTGTCGGCGACCGGCTGCCGGTTGCGCATCAGATGCAGCTCGGCAAGCAGGTCGAGCACTTCGGCGATCGGCCGCGCGAACTCCGGCAACTGGTCCATCGTTCGAGGCGCATCCGGGAAGGGTTGCAGGCGGCCGACCTCGTTCACGTAGCGCAGAAGATCTTCGTCGTAGAAGCCGATGAACGGGCCGCGCAACACCGCGTAGACCTCGAGCTCGTCGTCGGGCCACTCCACCGCCGCGAGCACCCGGCGCAGCCCATGGATCTCTTCGCGGTCGTGCAGCGAGCGGCCCGCGTGTGCGACGTGGGCGATGCCGCGGGCTTCCAAGGCGCGCACGTAGGGGAGCGCGTGGTCCTTCCAGCTGCTCGCCATCCGGGTGAAGAGCAGACACACATCCGATGCTTCCAGCCGGCGCGCATCGGGACCGGTCGTGTAGCCACTCTTGCGCAGCAGCCAATGCACGTAGGCCGCAACGGCATCCGGTGTGCTCTCTTCGATTGCGTTGAACTGTGGGTAGTCCCGCTCCCCGTAGACCGAAGGGATCGGCAGCGCGACCACGCCGGGCAACCCATCGGTGCGCTCTTCACGCGCTTGGCCGAGGGGGACGTGCGCCGCTTGCACGCCCGGTTCCCCGCTGCCGAAGATCGGTTCGAATGTGCCGTTCACCATCGCCTGGATGGAAGGCACCGCCCGGAAACTCTTGCTCAGCTCGAGCACCTCGCCACCCGCGTCGAGCACCGCCGCGCGCACTTTCTCGTAGACCGCGACGTCCGCGCGCCGGAACCGGTAGATCGCCTGCTTCGGATCCCCGACGGTGAACAGCTTGCCGGGCACGAGCGGAAGCCGCGTCCAGAGCGGCCCGGGTCCCTCGCGCACGCCCTCCTCGGTGCTGCACAAGAGCACGAGGATCTCGGCCTGCACCGGATCGGTGTCCTGGAACTCGTCCACGTACACGTGGTCGAACCGTTCGCGCAGGGTGTTCCGTACGTCGGGGTTCGAGACCAAGAGATCCCGGGTGCACGAGAGCACGTCGAGGAAGTCGATCACGCCCGCCTGCCGCTTCAGCGCTTCGTACACGCCGAGCACCGCGCTCAGCTCGAGCTGCAGGCACGCGGCCAGGTCGCGCTCCGCCGCGTCCACGAACGCGTCCAGCCGATCGCGGAACCCATCCCGCAGCGCTTTGGCTTCGTCGCGCGTCATGGTGCCGTACTTCCTGCCGCGGCCCTTCCAGTTCATGGCTCGGTGCGAACGAAGCGCGCGCAGCTCCGCCTCGAGCCGATCCTCGTCGTGGGCCGCGCCGTCGTCGTCCCCCCGCGCCCGCCGCCGCGCACGCGCTTCGGCGCGGGCATCGGCGGCCGCCACCACTTCGAGGATCACCTCGAAGCTCTGCCGCAGGTAGTCGTCCTCTTGCTGGCAGATCGTGGCGAGCGGCGCGACCCCTCGCGCCGCGTCCAGCACCGCTTCCATCGCGGCGGCGCGGTCGAAGGGCGGGCGTGCCCAGGTCGCGTCGAAGTCCCGGTGGGAGACGAGCGTGCGTGCGGCCCCGCGAAGGAGCTCGCTCGGCGAACTCATCGAGCTGCCCCAGCGGCGAAGGCAGAGCACCCGGCGGATGCCTTCCGGCGGGTCCTGCAGCGAGGCGCGGAACACCTGATCAAACGCGCGATCGGCGAGCGCGTCCGCGTCCTCTTGATCGATGAGCTCGAAGTCCGGGTCGAGCACGGCTTCCACCGGCCGCTGCCTCAGCAGATCGAGACAGAAGGAATGGATGGTGCCGATGGCCGCGCCCTCGAGCGCGCGCACCCCCGCGAGCAGGTGCCGCCGGACGGCGGCGTCCGATGTTCCGTGGCGGGCGCGTTCGAGTTCTTCCCGCAGCCGCAGCCGGAGCTCGCCGGCCGCTTTGTCGGTGAAGGTCACCGCCGCCATGCGGTCGAGCGCGCGGCCCTGGCGCACGGACTCGACGATGCGCGCGATGAGCGCGGTGGTCTTGCCGGTGCCGGCGGCCGCTTCCACCAAGAAGGTCGTGTCGATCTCGGTCGCGATGCGGTGGCGCGCCTCCGCGTCCCGGCGGGCCCGCTCGGCCACGACCTCCGGGCGAACGTGCGTGCCGCTGTCCGGCGTCTCGGGTTCGTCTTCGGTGCTCATTTGAGCCCTCGCAGCGTCTCGATCGGACCGAGCCGCGCCCGGTCGGTCTTGCGCGCCAAGTGGACCAACACGTCCGGACCGCACACCGGTTGGTAGTCGCAGTACCGGCACTCCCCGTCGATCGGCGCCGGTGGGAAGAACGCTTTGTCGCGGCTCCACCGAAGCACTTCGGGCACCTTCGCGACCACCGCGCGCGAGCGCGCGTCCAGCGCCGCGTCGACCACCCGGAACCCGCCGCGCGAGGTGCAGTAGTAGAGCCGCCCGCCCACCACCTGGATCTCGCCCTCCACCAGCGTGCCCCCGAGCGCTTCGAGCACCGCCGCGTAGAGCAGAGGCTGCAGCGCGCGGCCCCCCCCGATGGTCAGGTCGTCTTTCATCCACTGCGGCTTGCGGCCGGTCTTGCTGTCGGTCGCCCGAAACATCGTCACTGGCTCGAGCTCTTCTCCGGTTGGCATCCGCGCTTCGACCAGATCGATGGAACCGCGCAGCCGGATCCCGAGCTCCCGCAGCTCCACCGGTTCGGAGACACTGCGCGGATCCCGCCGGGTACCGCGGGTGATGCCGAAGGAGAGTTCGAACGCGAGCGGCTCCCAGCTCGGGTCCGCGTGCAGCCGCGAGAGCCACTCGTGCAGGTCCTGGCGGATGACCTCGACCGCGCCTTCCCAGACGCGCGGAATGGCCGGCGCGAGTTCTTCCGCATACTCGGCGGCCACCTCGGCGATGGTCTCGTCGAGCACGTCGCGCGCGGCGGCGAGCGCTTCGGCCGTCAAGAGCGGCAGCGCGCCGCGTTCGCGAAGCGCCATCAACACATCGAACTGGATGTCATGGATCATCGAACCGCGCTGGAGCGGATCGAGATCTTCGATCGCCTCGGGCACCTCGCGCGGCGAGAGTTTGAACACCGAATAGAGCGCGAACTGGTACGGGCACTTCGCCAGCCGCTGCAGCGCGGTGGGTGAGTAGACCTTCGTCTCGAACGCGAGCACGTCGAGGTGCGGTCGCGCTTTCGGATCCCGGACCACGAGACCGTCCGCGCGCGACCAGGCCGCGCCGAGCCGCCCGTGCCTTTGTCGCAGCGCACGCGCCAGATGCGGGCTCTCGTCGAGCAAGTAAGCCATGCCGCCTTCGCTCTCGTCCGCGTGCACGAGCTGCCGCACCATCGCCAGATCGAACTCCGCTTCGTCGATGGCCTCGAGCGGATCCCGCGGCGCTGGCCATCCGATGCCCGCCGCCGACGCCCCACGCGCGGCGTCCGCGAGCGCTTGGTACGCGGGCAGCTCGCCCCACACGGCGCGTGCGACCTCCAGCGCATGCAGCGAAGGGACCCGAGGCCGACCCTTCTTCAAGTCGATCTCCGGCCACGACACGACGACTTCGCGGCGCGCCATGCCGATGGCCAACGCGAGCGCCAACCGTTCTTCCGCGAGCTTCGAGTCCCGCGTGGCGAGATCGACGCTCAGCGACCGACGCCGCTCGTCCGAGAGGAGTGGATCGACGAGCACCTTCGCCGGGAAGCTCCCCTCCGCCAAACCCGGTACGAAGACGACATCCGCTTCGAGGCCGCGCGCTTCGTCCGTGCCGACGACCAGCACTCCGTCGCCCGTCGCTTCCCGGTCGACCAACTGGGTGAGCCGCGACTCGAGCACGACCTGCACTTCACCGAGACCGACCGGTCCGACCGGACCGAGCGGCGCGAGCTCCCCGAGCACCTGCAGCACCCGCTCCGGGGTCGCGAGCGCGCGGCCAGCGAGCCGCTCCAGCGACGCGAGCCACTCGGACCAAGGCGCCGACTCGGGCAGCTCCGCGAGCGCGTCGAGCAGCGGCAGCGCGAACGTGCGCAGCTCTCGCAGCTGCGTCCGGTGGATCTGGAGTGAACTGCGCCGCGGATCGTCGGGCACGAGCGAATCGATCTTCAGCTCGAGCTCGCGGTCGTGGCGGTCCAGGCGCCGCTCCCACCGCGCGCGCCCACCGATGACCACCGCGTCGACGAGGAACTTCTCCCACTCGCGCGGCAGCCGGACCATGCGTCCCTTCGGCGCCTCGAAGAGATCTTCGAGACCGTCGGTTCGGGTCAGCGTCTGGAAGGGCAGCAGATCCGGATCCGGACGCACCCACCCGATCTCCCGATCGGGATCGGCCGGCGCGACCGCCAGGGAAAGGTACTCCGCGAACGCGCGCGCCGAGTAGCCCTCGCGCTTGCAGGTCAAGAGCGCCAAGAGCGCGCGACCGGTCGGATCCGGGCGCACCGTACCCGGCGTGAGTCGAAGGGGAATCCCGGCGCGGCGGAACACCTCGCCGAGGTGCGCGCGGTATTGCGTGGGCGCCCGCAGCACGATCGCCATCCGGTCGAAGGGCACACCGGCCTGGGCATGTCGGAGCACCCGGCGTGCGATCTCGATGCACTCGGCGCTCTCGCCCGGCGCCGCCAAGAGCACCACGCCCTCGTCGTCGGCGCCGTTGGATCCGGCGGACGCGTCGCTGCTCGACGCGGCCGAAGCGTCTTCGAAGAGTCCGTCGTCTTCCACCTCCGCGAAGAGCCGCGACTGAAGCCGGCCGAGCGCGCCCTCGGCGAGGCTCGGCAAGCGCGTGGGCTCGGGCCGGCCGAGGTCCGAGAGCACGCGCTGGGTCGGCAGATCGCGTTCGGCGGCACAGACGAACGCATCTCGACCGGAGGTCAGCGCGTCGATGAGCCGGCCTTCGAGCCCGTGGGTCAGACCGACATCCACCCAGAGCACCGCGTCGAGCGGCGCCGCTGCCGCCGCGTCCACCGCTTTCCGGAGCGCATCCGCCCGGTCGGCGAGCTGGGCCGAGCGAAGCCCGGCGTCGAACCGCTTGGTGAGTTCGGCGAGGTCGGGTTCGAGCGCCCGCAGATCCTCTTCGTTCAACTCCGTCAGGCGCAGTTCACGCAGCGTGTTCGCGAGCGCCCGAGCGAACCCCGGGAACGACTCAACCGGCGCAAACCGCGACGGGTTCGGCGAGGTTTCGCCCGACAGCCGCGCGTGCACCACCCGCGCCGCGATCGCCTCCGCACCAAGGCGGCTCGTCGGGGTGCGCCCATCCGCCGCGAGCGGCACCAGCGCCAGCCGAGCGATCAGCGCGCCGTAAGAGAGCGGCTCCCACCCGAATGCGGCTTTGTTCTGCGCCCGCACCACCGAGCGCACGAGCGACGCCGACGCCTCGCGGGTCGCCCCAATGACCCAGACCCGCTCGGTGGTCGGCCGCGCCTTGAGCCACGCCCGCGCCGCATCGAGACGGGAGGGGGCATCGGGGCTGACGACGTAGGTCCAGGACATGCGCTGAGTCTGCCACGGAGTTGTGACGTTTGTTTTCGTTCCGAGAACGATCGTTACAAACGGCCTGAGTCTCCGGTGGATTCTCCACCGTCCAAGTCGGCGGCGTCCAGGTCGCCGGGGACCGCCGCGTCCTCGTCCAGGCCGCCGTCTGCCCCTGCATCGGGGTCGAACGCTGCGTCGAGTTCGAACGCTGCATCCATCCCTGCGTCTGTGCCTGCGTCCGTGCCCGCGTCCGTGCCCGCGTCCGTGCCCGCGTCCACGCCGCCGTCCGGGATGGGGGCGTCGCTGCGCACGCACACGCAGTAGTCCGAGATGTGGCCGGTCTCCGCGCAGTCGAGCGGGGGCAGTTCCAGGTTGGGTGCGCACATGCCGTCGATGTTGTCGAAGCTCTCGCCGCAGCGCAGACCAAGCCGCGCACACGCGGTGGGGCAGCCCGTCCCGTCGGCGACATCCAGCGAACAGCTCTCGTCGGTTTGGTCGCACAAACTCCATCCGGCGGGCTCGACCCCACTGCAGTCGACCGGCCCAGCGGCATCCTGCGCGGCATCGATCGGACCGCTGTCCTCGCCACCGTCGGGCACATCGGGACAGGAACAGGGCGCGAAGCCATCGCCTGTGGGCACACACGTTTGGGTCCCCGCCGCTCCGCCGCAGGTGCACATCTGGGTTGCACCGGGGGTGCACCGTTCACGCACCATGCAGTGGGCGTTGATGCAGACTTCGCCGGCCTCGCAATCGTCCGGGCTCGAACAGCCGCTGTCCGGGGGCGGCCCCGAACAACCGACCAGGACGCCGAGCGCCAGCGAGAGGCATCCCGTCCTCAGCGACAGGAACCGGTTCGATGCGAACATGCGGAATGTTGCGCCGATTGAACCGGCCCGACAACCGTGGAATCGCCCGGCGTATGGGCCTCGCGGTCCGAGAACGAGCCGTCAGCTCGGAAAAGGGACGTCCTGCCAGCCGGCCTCGGCGACGATGCGCGTCTCGAGCGCGTCGTCCGCCGCGTCGAGCGTGTACTCGTAGAAGTCGCGGGCATCGAAGACGCCGGACGGGTCGTTGGACGCGTCGAGGGTGGCGCCGCCACGCAGGACGTCTTCGAACGAGCGGTAGCTGCCCGGCACGGTGACCGCGCCACCGGTGCGCGAAATGAGGGCGGTGCCCCCGGAGGTCGCGACGTAGATGTTGCGTTCGGAGAGCAGGTGTCCCTCTTGCGAGACCCGGCCGCCGGAGGACGCGAACCGGATGTAGTTGTTGTACGAATGAACCCGCCCACGGGTGCGCGGGTGACGCTCGCGGTTGTCGGTGAAAAGGTTGTGGTGGAACGTGACGAAGAGTTCCGGATACGGCATGGCGCCGCCGCCGACGAGGGTCGCGTAGCCGTTGTCGCGCAGGTGGCACCACGAGACGGTGACCGTCGGACCGTCGATGCCGAGCAGCTCGTCGTCGACGTCGCTGAGCGAGAGGTGGTTCAGCCACACGTTGCGGGCGGTGGGCCCGACGTGCACTCCGTCGGAAGTCGCGTTCTCGATGAAGAGGTGCGTCAGAAAGACGTTCGACGAATCGATGTCGACCACGTGCGACGCGCTGCCGCGCAGGGTGACGCGCTGTCCGCGCCCGTCGATGGTGGTGTTGTCCGGCACGTTGGCCGCAACCGTGATGACCCCGGACACATCGAAGACGATCCAGCGGCCGGGCGCGGACAGGCAGTCGCGAAGCGAACCGGCGCCAGTGCTCGCGAGGGTGGTCACCCTGCAGAGCGCGCCGCCCTGACCGCCAGTCGTCGCCGCGCCGAAGCCTTCGACCTCGTCGAGGATGCACTCCCACGGTCGGGTGGGCGGACAACTGCCGCCGCCCCCAGCGTCCATGCCGCCCGCGTCGACGTCGCCCGCGTCCACGTCCATACCGGCGTCTTCACGGCCAGCGTCGACGCCCGCGTCACCAGCGTCGCCACGGACACAGACGCAGTAGTCCGAGATGTGTCCTGTGTCCGCGCATTCGAGCGCAGGCAGGGTGCGGTCGGCCGCGCACATGCCGTCGATGTTCTCGAAGCTCTCCCCGCAACGAAGGCCGAGCGCCGCGCACGCGGCGGGGCAGCCGGTGCCGTCCGACACGTCGATCGAACAGCTCGACGCGGTCTCCTCGCAGAGGCTCCAGCCGGCGGGCTCCACGCCGGTGCAGTCGACCGGTCCCGCATCGGGCGTACCAGCGTCGCGCGAACCGCTGTCTACGGACCCGCTGTCGGGCGCGTCCGAACACACGCATCGCCCGAAACCTTCACCGCTCGGCCCGCACTCCTGGGCGCCAGTGAGGCCGTCGCACGTACACGCTCGCGTCTCTCCGGGGGTGCAGATCTCTCGAGGAGAACAGTCGCCGTTGATGCAGACCTCACTGGTCTCGCAATCCGATTCGCTGGTGCAGCGGTCGTCGGGCGGGGTGTCCGAACAACCCAGCATTCCGAGAAGTAGACCAGCGGTGAGAACGAACGCGTGCGTAGAACGAAACGAGAGCATTCGGAATGTTGCCCCCGAACGGACCGCAGCGGGAGCACTTGAATCGGGCGGTGTACGGGGGCCGAGTCCTCAGCCGGTCATCGCAGGAGCGGCAGCGTGCAGCCCACGGCGTTCGGCGATGCCGTCGCGCGGCACCCCCAGAGAGACCCGCAAGTCGCCGAGGTTCATCGCGAGCAGGTCGTCGTAGTCGCGCCCGTCGTCGAACAGGTTGCGGCCTCCGCCGGACCGCCGAAACGCGCGGATGGTCCGAATCGGCGCCATCACAAACCCGGAGGTCCCGGCCAACAGAACGATCAGCGTGACGTAGAGGTCCAGCCCGCGCAGCCCCCGGCGGACCTCCCAGGCGGAGATTTCGCCCTCTCCGGCGAGGTCGGTCCCGAACCCGGTGATGGCGTGGTGCAGGTCGTGCAGCCGCAGCGCGCGGGCGTGCGCCTTGGTGTTCGGCACATAGAACTTCAGCTTCCACACCGCGACTTCGGTGAAGCGCTCGGTGTAGCTCGCCTTGGTGAACCCGTTCTCCCGAAGATAGGTCTCGAGGGCCTGGGCCACGGACCAATCGGCAGGATAGGGACCTCGAATCGCTCCGTCGGTCATGCTCTGAGGGTGGGGTCAGACGCGGCCGGTTGGAAGGAGAACGACCTTACAAATCCGGGAGAAGGACGCTTGTCGTGACCGGCTGGTCAACGAATCCGTCGATGGGAGCGGGGGATTCGAACATTGACCGATGTCGCCATTCGCCGTATCGCGGCGGGCAAGGAACCCCCCATGTTGATCGCCCTCGCCGTCTTCCTCGCCGCCTACACCGCCAGCATGCTGATGATCACGGTGTTCTACCACCGGGCGTTGGCGCACCGGGCGGTGGTCCTCAGCCCCCGGATGCAGCGGTTCGTGTTTCGGATGGGCAACTGGGTGACCGGCATGGACCCGCTGGCGTGGGTCTGCATGCACCGGTCGCATCACGTGCACTCGGACACGCCGGAGGATCCACACAGCCCCGTCCACGTCGGCGTCATCGGGGTCGGCATGGCGCAGCTGCGCGCCTACGAGAAGACCCTGGTCGGCCTGGCGCGCGGCAAAGAGAAGTACACCTCGCTGGTCAAGGACCTCGACGGCACCGTCCACTGGACCAACCGCAAGGGCTACTGGTGGCTGCCCCACACGGTGCACCTGGTGCTCGCCATCACGCTCGGCTTCCTCACGACGCCCCTCATCGGCGCTGCGTACCTCGCGGGCATCCTCAGCCACCCGGCCCAGGGCTGGGCGGTCAACGCGCTCGCCCACACCTTCGGGCGCCGCAACTTCGACATCGACGACAACAGCCGGAACAACTGGTGGGTCGCGCTGCTGGTGTTCGGCGAGGGCCTGCAGAACAACCACCACCGCTACCCGGCCTCGGCGCGTTTCAGCGTGCGCTGGCATGAGCCGGAGCTCGGCTGGGTCTTCGTGCGGCTCTTCCATGTGCTCGGAATCTTGAAGATCCGAGACGAGTCCCTGGCCCCGGTCGGCCTGCCCGAACCCGCCGCCGCTGCCGCCGAGTAAGGCTTCCTTCTCGCGAAGAGCCTGGTTCACTTCGCGAGAGCCTCCAGGGCAGCCGCCCGCGAGACGGCCCCAAGTTTCAGGTTTCCTAAGGTTCGCCTGGGATCCGGCCGCCTTGCCACGTGGTATCCTCCCGGCTGGGTGGACCGATGAATACACGACGAATCTGGTCGAGCGCGGTCGCCGCACTCGCAATGCTCGCGGCCCTGGGCTGCTCGGGAGAGATCACCGACCCGACCGCCATGGATCCGGACCGGCCGCCCCCCGAGGCGCTGCCCTTCGAGGCGCACGAGGCCGGCATGCAGCGGCTCACCGTCGCCCAGTACGGCAACTCCATCATCGATGTGCTCGGTGCGGGCATCACGGTGCCGACCGATCTGGAGCCGGACACCGCGCTCAATGGGTTCGTCTCGATTGGCGCCAGCCGCACGACCATCTCGCCGACCGGCGTGAACAAGTACGAGACGGCCGCCTACGAGATCGCCGAACAAGCGCTCGCGCCCGAACGCCGTGGCGCGCTCGTGCCCTGCACCCCGACCGGCGTGGTCGATGCGACCTGCGCGGACATGTTCGTGCGGACCCTTGGCCGCCGCCTCTTCCGCCGCGCGCTCACCGACGCCGAAGCCGGACGCTACGTCGCAGTCGCGGGCGAAGCCGCCTCCACCCTCGGCGACTTCCACGTCGGCCTCGAGTTCGCGCTCGCGGGGCTGCTGCAGTCCCCACACTTCTTGTTCCGCGTCGAGATCGGTGAACCGACCGACGATCCCGAACACCGCCGCTACTCGAACCACGAGATGGCCTCGCGGCTGAGCTACGTGCTCTGGAACACCACCCCGGACGAGGTGCTTCTCGCCGCCGCCGAGCGCGGCGAGCTCCTGGACGACACCGGCCTTCAGACCCAGGTCGACCGCTTGCTCGCATCCGACCGCTCCCGCGAAGCGGTGCGCAACTTCTTCGACGAGCTCTTCGTGCTTCAGCGGATCCTCGACGAAGTGGACGTCGAGAAGAACGGCATCCTCTTCCCGAACTTCGACCAGAGCTTCCGGGCGTCCGCTCGCGAAGAGACCCTGGCCCTGCTCGACCACCACGTCTTCGAGGTCGACGGCGACTACCGCGAACTCTTCACGACCCACACGACCTTCCTCAACGCGGCCCTCGCGGAGCACTACGACGTGGCGCTGAGCGGCGAGACCCCCGGCTTCGAACAGGTCTCGCTGCCGCCCGAGAACGGCCGCCGTGGCCTGCTCGGTCACGCGAGCATCCTGAGCATCTACGCCCACGACGAGAAGACCTCCGCTGCGATCCGTGGCCGCTTCGTCCGCCAGGTCTTGCTCTGCGGCAACATCCCCGACCCGCCCCCGGAGGTCAGCACCACCTTCCCGCCGAGCGACGCGCGCACGCTCCGCGAACGGGTCGAACAGCATCTGATGAACGACGGCTGCGCGAACTGTCACGCCCGCATGGATCCGATCGGTTTGGCGCTCGAGAACTTCGACGCCGCCGGCGAATGGCGCGACACCGAGAACGGCGCGACCATCGACCCGAGCGGGGTGCTCGACGGAGTCGCATTCAGCGACGCGGCCGACCTCGGACGCGCCATCGCCGAACACCCGAACGTCTCGGCCTGCCTGACGCGGAGCATGTACCGCTACGCGACCGGACACGTGGAGACGGCGCGGGAAGAGATCGAGATCCTGGACCTCACCGAGAGTCTGCAAACCGAAGGGCACCGCGTCCGCGCGCTGCTCGGACACGTGGTGATGAGCCGAGGTTTCCGTGAAGCCGGGGAGCAACTCTGATGGCCAAACCTAAGAAACCCATCGTGCAGAAGAAATTCCGCCCGAGCACCAAACGCCGGCTCTCCCGCCGCAACATCCTGCGCGGGATGGCGGGTGGTTCCGCGATCGCACTGGGCCTTCCGCTCTTCGACTACCTGCTCGACGGCAACGGCAGCGCGCTCGCCGACGGCGGTCCGATTCCGCGGCGCTTCGGTGTCTTCTTCTGGGGCAACGGCGTCATCCCGAGCCGCTGGATCCCGGGCACCACCGGCGCCGGCTTTGCGCTCAGCGAACAGCTCATGCCGCTCGCGCCGGTGAAGCAGTGGCTCAGTGTGATCTCGGGCATGAACATCCGCACCGGCAACGAACGCGGACACCACGCGGGCACGGTCGGCATCCTCTCGGGCTCGCCGATGATCTCGCAGACACCGACCGGCGGCGCGGGCTACGCGTCCACCTTCAGCGCGCCTTCGATCGATCAGGTCATCGCCGCGGCGATCGCGGGCGACACCCTCTTCCCCTCGATCGAGTACGGCGTGCACGACGGCGCACCGGGCAGCGAAGGCACCACCCTGAAGTACCTCTCGCACAACGGCCCGGACAACGTGAACCCGCCGGAGTACTCGCCGCGCGCGCTCTTCGACATGGTCTTCGGCGACTCCTTCACGCCGCCCGGCGAAGCGCCTATGGCGGACCCGCGACTCGGCCTGCGTCGCAGCGTGCTCGACGCCGTGCTCGCCGACGGCGCCTCGCTCAAAGCGCGGCTCGGCATGAAGGACCAGACGCGGCTCGAGCAGCACCTCGAAGGCATCCGCACCCTGGAGATGCGCCTCGCGCGTCTCGAAGAAGTCACCCCGCCGCCCTACCTCGCTGGCTGCGAGCGACCGGCCGCGCCCGGCGATCCGGGCGACGACCTGCGCGAACGCAACCGCCTGATGGCCGACATCATCGCCATGGCGATGGCGTGCGATCAGACCCGCGTGTTCTCGAACCTCTTCAGCGGGAGCGTGAGCAACACCCGCTACCCCGGCACCTCGGGTGGCCACCACTCGCAGACCCACGACGAGGGCGAACCCTGGTCGGACGTCCACGCCGCGACGATGTACATCATGCAGTGCTTCAGCGACCTGCTTCAGGCCTTCAGCGCCATCGAAGAAGGCGACGCCACCCTGCTCGACCACGTCGCGATTCTCGGCTCGACCGATCTCTCGTTCGACCACAGTCCGAACAACTTCCCGATCCTCGTCGGCGGCCGCGCCTGCGGCGATCTGCGAGGCGACTTTCATTACCGTTCGCCGAGCGGGGAGAACACCTCGAAGGTGCTGCTCTCGCTCATCCGCGCGTGCGGCGTGGCCCGCGCCGACTTCGGCAACGGCGGCGGCTACGTCACCGAGTCCTGTACCGAGATCGAAACCGCGTAGCCAACGTGGCTGGCGTTCGTCGACGTCCGCGAGCATTCCTCGACGTCCGCCCGTCCCTCAGTCCGTAGTACCGTCGACGCGAATGAAGCCCCGGGCGACTCGGGGTCGTACACGACAGAAAGAGGCTCGAGTTGATCATCTGTGCCCACCGAGGGGGAGCGGCGCTCGCCGAAGAGAACACGCGTGCTGCGTTCGAAGCGGCTCGTGACTGCGGGTGTCCCTGGATCGAAACCGACGTCCGCGTCACCGCCGACGGAGTCGCGGTGTTGCACCACGATCCCAAGATCGACGGCACGGACATCTTCGGGATCGAGTCCGGCGACCTGCCCGAGACCGTGCTTTCCCTGGACGCACTGCTGACGGACTTCGGCGAAGCGTTCCACTTCGACATCGAACTCAAGACCCGGCACGGGTTCGATCCCGCGGTCGCGCTCATCAAGAAGCACGGGCTCGAAGACCGGGTCCTGTTGACGTCGTTCGACCACCGAGCGCTTGCACACTCCATCCGGAGAAACCGGCACCTGGCTCACGGCGCCCTCGTCGCGTCGCGCCCGCGTTCGGTCGCCTCACTGCTCTACGGCTTGCCCGGTCTCGCGTGGATCGCCCCGCACTGGGAGCGGCTCGACCGCGATCTGATCGAAGAAGCGCACGCCCTCGGCCTGAAGGTCGCGACCTGGACCGTGCCTCAAGACGAGGTCGAGCGCCTGCGCTCGCAGGTGGACGCGCTCATCGTCGACGACCCCCGCCCACTCCTCTGACCCGTGTTCAGCGATAGGGCGGAGGCTTGGGCGCCTTGAGCACGGTCGCGCCATCGAGTTTGGAAGCGGCGAGTGCCGCCACGTCTTGGACGTACCACTCCACGAGTCCGCACCCGAGACACGCGTAGGCTTCCATCAAGCCGGCGACTTTGTTCGTCAACATGCCCGGCCGTGCGCCAAGCGAGAACCGGTCGAAGTCGGTGTCCCTCGGTTCGGGAACGTGCAGGATCTCTCCGTGCTGGCACTTCGGACAACGGTGTGATCGCTTCATGGCCGAGCCATACCACGCAGAAGGACGCGCCGGCGGTTACCAGCGGTCGGGGCAGACGCCGGCGGCGGGGTAGTCGTAGAGGTTGCAGTCCTGGTCGATGCCGTCGCCGCAGATCTCTTCGGCCCGCGGGGAGATGTTCGGGTCCTGGTCGTTGCAGTCGCCCTCGAACGCGGTGACTCCGTCGCCGTCGTTGTCCGAGTCGACGCAGAAGCACGGATCCGGGATGGGGTTGTCTCGCCCGTCGCAGTCGGTGTCCCTCCCGTCGCAACACGCGTCCGCGGCCATGGGATGGATTTCGGGGTCTTGATCGTGGCAATCGACGCGTTCGTCGAAGCCATCTCCGTCTCGATCGTTGCTCGCCCAGACCACCGCGCCCGCGTCGAGGTCGCAGTCCGCGTCCGGTCCGCACCCGGTGTGACCGTGCGCCAGAAGCCGCGCGTCGAACGCGGTGGACCCGAGCCGGCGGATCGCGCCGAAGTCGTAGAGCACCAGCATGTCCGCCCCGTCGTAGACCTCGAGCGCGAAGTACGGCGCACCGTCCGAATCGACGCACACCGACTCGCCACGTCGCACCCGCGGGCCGAGCGGCGCCGACAAGAGCCCACCGATCGACCCACTCCACGCGTGGAACACCAGAACCGGGGCGCAGCGCTCGGCCGGGCCGCAGCGTGGGATGGCGCTCAACAGGAGCTCCGCTCCGTGGTGCTGGACCTCGACCGCACCCACCGGCACCTGGAGCGCCCCTGCGAGGTCCGCCCCCACACCGTCCACCAACATCGTACAGGTACAGTCCGCGCCGCCCTCGGAGAGACACCGCTCGGTGGCGAGGTGGAGCTGCACACCGATGCCCTGCGTGTCGGGCCGCTCCTCGTATCCGACCACGAACGCCCGGAAGCTCGGTCCGTCGCACACGCCGAGGTGCGGCATGCCGGGACTCTCCCGGGTGCTCACCCGGACCGAACGCCGCGGTTCGATGCACCGGTCCGGCCCGAGGAACGTGGCGTCGGTTCCGAGCGCATCCGCACCAACATCGAACAGGATGCCTCCGTCGCGGGGTGCCGCCTCGTCGATGCCGTGGACCCGAAAGCATCCGGAGGCCAGAGCGGACGCCCCGAGAAACAGGGCCAGAGCGTGCCAGGTGCGCATCGAGGGAGTCTCGAAGCAACCGCCATGCCGGCGCAAGCACGCGCCCGCTTGAACTCCGCCCTTCTGCGTGGGATTCAGTCAGCGCTCGGACGGCGTGTGCGACGCGGCTGCATCTTGCAGCGGCTTTGAAATGCGAGTCCGGTGAGCAGCATGGAGCACTACACCGATTGGCTTTCGCTGGTCCTGCGATGGATCCACTTCATCGCCGGCGCCGCGTGGATTGGCACCTCGTTCTACTTCAACTGGCTGAACAACAACGTTCGCCCCCCCGAAGAGAAGGAGGAAGGGGTTGGCGGCGAGGTCTGGTCCATTCACGGCGGCCACTTCTACCGCGTGGTCAAATACGCCGTCGCGCCGCCAAAGCTCCCGAAGGTGCTGCACTGGTTCAAGTGGGAGGCGTACCTCACGTGGATCAGCGGGTTCAGCCTGCTCTGCGTCGTCTACTACCTGAACGCACCGACCTACATGGTCGATCCGTCCGCGACCTTCCTCTCGCCGATCGCTGCCGCGACCGGGCTCTCCTACGCCGCGCTGACGGTGATCCTCGGCATCGCGACGCTCGCGATCGGCTGGACCGTCTACCACTACATGTGCAAGTCGCCGCTCTCGAAGCAGCCGGCGCTCTTCGCGCTCCTCGGCTTCGCGATGTTGGTCGGGCTCGCCTTCGCGCTCACCCGGACGTTCGGCAGCCGCGCCGCCTACATCCACGTCGGCGCGCTCATCGGCACGATCATGGCGGCCAACGTCTTCTTCGTGATCATCCCGAACCAGCGGGTGATGGTCGACGCGATGGTGGCCGGAAAAGAGATGACCGACGAGCTCGCGAACATGGGCCTCGAAGGATCGCTCCGCTCCCGGCACAACAACTACTTCACGTTGCCCGTGCTCTTCATCATGGTGAGCAACCACTACCCGATGACCTACGGGCACGCGTGGAACTGGGCGATCCTCGCCGCCATCTCGCTCGTCGGCGCCGGCGTGCGGCACTGGTTCAACCTGCGCGGCATGGGCCAAAAGAACGTGTGGATCCTTCCTGCGGCCGCGGTCGCGATGGTCGCGCTCGCGTTCGTGACGACCCCGAAGACGCTCGCCGATCACCGCCCGGTGACCTTCGAAGAAGTGCGCGCGATCTTCGATACGCGCTGCGTCACCTGCCACTCCGGCTCGCCGACGCACGAAGCGTTTGCGACCGCGCCCCAGGGCATCCAGTTCGACACGCCTCAGCAGATGGTCGCGATGGCGACCCGCATCAACAGCGTGGTCGTCGTCGCGCAGACGATGCCGCTCGGCAACATGACCGGCATGACGCCGGAGGAGCGCGACATCGTGGGCGCGTGGATCTTTCAGGGGGCGAGTGTGGACGTGACGACGGCGGCGGCTGGGGAAGCGGAAGCCGAAGCGGAAGCGGACGCCGAAGCCGAAGCCGAAGCCGAAGCCGAAGCCGAAGCCGAAGCCGAAGCCGAAGCCGAAGCCGAAGCCGATCCCGAAGCCGATCCCGAAGCCGATCCCGAAGCCGACTCCGAAGCCGATCCCGAATCCGATCCCGAATCCGAATCCGACTCCGAAGCCGATCCCGAAGCCGACTCCGAAGCCGAGGCCCAACCTGCGCGTGGGTCGCTGTGAGCTGGCGCGGAATCTCCGGGCGGCAGGTGGTCACGCCGGCTGGCGTGGAGGATGTCGCGGTGTGCTGGCATGAGGGGACCTTCGTCGCGGTGCAGGACGAAGCGCCGCCGGAGGCCACCGTCGAAGACGTCGGGGATCTCTGGGTGCTGCCGGGGCTCGTCGACTGCCATGTGCACTTGAACGAACCGGGCCGCACCGAGTGGGAAGGGTTCGACACCGCGACGCGCGCGGCGGCCGGCGGCGGCATCACGACGGTGGTCGACATGCCGCTCAACTGCATCCCGGTGACGACCTCGCTCGACGCGCTGCACCGAAAGTTCGAAGCCACCGAAGGCCAGCTCCACGTGGACGTCGGGTTCTGGGGCGGCGTCGTGCCCGGCAACGAAGACGAGCTCGCCAAACTCGCGGAAGCGGGCGTGCTCGGCGCCAAGGCGTTCCTCTGCCACTCCGGCATCGACGACTTCCCGAACAGCACCCGCGAAGACCTCGCGCGGGCCATGCCCATCCTGCGCGACGCTGGCATTCCCTTGCTCGCCCACGCCGAACTCGACCTCGGCGGACCGAGCTGCGACAGCGGCGCGCGCACCCACGCGGCCTGGCTCGAGAGCCGGCCGTGCAGCTGGGAAGACGAAGCGATCAAGCTGCTCATCGAGCTGTGCCGCGAGAACCGCTGCCCGGTGCACATCGTGCACCTGTCGAGCGCGAGCGCGGTGCCGATGCTGCGTGCCGCCCGCGAGGAGGGATTGCCCATCACGGTCGAGACCTGCCCGCACTACTTGTGCATCACCGCCGAGCAGATCCCGGAGGGCGGTACCGAGTTCAAGTGCGCGCCGCCCATTCGCGACGCTCAGAACCGCAACCAACTCTGGGACGCGCTCTTCGAAGGCGTCATCGACTTCGTGATCAGCGACCACTCCCCGTGCACGCCGAACCTCAAAGCCGACGGAGACTTCGGCGACGCGTGGGGCGGCGTGTCCTCGCTCTCGCTCGGGCTCGCGAGCATCTGGACCGAAGGCCGCACCCGGGGCGCCGACAGCCGGCAGATCGCCGAGTGGCTCAGCGCCGCACCCGCGCGGTTCGCCGGCGTCTCGGGCCGCAAGGGATCGATCGAAGTCGGCAAACACGCAGACTTCGTGCTCTTCGATCCGGACGCGAAGTTCGTCGTCGACGTGGAGCGGCTGCGGTTCCGAAACAAGATCAGCCCCTACCTCGGCCGCGAACTCACCGGCGTCGTGAAACGCACCGTGCTCCGGGGACAGACCGTCTACGACGGCACCAACGTGCACACGGGCCACGGCGACAAGTTGCTGTACCGGGACTGAGGCGCGGGCGAGCCAGCCGGCGAGCCCGCCCCTTGCCCTTGCCCTTGCCCTTGCCCCTGCCCTTGCGAAGCCGAAGGCGAGCCCCGAGCCCGAGCCCGACGCACCGAAGCCGACCCCGAAGCCGAAGCCGACCCCGATCCCGACCCCGAAGCCGAAGCCGAAGCCGAAGCCGAAGCCGAGCCCGAAGCCGAGCCCGAAGCCGAAGCCGAGCCCGAAGCCGAACCCGAAGCGGAAGCCGACCCCGAAGCCGACCCCGTTCCAGGCTCAGTTCCGCGGCCGGACTTGCGCGTCGAAGTAGGTGCTGTCGGGCGGGCCGGCCATCATGGGGCCGAGCACGGCGAAGCTCTCGCGGAGCAGGTCGGAGTTCTGGTAGGCCTCGAAGTCGGCGGCGCTCGCCCACTCCTCGTAGAGCAGGAAGCGGTTGGGGTCCTGAGGATCGCGGAACAGCTCGAACCGTTGGCAGCCCGGCAGCGCGCGGGTCTGCTCCGCCTCTCGGGTGAGGTGCGCGACGAACGCATCCGTGGACGCAGGCTGCACACGGACAGCGACACGAACGACAATCATGGAATCGGTCCTTTGCGGCGAAGCGGCGGGGGCCGACTCGCTGGCCGTCTCGGAGGACGGCTCGGTGGGGGTGGTGGTGGTGCTGGGCTGGCCGCATGCGGCCAAGAGAACGCCCGCGGCGAACATCGTGAATCGGTTCATGCTGATTTGATAAACGAGGTTTCCTAAATGGTCAACCACGTTGACCATTGGAGTGATACAACCTGGACATGACAGATCAGGACGCGGCGCTCGAGCAGCTCAACGAGTTTCGGCGGACCCACATCGGTCGGGTGCTCGCGCGCGCCCGTTGGACCTTCGAAGCCCAGTTCACGGAACGGATCCAGGCGCGCGGCTTCGACGACTTCCGTCCCGCCGACGTCGACCTCATCTCGCGTCTGCCGGTGGAAGGCGCCCGCGTCACCGACCTCGCGCGTCGGGCTTCCATCTCCAAACAAGCGATCGGCAAGCTGGTCACCGGGCTCGAGTCGCGCGGCTACGTCGAACGCACCCCGGATCCCGACGACGGCCGCGCGCACCGGATCCGGCTGACGAAGCGCGGTCGGAAGTTCCTCGAAGCCGCCCGCGAGGTGGTCGCAGAGATCGAGGAGACCTGGGCCGAAGTGCTCGGCGCCAGCGGCCTCACCCGGCTCCGCAACGCGCTCGCGACCGTGAGCGACGCCCTCGGGGAAGCCGAGTTCTTCTGACGTCGCCCCTTGGTTCGATCCACGGGTCGAACAGGCTGGTGGACGTGCACACCGCGGGTCTACGATCGGCCGATGAAGGTTCGGGCACTCACCGGCGATGACCTCGATGCGTTCCTGGCGCTCCGGAAGAAGGCCCTGACCCTTGCGCCAAGCGCCTTCGGCTCGTCTCCCGGAGAAGACATCAGCGACGACCGCGCACGCGCCCTCGCATCGCTTCAGGATCCACCCGGAGTCGGCGTGACGTTCGGCGGCTTCGACGGGACGTCGCTGGTCGCGCTCGCGACCCTCCGAGTGTCACAGCGCCGCAAGACCGCCCACCACGGTGCGGTCTACGGCATGTTCGTCGCGCCGAGCGCGCGGCGGATCGGACTCGGCCGGGCGCTGTTGCACGCGGTCGTCGCGCACGCGAAGTCGCTCGACCTCGCGGTGCTCGGCCTGAGCGTCTCGGAAGACGCCCACGCGGCCCTACAGCTCTACGAACGCGTCGGGTTCACCACCTGGGGCATCGAGCCGGCCGCGCTCCGCGTCGACGGAATCTTCCTCGACGTCCGCCACATGCAGTTCGACCTCCGCACCCTACGAGATGCGTCATGAAACAGGCGCGCAAACGATCGGCGGCGGGCTACTCCGGCACGCCGCTCGTCAAGAAGCTCGGCATCCGCGAAGGCCACCGGGTCGCGCTCTTGAAACCGCCGGACGGGTTTCTGACCGACACGCTCGGCCCCCTGCCGGACACCACCAGCGTCACGCGCGGCCTGCGGGGCACGAGACCATTCGACGTGGTCGTTCAATTCGTGAAAAGCCGGCGCGACTTCGAGCGGCAGCTGCCGAAGATCCGCCTCCGCATGCAACCGGCGGCGGGCTACTGGGTGGCCTGGCCAAAGCGCGCGTCTAGAGTCCCAACCGACATGACCGAGGACGTGGTCCGCGAGGTCGCCCTCCCGACCGGACTCGTCGACAACAAGGTCTGTGCAATCGACGAAGTCTGGTCCGGACTGCGGCTGGTGATCCGGAAAGCGCTTCGCTAGGGAAGCTTCGCATGACGGTCTGCTAGCGCGGAGCCACTGCACGGGTTGCAGCAAGCGCGGCCGCGAGTTTCGGATCCTTCGATCGTTTCGCGGCCGCTCGTCGACGCAGCACGAATACCGCCAGGCACCCGACGAGCACCAACAGCGACACGGCGAGCCAGACTTCGTCCTCCGGCATCGGCAGAGGCGTGTGGTCCCATTCTGGACCGCTCGGGTCAGGCAGGATGTCCGCGCGTGCGATGGCCGGAAGAAGCCACGTGCCACCAAGGGCCCCCGCGAAGAGGCGGGCTCCGCGTCGATGTTGCAGACACCGGATTTGCTCGTCGATCATCGCGCGAGTCTACCGCGAACCCCGACGCGGAGGTGTGGCGCGACGCCACGGGTGGTGGGTGGTGCCACGGGTGAAGCGCAGATCCCCCGGATCTCAGGCGGCATGAAACGTGCGTCGTAGAGGGGTATGGACACCACATCCAACCAGCCCCGCTCCGTGCAGGTGGATCGCATCCTCTGCCCGGTGGACTTCGATCCCCTCTCGCGAAAAGCGGCGCAGCGCGCAGCAGCGTTCGCGCGTCAACTCCAAGCGCAACTCGTGTTGCTGCACGTGCAGCCCGCCCCCACGGTCGTGATGCCGATGGGTGGCATGGCGCCCGCGATCTCGCTCAGCTCCGAGCGCGACCGCGTCGCCGCCATCGACCGCGAAGTCTCGAACGACGAACTCGAACTCCTGGCCGGCGCGCTCGGCACGGACCTCGAGATCGAACTCGAGGTGGTGCGCGGCAACGGCTCGGTCGCCCGCTCGATTCTGGAAGTCGCGGAGGAGACCCCAACCCAGCTCATCGTCATCGGCAGCCACGGACGGAGCGGTTTCAGCCGCTTCTTCATGGGCAGCATCGCCGAAGAGGTGATGCGCGGCGCCACTCAACCGGTGCTCGTCGTGCCCGATTCGGAGGCCGCATGACTTCGCCCGATCCAATGAACCAACCCGCTGAGAACTTCGCCGATCCCTTCGCGCTGCTCTCGAGCGAACGGCTGACCTGGCCCGAGAAGAAGCGCGCCCTCGAACGATGGGAGTTCGACGAACTGCAGAAGATGCAGGCCACCGGAGAGAACATGGGCCCGTCGAAACGGGAGCGCTCACATCTGCGCGCGGTGCGGTACTGCCTGCGGAAAATCGCCTCCGGCGAACTCCGGGACTGAACGCGGTTCAGGCAGGTGGTGGCGCGACGCGGAAGAACGCGATCTCCACCGCCGCAGCGGCGGCGTCCTCCAGATGGTGCGGCGTGTCGGACGCGATGTGCCACTGGTCGCCGGCCTGGAGCCGGGTCTGCGATCCGTCTTCGTCGACGAACACGACCGAACCCTCCACCACCGTCAGCACACCGCGCACGCCCGACTTGAGCCGGTGTTCTTCGAGCAGGCCATTCGGGATCTTGCCCACGTCGAAACGCACCTGTCGGTACGACGGCTCTTGATGCAAGTGCGCGGAGAGCGCGCGGCCCATGTGGTGTGCCTTCGCCACGAGAGACGCCGCCGCCTCCGCTTCGAAGAGCGCGCCGGCCACCTCCTCGAACACCCGAAGCCACCGCACGAAGTGCGCCGGCTCGAGCTCGGCGATCGCGCGGTGCATCGCGGGCGGCGGACCCTTGGGGCCTGGGTGGTAGGTCGCTTCGCCGCGCAGCACCGCCGTCCAGAACGCCATCATGCGCCGCAGGTGCGGCTCCCAGTCTTCGATGCGCCGCTCGAACACGGGGGACAAACGCGCATCGGATTGAACCCGCTCGTAGAAGGTGCGGACGAGGCGCTCGATCTTCGCGTCGGAGAACGTCTGAGACATACGGCGGTCCTAGCAGGTCGCTGAAAAGCGACCTGCTCCCTTGCCGTTGCCCTTGCCCGTGCCCTTGCCCGCGTCGTGGACGCCGTGTGTTTCGCGACGGCGAGGCGCGAATCGGAGCGCGATGCCCAGCGGAC
>JAXMNT010000063.1:0-39809 GCA_034670305.1 Deltaproteobacteria bacterium
CGCAGCCACTTTCTGAGCACCAGTGACGCAGGTCGGGCGCTGCGCTCTGTGCCGCCCGCCGGGCAACGAACGGCGGTCCCCCGAACACGGCAGTTCAAGCGGTGCAGCAGCATGGTGCATCTGCAAAAGAGCCCCTCTGTCGCGCCGCCCGCCAGCGGCTGTCACCGCGAAGTCGCTCCAAGCCGGAACCCCGCCGCCTTCTTGGCGACACCAAGACCTCCGGTGTGATCCTTCCCGCGCTGCAGGTGACGCTCGGGGCGCTGCATGGGGCGGGCCGCCGGTTTCTGGCGCTCCGACACCGCGGTTTTCTACGATCTCGGGATGGTCCTTCGCCCGCGCCAGGCGCTCCACTCCCTCTGCGCGATCGCGCTCGTCGTCGGCTTCGGGTCCACTGCGCACGCGGGCAACGACGACTCGTTCTTCCACGGCAACGAAGCCGCCATGATGGCCGGCGCAGTGACCGCGGCCGGAACCGGCGCCGGCATGCTCTGGTACAACCCGGCCGGTCTGGGTGCGAACCAGCGAAGCCGTCTCGAGATCAGCGGCAGCCTCTTCACCCTGCGGCTGCGAAGCTTGGCGCCGTTCCAAGTCGTCGCCGCCACCGACCCCGACAGCGGCGCCACGACGTTCTTCGATTCCGAGAACGCGCGCTCGTCCGACATCCTCAGCGTGCCGTCCGCCCTGAGCTACACCCGCGCGCTCGGCGAACACGTCACCGCGGGCTTCGGCGTCTTCACCCAGGTGCGCGACCAGTTCACGGTCGACAACACCTACCGGCCCGACCTCGGTTTCGATCTCGAGTACCGCCGCACCCTCTCCGTCGACCACCAACGACTCTTCCTCGGACCGGGCATCGGCGCGCAGTTCGGCCGCCTCCGGATCGGCGCGTCGGTGTTCTTCGTGTACGAGACCCAGCGCTTCGACGAACGCAACGCGCTCTTCGGCATGGTGGACGACCTCGGGTTTCAGGCGACCGACGACTACCGCATCGACCTTCGCCGACTGGCGGTTGAGCTCGTCCTCGGGGCGCAGGTCGACGTCGGTCGGCGTGGCCGGCTGGGCGTCACGGTGCGCGGACCCCGGTTCCGAATCGATGACCGGATCGAACTGAGCTACGTCGCGACGGAAGCGATCGGCGACTCGACCAGCTCTGCGTTCGGCTACGCCAGCGAACGCTTCGCCGAAGGCCTGAACGAACTGAGCGGTCCGCTCTCCGCGCCGATCGAAGTGGTGCTCGCGGGCGGCCTCGTCACCGAGAACTGCCGCGCCGGCGCCGAGCTCGATCTGAGCCACCGGTACTCCGGCCTCAGCGAGTACATCTTCACCTACAACCTGCGCGCTGGGGTTCGGTGCAAAGCCACCGACACGCTCGAGATCGGCGGCGGCTTCTTCACCGACCGAGCCAACGCCGACGCGAACGGGATCCTCGACGTGTTCGCCGACTACTACGGCGGCAGTTTCGCGGTGACCCTCAGCACCCCCGTCGGCCTGCGGCACGACGACGACGAAGAGGGCGGTCCCGACGAACTCATCTTCCGCAGCACGTTGGCCCTCCGGTACGCAGCCGGCATCGGGTTCGGCACGTCGGGGTTGGCCGACCTGGACGCCATCGACGCATCGCCCGACTCCTTCGTCTTCGACGTCGATCTGCAAGACCTCGTCGTGCACGAGATCGGGATCTACATCGGCAGCGGCCTCGACTTCTGAAGCTCGGGGTGCGCTACCGAACGAAGATGGATGTGGTCGTTGGGCCACCCGCGCCATGGCCGTGGATGGAGTGGCCCGCCTTTCGGGCTGCGCAGGTCCTGTCGGCCCCTCAGCTCATCGCCACCGGGAGCAGCCCGCGCCGCGCGAGGATCGGAAGCAAGAACTCGGCGGTCTGAGCGAACATGTCGCTGTCCGGGTCGAGCATCTTGCCGACGCCCTCCGCGGTGATCATGCCGACGATGATGAGCGTCAGCTCGGTGCGTGGCCGCACCCGGTACTTGCGGCCGAGCGCGAACATCTCGTCGAACATCGCGCCCATCTCGAGCTCGCTCTTGGTCTGCCCGCGGAACTTCGTGACGAGCGACGCCATGTCGACCTCCATCGCGTCCCAGTCCACGCCCTCCATGTAGGTGTGGAAGTGTTTCATGTGCGCGGTCATGTCGACCGAGGTGCCCATCACCATGCACTTGGTGAAGTCGACGAACTCCGTGAGCAGGTCGTCGTCGAGGCGTTTTGCGAGCCCCACGTCGAAGATGCCCACCCGACCATCCGCCAGCGCGAGGAAGTTCCCTGGATGCAGGTCCGCGTGGAGGAACCCGTCCTCGAAACACATCTTCATGAACGCGCGGGCGAGTCGATCGGTGAGCTGGCTGTGGTCGCCCGGAGCGAGTTCGTCCACCTTGGTGCCCTCGAAGAACTCCATCGTCAGCACGCGTTCCGAACACGCCTCTTCGAAGATCCTCGGAAACACCACCCCCTCGAACCCATGAAAGTTCTCGTGGAACTGGGCGCTGTTCTCCGCTTCGATGCGCAGATCTGTTTGATCGAGGATGCCTCCGATGAAGTGTTCGAGATGCCCGAGCGGATCGCTCAGCTTGAGCGCGGGGTGCAACGCGAGCAGCTTCGCGCCCGTGCGGAGAATGGTCGCGTCCCGTTCGATCCGCTGTCGCACGTCCGGCCGCAGCACCTTGACCGCGACGTCGACGTCCTCTCCTTGGATCCGGAGCGTCCCGCGGTGCACCTGCGCCACGCTCGCCGCCGCGATGGGCTCGTCGTCGAGCGTCTCGAAGACATGCCGACCGAGGTCTTCGTCGACCGTGCGGCGCATCTCCGCGGCGGAGAACGGCGGGATGTGATCTTGAAGTTGCCGCAGCTCCTCGATCATCTCGGGCGGAAAAAGATCCCGCCGGGTGCTCATCACCTGCCCGAGTTTGATGAAGGTCGGTCCGAGCTTCTCCATCGCGCGCCGCAACGTGCGCCCGCGCAGCTTGGCGATCGCGGCCTGGTACCGATCCTCCCCATCGATCCACAACGTGCCGAAACGCAGCACCGCGTACCGAAGCCCGTACACCAGCCCCACCAGGCTGAGCCAACCGAACCGACCCAAGAGCAAGACCGCACGCATCGCCCGCGAGTCTAGAGCAGATCGCGCCCGCGTTGGCCGCGTCGTCCATGGCGCCAAGATCAGCGTCGGCGTCGGCTTCGGGCTTCGCGCCTGGGTTGGTACCGTATGGCCGTGATCCGCTTTCTCACCCTGACGTTGTGGCTCCAGACCTACGAAGAGACGATGGCCACGGAGGCATGACCCGATGGCAGAGCCGTGTGTCGTTCCGCGACCTCGATGGCGACGGCCGCCCGGACTTCCGAGTCGTGTACTCCGGCACCTTGGGTTGGGGGGACTGTGCGATGGACGACGAGGGCTCCTGCGAGATCGACGAGACGCGCGAGGCCCACTACTCGATCGAGCGCGACGTGTGGACGTTGGCCGCCGGGACCCGTTGGCCGATCTGACCTGAGCGTTGGCCCATGCGCTGGCGCTCCGGGGCCTCCAGCCTCATGTTGCCAGTCGTGTTGACCGTCTACGAGCGACCGGGCTGTATGTTCTGTGTGCGGATGCGCATGTTGCTGGAGCAGGAGGGCATTCCCTTCGAGCTGCACACACTGACGGACGAAGCGTCGAAAGCTGCCGCCAAGCAGAAGCACGGCTGGTCGACGTTTCCGATCGTGGTCGCCGCCGATGGAACGACGATTGGCGGGTTCACCGAAGCCGCGTCGCTGCACCGGCGCGGGCAACTCCGCCCCAAGACCTAGCCTCCGCCGTCAGCGGGTCGTGCCCCACGCGTGTTCTGCGTTCAGGCCCTCCGCGGTCTTGCGCAAGGTCGTCGTGGCTTTGCCGCGCACCGCTTGAGCCAGCGCGTTCGCGAACTTCTGGGCCGTGTCGAAGCGGTCGTCCGCGTCTTTCGCCAGCCCCACCCGCAACACCACATCGACCGCGTCCGGCAACGCCGTGACCTCGCTCGGGCGGGGCGGCAACGAGTGCACGACCCCGTGGATCAGTCGGGGGAGATCCTTGCCGGTGAACGCGGGTCGACCGGTCAAGCACCGGTACGCGATCACCGCGAGCGCATACACGTCGACCCGGTGGTCGAGCGTGCCATCTCCGGTGGCTTGCTCCGGAGCCATGTACGCTGGCGTGCCGACCAGGTTCCCCCCGGTGAGCGTCCCGACTTCACCGGCCAACTTGGAGACGCCGAAGTCGAGGATCTTCCAGACGCCCTCGGGTTCCACCCGAAACAGGTTCTGGGGTTTGAGGTCGCGGTGCACGATGTCCCGCTCGCGGGTGACCATCAGCCCGGCGGCCACCTGCTTCACCATGTCGACGACCTGCGCCGGCTTGAGGCGGCGGCGTTCGCGAAGGTGAAACGCGAGATCGTGACCGACCAGGTGTTCCATCGCGAGGTAGGGCAGGGGCGAGAGCGCACCGCCGATCTCGAACACCTTCACGACGTGCGGCGACTCGAGCGACGCGACGAGTTTGGCTTCGCGTTCGAACCGCTCGATCGGGTTGGCGTCGGTCTGCAAGACCGTGCGTTGAAGCAGTTTCACCGCGGCGGGTTCACCGGTCTCGACGTGGGTCGCCGCGTAGATCTCCCCCATGCCCCCGCGGCCGATGATGACACCGAGTTCGTACGAACCGAGCCGCTGCTCGGAGAAGCGCCCGGGTTCACCGATGCCCGCCGCCCGTTCGAGATCGTTCCGGGCTTCCCGCAAGAGCGCCTCGCGCGCAGCGACTTGCCGAACCGCGGCTTCGAGCGACTCCACCGTTTCGCGGGTGCGTTTCGCCGACACCCGTCCGATCAAGAACGCGATGCCGTACACGACCTGCACCGCGGCCTGCGCGACGATCAAGGTCAGGAACACCGCCCCGTCGCTGCGGATGAGTCCGCGGTCTTCGATCACACCGAATGCGATCAACAGCCCCGGCACCGCTTGGCCGATCGCCGCCGCGGCGTAGGTGCTGCCCGCGTACCGAAGTGGTGAGCCGAGGCTGTAGTTGTAGATCGCGAGCGCGACCACGCACGGGAACGGCGAATAGAGCCCGAAGAAGTACGCCATCGGCCACGACGCCACCGCCATGATCACGCCGATCCAGCCGACCGCCGCCACCGAGTAGCGGACGATGTCGCGGCTGATCCACCAGATGGTCGCAAACCCGAGCCAAAGGACGACGAGCCCAATCGAAGCGAACTGGGTCGCGAGGGGGTCGCCGTCGAGCGCGAGCACGCAGCCGAGCCCGACCAGACACACGACGTTCATGCCCCCCGAGAACGCATGGATTCGGTTGACGTCGTCGGCGCGGAGGAAGTCGCCGGAGCTCGTCACGATGCTGGGGCCCGAGAGCCCGGTGTACCCAGTCAGGGACCCACTGGTGGAGACGTCCCCCGAGGGCACCTCCGCATCCCCACCCTCCGGTGAGGGATCGGCTGCGCCCTCGGGGTGTGCGTCGCCCTTCGGCGCGGCGACCGTGGCCGGCTCCTCCGGCGGTTCGGTCAGGGTCTCGTCGAGACCGGCGGGAACCGGTTCGCCCGCAGGCGGATGGGCGAGGGACGCGCGCGGCCGAGCCGCAATGGTGGCTTCTTCCAACCCCTCGGGATCTTCGGTCGGCTCGTCTGATTCCCCCCCGGGCACGTACCGACAAGATGCCAGTGCGCCGCGCCCAGGTCGACACCGGATGCGTCGAACGCCGACGCTTCTGGACGACCGCACGGTCCCATGGTCTATGATCCGCCGCGATGAGCGACGTCTCCGTCTTCCTACTCTGCATCTCGGCGATCTTCTTGATCGGCATCATCGGCGAGCTGGTGTTCGCCCGAACCGGCATCCCCGACGTCGTCTGGCTGATCGTCGTGGGCATCGTGCTCGGTCCCGTCTCCGGACTGGTCACCAAGACGTCGCTGCAGGCGGCGGCGCCCTACTTCGGCGCGCTGACCCTGGTGATCGTCCTGTTCGATGGCGGCAGCGAGCTGAAGCTCGCGGAGTTGAGCAAGGCCGCGGCGCGAGGATCCGCGCTGGCGATCTTTGGCTTCATCTTGGCGGTCCTGTGCGTCGCACCGGTCGCCATGGTCGCCTCCGCGATGGGCATCGTGCCGGAGGGCTGGACTTGGATGCACGCGATCCTGCTCGGCACCATTCTCGGCGGCTCGAGTTCGGTCGTCATCATGCCCGCGCTGCGCCAGGCGGGACTGAGCCCGAGGATCTCGAACCTCGTGAACCTCGAGTCCGCGTTGACGGATGTGCTCAGCGTCGTCGCAACCGGCGCGGTCATCCAGCTGATGATCCCGCGGACCGGGGGCGCCGAAGCGGTCAGCGCGCCGGTGATGCTGCTCAAGAACTTCGGCATCGGCGTCGGCATCGGCCTCGTCGCCGGCATGATGGCGGTCCTCGTCCTGCGTCCGATGAGAAAGAGCGTGTACGCCTACCCGCTCACCCTCGGCGGCCTGCTCTCCCTCTACGTCCTCGTCGACGAACTCGGCGGCTCGGCGGCGCTCGGCATCCTCACCGCGGCGGTGATGATCGGCAACGCGCCGACCCTCTCCAAGGCCATCGGGCTCGCGAAAGAAGCGCGGCTCGGCAAGAACGTCAAAGGCGTGCACGGCGAGTTCGCGTTCATCATCAAGAGCTTTTTCTTCTGCTTCATCGGCGCGATGCTCGGTCCGCCCTGGGGCGGCCTGCTCTTCGGTGTGTTCATCGGTCTCGTGCTTCTGATCGCGCGGCTCCCCAACGTGTACCTGATGACGGCGAAGGCCGGGTTCAGCAAACCCGCCCGCGGCCTCGTCGCCATCCTCTTCCCGCGCGGCATGGCGGCGGGCGTGCTCGCGATGATGCCGCACCAGTTCGGTGTCCCGAACACCCGCGAGCTCCCAGTCGTGGTGTTCGCCGCCGTGTTCACGACCATCCTGCTCTTCGCGGCGGGCTTCCCGATCTTCAAGAAGAAGCTGCCGCCCGAAGACCTCATCTCCGAAGCCGAGGCCAAGGGCCTCGTGCCGGACCCGACCGCCTCGATGACCGACCTGCCCGACGCATCGATGAGCGCCGCGCCTGGCGGACCCGTCGAGGTCGCGCCCGTGCTCGCGGTCGACGTCGGGTCCGGACACGCGGACGCCACTCACTTGGACCCCAACGCGGGCCTCGACGCTGCCCTGCACGGCGAGGGAGACGAAGACGCATGAGCAGACTGAAGATCCAGATCGAACACGGCATCGCTGAGGTGCTCCTGAACCGGCCCGAGAAACGCAACGGCCTCGACGTGGAGATGTTCGAAGCGATCGTCGCCGCCGGTGTGCGCTTGAAAACAGAACCCGGTCTGCGCGCCGTCGTGTTGCATGGCGCCGGCGCCTCGTTCTGCGCGGGGCTCGACTTCCAAGCGTTCATGTCGGGCCCGGCCGAGGTCCAGGCGGTGCTCTTGGCCCGGCCCGAAGGCCAACCTGCCAACGTGGCGCAGCGCGTCTCGTGGGTCTGGCGCGAAGTGCCGGTCCCGGTGATCTGCGCGATCCACGGCCACTGCTTCGGAGGGGGTCTGCAGATCGCACTCGGCGCGGACATCCGCTACGCGCGCCCCGACGCGCAGCTCTCCGTGATGGAGATGAAGTGGGGCCTCATTCCGGACATGGGCATCACCAAAACCCTGCCGCCACTCGTCGGCCTCGACGTCGCCAAGGAGCTCGCCATGACGGCCGAGGTGATCGACGGAACGGAAGCCCACGCGCTCGGCATGGTCACGCGGCTGAGCGACGACCCGCTCGAAGAAGCCCGGAGCACCGCACGCGCGATCGCGAAGCGCAACCCGCACGCGATCCGCGCCGTCAAAGAACTCTTCGAACGGGCACCGCAGCTCGACGTACACGCCGCGTTCAAACTCGAGACCGAGCTTCAGCTCCCTCTGCTCGGCAGCAAGAACCAGCTCGAAGCGGTGATGGCCGGAATGCAGAAACGCGACGCGAAGTTCGACGACGTCTGAAGCCCGCGGTCAGAAACAGCGGCAGCAACAGCGGCAGAAACAGCGGCAGCAACAGCGGCAGAAACAGCGGCAGCGGCAGAAACAGCGGCAGGAACCGCGGCAGGAACCAGCGGAAGCAACAGCGGAAGCAAGGGTGGCCGGCACCCAGACGGGCGCCGGCCCTTTCGCTCAGTGGCTGAGCTTGTAGAGCATCGCGCAGACGTGGTCGCACCGGTCGAGCAGCTCGGCGTCGACCGTCACGTACCCGAAGACCTCGGCCAGCTGCATTGCAGCCTTGAGCTCGCTGCACTCGCCATACGCAATGGAGAACTTGTCCCGGCAGCGAAGCCCCCGCGCCTGTCGCGCCTCAGCAATGTTCAGCACCACCGACTGCGCCGCCCGCTGCATCTGGGACGCAAGCGAAGCGTCGTGCCTTCGTACGGCCGGCAGCACCTGAACGCGAAGCGAACGCACCAGTTCGAAAGAAGATTGAAGAACGATCATCGGAGACCCCTGTGTGAAGACGACCGAGCAGTGCGCCCGGCGGCCGCAGGCCGCCCTCTTCTGGCGGGTCAGGGGTCAAGGGCGAAGCGGCGCGAAGGCGCCGGGCCGCAGGCCCCCTTGAGGCCTGGCACGCCAGAAGACACGCTTGATCACCCGCCGGGCACCACCCAACCCGGTCCGAGTCCGAAGGACGAGCCGACTCCGTAGGAGAGGCTACAAGCCGGACCGGAAGCGGAAGCGGAAGCGGTCGCGGTCGCGGTCGCGGAAGCGGAAGCGGTCGCGGTCGCGGTCGCGGAAGCGGAAGCGGTCGCGGAAGCGGTCGCGGAAGCGGAGGCGGGTGCGTTCAGCCTTCGCCCGAGTCCGAAGGAGCTGACTTCCGAAGGAGAGGCTACTGCGACTCCGAATGAGAGCATGACTGCAGCTGTGGCTGTAGCGGTGGCTGCAGCTGTGGCTGTTGCTGATGCTGCTGCTGGTTCTGTTGCTGACGCTGCTGCTGGTTCCGTTGCTGACGCTGCTGCTGATTCTGCTGCTGGTTCTGTTGCTGCCGCTGGTGCTGACGCTGCTGCTGGCGTGCGAACTCACCAGCCGTTCACCCTTGTCCCGCAGCCCCCGATCGCCGCGCAACCACAAAACTCACGTCGTCCCGCAGCCCCCCATTCGGCAGCCGAACCGCGTCCACAAGTTTCCAACCGAGCTCCGGATCGTCCGCATCGAGCAGATCGAGGATCTGCTTGTGCGGCGCGTACTTGAACAGACCGTCCGACCCAAGGATCAACTTCTCGACCCGGCCCGTGCCGAACGGAACCGGCGTCGCGCGACCGGAGCCGACCAGCGGTTTGTGCGCCTGGTGTTCGGTGAGCTCGATCCACTCTCCCTCCGAACGACACCACAACTCCGAGTCCCCCACCGACGCGCCGAGCAACGACCCATCGCCCATCAGCGTCGCCATGATCGCGGTGCTCTGGCCAGAGGCGTCGCGCGAGTTCCGCGTCGAGTTCGCGGAGACGGTCGCTGGCCAAGTGCGGTTCGATGGCCGTTTCACCTGCCGACACGATCCGCACCGCCGCGTCCCGGCCGCGCGATGTTCCTCCCGCGCCGTCGGCCAAGACGAACCCAACCCCAGACAGCGAGCCGATGAACCGTCGATCGGTGGATGGCACGGGGAACACCCCGACGCGATCTTCGTCGGCCGTCGCCGCCTCCACGACCGAATCGATGGTCCAGCGGAGTCCATCGATGGTGAACTCCATTCGTTGAACGAATGTGCGATCGAAGTTCCACTGCTGAGACAGTTCGGAACCGCACTCGGCACAGTCCCAAGTCTCCTTGATCAGCGTTCGCGCGCCGCACGCACAACGCCGGAACTCGAACGCCGCCGTCCACCAGTTGGGATGCGGCAGCCCGGAAGCGTCAAGACATGCCTGAACTGCGGGCCACGAGCCGACCTCAGGGCAAAACCCCGTCGACTGGTTGCTGACCTCGAGCACCTCCGGTGTTCCGCCATCCACCACCACCGTCAGTTCTCCCGCAGAGCGCACCGGCCCGCCGCCGGCGCATGCGACGTGTTCACTGGAGCGGTCTGCGAGGCGCAACACCCCCCGGTCGTCGACCACGAAGGTACAGGTCCGCGAGTCGCCGTCCGTGCCCCCGAGTTCGGCTAGGGCGGCCGCCAGTTCGTCCGGGTTTCGAACTGGGTGACCGCGAGGAACGCTGCGCGCGTGCTCCGCGATGTCGAGAGGTCCGACGTACTTGTAGAGGCGATGAAAGACAGCAGACATGAGGGTGGAACCTTCGGGTCCGATGTGTGTCGTCCCGCCAAATTGTCGAGGCGACGTAACCACGCGCGAGGGTCGGCGCTCTCCCGTCACGACAAAGACAGAGGCAGCACCAGGCACAGCCACAGCATCGGCGACAGAGTCAGCAGCAGAGTCAGCAGCAGCGTCAGCAGCAGAGTCAGCAGCAGCGTCAGCAACAGAGTCAGCAGCAGAGTCAGCAACAGCGTCAGCAGCAGAGTCAGCAGCAGCGTCAGCAGCAGAGTCAGCAACAGAGTCAGCAGCAGAGTCAGCAGCAGAGTAGAGAACCCGGTCCGAGTCCGAAGGACGAGCCGACTCCGTAGGAGAGGCTACAAGCCGGACCGGAAGCGGAAGCGGTCGCGGAAGCGGAAGCGGTCGCGGAAGCGGTCGCGGAAGCGGAAGCGGTCGCGGAAGCGGTCGCGGGAGCCGCGGTAGCGGTAGTGGCAGCAAACAGCGGCGGCGGCCTCCAGGCTCGACTTTGGTTCGGCTGCGCGGTACCCGGGCCTCGTGCTGCATGGGGAGACGTTGTCGGCTTTGGCGGAGTGGGAGCGCGACTTCCCCGTGGAGCGTTGGCAGGTCGGCTCGGTGCGGGTGTGGCCGTTTCTCCGGACCTGGCTCGGCAGCCGGATCCTCACCGCCGGCCGGCCTCCGCAGCCCAAACGGCCGCTGACGCAGCACCCCGCCCTCCGGATGATCGAAGAGTCGGGGCGCGCGTTGTGGGACGGAGCGCGGGACGGAGCGCGGGGCCGAATGCGCACGCGCACACACACGACGCCCGACGTGGTGCTGCTCGGGCGGCCGTCCAGTCGACAGCCGCTCGGGGGCCGGTTCTACGACTCGTTGCTCGACCCCATCGCGGACGCGCTCGAAGCGGCTGGGCGCAGCGTCTCGATGTTCGAGTACCGCTCGACGATGCTTCGGTACCGTCTGCCGCGGCATCGGCCGGCGGTGGCGGTCCGCTCTGCGCTCTTGGCCCAGCGTGCGCGTACGCAGCTCGAGGACGCGTTGCGGCGACCGAGCGCGTTGCAACTCGACCGCCATGCAGACTTCGTCCGTGCGGTCACCACACGCTACCCGACCGTGCGCGTGCCGCACCCGTGGTGGCTGGCGCGGCGGGTCCGGGACATCGAAGCGGTCGCGTCGTACTTCGATGCGGTCTTCGCCGAGACGCGACCGCGGCTCGCGATGTGCACGCCCTACTACAACGCGGTCGGGTTCGGGTTCTGTCTGGCGGCCAGTCGCCGGGGCATCCGATCGGTCGACGTGCAGCATGGGGTCACGCGCGGAAACCCGGCGTACGACCGGTGGACTTCGTTTCCGTCCGGCGGGTACGCGCTCTTGCCCGACCGGGTCTGGTGCTGGAGCGCGCTCGACGCCGAGCCCATCCAGGCCGGCCGGACCACACCGGCGACGCTCGTCGGTGGGCACCCGTGGCACGCGTACTGGGATCGCCACCGTGGCCAGAACCCAAACCTCGCCCCCCTCCCCCGCGGCGAGCGCACGGTGCTGGTCTCACTCACCTGGAGCTCCGGTTGGTCGGAGGCGCTTCGGGCGATCGTCTCGGCGGCGCCTCCGTCGTGGGCGTTCTGGATCCGGCTGCACCCATTGATGCACGCCGAGCGCGCGTCCGTGGTCGCCTGGTGCGCAGAGAAGTCCGCAGAGAAGTCCGCGGTGAAGTCCACGAAGGGCGGCGCCACGCTCGAGGTGGAGGGTGCGAGCGACCTGCCCTTGCCGGTGTTGCTCCAGCACGCCGACGTGCACCTGACGCACAACTCGAGCGTGGTGCAAGAGGCGGCCGCGGTGGGCAAACCATCGGTGGTGATCGACGACCGGGCGCTCGATGTGTACACGCAGGAGATCGAGTCGGGCATCGCGGTCTACGCAAAGACGACCGAGGGCGCGATCGAGGCGCTCCGCCGAGCGACCTCGGAGACGACCGAGGAGCGGCCTTCGGAGTGGGCGCGGCTGCAGCGGGCCATCGCGGAGCTGCTCGACGAACCGTGATAGCGTCGGCGCCCGCCGCATGCCGAACTACTGTCGACAGTGCATCTTGCCGGACACGCGGCCTGGCGTCGCGCTCGATGCGGACGGGGTCTGCAACGGTTGCCGCAACGCGGTGATCAAACGCGGCATCGACTGGGCCGCCCGCGCGCAGGAGTTCGACGGGGTCGTCGCGCAGGCACGATCGCGCAACGCGGCCTGGGACTGCGTGATCCCGGTGAGCGGCGGCAAAGACAGCTACTGGCAAGTCGTCACGTGTCTCGAGCGCGGGCTGCGACCGCTCTGCGTGACCTACGTCTACCCCGGCCAGACCGAGCTCGGCCGCGCCAACCTGAAGTCATTGATCGCGCTCGGCGTCGATCACATCGAGTTCCGCCTCAACCCGATCGTCGAACGCACGCTCGTGAAGAAGGCGTTTCAGAAGACGGGCATCAGCGGGCTCGTGACCCACATGGCGATCTACACCGTGCCGATCCGCGTCGCGGTCGCGCATGGGATCCCGCTCGTCGTCTACGGCGAGAACTCTGCGTTCGAATACGGCAGCGAAGAAGCGGGGCTCGATGGGGCACAGGTCACCCGTCAGTGGCTCAAGCGGTTCGGGGTCACTGCCGGCACCACCGCCGAAGACTGGGTCGACGAGACGCTCACCCGCGCACAGCTCGAGCCACTCGTACTCCCTTCGGATGCGTTGCTCGCGGAGCGCGACCTGCGGGTGATCTTCCTCGGCCACTACCTGCCCTGGGATCCACACACCTCCCGCGACGTCGCTCTGAAGCATGGCTTCCAAGCGCGGGCGGAAGGCGCGCGGGTCGGCCACTACGACTTCGTGAACATCGACGACGACATGATCGGCGCACACCACCACCCGAAGTGGGCGAAGTTCGGCATCACGCGCAGCTGGGACACGCTCTCGATGGAGATCCGCGCGGGCCGCATGACGCGCGACGAAGCGATCGAGACGTTGCGGGCCCAAGGCGACGAGACCCCATGGGCCGACATCCAGAACTTCTGCGACTACACCGGGCTGAGCGTGGCCGACTACCTCGGAACGGTGGAGCGCTTTCGCAACCACGATCTCTGGTCCCGCGCGTCCATCGACGGGCGCGAGCGGTGGAGGATCGACGGGTTCCTCGTGGAAGGGTTCCCGTGGCCAGCGGATCCCACCGAAACGGAAGCGCGATCTTGAAACGCGCGCACGGAGCCAGCTGCGAACCCGCCGAACTCATCCTCGGGACCGCACAGCGGATCCCTGGCTACGGCGTGGCGTCGTCCATTGGCCCGAGCGAACACACGTCCGCGCAGGCGTTGCTGCAAACGGCGGAGCGACTCGGCGTCATCGGCCTCGACACCGCGCCTGGCTACGGCGATGCGGAAGTGCAGATCGGCGCGTACTTCGGCGCCAACGGGTCGTGCCGCTTGCAGGTGTGTAGCAAGTTGCCCGCGCTCCCGGACGGGCTCGATCCGCGCGCACTCGCCGCGGCCGTGCACCGCGCCGCCCACGCCTCCCGCACCAACCTCCGCGTGCCGCGCATCGACGCGTACCTGCTGCACAGCGCCACGGACCTCGGCCGCTATGGGCAGCCCTTGGTCGATGCGCTGGTCGAACTTCAGGAGCTGGGGGTCGTGGAGACAATCGGTGTGTCGGTCTACACACCGGAAGAAGCGGTCGCGGTGCTGCGCTACCCGGCGCTCCAGAGAGTGCAGCTGCCGCTCCACCTCTTCGACCGCCGGATGGTCTCGACTGGCGTGGTCGGCAAGCTGCGCGACGCGGGCGTGCACATCGACGTACGCAGCGTGCTGCTGCAAGGGCTGCTGCTGCTCGACCCGGACGCCGCCGAAGCCAAGGTGCCGGGCGCCTTCCCCTGGGTCGACACGCTGCGGACGCTGGCCGCGCGGCACGAGGTCGACCGATGCACGCTCGCGCTCGGCTACGCGCGGCACCGGAGCGGTGCGCAGGGTGTGGTGGTCGGCGTCGATTCGGTCGCACAGCTCGAGGCCACCCATGCCGCGTTCGGGGCACCGGTGCCGGCGGCGGCCTTCGACGAAGCGGACGCGTTGTTCGCGGAGGTCCCCGCCTTGGTTCGAGATCCCCGACGGTGGCCGGCGCCCGGTGCGACGGTCGCGCGTGATGTCGCAGGAGCGACGACATGACGACGCCGTCCGAGCCGTCCGTCACCGTCGTGATCCAGGCGCGCCTGAGCAGCCGCCGGCTTCCCGGCAAAGTGCTGGCGCCGCTCGCCGGCGCGCCCGCGCTCGTGCGCATGCTGGAGCGCGTCGCACGGGTTCGGCGGGCCTCGCGTTGCGTGGTGGCCACGTCCACCGAAGCGTCCGACGATGCCTTGGCCGCCCTCTGTGAGCGGCACGGGATCGCGCTCTTGCGCGGACCGCTCGACGACGTGCTTGGCCGGTTCGTGGCCGCGGTGCCGCACGACGGGGGCCTGGTGGTGCGGCTCACCGGCGACTGTCCACTCGTCGACCCGGCGCTCGTCGACCGGCACATCGAGCGCGCCCTCGAGGCTCTGGGACGGGAAGACACGGAGCGGGTGCAGTACGTGAGCAACGCGGTCTCGCGCACCCAGCCCGATGGGCTGGACGTGGAAGTCATGACCGCCGAGATCCTGCACGAGGCCCACCGCGAAGCCACGACAGCCTACGACCGGGAGCACGTGACGCCGTGGATCCAGCGGCACGCGCGGGTCGCCCACCTGACACAGCCGACCGACCTCTCCGGCCTGCGGTGGACGCTCGACACCGAAGCCGATCTCAACTTCCTCGCGGGGGTGTACGCGGCCCTCTGGCCCGACAGTCCGGCGTTCACGACGGCCGATGTCTATCGGCTGCTGTGCGACGAACCCGAACGCATCCACACCGACGCAGAGCCACTGAGCCCGGAAGAGCGCAGCGCGTGGGTGGCGCGGATCCGAACCCATCTGGGCACGCTTTCGACCGGCGCCCTGACCGGGGTCTCGACCAGCGCCTCGACCCCGGGTGCGGTCTCGCCCGAACGGAGTGAACCATGCCCGTAGACGATGCTGGCTCTGGCAAACCCAGCGCTGGGCAGGCGCTGTACGCGCGGGCGTGCGAACGCATCCCCGGCGGCACCCAGCTCTTGAGCAAACGGCCGGAGCTCTTTTTGCCCGATGGCTGGCCGTCCTACTACGCGCGCGCCCAGGGAGTGGAAGTGACCGACCTCGACGGGCGGACGTTCGTCGACGTGTCGCTGCACGGCGTCGGCGCGTGTCCGCTCGGGTTCGCGGATCCGGACGTGGACGCGGCGGTGATCGACGCGGTGCGCGCGGGCAACATGTGCACGCTCAACGCGCCCGAAGAGGTCGAGCTCGCGGAGAAACTGTGCGACCTGCACCCGTGGGCGGAACAGGTGCGTTGCACGCGCAGCGGCGGCGAAGCGATGTCGGTCGCGGTGCGGACCGCGCGGGCCGCCACCGGCAAACAGGTGGTGCTCGTGGCCGGCTACCACGGCTGGCACGACTGGTACTTGGCGGCCAACCTCGATCGCCCCGAAGCCCTCGACCGGTTGCTGCTGCCGCGGGTCAGCACCGCGGGGGTACCCCGGGCACTGAGCGGCACGTCGATCGCATTCGACATCGCGGATCGGACGAACTTCGATGCCGCGATCACGGAAGCGGGCGACGACCTCGCCGCGGTGGTGATCGAACCGGCCCGGTACGAGCGCTTGTCTGAAGAAGACGCCGCGTACCTGCGCGATGCCACCCACCGGAACGGGGGCGTGCTGATCTTCGACGAGATCACGAGCGGCTTCCGGCTCGACATCGGCGGCGCGCACCGCGCGATGCACACCCAGCCCGATCTCTGCGTGTTCGCGAAGGGCATGAGCAACGGGTACCCGATGGCCGCGGTCATCGGCCGCCGCAGCGTGATGGAAGCGGCCGGGCGCGCCTTCGTCAGCAGCACGTCTTGGACCGATCGCATCGGGCCCACCGCGGCGCTGGCGACGATCGCCAAGTTCGAACGCGTGGCCACCGAAGGCGCCCACTCCCAGCCAGGAGGCGTCGCGCAACACCTCGCCGCGATGGGCGACCGCATGCGCGCCGGATGGCGACGGCTCGCGGACACGCACGGGCTCTCCCTCACCACGCGCGGCATCGCCCCTCTGCCCTCCTTCTCCTTGGAGCACGAGGACGCGCCCGCGCTCCACACGCTCTACACCCAGGAGATGCTCGACCGCGGCTTCCTGGCGTCGGGCGCGTTCTACGCGAGCTACGCGCACCAGCCGGCGCATGTGGACGCCGCGCTCTTGGCCAGCGACGCCGCATTCGAGATCGTCGCGCGCGCAATCGACGCGGGCGACGTCGTCGATCGTTTGCGTGGACCCGTGGCGCACCGTGGCCTTCGCGGCGCGCCACCGAAGGAGACCCGATGAGTACGAAGCGCGCACCCGTCGACGCGGTGGTGATCGGCGCCAACATCCGAGGACTCGTCACCGCGTACGTACTCGGGGCGCTCGGCTACCGCACGGTCCTGATCGAACGCGGCCGGCAGGTCGGCGGCGCCGACGGATCGTTCTCGGTGGCGACCGGTCACCGCTTCGACCTCGGACTGCACGTGCTCGACGAGGACCGCGCGCCGCTCGCCACGCGTCTCTTCCGCCAGGTGCTCGGCGACAACGTGCAACGCACCCGGCTGCAGCGCGCCATCGTGCTTCGGAACCACATCCTGCCCTACGCGCCGCTCCGCTCCGAGATACCGCCCGCGCTGCGCGCGCTGCTGTCCGAGCCGACGAGCGACGACGGCACGATCCTCGACGAACTCGGCGGCGCAGAGCCCACCCGCGAAGCGCTCGCGCGGTTCTACGGGCAAGGGTTCGCCGATCTGATCTTCGACGAGGTGCTGCCTTCGTATCCGACCGAAGCGCGCCACCTGGAGTTCGGGGTGCCGGAGTCGAAGCTGCTCACCAACCTCTACCCCTGGTTCTTTCCGCGCGCGCGCCGCAGCGCCGAGGTGCGAGACGAGTCGCGGCGGTTTCACGACCGGCTGCGCGAAGGCGTCGACCAGCACGTGCTCTACCCTCGGACCGGCGGCTTCGGTGCGTTCGCGCAGGCGCTCGCCGACCACCTCGGGCCGCAGGTCGAGGTGATCACGGGCGCCGACGATCTCGAGATCGACGTCGCTCCTGGCACCCACACCGTGCGGGCGGTGCGGACCGGGGGACGTACGTTCGAGGCGCCGCACCACTTCTGGGCCGGGCCTTGGCCTGCGCTTTGCGGGCTGCTCGGTCTTCCTTGCCAGGACGTGACCACCGACCGGGTGCTGCTGGGAAGTTTCGTGCTGAGCCATCCAGCCGCCACCCACCACCAGGAGATCCTAGTCGGGGATCCCAACCACCCCATCAACCGCATCTCGTTCCCGGGCATGTTCCGCACCGACGTGGCACCGGAACCGTTGATGCAGATCGAGTTCGCGGTCCCCGAAGCGAGCGCCCCTTCGTCGGATGCCGCGCACTGGCGCTCGCGCTGGCATGCGAGCGGCCGGCAGCTCGGGGTGCTCGAACCCAGCCACACCATCGGGCACTTCGACTTCAAGTCCGTGAAGCTGCACTTCAACGGGTTCGGCGCCGAGGGCGACGCGTTGCGCGACGCCGATCCAGCCGTGCTCGCCGCGGACAGCAACCTGCACCCGGTGGTGCCCAGCATGGCGAACCTGAACCTCAACAACTACGTGCCGCGCACCGTCGCGTACGTAGCGAAGGTGCTCGCAGCGCGCCGCTGAGCGCTGCGGATCCGGCGCGATGACGGGCGGGCGCACCGAGGAGACGTCGGAGACGGAGACGTCGGACGCGACGACCTCGGACACGGTGAAGTCGGACGCGGAGACCTCGGACACGTTGAAGCCGGACGCGGAGAAGCCGCACGCGAAGAAGCCGCACGCGGAGAAGCCGCACGCGGAGAAGCCGCACGCGGAGAAGCCGGACGCAGAGAAGTCGGACGCAGAGAAGTCGGACGCAGAGGACACCCTCCTCGGCGCCACCGCGCTCTACGGCGTCGCCAACGCAGTGCAGGCGCTCGTACCGGTCCTGCTGATCCCGGTCCTCGCGTACTACCTGAGCCGCGAAGACTTCGGGCACATCGCCATGTTCACCGCGGTGGTCGGGCTCGCGATGCCGATCACGTCCATGAACGCCGCCTACTCGGTGCGGCGGCAATTCTTCACGCTCGATGCCGCGAACTTTGGCCGGTACTGGAGCCACGCAACGGCACTCATCGTCGCCGCGACCGTGGTGGTCGCGCTCGCGATCTGGGCGCTCTCTTCACCGATCTCCACGCTCGCGGGGCTCTCGCTCCTGTGGCTCCTGCTCGCGGTTCTTCACGCGGGCGGCCAGGGGCTCATCGCGTTGCCACTCACGCTTTGGCAAGTGCGGCAGCAGCCCCGCACCTTCGCCGCACTGCAGATTGCGCGGGCGGTGCTGCTCGGCGCGTTGACCCTGCTCGCGGTCGTGGCGTTCGACTTCGCGTGGCAGGGGGTGGCGGGCGCGATGGTGGCCACCACGGTCCTCATCGTCTTCGTCTGTGCGCCGGCGCTCGTGCGCAGCGGCGCGCGCGGCTACCGAAAACCGATGCTGCAGCATGCGCTCCGGCACGGGACCGCGCTCATTCCCCACACGATGGGCATGTTGATCATCACGAGCACCGACCGGTTCTTCCTTACCCACTACCAGGGCGCGGAAGAGACCGGGGTCTACTGGCTCGGCTACCAGTTCGGCTATGCGGTGACGCTCGTGGCCGATGCGTACAACCGTGCGTTCAGTCCGTGGCTCTACGCTCGGCTCGCCGCGAACGTGGTGAGGGAGCGCGCGGCGATCGTGGGGCGGGTCTACCGGTTCTTCGGCGCGATGGCGCTCTTGGCCGCGGTCCTGGTGCTGCTGACGCCGCTGGTGGTGCAGGGCGTCTTGCCCGCCGAGTTCCTCGGCATCCAAGACTTCGCGTATTGGATCATCCTCGGGTTCGCGCTCAACGGCATGTACCGCGTGGTCGCCGGGTTCGTATTCTACGCCGAACGCACGAAGACCATCTCCGCCATCACCCTGTGCGCCGCCGCGTGCAACGTCGGCCTCAACGCCCTCTGGGTGCCAGACCTCGGCGCGACCGGCGCAGCGCAGGCCACCGCCGTCTCGTTCGGCATCGGATTCGCGCTGACTTGGATGGCTGCGCAGCGCGCGCACCCGATGCCGTGGTTCACACGCGCGCGAACGAGCGCGTGATCGAACGCGGGCGCTGTTCGCTTGTCATGCATGACCTGCGCAACGATCCGTGTTAGCGCGCTGCGATGCGCGACGGAGAGTTTCTTCCCTACGGGAGACAGTGCATCGAAGCGGACGACATCGCGGCGGTGGTCGAGGTTCTTCGCAGCGACTACCTGACGACCGGTCCGGCGGTCTCGGGGTTCGAGTCCGCGCTCGCCGACGCGGTGGGCGCCGACTTCGCGGTCGCGGTGTCCAGCGGCACCGCCGCGCTGCACGCGGCCTACTTCGCCGCGGGCGTTCGAGAAGGCGACGAAGTGATCGTGCCGGCCACCACGTTCGTGGCCACCGCCAACGCGGCCCGCTTCCTGGGCGCCGAGCCAGTGTTCGCGGACGTCGATCCCGACACGGGGCTCATCCGCGCGGACGAAGTCGAACGGCTGCTGAACGAGAAGACGCGGGCGATTGCACCGGTGCACATGACGGGTGCCACCGCCCCGATGGCCGCCATCGCGACGCTCGCCGAGCGGGTCGGAGCGACGGTGGTGGAAGACGCGTGCCACGCGCTCGGCGCCACGATCGAGACTGAGCGGGTTGGTGCATGCCGGCGGTTCTCTGCCCTCGCCGCGTTCTCGTTCCACCCGGTCAAACACGTCGCGATGGGAGAAGGCGGCGCCATCACCGGCAACGACCCGGCGCTCGAGCGGCGGCTCCGGCAGTTTCGCAACCACGGCATCACCCGCGACCCAGCCGAGTTCCAGCAACCGAGCCCGGGCCCCTGGTACTACGAACAGCACGCGCTCGGTCACAACCTGCGCCTCACCGACATCCAAGCGGCGCTGGGCACCTCACAACTCGCGAAGCTCGACCGGTTCGTCGCGAAGCGTCGCGCGCTCGCCCAGGCGTACGATGCGCGGCTGGCAGAGCTCCCACACATCGCGCCCGTGACCACCACCGCCCTCGCGGCGGGGAGCGCCTACCACCTCTATGCGGTGCTCCTGGACTTCGAGCAGCTCGGCCGCACGCGAACGGAAGTCATGAACGGGCTGCGCGCGCGCGGCATCGGCACGCAGGTGCACTACATTCCGGTGACCGATCAGCCCTACTACACCGCGCGGGGCGTACGCGGTGAAGACTTCCCCGGGGCTCGGCGGTACCATGCCCGCACTCTGTCGCTCCCGCTCTTTCCTGGAATGGAAGTCGACGACGTAGACCGCGTGGTCGAGGCGCTCCAGGCCGTGCTCGCCGACGCACCGACGCCCTGAACCGACTTCAACCGACTTCATGAACGCCTCACCGATCGACCCCGAGCTTCTGCGGTTTGCGGACGACAAGACCATCGTACTCACCGGCGGAACCGGCTCGTTCGGTCAAGCCTTCGTCGCCGCCCTTCTGAGCGACAGCCGCGCCAAACGCATCTTGGTGCTCAGCCGCGACGAGCTGAAGCAGCACGAGATGCGGCAGCGCCACCCGAACGAAGAACGGCTCGAGCTGCGGATCGGCGACGTGCGCGATCCATCGAGCACCCGCCGCGCATTTCGTGGCGCCGACTTGGTGGTGCACGCCGCGGCCCTGAAACAGATCGGCACCGGCGAACGCAGCCCCTTCGAAGTGGTCCAGACGAACGTGCTCGGCGCCCAGAACGTGATCGAGGCAGCGCTCGAACACCGCGTGGAGCGCGTCGTCGCGATCAGCACGGACAAAGCGTCGAGCCCGATCAACGCCTACGGCGCGACCAAACTGATCGCCGACAAACTCTTCGTCGCCGCCAACGCGGACGCGGATGGCCGCACCGCGTTCTCGGTGGTCCGCTACGGCAACGTCATGGGCAGCCGTGGCAGCGTGGTCGGCGTGTACAAGCGGCTCGCCGCCACGGGCAAGATCCCGATCACCGACCCGCGCATGACCCGGTTCTGGATCACGCTGCCGCAGACCGTCGAGTTCGTGAGCCGCTGTCTTCCGACGATGCGGGGCGGGGAGATCTTCGTGCCCAAACTTCCGAGCGTGAAGCTGCTCGACATCGCGAAGGCCATCGCGCCGGATTGCGAACACGAGATCGTCGGCATCAGGCCCGGCGAGAAACTGCACGAAGAGCTCGTCAGTGCGACCGATGCGCGCTGCGCGTTCGAGTCCGAACACCGCATCGTCGTCTTGCCGAGCCCGGCCATCGCGCGGCGAAGTGCCCACACGAACGAGGACCTCGGCACCCCGCTGCCGGATGGCTTCGCGTACACGAGCGACCAGAACGCCCGCTGGCTCAACGCGGAACAGATCCGCGCCATGCTCGGCTGACCGATGCGGTGCGCTCCAACCGCCGCGGTGGCCTCCGAATGCGGCTTGGGACCCACGTGCGACTGCTGATCCGAGCCGACGGCAACCGCACCATCGGCGGAGGACACGTCATGCGGTCGCTGGCGCTCGCGCGGCACCTCGTCGATGCCGGCGGCGCCGCAACGCTGCTCAGCGTCGACCTGGATTCGGCGCTCGAAGCGCGCGCGTCCGAGGTCGGAGTGGCCGTGGTCCGGGCGCCCGAGTCCACGGCGATCGCTTCCGAAGCAGACCGGCGGCGGGTCTCGGACACCCTGCGCAGCGGCGGGTACGACTGGCTGATGCTCGATGGGTACCACTTCTCGGACGAATACATCCGTCCGCTCACGGAGGGTCCCGCCCGCGTCCTGCTCGCCGACGACGATGGCCAATGCGACCAGTACCGCGTGCACCTGGTGCTCAACCAGAACCCCTCGGCGAACGAAGCGCTCTACCCGCGTCGCTCTCCCCACACCGAACTGCTCCTCGGTCAGGACTACGCGATGCTGCGGCCCGAGTTTCTGGCCCGGCGCGATGCCGAGCGCCGGTTCCCGGACACCGCGGACCGGCTGCTCGTGACCATGGGCGCCGCGGACCCTGTGGGCGCGACCGCGGTGTGCGTGGACGCTTGCGCGCGACTCGCCGGTGCGTCGCTCCGAGTGCGGGTCGTGGTCGGACCGAGCAACCCGAACGGGGACGCGCTGCGCAAGCGCACCAACGACGGGCGCATCGAGTTCGTGCGGCCGGATGCAGAAGGCGGCATGGCGGCGCTGATGGCATGGGCGGACCTCGCGGTGTGCAGCGCGGGAAGCACGATGCACGAGATGTGTTTGATGGGCGTGCCCACCGCGACGGTGGTGCTGGCCGACAACCAGCGCAGCATCGCTGAGCCGCTCGCGGCGGCCGGCGCAGTCGAGCACCTCGGCTGGCACCACGCGCTCGAGGTGGACGCGGTGCGCGCGACACTCGAAGCACTTCGTGTCGATGTCGCGCGTCGGCGGGCGATGAGCGCGATGTGCCGAACGCGGGTCGATGGCCGAGGTGCAGCGCGGGTGCTCGATCGGATGCGCGCGCGATGACCGATGCGCCGCGCACGATGACGATCGGCGGCCGCCGGATCGGGCCGGGCGAGCCGGTGTTCGTGGTGGCCGAACTCTCGGCCAACCACCGGCAAGACTTCGAAGCCGCCAAGGCGCTGGTCGATGCCGCCGCGGACGCGGGCGCCGACGCGGTCAAACTCCAGACCTACACCGCGGACACCATCACCCTCGACTGCGACGGCGCGCCGTTCCTAATCGGTGGCGACTCCCCGTGGGCTGGCCGGCGGCTGCACGAACTCTACGAAGAAGCCTCGACGCCTTGGGCATGGCACGCGCCGCTTGCGGCCCATGCCGCAGAGCGCGGCTTGCTCTGGTTCTCGTCGCCCTTCGATCCGACCGCGGTGGCGTTTCTCGAAACCCTCGGGACCCCCGCGCACAAGGTCGCGTCGTTCGAGCTCGTCGACCTACCGCTGCTCCGCTGCATCGCGGCCACCCACAAACCGATCATCGCCTCGACCGGCATGGCGACACTGGACGAGATCGAAGAAGCGGTGACCACCCTCCGCGCGTGCACCGACGCACCGCTCGCATTGCTTCGAACCAACAGCGGCTACCCCGCCAAGCCCGAAGAGATGGACCTGCGCACGATGGTCGACCTGCGCGAACGATTCGACGTGGTCGTCGGGCTCTCCGACCACACCCTCGGCACTGCGGTGCCCGTCGCCGCCGTCGCACTCGGCGCCCACATCGTCGAGAAGCACCTGACGCTTCGAAGGGCCGACGGCGGGCCCGACGCCGGGTTCTCTCTCGAGCCCGAAGAGTTCGCCGAGATGTGCCGCTCGGTTCGCACCGCGGAGCAAGCGCTCGGCACGACCCGCTACGGCCCATCCAAACGAGAAGCGGGCAACCTCCGGTTCCGCCGTTCTCTCTTTGTCGTGCGCGACATCCGTGCGGGGGAGAGGTTCACCGCCGAACACGTCCGCAGCATCCGCCCGAGCGACGGGTTGCACACGCGCCATCTGGAGGAGGTCCTCGGACGCTGCGCCGCCGTCGACGTGACGCGGGGCACCCCGCTCGCGTGGACCCACGTCGCGCCGCCCGATCGCACACGGGACGACGGACGGTGAACGGGTTGCGACTGCGGCCGGTCACGCCCGACGACGCGCGGCAACTCTTTGTCTGGGCCAACGATCCGGACACCCGGCAGCAGTCGTTGAGCACGGACGAGATCGTTTGGGCGGATCACCTGCACTGGCTCGAGAGCAAACTCGCGGACCCGCGCTGCACCTTCTACCTCGTGGAACAGGACGGCACGCCCATCGGCCAGGTGCGCTTCGACCGAGAGCAAGACGGCGGCGACTCGATCGCCGTGATCTCGATTTCTCTCGACCCCGCGCTCCGAGGACGAGGTCTCGGCACCGCGGCCATCGGCGCCGCCGTCGCCCAGCTTCAGAAGGATGCGCCGGCGTCCGTCATCCACGCGTACATCAAAGAGAGCAACCCCGCGTCCCTGCGTGCCTTCCACAAAGCCGGCTTCCGCGACCTCCGTGGTTCTCCCAGGCAAGAGGTACTGCGCCTGACCCTGCGCCCTTAGCAGGCTGCTGAAGAACGCCCGCAGGGCGTTCTCGCAGCCTGCCCCTTGCCCCTGCCCTTGCCTTTGCCCTTGCCCGCGGATCAGCGGTCAGATCGCTTGATCAGCGCGACGAGCATCGCGACGACCTGCTCAAGGTGGGCGAGAGCCCGTTCGATATCGGGCCTCGATGCCTCGGCCCGACGGTCCGTGATTTCGAGCCAGGAGACCTCGATCGCGGAGCGCCGGGCCATCCGATAGAAGCGGGCCTTCTCCTTGGGACTGAACTCGCCTGCGCCCGGCGATGTTGGCGACGACGGAAGTCGCAGCGCGATCGATCTGGTCTCGGAGGTGAGCACGGCCTCGCGGGAGGCAGACGCAAGACACCAGTTCGCCGCCTACCTGGCCGGCGCCGCATACAACCTCCTACTCGTCGCGCGGCTGCGGAGCTACGGCGTCCACGACGCGGGCAAGGGCACGGGCAAGGGCAACGGCAAGGGATCAGGTCGCTTTTCAGCGACCTGCTAGCGTCGGGTCGGCGGGGATCGGCTTCGGGATCGGCTTCGGGTTCGGCTTCGGCTTGCTCGCGGGTCACGAGGGCAAGGGCAACGGCAAGGGCACGGGCAAGGGCTACCGCTTCGCCGGCTTGCGCCGGTTCAGCGGTAGTGCGGGACCCAGCCGGCCTGATCTTGGAACAGGCGGACGCAGTGGATGGTCTTGAGGTCCGTCAGCTCGAAGCGGTGGTAGCGCTTGGCGGGCACGACGATGAGATCGCCGGCTTGCACCAACACGCGCATCCATCGATCGGCGGTGCTGCGGATGTCGAAGATGCCCTCGCCTTCCAGCACGAAACGGACTTCGTCCTCGTCGTGCAGGTGTTCGTCGTCGAACTTCTGGCAGATGGCTTCGAGGTTCGGGTTGTCGGGGCGGAGCTCCACCGTGTCCTGCTCGATGTAACCGCGCTCCTCTTTGAGCTCGTCCATCGTCGGCTGGTAACCCGGGGCGTCCAGGGGGAGCTGCGCGTTGATCACGCCTTCCGCCGCGAGGGTCTTCGGGTCGATCGTCGTACCGTCGTCCATCCAGGTCGCGCGCATCGTCTACTCCGCCGCGTTCTGTGCGCCGCTCGTCGAGCCCGCACCGAGCGCATCCGTTCCACTGGACTCGGGCACGACCGAGGCGTCGATGCCCATCGCTCTCATCCGGACCACCGCTTCGAAGAGGTAGTCGTAACACTCGGCGTGGGTCTTCGCTTCGACCCAGTCCCGCCCCCACACGTAGAGCCCGTGGCGCTGGACCAGCACGGCGAACGTGTTCGGGTACGCGTCGATCGCCGCGGACATCGAGTCGGCGAGATCGGCTTCGTGGGCGGTGTTCGGCAGCACCGGGACGATCGCGGTGTCGTGGTACCCGTGGCCGCGCAGCCCCTTCATCATCTCGAGGTGCGTGATGTGCAGCTCCGCGAACCCGGTCTTCGGGTTGGGAGCGCCCACCGTCAAGGTCGCGAGCATGGCGTTGATCGAGTGGCTGTGAATCACCGCACCGGCGTCGCGCTGCCGCATCGCAGACAAGAAGAGGGGCGCACAGGCACTGAGCTTTCGGCCCTCGCCGGGACTCGTGAGCACGCAGCCCTCGAGATCCACCGTGAAGAGATCGTCGGGCTGCAGACGTTCCTTCTGCACACCGCTCGGCGCCATCCAGACTTTGTCCCCGTCGCGGATGGAGATGCCGCCACCGGTTCCGGAGACCCAACCCTGGGTGTAGAACTGTCGGCACAACTCGACGATGGTCTGGCGTGGATCCATGGGCGGGGCCCAACGTAGCAATCCCGCAGCCGCAGACAAGTTGGGTCGACGCGTCCCGCAGAAGCGCTGGCGCACACTCACCCTCGACGTTTCTCCCCCGTTGAAGTAAGACAGCCCGGCATGGAGGAGCTCGCTGAGGAGGACCGCCTCCGCCTTTTCGAGCGCTTCGGCCGCGATTACCCCGCGGGAGCCACGGTCTACACCGAGGGCGACGAAGCGACCGAGTGTTTCCTGATTCAGGATGGGCGGCTGCGGTTGGTGAAGAAGATCCGCTCCACCGAGCGGAGTCTCACAGTGCTCCGTCCAGGCGACCTGTTCGGCGAAGACGCGCTGCTTCCGGGCGCCACCCGCACCGCGACCGCGGTCGCGCTGACCGACATGCACGCGCTCGCCCTCGACCGGAACATGTTCGCGGAGCTGTTGACCACGAACCGCGAGGTCGCGGGCCGCTTGGTCCAGCAGCTGGTCCGGCGGCTTCGAGACGCCGAAGAGCAGCTCGAGAACGCCATGCTTCGCGATCACCCCTCCCGGGTGGTCAACACGCTGCTTCGGCTCGCCAGCCTGGACGCCGATGGGAACGAAGCCACGCTTCAGCTCTCTCCCTTGGAGCTCTCGAGCCGGGTCGGCCTCGACGTCGACACGGTCAAACGCGCCATTCAGCAACTGCGAGACGGGGGCTATTTGCGGATTCTCGACGAACGGATCGTGCTTCCAGACCTCACCGCCCTCAAACAGCTGTACGAGCTGCTGGGCATGAAAGAAGAAGTCCGTGGCTCGAGTATCTGAAGGACTTCAAGCACTTGGCTCGCATGTCGGTCACCCGACACCCCCCTCTGACGGGCCGGACGCGGGGTTGACCGGTGAGGTGGATCACGGTAGACACGGTGTCTTCCCAAGCGACCCATCCCCGTCCCGGTCGCTGCGGAGTGTCAGGCGCACGACCGCCTCGGTCGGTCTCCTGATGGTGGTGTTCGCGAGTGGGTGTGCGCACGTGGCATCGCCCGAAGAGGTGGAGCGTTCTCGACGGGAGTTGGAGCTGGCGGCTGCGTTGCATGACGAGCAGAACATTCCCGGCGCAATCAGCCGGCTCCAGACGGCCCTCGAGCTCGACCCGGGCAACGCGGAGGCGCACCTGCTCTTCGCAGTGATCCAGCATCTGCACCGACGGAACACGCCGGTCGCGGAGGAACACGCCCGACGCGGCGTCCAGCTTCTCGTCGAACAGGAACGGCCGGGCGCAACGCTCGCCGAAGCCCGGAACATCCTGGGCAACATCCTGATCGAGGCCGGCAAGTTCGACGAAGCCATCACCGTGCTGCGTGCGGCAGCCGTCGACGACATGAACACGTCCCCGCACCTGGCCTGGGGCAACCTCGGCTACGCGTACCTTCGGTGGGACAAACCCCAGGACGCGCTCGAACCGCTCCTGCAGGCGGTGCAGATCCAGCCCCGCTTCTGCGTCGGCTTCCACCGGCTCGGACAGGCGTACGTGCAGCTCGAAGACTGGCAGCACGCGCAAGAGGCGCTGGTGAGCGCGCTCGAAGTCGACCCCACCTGCGGCGAGGCCATTCAGCTTCAGGGCGCGTGGCGGCTGCGCGCGGAAGTTCGAGCCAACCTCGGCGACGGAGAGGCGGCCGTCCGCGATCTCGAGAGCTGCGTCGCCCTCAACCCGCAGACCGCCGACGGCCAAGCGTGTCAACGGCTGCTCGATGCGGTGCCCCTGTCCGCTCGACCGGTACCGGAAGAAGAACCGGCGCCGACGCTCGACATCGACATCGAAGCGGAGATGCAATGAGCCCTCCCAAACCACCACGCACTGCACGCAGCCACGAGAAAGCGGAGACCCCGGGCCGCAGCCCGAGCGAGCGCCCTCAGCTCGTTCCGCCCACCATCGACGCGCCGAAGCCCGATCCGCTTCGTTCGGAACCGCCCCGCGCGGAAATGGCGCCCAAACCGCGCTCGGAACGCCCGAGCCGCCGTCCCCGTGCGCGGCGTGCCCGCGACAGTGGCGTGCGTCCCGCGGCGCTGCTCGCCCGCGCCCGGCGAACCAGCGACCGCACCGGCAACTCGGAGACCGATCTTCCCGTCGCACCGACCTCGGTGGGTGCGCTGCTGCGCCGAGAGCGGCGCGTGCGTGGAGCCTCGCTCGAAGAGATCGCGCAGACGACGCGGATCCCGCTCAAGATGTTGCGGCACATCGAAGCGGACGAGATGGACGAGCTCCCCGGCGACGTGTTCGCCCGCGGGTTCATCAAAGCCTATGCGCGCGCGCTCGGCCTGGACGAAGCGCTGCTGCTGAACGGCATCGCCTCGGAGATGGCTTCGGCGCCTTCGCCACTCGCGACCGTGAACACGCCCGAGCGCGGACGACGCTTTGGGATCGCGATCGCGATCTTCGTGCTCGTGATCCTGTTCACGCTCGCGCTCTCGATCGTGCTGCGACCCCGCCATCGGGACGAGCCGGTGCGCCTGTCGTCGGACAGCCCGAGCGCGTTCGTCGATCAGCACGTCGCGTAGGCGGTCCGGTTCCAACCCGTCGCACCCAACACCCACCCTACCCCCACCCTGAGCGGTTGCTGTCTGTGAACCGCCGTGCGGTGACGAAGTGAGGGGCGCGCGATGAAGATCCGGACGGGTGCCTACTTGCTCCGCGCGATCGACTACCGAGACGCGGATCGCATCGTCACGCTGATGACCGAGTCCGATGGCAAGGTCGGCGCGATCGCCCGCGGGGCGCGGCGGAGCCGCAAACGTTTTGGTGGCGCCCTGCAGCCGTGTCTGCTTCTGGAAGCAGCCCTGACCCGACCGGTGCGGGGTGGCGAGGGGCGGCTGCTCACGCTTGACGAGGTCACCGTACGGCGGCCCTTCCACGGGTTGCTCGCCTCCCTCGACCGGATCCGCGCGGCGGGCGAAGCCCTCGAGTTCGTGCGGACGCTGGCGCCCGATGGCGAGCCGCAGCCGAGGCTCTTCGAAGCGGTGACCCTGCTCTTCGAGCGGCTCGAGACGGCCGACGCCGAATGGGCGTCGAGCATCTGCATCGCGTTCCGCATGCGCGCGCTGACCCTCGCAGGCCTGCGCCCCGAACTCGAACGCTGCGGGGTGTCCGGCGTCGCGTGTCCCGAAGGCCGTCCCGCCCTCTTCGATCCCGCGCGCGGCAGCATCGTCTCGCGCGCACACGGCGGAGGCCGGTTGCTCCTCGGTCCGGGCGCGCGAAAACGCCTCCTCGAAGCGTTGACCGATGGCTGGTGCGATATGGATCCGTGGCCTGCGCAGGATCGCGAAGAAGCGGCCGCGGCGCTCGAGGCGTTCGTCGCCAACCACGTGCGGAACTGACGACTCGGGGCCGCGGCGTTCCGAGTGCGGAGGCGTGGGTGGCGTCGGCAGGAACGCCGCGCCCGGCCTGTGGGTGGCCCGGTCGCGGGCGCGGCCCGAAAACCAGGTCTTTGGGCGCGGGATCCTCTACGATCCACCCTATGCGGATCCTGGTCGTCGACGACAGCAGTGCCATGCGAACGTTCGTGCGCGCCGCGGTGGAAGACGAGCTCGGCGCCGACGTCACCGAAGCCACCAGCGGCTTCGACGCGCTGCGGCTGCTTCCCCGCGAGACGTTCGACGTGATCGTCGTCGACGTGAACATGCCGGACATCAACGGACTGGAGCTCGTGGCCTTCATTCGCAAGAACCCGGCACACGTCGACACCCGCATTCTGATGATCAGCACCGAGGCGTCCGAGGCCGATCAAGCGCGTGGGCTCAAGCTCGGCGCGAATGCGTTCCTCTCCAAGCCGTTCACCGCGGGCGCCCTGCGCGACAAGATCGACTCTCTGACCTCGGACGCGTCGAAGTCATGAGCGACTTCCGCGACGAGTTCCTGTCCGAAGCGCAGGAGATCATCGAAGCGCTCTCGCGCGATCTGCTCTTGCTCGACCAAGCGCAGAAGGAAGGCAGCTCGCAACACGATCTGATCAACGAGGTCTTCCGTGGCGTGCACACGCTCAAGGGCATCGCGGGCATGTTCGGCTACGTCCGGGTGGGCTCGCTGGCCCACTCGCTCGAAGACCTCCTGGACGGGCTGAGGCTCGGCAAGGTCCAACTCGACGCGGCGGTGCTCGACCTGCTCTTCGAAGGCGTGGAGAACTTCCAGCGACTGCTCGGCGAGACCGAGGACGCGCCCGAGGTCGACATGGACCGCTTCCAGCAGAAGCTGGGAGGCGTCGGCGAAGCGCTCGCGCCCGCTGGAGATGTGCTCGACGACTACGACATCGACCCGAACGTGCTCGCGGTCCTGACGGAGTACGAAGAACATCGGCTGCGCACCAACGTCGCCGGAGGCGTCTCGCTCTTTCGTCTTCGCGCGCATTTCTCACTGACGACGATCGACAGCCAGCTCGAGGATCTGAAGAACCGCGCGAAGATGCTCGCGGAGATCATCACCTACCTGCCGAGCGCCAGCGCATCGGACGGGGACGGAATCGATCTCGACATCTTGCTCGCGAGCAGCGCGACCTACGAGCAGCTGCTCGAGGCGCTCGCCGTCCGAGAGTCCGAGCTCGCTGCGGTCGTCCGCCGAGACGCGTTGCCGGGCGGTGGCTCGAACACCGCACCGCCCCCTCCGATGGACGTCGTTCCGGACGGGACCATCTTCCCCTCCCCACGCAAGTCGTCCACTGGACGGCCACCGGAGGGCATTCCGGAAATCGAAGTGCGCGAGCTGAGCGCCGACCAACTGAGCCTGCGGTCGGTCGCGAACACGGTCCGCGTGGACATCCGCAAACTCGACCACCTCATGAACGTCGTGGGCGAGCTGGCGATCGTGCGCGGGGCGGTGGCCCGTTTGACCGAGCGCATCCGGCAACGCCCGGAGCTGCGGACCATTGGCGCGGAGATGCACCGGATGAACCGGAGCTTCGAGCGCCACCTCGAGACCCTGCAAGAGGGCATCCTCGACGTGCGGATGGTTCCGCTCGGCCAGGTGTTCGACAAACTCGCCCGCGTGGTCCGACAGGTCGCACGCGAACACGACAAGCAGGTGCGGCTGCTCGTCAGCGGAGCCGAGACCGAAGTCGACAAGCTGATCGTCGAAGAACTCAGCGATCCGCTGATGCACCTCATCCGCAACGCCATCGACCACGGGATCGAACCGCCGAAGGTGCGCGAGCTCGCGGAGAAGCACGAAGGCGGCACGCTCTCGTTGAACGCCTACCAGAAGGGGCGACACGTCGTCATCGAGATCGAAGACGACGGCGCCGGCATGAACCCGAGGCGGCTGGTCGAGACGGCCCTCCGCAAAGGGCTGATCACCGAAGAAGCCGCCGCCGATCTCGCACCCACCGACGTCCTCGGCCTGATCTTCATGGCTGGGTTCAGCACCCGTTCGACGATCACCGATCTGTCCGGCCGCGGCGTCGGCATGGACGTGGTCAAAACCAACATCTCGCGGCTCGGGGGCGTCATCGATGTGCAGTCCGAGTTCGGCATCGGCACCAAGTTCACGATCACGTTGCCGGTCACGCTCGCGATCATCAACGCGCTGCTCGTGGAGGTCGCCGACCGCCAGTTCGCGATCCCGATCACCTCGGTCCAGGAGGCGATCCTGCTCGACCCCGCGAAGGTCCGCATGGTCGAGGGACGCGAAGTGATGACCCTCCGCGGTGCCACCCTCCCCATCTGCCGACTGGATGTGCTCTTCGGCCTGCCTCGGACCTCGGTCGAGCGACGATTCGTCGTCGTGTCCGCCGTCGGCGCCCGCCGCATCGGATTCGTGGTCGACGTGCTCAGCGGACAGCAGGACATCGTGATCAAATCGCTCGGCAAGAGCCTCTCCAAGGTGCGCGGGTTTGCCGGCGCCACGGATCTGGGCGATCAACGCGTCGCGCTCGTCATCGACGCACCCGGGCTCCTCGAAGAAGTGCTGAGCACCGCGGACCTGATCGCCAAGCGGGAGGCGTTGTCGTGAGCGACGTCGTCCGACGCGCGAGCGCACTCCCTGCCGAGATCGACGGATCGGCGACCCGTGAGTTCCTTGGATTCGTCATCTCGGGGGACGAGTACGCGCTTCCGCTGGACTCGGTCCGAGAGATCTTGAAGCCGCCGCCGATCACGCCGGTCCCGCGCTCGCATCGGGATGTGCTCGGGGTCATCACCGTGCGGGGCGTCATGACCACCGTCGTGGATTTGCGACGGCGACTGAAAGTCGCGGAAGGCCCTGCCAGTCGGTACACGCGCATCCTGCTCGTCGACTCCGGCGACGAGGTGCTCGGGGTGTTGGTCGATCTGGTGAGCCAGGTGCACCGCCTCGACAGCGACGAAGTCGAACTCGCCGGGGTGGTCGGGAGCGACCTCTCGGAACACGTACTGGGCATCGGCCGCCCGCGGGACCGCGGCAAGCCGCAAGACGCGCGCGGCGCAGACATCCTCGTGCTGCTGGATCCCGCGCCCCTTCTGTCGATGACGAGACACCGATGAGCCACGGCCCACATTCCTTGGACGCGAGACTTTCATGACCCAGGCCACGCCGAGACACCGGACCGATCGCACCAAGAACCTCGTCGGGTTCCTGGTGGGCGAGGTTCGTTATGCGATCGACATCTTGCGGGTGCGCGAGATCATCAACCCGCTCCCGATCGTGGACCTGCCGCACGCACCGAGTTCCGTCGTGGGGGTCGCGGACCACCGGGGCGCCGTCGTGCCCATTCTGGATCTCCGAAAACGATTCGGTCTCGCGGCAGTGGAAGCGACGCGGCGCACCAAGTGGGTCATCGTCGACGTCGGCGAACGCTCGGTGGGGTTCGTCGTCGACGCGGTGACCGACGTCTTTGGCGCCAACGCGACCGAGCAGCGCGAAGTCCCCCGCATCGGAGGCAACGACGCCCGCGGCATCGTCGCCGTGTACTCGGTGGAGGTCGAATCCCGCGGCGCCGAACGAACGACGGCCCTGGTCTTCGTCATCGACGCCTTGCGGGTCGCCGAACCAACGCTGGCGCTCGACGTGGGCGGCGTGGCGATCCCGAGCGACCAAGAGACCGGACGATGAACCCGGGCCGAGCATGAGCGCGCGGCTCGGCATGGATTCGGACGCCCCCGAAAGCCGTCGTCTGGCGGTTCGCGCGGTCGGAGGGCAGACGTTCGACGAAGACGCCCGCGCCACCCTCCTGCGCGGGCTCGACGACGAGGATTGGCGGGTCCGGAGAGAAGCCGCCGAGGTGCTCTCGGCCTTCGCGCCCAGCGCCGACGACCCGATCGTGCCACGCCTCATCGATGGGCTCCTCCAATCCTCCCGGGTCGGCTTTCGCAATGCGTGCCTCGAAGCCCTCGGCCGGCTGGGGCCGGGGGTGGCCGCCCCCCTCGGCGCGCGCCTGGCCGACACCGAAGGGGGCGACCGCAAGTTCTTGATCGGCGCCATCGGAGCCTCGGGGGACACCGCGTCGGTCGACGCCCTGGCCAGGTTCGTCTCCGATTCCGATCCCAACGTGGGTGCGGCAGCGCTCGACGCGATCAGCGCGCTCGGCGGACCCGCTGCAGAAGCGCTGCTGCGGGCACGGTTGTCGACGCTCGATCCGTTGCAGCAGGTGTCGGTGCTCGACGGCCTGATGCGGATGGGCGCCCACGTTCCGTTCGCGGAGCTCGAGCCCATCCTGTCGAGTCGCCTGGGTCGCCGAGCAGCCCTTCCGCTCGTTGGGCGGTCCGCGGACCCCGCCGCGTTCGCGCCGGTCATCGGCGCACTCGATGGATCCAACCACGAAGCCCGGCTCGCGGTTCGGGCGTTGGCCGCGCTTCTCGAAGACCCCGGGCCACCCGATGCGTTTCGCGATCAGCTGGGCACGTCCGGCCGCGCACGCGTGCGTGGACTGTTGAAGGACGACGGCCCCGAGACCGCCAGTGCCGCGGCCACCGTCGCGCTGATGGCGAGGGACACCGAAGCGCTCGCCGATGTGCTGAGCGCCAGCGCGGGCCGCGTCCTGAGTGCGGCCGCCGTGCGCGCGCTTCGCACCTGGGGCCCAAGCGCGGCGCCGCCACTTCTGCGCGCAGCCGACGAGGTCGTGGGTGGGGCACGCGCGCTCGCGCTCGAGCTCGCGGCGGAACTCGTCGTTCCAGAATCGGACGCGGCCAACGCGGTGCGCGACCGGTTGCGGGTCGCACGAACCGAAGCGGAGCCGGGGGTCGTCGGAGCCGCACTGCGTGGCCTCTCGGCCCTCGCCCAGGCCGAGGATGCGCCCCAACTCGTGGAGTGTGCGATGCACGACGCGGAGGCCGCGGGAGACGCCGTGCGCACCTTGGAAGCTTTGTCCGAACGCGCCGGGCAGGCGGTGCTCGACGCGCTCGGAAGTGTGCGGCTGGAGCTGGCAAGTGCGCCGCTCGCGCGACTGGTCGCTCGGTTGCGCGGACAGGACGCGCTCGGCCAACTGCAGGCGGGACTGAGCTCCGCAAGCCCCGAGGTCCGCCGGTCGTGTCTGGCCGCGCTCGGACAGCTCGCCGACCCCTCCAGCGTCGACCGCATCGCGTTTGCGATGGCGGATGAAGACGAAGGCGTGCGCATTGCAGCGATCGACTCGCTTGGCCGCGTCGGTTCGGAACGCGCGGCCGACGCGCTCTTGCATGCGCTCGGGGCAGACTCTCTGGCGGTTCGTTCGCGCGCCATCCGGGCGCTCGCCCGGATGGGGGAGAGCCGCGCCCTGCCGCACCTGGTTCCCTTCGTGACCGGGCCGGCGATTGTCGCGATGGAGGCCATCGAAGCGCTGGCGCGCCTGCGCGCGCCCGACCTCGCAGAGCAGGTGCGCGCGGCGCTCGGGCATGAGGATCCGGACGTCGTGCAACGCGCGCTGACCGTCGCCCAGGGTCTGGACGATTCGGACCAAGTCGATCACCTCGTGCGAGGTCTGCAACATCCGAGTTGGCACGTCCGTTCGACGGCGGCCCGCATCCTCGGAGCGCTCGATCTTCGGGAGGCGCATGCCGCGCTCGAGGCCCACGCGTCGGACGAACAGGACCCGCACGTGCAAGAAGCATTGCGAGCCGCGGTGCGGGCCAAACGAGAGGCGGTGGAGCCCTCCCCCACACCCGCCGAGCCGTCGGAGGAGCCCACCGGCGGCTGAGATGGCGCTCCTCTACGACGAAGGTCCGACGATGACGGACGACGAGTTCCGGTTGATCCGGGATCTCGTCGAGGCCTACTGCGGCATCCACTTCGGTTCCGAAGCCAAGTACGTGGTCGAGCGGCGGCTGCGCGAGCGCGTCCGAGAGCTCGCCCTCAGCGACTTCGATCAGTACTACCGCCGGCTGCGCTTCCACCCCGACGCGGCCACCGAACTCGAGCGCGCGGTGGAGCAGCTCACCACCAACGAGACGTACTTCTTTCGCGAGACCTACCAACTGGAAGCGTTCGAGCGGGAGATCTTGCCCGCGCTCCGAACCCGGCTCGCCGACCGCCGGCGGCTCACGATCTGGAGTGCGGGTTGTTCGACCGGCGAAGAGGTCTACACGCTCGCGATGATCCTTTCCCAAGCGGACGGGATGCGCGATTGGGAAATTCGGATCTTCGGGACCGACATCAGCCGTCGTTGTCTGCAACACGCCCGAAAAGCGGTCTATGGGCCAGCGAGTTTTCGCGTGGCCCCCGCCCACGCGCTCCGACATTTCGTCGAGACATCGCGCGGCCGCGCCGTGCGTCCTGAGATCCGCGCGATGTGCCACTTCGGACACCTCAATCTGCTCGACCGCAACCACTCTGCGATCGTAGGAAACGTGGACGTGGTCTTCTGTCGCAACGTGCTGATCTACTTCGACGCACGCGCGCGCGCCGACGTCGTGCGCACGTTCTACGAACGCCTCGTCCCGGGTGGGTACCTCTTGCTCGGACACAGCGAATCTCTGCTGCACACCTCGACGGACTTCGAGCTCGTGCACTTGCAGCGCGACATGGTCTACCGGCGACCCCAATTCGACCCTGCCCTGGAAGGCCATGCATGAAGAAGTTGCGGACGATGGTGGTGGACGACTCCGCGTTCAATCGCCGAGCCCTCTCGGGGATCCTGATGGAGCTGCCCGACGTCGAGGTGGTGGCCAAGGCGGGCGACGGAAGCGAAGCGCTCCGGCTCGCGGTGGAACTCAAACCGGATCTCATCACGCTCGATCTCGAGATGCCTCGCATGGATGGGTTCACGTTCTTGCGGCTGCTCATGGCCAAGCAGCCGACGCCCGTGATCGTCGTCTCGGGGTACGCGAACAAAGAGAACGTCTTTCGCGCGCTGGAACTCGGTGCCCTCGACTTCGTGGCGAAGCCGACCCGTGCGGTCTCGTCGGACCTGCATCAGGTGCGGGCGGAGTTGATCGAAAAGGTGGCGGTGGTGCGGCATCTCTCCAGGCTTTCCGGCGCAGGGCTCATCCCGGCCTCGCGCCCGGCCAAGCGGACGAAGCCTTCGCGCGAAGGTCGCGGACGTGGCCTCGTGGTCGTCGGAGCGTCCACGGGCGGACCCACCGCGTTGGTGGAGCTGTTTCAGCACATCCCCGCGGATCTCGACGCGACGATCGTGGTCGCGCAACACATGCCGCCGCGGTTCACCGAGACCTTCGCGCAGCGGCTCGATCGTCTCGGCGGGATCTCGGTCCAGCAAGCCGGGAGCGCGCAGCGGCTGCGGGCCGGCGAAGCGTGGATCTGTCCGGGTGGGCGGTGCGTGGAGTTCGGTGCAGATGGGCTGCTGGTGGTCGTCGACCCCGATCCCGCCGACCGCTACGTGCCTTCGGTCGACCGACTCTTCACGTCCGCAGCCAAGCGGTTCGGGGACCGATGTCTCGGTCTGGTGCTCACCGGAATGGGGGACGATGGCGCGGCCGGCAGCCAAGCGATTCGTGCGGCCGGCGGGACGGTCTTCGCGGAGTCCGCCGAGACCGCGGTGATCTACGGGATGCCACAAGCCGCCAAAGCCACGGGGGTCGTTTCGGAGCTGCATCCCATTCACCGATTGGGGGGGCGCCTGGTCGAGTTCGTGGAGCAATGGCCCGAGGAATGACACGCGTTTCCCTGCGCCGGACTCCTCGGAAACCACGAACGATGTCGCATCTGTCGGCGATGCGGTGGTACCGTTGCGACCGGAGATTCCGGCCGTGAGCGAAGAAACGAAAGACGCGGACGGCGAACCCACGCGCGCCAGCGACGTCCCCTTGGAGATCGTTCGGGAGCGCGAGGCGTTCGTCCGCAACGTCCTCAAGAAGGGGATGGAGTACACCGAGGAGCTCATCCACGAGAACCGGGAACTCCGGGCGGAGTTGGACGCGATGCAAACGCAGGTCGCCGAGCTCCGGAGTCAGCTCGCGAGCGACGACGCGATCCGCGATTTCGTGAAGACGATCGAGAAGCTCGAGGCCGAGCGCCGAGCCCTGGTCCACCGCCACACGGTGCTCGAAGAGACCGAGCGGGCCCACGCGAACCGTCAGCAAGAGATCGAACAAGAGATCAACGACCTCGCGAACCTCTACATCGCCAACTTTCAGCTCCACGCGTCGTTCAGCCTGCGGCGGGTCGTGCGCCATCTGTGCGACATGGTGGGTCAGCTCATCGGCGCCGAGGCGTTCGTGATCTACCTCGTGCAAGGCAACGAGGTCGTACCCATCGCATCCGAGCACGTGCCGCCCGAGTCGTTGTCGACGTTTGCGCTCGGCGCCGGCCCGGTTGGCGAAGCGTGCCTCACGGGCATCCGCCGGGTGCGCGAGACCGAGCTCTCGACCGAACGCGCCGACGACCCGGTCGCCGTGATCCCCCTCATGGCGGATGGTCGCCCGGTGGGTGCGGCCGAGATCGTCCGGATGCTCGAACAGAAGCAGTCGTGGGCCTCCGTGGATCACGAACTCTTCGAACTCTTGGCGGCGCAAGCGGGCACAGCCCTGATCGCCGCTGCCCTCTACGACCCGGACCTCGGTCCGGTCGCGTCGCTCGCCGGCCTCCCGGCACGTCTGGAACGGAAGAATTGATGTCCCTCAACTCCCCGGCGGCTCAGACCCATGAGTGAAATGTCCTGTCTGGTCGTGGAAGACTCCCCGATGATGCGCCAGCTTCTGGTGTTCGCCCTGGCGCGGATCAAGAAGCTCAAGGTGACCGAAGCGGAAGACGGTGTGGACGGGCTGCGCAAGCTCGCCACCGGCCGGTTCGACCTGGTCATCACCGACATCAACATGCCCATCATGGATGGGCTCAAACTCGTCAAACGCATCCGCAGCGACGAGACCCACAAAGACGTGCCGATCATCATCATCACGACCGAGGGGTCGCAAGAAGACCGGCAGCGCGCGATGGCGCTCGGCGCCACGGCGTACATCACGAAGCCGATTCAGGCCCCGCAGGTCATCGCCCGGGTCAAAGAACTCCTCAACCTGGAGTAGCCGCAGGAATCGCTGAGCCAACTGCTGCTGCGGTCGCGGTCTGGACGCGCGGGCGGCGTCGGGCGCAGCCCTGAACAGCTGCAGGCTACGCAGTCGGCCGTTGCGGTAGTCGATGCCTTGGAAGGCTCGGTGTAGCCAATAGGGAGGCTGGGTCCCGGCCCGAGAGTCTGCGCCCACTGGCCGGCAGGGCGGCGCGCTGGGGGTGCTTGTTGCCAATGCAGCATGCTGCTGCACCGCTTGAACTGCCGTGTTCGAGGCGGCGCCGTTCGTTGCCCGGCTCTGTGCTGAGGCGCAGCGCCAGGGCTTCGCTCCGCGTGATTCGAGAAGTGGCTGCGCATGAAGCTTGGTCAGCGGCGAGGGCCAGGGATGTCGTCGATGGCGATCCTCCCGCCCTTCCTCCACCCGACGCGCAGTAGCCATGTGCCGGCGCTTGGCATCCTGGGGGCCGAATCGTCCGGACAGGCGGGCGTCGATTTCCACCCGTCGAAGGCGCTCGCGGTGGAACAGGGATCCACCCAGCGGGCCTTGAGCTTGTGGCGGGCGCCCGCGTGTTTGCGGGCGTTGTTCAAGACGTATCGGAGCGCGAAGCGGACCTGGGTCGGCGTCTTGAGTGGCTCGACGTGGTAGCGGTCTGGGAACACTTGGCCGTGCCGGCCGAGGTACTTGTTGAGCCGCTTGGCCAAGCGAACGAGCAACCCCTTCATGCCGAGTTGCAGCGCCACCGTGCCCCTGCACTCCACGAGGAGATGCACGTGATTGCTTTGAATCGAGAAGTGAACGATGCGCATGCCGTTGCGCTCTGCGGCTTCTTCAAAGACCGCAAAGCACACCGCCCGAAGGTCGCGGCGACGCAGGTTCGGTAGGTCCTTCGCGACCTTGATGGTGACGTGCACGGGGTGCCGGTTCTGAATGGCTGGCCTCCGGCGATGGGGCACGCCCGCGCGTTCGCCCTTCGGCTTGCGACCCGCGCCCGACCGTCGACCCCCGTGCTGGCGGAAGTGGAGGTCCAACTGTTTGAGCTTTCGGGTACGACGCGCCATCTTGATAAGGCTATCAGGCGCTCAAGGTGATCGATACCGAGGAGACGATCTCTAGCTAGCAGGTCGCTGAAAAGCGACCTGCTCCCTTGCCGTTGCCCTTGCCCGTGCCCTTGCCCGCGTCGTGGACGCCGTGTGTTTCGCGACGGCGAGGCGCGAATCGGAGCGCGATGCCCAGCGGAC
>JAXMNT010000064.1:0-39685 GCA_034670305.1 Deltaproteobacteria bacterium
CGAGGCTGCACGCTGTCGAATATCGGGCCTCGATGCCTCGGCCCGACGGTCCGTGATTTCGAGCCAGGAGACGACCTCGATCGCGGAGCGCCGGGCCATCCGATAGAAGCGGGCCTTCTCCTTGGGAGACCACCCGCTGCGTGCGATTCGGCGCCTCGCCGATGAGGCGCTCGCGGCTCTCTCGTCGGACTTCGACGCGATGTACGCCGAGTCAGGTCGGCCCGACACGCACGGGTCCAAGACTGATCCCGAGGCGCGGCTCTTCCGGCTGCGCCGCTGGGCATCGGGCTCCGATTCGCGGCCTCGCCGTCGCGAAACACACGGCGTCCACGACGCGGGCAAGGGCACGGGCAAGGGCAACGGCAAGGGAGCAGGTCGCTTTTCAGCGACCCGCTAGCGGGTGATCTCGGTGCCGATGCCGCGGTCGGTGAAGATCTCCAGAAGGACCGCGTGCCGCACCCGGCCATCGATGATGTGTGCTTTGCGCACGCCGCCATCGAGCGCTTCGAGTGCGCACCGCACCTTCGGAATCATGCCGCCGACGAGCACGTCCCGGTCCCGGAGATCCACGGCTTCCTCGAGGCTCAGGCTGCTGAGCACGTTGCCGTCTGCGCCGCGAACGCCTTCGATGTCGGTCATAAGCACGAGCTTCCGCGCGCCCAGGGCTTCGGCGACTTTGCCAGCGACGGTGTCCGCGTTGACGTTCAGCGACCGGCCTTCTTCGTCAACGGCGACCGGGGCGATGACGGGGATGAACCCTCCGTCGATCAACCGTCGCGCCACGTCCGGGTTCACGTGCCGGATCTCGCCGACCCGTCCGGGGTCGACTTCTTGTCCGCTCTTGGTGGTCATCTTCTCCACCTTGCGCGCGCGGAGGAACGCGTCGTCGCGTCCCGTGAGTCCGACCGCGCGGCCACCGTGGTTGTTGATGAGGGAGACGATGGCCTGGTTGAGCTTGCCGCCCAGCACCATCTCGACGACGTCCATCGTCTCTTCGGTGGTGACCCGCAGGCCCTCCAAGCGTTCCGAGACCACCCCCATCGAGCTCAGCATCTCGTCGATTTGAGGTCCTCCGCCGTGCACCACCACCGGATGCAGTCCGACGTACTTCATCAGGACCACGTCGCGCGCGAACGAGTCGCGGAGCTCCGGGTCGATCATCGCGTGGCCGCCGTACTTCACCACGAACACGTCGCCGTGGAACGTCCGGATGTAGGGCAGGGCCTCGAGCAGGATCGCAGCCTTGTCGACGAGGTCCTTCACGGCTGAACCAAGAACTCGAGGAGTGCTTTTTGCGCGTGCAGCCGGTTCTCGGCTTCTTTCCACACCCGACTCTGGCGCCCGTCGATCACGGACGCGGCCACCTCTTCCCCACGGTGCGCGGGGAGGCAGTGCAGGAAGATGGCGTCCGTGCGGGCCTTGGCCATCATCGCGTCGTCCACTTGGTAGTCGGCGAACGCGACCTCGCGTGCCTTTGCTTCGTCCTCTTGGCCCATGCTCGCCCACACATCGGTGGTGACGACTTGAGCGCCCTTGACCGCGGTCAGCGGGTCGGTGGTCACTTCTATCTTGGCGCCGAGCGCGCGGCCGCGGGCGACGATGTCCGGGTCGGGTTGGTAGCCGACCGGCGCAGCGATGCGGAGGTCGATCCCGGTACGTGCGGCGGCAAGGATCCAGGAGTGCGCCATGTTGTTTCCGTCCCCCACCCAGGCGACGGCGCAGCCTTCGAGGGCGTGGGATGTACGGACCGTCTGCAAGTCGGCCAGCAGCTGGCACGGGTGGTACTCGTCCGAGAGTCCGTTGATGATGGGGATGCTCGCGTGCTCGGCGAGCGCTTGGACTCGGTCGTGGCCAAACGTGCGGTACACGACGGCGTGGGCGTACCCACCCAGCATCTTGGCCGTGTCGTGCAAGGGCTCGCCGCGCCCGAGCTGCGTGTGCTGGGCGATGAGGGTGACCGCGTTTCCGCCGAGTTCTTGGATACCGATTTCAAAGCTCAGGCGGGTGCGGGTCGAGGCCTTCTCGAGCAGCACCACGACCGACTTTCCGGAGAGCGGCCGCGGGTGGTCCGGCGTGCCGCGAAGGCGCGCGAGCTCGTCGGCGCGGTCGAGGAGTTGGCGAAGTTCGTCCGCGTCGAGGTCTTCCAAGGTCCGAAAATGGCGCATAAGGCCGCGGACTATAGCAGCGACGGCCCGCTTGTCCGGCGTGCGTCCGTGCCCGTCCAAAGGGTCGCGGGCGTGGAGGCCCAGGTGGCAATCCGCCAACAACCATACGACGGGCAGTTCAATGGCTGGTTCGATCGCGTTTTGCACTGGTAGGATTCCCGCCTACCTGGCAGCGTCCGGGCGATCGCGATGCGTATTCCTCGAATCAGCGAAGGGTTCGAACTCACCCAACTGCACTTGGACCCTTTCGAGGGGTTCATTCTTTCGCGGATCGATGGACGCACATCGGTGGATGACATCGCGGACCTGACGGGCGCGTCGGTGGAGCAGGTGGAAGGCGCGCTCGCGAAGATCGACGCGGCCGGCGGACTCGAGTGGATGGAGGAGCCTCGCATCCGGTCGACGCCGCCCGAGAAACCCCGCCGGGCGATGCCCACCCCAGGGAAGGGCACCGTCCGCACCCGACCGGCGCCCCCAGGCGCGTCGCGCCTGCTCTACGATCCGGCAGAACTGGAAGAGGCGGACGTCGACCTCGACGTGGACCGCCGTCGAACGATCCTCGATGCGTACTACCGGCTCGAGGAACTCGACCACTACGCGTTGCTGGGCGTCGAGCGGGACGCGGACAAGGCTGCCATCCGTGCCGCGTACTTCACGCTGTCGAAGCAGTTCCACCCGGACACCCTCTACGGAAAGCGGCTTGGCACCTACAAGTCGAAGATGGAGGCGGTGTTCCAGCGTCTGACCGAGGCCTACGAGATCCTCGGCAAGAAGAAGAAGCGGCGGCAGTACGACGACTACCTCCAGACCCGGGACAGTCTGGAGAAGGTGCGGCGCGGCCTCGATGCGGGTGCGACTGTCGCGAAGGAAGTGGAGCGAACGGCCCGCGCCGCCGCCGAGCAGGCCGTCGTGATGCCGTCGGGCGCGAAGAAGTCGAGTTCCACCCCGCCCCCTGCGGCCGCCCGCACCCCTTTGAGGGCGCCGCCGAACCCGCGCCGCGAGAAGAGGGCGGGCGAGCCGTCCGAGAAGGGGCCCCCGGAGAGCGCACCCGAGAAGTCGTCGGCCACGAGTGAACCGAGCGCGCCAGAGAAGACGAGCGCACCCGAGAAGAGCTCGAGCGCGCCGCCTCAGAAGTCCTCGAGCGCGCCGCCTCAGAAGTCCTCGAGCGCGCCGCCGGAGAAGTCCTCGAGCACGCCGCCTCAGAAGTCCTCGAGCGCACCGCCCGAGAAGTCCTCCAGCGCACCGCCCGAGAAGTCCTCGAGCGCACCGCCTCAGAAGTCCTCGAGCGCACCGCCCGAGAAGTCCTCGAGCGCACCACCTCAGAAGACCTCGAGCACGCCCCCGAGGACCGAGCCGCTGGTTCCGCCCAAGCCGCCCGCAGATGCCCGTGCCACCCGTGCCGATCGACGACCCCGCACCGTGGAAGAGGAGCGCGCCGTCCGTCGCCGCAGCCGGGATCTTCTGCTCAAGCGGCTTCAGGGCGCCACGGGCCGTGGCCGCGCGAGTGTTCGACCTCCTTCCGCACCACCGCAAGACACCGCGGAGACCAAGGTGGCCTCGCGCGAGTCGCTGCTTCGCGGCCTCGCGACGAGCCTCAAGGGTGCGGCCCGGCACACCGGCGGCGTGGATCGGGTCGAGAAGCACCTGAACGATTCCAAGGAGGCGGAGGCATCCGGCGACTTGGTCGGCGCGGTCAACGCGCTTCGGCTGGGTCTGGCCCTCGCGCCGGACCGCGAAGACCTGCAGCAAGAGCACAAGCGGTTGCGTGGGGCGCTGGCGAAGGAGTTGTCGGCCACATACGAGAAACAAGCCCGCTACGAAGAGGACAACGGCCTGTGGGCCGCTGCCAGCCGCAGCTGGGTCAAGGTCTCCGATGGTCGACCGACCGACGGGCGCCCGCTTCGAAGGGCCGCTGCCGCGATGCTCAAGGCGAAGAACGCCGATCTCAAGGAAGCCAAGCAATTGGCCCAGAAGTCTGTGGATCTCGAGCCGCGGAGCGCGCGGGCCCGGCTGATCCTTGCGCAGGTATTCCTCGCTGCCGGCATGCAGGCCAACGCACAACGAGAGCTCGAGGCTGCCGCGAAGCTGGACCCACGGGACGAAGTGGTGAAAACTCTCCTCCGAGAGCTGAAGTAGAGGTTCACCCAGTCGATCGGAGCGTGTGGGGCGCGCGGATCAACCAGGAGGGCCACAAGGGCGCGCGTCGCCGGGAGCACGGATGGAAAAGGTCATTGGCATCGATCTCGGCACGTTTAACTCGTGTGTGGCTGTGGTGGAAGGCGGTACGCCCCAGGTCATCGCCAACCGGGGCGGCTACAAGGTCACGCCATCCATGGTTGCGGTCACCGAGGCCGGGAAGCGCCTCGTCGGGCACATCGCCAAACGGCAGGCGGTCACCAACGCGGAGAACACCGTGTACGCGGCCAAACGCCTCATCGGACGGAAGTTCGAGAGCCCGCAGGTGAAGCAGGCCATGGCGACCTGTCCGTTCCGAATCGTCGCCGGGCCCCATGGGGACTGCCGGATTCAGCTGCGAGACAAGGTCAACAGCATCCCGGAGATCAGCGCGATGATCCTCCAGGAGATGAAGATGATCGCCGAGGACTACCTCGGTCACGAAGTCAGCAAGGCAGTCGTGACCGTGCCGGCGTACTTCAACGACGGACAGCGTCAGGCCACGAAAGACGCGGGCCTCATCGCAGGTCTCGACGTCATCCGGATCATCAACGAACCCACGGCTGCGGCGCTCGCGTACGGGTTCGGCAAGAACATCGATCGCACCGTGGCGGTCTACGATCTCGGCGGCGGCACGTTCGACATCTCGATTCTCGAGATCTCGTCGTCCGGTGTCTTCAAGGTCATCAGCACGGCGGGCGACACGTTCCTCGGCGGAGAAGACTTCGACCAGCGCATCATCGACTGGCTCGTTCAGGGATTCCAGGAAGAGCATTCCATCGACCTGCGCCAGGACCGCATGGCCCTACAGCGCCTCAAAGACGCGGCCGAGAAGGCGAAGTGTGAGCTCAGCGCGGTGGTCGAGACCGAGGTGAACCTTCCGTTCATCATCTCCAGCGCCCGCAACGAAGCGCTGCATTTGCAGCGGCTTCTGACGCGCGCACAGCTCGAGGACCTGACCGACGACCTCATCCAGCGGACAGTGCAGATCTGCGAGATGACCCTCGACGAAGCCGGCCTCGAGCGGGACGAGATCGAAGACATCGTTCTGGTCGGCGGCATGACCCGGATGCCTCGCATCCAGCAGTCGGTGGCGGACTTCTTCGAGCGCGAGCCGTGCAAGGGCGTGCACCCGGACGAGGTCGTGGGACTCGGCGCGTCCATCCAGGGCGCCGCGCTCGTGGACGACTCGCCGGAGATGGACATGGTCCTTCTCGACGTCACGCCGCACACGCTCGGCATCATGGTCGTCGGCGGCTACTTCGAGGAACTGATTCCTCAGAACACCACGGTGCCGACCTCCAAGTCGAAGCCGTTCACCACCGTCCGGGACAACCAGACCGCGGTGAAGATTCTCGTGCTTCAGGGGGAGTCCCGGAGGGCGGAAGAGAACGAACTCCTCGGTGAGTTCGTGCTCACCGGCCTCCGTCGCGCGCCTGCCGGCGAAGTCACGGTGGATGTGACCTTCGAGATCAACGCGGACGGCATCGTCAGCGTCCACGCACGCGACGTCGAGACCGGCAAAGAACAGTCGATCACGGTGACGGCTTCGAGCGGTCTGACCGAAGACGAGATCGACCAGATGATGGTCGACGCCCAGGACTACGCCGTGTCGCGTCGCGCCGACGAAGAAACCGAAGGGGCGAAGCAAGAAGCGGAGACCTTGATCGCAGAGATCGAGAAGCTCTTCCCCGAGGTCGAAGCCGTGGTGGCCGGATCGGACTTCGGTCGCGACGCGATCGAAAAGGCGAGGGCGGTCGTCGACCGGGCCCGCACCCTGATGGAACGCGGCGACTCCGCTGGGCTGAAGGAACAGATCGACGCGCTCGCCCGAACCCAGCGGATGTTCAAGGGCGTCGTCGGCAAGTCGGCCTAGCGTCCGGACGAATGCCGGACCGGGACGATGAAGGACGGACCGCGCGCCCACCGGGCGGCGGCACCACTTCGAACTCCGGCACCGCTTCGAACTCCGAAGCGCCTCCAGGACCCGGCAAGGACGGACCCGGCAAAGACGAGCTGATCGATCTGGGGCTGCCGCCTCGGCCCGGGCGGATCACGATGGATTTCTCTGGTCCGCCGCTCGAGTTGCCGGAAGCGATCTCGTTGCCGCCCGACGAACCCGACTCGCTGCAGCTGGATCTCGACGAGGTCGACTCGGACGCCATCGATTTGGTCGACCGCACCCGCCCCTCGGAGATCGAGATCGATCTGCGGGAGGAGATGCGAGAGTGTTTCACCCTGGATGACTTCACCGGCGCGCTCGGCGCCGCGCTGCTGCTGATCGGCAAGGACCCGGACGACCAAGAGGCGGCCAAGATCGCCGATGCGTGTCGCCAGCGACTCGACGCCATGTACACCGGACGGCTCGGCGGCACCCATCAGGTGCCGAGCGTCCAGGTCCCGGAGACCGAACTGCGCTGGCTGGGACTCGACCACCGCGCCGCGTTCCTGCTGTCGCGCATGGACGGGGTCATGGACATCGAAGCGCTGCTCGACGTCTGCGGCATGCCGCGGCTCGAAGCGCTTCAGACCCTGGTCGAACTCACCGAGCTCGGCGCCATCCGCCTCACCTGAGCGTCTCGCCGGATCGACTCGGATTCGCTCGGATTCGGCGGTGTCCTCGGTTTCGGTGGGCGACTTCGGTTCGGTTGTGTCCGCGAAGCTGGAGCCACAGGTTCCGCGCCAGCGGGACCTCTAGTGGCACTGCCAGAAGGCGTCGTCTTCGAAGACGTACATCGTGCCCGCGTCGCCGAGGTTCACGTCCACGAGGCCTTCGTTGAACTGCATGATGAACCCGCCGACGTCTTCGTCGCCCTGGATCCACACCGGCTGGCCTGAAGCGAACGCGGCGGGGCTCGTGAGCTCCATGCGTTCGTCCCAGCCGGGCTCGTCGTAGTCGGCGGCCCAGACGTAGGACGGCACACTCTTCTCTTCGACGCTGTAGTAGCTCGTCTTGCGCACCTCGACGCCGGCCGGCGCAGGGTGTTCGGTCGAGTCGCTCGCGAAGACGACCGCGGTGAATCCGAGCCCGGGCTCGAACGCTTCGTTGTCGTCCGGATCTGCGATGAAGAACGACATCGTCTTGTGGCTCTTGAACCGCGCCTGCAGATCCGGCAGCGCTTTCAGGTCCAGGGTGAACAGGTGGGTCATCAACCGGCCGTCGGACTCGGGCCACTCGTCGGTGGGCACGCCGAGCGGAAGTCCACCGAGGCGGCCGAGGCCGATCTTCTTCGACTTCTTCTTGGCCGGTTCGATCACGTAGATGGTGTCGCCCGTCCCGATGGAGTCGACCATCTCGAGGAAGTCCTCCTCCTCCATGATCTTGATGTCGAGGTCCTCGGCTTTGTCGAGCTTGGAGCCAGCGTCCTCGCCCACGATCACCAGGTCGGTCTTCGACGAAACCGAGCCGACGACGGTTGCGCCCAGCGACGCGAGCTTCGCTTCGACCTCCTTCCGCGTCATCTCGGAGAACTTCCCGGTGACGCAGATCTTCTTGCCGGAGAACGGCGTGTCGACCGCGGCGGGGGCGGGCTTCTTCGGCTTGGGGATGACGGGCGGCTTCGGGTTCTTGGTGCCGAGGATCTTCAACAGGCCGTCTTCGTCGATGATGTCGATTCCGAGCGACTGGGCTTTGGTCAGCTTGGAGCCGGCCTTCTCACCCGCGACGAGCAAGTCGGTGTTCTTGGAGACGGAACCGACGACGGTGGCGCCGAGGTCGGTGAGCATCTTCTCCACCTCTTTGCGGCTGAGCTTGTTCAGGGTGCCGGTGACGACGACCTTCTTGCCGTCGACTGAGCTCGGCGCTTTGGCCGTCGCTTTCACCTTCGGTGCTGGGGCAGGACCCTTGCTCGGTTTGGCGGACCCTCCCGCGAGCAGGGCCAGCATGCCGGTCTCGTCGAGGATGACGATGCCCTGTGCTTTGGCTTTGGCGAGTTTGGATCCGGCTTTCTCTCCGGCGACGAGCACGTCGGTGTCCTTGGTGACGCTGCCACTGATGATCGCGCCGAGTTTGGCGAGGGCCTTCTCGGCCTCCTTGCGACTCATCTGATTCAACGTACCCGTGATGCAGACCTTCAGGCCATCGACCGAATCCAGCTTCTTCGCCATGCCACCTCCCGTGTGGACTGCATTGGCGGCGATTGGGCCCGCACTGTCAACCTCGAACCCTCGGGGGCCGCCAGTCGCGAAGCGAGCCAGGCCCGTCTCGGCGCCCGCGAGTCAGGCGGCTCCACCCATGCACCTGCGCAGGCCGCAGGCCGAGCAACTGGTGCACTCCCCAGTTGGGCGGCAGGAGTGCCTTCACCGCGCGCAGCCGCCAGGCAATTAAAGATGGGCGCGGGCGATGTCGGCCCAGCTGCCGTGGGGCTGCAGCTCGAGGTAGATCTTCCAGTGGGCGCGTGCTTCGTCGTGTTCTCCGAGAGAGACCAGCGCGGCGGCGTAGTGGAAGTGCGCGTCCGCGAACCCGGGATCGGAACGGATCGCGGCCTGAAAGAACTCGATCGCCTCGGCTGCGCGGCCGTGCTCCACATGGATGAAGCCGAGGTTGTAGAGGGCCTCGGGCTGCTCCGGGTCGAGCCGCAGTGCCTGATGGTAGAGCGCGCGTGCCTCCGCCTCGCGCCCCTGCCGGTAGCGGAGGTTGCCGAGGTTGGTCAGCGCATTCGTCAACGTCGGGTCGAGGCGCAGGGCCTCTCGGTAGGCGGCCTCTGCATCTGCGAACGTCGCTTCGTCTTCGTCGAGCCGACAGCCTTCCAGGTAGAAGTCGTAGGCGGTGCGGCGGTCTTCTTCGGTCGGCTCGGCGCGGAGCTTTTTGACGACGTCGTCGCGCAGGGTCCCCACCGAGAAGTCCAAGACGAGCTGACCGGTGGTGGCTTCGAAGGTGGTCTCTTCGTCGCGGACCAGCATCGCGTGGCCTTCGGCGACCACCCGCAGCTCGCTCAAGGGACGCACCACCCGCGGCAGCGCTGCGCGGATCGCCTCGACGGACCGACGGACCTCTTGGAGCGCGAGTCCGGCGTCGAGGAGACCCTTGGCGGCCCGCACCCCGATCAAGTCTTGGAAGGTGTAGAAGCGACGACGCCCCCGTCGCGCGGAGGGCTCCAGGAACCCGGTCTTGTCCCAGTAGCGAAGTCGGGACTCTTTGAGACCGAAGAGGCGGGAGACCTCGGCGCGAGAGTAGAGCTCCGTGAGCGGGTCGCCGGCGACCGGGGGCGAGGCCTCCAGAATCGGCGGCGGCTCCGAACGCGTCACGATTCGATGGCCGCCGTCGGCGCCAAAGACCACGTGAATGACGTTGTCCTCTTCTTCGGTCATCGCCGGGTCTGGGCTTCCCGCGCGAGAAGCGGCGCTTCGACGTCCACGTCGATGTGGATCGCGCCATCCACCAGCACGACGCGGGTCTCCACCAGCGGCAACCCGAAGCACCGGTCGGGGTGGCGGCTCGTCGCGTCGGCGCAGGCGAGTCGCATGCACCGCAGGCGCGCGCGGACCGAACCGGCCATCGCTTCGACGATGCGCTCGCCCTGGACGGGGCCGCGCCATTGAGTGGCCAGCCGTTCGAGGTCGATGGTCAGCATGGTGCTACCGAAATAGGTATCCCCGTCTGCGCCCTCGCGCACGGATCCTTCCGTCATTCGTTTGGCGACTGCGAAGATCGTCTCTTCGGCGTGCCGGGTGAGGACGCACTGCGGCCGCGCGATTCGTTGGGGCAGGCGGGCGCGCCGCGCTTTGGCGAGGCCGGGGCCGACGGGGCGCGCGGGGGCAGCGGAAGTCATCGAAACGATCGTAACGGGCCGGAGCACGGGCCCTCCACTTTCGCGCGCGCTGGCCGATCGGTGCACAGCTGGAGCCGCGAGCGGCTGCGCAGGTCGATGGGATCGGGTAGAGGGTGCGGATGGAGCCGATCGGAAGACACCCCCTCGCGACGAGACCCCTGGCCCTGCTGGCGGACGTGCATGGGAACCTGCCGGCGCTCGAAGCGGCGCTGCGCGAGATCAAACCCCACGGGGTGGGCACGATCATCGTTGCGGGCGACCTGGTCTTCGGGGGAGAGCAGCCGCTCGAGGTGTGGCGGCTTTTGGAACAGGTCGGTGCGAAGTGCATCCGCGGTTTGAGCGACACGGCGCTCGTGTCCTTGCGTCCCGAAGAGATGAAACCGGCCGATGAAGAAGAACAAGCCCGGCTGGATCTCTTCCAACACACGCGCGCCGCGCTCGGGGATCTGGTGCTCGAACGGATTCGGCGTCTGCCGCTGAGCCTCCGGCTGCCCTTGATCGACGGGAGCGAACTGCTCGTCGTGCACGGTTCGCCCGCGGACCCGATGTCCGACATCACCCCGTCGATGAGCGACGACGAGATCGAGGCGGCGACGGACGACCCGGCCGACATCGTGGCGTGCGGCGGCGGACACATTCCGTTCATGCGGGTGCTCGAGATGAACCGCGTGGTGGGTCTCGGTGCGGTGGGCATGGCGCCGGAGGGGCGCGTGGCCCACTTCATGGTGCTGCGTCCCCGCATGGACGGCGCCGAAGTGTTCTTCGACCACGCCGAATACTAGATCTCGCCGCGACGCAGCTCGCGATACATGGCGAGGCTCTCCCTCAGGAGGACCAAGGTCGCCTCCTTGTCGATGAAGTCGTCCACGATCACTTCCTTCTGCTCGAGCACCTTGTAGTCCTCGAAGAACCGCCGGATCTCGCGGAGCGTGTGTTTCGGGAGGTCCGACAGCTGGCGGACATCCGCGAACTGGGGGTCGCGTGCGCTCACCGCGATGACTTTGTCGTCGACACCCTTGTCGTCGCGCATGCGCATGCAGGCGACGGGACGCGCGGCGACGATCGTCAGCGGATGGACGGGCTCTTGGCTCAGCACCAGCACATCGAGCGGGTCGCCGTCGTCGCAGTAACTGCGAGGCACGAAGCCGTAGTCCGCGGGGTAGTGCACGGCGCTGTAGAGCACCCGGTCGAGTCGCAACAGCCCAGTCGGCTTGTCCAGCTCGTACTTGTTCTTGCTCCCCTTCGGGACTTCGATGATGACGGGGCACTCGTGTTCGAGCAGCTCCTCGTCGATGTAGGGATCGTGCCAGGGGTGCATAGGGGTCTTAACTACGCCGGCGGCGTCCGAGGCGCACGGCGAGGACCTACTGAGCCAAGGCGAGCGGGCGGCGCACGATCTCGACCTGCTGGACGTGGCGTTCGTCGGCTTCGAGGATGCGTAGATCGAAGGCGCCGGACGAGATCTGTTCTCCGACCGCCGGTACGCGACCGGCCAGTTCGACGATCATGCCTCCGAGTGAGTCGTAGCTCCCGCTCGTCTCGGCCAGGGGCTCTCCGATGATCTCGGCCAAATCGTGGACGGAGATGGTCGCGTCGGCGATGTAGTGACCCGGCGCGCGTTCGGACACCCGCTTGGTTTCGTCGTCGTGTTCGTCTTCGATCTCTCCGACGATCTCCTCGAGAATGTCCTCGAGGGTCACGAGCCCCGCGACGCCTCCGAACTCGTCGACCACGACCCCCAGATGGAACCGGTGCGTCTGCATCTCGCGGAGCACGGCCCCGATCTTTCGAACTTCTGGGATGAAGGCGATCGGCGTGCGGATCAGGGATTCGAGGTCTGGGTCGGTCTTGCCGTCTCGGAGAACTCGGAAGAGATCCTTCGCGTAGAGCAGCCCTTCGACCTGGTCGACGTTCTCCCGATACACCGGGTACCGGCTGTGCCCCGTCTCCTCGATGCGCTCGATGACCTGCTCGAGCGGTGTGGTCATCTCGAAGGAGACCATCTGGGTGCGCGGCACCATCACCTCCCGGGCGATGGTGTCTTCGAACTCGAGCACGCTGCGCAGCATCGCGGCGTGTTCTTCGGGCAGCGCGCCCTCTTCTTCGCCCTTCTCGATCATGTGTTCGATGGCGCGGGTCTGAATGTCGGCGTCCTCGGCCGGAGACGGGACCAGCTTGGCCGCGAGGCGGCCCACGATCTCGAGCGGCGCGGCGATCGGAGCCATCAACAGCTCGAGCACCCGGACGGCGCGAAGCAGTCGGAGCTGACCGAGCGGACCACGCGCCGCCATGATCGCGGTCCCGATCTGCGCGATGAGCCCGTACACGAGCGCCGCGAGTGTGCTGCCCGCGAGCGCCATCCAAAAGGACCCATCGCGAACGAACAACACCGCGATGCTGGCGGCTGCGGTCGACAGAGAGAGCACGCGCCCTACCAGAAGCCGCGCGCGGATGCCGTCGCGGAACTGACGGGTCCGGAGTGCTTCGCGTGCGAGGGCGCCCGTGCCTTCGGACACGGCCCCCAAGCGGGCTTCGGTCAGTGCGGTCAGCGCAGCGTTGGCACTCGCGTACAGGGCTGCCAAGAGGATCGATCCCCCGGCAATCCCTAGAACATTCAAACTTGGTGTGTCCAAACTGTTTCGACCTGCGGACTTTCAACCGGCCTGCAACGCACGAAGCCCTCCCGCTCCATCTGGCGGCCGGCGTCCCCCCGCAAGGGTAGCAGGACCCACCGGGGACGGACCAGCCGCCGCGAGCGAGGGCAGTTACGAGTTGCGACGGACTTTCGTACCGATCCGAAGCCGGAGCGCGTTGAGACGGATGAAGCCGGTGGCGTCGCCCTGGTCGTAGACGCTGTCTTCTTCGAAGGTCGCCACTTCCGGATCGTAGAGCGAGTGGGGGGCGCGTCGTCCAACCACCGAACACTGACCCTTGAAGAGCCGAAGTCGCGCTTCGCCAGTGACGGTCTTCTGTCCCTGGTCGATGAGGGCCTGCAACGACTCGCGCTCGGGGGCGAACCAGAACCCGCGGTAGATGAGCGAGGCGTATTCGGGGATGAGGCCATCGCGGATCCGGCACACTTCGCGGTCCATCGTGATCGACTCGACCGCGCGGTGCGCGAGATGAAGGATGGTGCCGCCGGGTGTCTCGTAGACACCGCGGGACTTCATGCCGACGAAGCGGTTCTCCACGATGTCGACGCGGCCCACGCCGTGCTTCGACCCGAGCGCGTTGAGTTTCTCGAGCAGATCGAAGGGGTCGAGCCGTTCGCCGTTCACGGAGACCGGGTCGCCGTTCTCGTACGCGACGACGATCTCTTCCGGCGTGTTCGGCGCATCGGCCGGGGCGGTCGTCCAGCGGAAGATCTCCTCCGGCGGAGCGGCCCACGGGTCTTCCAAGATGCCGCCCTCGTAGCTGATGTGGAACGCGTTCGCGTCCATCGAGTACGGCTTCTCGGCCGTGGCTTCGATCGGGATCTTGCGCTCCTTCGCGTACGCGATGCAGTCGGTCCGGGACTTCAGGTCCCAGGTGCGCCAGGGCGCGATGATCTCCATGTCCGGGTCGATGGCGAGCGCGCTCAGTTCGAAGCGCACCTGGTCGTTGCCCTTGCCGGTCGCGCCGTGCGCGATGGCGTCGGCGCCCTCTGCCGCGGCGACTTCCATCATCGCTTTGGCGATGGCGGGGCGCGCGATGCTGGTGCCGAGCAGGTAGCTGCCTTCGTAGAGCGCGTTGGCGCGCAGCATCGGGAAACAGAAGTCCCGGACGAACTCACGCCGCACATCGGCGACGACGCACTTGGTCGCGCCGGTGGCGCGGGCCTTCTCGTCGAGTCCATCGAGCTCTTCTCCCTGGCCCACGTCCGCGCAGAACGCGACGACTTCGGCGCCCGGGTGCTGCTCTTTGAGCCACGTGAGGATCACGGAGGTGTCGAGTCCGCCGCTGTAGGCGAGGAGAATCTTTTTCGGTCCAGACATGCGGGCGAGCCTAGCCAAAATCGCCGGCCGCGCGAGCCGACGGCACGGCTTGGACTCCGCCCCAGTCTTCTCAGTCTTCGGGCGGCGGCGGAGGCAACGACCGGGCACGCGGAGGTTCGATCTCCTCCGGCTCGAGCTCTTCGAAGTCGAGCAGCTCGGCATCCAGTTCTTCGATCGAGTCCTCGCCCAGCATCTCGGCGTCCGCGAGATCCTGCGAGTCGCTCTCCGCCTCGAGCAGCTCCACGTCCATGCCGTCCAGCGAGAGCACGTCTTCGTACTCTTCGGCTTCTGCGTCGTCGGGCGCGTCGTCGGACAGCAAGCGCTCTTCCACCACGTCTGGATCGAGGTCGAGGGTTCCCTCGTCCCTGAAATCCGAAGCGGGCGGTGGCACCGACTCGAAGGGGCTCTCCTCCGCAGGCGGTTCGGCGAGCTCGTCGTCTCCGAGCAGCTGGACGACCCCGCCTTCGTTGGTGTCCCCCGGGTCCGTGAACGACCCGAGTTCCGAGATGTCGGCCACGACGTCCGCCCCGGCAAGCAGGGTGGGTTCGAAGGCGATGCCACCTTCCGGCATCTCCACCACTGGCGGAAACTCTTCGTCCAGCGAGGGGGCGCCCTCCGCGAGCGTGTGCCCATCGATGAACCCGGCGGAGGGCGCGGAGGCCAACGCTTCGTCGACCGATCCTTCGGACCCGCCTTCGTACGCGGTCTCGTCGTCGAACGACCCGCCGCCCGCCAGGAGGACATCCACCGGCGACTCGCTGCGGTCGGGTCCCCGGGTCTCGTCGAGTTCGTCGTCGTGAAAGGGTGCGTCGCCAGCGGGGTCTTGGTCGGCCTCGGACTGGATCGGGGCGTCCGAGTCGAGCCCGTTGCGTTCCGACTGGACAGCGTCGTCTTCGACCGACTCGAGCGCGTCGTCTTCCACCGAGTCGAGCATCTGGTCTTCGATCGAGTCGAGCGCCGAGAGTGGAAGGTCTTCGGTGGGAAGGTCGTGCGCGGCCGACGACGGACCGAGCAGGGGCTCGTCCAAGAGCGGCTCGTCCAGAAGCGGATCCTCGCCGTCGTCCCCGTCGGCTTTGGTGTTGAGCCGGGTGATGGCTGCCGTGGCTTCCGGGTCGTCGGGGAACTGCTTCAGGATCTTCTTCTGGGCGTCGATCGCTTCCCATTTGTTCTTGAGGTCGCGCTCCCAGACGATCGCCACCGCCCGCATCAGCTGGAGCCGGCGGGCGTCGTCCTTGGCCCGGCGGATCTCGCGGTCGAGTGCGATGAGCAGGTCCTGGTGTTTGCCCGACTTGCGCAGACACTCGATCAGGTGGTCCGCCGCTTCGTGGTCGTCCTTCGACACGGAGATGAGCTGGCGGAACACATCCGCCGCTTCGTTGTACTTCTGGAGCACTTCCTCGAGCAGGCGGCCGCGACGGCGCAACAGTTCGGCGGCCGTGGTCGAGTCGAGCGCTTCTTCGATGAGGTGCTCGAGGTGCCGGTCCAGTTCCGCCGCTCGGTTCTGTCGGCTGGAGATCGCCTCGAGCGCGTCGAGGACATGCGGCACCGCCGCCAACTCGGATGCGCCGCGGACAGCCGCGAAGGCTTCCTCCGGGTCGGTCAGAACCTCTTCCAGCAGACGCGCCGCGCGCAGCAGCAGGTCGGCTCCGGCCCGCGGGTTGTCTTCGGAGTCGCTGGCGATGGCGCGGTACAGCCCGATCAAGGATCGGGTGGCGTCCCGGTTGCCGAGTTCCGGACGATCCTGGTCCATCGCATCGACGGCCTCTTCGACCGAGGGCGCGAGTTCGGGGCTTCGCACCGTGAGCGCCACCGCCTGCGCGATGTACTGAAACGAGCGCTCTCGATCCCGCAGCCCGTGGTCGCACAAGCGCGCACCACGGAGGAGGGCGTCCACCCGGGACGTGTCGGTGTCGGCCTTGCTCTTGCGGATGTCGTAGACGTGCAGCAGTTCGTCGCCGCGGCCGGCGCGCGGTGCGAGCTCCTCGGCCACTTCCAGCACCGAGTCGTCGTCCGGCACGAGGGCGCACGCACGAAACACGCGGTCGAGTGCTTCGCTGGGTTCGCCGGCGACTTCGTCGAGCAGTTTGGCGTGGCGAAGCAGGAGCTTCACCTTGGCCGCGACGGTCTCCACGCTCCGGAGCAACCGTTCGTAGACTTGGGCAAGCCGCTGGTACGCCCCCGCGGCGCCCGCCAGTCGCTCGACCTGCGCGAGCATGGTCTCGTCGGCGAGGTCGGTGGCGTAGGCGCGCAGCATGGCCTCGAGGGCGCGGACCGGATCCCCTAGCGGGCCTTCGAACAGGGTCGCGGCGTCGGACCATCGGATGCGGATCGTGTCGGGATCCTCGGTGGACTTCGCGAGCCGGCAGAAGAGCTCCGCGAGCTGTTCGTGCTGCCCGTGGGTCTCTGCGATCTCCCGCAACATCCGGTCCGCTTCCGGGTCGACCAGGATCCGCGGCTCGAGCCTCGACCAAGCCCCCGCCGCGTCATCGAGTTTGGAGGCGGCGATCTCTGCCGCACGGCGCGTGGCGGTGCCGGCCCGTTCGGGTTCCGACGTCAGCTGCGCGATGCCGTCTAGGATCTGGACCAGTTCGGTGTAGCGCTCGGTGGTCTCGAGCCGGGCCGCCGAGCGCTCGCGCGGTTCGAGCTCGTTCGGTTCGGCCTCGATCCACGCGTAGAGCGCGAGCAGGGCGCGGTCGGTGTCTTCCAGGTCGCCTTCGTAGAGATCGGCGAGTTTCATCGCGACGGGGAGGCGAAGTCCTGGGTCTTCGAGGAGCGCCAGCTGCAACTCGAGCGCGTCCGCGAACCCAGCGTTGTCGTTCATCGACTCGCAGTAGGTCGCGAGCTTCTGCATCGCGCCGAGGTGCTGCGGGTCCAGCTGGAGCACGACGCTGCGAAGGGCGGCGACCGCTTCTTCGGTTCGGTCGGCTGCGTGAAGTAGTTCCGCGCGCTCGAGTCCGAGGTCGCGGCGTTCCGTGTCGTCTGCGACGACGTCGATCAGCCGGTCGAGCAAGGACTCGAGTTCTGGATCGGTGGACAGGCGTGCTCGATCGGAGAGCGCGCGCAGCGCTTCTTCGTCTTCCCCGGCATCGAGGACCTTGGTCCAGGCTTCGGCCGCGGCATCGGGGTTGCCGACCCGCTCGGCCAAGGTGCGCGCGATGCGGCGGTAGAGCTCCGCCTGCGCGGTCGGGTTCTCCTCGAGTTTGGCCCGCTCCCGCAGCAGTACGACGAGGTCTTTGAAACGTTCTCCGCGGTCGTAGACGCTGCAGAGCGCGTCGAGCACATCGACCCGGTCCGGCGCGAGATCGAGCGCTTGCTGGTAGTACTCGGCGGCCCGGCCCAAATCGTCGAGCCGTTCGTCTGCGATGCGGCCGATGCGCACGAGGATGTCCGGTCGCTGCTCGACGCCCACGACCTCGGCGCGGTACGCGAGGGTCTCCAGCAGGCGCACCGTGTTGTCGGAGCGCGTGTCGATGCGCTCCATGCGGTCGAGCGCGGAGAGGTTCGCGGGATCGTCGTCCAGCAATTGGGTCGAGGCGGTGAACGCGCGTTCGTCGTCGCCGAGCCTGGCCTCGAACGTGCTCGCCAACATCTCGAGCAGCCGGATGCGCTCTTGTTGATCGGTGGTGTCTTCGATTCGTTCCTGCAACAGCGGGACCGCTTCGCGGACGTCTTCGGTCAGCAGGAGCGCATCGCAGAGCGCGTTGCGCGCCTCCTGGTCGTTCGGTCGGAGTTGACGCACGGCCCGAAGCGCCCCGAGTGCGGCATCGAAGTCTTCGCGCTGGTCTCGATGCACCGAGGCGAGCTTGAGCAGGAACGCCACCTTGGCGTCGGGGTCCGTCTCGGTGATCGCCTGCCGGTCGAGCACTTGGACGAGTTCGTCCCACTGCTCGGTCTGCTCGAGGAGCCGGGCGAGCGATTTCTGCGCATCCGTGTCGGTCGGATCGACCGCCACCACCGCGCGCCATGCGCCGATCGCACCAGGGATGTCTTCGAGCTTCTCTTCGCTCAAGACCGCGACGTCGGTCAGGCGCCGCCGCCGAACCTCGGGTGAGACCCCAGGCACCCGAGACGCTTCCATCATCAAATCGCGAAGGGAGTGGTCGTCGTTGCGTTTGCGGTACTCGGTTTCGAGGAAGCCGAGCGCCTCGGGGTCGCCCGGTTCGATCGCCAGGATCTCGTGTGCGCGCTGCATCGCGCTGTCGACGTCGCCGGTCTTGACGAGCGCGTCGACGATGTCCCGAAGGCGCGGGAGACGCCGCTCCGGCGGGAGGCCTGCCACCGCGATGCCGAGCGCGCGGGTGGCGTCGTCGTCGCGGCCACGGGCCCGCAGCAGTTCGATGAGCGCTTCGGCGACCTCGGCATCGCCGAGATCGAGCATCGGTTCGAGACAGACCAGCGCGTCGTCTTCTTGGCCCGCCTCCAAGTAGGCGAACCCGAGTTGTTTGCGGCGGGCGGGGGCACCGGGTGCGTCCGGCGCGGCTTGCAGGTAGCCCACCCAACGAATGGGCAGCAGATCCTCGCGGACCTGCTCACGGGCCAAGTGTTCCAAGAGTTCGAGCGCGCCGTCGTGGGCGGGCACCGCATCCAGTGCGGTCTCGCAGTACGCCATGGCGTGTTCGGGCGGTACGCCTTGGGCGAGCTGGTACATCAGGTCGGCCGCGCGGCTGCGCTCTTGGTCGGCGGCTGGGCCGGTGCCGCGTTGATCGGCGCGCTGCAGGAGCATCGTCGCGAGCTCGTGCATCACCGCGAGGTCGCCGGGCTTCTGTTCGAGCGCGCGACCGAGGGCGTCGATGCCCCCGTGCAGGTCGTTGAGTTCGCCCGCGCGCATGTGCGCGAGTTCCCGGAGGAGCACCACGCGGCGTTCGAGGTCTGGCTCCGCTTTGATTTCGAGTGCGAAGAGGGTGGCGGCGGCTTTCGGGTTGCCAGCGGCCCGGTAGATCTCACGCGCCGCATAGATGGCCGGCACCAACGTCGGGTCGGCTTCGAACGCTTTGCGGTAATGGGCGATGGCGCGGTCGGGACGTTGGAACGTGACCTCGTAGAGTTGTCCGAGCCGGAACTCGACCGCGGCCAGTGCCATCTTGTCGCCGCTGCGGGCGAGAATGGCGGAGCGCCGCTGGAGGTGATCGAGCAAGCGGTTGGTGTCGCCGCTGCGTTCGATGACGTCGGTGATGAGCGTGCTGGCCTGGGCGTTGGCGGGGTCGCGCTCGAGGGCGCGCTCGAGCAGGGCCATCGCCCGCGCGGTGTCGCCGAGGTAGTGAAGGGTGAGCTCCGCGGCTTCCACGAACGCCGCCGCCGCCGCGTGCGGCTGGGTGGCGCGCTTGGCCCATCCTTCGAGCAGGTTGGCCAAGGATGCCCAATCCTGGATCTGGCTGTAGTGGTGCCTCAGCGCGTCAAACGCTTCGAGGTCGTCCGGATGCTGACGCAGCCGAGCGATGAGGTCCTGCGCCACCGGGTCCAATGCCCGGGCACGCTACCACCGCGCGCACCCGCCGGAAACTCCGAAGTACGGGGGTCGAACCGGGACGTCCTCCGGGCTATAGAGGCCCCGTGAGCAGCGATCCCTTCCACCGTCTCTTGGAACTCTGGCAGGCCGCGCGGGCCGCGTGCCGCGAGGACGCCGACCGCGTCGCCCTGGCCACGGCCGACGCCCGGGGGCGGCCCTCGGTCCGGTACGTGCTGTTGCGCGAGCACACCGAGACCGGGCTCGTCTTCTTCACCAACTACGGAAGCCGAAAGTCCGTCGAACTCGAGGCCAACCCCCATGCGGCGCTCGCGCTGCATTGGTGGGAGACCGGGGTCCAGCTCCGAGTCGAGGGGCCGGTCCGGCGCGCCGCACCCGAACTCAGCGACGCCTACTTCGCGAAGCGTGCGCGGGGCTCTCAGATCGGCGCCTGGGCATCGGAACAGAGCCGTCCGCTCCCGTCTCCGGAGCTGCTGTCCGACCGCACCAAGGCACTCGAGTCGAAGTTCGAAGGCCAGCCGGTGCCGCGCCCAGAGGGGTGGGGAGGCTACGAACTCACGCCCGATCTCATCGAGCTCTGGTTCAACCGCGACAACCGCCTCCACGAGCGCGAGCAGTTCACCCGCACCGGCGGCCAATGGGTCCGCGTCCCACTTCAGCCCTAACAGGCTGCTGAAGAACGCCCGCAGGGCGTTCTCGCAGCCTGCCCCTTGCCCCTGCCCTTGCCTTTGCCCTTGCCCGCGGATCGAGCGGTCAGATCGCTTGATCAGCGCGACGAGCATCGCGACGACCTGCTCGAGGTGGGCGAGAGCCCGTTCGATATTTCTTGGGGGCACAGCCCCCAAACCCCGTCCCGGTGACACCGCTGGCTCGCTTCGCGAGGCTGCACGCTGTCGTATCGGGCCTCGATGCCTCGGCCCGACGGTCCGTGATTTCAAGCCAGGCCCGTAGCGCAATTAGGAAGCGATGTACTTGTCGACTTCGAGCGCCCAGCGCACTTCGTCGACGAGCTCGTCCACCGCAGCCGCGGCCTTTTCGTAGACGATCTCGTGCCACACATCGAGGATGCGGGACTCGTCCATGGGGTCCAAGACCTCCTGGACGCAAATGTTCTGCTCGACGTATCCGCGTTTTCCGGCCGGTTCTCCAACTTTGGAGCGGACCCTCTCGAAGAGGTCCTCGGCGGCGGCGTTGGGGAAGTCGGACCGCTGCGAGCGCGCGGTGAAACGAACGTGCATGACCCCGTCGCGCACGAACACCCGGACCCCGGAGTCCATGATGTGGAGGCGCACCCGCTCGGCGATCTGAATCTCGTCCGCATTGGAGCGGTAGACTTCGATTCCACCGCCCTCGAGGGCTGTTTTGACGGTCGAGACGTCCAACTGACTCAAGGTGTTCGTTCCATCCGTAGCGTCACGCAAGCGCGCCAGTCTTACATCCGCACCCGCCCGCATGCAACGAGACTTCTGCGTCATTGCCGCTCCAAAGTGGCAGCGGCTCCAGCCGGCGCTTCTGGCCCGCGCCGCGTCTCCGCTCGAACAATCGCGGGGTTGTACTAGGCTGGTTCGTGGATCAACGGCCGCGCAACGTTCTCTATGTCGGGCCCATGCATGGCGGCGACCCGCTCGGGATCGAGCGTTTCGCCGCGCCGCGCCCCCGACCCGACGGCTCGATGCAGTACGTGCTCTCGGGGCGGACCCGAAACGTGTTCTCGTCCAGCGAAGTCGGTTCCGCGCTCGCGATCTTGCGCGACCACCCCATCGACCTGCTCGTCCTCGAGTTTCGAGAGACCGCACCGGCGGCCGGAGGGGGCGCCACCCGAAGTGCGCGGGCGGTGAAGCAGGTTGCGCAGCCGATCCTGGAGGCGCTCTATCCGGACGAAGGCGTGCATGCGGGGCTCGCGAGGGGCCGGGTGCTCGGGCTGGTCGGACCCGACGCCGCGGGAGCCCAGCGCGCGTTCGAGCTCGGTCAGCTCGGCATCGGCTCGGTGCTCTCGGCGCCCTCTCTGGAAGCGCTCCACGCACATCTCGACGCGGTCTTGCGGGAGCGTTCGGGTGGCAAGGTCGCGGTGTGTCTGGCCGGCGGCGGCATCGAAGGGCTGCTCTACGAGGTGGGGGTGCTTCGCGCGCTGGACACCTTCTTGGTCAACCGGCGGGTCGAGGACCTGGATCTCTTCTGCGGCATCAGCGCGGGGGCGGTGATCGGTGCGTTCCTCGCGAACGGGCTCGGCCCTGAAGAGATCGCGCAGGCGTTCGGAGACGGCACGCCGCGGGTGGACCCGATCCGCAAGAGCGATCTCTTCGACCTCAACGTGCACGGCCTCGGTCGGAGCGCCCGCGCGTTGTTCGCGCAGACGCTCGGCGGCACGCTTCGCGGAGAAGGAGGAACGCGCGGGCCGCTGAGTGCGCTCGCGCGGTCGGTCCCCGTCGGTGCGTTCCGGGGCAAGGCGCTCGGCGAATACCTGCGGCGGCATCTCGAGAAACCCGGCATGTCGAACCGCTTCTCCGAACTGCGTCGACCCCTGCTCATCGGCGCGACCGACATGGACACCTCCGAGGCCGTGGTCTTCGGCCGGGCCCCCCACGGCGACGTGCCCGTGCACCAAGCGGTGCGGGCGTCTGCGGCGCTCGTTCCCTTCTATGCGCCGGAGCGCATCGCCGGCCGCTACTACATCGACGGAGCGTTCACCCGCACCACGAACATGCGGGTCGCGGTCGAAGAGGGGGCGACGATGGTCATCCTCGTCGACCCGCTCGTGCCGGTCCGCTCCACTCAGCCGGGCTACGTCATCGAGCGCGGCGGCATCTTCGCCGGCATGCAGGGGCTCAAGGCGCTCGTGAACGGCCGCTTCGACAAAGCGGTACGGGCGATTCGAGAGATGTACCCGGACGTCTCGTTCTATCTCTTCCGACCCGACGCCGAAGAGATGCGCATCCTCGGCGGCTCCCCCATGAAGTACTTCTACCGCCGAGAGGTGGACGGCCTCGCATACCGCAGCACCCAGGCAAAGATTCGGGGCTCCTACGAGCAGCTCCGGCTGGACTTCGCGCGGCATGGCATCGAGTTCCGCGACCCCGGCGGTCGTCCGCGCGGCGTCGACGTCGACACGAGCAGCGCGCTGCGGCCCGGCATCGGCCTCTGATCGGTGTGACGTGATCGAAGTCGTCGACGCGCTCGGACGGACGGTCCACCTCGCGGCGCCCGCGCGGCGCGTGGTGAGTCTCGTGCCGAGCGAGACCCACGCGGTGATGGCGATGGCGGGCGCCGAGCGGGTGGTCGGGCGGTCGCGGTACTGCGAGCACACCGATGCCCCGTTTGTGGGGGGCACCAAGGACGTCGACCTCGACGCGGTGGTGGCGCGCGCGCCAGATCTCGTGCTCGCGAACCAAGAAGAGAACGCCCGCAAAGGCGTCGAAGCGCTGATCGCCGCGGGGCTGACCGTGCACGTGAGTTTTCCGCGCAGCTTGGAAGACTCGGCGGCGTACCTCGACACGCTGGGTGTGCTGCTCGCGGTGGATTCCCCCGGGCCTCGACTGCGCGCGCTGCTCGGTGCGCCGCTCGCTACCCGGCGGCGCGTCTTCGTGCCGATCTGGAACGACCCGTGGATGACCTTCGATGGCCGCGCGTTCGCGAGCGACGTGCTCGACGCGTGTGGACTCGACAACGTGTTCTCGGATCGACCGCGCCGATATCCGCTTGGCGCAGACCTCGGCACCCGCCCGCCGCTCCCGCCCGAGCGGGTGGGCGATCGGGACACGCGTTACCCGCGCATCCGGCTGGAGGAAGCCGTCGCCCGGACGCCGGATCTCGTGCTCTTGCCCGACGAGCCGCACGACTTCACCGACGAGGACGTCGACGCGATGGTGGCGGCCGGTCTGAGGCGGGAGACGATCCACCGGGTGAGCGGCAAGGATCTGTTCTGGTACGGCGCCTGGCCCCTCGAGGCCTTGCCCCGACTGCGGGCGTAGGACGAAAACGCGTCGCGCGATCTCGCGCACGGCGCACGGCGCACGCGCCCACGAAAAAAACGGCGCGAGGCATCTGCCTCACGCCGTTCTTCCCGGCTTCTTAGCGGCTGCCGAGCGTGCTGTAGTCGCAGCTTCCGGTGTTGCACACGGTGCCTTCCCACTCGACCGACGGGTCGAAGGCGTCGAGGCTGTTGGTGTCGCCCGAGGTGACGCTGACAAGGCGGCGCAGGCTGTAGTCCATCGTCTGCAGACCGCCGCCCATCCAGCCCGCGGCGCCCGGATCTTCATCCGTCTTGCCGAACGAGTCGATGACCATGCCAGCGCAGATGAGCTCGTAGCTGTCGTTGCCGTTGTGGTTGATGACGCCGCTCATCACATCGCACGGCGTCGGGTCGGCGATCGACGAGTTGCAGAGAACCCACGTCTCACCCGCGGCGAGTGTGCCGCTCAGATCCAACATGCCCATCGAGGAGCCGCCGTTCGTGTAGCGGAGCAGCTGGCAGGTCGAGAGATCGACGCTGCCTTCGCCGTTGTAGAGCTCGATCGCCTTGTTGTTGCTCGGGCCTTCGACGTACTCGCTGATGATGAGTCCGCCGCCGACCGCTTCGATCACATCGACGTTGGCCACGGCCATGTCGCCCCCGAACGCCGCAGTGACGGTGCCGCTCGCGGCGGTCGCCGAGGCGGTGTAGGTCGCGGTCGCGAAGGTCATGCCCGCGGGGACCACGATGGTGGCCGGTCCGGTCACGAGTCCGGCAGGCGCAATGGTCATCGTGACGGACGCCCCACCTGCGCCCGCGGGTGCGGGAAGGAAGACGGTGAAGTCGACCGACGCATCGAGCGTGGTCGTCAGCGCGGAGGGCGAGATCCGAAGCGAGGAGTAGCCGACGTCGGCCATGTCGCGCGGGAGGATCTTGTTCTCCATGAACGTGAAGGCGAGCGGACCCTGGATGAAGCCGAACTCGTCGCTCACCGCCGGGGAGGGGGTGATCTCGAAGATGTTGCGCCCGACCAGGAGGCCGGCGTCGATGGCGAACTGACCGAACTCATCGGCCACCGCCGTGACGGTGACGCCTTCGACTCGGACCACGACGTTGGCGAGCGCCGCCGCCATCGAACCGGTCGTCTCGATGTCCGCCGGCATCGCCACGGTAAGCGGCGCGGGCTCCATGCCCGATGCGGTGACGGTGAACATCGCGTCGGAGAGCTGGTCGGCGTCGTTGAACACCGTGTAGGTCGCGCGGGTCACGTCGATGACGTCGCCGCGCGCCACGCCGCTCGGGGCGCCGCCGGTGAAGACGAAGATGCCGCTGAAGTCCACGCCGTCGTAGTCCGCCGAGCTGGCTTCTTGCTGGACGTGGAACCCGTTGCTGGTCAGGCCGGTGACGACGAGGCCGCCGAGGTTCACTTCGAGGCCTTCCGCGATGTCGCCCATGCGGATGGCGTACACGGTCGTGCTCATCGCCGGGCACGCCATCGCCCCGGGGTTCGGAGCATCGGGACAGGCGTCGCAGGCGTTGCCCTTGCCGTCGTCGTCGTTGTCTTCCTGAAGCGGGTTGGCATCGGTCGGACAGTTGTCTTCGGCGTTCGGAATTCCGTCGCCGTCTCGATCGCTGAGGTCGACCGCGATGCAGGTCGCGGGGTCGTCGTCTCCGCCGAGCGGGCAGACGTCGCAGGCGTCGCCGATGCCGTCGTCGTCGTCGTCGGCCTGGCTGCCATTGTCGATGGGCCGGATCGGGTTGAAGATGGCCACGCAGTTGTCTTCTGCGTTGACCACTCCGTCGCCGTCCATGTCGTCCGGGCTGCTCATGCCGGTGTAGTAGTTGGAGCCGTTGACGACCGCGTCCGGGAACGAAGCGTCCATGTTGAAGCGGCGGGGCACACAGCTCGGCTCGAACTCCGGCTCCACGCCACAGAAGAAGAGCGGGTACTCGGGGTCGGGATCGTCGTGGATCTCGATGGTCTCGATGCTGGAGTCCGAGCGCGCGAAGTTCGCGGTCTGGATGAGCGCCGCGAGGTTCGGCGTCCGGTAGTCGAGGCCGGCGATCTCCTGCAGACACACCCGCTTGTCGACGCCACACACGTTGGCGCCTTCGATGACGAGCTCTTCGCATCCGTCGCGAAGCGCGGCCACGAGGGCCGCGTCGCCGTACATCACGTCCGAGCCGCGCATGACGAGCGCGACGCCTTCGGGCGCGCCCATGATGACGGCACGGTGGTCGCGGTGGGTGCGCGCGTCGAAGATGGCGATGTCCGCCGTCATACCGGTCGCGATGGTGCCGACGAGGTCTTCCATGCCGAGGGCCTTGGCGGTGTTGCGGGTCGCCATGAGCCAGATCTGCTCGTCGGGGAAGAACCCGTCGAGCTGGTTCTGGTTGAGGCCATCCACGCAGGCGAGCTCGCGGAGCATGTTCATCGAGCCGCTCGCGATCCAGTCGGTGCCGAGGCCGATGGTGGCGCCGAGGCGCGCGTACTCGGTCACGCGGGCGGTGTCGCCGTAGAGGGTGATGTTGGTGCGCGGCGACCAGATGAGCTCCACCTCTTCAGCGGCCATCTCCGCGATGTCCGTGGGGAGCAGGCCGACGCCGTGAATGAACGCGCTGATGGGCTGCACGAGATCCCGCTCGCCTTCGCGAATGCAGTTGAACTCGTTGCGCGCCGCAGCGCTGATGCCCTCGGCGACGTGCGGAACATACGCGTTGCCGACCGAGCCGATGCTCGCGGCGCTGTCTCGGAACTCGTACATGCAGTCGTCGGTGCGGCGCTGGTCGCCATCGCCCGAGTCACCGAGCGGGAAGGTCTGGTAGCGGGCTTCGGCGTCACCGAGTCCTTCGTTCCGGCCGTCGCTGTCGAGGTTGCGGAGCAATCCGAGCGGGCCGCCGCTGCCGAAGATGCTGGTCGTGCCGCTGATGAGCTGACGCAGTTCGAGCCAGGTCTGCTCCGGACGGCTGGCGCTGCCGCCGCGGGAGTTGATGCGGAAGTGGCCGCTCAGACCGCGCCGCCACTCGTTGCGGTGCTCGTAGCGTTCTTCGGTGAACTGACCGGTGGTGGCGTAGGGCTCGCCGTTGGCGAAGGTCACATGATCGTGGCCGTTGATGAGGCCGGGCGAGATGACGCCGTCGGGGCAGCTCACCTCGGGTGCGGTGCCGGCCATCGCGGCGCAGTCGCAACCCACGCAGGCGATCATTCCGTCCGCGCCCACGAACACCTGTCCGCCGCGGAAGACTTCACCCGGCGTGAGGATGTCGCCGGTGAGCAGCACGCCTGCGCCTTCGCCCGCGATCACTTCGCAGGTGCCTGCCGCGAGGGAGGGTCGGCTGTCGCCGGCACAGGTCGTGATGACCGGCGGCGTGAAGAGGTCGGAGGTCATGCCTCCGCCGTCGACGCCGGCGTCGACCGAGCCATCGCCGGGGATGAACCCGTCTGGCAGGGCGCCGTCCATCATGCCCCCGTCGGGGGTCATGCCGCTGTCGTCGTCGCCACAGCCGGTCAGAACCAGGCCGGGGACAATCAGTAGCGAGATCAGTAGGGAAGAGGGGAGACGGAAGAAGGTATGAAGCACGTCACCACAAAAGCGGACCGCCGGCCCCGGGTCAAGCGCGGCTTGTGACTTAACCGTTAATTGCCCGTGCCAAGCGTGTCGGATGCCAAGGATGGCGCCCTTGCCTTTGCCCTTGGTGTTCGGGCGAAGCCGACGCCAACGCCGAAGCCGAAGCCGAAGCCGAAGCCGAAGCCGAAGCCGATGCCGATGCCGATCCCGAAGCCGAAGCCGAAGCCGATGCCGATGGCCGATGGCCGAAGCCGATGTGTGATCAGCCGAGCAGGAGCAGGGCGCCGTAGCCGAGGACTCCGCCGAGGACGAGGAGGAGTAAGGCGAAGAGGATCCACTCGAGGATCGAGCGCTGGGGACGGGGGTGGTAGCCGCTCTGGGGGCCGGGGTGCGGGGGGTAGGGCGCTTGCGGACCCGGGTGGGCGGGCGGCGGCGTGGACGGCGGGGGAATGTGGGAGGGGTGCGGACCCGAGGGATCCAGGCGGGGGGCACGTGGCCCGGTGGCGGGTACAGCAGCCGCGGCAGCTTTCTCCGCCGCGAGCTGTTTCAAACGCGCGTCGGTGATCGCTTCTTGGGCAAGGTCCGTCGCCGCGAAGGGATCCGACATGCCCTTCATCGGCGTCATCGGCGCGGGGAAGGAGCTCGGGCTCAGGCCAGGCGGCGGCTGACTCGGCGGTGCACCCTGGGGTGGCGCCGAGGGAGGCGGGCGTGAAGATGGATGTCGGGCCGCTTCGAAGGAACCAGAGCCGGGGCCGCCTTTGATCTTCTTCTTGGTGAGGTTCATCGCCGCGGACGGTTCGGCGATCGGTTCGTCCGGTCGCAGGCGCTGGGCGAGCGCGCCCATGCCGCTCTCTTCGAGGGCGCTCATCAACTCGTCGGCGAGCGCCCCCATCGACTGCGGACGGTTGGCGACCTTCTTGTCGAGGCAGCGGTAGACCACCGCTTCGAGCAGGGGCGGCACCTGGATGCTCGGGTTCACGGTGCGCATCGGCGGGGCCGGGTCGCACATGTGCTGGTTGAGCACGCCCATGAAGGTGTCGCCGTCGAAGGGCACCCGGCCGGTCAACAGCTCGTAGAGGATGAGCCCGAGCGAGTAGATGTCTGCCCGGTGGTCGGTGGGTTTCCCCATGCACTGCTCGGGCGACATGTATTGCGGCGTGCCGAAGATCATGCCGGTTTTGGTGAGCTTGCGGGCGGGGTCGCCGTCCATGTCGAGGTCGTTGATCTTGGCCAACCCGAAGTCGACGATCTTGACGAACTGTTTGTCGTCTCCGCGCGTGACGAGGAAGATGTTCTCGGGTTTGAGGTCCCGGTGCACGATGCCCGCGGCGTGGGCGGCGCCGAGCGCGATGCAGCACTGGGTGACGATGTGGAGCGCGCCGGCGACGCTCAGCACCCGCTCCCGTCCAAGGAGCCCACCGAGGTCTTCGCCCTCGAGCAGCTCCATCACCAAGAACGCGAGGCCGCGTTCGGCTTGGCCGAAGTCCTGGATGTCGACGATGTGCGGGTTGCCGAGCCGGGAGGCGCTGCGGGCTTCGCGTTCGAAACGCTGCAGGGCGACGCCGTCGTCGTCCTGGACCGGACGCAGGACCTTCACCGCGACCCGTTTCTCGAGCGAGGTCAGCCGGGCGGCGTAGACCGTGCCCATGCCGCCGCGTCCGAGCACCTTCTCGATCCGGTAGCGGCCGTCGAGCAGGGTGCCGATGAGGGGATCGGCGCGTTCACGTGGCGGTGCGGTGAGCGGACTGCGCAGCCGTGCGCCGTCGAAGGGGCAGAATGCCTCCCCTTCGCTGAAGTCCCGATCGCACTGTGGACAGACCCTCACCGTTGACTCCGCGTGTGTCTCACGCGCGCGAACTATCCCACAGTTTCTGCCGTCACGGGCCTGGCTCGCTTCGCGAGGCTGGCGGCCCCGCAAGACAAAGTGACGACCGAGACAGACCCAATCCGGATCCCGTGCGTCTCCTCCTTCACGCGCAAGACGCGGTCGCACGTGTCGTGCGGAGGAGGAGTGGAGATGTCGAAGGCGTTCTTTGTGGTTGCAGCGATGGTTCTGTCGGGTTCGATCGCCACCGTGGCGGAGGCGCAGCCCGGCGCCAATGAAGATGTGACGGAGCACAACTTTCTCGACGCGGACCGCGTCGAAGGCGATCGCGAGACGTCGTGGGGCGACCGGTTGCGGGTGCGCCGGGGTCGCGATCGCGGATCGTTGATCCGCATCCGCGACAACTTCGTGCACGAAGCGCTGAAGTCGGTCGAGAACATTTAGGCGCGCTTCGAGGGCTGGAGTCCCACGCGGGCACGGGCACGGGCACGGGCAACGGCAAGGGCAGCGGCAAGGTGCTCGGCTCGCAGCCTCGCTCAGCTTTCGGGGCGGGGGCCTCGGGCTCTGGAGCTCAGGACTTCGATGAAGTCGAGTTTGGTGAGCAGGCCCTGCACGTGGCGGTTGTCGTCCACGATGATGGCGACCTCGCCGGCTTCGAAGAGCGCGGGCAGGCGGGTCGCGTCGTCGTGCACGCCGAGCGTGGTGACCCGGCGCTCCATGACCTCGGCCAGGGGCGTGTCGGGGCTCTTGCCGTCCACGAGGAAGTGCAAGAGGTCGCTCTCGGTGACGATGCCACTCAGGCGCTCGCCTGCGGTGCAAGGCATCTGCGAGATGCCGTGCGCCTTGAAGAGCTTCACCGCGTGGTCGAGTGTCTTGTCGTCTTCCACAGTCACGACGGACTTGGCCGGGAGCGCGCGCATCACATCGCCGATGGTGCCGAGCGCGTCGTGCGCATCGACGAAGCCGTGCTGCCGCATCCAGGCGTCGTCCACGAACTTGGTCATGTAGTTGCGGACCGAGTCGGCGAGCACACACACCACGCGGGCGCCTTCGGGCAGCTCCGCCGCCACCTGCATGGCGGCCCAGACCGCGGCCCCGCTCGAGCCACCACAGAGGATGCCTTCTTGGCGGATGACCTGGCGCGCGACGCGGAAGGAGTCGCGGTCGTTCGACTTGATCCATCGGTCGACCAGGCTGCGGTCGAGCACGTCCGGGATGAAGTCGTAGCCGATGCCTTCGACCTTGTAGGACTTGATCTCGCTCGGACCGGCAAGCAGTGAACCCTCGGGGTCGACGCCGATGATCTGACAGCTCGGGACCTCGCGTTTGAGCACCCGCGCGATGCCGGTGATCGTGCCTCCGGTGCCCGCCGTCGCGACAAGCGCATCGATCTTGCCTTCCATCTGCTCGAGGATCTCGAGCCCCGTGCCTTCCTCGTGGGCCTTCGGGTTGTCCTCGTTTCCGTACTGGTCGAGGATGTGCGAGTTCGGGATCACCTGCTGAAGCCGCTTGGCGACCGAGATGTGACTCTCGGGATCATCGAAGGCAGCTTCGGTTGGCGTGCGAATGATCTCTGCACCCAGTGCTTCGAGGACGCGCTGTTTTTCCGCGCTCATCTTCTCCGGCATCGTGATGATCATCCGGTAGCCACGCACCGCGGCCGCCATCGCCATGCCGATGCCGGTGTTGCCGCTCGTCGGTTCGATGAGCGTGTCGCCCGGCTTGATCTCGCCCCGCTTCTCCGCTTCGAGCAGCATGCGCACGCCGATGCGGTCCTTCACGGACCCGCCTGGGTTCATCAGTTCGAGCTTCGCGAACACCTCGCGACCGAGGTCGCGCGCGATGCGGGAGAGCCGAACCATCGGGGTCTGCCCAACGGTGTCCAACACGGAGTCGTGAATCATCGCGCGCCTCTACCACGCGTCTGCGGTCTGTGTCAGTCGCGTGGCTCACGGAAGCGGGCGAGGGTGGCTCCTTACGGGTGTTGCTGGCGTCCTTGGGGCTGCCGCTGCCGCTGAGTCTGCCGCTGAGTCTGCCGCTGAGTCTGCCGCTGAGTCTGCCGCTGAGTCTGCCGCTGAGTCTGCCGCTGAGTCTGCCGCTGAGTCTGCCGCTGAGTCTGCCGCTGAGTCTGCCGCTGAGTCTGCCGAATCCCGAATCCGACACCGACGCCGAATCCGAATCCGAAGCCGACGCCGACGCCGAAGCCGAAGCCGAAGCCGAAGCCGACGCCGAAGCCGAAGCCGAATCCGAATCCGATGGCGAAGCCGACGCCGACGCCGAAGCCGACGCCGAAGCCGAAGCCGACGCCGACGCCGAAGCCGAATCCGAATCCGAAGCCGAAGCCGAAGCCGAAGCCGACGCCGACGCCGACGCCGAGGGCGAGGGCGACGCCGACGCCTGATCACGTGGCGCCCCCGAAGTCAGCCGCACCCGCCCGGCATCAACCGGCTACCATGCCCGCCGTGGCGGACGATCTCGATCCTGCGCTGGCTGCGACCATCGCTCCGGACTCGGATGCATCTGTTCCGTCGGACAGCGCCGACGGCACTGCTGCCACCGTCGCCGATCCTTCGAGCCACGACGGCTTGATGTTGGGCAGCGTCGACGCCGAACACGTCACCGAAGAGCAGCCGGGCCGGTACCGGGAAGGGCGCGAGCTCGGGCGGGGTGGCATCGGGCGGGTGTGTGTGGCCGCCGATGCGCACCTCGGGCGGGAGGTCGCCCGCAAGGAGCTCCTGGCCCGCCTCGGCACCGGCACGTCGCCCTCGCCGCAAGCGCTCGCGCGGTTCTTGCGCGAAGCGCGGGTCACCGGGCAGCTCGAACACCCGGGCATCGTCCCGGTCCACGAACTCGGTCGCAAAGCGGACGGCACGCTCTACTACACGATGAAGCTCGTGCGCGGGGAGTCGCTCACCCGCGCGCTTCGGCGGGCCCGCGACCTGGACGAGCGGCTGCGGCTGCTCGGTCACGTAAGGGACCTCTGCGAAGCGATGGCCTATGCGCACAGCCGCGGCGCGGTGCATCGGGATCTGAAACCCGACAACGTGATGGTCGGCGCGTTCGGCGAGACCGTGGTCGTGGACTGGGGCCTAGCGAAGATCCGCGGCGCGAGCGATCTGCGCGGCGAAGAGATCGAAGCCCAGATGCGCCAGATGCGCGAAGAAGCGGACGGCGACGGCCAGGAAGCCCACGACACGCCCAAACCGGTGGACAGTTTCGAAGGCGATGCGGCGCACACGCTCGAAGGTTCCACGATGGGTACGCCGGCGTACATGTCGCCCGAACAAGCGCGCGGCGACGTCGCCGCGATGGACGAACGCACCGACGTGTGGGGGCTCGGCGCCATCCTCTTCGAAGTGCTGACTGGCCGCGCGCCCTACGCGGGCAAGAGCGCGTTCGATGTGCTCGCGCGGGTGCTCGTCGAAGACCCGCCACCGGTGCGCGAACTCTGTCCCGAAGCGCCGCCCGAACTCGCAGCCATCGCCGACCGCGCACTCACCCGCGACCCGGCCGGCCGGTACGCCTCCGCCGCGGCACTGGCCGAGGAGATCGCCGCTTGGCAAGACGGGCGCAGGGTCGGCGCGTACGAGTACAGCGCATGGGAGCTCGTGCGGCGGTTCGCGTCGCGGCACCGGGCCGCCACCTTCGCCGCGCTCGCGATCCTCGGCGGCGCGCTCTTGGCGTCCGTGTTCATGTGGCGCAGCTACCGCCAAGAGCTGCAGGCGCGCGCGCACGCCGAGTCCGAACGGCGGCAAGCCCAGGCCGCCGAAGCGCGCGCCGAAGAGTCCGCGGACGACGCCCGGCGCGCGCTCGCCGAAGCGTTGCTCGAGAAAGCCGAGCGGCTGCGGGAAGAAGGCGACGCGGCGGCCTCGGCGCTCTACGCCGCGGCCGCGCTCGCGGAGGAACCGGACCGAGACGAACCGAGCGCGCACGAACGCATCGTGCGCGCGACCTCGCGTTTCGACGAAGCCTCGCGCGCGCTGCAACACGGATACGTCGGCCGCCTCGGCGACGACACCCACCCGCTCAGCTCGAGGGGGGCGTTCGCCCGCGGTGAGTCGCACTTCGTCGGCACCGTCTTCGAACGCGGCTTCGCGGTCTACGACCTGAGCGCGCTCGGCGACGTGCACGCGGAGGTCTCGGCGGCGGTCCCCGCGTTCTTCGAAGTCGAAGGCGTACGCGGCGTCTGGGGCGTGACGCCTTCGGGCGGGGTGCTCGCGGTCGCCGGAACGCAGAGCGGGGTCTACGACATGCACACTGGCGCCAAGCGGCGCGCGCTGCCCGCGAACGCGCGCGTGCTCGCATCGCAGGGCGAAGCGGTGCTCGTGGGCACGAGCGCCGGCGCCGTCGTGGAGTCGACGGACGACGGCGAGCGCACGCTCGAGACCCCGCTGCCCTCGGTCGACCGCCTCGCTTGGTCGCCGGACGGATCGCGCGTGGCGGTGGCGGCGCGTGGGCTCGGCCGGGTGGTGGTGTTGAACCGGGCGAGCGGCGGCGTCGTGCTCGACGAGACCCTGCCCGCCGCGGTGCAGTCGCTCGCGTTCTCCCCCGACGGACGGCAGCTCGCGGTCGGCGGCGAACACCCGCGCATCTGGTTTCTCCTCTGCAGCGGAGAGCGCGGGGTCGACGACGTCGCCAATGCCGAACCGCGCGGCATCGACGCGTTCGGCTGGGTGGGCGGACTCGACTGGGTGGAGCCGGACCGGATCTACGCGAGCGAAGGCGGCGCCCGCATCGTCGCCCGCGACCCCATCACCGGGCGTGTGCACGAGAGCCTGCACGTCTCCGCCGCGGCGGGGTTCCGGCTCGCGGTGGGACGCACCACCCACGCCCGCTGGCTCGCTGCGGTTCCCGCGCGTGGACCGAGCGCCGAAGAACGCGTCGTCCTCTTCCGTCCGCTCGCCGCCAACGAACCGCTCGAACCGGGCGCCCCCGTCCGCACGTTCGATGTGCGCGCCGGTCGCGCCGCGATCGTCTCCGCCGACGGAGTGCGCATCCACGTCGGCGGCAAGACGGACCTGTGGCGGTTGCCGGTCGGTTCCGCGCAGCCGGTCGCCGCTGCGCTCGGCCCCGCTGGCGGTGTTGCTGGGGAAGGGGGACAGCTGGCGGTGATCACCGCGACGGGCGAGTTGCTCTACGTCGAGGGCATCGACGGACCGCCGCGCGCGTTCACAGCGATCGCTCCGCCGTGGTGCACCCGCCCCGAGCCGCTGCTCGGCCTCGCGTTCTCACCCGACGGCACCCACCTCTACGCGAGCGCGGCGGAGGGCGGGGTGTCGGTCGTCGACCTCGCCACCCAGACCAGCGTCGCCTACGACGACCACGAGGGCGCGGTGCTGGGCCTCTCGATCTCGGCCGACGGCCACGTCGCCTCGGCGGCGCGCGACGGCAACGTCTGCGTTCGGTCGCAGGAAGGCATCGAGCGGGTGTTGCGAGGCCACGGCGCGCTCGCTTCGCACGCAGCGTTCCGACCGGACGGCGAGCGCATCGCGACCGTCGACGGGGTCGGGGTCTTGCGTGTCTGGTCGATCGCGGACGGAGAAGAGGTCCTGCACATCGACGCCCACAGCCGCTGGATCAACCGGGTCGCCTGGTCGGGCGACGGCCGCGCGATCGCGACCGCATCGGACGATGGAAGCGTGCGCATCTGGCGCGCGGACACCGGCCGCCTGCACCGCATCTTGCCGACGGGAACCTTGGCGATCGGCGTCGCGTTCGACGGCCAAACGCTCCACTACCACGACGCCTCCCGGATCTTCTCGATCGACATCGACCTCGACGAGACCCTTGAGGACCCGGACGAACTCGTAGCGGAAGCGGAGCGACGGTCGGGGCTGCGGGTGGAGGGCCTCTCGTTGGTGCATTTGGAGTAGCGGCGGAAGAAGCGGGTCGAGGATCACTGCGGTCCGATGGATGCCGCTTTGCGACGGAACTGTTGCGGTAGGGACCCCTGGAAACGGGGGTCCCTACCGCAACAGGAACCGCAGGGCCGCAGAGCCCTAGCAGTTCAGCGACAGAATCAGCGGCAGAATCAGCGGCAGAATCAGCGGCAGAATCAGCGGCAGAATCAGCGGCAGAATCAGCGGCAGAATCAGCGGCAGAGTCAGCGGCAGAGTCAGCGGCAGAATCAGCTTCGGCTTCGGCTTCGGCTTCGGCTTCGGCTTCGGCTTCGGCTTCGGCTTCGGCTTCGGCATCGCATGGGCAAGGGCAAGGAACCCCAACTCCAACCGTCTGTGCTTGGCTTCAGTCCGGGCTGAGCGCTGCGATCAGTCTGGCGAGGACGATGCGGGTGTGGCCTTCGGCGTTTTGGCCGACTTCGGGGAGCGGGGTGAAGGTGAGGGGTTCGGGCCAGGTGCCCGGTTGGGCGGAGAGGACTGGGGCGGCGAGGGGGTGGACGAGTTCGGCGGTGAGGCCGGGGGCGGGGTAGTAGCGGCCGCCGAGGTCGCGCATGGGGCCGACTTCGACGCCGTGGCGGGTGCGGAGTTTGTCGCGGATGAAGTCCAGGGCGGGGGCCATGGTGGTCACGTCGACCGGCACCCGGTAGGCGGGCACGGTGACGAGTTGGCTCGAGCCGAGGACGAGCTGGGCGGCGGGGCGGTCGTCGTCGACGAGGCCGATCGCGACGCCGCGTTCGGTCATCGCGTAGAGCGCGATCACGATTGTGGCGTCGCCGTGTTCGGTGGTGGTGACGACTTCGAGCGTGCGCTGGGTGAGCTGGCGAAAGCCGCGGTCGCGTTCGGTGAACTGCTGGGCGCCCACTTCGAGGAAGCCGCTGGTCTCGTCCGAGGGCGCGTAGACTTGCCGCGCCTCCGGCTCGGGCAGAGGCGAGGCCGGCACCTCGAAGGTCGGTGCGTTCAGGGCCGCGCCGATCCAGGGGCCGACGCCGAGACCAAGGTGCGCGCACAAGTCGCGGATGTGAAGCGGCAGTCGCGCGTCCGGCATGGCGCCGACTTCGGCCGCGCGCAGCACTTGGCGGGCGTCGATGGCGCGCAGCCGTCCGTCGGTGGAGAAACCCGAGCCGCCCGAAGGCACCACCACGTCCATCGCGGGCACCTCGACGAAGAGGGGGCGCACCGTCTCGTGGATGGCGCCGGGCGACGCGAAGAAGGGGGCGCCTTCGATCGTGCGCAGCACTGCGATTCCCGAAGACAGCATCGCGTCGCGGGACAGGCCCAACTTCGGCAGGGCGACGTCGAGGGGGTCGGTGTCGCCTTCGGCGACCACCACGAAGGGTTCGTTCACGTACGAGGGTGCGATCGAACCATCGAGACCGATGCTGCCGCCGAGGATCGGTCGGGGGTAGCCCATGCGGGCGACCACGAACAGGTCGCCCTCGGGATCGAAGAAGAAGGGCACGACATCGAACGTGCGGCCGGGCCGCGAGACCAGGTCGACCACCAGACCCGTGCGGCGGTCGACGAACCCTTCGAGCGTCAGGTAGTCGATGGGCGCTTCGTCCCACGCATCGAACGCGAAACTCTCCGTCTCTCGGACCTTCTCTCCTGCGACCAACACGTTCGTGGCGGGGTGCGCGACGGGACCGTCGTCGAGGTCGAACATCTCGAACCGGCCCTCGAACCGGTTCTGCACGATCCACGGGTTGTGGATCGGAATCGATGCGGCGAGCCGAAGACCGAGCCGCTCGAACACATCGGAGAAGCCGTCCTGATCGAAGTACAGGTACTCCTCGCGGACCTCGGCTTCCCAGTCGGTGCGGTAGTCTTTGCGCAGCACGAACTCCACCGCGTGCCGGTGCGCGAGTTGGTAGCGCCGCCAGCCCGCGCGGGGTTCGCCGCGGGTTTCGTAGTCGAACCCGGGCGCCGGATGCAGCGACCGGAACTCGGTGGCGAAGCGTTCGAAGAGCGCGGCGGTGGAGCAGGTGCGGGGATCGTTCGAGTCGTCGCCGTCGTCGGCCGGCAGGTCCAGCCAGACCTCGTCCATCGCGTCGTGACCAGTCGCCGCGCCGTCCTCCGACAGCGGCGAAGGCGCGAGGAAGTCGCGCACGATCATCATCCCGCCCGGTGCGAGCTGTTCGACCTGCGCGGCGAGCGCGCGCGCGGCGCGTTCGTGGTCGTAGCCGCCGAACGAGGTCACGTGGTGCAGCACCGAGGAGTTGAAGATGGCGGTCAAAGATTCGGGTTCGAACACCGCTTCGGCGACGTCGCCCACCACGAAGCTGAGGTTCGGCAGTTGGTACCGGGCGCGCGCGCGCTCGACCATCTCCGCGTCGAGATCCACGCCCACCACTTCGAGCCGCGGGTACAGTGCGGCGAGCGCGTGGCTTCCGGCGCCCGAGCCCATGCCCATGTCGGCGACCTTGCCCACCGTGAGCAAGTGCGCGGCGGCGCCCGCGACCTTGACGCGCATCGCAGCGTCCATCGCGGTCACGTACCGATCGTAGGCCCGCGCATCCCCCCGCATGGCTCTGTCGTACGTTTCACGTCAGCTCGACGCGAACGTATCGACCTCCTCGAACGGGATGTGTTCGGCGACCGTCTTCGCGTAGAAGCAGCGGCGCAGGACGCCGTCTGCGTCGATGAAGAAGTCGGCCGGCAAGCGGGTCTTGGTTCCGTCCATGTCGCTCGAAGGACGGAACCCCTTCGCCGCGGCCCGCGCGAGGACCCCTGCGTTGGAGGGCGCCACCCAGCCCCGCAACGAAGACTCGAGCCCGTACCGCGCGTAGATCTGTTCGTCGGGATCGGAGAGGAGCGGGAAGGGCGGGCTCTGGGTGCCGACGTACTTCTGCATCATCTCGGGCGGCGACTGAAAGACCGCGAGCAACGTGAGGCCGGGCCAGTCCCCAAAACGTTCGATCATGCGATGCACCCGCAGGTTGCACAGCGGGCACGAGGCGTAGCGGAAGAACGCGACCCAGAGTTTGCGGTTTTGGAGCTTCGATTCTTCGAGGTGCGCGCGGAGGGAGTGCGGGTTGCCGCGGTGGTCGAGCAACTCGAACGGGGGCGCCTCCGCGCCGACTCGAAGGCGTGTGCTCACGCCTCGCTCATCGACCCGACGTCGTCGGCGACTTCGAACGCCGGCTCGGTGGCGGCGCGCACGTCGTCCACGCTGACGCCCGGCGCGAGCTCTTTCAGGAGCAGGCCCTTCGCGCTCACGTCGAACGCGCAGAGGTCGGTGAAGATCTGATGCACGCAGCCGACGCCGGTCAGCGGGAGTGCGCACTCGTTGAGGATCTTCGGCGCACCCTTCTTGGTCACGTGGTCCATCATCACGATGACCCGGCGCGCGCCGGCGACGAGATCCATCGCGCCGCCCATGCCCTTGACCATCTTGCCGGGGATCATCCAGTTGGCGAGGTCGCCGGTGCGGCTGACTTCCATTGCGCCGAGCACGCAGAGATCGATGTGACCGCCGCGGATCATCGCGAAGGACTCCGCGCTGTCGAAGAAGGTGCTGCCGGGGATCGTGGTGACCGTCTGTTTGCCGGCGTTGATGAGGTCCGGATCTTCGTCGCCTTCGTAGGGGAAGGGGCCGATGCCGAGCAGGCCGTTCTCGCTGTGCAGCACGACCTCGACGCCCTTCGGTACGTGGTTCGCGATCAGCGTCGGCATGCCGATGCCGAGGTTCACGTAGAAGCCGTCTTGGAGTTCGCGGCCGAGGCGCGCGGCGATTTCATCTCTCGAGAGGCCCATCAGTTGGCTCCTGTTGCCGGGCGCGGCTGGGTGGTGCGTTGTTCGATCGGTTTGTCGAACTGGGTGCCGACGACGACGCGCTTCACGTAGATGCCCGGGGTGTGCACCTGGTCCGGATCGAGCGTGCCGACCTCGACCAGTTCTTCCACCTCCGCGATGGTGACCTTCGCGGCCATGGCCATCAGCGGGTTGAAGTTGCGCGCGGTCTTGCGGAACACGAGGTTGCCCTGGCGGTCGCCCTTCCACGCTTTCACGAACGCGACGTCCGCGTGCAGCGCGGTCTCCATCACGTACATGCGCCCGTCGAAGTCGCGGGTCTCTTTGCCCTCGGCCACCTTCGTGCCGTAGCCGGTCGGCGTGTAGAAGGCCGGGATGCCCGCGCCGCCCGCGCGGATGCGTTCGGCCAACGTGCCCTGCGGGTTGAGCTCCACCTCGAGTTCCCCGCTGAGGAACTTCTCGGCGAAGATCTTGTTCTCGCCCACGTACGACGAGATCATCTTCTTCACCTGCCCATTGGCCAGCAAGATGCCGAGCCCCTGGTCGGTCGTGCCGCAGTTGTTGCTGATGATGGTGAGGCCCTTCGTTCCCCGATCGCGCAGCGCGCGAATCAGGTTCTCCGGGTTGCCACAGAGCCCAAAGCCCCCCGACATGAGTACCGCGCCATCGGCGACGTCGTGAAGCGCCTCGGCGGCGGAGCCGATCAACTTGTCCATGGGGCGGAGTAGAGGCGCGGGCGGGGGTTGGCGTCAAGGGTTGCGCCGCGCCACCCGCTGCCGTCGCTCGCCGTTGACGCTGTGGCTGGTGCTGGTGCTGGGTGCTGGTGCTGTTGCTGGTTGCTGTTGCTGGTGCTGTCGCTGTTGCTGTCGCTGCCGCTGTTGCTGTCGCTGTCGCTGTCGCTGCCGCTGCCGCTGCCGCTGCCGATGCCGCTGCCGATGCCGATGCCGATGCCGCTGCCGCTGTTGCTGCCGCTGTTGCTGCCGCTGTTGCCGCCCCTGTTGCCGCCGTCGCCCGTTCTGGTTCTGGTTCTGGTTCTGGTTCTGGTTCTGGTTCTGGTTCTGGTTCTGGTTCTGGTTCTGGTTCTGGTTCTGGTTCTGGTTCTGGTTCTGGTTCTGGTTCTGGTTCTGGTTCTGGTTCTGGTTCTGG
>JAXMNT010000065.1:0-38046 GCA_034670305.1 Deltaproteobacteria bacterium
CGCGATGCTCGTCGCGCTGATCAAGCGATCTGACCGCTGATCCGCGGGCAAGGGCAAAGGCAAGGGCAGGGGCAAGGGGCAGGCTGCGAGAACGCCCTGCGGGCGTTCTTCAGCAACCTGCTAGGCGCCGATGCGGCGTCTCCGGAACAGGAGCGCGCCCAGAAGCAGCGCGAACGGCAGCGCGTCACCGGCGCCCGTTGTCCGGCAGCCGCAGCCGCTGTCGATGGGGGCCAGCGCGCCGGTGTCGACGCCGGAGCTCGGTCCGCCGTCGAGTGGATCGCCCCCATCGGAGCCAGGAACACCGCCGTCCGGCATCTCCATCGGCTCTTCCGGGTTGGGCGGCTCGGGCGGCTCGGGGAGGGGCGGGTCGGGGCGGTCGGCGTTGGGCACGAACACCCCGAGTAGATCCACGATGAGGTGCGTGCGCCGCAGCGAAGTGACGCAGATGCTGCCGTCTTCGCCGAGGGTCGAGAGCGCGACCGATCCGACGACGGGCCGGTCGGCGCTGCCGTAGTTCAGGCTCGAGGTCAGAGGCGGATCGAACCCGCAGGGGTACACGGTGACAAATCCATGGTCGTCGGTGTCGAGCGTCGTGAGGTTCACGACGACGCCGTGGATGTTCGCTGGCGCGCCGGCAAGCGACTGCACCGGGATCTCGACCACCTGGTTGTCCGCGAGCCGGCCCACGTAGCGCGCGCTCTCCTCGCGGGTGTCGAGCAGCCGGGCCGGGTCGAGGCCTTGGTAGTCGAGCGCTCCGTCCGGGGTCCAGTAGCCGGTGACGTCCACCACGAGCTCCACGTCCGACGACGACCAGAAACACACGCGGCCGTCGGCGCTCAGCCGCGAGACCACCGCCCCGGCGGTGACGCCTGGACCGACGTTCACGCTGCTGACGTCGGGCATGCCCGACCCGCAGGCGTATGCGGTGATGAACCCGGGGGCGTCGGCGATGACGGCGACGGTCGCGACCACACCGGTCGCGCCCGCTGGCGCGCGCACGTCGACCGCGTACTCGGTCTCCGCGGCCACCGGGCCGTCGATCGAACGCGAGTCGTCCACCCGCAGCGGGCCCGCGACGCGGAAACCAGCGCCGTCTTGCACGAACGCGCCGACCAGATCGCCGATCACGTCTACGGCGCCCGTGGTGTCGAAGACGACGCCGGTGCCGGTCGTGAACGCGACCGGTGCGGCGTTGCTCCGCGCGCCTACGAGGTTGTAGTTCACCGTCGAGGTGGGCGGCATCGGTCCAGTGGCGTGCACGCTCAGAAACCCAGGTTCGGCGCCGTTCACGGTCGCCGCGTTCACCCACACTCCGTCCGCGCCGCTCGGCAAACCAGGCCAGCTCGAGACGGTGCCGGTGCGGGTGGCGTCGAGCCGCTCGCCGCTGCCATCGGAGCGGACCAGCGCGCTGCTGTCCGCAGGCGCCCGGGTGTCGAACACACGCGTCGGGCCGAGGAACTGGAACCGGGTCGGCGGTCCGATGGTGGACAAGGTCGGTCCGGCCGCGCCTGGCTCGAAGCGGGACTCCGGCGGCTCGGGCGGGCCGGCGGTCTCGCACCGGACCGGGTCGCTCATGCAAACCTGGCCGCTCGCCGCGCAGTCGACGTAGGAGCAGTCTTCGGCGACCGCCGCGGTGCCGTAGCAGACGATCGGACAGGTCTCGGCGGGCGGCCCTTCGGTGAAGAAGCGGGTGCGCCGCAGCGAACCGTCAATGCTCATCTCGATGTGCAGGTGGTTCTTGTGCGGGTCGCCCGACATCGGGATGAAGCCGCGCTCGCCGTTCCACCACATGCCGTCCCAGCCGACCCGCTGGATGCCGATGTATGCCGCGTTGGCGATGAGCCAGTTGGCCACCGCGTCGCCCAGTGTGTTGTCTGCGTCGCGGCTGCCGGTCAGCGGGATCCCCGCATCGATCGCCCGCCCGATCGCGTGCACGCTGAGCTTCGAGAGGTTGTTGGAGTTGCGGCGGCAGTTGTAGGTGCCGTAGGGCAGCACGTACGACCACCGCTCCCGGATGTACCGGTCGAGCTCCGAGGTGCCTGGGTGGGCGCGGGTGCATGCCGGATGCGTGCAGGTCGCGAAGGGGTCACTGCCCGGGCAGCTGCCGTGCGGCGAGACGTTCGGCGGATCGACCACATCGACGTACTGCGCGGCGGCCGCTCGGCGCACGCCCTCGGGCGGGTTCCAGGGACCGGGCACCGCGACGGCTTCGGTGTGTTCGCCGACTCCTTCGGGCGCCGAAGAGGCGGGCGCGCACTGAAGGAGACCAAGGGCGAGCAAGCAGAGCGGGACACGAATCATGCGCAAGGATACCGCGTTTCGGGACGTCGCTGTTCAGAGGTGCTTCCGACCGTGCGCTTGGCGACCTTGGGTGTGAAACACTCGGGTGGTGCCTGCACGCAAGCGCCACCCGATCGAAGTCCGCATCGCAGCCGCTGCGGAAGCGCCGTTCCGCGCAGCGATTGGCTTTCATGCCCGTTCTTGGACGGAGCGCGACAACGGCGCCGTGCTTCGTGCGGTGCTGGCCGATCGGCACAGCGCGCCCGTGCTCGAAGGGTCCAGCCCGTTGCTCGAAGACGACCGAGGCAACGCGCTCGTTCGCCGCGAAGGATCGATCGGCGGCACGCGCGGGGACGGGTTCACGACCTACCACGACCTGCTCTTCGTCGACGGTGTGCTCGTCTCGAGTTTCTTCGGCCACGACTACGGGAACGAACTGGCGTTTTATCTCTACGCACCCACTGGCGCGCTCCTCGAGGACATGCGCATGCGGGTGCGCGCGGTCGCCACCGAACACGGACTCACCGAACACGGGAAGGATGTTCGAGTAGGGGTCCCTCGAAAGCGGGCGGAACCCATCGAATAGCCGATACCGCGTGCGTGGCCGGCGCGCGGTGGTTACCCATCGCGCATATGAAGAAAGAGAAAGACCTGGCCGCGGATGCGATGCGGCCCACGCACTTTGTCGTGCTCGATTTCGAAGCGACCTGCGACGAGAACGAACCGCCGCGGCCTCAAGAGATCATCGAGTTCCCGTCGGTGTTGCTCGATGCCGAGACCTTCGAGGTCGTCGATGAGTTCGAGTCCTTCGTTCGGCCGATCCACCACCCGACCCTCCGGCCCTTTTGCACCGAGCTGACCAGCATCACCCAGGCGCAGGTCGATGGCGCACCGACCTTTCCAGAAGTCATGGCTGCGCACCTCGCTTGGCTGCAGTCGCACGGGCTGCCGATCGAAGGGCCGCTGCCCTATGTGATCGTGACCTGCGGCGACTGGGATCTGAAGACGATGCTGCCGAACCAGCTCGCCGCGTGCGATCCGCCGATCGACTTCCTGCCCGAGCCGTACCGGCAGTGGCTGAACGTGAAGGTTCCGTTCAAGGCGTGGAACATGAAGAAGGTGAGTGCCGGCATGGCGCGCATGCTGGAGCTGCTCGGCATCGAGCTCGTCGGCCACCATCACCGCGGCATCGACGACAGCCGCAACATCGCGAAACTCGTGCGGGCCTTGGCCGCCCGCCACCAGACGCTCGGCGTCACCGCAGAGGTGCCACCCTCGCGGTACCCGGTGATCGAAGTGATGCTGGAACGCGGCGCGCAGCGGGCACCGCTCACGCTCTCCAAACGCGTGCGCAAGACGTTGCTCGGCGGCGCCAGCGGGGTGCTGCGCGCCCAGGCGCGGAAGGTGTTCCACGCCGGCCGTGAACTCACCGAAGATCGGGACCTCTTCGATCTTCGACCGGGCGACGTGTTGCAGGTCGAGTGACGCTGGGACCGCGCGAAGCGCGTGCGAGCCCCGAACACCGTCGTTTGTGCGAGGCTCCGGTGGCCCCGCGATCATGACGGACGAACCCACCCAGACCTCCGACGACTTCGAGCAAGAGATCGAGCACCGGCACCTTCGGACCCGCGCGCTGCTCGGGGTGCTCTTCGTCTCCGCTGGGGCCGCCGCGGCGTTGCTTGGACTGGGGCTGCTCCTCGGGGGCGTCGTGTGGCCGTGGTCGCTGGTCTTGATGGTGAGTCTCTCCTCGATGGGCGTCTACGTCCTGCGGGTGGGCATCCCCGGAGAACTCGCCCGCAACCGGTCGCCTGTGCCGCTGCGCATGTGGCTGCCGCCGGCGCTTGGGTTGATGCTGATCGCGACGGCGCTGCTCGCTTGGCCGCTTGGGGTCTACGAGGGGTTCGCGCTCGCGCGCTCGAACTGCGCTGAGTTGCTGGGTCCGAGCGACTTGCGCGACCTCGGCATCGTCACGCGCGGACCGACGATCGACAACGGCGCGGACCAATGTTCGCTCGAACTGCGTGGCCTTGGCGGTCGCTCGGCGCTGCTGGTCGAGATGCAAGACGGAGTCACGGACCTCGACCTCTGGATGGCGGACTACGGCGACCACCGCGACGCGGAGGACGGACTCGGCGACGCGGGCCAACGTTCCGAGCTGCGTGGCGGCACCGTGCTCGGTTTCATCAAGGGCGACGTCGCCGCCCGGGTACAGTTTCCTCGCAGCGCGTGGTCCCACCCGCAGCTCGTGCAAGCCATCGCGGTGCTGAAGGAACGCGCCGCAGCGGAGATGGCGTTCTGACGATGCCCACGCTCTGTCGCGTGATGCTTGTGGTCACCTTTCTGTCCGCATGCACCGCCCCAGGCGCCACGTCGCCCGTCCCGGTAGGGACCACGCCGGTCGAAGCGTCGTCCGACCCCCCGCGCATCGTCGCGCGGCACCTCCTCTGGTCCGAACTCAGTGCGTTCGACTACGTCGACGGAATGGTCCTGCCCGACGAGGTCACCGCGCTCGATGGCGCGGAGGTGGAGATCCGCGGCTTCCTCCTCCGACTCGAAGAGGATCAATACATGGTGGTGGAGGCGCTGTGGGGACAGCACCACGGCCACCCGCCCGACTTGCACGAGGCGGTCATCGTGCAATCGGACATCGACGCCGCACACCTCGAGCGGTGCCCCGTCACGGTGGTGGGCCGAATGTCGGTGGGTGAAGAGCAGGAGGACGGCTACATCATCAGCCTGTTCCGACTGCGTTCGAGCGCGCTGCACTTCGATCCGGAAGGCGCCGCGGACCCCGAGGCACTCGAAGCCTGTCGAGACGCCGCCCGCACCGGCGAACGAACCTGGTAGACCCGGCGCCAGGTCAAACCCTCCACCCCAACCGCGCCCCCGGGCGTGCGGTGGTACGATGGCGCGTTGGGAGGTCCGGGATGGGTCGCAGGGTTCGAGGGATGGGTCGCGGTGCTCGAGGGATGGGTCGCAGGGTTCGGTGGGTCGTGGTGGCGATGACTGCGATGTTCGGCGGGTGCGATTGCAGCGCGTCGCTGGGCGATGCGTGCGCCACGGCTGCGGATTGCGAAGCCGGCGAGACGTGCGTCGACAGCCGCTGTGTGGCCCGCACCGACACCGGCCCCGACGGCGAAGACGCGGGCGACGATCCGGTGGATGCGAACCTGCCCGACCTGGGCACGCCGGATGTGCCTCCGGGTGTCGACACCGGTCCGGCGGACACGTTCTGTGGCGGTGGCACGGTGGAGATCGACTACCGCGCACCAAACGTGATGGTGATCCTCGACCGCAGCTGTTCGATGCGGCGGCGCGTCGACATGCCGGGCGAGTTCGGCACCGGCCCCGACGACCCGCGCACCCGATGGAACCAAGCGACCTCCGCGGTGCTCTCCCTGGTGCGCGCGGACGAGACACGCATCTTCTGGGGCCTTATGGCGTTCCCCGACTCGCGCGAGGGGTGTCCGGACGATGTGTCGGCGGAAGTGCTGCCGATGCCCCGTGCGGGCGATGCGATCGAGACGGAGCTCGCGCGCAACCGGATTCAGCCCTTCGGTCTGTGCGGCACGCCGGAGCAGCCGGCGGAGACGCCCACACTGCCCGCGCTCCGCGCCGCGCGCGACCTGCCCGAACTGTTGACGGAAGAGCGCGAGAGTTTCGCGATCCTCATCGCGGACGGCGGGGCGAGCTGCGGCCACGACCGGGCCGACCTCGAGCGGGTGGCGGGCGCGATGCTCGACCGCGGCATCCCGACCGCGGTCATCGGGTTCACGACCGGCGGGACCGTGGAGACTTTGGAAGGCGTCGCGACCGCAGGCGGACTCCCGGCACCGGGCGGGCCGCCCTCGTACTACATCGCGGACGACCGAGCGTCGCTCGACACGGTGCTCGGCGAGATCCTGGAGCGCGTGGTCAGCTGCACGTTGCCGCTCGCGTCGGCGCCACCGGACGAGGAGATCTTCGTCTACGTCGACGGGGCCGAGCTGCCGGAGGACATGGCGGAGGGCTGGACCTACGACATGGACACCAACGCCATCACCCTGCACGGCACCACGTGTACCGCTCTGCGGCGGGGCGACATCACGCGGGTCGAGGTCACGTTCGGCTGCCCGCCGAGCGAATGCGAGCCGCGCGCCGAGGTCTGCAATGGCCTCGACGAGGACTGCGACGGCGTGGTCGACGAAGACTGCTTGATGTAGCGGCCAGGCCCGTCTTGTTCGACGGACCGTGACGGTGTTCGGGGTTCGCGTGGGGCGGTTCGACCCACTCTGCGACCCGGGGTACACCGACTCCGCCGATGACCCCGAAGCTCGCGTACCTGCTCGTACTCGCCGCGCTCTGGGGGCCGTCGTTCCTGTTCATCCGGGTGGTGGTGCACGAAGTGCCGCCGGTCACGATGGTGGCCGGCCGGATGCTCGCCGCGACGGCGATGCTCTACCTGCTCATGCGGCTGCGCGGTGGTCGCCTGCCGCGCGACCGGAAGACGTGGCTGCACCTGCTCTTCTTTGCGCTCATCGGCGCGGTGTTCCCGTTCGTGCTCGTCGGCTGGGGCGAGCAGTTCGTCGACAGCGCCGTGGCGTCCATCCTCAACGGCACGGTGCCGATCTTCACGCTGGTGCTGGCGCACTTCTGGACCGACGACGACCGCATGACGCCGAAGAGCGTGGTGGGGGTCCTGCTCGGCATGGGCGGGGTGGTGGTGCTGATCGCTCCGTCCATGGGCGACGAGGTCACGTCCAGCGTGCTCGGCCTCTTCGCATGCGTGCTCTCCGCCGCGTTCTACGGCTGCTCCGGGGTGTACGCGCGAAAGCACCTGCGCGGGCTGACGCCGCTCGCGGCGCCCACGATGCAGTTCGGCATCACCGCCGTGATCCTCGTGCCGGTGAGCTTGGTGATGGACACGCCGTGGGACCTGCCGGCGATCTCGCTCGAGGCCTGGGGCGCGTGGGCGGGGCTGACGGTGCTCGGGACCGTGGCAGCGTTCGCCGTCTACTTCCGAATGCTCGAGATCGCGACCGCCAGCTACATCTCGATGGTGACGTACCTGGTGCCGGTGCTCGGTGTGTTGCTCGGGGTCTTGGTGCTCGGCGAGTCGCTTCGGTGGAACGCCTACGCGGGCTGCGCGCTCATCCTTTTTGGGGTGCTCGCGGTGAACGGTTTGCCGAAGCGCCAGCCGCGCGCTTCGTAGCATCGGCTTCGTTCTTCAGCGGTCCAGGTCAAGCCACTCGAACGCGTGCCGCAACGCGTCGCGGCCGCCCGTCTCGACGACCTCGCCGTGCGCCATCACGATCCGGTCGAAGTCCCAGCCCGCGATCGTGCCGATCTCCACCCGTGCTCGGTCGCGTTTCATCTTCAGCCGCTCGAGCACCGTGGTGCGGCAGCCGGGGTACCCACCGATGCACCAGAGTGCGGCGCGCGTGGTCCAAGGTGCGGTCTTCGTGAAGTGGAAGACGAGATCCGTGGCGACCAACGTACGACTCGGCTTGTGCAAGAGGACGACCTCGTTCGAGAGGTCGAAGCAGGTCAGCGTGAGCACCTCGAGTTCGTCGCCGAAGTGCTGCGCACCGGTTTCGACGATGCCCTCGAACGAGACATCGGGCCGCTTCTCCGGCAACCCCGGTGCGGCCCATCCTTCGAGCCCCGCGTCGATCCACGGGCCGACGTAGAGGTGGTGGAACTTGTTCGGCGCGAGCGCCCAGCGCGGCTCGCCGAGCGTGCCGACTTCGTCGGCGATCTGTCCCGGATCGACCGCGAGCGGCGAGTGCACCAGCAGTCCGCCGTCCAGTTCGAGCACGGTCATGCGGGCGCCGAGTTCGACGCCGCCGAACCGCTGCGGCGCCTCCGCGACATGCACCCCAGGCGCGATCTTCCGAAGCATCGTCATGCCCACGACTCTGGGGCCATTCGTGGTCCCGGGACAAGTCAGATGCCCGGGATGCGCCAGGTGAGGCCGGCCCGGACGACGTAGGCCCGCGGGAGGCTGTCGGCGCCGCCGGGGAGGGTGTCGCCGTCGGCGTTCTTCGGTTCGAAGCGGCGGTAGAAGAGGCCGCCCGCGTAGGCGTTCAGCCAAACGCTCGAGAACAGCCGGACCGAGACGTCGACGCCCGCCGAGGCGGTGGAGTACGCGAGGTTGTCCATGCACGCGTTCGGTTCCGGCGCGCGCCCCGACCCCTCCACGACTTCATCTTGGCAGGGCCACGCGCCCCGGATGCGTTCGTCCCGCACGCCGTAGCTGTTGCCGGACACGTCGACCCGAGCGCTCACCTCGAGACGGTTCGGCACTGGGATCGATCGCAGCGCCAGGAACGCGGGCAGGAACATCTCGAACTCGAGCCACGTGCGGATCTTCACCTCGAGGTAGATCGCCGGAAGCGGCAGAAGAGTGCCGAAGCTGTAGCTGATCAGCCCGCCGCCACCGAAGACCACCTTCTTCGAGAACGTCCGGGTCGCCATCGCGAGGGCGTTCATCCGGAAGAGCCCGCGTTCGAAACGCACCACGTCGCCGGCCAGGCCGGGGGCCAGTCGGATCGAGAGCGCCCAGTCCTTGGGCAAGAGCCGGACGAAGAGCAGCGACACATCGACGGCCTGGAACCGCCGCAGCTGGGCGAACTCGGTCGGCGCGTCTTCGAACGACACGGCGTCGACGTGGTAGGCGACGCCAGGAATCAGGAACGTGCGTTCGGTGAGCTTGATCGGTGCGCCCGCTTCGACGTGGTACGCGGAGACCTGCGCGCGCGTGGGTGCTTGCGCCAGATCGACAGCCGGTACGTACTCGGCCGAGACGCTCAACAAGTCGGGGAACTGCGCCATGGCGGGCGCCGATGCGAGAAGCCACGCGACGACCGCTGCGAATCGAAAAGCCAACACGAGGGCCCAGTGCCGGCGGCGCGCCCCAACGTTGCAAAGAAGCGCGACTGGCAGCGCGGTTGCTGCGCGGGTTCCTGGATGGGCGCGCAATCGTTGCGCCGGCCCGCGCCCACCCAGCGTGGAACGCGGTCGGTCTCGGTGCTTTTCGTCCGGCACGGTCGTTGCGTTGAGTCCGGGGCGGAGGGACTTCTCATGACCGACTCGACACCGACCGAAATCCGCGACGACATGCTGCAAGAACACGCGGAGATCTCCGCCCAGCTCCTGCGCCTCGAGCACGCCGCCCAGGGCCTGCGGCGCGAGCCCGCCTTGCGAGAACGGGTCGCGGCAGAACTGCGCAGACTTCGCAGTCTCTTGTTCGAACACATGCGCCACGAAGAAGAGGTCCTGCTGCCGGAGCTCGCGCAGCTCGCGGGTTTCGGTGCGGTGCGGGTGGCGGACGTGAAGCGCGAACACGCGATCCAGCGGCAGGTGCTCGACGCGGTGGTCCACGAAGCCCTGCAGATGTCGTCCTGCTCGGAGTTCGCGGGCAACGTACAGGGGCTCATCGACGGGCTGCGCGAAGAGATGCAGCGCGAGGAGCAAACCCACTTTCGCATGCTGTCCGACGGGCTCTCGGGGCCCGGCTTCATCGGGTGAGCCGGTTGCGTGCCTGGGCCGCGACGGGCACAACCCACGCCATGTCCCGCGGTCGCATCCTCATCGTCGACGACGAACACAACGCCCGAACCGCCCTCGGCGAGATCCTCAGCGAGGAAGGCTTCGAGACGCGTGAAGCCGAGGACGGCCTGGCGGCGCTCGAGATCCTCGAACACTTCGAGCCCGATGTGGTGCTGACGGACCTGAAGATGCCCCGCCTCGATGGCATCGGTCTCATCGAACGCGCCAAAGAGTCGCTGCCACACACGGTGTTCGTGGTCATGACCGCGTTCGCCACCATCGAGACCGCGGTGCGCGCGATTCAACTGGGCGCCGACAACTACCTCACCAAACCACTCCACCCGGACGCGGTGTCGGCCATCGCCAACCGCGCGCTCGAGACCGCGCGTCTGCGCGCCGAGACCACGCGGCTGCGCGCCCAGGTGGGGCAGCGACTCTCGGTCCGGGGCATCGTGGGCGACCACCCGAGCATGCAGCGAGTGTTCGAGGTCATCGCCCAGGTTGCGCGCAGCAAAGCGACGGTGCTGATCTCGGGGGAGACCGGCACCGGCAAAGAGCTCATCGCCGCCGCGGTCCACCACGCGAGCAAGCGGCGCGACGGGCCGTTCGTGAAGGTGAACTGTGCGGCGCTCGCGGAGGGGGTGCTCGAGTCCGAACTCTTCGGCCACGAACGCGGCGCCTTCACCGGTGCGACCGGCCGGCGTGCGGGCCGGTTCGAGCAGGCCCATGGCGGCACGCTCTTTCTCGACGAGGTCAGCGAGATCCCGACCTCCACCCAGGTGAAGCTGCTCCGCTTTCTTCAGGAGCGCGAGTTCGAGCGGGTTGGTGGCAACGACAGCGTGGCGGTGGACGTGCGCATCGTCACCGCGACGAACCGGGACCTGAAGGTGGCGGTGAAAGAGGGCACGTTCCGCGAGGACCTCTACTACCGGCTCGACGTCGTTCGGATCCCGCTCCCCCCGTTGCGGGCCCGCCGCAGCGATGTGCCGCTTCTGGCGCAGCACTTTCTCGACCGGGTCTGCGAAGAGAACGAACTCGAGCTCGAGGGCTTCACCGACGACGCGTTGCGCAAGCTCCAGACCTATCCGTGGCCCGGCAACGTGCGCGAACTCGAGAACGCGGTGGAGCGCGCGGCGGTGCTCTGCCGCCAATCGAAGATCACCGCGGACCTTCTCCCCGGCTCCTCGTCCGCGACGACCGAGACCTCCGAAGAAGATCTCGATCTGCTCGTGCCGGGCATCTCCATGAACGAGATCGAGCGCATCGCGATCCAGCGCACGCTCGAGGCGACCGGAGGCTCCACCGCCAAGGCCGCCGAGATGCTCGGCCTGAGCCGCCGCAAGATCCAGTACCGGCTCAAGGAGTGGTCGGCGGATCCCGAGGACGAGGAGGAGTGACCTCCACGAGGGTGAACCACGCCCGCGCGCCCCGTCGGTCGCCGCGCGACTCCAGGCCGACCTCGCCCCCGTGCAGCTGGACGATCTTCTGAACGATCGCGAGTCCGAGTCCGGTGCCGGCCGCTTTGCTGGTGACGAAGGGTTCGAAGCTGTTGTCGCCCTCGAGCCCAGGCCCCTCGTCCTCGACCACGAGCTTCACCATGCCGCCGACGCGCTCGATGCGGACCTCGATCGTGCCGGGTCCGAGACCGGTCATCGCTTCCCGCGCGTTGCCGATCAGGTTCAACAACACCTGCTCGATGCGGGGCGCGTCCCCACGCACCCAGACCCCGCCATCGCCCACGCGGTGAATGGAGATGTCGAACTGGGCGACGAAGGGTTCGGTCAGCAGCAGCACCCGCCGCAGCACTTCGTCGAGTGAGACCGGCACGTGGGTCGTGGCTTCCGGCCGCGCCAGGTTGAGGAAGTCGTTCAACAACGTGGTCAGCCGCGCGAGCTCGCGTTCGACGATGTCGATCTTCTCGACGGTCGACCCGGACTCCTCGAGTTTGGCCACGCGCCTGCGCAGCAGGTGCAGCTGCAAGGTGGCCGCGTTGAGGGGGTTGCGGATCTCGTGCGCGAGGCCGGCGGTCAGAAGCCCGACCGCCGCGAGCGCTTCCCGTTCCGCGCTCAACCGCTGGGCGCGCCGCTCGTCGCTGATGTCGGTACCCAGCGCGAGCAAGACCACCCCGGAGGTTCCGTCCATCGTGGCGAAGGTGAAGCGCACGTGGCGGGTCTGGTCGCCCACCGAGACCTCGACGCGCACCGGGTCGGGGGCGCCCTGCCGTGCGCCTTCGACCGCCGCCGCGAGCTCAGGCACCTCGAGCAGTGCCGCGCCACCGTACCGCTTCGCGGTGTCGTTGCAGAACCGCACGACGCCTTCGCTGTCGAGTCCGAGGATCATCGTCTGGCCGGATCCTCCTGCGCGCTGCGCGACGTCCAGTCCGATCGCGGTGGCCAGCTGTCCGAGCGTCGCGAGCCGTTCCTTCGCCTGGAGCTGCCGGCTCGCGTCCTCGTGGTAGCTCTCGAGCATCACGAGCAGCTCGAGGTCCAGCAAGCGCAAGAGCGCGCGCTCGGTCTCGACCAGGCGCTCGCCGGTGGCGCCTTCCCGTTCGGCGCCGGCCCGGAGCGCGTCGAGGAGCGAGGCCCGCAACACGCCGAGCATCGAGGTCATGTAGCGAGACGGAAGCCCGATCGCGACGTGCACTCGGCCGATGCGAGACCGACGGGCGAAGTAGGCGGTGTCGTAGGTCCCATCGAAGAGGGTGAACAACCACCCGCTCAGGTGTTCTTTCTGCCGTTCGATCTGCGCCTCGTCTTCGAACACCGCGCGCTGTTTCGGGTTGGCCATCAACGTCTCGTAGAAGCCGTCGACGATGCCCTCGAACGCGTCCTTCACCCAGGGCCTGGCCGCGCGCAGCAAGGGGCCATCCGCAGCGCTCAGCCCGATGTCGCGTTTCATCTCCTCGAGGTCCAGCGCCATCCGGGGGCTATACCGCGACTCAACCACCGGGTGCGAGGAACCGTGCGTGGAGCACTCGTGCTTCGCTGGCCTCTACCCCTTCCACATAGATGCGGGTGTCGGTGGCGTTCGACGCATCCGCGAGCGGCACGCGAGCCACCACGCGCACGGTGCGGCTGCCGCCGGGGCCGAGTCGGACCTCGGAAGGCATCTCGAGGCGCATGCCACGGCGGTTCCCGGAGCCAGTACTGCGGTTCTCGAGCCGGAACCTCTGCGGTGCGTCGAGTTTGTTCACGAGGTGCAGTTCGAGCACGTTGAGCACCTCGCCGTCCGCGACGATGAACGCCGACCCCGTCTGCGGCCGGAGCAGGTTGGCCTCGAAGCTTTCGTGCCCGCTCAGCGCGTACGAAAACCCGACGACCCAGAGCAGGGTGGCGCCGCCGTAGAGCGCGAGCCGTCCGCGCGAGAACCGGCGTACGCCGCCTTCAAGGCTTCGGGTGGAGTCGTACCGAATGAGGCCCTCGGGGCGGCCGACCTTCTTCATCACCCCGTCGCAGGCATCCACGCATGCGGCACATGCGATGCACTCCATTTGGAGCCCCTTGCGGATGTCGATTCCGGTCGGGCACACGTTCACGCACCGGCCGCAGTCGACGCAGTCGGCGGCCGCCGGATCGCTCGCTTTGCCCCGCGGCTCTCCTCGGAGGGCGTCGTAGCCGATGACCTGGGTGTCTGAGTCCATCATGGTCGACTGGAGCCGGCCGTACGGACAGACGATGAAGCACAGCTGCTCGCGGAAGAACCCGAGGTCGAAGTAGATCGCGCCCGAGATGCCGATCATCCAGCCGAACGCGACCGGGTGGTTCATGGGGGAACCCGTGACCATCTGCCAGAGCGAGGGCAGGGAGACGAAGTAGCTCAAGAGCACGTGCGCGAGAAAGAGCGAGAGCGCGAGAAAGAGCACGTGCTTGAGCATCTTGCGCGCGACCAGCTGCGCCGTCCTCGGCCCTCGGTCGGCTTTGGCGCGCACACTCGCCGGTCCTTCGACCCAGCGTTCGATGCGCCGCGCGAGCCCTTCGAGGAACACGGTCTGCGGGCACGCATACCCGCACCACACCCGGCCCCAGATCGCGGTCACCGCGAGCAAGACCAGCGCGGCACCGGCGAGCAAGAAGAACACGAGCCAGAAATCCTGTGCGTTGAACGCGGCCCCGAAGAGGTAGAAGCGCCGGTGCAACACGTCGAGGAACACCGCCGGGCGTCCGCCGATCTGTACGAAGGGCAGCGCGACGTAGACCACGATCAGCACCGCGAAGATCACGTTCCGCCGCGTCGTGTACCGTCCCGTCACTTCGTGCGGATGCAACTGCACCCGCGACCCATCCGCCCGAATGGACCCAATCCCCCGCTCGTCGATCAACGGCAGCGACCGTTTCAAAGAGCGACCTCGGCAACATCGGAGTCGGTCTCGATTGCGGCTTCGGCTTCGGAGTCGGTTTCGGCTTCGGAGTCGGCTTCGGTTTCGGCGTCGGCGTCGGCGTCGGCTTCGGCATCGGCTTCGGCGTCGGCGTCGGCTTCGGTTTCGGCATCGGCGTCGGCTTCGGCGTCAGCGTCGGCTTCGGCTTCGGAGTCGGCTTCGGCTTCGGCGTCGGCGTCGGCGTCGGCGTCGGCTTCGGCATCGGCTTCGGCGTCGGCATCGGATTCGGATTCGGATTCGGATTCGGAGTCGGCCTCCGCCTCGGCCTCGCCGCCCCCATCCCCCCGGAACCCCAGCTCCCCCTGCGGCTCCTTGCCCGGCACTTCCGTGTTCCGGATCGAGATCACGAACGCCGCCAAACGCCGCACCGCGTTCTGCCCGAGCGAAGGACCCCACGTCGGCATGCCGCCCTCGGCGCCATCGCGAATCACGTCGTGGATCGCCATCGGCGCATACCCATGCAGCCAGTACCCGTCGGTCAGGTTCGGGCCGATGTTCCCTTCTCCCTGCGCACCGTGGCAGACCGAGCAGTGCTCGGAGTACAGCGCAGCGCCTTCGCCGACCGCGCCCGGGTCCGCCGCGAGCGCGAGGAGAAGATCTTCGGTCGCCGGGCCACCCGCGGACTGCGCTTGCAGCGCCTCCGCATACGCTTCCCCTGGCAACTGCGCGACCTCGAACTGGTGGTACGCGAACCAGTACAGGACCCCGAAGACGATGGCGCCGTAGTAGGTCGAGAGCCACCAGCGGGGCAGCGCGTTGTCGGCCTCTTCGATCCCATCGTAGACGTGTTTGATCTCGCCCTGGATCGCATCGACGCGTCCGGCCCGCGCCGGCTCCACCGGCACATCGCCCGACGACTCACCGGTCACCCTGGTCAGCCCTGCATCGATGTCCGTCACGACCGACCTCGCTCGCCCTCGAAGACCGCGAACGCCTCGGTGTCGTCTTCGATCGCCATCTGCGCCAGTGCGTTCGCCCGGGTCTTGCCGAGCCGGACCGCCCGCACACTCAACACCGCGAAGACGCTCGTGAAGATCAGCAGCGCCAACACCGGCAGCATCAAGAGCGGGCTCGCCCCGAAGAAGTCACTCGCCATCGCACTCATCGCACCTGCTCCACTTCGGTATTGGGGTCGGGGGCGGGGTCGGCTTCGGCCTCGGCTTCGGCTTCGGCTTCGGCTTCGGCTTCGGCTTCGGCTTCGGCTTCGGCTTCGGCTTCGGCTTCGGCTTCGGCTTCGGCTTCCGCGTCCGCGTCCGCGTCCGCTCCCGCTTCGGCTCCCGCTCCGGCTCCCGCCTCCCCGCGCGTCCACCCGTCCGGGTTCCCGAGCCGCTGCAGGTACGCGATCAGCGCGACCATCCGGCTCTCACGCACGACGTCGCAGTCTTGCGAGTCCGCCATGTCTTCGCAGAACTCGACGCCGGCCTCGTGCTGCATGCGTGCCTCGAGCGCCGCGTAGGAGGCGCGCAGGTCGGCCGAAGCGGTCTGGATCTCCGCGGCTTCGTACGGCACGCCAACGCTCCGCATCGCCCGCAGCTTGTCCGGCGTCGCGTCCACATCCACGCGCTCCCGCGCGAGGTGATCGTAGGGCGGCATGTTGGACGCCGACGCCATCTCGCGCGGGTTGCGCAGGTGTCGGTAGTGCCAGTCTTCAGAGTACCGGCCGCCAACCCGCGCGAGGTCCGGTCCGATGCGCCGCGACCCCCACTGGAAGGGGTGGTCGAAGATCGACTCGTCCGCACGCGACACGGCGCCGTAGCGCGCGGTCTCCCACGTGAAGGGCCGGATCATCTGGCTGTGGCAGGTGTAACAACCCTCGCGCACGAAGACGTCGCGACCTTCCAGTTCGATCGGGCGGTAGGGGGTGTTGCCGGAGGTCGCGAGCTGTTCGGGCACGGCGATGACCGAGGGCAGGATCTCTGCGACGCCGCCCACCAGCATCACCGCGAACGTCAGCACGCTGAAGAGCAAGGCCCGGCCTTCGAGCAAGTGGTGCCAGGTCGGTCGCCCACTGCGCGCCGCGCTCGACATCGCGGCGCTCGTGATCACCGCGAGTCCGAACGCGAGCACCAGAAAGACGGTGGCGCCGGCCGGGTCGAGAGAGAACGCGAACACGAGCACCACGCCGATGGTGACGATCGCGAACACGATGGGCGCGAACACCAGCGACTGCCAGGACACGTCGTCCTCGTCGGACTTCTCGAGCGCCACCGGCACCGTGACGCCCGCTTCGACCGGCGCACCGCTCCGCATGGTCATCACCAGGTTCCAGACCATCAGCACGAAGCCGACGAGGTACGCGGTGCCGCCGAGCAGGCGCGCCCAATAGAGCGGGATGATCGCGACCAGCGTCTCCACGAAGTTCGGGTAGAGCAGCCCGCCACCTTCGTTCTCGGCCCGCCACATGAGCCCCTGGGTGATGCCCGCCACCCACATCGAGAGCACGTACGCGAGGATGCCGAGCGTGCCGATCCAGAAGTGCGCGTTGGCGGCTTTGACGCTGTGCAGCGGCCGTCCGTAGAGCCTCGGGACGAGGTAGTAGAACATGCCGGCGGCCATGAAGCCGTTCCAGCCAAGACCGCCGGCGTGTACGTGTCCGATGATCCAGTCCGTGTAGTGGGCGAGTCCCGAGACGCTCTTGATCGAGAGCAGCGGACCCTCGAGTGTCGCCATGCCGTAGGCCGTGACACCGACCGCCATGAACTTGAGGACCGGGTCCTTCTTCACCCGGTCCCACGCGCCGCGGAGCGTGAGCAGCCCGTTGAGCATGCCGCCCCAGCTCGGTGCCCAAAGCATGAGGCTGAACACCATGCCGAGGCTCTGCGCCCAGTCCGGGAGCGCGGTGTAGAGCAGGTGATGCGGCCCGGCCCAGATGTAGAGGAAGACCAGCGACCAGAAGTGAATGATCGAGAGCCGGTACGAGAACACCGGCCGGTTCGCGGCCTTCGGCAGGTAGTAGTACATGATGCCGAGGACCGGGGTCGTGAGGAAGAACGCGACCGCGTTGTGGCCGTACCACCACTGCACGAGCGCGTCCTGGACGCCGCCGAAGATCGGGTAGCTCTTCATTCCGGAGTACGGAATCGAGAGCGAATTGACGATGTGCAGCACCGCCACGGTGAGGATCGTGGCGATGTAGAACCAGAGCGCGACGTAGAGGTGCTTCTCTCTGCGGCGCGCAAGCGTCCAGAAGAAGTTCCACGCGAAGACGACCCAGACGAGCGTGATGGCGACGTCGATCGGCCACTCGAGCTCCGCGTACTCCTTGCCCTGCGTGTAGCCGAGCGGAAGCGAGATCGCGGCGGCGACGATGATGAGTTGCCAGCCCCAGAAGTGAATCAGCGACAGCTTCCGGCTCGCCATGCGCGCCTTCGTGAGGCGCTGGGTCGAGTGGTAGATGCCGGCGAAGATCATGTTGCCGACGAACGCGAAGATGACCGCGTTGGTGTGAAGCGGGCGGAGCCGTCCAAAGGCGAGCTCCGGCGTGAGGTTGGCGGCGGGGAACGCCAGCTGCAGCGCAATGAGTGCGCCGACCAGCATGCCCACGATGGCGAACGTCACGGACGCCCAGAGGAACTTTCGTACGATGTCGTCGTCGTAGACGATGCGTTCGGTCTGCATTGTCCGGACCCCTTTTCAACACCCGTGCCAGTGCGTGCGTTGCGCGAAGTGCGCGTTTCGGGGGCGCGCGTTCAGGGCGGGGCGCACCCGCTGCGTGCGGGGTCGGGGTCGGCGCAATCACTGCGTGCGGTGCTTGAAAGACTGCGTGGAGCGACTTCGTCGTCGGCCAGCGGCGCGAGCGCGAGCCGGTCCGAGTGGTTCAAGGTCCGCCGCGACACGGTGAAGAGGAAGAGCAGGAACCCCGCCGCCGCGAGGGCGAGCGTCACGAAGAGCATCAACACCAAGACGCTGGTCACGCCGCCACCTCCAGTGCGTCGATCGAGAACCCGCGCGCGCGGCGCGAGGTTCGATCGGGTTTGCCGATCGGCCGGTGCCGCGCGAGTACGAACCCAAGGGCCAGCAGCGAGCCGAGCGGCATCGCGATGGCGATCGCGACCGGTGGCAACGCGCCAGCGAACGCGAATCCCAACGCGGTGAGGTTGTAGAGCACCGCGAACGTCTGCAGTGCGCGCACCGTGTGGTGCAGCCGGTTCGCTTCTTCCAGACCGGTCACGATCGGTGCGAGGCCTGGGGTCGTGAGCCAGAAGTCGCAGCGTGCGGCGACCAGGGGCCGGTGCACCGCGGGACACCCGACGCTCCCTCCGGCGGTGCCGACCGCCGCCATCGCTGGCGCGTCGTTCAGGCCATCCCCGACGTAGAGCACGCCGCCGCCGAGCGTTGCCACGAACGCCGCCTTCCCGTCCGGGGTGGCGTCGCCGATGGCCTCTTCGAGCGGGAGCCCGAGCCGACGCGCGACCGCGTGCACCCGCGTGCTGCGGTCGCCGCTGAGCACGGTTTGCCGAAGTCCTCGGGCCCGAAGGGTCTCGAGATCATGGCGGGCATCGGGCCGAAGTTCTTCGCGGAGCCGGAACGAAGCGACGGCGGCCCCGTCGACGCGGAACACGAGATCGGCCTCGCCCGGCGGACCCGGCGTGCCGAGGCCGAACCGGTGCCCCTCGAACGTCATCGAGACCCCTTCCCCGACCCGTTCGTCGACGCGGGTGTCCGGACAGGCGCGGGCCGTGTCGTCGAAGCGCGCGAGGGCCTCCGCCAACGCGCTTGCTTTTGGGTGGGTCGTGCCCGAGACCAGCGTCGCAAGCGCGGTCCGTTGCGCCGGGGTGAGCGACTCGAATGCCTGGCCCGCTTCTTCGAGCACCCCGGTGGTCAGGGTGCCGGTCTTGTCGAACACCACGTGCCGCGTGTGACGCAGCCGATCGAGCAGATCCGGCGACCGCACGAACAGCCCCGCGCGACGCAGCCGCGCGTGCGCGAGGGTCCGCGCAAGCGGGAGCGCGACGCCGAGCGCACAGGGGCAGGTGACCACGAGGACCGCGAAGACGACGGAGATCGGATCGGCCGCGGTGAGTGCCGCGGCGAGTGCGGCCAGGAGCACGCACAACACATACGCGACCGCGTAGCCATCGCTCGACTCGCTGGGTGCAGCCCGCGCCGACAGCAATCGCACCAGCCGGGACTGCGCGAACGTCTCGGTGGCGATGAGCTGGATGCGAGCGTCGCCTCGGTGAAACGCGCCGGCGGGCACCACCTGACCTACCTCGAAGATCCGCGCTTCGCTCTCCCCGTCGATCCACTCGAGCCCGAACCGCGCGGCGCACGTTTCGAGAGTGGCGGCGACCGGCAGCAGCTCGTCCCGTCCGAGCAGCAACGCGTCGCCAAGCTTCACCGCCCCGACCGAGACCAGCTGGGGGTGCCCGTTGCGGAGCACCCGAGTCTCCAGTGCCTCGAGCGCGGGATCCCCGGCGAGTTGGCGCGAGACCTTCTCCACCGACCGAAGCCGCACGGTGCGGCCAACCAGCATCAGCGCGATGAACGCGGTCAGCACATCCGCGTGATCGGCGCGGCCCGTCTGCACGAAGTGGCCGAGCACACTCGCGTACCCGAGCACCACCCCCACCGCGATGGGCAGATCCAAGTGGACCACCCCTCGGCGCAGCGCCCGCCATGCGGCGCGCAGCAGCGGGCCCCCGCCGACCAGCATCGCGAGCGTCGCGGCTCCGATGCTCAGCCGGGACAGGAGATCGAAGAACGGGCCTTCGGACAGCCCGAAGTAGCCGGCCGACGCGAACAACATCGTGTTGCCCGCCAACAGCAGACACAAGGCCGTGCGCACCAACCAGCCCGTGCTCTCAGACCGCTTGGCGGACGATCCGCGCGGCTTGAGCGTGTAGCCGAGAGAGGCGGCGTCCGAGGTGAAGGCCGGCAGGTCGAAGCCCTCGCTGGTCCGCAGCGAGACCAGTCCGAGGGTCGGGTCGATCTCGATCGCACCGGCCGTACCGCGACCATGATGTTCGAAGAGCCGTTCGAGCGTCCACACGCAGGCGGCGCACGCGATGCCGAAGACGTCGAGCTCGAGGCCGCTCTCGGGGACCGGCTCCAGGGTCCACGGCTCGGAAGTTTCGGGGGGCGCGTCCACTGGGACGCCGGTGCCGGGTCGCAACTCGTAGTAGGCGTCCAGGCCGAGCCGGTGCAGGAGGGTCGCGGCTGCCTCGCACCCGCGGCAACAGAAGTCGCCCGTTCGGTCGCCGGCGATCGGCAGCCCGCAATGCAGACAGCGTCTCACTCGACCGGCTCGGCGCCTTCGGTGGCGCACGTCGGGTTCGCATCGCCGTGAAGCGGCCGCGAGACGACCACCAGCGCGCCGGCGACCAGCACCGCCGCGAGCGCGCGTCGCGGCATGCGCCCGAACGTCCGCAGACGCGCACCCGCCCAGCCGCTCATCCAGAGCGCCGGCGCGCTGGCCGTCGCGAACGCACCCACGGTCAGCGCACCCCACCACGCGCTCTGGGTAGCGGCGGCCAGCATCCACGCCGCCGCCGACGCACCACAGGGAAAGAGCGGCGTGGCCACCCCCAAACCGAGCGCGAGGGTGCGTTGGTTCTTCTCGGTGGGTCGCTCCTTCCTTCGCTGCGCCTCCTTCTCCGAGCGGGTCCGCAACCGCACGAGGTTTGGTTCCGCGGCTGGCCGTTCAGACGTGTCCCCAGAGCCGTCGCGGAAGAGCCGAACGGCCGCCGCCAGAAGAGCCGCGGCGATCAGCCCCGAAGTCAGCCAGAGCGTCAGCGGCGCCGAGAGCCAGCCAGAGACCCAGACCCCGAACGCCCCCACCAGTCCGCCCGCACCGGTGTACGCCACGATGCGTGTGCCCTGGTATGTCCAGCGACTGCCGCGCGAACGCGACGCGCAGGCCGCGACGGGCCCGCACATCGCGAAGCAGTGCGGCATCGCGAGCAGTCCCGCGAGACCGCCCGCGAACACGAACCCGATGGCGGCTGAGCCAGGCACCCGTCAGTCGTCCGAAGCGGCCTCGGACGTGTTCGGGATCACGAGCACCGGCCGGCCCGCGTGTCGGACGATGCGTTCGGCGACGCTTCCCAGAAACGCGCGTTTGATGCCGGTGCGACCGTGGGAGCCCACGATGATCAGATCGACTTCGTTGGTTTCGGCCCAATCGACGGTGGCCCAGCCGGCGCTCGGATGGCGTACGGCGAGCACCTGTACGTCGAGCCCACTGTCCTTGCAGTACCGGTCCCGGTGGTGTTCGAGCGCCGCGACGACGCCCTCTTCGTACTGGTCGACGATGTCGGCCATCGGGGTCGGCATGCCGAAGTCGATCGGAGCCAGGCCGGCCGCCGGGTCGAAGACATGGATCAAGGTCAGGCTTCTGGCGCCGAGTTTTCGCGCGGTCGCGACCCCGCCGGTGAAGAGTGCCTCGTCGTCGAGCAGGTCGGTCGCAATCAGGATGTGGTCGTGGTTCATCGGTTCCTCCGACCCGGGCATCGCAAGGGCCGTGCCGGACGCACGCGCTGCGTCCGAGGGGTTTCGGAGCCGGGCGCGGCTTCGGCACGCAACCGTTGCGCCCACCGGCCGGAGCCGCGCATCGATGTCGTCGGCCAGCGATTCGAACGGCCCACGGGCCCGGTTTCAGCGCCGTTCGTCGGGTGGCCCGTCTCTTGCGATGGTTGATGTCGTCACCGCGAATCGTCTGCGCGCATGCAGTCGCGCGGGGCGGAAGGCCGTACTGCGATTCCCGCAGGCAACACCGGAGGAACGATGAAGTTTCACATCGCAGTTGGGTTCGATTTCAGTCCGTGCGGCAAACGCGCGTTGGCCGATGCGCTTCGCATCGCACACCTGACGTCGCAAGGGGCAGGGGACGTCGACGTGGAGCTCCACGTGGTCCATGCGCTGACGCGCCAGGATGTGAAGGACGCGGGCAGCGATGCGCGCGGCGGGATCGCCAAACAAGACGCTGCGCTCGCGGACGTACCCCACGGGTTGATGCTCGCGGTCCTCGAGGTGATGTTCGACACCGAGATCTCGCTCGACTCGTTTCCGATCATGCAGCACGTGCGCATCGGGAAGCCGGCGGAAGTCATCCGTCAGTGCGCGGTCGACTGCGAGGCGGACCTGGTGGTCGTCGGCACCCACAACCGCTCCGCGCTCGGTCGCATGGTGCTGGGCTCGGTCGCGGAGACGCTGGTGCGGGACGGCCGTTTCCCGGTCCTCGTCGCACACCGCAACACCCTCTCGGAGCTCCCCAAGACCGAACGACCCGATCCGGCACTCACCGACGCCCAGCTGGCCGCACGCTCGGCCGGCGGCGACCGCCCGCACACCTACCGGTTCAGTCTGGTGGACGCGTGGAGCGCGTTCGGAAAACCGACCAGCACCTCGTTCGGCGCGTAGCCCAGCCGCGCCCGCACTCCCCATCTCTGTGCGTCGCCCCTTCGGGCAACGCGTGCTGGGCTACTGGAGCCAGCGGAAGAGCGGGAAGGTCTGGGCGCGCGGGCCGCTCTGGCCGACCTCGTGGTGGCGGCCGACCTGGCCGCCCGAGATCGCGCGGTCGTAGATCGCGACCTCGTCGATCGCGCCGATGATCTGACGTTCGTCGCCCTCGCGTAGTCCGATGCGGAGCGCGCCCTCCACCCGCGGGTCGAAGGACTCCGCCAGCACGTCGCCCTGGCGTTCGCCGTTGACGAACAAGCGCATGCCGCTCCCGTCGTAGGTGGCGACGACGTGGGTCCATTGTTCGGCAGGCACGAGGCCCTCGGTGGCGGTGGTCAGTCCATGGTTGACGCCTGCGGTGTCGCGCATGTTGGCGTGCACGTTGTCCGGGGTGTTGTGGTTCCACACCCGCACGCCGTGTTCGACCATCTCGCCTTCGCCTTCAGAGAACTCGAGCAGCGGCCCCGTCATGCTCTCGGCGGTGCGGCGGAACCACACCTCGAACGACATCGCGGGTCCGCGGAACACGTGCGCGAGTCCGTCCATCAAGATGGCTCCGTCGCCCGCGGTGTCCATCGAGAGCGCGCCATCGTCGTCGCCCGCGATGCCGCCCTCCACCGCGCTCGGTGTGCCGAGGTAGTCCGCGTCGAAGCCCCGCCCTCCGAGATCGTACGCGGTGGTTCCGTCCGCGTCGCCGAGCCGCCAGTACGCGACCGGGCGGTGGTGCAGGATGGTCTGTTCGTAGCCGAGCGCCGCGCAGTAGCGCCCGTCCAGCACCGCCGCACAGGTGCCGAGCGCGTCGCAGAAGTGACTCGCGCATTCGAGGTCGTGACCGCACTCCCAGCCGTCCGCCTTCTTCGGCTGGCAGGTGCCCCAGCGGCCGGGTTCCCAGTCGCTCGGTAGGTTGCACCAGTCGCCTTCGCCGCAGTCGAAGCGGTGAGAGCACGCCTCGTCTTCGCGCGGTTCGCAGATGCCCTGCGCGCTTCCGTCCGAGCGGCGGTAGAGGTGGCAGAAGAGTCCGTCTCCGCACGAGGCCTGCGAGATGCGAAGCAATGCATCGTCGTTCACGTTCGCGGGTGTGCAGTCGGCCTCGAGCACGCCGGTCCCTTCGAAGACCTCGAAGAGCGCTTCGATCGTCGGCGGTTCGGAGAAACATCCGGTCGCCTGCCCCGCGAACGCATCCAGGTACGCGCCGCCACGCTCCGGCACGTAACGGGTGCGGGGATCGCGCAGGAAGGTCTCGAGCGTGGTCCGGCATGCGCCGAGGTGGTGTTCTTCGCAGGTCACCCGGTCTTCGTCGTCCTCGGTGCCCGGCAAGATGCCACCGCAGCACGACCGGTTGGCCGTGCACAGGTGGTCGCTGAGTTCGGCGCAGAAGTCGTCCACGGCCACCGGCCGACCTTCGCTCGGTCCGGCGTCGGTCTCCACGTCGCCGTCCATCCGCATCGTCATCGTGCCGTCGTCGCATCCACCGAGCAGCGCGAACGTGGCGACCATCGAGCATCGAAGGGTGCGGGAGAAGTTGGGAATCCAGGTCATGCCATGTCCTCGCGACGGCGAACAAAGAAGAGGGCCAGCAGCACCCACGCCACGTCGCCGTGGGTGCCGTCGTTGGTGCGGCAGCCGCAGCCGCCGTCGATCAGAGGGTCGTCTTCCGGCGGCGGATCGACCGGTGCCGTGGTCGGGGTCACGCCGCCGAGACGGATCGTGCCGAACCGGTGCGGCGCATCCCAGCCGTCGGCCCAGACGGGGCCGGGGATCTCGATCGGGAACCCGCGTCCGTCCGAACGCCAGCACGAGAGGCCGGCGCCGCTGCGCGCACAGAGGTCCGCGCGTCCGTCGCCGTTGATGTCGGCCATGCGGAAGGTCCGGAACCACGCCGGGTCGGTCCAGCCGGCGGCGTCGGTGAGGGCGGGGCCTTCGATGCGGCGGGCGAACCCGCGTCCGTCGAAGATCCAGCAGGCGACGCCGAGACGACCCCGCGCGCAGAGATCCGCGCGTCCGTCGCCGTCCACGTCCCCGAGCCGCAGCGTCGCGTAGTGCGAGGTCTCGTCCCAGCCTTCGCCCGTGGACAAGGTCGGTCCGACGTAGGGGTCGCCGAAGCCGCGCGAAGTCGCGGGGTGGCATTGGAACCCGCGCGGGGTGCGTGCGCAGAGGTCCGCCCGGCCGTCGTGGTCCACGTCCACCAAACGAATGGTGCTCCAGTACGCGACCGCGTCGAAGCCCGCCGCATCCGACCAGCTCGGTCCGACGATCGGCGGCCCGAAGCCGCGGCCGGTGGACCGCCAGCAGAGCACACCCGCCATGTTGCGCGCGCAGACGTCGTCGAGTCCGTCCCCGTCGATGTCGCCCATGCGGAGCGTGCCGTAGTGTTCGACCGCCGCGTAGCCAGCGTCGTCGGCAAGGTCCGGCAGGTCGATGCGTTCGTCGCGGAAGGTGTGGCCGAGCGAACGCTGGCATCGCAATCCGTCGGACCACCGGGCGCAGAGATCGGCCATGCCGTCTCCGTCGATGTCCGCGAGTCGGATGCTGGTGTGGTAGGGCGCGCGCCCGAAGCCGGCCGCGTCGGAGAGCGCCGGTCCTTCGAGCTCGGTGCCGAGCGGTGCGTCGCCCGGTCCGTCGCTTCGCCAGCAGCGCACTCCGTCCGTGCCGCGGACACACGCGTCGTCGCGTCCGTCTCCGTCGATGTCGCCCATGCGGAGCGTGCCGAAGTGCGATGGATCGTTGAACGCGTCCACGTCGGGCACGTGCGGTCCGGGGAGCGAACGTTCGAACCCGTGGCCGGACGCGAGGTGGCAGGTGAGCATGCCGTCGACCGCGCACGCGTCGCTGCGAAGGTCGCCGTCGACATCGGTCGATCCGCCGAACGCGCTCGACTGCAACACGAGCTCTTCGATCTCACACACGTCTTCGTCGTCTGCGACCCCGTCGCAGTCGTTGTCGAGCCGGTCGCACCGTTCGGGCACCGCGGCGATCGCGCCCTCGCATGCGGCCCAGGCGCCGCCGCGGCAGGTCTCGGTGCCCGAGCGGCATTCGCCGACGTCGGTCCCGCACACGCGGCTGAGCGCTTCGTCGGTGCGGCCGTCGCAATCGTCGTCGGAGCCATTGCAGGTCTCTGCGCGCGGTCCGACCGAACCCGTGCACGCGCCCCAGGTGCCGCTGTTGCATCGCTGGGTGCCTGCGACGCACGCGCCGGTGCCGGTCCCGCAACTGCGCGAGGCACCCGGCGTGCATTCTCCGCAGGTGGTGCCCGGCGCTTCGAGGTAACCGCGCTGGTCCACCCAGCGGGTGCTGCTGCGTCCGCAGCCACCCTGGAAGACCTCTTGGCTCGAGCCGCCCGGGCGGTAACCGAAGTGCAGGTGCGGACCGGTGCTGCTTCCCGACGACGCGGAGCGTCCGAGGAACTGACCGCAGCCCACCCCTTGTCCGGTGCGCACCGCGATCGAGTTGAGTTCCATGTGGCAGTAGATCGAGTACGAGCCGTCGGTGTGCCGGATCTGAACGTAGTTGCCGCATCGGCCGCCGCAGGGGTTGCCTCGGTAGCCGGTGTTCGCGCACCCGTTGAACGTCGCGCTCACGGTGCCGCGCTGTCCGGCGACCACCGTCGCGCCGCGCGGCAACGCGAAGTCCTCGCCGGTGTGGGTATCGTAGCAGGCGCGCCCGCAGCCGTAGTCGGTGCAGCCGGCCGCGCCGTAGTTGTTGTCGAAGCCGTAGCCGAGCCGGTACCCGCCGGTGTAGGGCCGGCGAAACCGCACCTGTGCCGCCGCGTCGACGCTGCCCGCCAACACGATCAGTGCGCCCAGCACAGCGACCACCGAAGCCAAGGACGACGCGCGTTTCAAGGCGCGCCTTCTTGCGGGTCGACCACGAGCGCGTGCGCGACCCCGGCTTCGTCTTCGAAGGCGAGCAGGTGGCCATCGAAGCGCGGCGCGGTGAGCGAACTCGGGAAGACCTCGGTGTCGATCACAGCCGGAGTGCCACCGATCGTCGATCGGAACAGCTGCGCAGAGCCCGCGCGGCCAGAGACGAAGAGGAACGCTCCGTCCGGACCGAGCGCGGGGTTCCACGCGGGCGCGTAGCCTTCCGTGACCGACATCGGCGCACCGACGTGCACGTCGACGACGGCGATCTCTTGCAGCGGCATCTCGCCGCGCGCGTAGGCGATGCGCGACCCGAACACCGAGAGTGGTGCGTTCACGTCTTCGTCGAGCACCCGCCCGCTGCCGTCCTGCACCCGAAGCCGATGGTCCCGGTCGAGCGAGACCACCACGCCGTCCACGTGGCGCGCATCGAGCACGATGCTGCCGGCCGGTAGTGCGCCGGCGGCGGTGGTCAGCCGTACCAGGCGCTCGTGGTCGGCACCCGGCAATCCAGCCTCCACGATGCCGGCGATGCCTTCGTCGAGCGTGACCCTCGCGTGGTCGCCCGCCGCGCTCGGCTGCTCTTCGAGCGCGACGCGACCGAGGTCCTGCGCGGGCCCTTCGTTCGGTGCGAGGGCAAGCTCCGCCGTCTGATCGGAGACCGGTTCGGTGGGTTGGGCGCAGGCTGCGGTGAGCAGCAGGACGAACGGGAAGCGAGGCACTCGACGGGATAGAGCAATCCCCGTACCAGCGGACCCAGTCCGGTCGTCCGCGCGTTTCGGTCCGGTTGCACGGGCTTTTCCGTACGGTCTGGAGTCCGCACCTGCCCAACCCTTGAACAGGTGGGGTCTGGCAAGCGTGTCGTGGCCGCTGTCGCGCCGGCGCATGGGAGGGGTGGTGAGAGGCAGGATCCGCCCCAGTGTACACCGGCCCGGCCGGCAGGAACGGGAAGCGGAAGCGGACGCGGACGCGGATGCGGAAGCGGATGCGGAAGCGGAAGCGGAAGCGGATGCGGAAGCGGACGCGGAAGCGGAAGCCGAATCCGAAGCGGAAGCGGAAGCGGAAGCGGAAGCGGAAGCGGACGCGGAAGCGGAAGCGGACGCGGAATACGAAGCCGAAGCCGATCCCGAAGCCGAAGCCGATCCCGCATCCGAAGCCCGACGCCGAAGCCGATCCCGACGCCGAAGCCGATCCCGAATCCGAAGCCGATCCCGAAGCCGAATCCGAATCCGAATCCGATCCCGAAGCCGAATCCGAATCCAAAGCCGATCCCGAAGCCGAATCCGAATCCGCCGCCGGTCCTCGCTGGGCGCTACTCGGCGGCGGCGGGGACGTCTTTGCGGATGTCGATGCCCATCGCTTCGCAGAGGATCTCGGCGATGTCGCGCTGTTTGGCGACGTCTTCGTTCTCGGTCTCGCTGATGCCGTCTTTGATCATCGTCGCGCAGAACGGGCAGCCGGTCGCGACGGTGTCCGCGCCGGTGTCGAGCAGCTGCAGGGTGCGCTTTTGGTTCACGCGCGTGCCGCCGGTCTCTTCCATGAACATCTGCGCGCCGCCTGCGCCGCAGCAGAGGCCCTGGGCTTTGGTCCAGTACTCGACTTCGACGAGCTCGAGCCCTTCGATCTGCTCGAGCACTTCGCGGGGCGAGTCGTAGATCTTGTTGTAGCGGCCGAGGTAGCAGCTGTCGTGGTAGGCGACCTTGGCCTTCACCGGGAAGCGCGGCACGAGCTGCTCGGCGACGAGGAGCCCCTTGAGGAACTCGGTGTGGTGCACGACGTCGTAGTGGCCGCCGAAGTCGGGGTACTCGTTGCTCAAGGTGTTGAAGCAGTGCGGGCAGGCCGTGATGATCTGCTTCTTCTCGACCTCGTAGCCGGCGAGCGTTTCCACGTTTTGTTCGGCCAACATCTGGAAGAGGAACTCGTTGCCGCCGCGGCGCGCCGGGTCGCCGGTGCAGGTCTCTTCGCTTCCGAGGATCGCGAAGTCGACGCCCGCTTCTTGAAGCAACATCGCGACCGAACGCGCGACCTTCTTGGCGGCGTCGTCGAAGCTCGCCGCGCAGCCGACCCAGTAGAGCACCTGCGCTTTCGGGTGCGCGCTCAGCAGCGGCACACCGAGTCCGTCCGCCCAGTTGCCGCGGTCCATCTTGGAGAGTCCCCAAGGGTTGCCGTTGGTCTCGATCTTGTTGAACGCGCTGGCGAGCTCGTGCGGGAACTCGCTCTTGATCATCACGTCTTCGCGCCGCATCCCGATGATCTTGTCCACGTAGGAGATCATCACCGGGCACTGCTCTTCACAGGCGCGGCACGAGGTGCAGCTCCAGATCACGTCGGGGTGCAGGATGCCGGTCTCGGGGTTGTCGTGGCTGCCCACCAGATCCACGCCGGCCGCCGCTTGGAGGAAGTACGCGCCCACCGGGCCGGCCGGGTAGGTATGGATCTGCTCGCCGTCGGTCTTCGGCACCGGCGCGTCCGGGCGGTCTGCATCGGTCGGCACACCGACGTCCGCGTCCTTGCCGAACATCGCGTACTCACTCGCGTAGAGGTGGTCTCGGATCGCGAGCGTCAGGTGCTTCGGCGAGAGCTTCTTGTCCGTGATGTACGCGGGACAGTTGTCGCTGCAGCGCCCGCACTCGGTGCAGGTGTAGAGATCGAGGATGTCGCTGTAGTTGAGGTCCTTCAGCGTCTTGAGTCCGAGCGGTTCGTCGCGCTCGAGTTTGCCTTCCATGTCCACGAGCACCGGCAGCGCGGCCGGCCGCGGGTCGTAGGCGAACACGCTCGGCATCACCGAGAGGATGTGGAAGTGCTTCGAGTACGGGAGGATGTTCAGGAACAGAAGCACCCACGCCGAGTGGTACCAGAACCCGAAGTGCTCGATCCCGACCATGGTCCCGTAGCTGAAGTTCTCGGCGATCATGCCGACCACCGAACCGAAGGGTTCGTACCAGGTGAAGCCGACCGTGCCGCCGGTCGCCGCGGCGACCTTGGCGAGGTGTCCGCCCACGTAGATGAAGTCCGCGATCATCATCGAGAAGATGATGAAGAGGATGAGGTTCGGTTCGTTGCCGAGCGTCATCCGGGGTTTGTCGACGACCGCTTTCGGGTCGGCGCTGTCCTTGCCCTTCTTGACGAGGCGGATGTACCAGAACGCCACCGCGCCCAAAGCTGCGCCGGCGGCGGCCAGCTCCTTCACGAAGCTGTAGAGCTGGCCAACGATGTGCTGGGTGTCGAGCAACCCGAACATCGTCCAGTCCGAGTTGTAACCGCGGCCCCAGAGCAGCACCGAGTTGAGCAGGAGCACGTTGAACGCGCCGAAGATCGCGATGTGGGCGAAGCCGGAGAGCGCGTAGCTCTTCTTCTTCCACATCTTCTCCTGGCCGAGCGCGACGCGGGTGACCTTGATGCCGCGGTCGATGACCTGCGGGATGGTCCACTGGAAGCGCGGGTCGGGCACGCCCACCTTCATCTGGCGGTACCGGCGGAACACGCTCCAAGAGAAGAAAGAGAGGGTGCCGACGAGCACCAGAGTCATGGCGACGGGGTTCATGGCCTCGGAAGTTCCTGCATGCCGGCTCCGCGGGCGGATCCTGGCGGTGTGGTCGCCGAATCGACGATCCAGGGGTCTTGGTCTCTGGTGGCTTAGGAAACCGAGCGATCGAAGTCAACGGTAGGGCTTGGGACCGCCAGTCGAGCGAAGCGAGCCAGGCCCGTCGCGGCAAGAAACAGAGCTTCATCATTGATCCACAGGTCACCCGCGATCCGTTCCGTTTCGAGCGGGGGACAAAAAGCCGTCAACCGCCGGAAGCACATGATTGTATTGCGCTTTTCCTGTGGCTTGCCTGTGGATGGGTTGAGATCAACCGTGCTTCAGCCCGTGGATCAACTGTGACTCAGGCACGCTTCCCTGTGGATTTGTTGTGGATCGGGTGTGGGGCGGCATGAGCCTTCTCCCTACACTTGGTTGACCGCGGTGGGGCCCGGGACTATCTCCCACCTCAGTACGCGTAGAATTCAGTGGAGGCAGACATCCGTGTCCGAGCAGCTTTTCGTTCATAGCGCGCGCCCGCAGTGGGGCCGCGCCATCGTTGCATCCCAGGGCGCTGGTCGCCGCGTGTACCAATTCGAGGACGGCAAAACCCGCGTGATTGCGCGTGATTACTGGGACCTGATGGTTCCCGTAGCCGGCACCGAAGAGGATGTCAGCCGGTCGCTTCGCCGCCTCCGCCTCCTCGTGAAGGGCGCCGACAGCTCCCTTCGCTCCTCCCCACCCAGCACCGCCAAGAGCGACGTGGACGAGCAGATCCAGCTCATCGCCACGAAACTCGGCACCTTCGAGAACGACGCCTACCAGGCGCGTTTCCGACAGGACGCCAACCGCAAGCTCAAGGCCAACATCGATCCCTCGATCGCGCTCGCCAAAGAGAAGCTGGTCGAAGGCGAGTACGACTTCGCCGACTCGGACGACCGCAAGGACGCCAAGGCATGGTTCGACGCCGTGCTGGAAGTGCTGAGCACGACCGATCTCATGACCGCCTCCGAGCGCAAAGAGCTCGCCGCGGTCAAGGGCAAGGCCGTCGACTCGTTGGCGCAGGCCAGCTGGACGATGATCCGCGGTGAAGTGACCTTCGCCGAAGCCTTCGAGCTCTGGCTCGAGGCGCTCGCCGAAGCCAAGGTCCGGGCGACCTGGGGCACCGCGACCGCGCTGCCGGCCCTCGTCTGGCCGAAGAAACACGTCTGCATCCGCGCGACGGTGTTCAAGAGCCAGGCGTCTGGCTTGATGCCGGGCCTCGTGATGGACAGCGAAGCGGAGCTCGCGGTCTACGAGTCGCTTCAGCGCATGGCGACCGACCTCTACCGGAAGCTCGAAGAGTCCAAGCTCAAGCCGCAAGACCTCTTCGACGTCCGCAACTTCATCTGGCTCACCCTCCGCAAGGACGCCGAGACCCGCATCGAAAAGCTCTGAGGACGTCTCGCGTTCCACGAAGAAGCCCGGCCCAGCGCCGGGCTTTGTCGTTCCGTCCGCGGTTTCCAAGGGACCCACAGAAAAAGCCCAGCGCGAACGCTGGGCTTCTGTGCTGGGGAAGGCGCTACTTCGGGAGCTTGGCGTCGAAGAACGCCTTGAGCTTGATCAGGTTCTTCTCTTCGCGAGAGAAGCTCGGGCTCTCGTAGCTCTTCGAGAAACCCCGCACGTCCGAGAGGAAGTCTCGGCGGACGTCCTCGTTGCCGATGATGTCGTTGACCGATCGGCCGCGGGCCGCGCCGTTGCGCAGTCCCACGACGTAGCTCTCGAGCCGGCCGTAGTCGTCGCCCAAGAACTCCCGGACCACGTCGCAGTCCTCCGTGAGCTTGCTGAGGATCTTCAACTTGTCCGCGGACGCCTCGCCGGTGTCTTCGCGGCTCGCGAGGTCGGCGGCGACACGCAGGACGAACGCGTCGTCCAGGTAGCCGATGTCGTCGATCCCGTCCGGGATGAGGTCGAGGGACTTGAACAGATAGTTCAGCCCACCCGCCACGGCCTCCCGCGCGCCCTCGGCGATCGTCGGTTCGGTCAGAAGCTCTGCGAGCTCCTCCGCGTCGTGTCCCAGGTTCCGAAGCCAGTTCGGGAAGGTGTCGAGGTACTTCGTGTCCGCGTCGCTCATGGTTTCCTCTCGCCGGTGGCGCACCAAGTGGTTCGTCAGGGCGCCCGGATGATAGGCGCGTCGCCCCCGAAAGTTCAACGGGGTTCAACGGCGGGCCACCAATTGCCGCGGCTTCTCCCATTGACCCCGGACGGATGCGGCTCGATCATGCCGGCCGTGTGGCGGGCGGAAGACGAGGGGCTGCTCGAGCGACTCCAAGACGAGCAGGTCCTGCGCGCGTTGTTCTCTTCCCTCACGCACGACCACGCGACCCCGCCTCCGGCGCGCGCCGCCGGGTTGGTGCACCAGATCCGGCAGACCCCTGAGGGCGGCGCGGCGGTGCAAGCGGCACTCGACGGCGATCTGATGCCGGTTCGTCGGTTGGTGTGCTCGGAGTCCTACCGGGGCCTCGCGCCGCCCTTGCTGCATCATCTGGCGCTCCTCCACCAGCGGGTGGCGGAGGCGAACGCGCTGCCCTCGGAGAACCACGGGCGCGCCAACGAAGACCTCGCGATCGACGCGTGGGTCCACACCCTCGCGGCCTGGATGGCGCTCGCAGACGAGCACGACTACCTGGAATCGGTCGCGCTTGCGGTCGCCCCGAACCCCGCCACCGCCGCGGCTGCGCTTCAAGACGCGACCATGGCCCCGCTCGCAGCACTCGGGGCCGCCGCGCGCTCCGGCGTGGCGGAGCGAACCCTGGCCTCGCAGCGCGCGCTGCGGGTCCTCGGACAGATGCCGCGGGCGATCGTGCTCAGTGGGCTCGCGCTCGAGTCGCCGGCAGTCACGACGGCCACGGTGCGGGCGCGAACGCTTCGCATCGAAGCCCTCGAGATCGCGCTGGACGCGGTCGCCGAAGCGCTCGACGAAGCCTCTGCTCGAAGCGTGGGTGGACCCGCGGCCGACCAGCGCGCGGTACTCGACGTCTTTCAACGAAGCGTCGAGTTGTGGCACTGGACCGATCAGGCGGTCGAGGTCGAACGTTTCTTGATCGACCGTGCGGGCAAGGTCGGCTGGGACTTCTACAACGCGCGCGACTGGAACGGACTGCGCCGCCTCTGCCAGACCTTGCAAGCGCCGGTGGACCGGATGGCCACGCGCATCCAGCAGGACCGACTCGCCGGTCTCGCATACACCGCGCGTTGCGCTCAGCAGTTGGTGTTTCGCGCGGAGATGGAAGCGAACGCGTCTCGGCAACTGGAGCTCGCCGAACGCGCGATCGCACTGTGCCCCACCCACCGCAACGGCCGGCTGGTGCTCTCCGATCTGCTCGCGCTGCGCGCCTCGCGCACCCTGCGGGACGCGCCGATCCTTGGCCGCAAAGCGCAGCTGGAACGCGCGTACGCCGATGCCCTGCGCGCACGTGAACTGTGGCCGAGCACCCCCCGTCTCATCGAGGTCGGCGACGCGCTTCTGCGTCAGGGCATGCCGCTGCCACCCGAGAGCGAGGAGGACGCGTGAGCGAGAACCCGTTCGAGAAGTACGACCTCGATCCGCTCGAGGGCGCGGCCGCGCTGACCGAGGCGCTGCGCGAGCGCATCGAAGAGGCGGAGACCGAAGACGTGCGCCGGGAGATCCGCGCCGCATGGGAAGCGCTCACCATGCACCCGCGCCGGCGGGTCGAACTGGCGCTCGCCGCGCATCCCGAGACCCGTCCGCGGATCGGCGCGCCGCCCCGCCCAACCCACGGCACGGCGTTGCCCGAACCCGAGGTGCTCGACATCGTCACCCTGCCTCCGGTCGCCGCGGCGCTCGGCGCCAGCCCGGCGCAGGCCGAACCCGCGCTTCCCGACGACCCTTTCCTGCGCGACCCATGAGCGCCCGCTTTCTCGCGACGCGTGGGTTCGACCTGCGCGTCCGCACTCCCTTTCTCCCAACCTTCAGGACCCCCTCGTGAGCCAATTCTTCGTCGACCGACCCGTGGGCATCGACCTCGGGACCACCAACTCCGAAGTCGCGATCCTCGATCCCTCCGAACGCGATCTCATCGTCTACGCGGACAAGTTCGGTCGCAACACCGTGCCCTCGGCGGTCGCGTGGGATCCGAAGAAGAAGGAAGTGCTCGTCGGTCGCGCTGCGCGCAGTCGACGCGGACGCACCCCCGGTCCGATCGAGTCGATCAAACGCAGCATGGGTCAGACCAAGACCGTGCAGCTCGGACCGAACGAACTCTCCCCCGAAGAGATCAGCGCGCACATTCTCCGCGAGCTGCGGCGCTGCATGCTCGGCCATCTGCGCGAGGGCGCGCCCGAGGAAGTGGACGTGCGGCTCGAGCGCGCGGTCATCACCGTGCCGGCGTACTTCGACGCCCCGCAGATGGAGGCCACCCGCAAAGCGGGCGAGCTCGCGGGCCTCGAGGTGATGGGCCTTTTGCAAGAACCCACCGCGGCCGCCATCTACCACACCTGGAAGAGCCAGCTCGGCGACGGGAACTTCCTCGTCTACGACCTCGGCGGCGGCACGTTCGACGTCTCGATCCTCCGGTGTACGAGCGGCGAGTACCAGGTGCTCGCGATCGACGGCGACAACTACCTCGGCGGCGACGACTTCGACCGCCGCTACGCCGAACGGCTGCGCCAGAACCTGGTGACGGCCGGCTACAAACTCGACCTCGATGTGCGCGCACGCCCCGAAGACGCGGTCCGTCACCAGCGCCTCGTCCACCTCGCGCAAGAGATCAAAGAGAGCCTCAGCACCCGAGATGTCGTGTCGATCGCCAAGGACGATGTGACGACGGATCAGGACGGCGAGCCGGTCACCTTCGAAGCAGAGATCGGGCGCGCCGAATACGAAGAAGCCGTCGCGGATCTCATCGAGACCACCATGCAGTGTTGCGAGCGCGCCATCGCGCGGGCCACCGAAGTCGCCGGCGTGGCGGGCGGCGACATCGACCACGTCGTGCTCGTCGGTGGTTCGACCCGGGTGCCGGCGGTCGTTGCCAGCGCCAAGAAACGTCTGTGCGCACCGGCCGGCATCGACGCACCTCTGCAGTCCGAAGTCGACACCTGCGTGGCGCTCGGCGCCGCGGTGCATGCGGCCCAACTGGGCGGGTTGCGGATCGGCATCGACGGGGAACGTCCGACCCGGGTGCTCTTCACCTCGCCGTTCGTCTCCCGCAAGGCCGAGATCAAACTCCAGCTCGAGGTGGAGGCCGCACCGGACGGGACCACGCAGGTGTCGGTCTCCGACGAAGACGGGCCGCTCGCCACCGAACCGGTCTCGGAGATCCCGAGCCCGCGGTTGAAGCTGACCGTGCCCTTGAACGAAGAGGGCGAGAAGCGGGTGCGCCTCGTGCTCGGCGGCGCCGGCGACGCGTCGCTCGCGGAGCTTCCTTTCGCCATCTACCGCGGCGACGTGAAACCGCGCGCGAGCGGTCTCTCGACCCCGTCGGTGGTCGCCAAGGACATCTCGCTCGAGGTCGTCCGGGCCGGTCGCCGGGAGCGGAAGGTGCTCATCGCACGCGGCACCGGGTTGCCGACCAGCGCGGAGCAGAAGTTCTACACCGCCGACACCTCGGGTGCGGTCGTGCTGCGACTTCTGCAGAACCGGCTCCCGATCAAGACGCTCGTGGTGCAGGTGCCCGAGGGCACCGAGATCGGTTCCCCGGTCGACCTGCTGCTCACCTGCGACGAAGCGATGAAGATGGAAGCGAAGGCGACCGTCGCGGGGCAGGAACTCTGGGCGCAGATCGAAGCGGCGCGGCTCGAGGTCCCGAACTCCGCGGCCGCGGTGGAGGCATTGCTCACGACCGCCGAACAGGTGGGCGGCAAACTCTGGGGCCGCGAGGCGCGCGCGTTCCGCCGAGAACTCGAACCGATCGCGACTGGCCTGCGCGAGATCCTGCTCACCGATCCGGACAAAGCCGCCGCGCTCACCGCCCGTCTTCAGTTGTTGGTCGCGGAGTTTCAGGACGGTGGCTCCGAAGGACTCTCACCGCCCCTGCACCGCTTCGAAGCGATCCTCGACACCCTCCGGCGGGTCGTCTACCGCAACCAGGGCGACCTGCTCGGCATCCCCCGCGAGGAGTGGGAGACCCGGATCGCCGCGCTCGACGAACGCGGCCGCACCGCGTGGGATGCCGGCGACGCGGGCGAGTGGCGGCGGGTCTACAACGAAGCCCAGGCGCTGCGGGAGACCGCCACCGAACAGGAGTTCGCCGCGAAGAAGCTGGACGACCCGGCGTACCTGCAGCGCCGGCTCACGAACGTCGTCGCGTGGACCCAAGCGGTGCGCGTCGCGCTCGAAGAGTTCGTGCCCTCGAGCAACGCGGAGGTCCGGCAACTGCAACTGACCGAACGCGACCGGCTCTCCGCCGCGCTCCAGCAGCGCATCGTCTCGAAGATCGACGGGCTCTCGGTCGAGGCCACGCCGGCCAACGTGCTGCGCCGCGCCCTCGATCAGGTCGGCGACGAGCTCGAACGCATCGAGACCGCGCTCGAACGCCTGCCCCAACTCGGCCTCGTCTCGGAGCGCGGCTGAGTGGCTCTGGGGGGTCGGGTTGCGTTGGCGGGCGTCGAACAGATCGGCGCTACCGCTGGCTTGCGCGCGGGCTTCGGTCCGTTGCGGGTGCTGGTGCGCGAGCTCAACGATCCGGCCGATCGGCTGCGTGCGATCCGGCTCGGGTTCGAGTGGGGCCTCGAGCTCGGGGACGAACCCGCGCTGCTCGAACTCTGCGACGCGTGGATCGGACAACAAGGCACCGACATCGCCGGTCTCGTCGAACTCGTGTCGTGGCTTGCGCACCGAGGCCGTCTCGATCTGGTGCTCCGGCTGGCCGAAGCGCAGTGTGTGCGGGCGCCCGGCGACCCCCGCACCTGGTACCTGTGCGCCCGAATCGAACTCGACCTGAAGCCGGACCCATCGCAACCAGAGGCCCGCAAACATCTGCGGCGCGCGCTGCGGCACGCGAAGGAACGCAGCGTCGATGCCGGGTGCATCCGCCGACGACTCGCGCAGCTCGGGGAGGCTTTTGGCGGTGCGGGGGGCGCGGGAGACACGGAGGACAGCGCGGCCCAGCTGGCCTCGCTGGTGCTTCTGCTCTCCGCGAAGGGCCGGTACAAACGCACGCGCGCCCTCGATGGGTTGAACGAACTCGCACAGCATGAGGACGCACAGGTCGCGCGTGAGGCGATGCGTGCGGTGGCCCGTCACGTCGATCGGGAACCCCGGCTGACCGAGATCGAGCTGGATCGCGCGCAGACCGTGCTCTCCCACTGGCCCGACCTGGCGGCGCGCCAAGAAGCCCTCGGGCGGGTTGCCGCGCGCCTGAGGATCAGCCGGGGCGAAGCCGCGGCGTCGGGGGACGCGCCCCCAACCGCGTCGACGCGTGCGATCGACCTGGCCCGTTCGGTGTTGGAGCACGGCGTCGCTGGTTCGGCGGTGTCCGCGGGTGCCCGCACTCCGACGCTGCAGTGGCGCGCCCAGGACGCGATCGCGAAGTTGCGCCGCGGCACCTCGACCGCGTCGACCCGAGACGCGTACCAGTCGCTTCTCTCGGCCGCCGACACCGGGGGTGTCCTGTCGGTCGCGATCGTGACCGCCACCTGGCTCGGCTGCCGCGCCGACGACGAGACCGTACGCCGCACCGCGCAGCTGCTCGCGTCGCGGCTCTTGACCTTGTCGGGGGATCCGCCGAGCCGCGGGTGGGCGCGCGTGGCGGCCGTCGTCGACGACCCGGCGCTCGCGCCCGCGCTGCTCGAGAAGGGCATGGCGGCCGGCGACCCCGAGGCCCGCGTCGCGCTCGCCGATGCGATCACCCGGGAGGCCTGGCGCGTCCACGCCGCCGGCGAGTCCGCGAAGGCCCTCGCACTGCTCCAACGCGCCAAGCACCTGCACGCCTGAGCGCTCGAGATCGCCGCGGGTCGCTGAAAAGCGACCTGCTCCCTTGCCGTTGCCCTTGCCCGTGCCCTTGCCCGCGTCGTGGACGCCGTGTGTTTCGCGACGGCGAGGCCGCGAATCGGAGCCCGATGCCCAGCGGACGAAGCCG
>JAXMNT010000066.1:0-37739 GCA_034670305.1 Deltaproteobacteria bacterium
CGATGCTCGTCGCGCTGATCAAGCGATCTGACCGCTGATCCGCGGGCAAGGGCAAAGGCAAGGGCAGGGGCAAGGGGCAGGCTGCGAGAACGCCCTGCGGGCGTTCTTCAGCAACCTGCTAGAGCGCCGACCGGTTTGAATCGCCCGCGCCTCCGCGGCCGATGCGGGCCGCATGCGGCCCCGCCACCCCTCGAATGGCTTACAGCCGTCCTTCGGCGCGTGCAGAACCACCTTCGACACCACCTGGTCCACGCAATCACAGACGATTCAAACCGGTCGGCTGAAACGCCCGCAGGGCGTTCTCGCAGCCTGCCCCTTGCCCCCGCCCTTGCCTTTGCCCTTGCCCGCGGATCAGCGGTCAGATCGATTCCCGGCGGCTTCGTCCGCTGGGCATCGGGCCGATTCGCGGCCTCGCCGTCGCGAAACACACGGCGTCCACGACGCGGGCAAGGGCACGGGCAAGGGCAAGGGCAAGGGAGCAGGTCGCTTTTCAGCGACCTCTAGCGGCCGCGGCTGCGGAGGCCGAGCAGCTGGAGCGGTTCGCGGGAGCGTTGCATCTCGATGTCTGAGCCGACGTCGACGTGGATGAGTTTGTTGGCGCCGTCGAGGTAGATGCGCCCGGCTCGGATCTTGGTCTTGAGCTTGAGCACTTCGTCGGCGGGCACGAGCCCCTTCGCCAGTTGAAGCGTGATGTCGCCCGGCCGGTAGGGCTCGCGCACCACCCACTGCAACTTGCGGGAGCCGATCTTCAGCACTTTGCCGCCTGCGCTCCGCTGCGCGGCGGTCGACCCGGCGGCGGGACCCACCCAGATGCCGCTGCAGATGTGGCTCTCGGTCACGCCGCCGAACTCGATGAGGTAGCGGGTCGTCGCGGCCGGCACCTCGTGGCAGAAGAGGATGTCGTTGAGTACCCGCTCGTGCACGACGTCCCCGTCCACGCGGACCTGCATGCGCGTGAGCTTCGTCGGCCGGAGGTCTCCCCGCAGCGCAGCGGCCAGGGTCTCTTCGACGTCGCCGCGGTCGCCGGCGCAGAAATACCCGACGCTCGTGGTCGGGTCGCTGTTCACCGCGACCATGGGCGTGTCGGCGTCGACCTGGTGCGAGGCCCAGAGCAGCGTTCCGTCGCCGCCAAGGGTCACCACCAGATCCCAGCGTTCGTCCGGGCGCTCGGCGTGTTTGTGTCGGAACACCGCTTTGGTGCCGAGCTTCTTCAGCGCGGCACGCGCCCGGTTCATCGTGTCGAGGTGCGCGTCGTGGGCGGACCGCAGCTTCTCCACCGACGCGTCTCCGCTGACGAGCAACTCTTCGATGCGCGGGTCGCCGTCCGCCCGCCACCGCTCGTACGACGTCTTCTTGTAGACGACCAGGATGTCGGACTTGTTGCGGGACTTCTCGCTCATGGGCGGCTGCTCCAGAACGCGGCCAGGCGGCGGATGCCGACCTCGCTCTTGCAGTCCCCGATGTGTCCGGCGTCGCAGGCCGCGAGCGCTTCGGGCAGCGCCACGAACCGTACTTCCGCGCGGGCTTCCACCGGGGTGCCATCTTCGGTGGGCACACCGCGCGTTCGGTCGTCGACCTCGGCCCGAAAATAGTAGAGCCGCTCCGCGATGACCCCGGGGCTCAAGTAGACCGAGGGTCCGAGCGGACAAAGCGTGTCCGGTTCGATCGAGAGTCCAGTCTCTTCGAGGGTCTCGCGCACCGCACACGCCCGCAGCCCTTCGTCGCCACGCTCGTCGGGTTCGATGAGACCGGCCGGCAACTCCCAGAGGAGCGGCGCGCAGTGTTCGAACATCGGCACGTTCTGTTCGTGCCGGAAGACGATCGGCGGCCGCAGCGAGGAGCGCACGCAGACCCGTCCGTCGGCGGTGTGCAGCACGAGCACCACCGCGTCGAGCGCGCGCCGCTCCACGCAATCGTAGAGGAAGGGTTCGCTCGACGTGCCGTCTTCGTAGGTGCTGCGCAGTTGAAAGCGCCTCAGCCGCAGAAACCCTCCGCCTTCGGTGGGCGAGCGGTCCTCGAGGCGCTCGACCGTGGTGTCCGGCAGCTGCCAGTCGAACGCGTCGCCGTCCTTCGTCATGGCGACCACGTGAGGCCGAGCGATGGGGAGAACACCAAGGCGTCGCGCTGCCCAGTGAGTTTCCAGATGTCCACGCCGACCGTCACGTAGAGCCGTGGATCGAACGCAAACTCGATCCGTGCCGCGCCCCCCACGAGCGCGCCGCCTTGCAGGCCGCCCGCCTCGGCGCCGCCCCAGACCCCGCCCCGCAGCATGACGTGAAAGCCGACCGGCGCCGCACGGAGCCGAAGGCCGATCTGCGCCGCCAGTGGCGTGAACACCCGGCTGGCGTTCGCGTCGTCGCTCGCGAGGATGCCGATGCCAGCAGCGCCGCCCAGCGTGAAGTAGCCAAAGTCTTTCCAGAGATCGAGCAGGACCGCGCCCCCGATGTTCCGCGGGTCGCTCCGTTCGACGAGCGCGAGCGCGGACAGGGAGCCGGAGGGATTCCAGTCGGCGCGCGCTGTAGACCCGGCGAACGCGGACAGGAGCAGCGCTGCGCAGACCGAGATCGCGAAGCGGTTCACGTCGTCGGGATCTTCTTCGCGTCCGCCAGGAACTTCTCGAGCCCGCGATCGGTCAACGGGTGCAGCAAGAGCTGGTGGATCACTTTGAGCGGCAAGGTCGCGACATGTGAGCCGAGCATGGCGGCCTGAACCACATGAAGGGGGTGGCGGATGCTTGCAGCGAGCACCTCGGTCTTCAGGTCGTAGTTCTCGTAGATGGTGATGATCTGCGCGAGCAGGTCCATGCCGTCGCCACCGATGTCGTCCACCCGTCCGAGGAAGGGCGAGATGTACGTGGCGCCCGCCTTGGCCGCGAAGAGCGCCTGGGTCGGGCTGAAGCACAACGTCACGTTGGTCTTGATGCCTTCGTCGGTGAACGTGCGCACCGCTTTGATGCCCTCGGCGATGAGCGGCACCTTCACGACCACGTTCGCGTGAATCTTCGCGAGCGCGCGGCCCTCTTTCACGATGCCGTCGTAGTCGGTCGCGAGGACTTCGGCGCTGATCGGTCCATCGACGAGTTCGCAGATCGACGCGATGACTTCGGTCATCGGTTTGCCGGTCTTGGCGACCAGCGAGGGGTTCGTGGTCACGCCGTCCACGACACCCATGGCCTGGGCTTCACGGATGTCGTCGAGGTCGGCGGAGTCGAGGAAGATCTTCATGCCGGCAGAGATACGGGAACCGCCCGGCAGGGGCAAGAGCCCCGTGCGAACCCGGTCGAGGCCGTGCGACGAACCTGCTACAGAAAGCTGTGCGCGTACCCGCATCGTTCGATGGCCCAGCGGTCGTTTTCTGGGTCGTGGCCATCTGCGCAGCCGCGCTCATGGCGTGGCTCGAATGGTCCCCGGAGCAAGCGCCGGCTGCACCGGCGGCGCCCGAGGAATCACTTGTGTTCGTCGATCTCGAGCCGCTGCCGGGCACCGACGCGAACGTGGATGGTGGCGACGGCTCCGAAGAGGAGAGGTAGGGTGGAGGGGTGATGTGTTGGAACCCACGCCACGTGGCGCCGATTCTCTTCAACCTGCTCCTCGCGGGCTGCGGACCCGGGACGGGGCAGGGCACCACCCCGGCGCCCGTCGTCCCCGTCGTGTTCGATGGCGTGGTCCGCTACGAAGCACGGCATGAGACCCCGACCGGCATCAGCCGCGAGGGCGAGCTCCGGCCGGCGCGGTTCGTTCGCGTCCGCATCGTCGACGAGTCCGGCACACCCGTGGCGGAAGGCACGACCGATGCCGTCGGGCACTACGCGCTGGAGGGCACCTCGGCGGCGACCACGCTCGAGGTGTATGCGCGCATCGTGCACGACGGGCACGACCTCGCGGTCAGCCGCGATCCAGGCGGTGGCCAGGACCACGTGCTGTCGATCCCACTCCAACAGGTCCGCGCTCTGGCCGAGAGCGCCGACGCGACCGCTGTCGGTGCGACCGCGGTCGAGACCGATCACGCTGCCACCGCACAGGTGGACATTCGAGACGCCGAGCCGATGGCCGGCGCGCTCCACATCCTCGACATGTTGTACGAGGGCGCCACCGCGGTGAAGCGGTGGGTGGACGTCACGTTGCCGCCGTTCTTCGCGTACTGGGGCCGCGGCATCACCACCGACTGGAGCTTCTACACCGGAGAACGACCGCACGGCAGCGGCCGGTACACCATCGAGTTGCTGGGCGGCGAACCGGGCCAACAGGCGACGACCGACACCGACGAACACGACGAGCTCATCGTGCTCCACGAGTTCGGGCACTTCGTGATGGACGTGCTCTCGAGCGACAGCTCGCCGGGCGGACAACACCCGCGCGGTTTCCTGCTGGACCCCGGGCTCGCGTGGGAGGAGGGCCGCGCCACGTGGTTCGCCACCATGGTGAAGCGGTCGCCGATGTACCTCGACACGATCGGCATCGAACCGGGCGGCTCGCTCCGGGTGAGTCACGACCTCGAACGCGGCCACATCCACGACGTGCGGGGCATGGGCTCCGAGTCGAGCGTGGCCGAGGTGCTCTGGGATCTCGCCGACGGCGCCGACGGGGTGCCCGATCAAGACCACGACGGGGTCGCGCTGGGACCGGCGGGCGTACTCCGCGCGATGATCGACATCAGCCGCCAGGACGGGGCGCACCCAGCGTTGCCCGGATTCTTGCGGCACCTCGCAGACCACGACATTGCGAGCGAAGAATCCCTGCGCGCGATCCTGATCCTCGGCGGCCATCCGACCTCGATTCTCCCCCCGAGCGGCGTCGACCCCTGGCCGCGCGCGCTCGCGCTTCCGGGCAAGGCCAGTGACAAGATCGACGGGCTCAGCGATCCGGCGCCGTCGGGTGGACCGCCGCGGCCGTTGAACGGGCAGGACGCGGTGCACGTGTACCGGGTGCATCTGCCACAGGCGGGTCGGCTGTCGGCGAGCTTGGTGATCTTCGGGAGTGGCCGAGGCGAGGATCACGAAGACTTGGATCTGGAGCTGCGCGACATTCGAACCACGGTGCTCGACCGCAGCGTGGGCGAGACGCCGCGCGAAACCGTCAGCCGCAGCCTCGAACCGGGCTGGTACCTCCTCACCGTGCGCGACGGGGGACAGGGCAACCGGGCCGGGTACGAACTCGAAGTGCGGCTCGACTGACGCAGACGCCGAAGCCGATGCCGATGCCGAAGCCGAAGCCGACGCCGGGGGCCCGCCTACGCGAAGCCGAGGCCGAGCAGAAAGCTGGCCCATCCGAGCACGATCGCGGCTGCATGGACCCGCACCGAGGCGCGCTGCACGCGGCCTTCGGCGTCGATGCCGCGGAGCGCGAGCGAGAACGCGCCGCCGACCCACACCACGAAACCCAGCAGCACGAGCAGCACCCAGAACACGTGCGGCCGCTCGGAGGCGGCTTGCAGCCCCGCGGCGATGTCGGCTTCTTCGATCTCCGGCAAGGACTCGACCGGGTCGCTGCTCATCAAGCGTGCGATGTTCCGGTCGGCCCGGGCCAGCCGGGAGGGATGCGGTTGCCGAAGCCATCGGGCGGTGACCGCGCTCGCGTGAATCGCCCGCCACGCGGACAACGCCCGCGCGGGGGATTCCGGTTCGGTCCGCAGCGCCATGCGCTCGAGTGCTTCAAGCGCATCCACGCAGTAGGGATTGCCCGGCGCGTACCAGTGCGCGCTGCGCCGGTAGTGAAGAAGCGCCGCGTCGTCGTCTCCGCGCGCCTCGAGCGCTTGGCCGCGAAGCAGCTCTCCGCGCGACGCCGTCACGACCCGGACCGCGCTGACGCCGAGGACCGCGGCGAAGAGCAAGAGACCGGCCGCGACCTGGCGGCTCACACGAAGTCTCGGCGCCGGAAGATCAGCGAGGCCGAGATGAGCAGGAGCGTGGTGTACACGGCCCCGTACGCCACCGACTCGCCGACGTAACGCCAGGCGTCCGCGCCGTGCAGGACGTTTCGGCCCGGCACGAAGAGGTTGAAGTTCGGGACGACCACCGCGAGCGCGTGCAGCGCGTCTTCGATCGGACCCGAGAGCAGGCGCGACTGAATGGTCTGCATCGTGTCGGCGCTTCGGCCAACGACCCACACCCCGGTGGTCAACAGGCCGGTGAGCAGCGGGGTGGAGAACGCGCTGAAGAACAGCGCGACCGCCGCGAGCACGAAGACCTCGCCGAGGTTGAGCACGAGCGCCATCAAGACGGGGCCACCCAGGGCCTCGGTCGAAGCGACGTAGGCCAAGCCCGCGCCGAGCGCGCAAGGCGCCCACCAGGACAGCACGCTCGCGGGATCCCGAAACCGGACGAGGCCGCCGACCAACAAGACGAACACCCCAAACGCCCAGCCGAGCGTCGTCCAAGACGGCCCGCTGGCTTGGACCCCCATCACGAAGAGCTGCACCGCGCCCATCACCAGCACGAAGACAGTGGCCGTCCAGGCGATGCCGACGAACTTGCCGACGAGGAACTCCCATCGGTGGAGCGGTTTGGGCAAGACCACGTAGAGCGTCTTGCGTTCGATCTCCTTGTAGAGGAGTGACGATCCCAAAAAGACCGCGATGACCACGGAGAAGAGCGAGATGGACGCGAGCCCGATGTCCTCGACCACCCGGCGCTCCTGATCGAGCGAGAGTTGGGCGAGCGCCAGGCTGAACACAAGCACCGCGACCGCCAGCGCGAGCACCCCGTAGAGCACGCGATCCCGGACCGCTTCACGAAAGGTGTTCAGGCCGATCGCGAAAACCCGCTGGGTCAATCCGGTGAGCGCACTCGGTTGGCGACGAAGCGAAGAGGAAGCGGTGGAGGTCACGGCGCCTCGCTCTCGGCGGGCTCCCCTTCGGGGCTGGTCGGCGGTGCAGCGTCGGCTTCGGCTTCGGCCTCGGCGGTTTCGATGGGCATCTCTCCACCGAAGAACACGGCCTTGCCGACCATGAACACGCCGAGCGCGTTGACCGAGCAGATGAAGAAGATCACCGGGAGGAGGGTCGAGCCGATCCGCACCCACCGCAGGGTCGCTTCCCGCGTCGCACCAAGGGCGATCGCACCACCGCGAAGCGCCATCTCGAAGGACACCGCGAACGCCGCCAGACCGATCGCGTACAGCGCGATGACGCCTTCGTGCGGCAGCCCGTCCCGCAGAGATTGGTAGAGCTCGACCGGCGGCAGGCCGGCCAGCGTTGGCACCCACACCCACACGATGTGGGTTCCGACGAGCACGAGCGCGCCCGCGAGGGCCACGAGGCGGATCCGCCGGAGTGGGTCTTCTTCCCGCGACTTCAACGTGCCGACCAACGAAACGAGCAACGCGGGCAAAAGCACCGCGCCGACGACGAGGATGCGCAAATACGCCGAGGCCCCGTGTCGATCCACGAACGCTCCGCGTCCACTCGTGGCGCCCATGTCCCAGAGAAACACGGCCGCGAAGAGGCTCGTCCACACAAGGGTGGCCATTGCGCTGCGCCGGTTGGTGATCACCACGTGCTTGAGTACTCCGCCCCTTCCGAATCGGTCAACTCTGATACGGTGCCGCGATGGAGACCATCGTATTGGTCGTCAATCCCCGAGCGGGCGCTGGGCGCGCAAAACGGCAGCTGGGACGCCTTTGCCGAGCGCTCGAGCACCACGGTGCACGCGTCGAGGTCCGGGAGACCGAACGCCCCCGACACGCCACCGAGTTGGCGCGGGACGCCCTCCGCGAAGGGGCCAAGGGCATCGCAGTCGTCGGCGGCGACGGCACCCTGAACGAAGCGGTGAACGGCTTCTTCGAGCCGGACGGCACGGTCGTCTCTCCCGGTGCCTGGCTTGGGCCGATGCCCTGCGGCACCGGTGGCGACTTCCGCAAGACCTTCGGCTTCTCGAACGAGCCGGAGGCGATGGCCGAGCGGTTGATGAAAGCGGTGCCCCGTCCGCTCGACGCGGGCTGGCTCGACTACACCGATCACGACGGCCAACCCGCCGCGTGTGCGTTCCTGAACATCGCCAGCTTCGGCATCAGTGGGCACGTCGACCGGATCGTCAACGAGAGCCCCAAGTGGATGGGCGGGCGACTGGCGTTCTTCTTGGGTTCGGCGCGGGCGATGGTGAGCTACCGCAACCAGGCGGTGCGGGTTCGAGTCGACGAGGGTGTCGCGCGGGAGACCACGGTGTTCAACTTGGCGGTCGCGAACGGGCAGTACTTTGGCGGCGGCATGCAGATCGCCCCGAAGGCCGACCCCTGCGATGGGTGGTTCGATGTGGTCGCCCTTGAACGGGCGGGTGCGCTTGGCAAGATCGGGTTCTCCCGCGCCCTCTACAACGGCACCATCCTCGAACAGTCTGGCGTGCACTACGAACGCGGCGTGAAGGTGTTCGCGGAGCCCGTCGATCCGGGCACCCACGTGCTGCTCGACGTCGACGGCGAAGCGCCGGGGCGCTTGCCCGCGACCTTCGAACTTCGGAGCGGCGCGCTCCAGATCCGGTGAGCGGTCGCGCGTGATCGGATTTCTTCGTCGGCTCCGTCCGAGCCGCGGTGCGCTCTTCGCGTTCGGGATCGCACTGGCCACCGGTGCGATGCTCGGAGTGTCCGCGTCGTGGGGACCGCTTCCCGCGCTCGCGTTCTTCTTCCCGGTCCCGCTGCTCGCGCTGATGCAGGCGCGCCCCGGCCCGCGGCAAGCCTTCTACATCGGTTGGGGTGCCGGCATCGGGTGCAACGCGATGGCGTTCTACTGGCTCGTCGGCCTGCTCGAAGCATTCGCCGGGTTCCCCACCCCGCTCGCGCTCTTGGTCGCGCTGCTCCTCTTCGTCGCCCAGGGGCTGCTCCTCGCCTTTGCGCTGTGGATGACGGCGGCGTGCGTGCAGCGCGGCGCGGTGGCCGCGTACGTGCTCCCACTCGCCGTGACGGCCATGTTCACGCTCAGCCCGAGCCTCTTCCCTTGGCGGCCCGCGAGCGCCTCGCTCGGGTGGTTGCACTGGGCGCAGATCGGCGACCTCGGCGGACCCCCGTTGCTCGACGTGATGTTGCTCGGCGCCGCGTGCGCGACCTACGAGTGTTTCCGAACCCGGTCCCGGATCGCCCTCGCGGTGGCCGCGTTCTGCTACGTGGCGCCTGCGGCCTACGGCCTCTTTCGCTTGCCGCAAATCGAGGCGCTGCGCGCCGAGGCGCCGTCGATCCGCATCGGTGTCGTGCAGCCGAACATCGACATCGTGGACAAACACGACCGTCGCCAACGCCCAGCCCAGCTGCGGCAGTTGCGGCGGCTGACCGCGGAGATCGAAGACGCCACCGATCTGGTCCTGTGGCCGGAGACGGCGTACCCGTTCCCGCTCCGGCGCGGCGCGACGCGCGAACCGGCGGGCCGGGCGGCGCTGCATGCGGACGGAGTGACCGGCCCCCTTCTCGTGGGCGCGCTCACCATCGAAGAAGGCGACCGCTGCGCGAAGTGGAACTCGGCCATCGCGTACGACGCGGACGGGCGCATCGTGGGCGTGAGCGACAAGGTCGAGCTGCTCGCCTTCGGAGAGACGGTGCCGCTGCATGCCTACCTGCCGCCCCTCCAAGACATGTTCGCCTGCCCAGGCGTCCGTGCTGGCGACGCCGCGCAGGTGCTCGAGGTCGCGGACGTCCGCGTGGGGGTGCTCAACTGCTACGAAGACGTGCTCTCGGAGCACGCCCGCGGCCTCGCGGCGCAGGGGCCGGAGTTGCTCGTGAACCTGACCAACGACGCCTGGTTCGGAGACACCCGCGAACCCTTTCTGCACAACCTCATCGCGCGGCAGCGGGCGATCGAGACCCGTCGGGATCTCGTACGCTCGGTGAACACCGGCATCAGTTCCCACATCGCGGCCACCGGCGCGATCGTCGCGCAGACGGAGACCTGGGTGGAGGCAACGCTCGTGAGCACCGCCGCCAAACTCGACGGCGAGACCGTGTGGATCCGACACGGCGACCTCGTCACCCCCCTGTGCGTGGCGTGGCTGCTCGCGTTCGCCTGGGCCCGCCGGCTCTGGGCGGTGTCGGCCTAGATCGGCCCGGTCGGCACGCAGGGGCTCGACGCCGCGCCGACGATGCGGATCGGCGCCTGCGCGACGACCTCTTCCACCGACCGGTCCCCGTCGAGGTCGAACCTCAGAACTCGGCTCACGCGCGCGCGCGGACGGAGTCCGCAGATCTCGCATGGTCCCCGGACGCACGTGGCCATCTCGTCGCTGAGAAAGCCGCCGCACTCGTCCGTGAACATCGCGGTCTCGACGACGCACTGCAGATGGTCTGCGCAGACCTCATCGGCTTCGCAGGCCGCGAGCGCCTCGGGGCACGTGTCGTTCAAGCACGTGAAACACGCGGGCGGCACCGCTTCGATGAAGAGGTAGAGGTCGCCCCCGAAGAACGCCATCGCCGACGCGTTGGTCTTGTTGAACCCGTCGAGTGGGATGGTTTCGATGACGCCGCCGGTCGTGCGGTCGTATTCGATGAGCTTCACCGGATCGGTGCCCGCGAGGGCGTAGAGTCGTCCGTCCCCCGTGCCGCTGAGCTCGCCGCCGTCGTAGTCGACGGAGGCGAACGGGGTGAGGTCTCCGGAGACCGGGTCGATGATGCCGAGCTGCCCGAGATCCGGCCCCTCCTCGAAGGGGCCCATGCCATCGTACGTGTGCACGTAGAGGTCCGCGCAGAAGTCTGTCTCGCTGCGGCTCGCGAACGAGAGGCCGAACAACCCGAAATCCGGGTTGCGCCGGAGGTAGGGCGACTCGGTACAGGGCCCGGGGTCGTTGACGTCGAGCAGGCGCACCGAAAGGGACTCCGCCGACTGAACCCAAGCGATGCCGTCCGAGTCCACCGCCATGGAGAACGGCGCGTCGCCGCCGCACACCGGGCCGGCGACGAACGCCATCTCGAGCGTGCCCGGGTCGAAGCTCCACAGCTCCGCGTCCTGACTCATCAAGTACACGAGCGTCGAGTGCGAGCCGAACCCGCAGTTGCAGACCTCTCCTGCGTCGATGTCTGCGTCCGCGGCTGCATCCGCTCCGGCATCTGCGAGCACGCCGGTGTCCTGCGCGTCCGCGCCAGAGCCCGCGTCCACGGGCGGCCGATCGTCGTCGCCGCCGCAGGCAGCCAGCGCTGCGACTCCCACAGCCAGCACCGCGAGGAGGGGGGGGAGGGCGGCGCGGCGAAGGGCGGGAAGAGAAGTCACGGTTGCGAGTATAGCGGGTCGGGCGGAGCAGCACCGACCCGGGGCCGCCGCGGCTGAGGCCGAGGCCGAAGCCGACGCCGAAGCCGACGCCGAAGCCGAAGCTGACGCCGAAGCCGAAGCCGACGCCGAGGCCGAGGCCGAGGCCGATGCCGATGCCGAAGCCGACGCCGATGCCGATGCCGAAGCCGAAGCCGATGCCGAGGCCGATGCCGATGCCGAAGCCGAATCCGAATCCGAATCCGAATCCGAAGGAGAGGATGCGCGGTTCCCGTGCCCGTGAGTGCAGGCGCGTCCCGTCGTCGGCTATGGGTCCAGGACTGCGTCCGCGCAGAGCAACCGGGTGAAGTAGACTTCCCAGTTGCCGTCGCGTTGGTCTTCGAAGAGGACGCCGACGCTGGTGCCGCCGCGGCTCATGGTGCCGTAGACGCTGTCGACGGGGCCGCGGGTGACCATGATGTCGTCGCCGAGCCGGCCGAAGCGGGTGTCGTAGAGCGCGGCGTAGATGTCGTAGACGCCGCTGCGGTCGTCGCTGTAGCCGATGAGGACTTCGTCTCCGTTGACCAACATGCGCGGGCGGCGGGCCCAGGCTTCGCCGCCTGCGATCACCGTCGGGCCGTCGACGCGGATCCCGGGGCGTTCGATGCGCGCGCCCATCACGTCGAAGTCGCCGGCCTCGGTCTCTTCTTGCCACGCGAGCAGGTAGGCCCCGTCCGCCCAGGCGACCTCGACCGAGAACGCGTCGGTGCGGGTGTCGCTGATCTGGAAGGGTTCGACGAGGGTCGTGCCTGCGCCGTCCACGATCGCGAACCAGATCTGTTCGTTGCCGGTGCGCCCGTCGACGAACGCGATGCCGATCTCTCCGTCGACCGCGTTGAGCGCAAGCGAGGGCGCTTCGGAGTTGTCCGGTTCTCGGGTGAGCCGGATGTCGTCTCCGATCTCGAGTCCCTCGCGGTCGAGGAAGGTGAAGTAGACCTCGAAGTTGTCTGGCGCGGAGACGCGGTGGCGCCAGTCCTGCCAGGCCACGACGTACTCGACGCCGGTCCAGATCAAGGTCGGGTTGATGCTCCAGTCCGCGGCGAAGGTCACCCGGCGATCGGGGCCGAGCTTCTCGCCGTCCGGCGTCAGTCGGTTGAAGTAGATCTCCCAGACTCCGTCCCGTCGATCCTGCCAGACGAGGCCGTACTCCGTGCCGGTCCAGACCATCGCGGCGCCGAACGCGTCGCCTGGCGCGCGGGTGATGAGCTTCGCGTCGTCGACCGGCACGCCTTCTTCGGAGAGCTGCCGGAAGTACACGTCGGAGGTTCCGTCCGTGTAGTCCCAATAGGTCACGCCCCAGGTCTCGGTGAGGGGGCACCAGGTCGCAGCGCCGCGGCCGTTCGCGGCTTCGGCGAACGTGAGCCGGGTGTCGCCGCCTTCGGGCGTGTAGGACGCGCCTTCGTCGATCTGGATGTCGCAGTCGTCGTCGATGCCGTTGCAGACTTCGGTCGCGCCCGGATTCACCGCGGCGTTGAAGTCGTCGCAGTCGTCGCCGCAGGTGCCGAGCACGAAGTAGCCGTCGCCGTCGTTGTCCGCGACCTCGACCGGCGGGAAGAAACATCGACGGCCAGGTTCGTCGCAGAGGTTCTCGGTGCAGGGATCGTCGTCGACGCACTCGGGCGGCGCGCCGCGGCGGCATCGCCCCTCGATGCACTGCTCGAGTCCGTCGCAGAACACGCCGTCGTCGCACTCGGCGTCGGATTCGCAGGGAGGCAGCTCTTCGATCTCGAGCCCGGTCTTGGCGCCGCAGGCGGCGAGGAGGCACAGGCACATCGAAAGGCGCACCGAACGGTTCAGAAACACGCGCCGTACCCGGGCACATCCGTGCTTCGGCACAAGTACCCGCGGGGGCAGCTCGGTTCGCCGCCGCCCACATCGCACGCGTTCACGCACTGGGTGCCGGCGCCGGTCACGACACACAGGTGGCCTGCGGCACACTCGTTGTGGCCGAGGCAGCTGTCGCCCTGTCGGCCGGGTCCCGGCACCGCGCAGTAGGAGATGAAGATCTCTTCGCCGCACGGACCGGAGGGCGGGATCGCGCCGGCGTAGCAACCGAGCCCCGGGCCGCAGCTGTCGAAGTCGAGCGGGTCGCATTCGTACATGCGCCCGTCGCCACTGTCGCGCGGCCCGGCATCGCATCCCGGATCGATGAACACGTCGTACCGCGGGCCCACGTCTCCCGCGTCGGGGAGCATGCCGATGCGCCCCGAGTCGGCGCCGCCGTCGAGGGACGCGTCCGCGTCGCCGAGCTCGTAGGCGTTCGAACGCGCACAGCCGACGGAGGCCAGGACGGTCAGGGCGGTCAGGCTGGCGAGTAGGAAGGCGCGGCGCACGTCCTACGAGGTAGCACGGGCCGTTCCAACTGCGAAATCGTGGATTCACCGGCAGATTCGCCCGGTGGCAGCTGCGTCAGGCCGTGCCATAGCGTCCGGCGTGCGTTCTGGTCTCACCCTCTGGGTCTCCGTGGTCTGCCTGCTCGGGTGTGGTGGAGACGACTCCGCCCCCTCGGCCGCCACCAACGAACCGCAGCCGGAGACCCCGCCCACCGAACCCGCCACGGAAGCGAGGGTCGAGGGGCCAGAGCGTCTGCTCTACGATCTGCACGCCCACATCGCGCGCGCCGAAAACCGCCAGGGCCACGACGTTGTCGTCGACTTCGGCGAGCCGGGCGCCGCCAAGTACACCCTCGGCGGATGGCGCACCCGCATCGGGGACGACCACCGCTTCGGGGACGTCTCCACGACGCTGATCGAAGGCGTGACCGGTGAGCTGATGCTCGCCGCGCCGCGCACGTGCCCGAACTCGAGTGAAGAAGGGGTGTGCCCGGTGCACTTCACGATGCGCGCCCGCGCGTTCGGCGACGGTCGCACGACGGTGTACCTCGACGGCGCGACCGTCGGGCACGTGCGGCTTCCGACCGACGGAAGTTTCGCGACGGTGCGCCTCGAGCTCGGGTTCGCGCCGGGAGAACATCGGCTGCAGCTGCGGGTTCCGAGCGTCGGTCGTGCGGACGGAGTGCGGGCCGGCATCGCCATCGACTGGATCCGGCTCGCGGCCGAAGATGGGGGCGAGTCGTTCGAGCCGGTGCGCCCGGGCCACTTCGTCTCGGGCACGACTTGGAGTTGGCCCCTCGAAGTCGCGGCCGGCGCCCGGCTGCGGGGCCGCACGAGTGGGCCGGCCCGGTGGAACGTCGTGCGCGAAGACGGCACGTCGACGGTGCTCGGCGCCGCCGAGGGCGCGTTCGATCTCGACCTCGCGCCGTTCGCGGGCGCGTTTGTGCGGCTGGAACTCGAGGGGCAGGGCGAAGGGCGGATCGAAGAAGCCCGCCTCGTGGATCTCGAGGAGGTCCAGGCCCGCACGACGGCCCGTCCGCGCAACGTCTTGATCTACCTCGTCGACACGGTGCGCGCGGATCGACTGCATCCTTGGGCGCCCGGAAGCCGGGTTCAGACCCCGGGCCTCGACCGCTACGTGCGCGACGCGATCGTGATGGAGAACGGACGCACCCAGGAGAACTGGACCAAACCTTCCGTGGCCACGCTCTTGACCGGCCTGATGCCGTGGACCCACACCGCCACCAGCGGCGACGCGGTGTTGCCGCGTTCGGTCGAGATGTTGAGCGAGACCCTGAAAGATGCCGACTTCCACACCGGTGCGTTCGTCTGCAACGGCTACGTCTCGGATGCGTTCGGGTTCGAGCAGGGCTGGACCACCTACCGGAACTACATTCGCGAGGGTCGACGCACCGCGGCGCGCTTCGTGGCCGCGGACGTGCTCGAGTGGCTGGACGAACGGCCCGAGACCTCGCCCTTCTTCCTCTACGTGCACACCATCGATCCGCACGTGCCGTACATCCCGCCCGACGAGACGCTCGCGCTCTACGATCCGCTGCCCTACGAAGGACCGGTCGACTTCACGCGAGACCGCGAGTTGCTCGAAGCGGTGAAGGCCGGGCGCTTGCGGCTGAACGCGCGGGACCGGGCGCGCCTCGAAGCGCTCTACGACGCCGAGATCACCTACCACGACGTGCACTTCGCCGCGATTCTGGACGGGCTCGAGCGGCGCGGCCTCGCGGACGACACGCTGGTCGTCTTCACGTCGGACCACGGCGAAGAGTTCTTCGAACACGACTCGGTCGGCCACGGGCACAGCCTCTACGAAGAGCTGCTCCACGTGCCGCTCGTCTTGAAAGTGCCCGGCATCGAAGGCGCGGTGCGGGTCGAAGACGCAGTCGGCCTGGTCGACATCGCGCCGACGGTGCTGGATGCGCTCGGCATGCCCTTCGAGCAGCTCGACGGGCGCACACTCTTGCCGCTCTTGCGCGGCGAGCCGAGCGGCGCGCCGCGGGTGACCGTGAGCGGCTTCATGGAAGGCTGGCGCAGCGTGATCGTCGGCCGGTTCAAACTCATTCACCGCACCCACCGCCGCTGGATGCTCTTCGACCTCGAAGAAGATCCCGGGGAGCGACGCGACCTGGCCGAAGCGCGCCCGATGGTGGTGCGCGCGATGCGTGAACTGCTCGGCCTGGGACTGCGCGGCGCGACGCGCGCACACGAAGCCCAGAACACCGAGATCGACGCCGAGACCGAAGCGCAGCTTCGAGCGCTCGGGTACGTCGGCGCGGACCTTCCGGCCTCGCGAGGCAACACGATGCGGGGGAACACGATGGGCACGACGATGCAGGGCACCACCATGGAACGAGGTTCCGAATGACGACCGCACCGAGGGCACGACACAAGGGCCGCCGGGTGGCGGTGGGGTTGGTCTTCGCGCTCGTCGCGATCGCCGCGTCGCTGCTCACCGCGTGGTTCCTCACCCGCGAGCCGAGCGGCCCGATCGTGGCGCTGGTGCCCACCGGGGACGGACGCGTGATCCTGCTGCGGCGGGGCTACGAGGAACGTGGCTACGTGCACCTGATGCTCTCGTCCGAGAACCTCATGCAGTGGTCCGAAGCGCTCTTCGGGGTGGAGGGCCTCGACACGGCCGGCGACGAACCGACGGTCCAGGTCGTGGGCGACCGGGTGTACGTCCGGGCCCGCGAAGCGCGCGGCCACAGCGAGCTGCACGTGTTCACACTCGACGAGGGCCGGTTCCTCTGGCGTGGGGGCCGCCCCACCGAAGAAGCGCCCGACGGCTTGCCCCGGTTCGGCGAGCAGACGTTGTTCGTCGGAGACGAAGTCGTCTGGCTCGTGCACGGCGGCGCGGAGTACGACGACCGCGCGCCCGGTCCGCAGGTCATCGCGCTCGACCTCGAAGGCGAGGAGCTCGCGCGGGTCTCGCTCGAAGTCGGAGAGCCGGGCCAGGCCACCGCGGACGCGGCGATGTTCGGTGACGCGCTCTACGTGCTGACCGAGGACGGGGTCGTGCACCGGGTCTCGTCTTCTGGCGAAGTGACCCAGGTGGGCGTGGGCATGGCCGGACTCTGCGCCACGGGCGGCGCGCTGGTGATCGGTCATCGGCGCTGGGTGCCGGGGCAGCCGAGCGGCGAGGCAGGCCTCGAGATCGGACCGATGCGCGGTTGCGATCCCGACGGTGGCCGCGTCGTCGCGATCACCCTCGGAGACGAAGTCGCGGTCCAGCGGGTCGAAGACGGAGCGTTCGTTGGCGGCGTGCCTCTCGCGGGCCTCTCGCCGGAGGGGCTCGAGTCGGCCGGCCGCTTCGACCGCTACGTGCGGCTCGGCGACTCGGTCTGGGACACGACCGACGGCAGCGTGGTCGAAGGCGAAGGCGAGGTCGTGCCGGGCGGCTGGATGGTGTCGGGCGACACGGTCCGACGGATCGGCGGCGGCGAGAAGCGGTTGCCGGGGCTTCAGGCGGTGCGCGACGACGGCGAGCGGGTGTGGGCGCACGACGGACAGGACGTCGTGGTCTGGCGGCGGGACGCGTTCTGAGCGGGCAGCTGTGGCTGTGGCCGCGCGGCGCATGAAGTCAGAGTAGGGCGGCGGAGCGGGCCGGTCTGCCGGCGGGGGTGTCGGCATCTCTGCGTCAAGCGACCGCGCGTGGGCGTTCCGGGTCGTGGTAGCGTCGCGAATGGATCGGGCATGGTGGGGGCAGGCGGCTCGGGTCGTCTTGGCAGGCATACGCGCGGTCGCTCCCGCGGCGTTGCCGACGAGTTTGGCGACGAGTCTCGTCATTGCGGGAACTGCGATCACGGCCGGCGCCGTCCTCGGGGTGAGCCCCATCGTGGGGTCCAACGCCGCTCACGCGCAGCCGCTCCCGGAGGCCGACGTCCCCGCTCCGCTGCGCCCGTGGGTGGACTGGGTGCTACGGGGCGATCGGACACACGAGTGCGCGTGGATGACCAACGAGCGCGAGTGCCGCTGGCCGGGGCAGCTCACCCTCGAGCTGCGTGAGGGCGGCGCGCGGTTCACCTTGGAGGTCGAAGCGGGCGCCGACGTCAACGTGCGGCTTCCGGGCGGGCCTGGCGCGTTCCCCCTCGATGTCCGAGTGGGCGGTCGTGAGGTGCCACTGCGCCGCGACGATCAGGGGATCGCGAACGTCTGGCTGGCGCGCGGGAGCCACCGGATCACAGGGCACTTCGAACTCGAGGAGCTCCCCGAGCTCTTCCTCGTGCCACAGGAGATCGCGGTCGTCCGCGTGACCCGGGGTGGGCGCGCCGTCGCCGTGCGTCGCAACGACGTCGGCGACCTCTGGCTTCGTGCGCGGGAGACCGAGACAACCGAGACGGAAGACGATCAACCGGACGGCCTCTCGCTCGAAGTCATGCGCCACGTGCAGGACGGCTCCCCCTTCCAGGTCGAGTCGCAGATCACGGTGCGCGCGTCGGGCCGGGCGCGTGAAGTCGTGCTCGGGCGGGCCGTCCTCGAGGGCATGACGCCGACCGAACTGCGCTCCGACCTCGCGGCGCGGCTCGACCCCGAGACCGGCGAGCTGCGCGTGCAGGCTCGGCCGGGGACGTTCACGATTCGGATCCGGGCGCAGATGGGCACACCGCCCGAGACGCTCGAGGCGCCGGACCAGCCCGACCCCTGGCCCGAAGAGGAGCGCTGGGTGTGGCAACCGGATGAGCGCTTGCGCCAGGTCGCGGTGGCCGGCGCGCCGTCGCTCGATCGCGCCCGCACGAGTGTTCCGTCCGACTGGGAGGGCAGCGTGTATGCGCTCAGCGCCGGACAAGCGCTGTCGTTCACGACGTCCCGACGGGGGGAGTCGACGCCCGCGCCGAACCAGCTCGATCTCAACCGCGAGCTCTGGCTCGACTTCGACGGAGGCGGCTTCACCGCGCGCGACCGGCTCTCGGGCCGGATGTCGCAGGGATACCGCCTCGACCTGCTCGAGGGCGAGCTCGGACGGGTGTCGATCCTCGGCGTCGGAGACCAGGTGATCACGGAGCTCGAGGGCAACCGCGGCGTGGAGATCCGCGATCATGACTTCGCCATGGAAGCCGACGTTCGATTCAGCGGCACCTCCTCCATCCCCGCGGTGGGGTGGTCCGAGGACATGGGCGGAGCCAGCGCGACCCTGCACCTTCCGCCGGGGTGGGTTCTGTTGAGCGCCCGCGGAGTCGACACCGTCAGCGGTACGTGGCTCGAGCAGTGGAACCTCTGGAGCATCTTCTTCGTGCTCGTGATGAGCCTCGCCATCGGCCGGCTCGCGACGCCGAAGCTCGGGGTGCTTGCGCTCGTGGCGCTGACGCTCTGCTACCACGAGTCGGGTGCGCCCTTTCTGACGTGGATCCTGCTCCTGCCCCTGCTCGGTCTCCGTCGCGTCATCCCCGCGGGGCCTCTACAAAAGGTCAGCTCGGGGCTCTTCTGGAGCACGGTTGTGCTCTTGCTCTGGGTGTCGCTTCCGTTCGCGACGTCGCAGCTCCGCAACGCGCTCTACCCATTCATGGCCGACGCGGACGCCGGGTGGGTCGAAGCGGGCTATCGCTCCGCGACGCTTCACGAGACGTGGGACGAAGAGACGCCCGAATGGCTCGAAGAGGCGGAGTTCGATGACTACGAGGGCGGCGGTCGCGGCAAGCGGCACCGCGGGGACGAGGGTCAGATGGGCGAGGCGGCGTCGTCCAGGTCGTCCAACCGCTACGCCATCGAAGGGCCCACGAGCGACGACCCCCATATGGCGCGCGAGTCCGCCCGGGAGGCCACGCGCAACCCCGGCGGTAGCCTGGAACCCCTCAACGCCCCGCGCGACGCCGCCGGGTGGGTTGATCCGAACGCGATCGCCCAGACTGGTCCCGGGGTGCCGACGTGGGCGTTTCACGCGCACGAGCTGCGCTGGAACGGCCCGGTCCTTCGTGGGCAAGTGGTCTCGCTCACGCTCCTGCCACCCTGGCTCTTTCGCTTGCTCGCGCTCCTTCGAGTGGGCCTGCTCGCGGGGTTGATCCTCCTGTTGCTCGTGCGTCACGTGCCGACTCCGCCGGGGCCGAAACCGGCCACAGCGGACGACGAGGACGGAGACGACGGGCCTGAGGGCGAGCCTTCGCCACCACAGGACGCGCCCGAAACCCCGTCCAGCGGATCGGCCCAGGTCGTGGGCGCCACGGCGGTGCTGGTGGCCTTCTCCTTGTTTGGAGCCGGCGGGGCCTTTGTTGGCACGACGGCGCACGCGCAGGTGCCGAACCAAGCCGCCCTCGACGCGCTCGCCGAGCGACTGACGGCGGAGCCGGAGTGCTCCGGTGAGTGCGTGCTGGTCAGTGACGCCTCGCTCACGCTTGGCCCAGACGGCGAGCTGACCGTGGAGCTGGAAGTGCACGCGGGCGCGCAGGTCGGCGTGCCCCTTCCCGGTCCAGCGACGCACTGGGTCCCCGAGAGCGTGCGCGTCGACGGGCGACCGACCACCGCGCTTCTCCGAAGCTCCGCCAACGTGGTCCATGTTCGCGTCGACGCGGGGGTCCACCGCATCACGCTGACGGGTCCTGTGCGCGGCGACGCGTTGACGCTCGCGCTCGGCACATCGCCTTCCCGCACGCAGGCCAACCTTCGCGGCTGGGCCGCGACCGGCATCCGGCCCGACGGGAGCGGCGCCGAGACGCTCGAGTTGCGCCGGACGGTCCCCCGCGCGGATCCGGCCGTGGCGGATCCGGCCGTGTCTGGCGAGCCGGACGCGGCCCTCGGCGAGACGCAAGACGAACGGGAGGCTCCGTTGCCGGTATGGGCCATCGTCGAGCGGCGGCTGGAGCTCGGGGTGCGTTGGACACTGCACACCGTCGTCCGCCGGCATGGCGACGAGTCGACTGGGCAAGCGACCCTGCGATTGCCACTCCTCGAGGGCGAGTCGGTCACGGCCGACTCGGTGCAGGTCGAGGACGGCGTGGTGCTGGCCCGGGTGCCCCATCGTGGAGACGCGCTGCGCTGGACCTCGACGCTCGAGCCCGGGAGCGCCATCGGTCTCGAAGCCAGCGAGGGCCAGCACACGAGCGAGGTCTGGGTCCTCGCGTGCAGCCCGATGTGGCGCTGCGCACCCGAAGGCCTGACGCCCACCTCGCGCGGCGACCATGAGGTCAGCACCACGTATCACCCCTGGCCTGGCGAGACGCTGGCCATCACCGCAACGCAACCCCCGGGGGCGGAGGGAAGCTCGCGCACGATCCAGGACGCAGCCCTTCGTCTGACCCCCGGGGTACGCAGCCTCGCGGCCACGCTCGAGATGACCGTGCGGGCGAGCCAGGGAGACACCCAGGCCGTCGTTCTCCCGGCCGGCGCGGAGGTGCAGTCACTAAGCGTCCGTGGTCGTTCGCGGCCCGTGCAGCTCGACGACGAGGGCCGGCTCGAGGTGAACGTACCGCCCGGGGAATCGGCCATCCGAGTCGAGTGGCGGCAGGCGGGCGGACTCGGTCTCGTGTTCGCCAGCCCCGAGGTCGGACTCCGCGACGAAATCGTCAACGCGAGCATCGACATCGACCTCCCGCACGACCGCTGGGTGCTGTGGGCGTGGGGCCCAGCGTCAGGGGTCGCGGTGCTCTTCTGGCCGTACCTGCTGCTCGTGTTCGGCCTCGCGTTCGTGCTCGCGCGCACGAAGCGAACCCCGCTCAAGCTTGTCGACTGGTTCTTGCTCGGCATCGGCCTGACCCAAATCCCCCCGCTTGCGGGGCTGTGCGTGATCGGGTGGTTCTTCGCGATCGATCTCCGTGGTCGAACGCCCGACATAGGACGCGGGCTCTTCGTGGTTCGGCAGATCAGCCTAGCGTTCTACTCCCTCATCGCAGCGGTCTGCCTCTACGCCGCGCTGCACGTGGGCCTGCTGATGCAGCCCGACATGCAGGTGGCCTCGGTCGAAAGCGGAGCCAACCAACTCGCCTGGTACCTCGACCGAGCCGGCGACACGATGCCGCCGGCCGGTGTGCTCAGTGCCCCGCTCTGGGTGTGGCGGGTGCTGATCCTGGCGTGGGCGCTCTGGCTCGCGGTTCGACTCTTCTCTTGGGGGAAGTGGGGCTGGACGAACTTCGCCCGAGGTGGCTGGTTCAAGGGCGGCATCGCACCACCTGCACCGGCTCCACGCACGGCGGCGCCAGAACCGGCTGCGCCCGGGGCTTCGGGCGTTGCGCCACATGCCGCGCCGGGCGGCGAACCCGAGGTTGCGGAGGAGGGCACGGCCGCCGGGCTGCCGGACGACGGCGAGGAAGGCGAGGTTGCGGGGGCGGCGGACGATGGAGAGACCGATCGACCGGGGCCAGCGGAGGAGGAGTAGCGGCAGCCGGTTCCGTGCGTCAGTCAGCTTCGAGGATCTCAAAGCCCTCCTGGCCGATCTGGCGTGGGCGCTTCCGCGACTGTTCCGCGACCGCTCCGTGTCAGCGGACGGGGAGGACGACTCGGCTTCGGGTGTCGCCGGCGGCGATGTCGAGGGTGACGGTGGAGGTGCCGGTGGCGGGGAAGAGTTGCACGATGTCCCACCAGACGCGGTCGGCTTCGCCGTCGGTGGCGCGGACCTCGAGGCTGGTGTCCTGGAGGCGGGTGCCGGAGGCGTCGAAGAGGCGCACGGCGACGTCGGTCGCGGTGTTCGCGTCCAGGTACGCCGGTTCGTCTTCGCGGTCGCGCACGACCACTTCGATGCGGTCCACGGTGCGCGTGGAGAGCGTCACCCGGTCGTAGAGCGCGCCTCGCTCGTTCGTGACGTCGAGTACCGCGGTGCCTTCGCTGGTGGCGCGCAGGTCGAGCGAACGTTCCGCATCGAAGTACTCGTCGGTGCCGGGTCCTTCGATCTCGATCGAGCCGCTGATGCCGTACAGCGGCGACGCGGGGAAGGCGCCTTCGATGGGCTGCATGCCGATGGTGGTCGTGCCGCCGACGGCGATCGGAAGCAGGGTCGGGGATTCCATCAGCTCGAACCCGAGCACCGTGAACCGCAAGCCCGCGAAGCCCTCGACGCAGGTCTCGACCGGACACTCGCCCGTGCGTGCGCGCTCCCCGTCTTCGGTCGCCGAACACGCGAGGATGGTCCCTAGGATCACCCCGCCCGAGAGCACGCCCACAAGCAACTTCCCCATCCGCATGCCCACACGATGACACGGCTCCCACCGCTCCGCACTTCTCGTCGGGTGGGCGGCGGTGCGGGTCACACTGGGCGAGCCACGCGGCTCACTCGTCTTCGATGCGCAGGGCCTCTTCGACGGCGGCGGCCAAACTCGCCTGCTCGGCAAGACTGCCGTTCTTCGGTTGGACCAACGTGCCCTTCGCCTCGAACACCTCGACGCAAAACACCTCGCGTACCGCCCGGATGAGGTGGATGCGGGAGTGCCCTTCGGAGAGCGCGATGCGCACGGCTTCGTGGGCGGAGCGGCCCATGCGCTTCAAATCGATCAGCCGGTCGAACGCATCGTTCACCCGGTGCTCCTGCCACGAGACCGGTCCGTGGCCAACCCGCTCGGCACTCGACAGATGGGCGGCATGGCGTAGCGTGGTTCATGACCGAGAAGCGAGACGTGCTCGAGGAGTTGATCGACATCCTCACCCTCGAACGCATCGAGGAGAACATCTTCCGGGGGCAGAGTCAGAACCTCGGATGGGGCCGCGTGTTCGGTGGACAGGTCGTGGGCCAGGCGCTCTCGGCGGCGGAGCAGACGGTCCCCGAGGATCGGCACGTGCACTCGCTCCACGGCTACTTCCTGCGCTCGGGCGACGCGGACGAACCGATCGCGTTTCTCGTCGATCCGATCCGCGACGGACGCAGCTTCACCACCCGCCGGGTGGTCGCGGTGCAGAACGGCAAAGCCATCTTCAACCTCGCCGCCTCGTTCCAGATCGACGAAGACGGACTCGGTCATCAGGCGGACGTGATGCCAGAGGTGCCGGGTCCCGACGAGCTCCTCTCGGAACAAGATCTCGGCAAGCGGTACTTGTCGAAGCTGCCCGAAGCGGTGGTGAAGGGCATCCCCGAAGCGATGCGCGAACGCATCGTGGCCGACCGCCCGATCGAAGTCCGGCCGGTCACGCCGATCGATCCCATGCGGCCGAAAGAGCACCCGCCGATCAAGCAGGTCTGGTTCCGCGCGACCGGCGCGCTGCCCGACCGCCGTTCGATCCACGAGTACCTCATCGCCTACGCGTCGGACTTCCACCTGCTCGGCACGAGCATGCACCCGCACTCCGTCACCTGGCTCACCCCCGGCATGCAGGTCGCCAGCCTCGACCACGCGATGTGGTTCCACCGCCGCTTCCGCTTCGACGAGTGGATGCTCTACGACATGGACGCCCCCACCAGCCAAGGCTCCCGCGGCCTGAGCCGCGGCCGCTGGTTCACGAAAGACGGAACCCTCGTCGCGACCACCGCCCAAGAAGGCCTGATCCGAGACCGCCGAAAGTAGCGCGGCGTCGCCGAAGCCGAAGCTGACGCCGTAGCCGAAGCCGAAGCCGATGCCGAAGCCGAAGCCGATGCCGAAGCCGATGCCGACGCCGAGGCCCAAGCCGACGCCGAAGCCGACGCCGAGGCCCAAGCCGACGCCGAAGCCGAAGCCGACGCCGAAGCCGAAGCCGAAGCCGAATCCGAATCCGAATCCGAATCCGAATCCGAAGGAGAGGATGTGCGGTTCCCGTGCCCGTGCCCGTGCCCGTGCCCGTGCCCGTCACGCGTCGGTCAGACACCCCTCGCTCGCGGGCCCGACGAGTTTGACGTACTTGGCGAGGGTGCCGCGGGTGGCCTTTGGCGCCGGCTTCTTCCACGCCGCGCGCCGGACCGCGAGCTCTTCTTCGGACACTTCGAACTCGAGGGTGCGGGCGGTGGCGTCGATGCGGATCGGATCGCCGTCTCGGACGAGCGCGATGGGTCCGCCCTCGGCGGCTTCGGGACAGACGTGGCCGACGATGAAACCGTGCGAACCGCCGCTGAACCGGCCGTCGGTCACGAGCGCGACGTCCTTGCCGAGGCCGGCGCCCATGATGACCGAGGTCGGCGCGAGCATCTCGGGCATGCCCGGGCCGCCCTTCGGGCCTTCGTAGCGGATCACCACGACGTCGCCCGCGACGACCTCGCTGCGTTCGACCGCCGCGAGCATGTCTTCTTCGCAATCGTAGACGCGGGCGGTGCCTTCGAAGCGCAGACCTTCCTTGCCGGTGATCTTGGCCACCGCACCATCGGGGGCGAGGGAGCCGCGAAGAATGGTCAGGTGGCCGGTCGCTTTGATCGGCGCGGACACCGGCACGATGACCTTCTGGCCCTCTTGCAGATCCGGCAGCCCGTCGAGGTTTTCTTCCAGCGTCTTCCCGGTGACCGTCCGGCAGCTACCGTCGAGCAGGCCTTCGTTCAACAAGAGCCGCATCACCGCGGGCGTGCCGCCGATGGCGTGCAGGTCTTCCATCACGTAACGCCCGCTCGGTTTGAGATCGGCGAGCAGCGGCACCCGGTCGCTCACCGATTGGAAGTCGTCGAGGGCGAGTTCGACGTCGACCGCGTGCGCCATCGCGAGCAAGTGCAGGATCGCGTTGGTGGATCCGCCGAGCGCGGTGATGATCACCATCGCGTTCTCGAACGCGGCGCGGGTCATGATGTCGCGCGGTTTGAGATCGAGTTCCAGCAGCGTGCGGATCGCCTGGCCCGCGCGCGCGCACTCTTCGATCTTTCCGCCGTCCGTGGCCGGGGTCGACGCCGAGTACGGGAGACTCATGCCGAGCGCTTCGATCGCGGACGCCATGGTGTTGGCGGTGTACATGCCGCCGCACGCGCCGGCGCCCGGACACGACTTGGCGACGATCTGCGCGCGGGTGTCTTCGTCGATCGCGCCGACGAGCAGTTCGCCGTAGCTCTGGAACGCACTGACGACGTCGAGCCGGTGCGCCTTGCCGTCCGCGTCGTGCCGCACCCCGGCGCGGATGGTGCCGCCGTAGATCATGAGCGCGGGCCGGTTGAGCCGGCCCATCGCGATGAGGCAACCGGGCATGTTCTTGTCGCAGCCGGGAATCGCGACGAGGCCGTCGTAGAAGTGCGCGCCCATCACGGTCTCGATGGAGTCCGCGATCAGATCGCGCGACTGCAGGGAGAAGGACATGCCGTCCGTGCCCATCGAGATGCCATCGCTCACCCCGACGGTGTGGAAGCGCAGGCCGTGCATCTCCTCGGCGGTCACGCTCGCTTTCACGTGCCCGGCGAGGTCGCCGAGGTGCATGTTGCAGGAGTTGCCGTCGTACCAGACGCTGGCGATGCCGACCTGCGGCCACCCGAGTTGCGCTTGGGTGATGCCGGTCGCGTGCAGCATCGCCTGAGACGCACCCTGCGCCTTGTGTTCGGTCAGCCGCGCGCTCGTCTGGTTCAGCTTCCTCTTCATCCGCAGACCATGAATCGGAAGGACCGCGGGTGCGAGCGGACCGGGGCGCGGCAGCTCAGAAGGGGTTGTTCGGAACCGGGGACGCGGGCGCGGCGGGCGCGGCGGGCGCGGGCGCGGGCGGCGTGGGAACCAACGCAGGCTCCTCCGACGCCGCGGCCACGCTGCGGGGTGCGCGGGTGCGCGGTGCACGGTTGGGCGCCATCTCAACCGCAAGCGTGAACTCGTGCCTGTTCTCCGCGAGCGTGAACTCCGCCGGTGCGATGGAACGTTCGAAGGTCTGGTGACCGTCGAGCGTCACCACGAGATCGACCGGCTCGGTCAAAACACCGAGGTCCATCGTGGTCCCGGTCTGGACTTCGTCGTCCACCCGAACTTCGGCGCCGTCCGGGACGGCTTCGAGGCGCAGTTGGTGGCCGAATGGTTCGAGGGCGATCGACAGTTCGGCCCCCTCGACCGGTGCGGTCTCGGTGCGCTCGACGAGTTGGTGTCCCTCGAGCCGGGCCTCGAGGTCGAACACGCGTTCTGCTTCGACCTCCACTTCGAGTGGGGTCTGCCCGACCACTTCCCCGTCGAGCCGGATCTCGGCGCCTTCCGGAGTCGAGGTCACGGAGAGGGTGACCATCGCTGGCGCCGGTTCGGCCCCCGCCTCCTGGGCGTCCGCGGACCAGAGCGGGGCCAACACGGCCGCGAACGCGACGAGGACCCCGAGGGCGATCGGGAGCAGCCAGGACTTCGGTTCGGCGGGTGGGGGAGGCATCTGCATGGGGACATGCATCGCTGAGGTCGGTGACGAGCGTGTGTCTTGGACGTCACGAAGGCGCGGCAGGTTGTCCGTTCCACAGGCACCTCGTAGAACGCCGAGATGGGCCACGATGTTCTCGAAGGCGGGTGTCATTGTGGGGCGGTGCGGTTTCGGGTCTCCGTCTCCGAACGGCGTGCGCTCGACTGCAACTGTTCCATCTGCTCGCGCAAGGGGTTCCTCCACTTCATCGCGACCGCCGCCGAGTTCGAACTGCTCACGCCCGAGGAGGCGCTGTCGGACTACCGGTTCGGCACGCGGACCGCGCGCCACCTGTTCTGCAGTACGTGCGGCATCCACCCGTTCTACGTGCCGCGCAGCCACCCGGACGGGTTCGATGTGAACGTGCGCTGTCTGGACGAGGTCGTCGCTTCGGGCCTCGACCGCTGGACGATCGAGCCCTTCGACGGCCGCGACTGGGAGTCGCACATCGACTCGATCCGCTGAGCGGGCGATCAGAAGCAGAGGTTCGTGCACTCGGTGGCGCCGTTGCGGTTGCACGACTCGCCGCTCGTGCTCGCGTCGCCGATCTCTTCCCACTGGCCGCTCGTGTGGTTCACGACCCAGACGTCGTTGGCGTTGCCGCAGTCGGTCTTGCCGAACACGACGAACGAGCGGTCCGCGCCGCGGGCGATGCCGAAGCCGTGGCGGCGTTCGGGGGCCGCGAGGTCCGGGATGGTGAAGTCGCTCGGGAACATACACGCGCCCGACGGTCGGCCGTTGAGGGTGTCGCCGTGCTGGGTCTCGGTCCACGTGCCGCTCGGGTCCACGCGCCAGAGATCGTTCACGTTGCCCAGATCGGTGCTGTCGTGGCCGGCGACCATCATCAGGTCGTCTGCGGTGGCGAGCAGCGCGCCGCCGAAGCGGCTTGCAGGCGCGGTCGGCCCGCCGCCGATGACCAGCCGCCAGGTCTCGCCCGCCAGATCGAACGCCCACAGGTCGTTGAGGAATGGGCCGTCGAAGTCGGGGGTGCCGCCGAAGACGAAGAGCTCCGAACCGAACACCACCATGTCGTGGTAGTAGCGCGGCGGCGGCGGTCCGTCGGCGACGATGACCCGCCAAGCGAGCGTGTTCAGGTCGAGCGAGAAGAGCTCGCTGTCGCCGGTCGGGGTGAGTCCGCTGGTGGAGGTGTTGCCGCCGAAGACGAGCAGCTGGTTGCGCTCGGTGTCGATCGCGACGCCCGCGTTGTTGCGCGCGCTCGGGCCGGTGCCGGTGGTCGCGAGCTGCGTCCACGCCATGGTCGCCAGATCGAGCGACCACACGTCGTCGAAGTTCGTGTACGGACCGCTGTCGCCGGCGCGGAAGCGGCCGCCGAAGAGCAGCCCCCGGTCGCCGGCCGGATCGTAGACGAAGCCGGACCGCACCCGAGCGCCCGGTCCGCTTCCGTCTTGCGGCACCTGGGCCCAGGTCTCGCAGGCGACGTCGTACATCCAGACTTCGTCCGTCGCGGTGAAGCGCGGGCTGCACATCACCGGTGCGGTCGTGTTGCCGCCGTGCACGACGATGCGGTTGCGGGTCGGATCGTAGAGCGCCGCATGTTCGCCGCGGCCGAGGGGCACTTCACCGACCCCGCATTCGATGCCCGAGTCCGTGCCCGCGTCGACGGCTGGCGCGTCTTCCATGCTGGCGTCGGTCCCACCGGCGTCGACACTCGAGTCGTCGTCGCCGCAGGCGGCCAGGAAGAGAAGGGCGGAGAGAAGGGAGATCGAACGGCGCATGGGCAACGCTGTACCGGCTCCCGTGAGGGCTGGCAATCGGCGGCGTGAGCCGACGCCGGCGCCGAAGCCGAAGCCGACGCCGAAGCCGACGCCGAAGCCGAAGCCGACGCCGATGCCGATGCCGAAGCCGATGCCGACGGCGAAGCCGAAGCCGAAGCCGAGGCCGATGCCGATGCCGAAGCCGATGCCGATGCCGACGCCGAAGCCGAAGCCGAAGGAGAGGATGCGCGGTTCCCGTGCCCGGTGCCCGCGGTTTGCCGACGCCGACGCCGCATCCGGATCGCGGCCCGCTCTGACCCGTTCACACGCTGTGCGCCGCGGACGGGCGGGGCCGTGCTCGACGGGCTGGGGTTCTCGGCCTAGACCCGGCGCATGTACTTGAACCGAGCGACCGCGAAGAGGGTCGTACGTTCCGCACTTCGCCACGCGAGCGTGTCTCGGCTGCCGACGTGGGCGGGGTTCGGCAGCGCGTGGTTCGGACTGCGCACGTTGGTGGGGGCCGGCCGCAAGGTCGACGACGTGCTCTACCCGGCGTGGGCCGACCAGCAGGTTCGGGAGCCGGTGTTCATCTTCGCGAACGGCCGGAGCGGTACGACGCTCTTGCACCGGTTGCTCGGGCTCGATGAAGAACACTTCGCGGGGTACAAGCTCTACCAGTCGGTGTTCAGCGCGGTGGTGTACCAGCGGCTCATCGAAGCGATCGATCGCACGCCGGTGCTCGGTGATCTCGGCCGGCGCGGCGTCGAACTCATCAACACGAAGTTCTTCACCGGGTGGGAGGGCATTCACGAGATGGGCATCAACAAGGAAGAAGAGGACGAAGCCACCTTCGCGCTCGCCCTCGAGACGCCATCCATCTCGCTCTTGCATCCGTACTTCGAGGGGTATGAGGAGCTCGGCAAACTCGACGACGAACCCCCGGACGTGCGGGCGCGGTTCATGGATTACTACGAGGCCACCATCCAGAAGCACCTGTTCTCGGTTGGCGGCAACAAACACCTACTGGCCAAGAACGTCTTCACCGCCCCGCGGGTGCGCACCATCCTCGAGCGGTTCCCCGACGCACGCTTCATCTACCTCGTGCGCCACCCGTACCGCTCGTTGCCCTCCTGGCTAAGCCTCTTCCATGAGAAGTGGATGACGCATTCGCCCGAGCTCGCGAACGACACCGAGCACTGCCGCGCGCTCGCCCAGATGTGTTTCGAGTACTACCGGATCGCCATCTCGGTGCGCGAAGAGCTCGACCCGCAGCGGCTGCACGTCGTCCGGTACGAGGATCTCGTCAAGGATCCGAGCGCCATCGTGCGGGGCATCTACGGGTGGATGGGACTCGACATGAGTCCGGCGTACGAGCAGGCGCTGGCGGCGCGCACCGCCAAGCAGCGCACCTACAAGAGCGGGCACCGCTACTCGCTCGAACAGTTCGGTCTGAGCGAGGCCTACGTCGCCGAGCAGATCCCCGACGTCTTCGAGGCATTCGGCTACAAACCGTAGAACTTTCAGCCGATCCCGCGGGCGGGAACGTTTGACGCGATCCTCGGGTACATTGGGCGAAGCGTGACCTCCTCCACCCCCAGCATTCCGACCGCCGCCGAATCCCTCATCGGCAAGACCCTCGCGGACTACGCGGTCGAAGCGAAACTCGGCTCCGGCGGCTTCGGCGCGGTGTTCATCGGGCGCCACCTGCGCACCGGCCGACGCTACGCACTCAAAGTGCTGCGGCCGGACCGCGCGCTCGTCTCTCCCGACGCGCGTCAGAGGTTCCGCCGGGAAGCGGAAGCGCTCTCGAGCCTCGGCCACATCGGCATCGTGCAGATCCACGACTACGCCAGCGAGAACGGCGTCGACTTCCTCGTCATGGATCTCCTCGAGGGAGAAGACCTCGCAGCACGGCTCGCGCGTGGTCCGCTCACGCCCGCACGCGCACGGGAGATCGCCGCGCAGGTCGCCGATGCGCTTCAAGCGGCGCACAGCCGCGAGTTCGTGCATCGAGATCTCAAACCCGCGAACATCTTCCTCGCGCAGCAGACCGGCGACCAAGAGCGCGCGGTGCTGCTCGATTTCGGTCTGGCCAAGAGCGTGGCCGAAGGCGCGCCCAGTCTGACCGGATCCGCCGAAGCGCTCGGCACGCCTCAGTACATGGCGCCCGAACAAGCGACCGGCGAGTCCGTGGACCCCCGGGTCGACGTCTATGGACTGGCGGCGATCACCTTCGAGATGTTGACCGGTCAGCCGCCCTTCACCGGTCAAAGCGCCGCGTCGATCCTACTCGAGGTGATGACCGTGGTGCCGCCGCGGGTGGACAGCCTGGTCGATGTGCCCGCGACGTGGGCCGATGCGATCGCGCGCGGTCTCGACAAGGATCGAACGCGTCGCTTCGACGACGTCGGCGCCTTCATCGACGCGCTCGACGGCGAGGTCGGCGGACTCGCCGCAGCCTCCGCGGTGCCCCAGACACGCGTCTTGCCGAGGAGTTCGGGCGGCGTCGGCGGCGTGCGCTCGAGCGACGGCGCGCTGCAACAGACGTCGCTGCCGGTCAGCAGTGTGCGCCCGCCGCCCCCGACGGCCGAGAGTCACGCGGTCGTTCCTGCGCGCAGTGGCCACTCGATGGGGCGCATGGCCCTCCTCGGCGCGCTGGTCGGGCTCGTCGCGCTGGGTTTGCTCGCGGTGGTGTACGCCACCCTGCACGCGCCGCCCGATTCCCCCGTGGCAGTGGCGGATGGCCCGCCCGAACCTGCCGAGACCACCACTGCGACGCCCACGGTCAGCACCGCTCCGGACCGGGAGGTCGTGCCCGCGGAAGCCGACGGTTCGGACACGACCACGCCTTCTGATTCAGAGGCCAGCGAGATCGAAGCGGAGTCCGCGGAAGTCGGCGCGCCACCGCCGGAGATGCCACCCTCGCCGCACGCTCGGCAGAGCGAGACGCGGGCCCGCCAGGTCGAGACCTCGATGCGACCGCCTCCTCGGACCGCACCCAATGAAGAAACGACTCCGGTGTCCGTCCAGAGTGCGCCTACCGTTGCGGTCGCACCCGTGGGCCTGCCTCCCGCCGTCAGCGACGCCAACCGCATGATGATCACCCAGTACGAATCTCAGATCGAAGCGATGCGCGAGCTGCTCCAGTTCGTGGGGCCGCTGCGTACCCAGCTGCAGCCGCTCAGCCGCGGTCGCGAGCCGGTGTTCTGCAACCGACGCCCAGGTCTGCCGCGCGGCAGCGAGGTGCCGCTCGTGGTCTCGTCCTCTCAGCGCTTGCGGTCGCTCATCGACGACGCCTGCACCCCCTTCGAGCAAGGCCGCAACCCACCCGACGAAGCGCGCTCGCGGATCGCCGCCGTGCCCGCGGTGCTCGATCGAAGCCTCGTGATGGCGCAGGATCGCCGGCTGTCGAGCAACGAACCGGTGGCGATCGCCGAAGAGGTCGAAGCGGCCATCGGACGCGCCCGCACCGCACTCGATGGCGTCGTGACCGGCAGCCGCCCGTTTCCCTGCGACGACCCGGTCTGGGCGGACTTGCGACGGTTGTCGAACGCCGGCAACAGCTGGTCGGGCGCGGCCGCGCAGCGGGTGTGGCGTGCGGTCGATCGCAGCTGCCAATCGCTGGGTCTTGGCCGCAGCCGACTCTCTCGGGTGGCGGAACGGGGCTCTGAGACGCTCGACTCGATCGAGGGCACCCTGAACGGTCAGATCCGCACGCTCGAGCGGGTGGTGGCGCCGCTGCGGGTCATGGTGAACCCGTGACCCGCCTCGCGACCGCGTGTCTCGCCGTATGTCTCTCCGTGTGTGCGCGCACTCCGGTACACGCGCAGGTGTGTCAGCGAACTGCACAGGACTGTGGGGCGCAGACCACCGACCTCGATCGCCAGGTCGCCCGGCTTCGCCGACAACATCCCGGCGTGCCCGCCGAAGCGCTCGAAGTGATCCGCCTCGAACGGCGTTCGGCCTGCCACGCCCACAACGCCTGCCTGCTCGACGACGCTGGTCTGGCACGGACCCAGGCGTGGGCCGAGGCCGAACTACGCGCGCTCGGCACGATGCAGGGCGACGCGGCCGAAGCGGCGTGGGCGAGTGGCGTGGCGCAGCGGCTCACGCTCATCCGGGGCGCCAACGCCTCCCAGGTCGCGCTGACCCCGAGCATCCCGCCCGAGATGCGCGCGCGCATGCAGGTGACCATCGACCAGATGACCACGCAGAACGAGGAGCTGTCTCAGTTCGCGGCGCTTTTGAGTGGTCTGGATCAGCAACTGGACCCGCGGCGCCGTCGGCGCCGACTCGAAGCACCGGCAGCGTGTGTGCCGGCACTCCGCGAGCAGCTGCGCACCATGGTCCGGCAGGGCCACGACATGGCGAGCGAGGCGCGCTCGATCATGCAGAAGCTCGACGAGGTCTGCGAACCCTTCGCACTCTGGGACGAACCGAACGAGTCGATCCAGGGACGCATCCGACGTTTCCTCGAGCACGTCGGTCGCATCGAGGGCTGGATGGCCGACATCGGCGAATGCCACGCGGCGGAGAACTACGAGTTCCGGTGCAGCAACGCCTACGGCGAGCGCAACGCGAGTGCGATCGAAGAGGCCCGCGAAGTGCTGGCGTTGATGCGTGAGGTCCGCACGGTGATGCGCGGCGTTCCGGGCCGGCGCTTTCCGTGCGGTCACGCGCTGTGGCGGCGCCTGCGGGAGAGCACCTGGACCGTTCGCACCGCCACCGCTCAGGTCCCTCGCCTCGGTGCCTCGGCCGTGGATGTCTGCGAAGCCATCGGCGTCGATCCGGCGAACCTGCAAGAGGCCAAGACCGACATGACCAACACCCTCGAACGAACCCTCGCCCGAATTGCACAACGGCGAACCCAGAACGAGCAGACCATCGTACGCTTGCGCCAGGCCTACAACATCCCCGCTCCCTGAACGCCCTCGATGAACGCAGTCGTCAACCTCTCCCACCGTTTCGATCTCCCGCCCGACGCGTTGTTCGCGCTCTTGCTGGATCCGACCGCCTGGTGGGACGAAGACGCGACCGGCACGCTGGAAGCCACGGTGGGCGGCGCGTTCACCTCGAGCGACGAATGCGGCACGGTCCGCGCGATGGAAGCCGCGCAAAAGCTCACCCTCGAGCTCGACGACGACACCCTCGTCCTCCTCGTTCTGAACGCCGGCCTCGACGGAACCGAACTCACCGTCCTCCACACCCGCTTCGAAAGCGGCACCGCCCGCGACGAATACCTCCCCCGCTGGCAAGCGCGCCTCACCCGCCTCGCCGCCCTCGCCACCCCCGCCTGAGCCCGCCAAAGAACGGGCACGGATTCGGGCTTCGGCGTCGTCGGCGGCTTCGGCTTCGGGATCGGGATCGGTGTCGGCGTCGGCGTCGGCTTCGGCTTCGGCTTCGGCTTCGGCTTCGGCTTCGGCTTCGGCGTCGGCGTCGGCTTCGGCGTCGGCTTCGGTGTCGGCTTCGGAGTCGGCTCTTCGGCGTCGGCGTCGCTTCGGTGTCGGCTCTTCGGCGTCGGCGTCGGCTTCGGAGCGTCGGCTTCGGAGCTTCGGCTTCGGCTCTCCTGGCTTCGGGCTTCGGCGTCGCTTCCGGTTTGGGCTTCGGTCAGCGGCCAAAAAGATGCTATAAACAATAAGATATCGCCAACAACAACATCAATCCGCCGCTTTCGTTGAAATCATTCATGTTTTCGGTTGGCCCGTGTTTCGCAATGTACCCCGAGCAGGAGAACACGGAACATGACGACCGACAGCAGCGTACTTTTTGCCCTTCGCGAACTTCAGGATCTCGAGCAGTCACGGCAGGCCGAGGAGCAAGCCGAAGCCGCCGCCCGAGCCCAAGCCGAAGCGGCCGCCCGCGCCGAGGAAGTCGAGCGCGCCGCCGAAGCCGCCAAGCGCAAGGCCGCCGAAGAGGCGGATCGGGCGCGGCTTCTGGCCGAGAAGGCGAAGCTGGACGTGGAAGGCCAGGTCGAAACCCGCACCGCGGAAGCGGAACAGCGGATCGCGTCGATGCGGGCCGAGCTCGCCACGATTCAAGCCGAGCGCGAACTGCTCCACCTCCGCGCGCTCGAAGCCGCGTCCCGTCCCCCCGAGCGCAAGTCGAACGGCTGGATGGCGGCCCTCGCGATGGTGACGCTCATCGCTGGTGTGCTTGGCGTCGTGCTCGTCGTGAAGATGACCACGCCTCCCCCCGCGCCGGAAGTCATCGTGCGCGAGGTCCACGTGCCGGTTGCGACGCCGGTCGTCGAACCGGAGCCCGAGCCGACGCCGGAAGTGGTGGCGGTCGCCGACCCGGTGGTCGAAGAAGCACCGCGGAACCGCAACGGCAACGGCATGCGCGTAGTGCGCATGGTGGACCGCCACGAGCGCAGCCTGAGCGCGGTCGAGAACTGCGGCGACGACCCGCTGTGCGGGGTCGAGTAACACCGAGACTCTCGACCGTCCTCCCGGGCACCACGCCCCCGCCGGTTTCGGCGGGGGCGTCGTGCGTCCGGTGGCATACTTCGGCGGTGTCGGAGCTCTTGGTGATCGAAGATGGGCATGAGTACGAGGAGTTCGCTCGGCTCTTTCTCTCGTCGTGGTCGATCCGCGCCGCCCACTCGGCCGAAGAAGCGCTGCGGCTCCTCTCCGAGCGGGCCGCCGATGCGTTCCTCGTGGACCTGCGCTTCGAACGTTCGCCGGTGGACGATCTGGTCGGAGACGTAGAGCAGACGGCCAAACGCCGGTTCGGCGGCGACGTGCACCGGGCGGTGCGCTACCTCAAGGAACAGCAGGGCACGCTGGTGTTGAACGAGATCCGAAACGCCGGACATCAAGGCCCGGCCGTGTTCGTGCACGACTTCCCCCCGCGCCGCCTCGCCAACTTGAAGAAGCTCTACGGCAACGTGCACGCCGTCGGCGGATTCGACGCCAAGGCGATCGGTGCGGCCTTGGCCGAGGGCGCGGCGTGACGCCGGTCGAACAGCTGCGCCTCCTCTCGCACGACCTCGGCAAGTACCTCGCGCGGGCCGCCCGCAACTTTCCGGACGCCGACCCCGTGCCGGAGGTGCTCGTCGAGATGATGATGCGCGACGTCTGGGGAGACGAGGGCACCGATGCGCTCGGCCGGTTTCAGAAGCTCGTCGCAGACGCACCGTCGGTGCGCCTCGAACTGGCGGACGTCGAAAAGGACCTCGAGACGTTGGTCGGCTTGGAGGCGGCGGTGCGCGGGTTCGAGCCGAAGGCGGTCCGCCAAGCCGCGGCGCTGTGCGTGAAGGTCGACGCGGACCTGCGCCGCCGCCTGGAGCAACGCTCGTGAGCGCACCCAAAGTCCTGGTGGTCGACGACGGAGACCGGTACGTCGAGCTCTTCCACGCGCTGCTGCGCGACTACCAGTACGCCACTCGATGCGAGCTGCCTGGGCCGTGCTGGACTTGCCCGCACCGCGCGCCGAAAGACGAACCGCGCTGTCAGCTGACCCACGCGCACGATTGGGCGGAGACCGAACAGGCGCTGGCGCGGCACGCGGATCTCGATGTGGTGTTGCTCGATGTGGCGTTCGACCTTCCCGCGACCCGGCTGCTTCCCTACGGCGACGACGCCGAGACTCGAAAACGAAAACAGGGGCTCGCGATCCTCCAGCGGCTTCGCGTCCGGCGCCCGGACCTGCCGGTGATCCTGATGACCTCGGCGACGCAGCTCGGCGTGGATGGCTCCCCGCTCGAGGCCGACGAGTGGGTGACGCTCGCTGGCGAAGACGCGTTCGACGCCCGCGCACTCGGTCTGCTCGTCGAACGCATCCTTGCGCGGGACCGGCAGGTCAGCCTTCGACCCGGGCTTGGCCGCGGGACGGACTATCTCTGGGGCACGACGACCGCGATGGCGCGGGTGCGCCGCAACGCCCGCGTGCTCGCGCGCACGTCCTTGCCGGTGCTCATCGAAGGCGAGACCGGCACCGGCAAGTCCGCGCTGGCCGAGCGGGTGCTTCACGGCGAGTCGGGCCGGAGCGGCGCGTTCGTCTCGGTCGACTTGAGCGCGATCCCAGAGACGCTCGTCGCCGCCGAGCTCTTCGGTTCGACGCGCGGCGCGTTCAGCGGCGCGACCGATCGGGTGGGTCGGTTCGAAGAGGCCAAAGGCGGCACGCTCTTTCTCGACGAGATCGGCAACCTGCCGCTCGACATCCAGCGGCTCCTCTTGCTCGCGCTGCAGGAAGGACGGGTGACGCGTCTCGGGGAGAACACCTCGCGCACCTTGGACGTGCGTCTGGTGGCGGCGACCCACGTCGACCTCGCCAGCGCAGTGCGCGAGGGGCGGTTTCGGGCGGACCTGCGGGCGCGCCTCAACCCGGCCAGCACGATCCGGCTGCCGCCGTTGCGTGAGCGGGTGGAGGACATCGAAGCGTTGGTCGCGTCGTTCGTCGAACGGCACTTCGCCTCCGGCTCCGAGCGCGGCCTGCTCGCGGAGTACGCGAAGAAGGCGGGGCTGGAAACCGAGCCCACCGCGCACCTGCTCGAGGACACCGAACCGCCGGCCCGCGGCGTGTGGTTCTCGTGGGCGCCCGCACTGTGGGAGCGGCTTCGTGCGCACGCTTGGCCCGGCAACGTGCGCGAGTTGCAGCTCTTGGTGGCGACCGCGTGTTCGCTCTCGCTCGCCGATGCGCTCGAGGGTGCCGAAGCGGGCAGGGCGGGGCCGCTCGCGCGCGTGGTGCCGATTCCGGCGCGGCTGGTCGGGGAGCTGCTCGCCAGCAGTTGGCTCGGCCCGGAGGCCGACGTGCCGACCGCGACCACCGACGTCACCCCGCGCGATCAGCTGCGGGACGTGTCACGCGAACTCGAACGCGCGCTCTTCATGCGGCTGTTCCGCGAGACCCGCGGCGACTTCGAACGCATGGCGGCGCGGCTTCTGACCGGCGATCCCACCGAGAACGCGCGCCGCGTCCGGATGCGCTTCAACCAGCTCGGACTTCGGATCCGCGAGCTGCGCTAGCAGGTCGCTGAAAAGCGACCTGCTCCCTTGCCGTTGCCCTTGCCCGTGCCCTTGCCCGCGTCGTGGACGCCGTGTGTTTCGCGACGGCGAGGCCGCGAATCGGTCGGTGCTACGCGGCGCAGCTCCGCAGCCGCGCGACGCGTAGGAGGTTGTATGCGGCGCCGGCCATCACAGCTCGTTCGCGCTGTCGATCCCGAAACCGGGTACCCCTCAGCCCGATGCGCGCATGGCTTTCGACCACCACAAGCTCCAGGTCCATCGACGAGCGCTCGAGGCCCTCGACGCCTGCGACCTCATCGCCGAGCAGCTCCCGCGAGGCCGTGCTCACCTCCGAGACCAGATCGATC
>JAXMNT010000067.1:0-36910 GCA_034670305.1 Deltaproteobacteria bacterium
GTGCTCCCGACTCATCAGGTCTTCAGCCTGCTGTCGGATCGCGAAGAAGAACGCCGCCGCGACGTCGTGGTCCATCAAGCGCTCGCGGTTCTTCGAGAACGACGTCGCGTCGAACGCCGGCTCCATCCGCTGATCCGCGGGCAAGGGCAAAGGCAAGGGCAGGGGCAAGGGGCAGGCTGCGAGAACGCCCTGCGGGCGTTCTTCAGCAACCTGCTAGACGTGCACGTATTCGTGAGCGTCCTCGTACCCGTACCCGTTCAGCACACATCTTGGAGAGCATCGAGACCACCCGAACGAGGAGCCCTCGCGGTGAGTCTGCTCGTTGAGCAACTCCATCACGCGCAGGGCGTCGAGGCGTGCGCCGAGCTCCATTGCGGAGCCGCGCGCCAGCCCCTCGAACCAGCGCTGGAACACGCCCGACTTCGACCATCGAGAGAAGCGCGCACGGGCCAAGCCGATGGCAGGTCCCTCAGGGTGCACCCACAGCTCGGCCGAGTTGAAGAATGCTTGGATGGCGTCGGCGGTTGGAACCACAGCGACCAACAGAACTCACGTCTGTTCAACGATGGCGAGGACGAGGACGCACACGGGTACGTGCACGTGCACGTGTACGTGTACGTGCACGAAGGCCGCGCGTACGGCCCTTTGAAGACACTGGCCGCTCATGAGGCGAGGGCAGAGGGCAGAGGGCAGAGGGCAGGGGCAGAGGGGGTTGAGCAGTGAAGGGCGCCGCAAGGCGCCCTTCTTGCTCAGCCCGTGAACTCGACGAGGTACTCGAGCTGCTGTTGCTCGGCGCGGTAGATGACGAGCTCGTCGTCGTCGAAGTCGCTCGTGAGTCCCTTCTTCCGCCGCAGGCCGTGGCAGCTGTCGAAGCCCTTGGGCGGCGCGTCGAGGCCGTAGGTGATCTTGCGGTACTCCTTCACCTTGCCGAGGGCGACGCGGGTGATGGCCATGAACCGCGTCTTCTTCTTGCCGGCGGACGTGTAGTAGAGCGGCGTGCACGCGGCGTCGCCGAAGTAGATGCCGTTGCCGAGCCAGCCCGCGTCGGTGCGGTTGACGCCCATGCTCACGACGATCTTCGGCAGCAGGATCCCGCGCGAGAGAATGCCTACCCAGTTCTTGATGCGCGAGCCGTGGAACAACATCTTTTCGTTGCCCACCTTCTTGTCGAAGCGCTTGCGCTCTTCGGCGCGGGCGATTTCGAAGACGTTCTTCACCTTGATGTGCTTGGTCTTCACCTGGGACCCCTCGACGTAGTCCTTCCACTCCTTGAACTGCGTCGACTTGTGGTCGATGGGCTTCATGTCGCAGGTGAGCGCTTTGTACTTCTTGTCGATCTCGGGATCGAAGAGCACGGAGTCGCCAGCGTCGCCGTCGACCTGCAGCATGTCCTTCATGAGCTGCAGGGTCTCCATCTTCGCCTGGAACTCGGCGAGCGTGTCGATCACCGACTGCTGGGCGGCGCTGCGCGAGCGCCCGATGCGGTGCGGAATGAAGGTGTAGAACTCGCCGCTCAGATCGGTGAGGTCGTCGTGGAGTTTGGTCTTCTTGGCGCCGCTCGATTTCTCGTACGTCTTGAAGACCTTCCAGGCCTGCTCGATGACCTTGTCGCCCTTTTCGACCTGTCCGATGGTGAGCACCCCGAGCGGTGTCTCGATTCCGTTCGCGGTGATCTTCGCCTGGACGGTCGTCGTGAGCGCGGTGGTCGCCTCGTCGTAGAGGTAGCTGACCAGATCCTGGATCGGCTTCGGGAGCGTCGACGGTTTCGGTGCGCTCTTCTTCTTGGGCGCCTTCTTCTTGCCCGACTTGCCCTCTTCGATCTTCTGGATCGTGGCGTCGTCGACGTGTCCACTCGAGGTGCCGCGCGCCTTGTGGGAGCCGATGGCCGAAGAAGCGAGGTCGACCTCCTTGTAGCCCTTCCGCTTCGAGGTCTTCTGGCTGTAGATGCTGTCGTAGTTGGCTTGGGCCTCACCGAGCGAGAGGTGGTAGCGCGACTCGCGGGTGCCGGCGTTGGGGTTCGACTCGAGGTCGTCGGTGCGGCCGTAGTGCGTGTACACGCGGTAGTCGTGGCTGCTCTTGCCCTTCGCCTTGTGCAGTTCGATCGCGTAGTACTTGTTCCGGTTGGTCTTGATGTCGGTGACCTGCAGAACCGCCTTCTTCACGATCTCGAAGTCCGATGCGAACTTCGGTTCGCCCGCTGCGCCTTCTCTCCACGACTTAACCTTCGCCATCGGTGTCCTCCACGTGCCTGCGGCACATTGCTTCTGAGCGGAGACGCGGTTGCGACCGCGGCTCGAGCACGTGGACGGTACTACGGCTGTCTGGTCAGTTGCTTCCCAACTCTTCGACACCGGCTGGGGAGCCGGCATCGTGCGCCGGCGCTTGTGGCGGGCCCTCCGGTCGCGGGTCGGCGCGGAAGGCTTCTGCGAGTCGCTGCAGTCCAGAAGCCACGTTGTCGCATTTCGTACGGAAGGCGTCGGCGTGGTCGGCGAAATCCACCGTGCTGCCGTCCAGGATCCGTTTTCCGGTCGCGTTGTAGAGCCACCATCCGGTGCTCGATCGGTAGAGGCGCGGAACAGGACGGCTCCCGCGTCCCTCGGCGTACGCCACGTGCGCCTCGACCTTGGCGGTCAGCAGATCGATCGTCTGCGCTCGGTCGAGCACCCATTCCCCGGACACGCGCTCGAGTTCCGTCCGGAGGAACAAGTAGTCGGCGACGATGCCCCTCGAGAGGTTCCACGCTGCCAGGTCGCTTCGCGACAGCGAGATCCTCATGTGGGTGTTGAACGCGTCCTGCGCGTTCGGTGGCACCCGCGCGCGCAACGCCTCTGCGACCGCGACGTGGTCTTCGAGCAGCGCCGCCACCGTCAGGTGCATGACGATCGAACGGGCGTGGGTGCCGAGGTCCTTCAGGCGGTCCAAGTCGCGCGACCACCGATCCGCCGCCTCGACCCAGCGTTGTTCGCGGGCGAGCCACACCACCGTCGCTTGGCTCGCGCGGAACAGTTCCAGGGTGGGGATGGGATTGCAGGGCTCGCCCGGCGCGCACCCTTCCACGAAGCGCGGCCGGGAGAGGACCGGGTCCGCGTGCGCCTGGCAGGTACGCTCGAACGCTTCGAGCTCGTCGGGCGCCAGGCGATCGAGGGATCCCCACAGGTCCTCCGGGTCCAGCTCGAGGTCGCGGCAGTCGTGGAGTGAGATGGGCAGGAGTGCCCAGCCGTTCTCCGCCGCGCTCGGCAACTGCGGCAAGTCGGAGGGCGTCCACGGCGCGGGGCCCGCTTCACCGATGCGATGTAGACCGAGGTACCCGCCGACCAACAGCGCCAGCACCCCCACGCCCACCATGATCCATCTGATTCGCGTCATACCTGCCTCGAGTGTCGTCGTTCTGGTCAGCAAAGCCCATGCCGGTTCTGCGGCGTCGATTCGCTCGACAAGTTGCACAGACGCCATGGTCGGGACCGACAGGCTGTCGACGGACTTCGGAAGCGCCAAGACAACGGGTCCCACACACGGACACATGCGCAGTGCGGGGAGAGCGGCGCGCTGGCTCTGCAGATCCGCTATCATGCGGCGTGGCTTCTCGCGCGACCGTTGCTCTTCTCGCCTTTCTCCCTCTCGCAGGGTGCGCGGTGGATCGGACCGGCCTGAACCCTGCGCCGGAGGTCGACGCCGCCGGTGTCGATGCGCCGGGCGTGGATGCGCCGGGCATGGATGCGCCGGGCATGGATGCGCCGGGAGTGGATGCGCCGGGCGTGGACGCGCCAGGGGTGGACGCGCCGGGGGTGGACGCGCCGGGGGTAGACGCGGGCACCGATGCGGGCACCGACGCCGGCACCGACGCCGGCACCGACGCGGGACCGATCGTCGACCCGTGTCCCGGACCGCCGATGGGCCCGCTCGACATCTGGTACGACGCGCAGGCGCCGACCGGCGTATACGGCGTCGTGCCGGCTGCGTTCGACACCTGGACCGACCGCGCCGGCACCAACCACGCCACCTGCGTGAACACCAGGCTTGCGCCGAACGAGTTCGGCACCAACCGGCACGCCGTGATTCTCACCGGGAGCGATTCCGAGGCGAGCTACTGCCAGTTCGCGAACCCCGATCTCACCAACATGGTGATCGTCGCCGTGCTGGCGACCGACGACGGCCGCGACGCCGGCGGCTGGATTGCGAGCCCGGTCATCGTCGGCGGAGACCGAGACGGCAACCACAACGACGCCGGGTTCGTGATGGCGGGGGGGCGACTCGGGTTCACCCGCCGCAACGTGGGACACGACGTCCGGGGTCCGAACCGCTACGCCGACAACGTGCTGCGTTCCTACTCGATGGTGCGCGGGGTGCGGTTCACGCCCGGTGGCCCCGTGTTCGAAGGGGAGGGCATCACGATCTTCGTGAACGACGGGTTCGAGGTCACTGGAACGACCACCTCGGGCCGGGTCGACCAGCCTGGCGAGTGGTACCTCGGGGCCCACGAAACGCTCCTCAACGGCCGCTTCTCAGCGCGCTACGCAGAGGTCCTGGTGTTCGACCGGATCTTGGACGGCGACGAGATCCTCGCGCTCAACACCCACCTCAGCTGTCGCCACGGCATCTGAGGCTTCGCTCCCATGTCGGCCGTGGTGGCTAGATCGCTGCCGTCACGATCGCTTCGGCTTCTTCCTGAATCGTTCGAAGGTGGGCTTCGCCCCGGAAGCTCTCCGCGTAGATCTTGTAGATGTCCTCGGTGCCACTCGGGCGCGCCGCGAACCAGCCGTGTTCGGTGGCGACCTTCAGGCCACCGATGGCTTCGCCGTTCCCGGACGCCCGGGTGAGTTTGGCGGTGATCGGATCGCCGGCCAGCGTCGTTGCTTTGACCTGCTCGGGTCCGAGCTTCTTCAGTGCGGCCTTTTGTTCGAGCGTGGCGGGGGCGTCGGTCCGTTCGTAGACCGGCGTGCCGAACTGCTCGGTCAGCTCGAGGTAGCGGTCGCCGAGATCCTTCTTCGTGGTCGCGGTGATCTCGGCCGCGATCAGATCGAGCAGGATGCCGTCCTTGTCGGTGGTCCAAACGGCGCCGTCCTTGCGGAGGAAACTCGCGCCGGCGCTCTCTTCCCCGCCGAACCCGAATGAACCATCGAGCAGTCCGTCGACGAAGTGCTTGAATCCGACGGGGACCTCGCAGAGCTCGCGGCCAAGGGACTCGGCCACGCGGTCGATCATCGAACTCGACACCAGCGTCTTGCCCACCTTCGCACCGGGCCATTCGCGGGTGCGAAAGAGGTGATCGATCGCCACCGAGAGAAAGTGGTTCGGGTTCATCAGTCCGTGTTTCGGGGTGACGATCCCGTGGCGGTCGTAGTCGGTGTCGTTTCCGAACGCGATGTCGAATCGGTCGCGCAGTTTCACGAGCGATGCCATCGCGTAGGGCGAGGAGCAGTCCATCCGGATCTTGCCGTCGCGGTCCAACGTCATGAACGCGAACCGCGGGTCCACCTGTTCGTTGACCACGGTGAGCTCGAGCTTCCACCGCTCGGCGATCGGACCCCAGTAGTCGATGCCGGAGCCACCCATCGGATCGACGCCGATGCGGAGACCGGCGCTCGAGATCGCCTCCATGTCGACCACCTCGCCGAGTGCCTCCACGTACGGCGTGACGAAGTCGTATTCGGTCACGAGGCTGGAAGTGCGGGTCTCTGAAGTGGATCCTCGACGGATCCCAGATGGATCCCGGAGGAGTTCGTTGGCGCGGGCTTCGATCTGCGCGGTGATCTCCCCACCGGCCGGTCCGCCGTGGGGCGGGTCGTACTTGAACCCGCCGTCCGAAGGCGGGTTGTGACTCGGCGTGATCACCACCCCGTCGGCGGTGCGATCGCTGGTGCGGTTGTGCCCGAGCACCGCGAACGAGACCGCGGGCGTCGGCGTGTAGCCCCGGGCACGCAGTACCTGTACGCCGTTCGCGACGAACACCTCGATCGCGGTCTGCTGGGCGGGGGTGCTCAAGGCGTGGGTGTCGATGCCGAGAAAGAGTGGCCCGGTGATGCCGACTGCGGCGCGGTGCTCGCACACCGCTTGGGTGATGGCGGCGATGTGCGCGTCGTTGAACGAGCGGGTGAACGACGAGCCGCGGTGGCCGGACGTGCCGAACGAGACCCGGTGGGTGCGTTCGGAAGGGTCGGGCGCGTCGGTGTAGTACGCCGAGACGAGCGCGGGCACGTCGACGAGGAACTCACGTGGTGCGATTTGGCCTGCGAGGGGATGGGTCGCCATGAGCGCGCTGTAGCACGCGGGCGGTGAGGCGCCGACGAAGCCGAAGCCGAACCCGACGCCGATGGCGGCGCTCGGCCGCCTCTACGGGAAGTCGACGGTTTGTAGGGCGGAGTCGAGGGCCATGGCGTTGCGGAAGCGGTCGCCGCGGCGTTTGGCGAGGGCCAGTTTCAGGACGGCGTCCACGGGGGGGCACTTGGTCACCGGCGGGATCTCGGCGGTGGCGTGCATGCGCACCCAGTGCTGTCGGCTCTCGCCGACGAAGGGGAGCCGCCCTTCGACGCACTCGAAGAGCACGATGCCGGCCGAGTACACGTCGCTGGCGGCGTCCGCTTCTTCTCCGAAGCAGAGCTCGGGCGGCATGTACGCGGGGGTGCCGAGCTGGGTGCCGCGCCCGGTCAGGATGGAATGTTCTCCCCAACGCGAGGCATCGAAGAACTTGGCGAGGCCGAAGTCGAGCAGCTTCAGGCCACGGCTCGTGACGAACACGTTCGCGGGTTTCACGTCTCGATGTACGACGCCGGCTTCGTGCACCGCGGCGAGTCCCGCCACGAGTTGGCGGGCGAGCGCGAGTCCTTCTTCCACACTCACGCCGCCTTCGAGGCACGTGCGCAGGGACATGCCGCGAAGCCGTTCCATCACGAGGTAGGGGGTGCCCTCGCTGACGCCGAAGTCGAGCACTCGGACGACGCTCGGATGCGTGATGCCATTGAGCGCGCGCGCTTCGCGTTCGAGCCGTCGCCGTTCGTCGTCGTCGAGGTCGGCCTCTTCGTGCAACAGCTTCACCGCCACGATGGAGCCGTTCTTGGACCGAGCCTCCCAGATGCTCGCCGAAGCGCCTTTGCCGAGTGGCTCGAGAAGCTCGTACTGATCCACGCGCTGCACGGTCAGAGTCTAACCCAAGCACCACCGAGGGCGGTGGTGCATAGGGCCGCCAGTCTCGCAAGGCGAGCCAGGCCCGTAGCGCCAATAAGGAAGCCTTGCGCCCCATGGCCCGACTCCACCAAACTCGCCCGGTGTCGGACGGACCACCTTCGGATCTCGTCGGCCGGACGTTTGCGGAGCGCTACAAGGTGCTCGCACCGCTCGGCGCCGGTGGCATGGGGGCGGTCTACGAGGCCGAACATCTGACGCTCGGTCGGCGGGTGGCGCTCAAGGTGCTGCAACCGGAGGTCGCCGGTCTGGCCGAGTTCCGTCAGCGCTTCGAGCGCGAGGCCCGCGCGCTCTCCGGCCTCAACCATCCGAACATCGTCACAGTGACCGACTTCGGGATCCACGAGGGCGTGCCGTTCCTGGTGATGGAGTTGATCGACGGGCACACATTGAAAGAGCTGCTGTCCGGAGAGCGGCTCTTGCGGGCCCGCGTGGTGGAACTCGCGCGGCAGTTGTTCCGCGGCGTCGCGCACGCCCATGCGGCGGGTCTCGTACACCGGGATCTCAAACCACAGAACGTGATCGTTCAACGCCTCGACGACGGGAGCGACCACGTCTTCGTGCTCGACTTCGGCCTCGCGCGCGCCATCGAGGGCGACGCCACCGTGACGCAGTCGGGGCTCGTCGTGGGCACGCCCGCCTACATGTCGCCCGAACAAGCGACCGGCGGGCGGGCGGATGCGCGCAGCGATGTCTACGCCCTCGGGCTGCTGCTGTTCCAGATGTTGTCGGGGCGGCATCCTTTTCCGACCAAAGAACCCTCCGAGCTCTTGCGCGCGCATCTGCTCACACCGCCGCCGCCCTTGCACACCGTCACGGGCGAAGCGCCGGACGCGGAACTCGAACGTCTGGTGGCGACGGCGCTCGCGAAGGAGCCCTCCGACCGGTTCGCGGACGCGACGGCGTTGCTCGAGGCGCTGGAGGCGATCGCACCGCGCGCATCGCTCACGCCTGCCATCGTCTCTCCGGTCAGCGAAGAACTCGCCACCAAAGGCGCGACCCCGGCCGCGGTGACGCCGACTCCGGCGCCGGCCGATCCCCGGTACGACCGACAAGAGGGTGTCGTGGTCGACGCGGTGGCCCCGAAGAGTCTGCCACCTCCGAAGAAGCCGCGTTCGTTCGCAAGACGCCGCGGGCCGTGGCTTGGCGGGCTCGTGGGTCTTGGCCTGCTGACCGCCGGCGCCATCGTCTTCGTGTCCGACGGCGACCGCGATGCGACGGCCGATCCCGGGGTCGATCAGACCGAGCCGGAGATGGCACCCGAGATCGTGCCGGCGGTGCCGGTGACGACGCCCGCGGAACCGGAGGTCGAAGAAGAACCGTGGCCACGCGCGCTCGCTGGGGTTCTGGCCAAGGTGGAGCGCGGCGTCGACCCCACCGACGGGGAGGTGCGCCGGGTGGGGCTCTACGGAAGGCGCAACCCAGAGGATGCGCGCCCGCTCGTGTTGCTGGGACGCGTCTACATGGCGAAGCGCTGGTACAGCGAAGCGCTGCGCAAGTACCGGACCGCACTCGCCCGCCATCCCGAAGTGGCGGCGGATGCCACGGTGCGCGCGCACATGCTCGAGCTGGTGTGCGTCGATGCCACCCACGGGCAAGCGGTGCAGGCGATCGTGGCGCACTTCGGACCCGACTTGCGGCCCGACGTGGTGCGCGCGATCCAGTCGGAGACGGACGAGGACAACCGCGACCGGCTCACCCGATTGCTCGACCGCCTCGAATAGGGCGTTGTAGGCCATTCGAGGGGTGGCAGGGGAAGCGGCCCGCATCGGCCGCGGAGGCGCGGGCGATTCAAACCGGTCGGCGCTCTAGCCGATCCAGGCGGGGGCCGGCAGGTGCGTGGACGTGGTTTCGGCCTCGCCCGCTTCGCCCACTTCTCCCATCAGCGTGCGTCGCAGCTGCTCGGCGGTCTCGACGGGCACGTAGCCGAGCCGCAGCGTGGCGCCGCCGGTGACGACCAGCTGCAGATGCCGCACCTTCGCGAAGCGGTCGAAGGGCGTGGCGTAGAGCGTGACGCACTGCACGCGATCGAAGGGAACCCACGCGCGGTAGATGCCGAGGATGCCGAACCGCACCGCGAGGCAGCGCGCATCGGAGTCCACGAAGAACCCGAGTCGTCGGTGCGCGAGCAGGCCCGCGACGAGCGCCACCGTCGGCAACAGGGCGAGCACCGTGCCCGCGACGACCACCCGCCAACCGGCGTCCCCGCGAAGCAGCAGCGTGCCGGCCACCGCGCCCGCGAGCACCGTCGCGCGGAACGTCCAACGCCGCCACAGCGTGCCGGACGTGCGCGTATAGGGTGCGACTGGATCGACCCCCGGCACCACCAGCGGCACGATCGCTTCGGCGGCGGCGCGTGAGGTCGCGGGGATGAAAACGTCGACGCCGGTCTGCCGCGCCTTCGGGTCCAGCGCGCTGCCCGCGTTGTCGGCGCGCACCACGACCAGCCGCACCAGCCGGCGAAGCACCGACTGCTCGAGCCGGAGGATCTGCACGTAGCGTCGCGGCACCGCCTGCTCTTGCGTGGTGAGCAGTCCGTACTTTCGGCGGAACACCCCGTCGCGTTCGGTCAACGTGAAGCCCGCGAACTTCACCCACGTGAGCACGGCGCTGACGATCCAACCGAGCGCCATGAACACGAAGACCGCGCCGGCGATGGCGACCACCGGACCCATGCGCGAGCCTTCCTGTTCGAGGTAGCGCAGCAGGACGATGAGCCCCTGCGCGCTTCGCTCGCGTCCGAACTCGGTCGCGGTGTTGAGCACGAGCAGCAGCGCCGCCACCACGAGCCCAGCCCGGTTGTTGGTGGCGCCGAGCAGCAGCAGTTCGAAGGGGCGGCTCCGGTGCAGCGGCGTTTCGTCGGCGACCGTCTCCGGCGCGCCCTTCTTTCCGAGCGCGGTGATGCGTTCGATCGCTTCGCGCAGGGTCTGCGCCTGGACAGGGGTGAGCGCATCGAGTTTCGCTTCGGCCCCGACGCTCGACGCGGTCTCTACCGAAACCGTCACCACACCGAGCACCCGGCGAAGCAGCGTGCGCGTCTGCGCGAGATCGTGGATGCGGTCGAGCTGGATGCGCCGCTCCCGCCGCACGAGCACCCCGCTCGTGATCTCCAGCGCTTCGTCGGTGAGTCGGTACCGAAAGCGAAGGTACTCGAGGATCGAGTACCCGATCGTGACCGCCGCGAGCGCCAGGTACAGCCCCGCCTCGACCGAACGCTGGTACAGCATCACCGCGAGCAAGAGCCCGATCTGCGGCACCTGGTCCGAGATCCGGAGCACGATCGAGCGCGGATCCAACCGACCTTCGACAAGCACCTCCGCCATCGCCCGCGCCCCTAGGTCTTCCCCCACCGGTCCGCGAGCGGCGAGACGGGTTCGGTTTCGGCAGCGGTTTCGGCAGCGGTTTCGGCTTCGGTTTCGGCTTCGGCTTCGGTTTCGGTTTCGGCTTCGGCTTCGGCTTCGGCTTCGGGATCGGCTTCGGTTTCGGCTTCGGCTTCGGTTTCGGCTTCGGCTTCGGGATCGGCTTCGGTTTCGGCTTCGGCTTCGGTTTCGGCTTCGGTTTCGGCTTCGGCTTCGGCTTCGGGGTCGGTTTCGGCTTCGGCTTCGGCTTCGGCTTCGGAATCGGGCGAGGGTACGCCAGCAGCATCGGGCAAGGGCAAGGGCACGGGCACGGCATCCGCCCCCGCATCGCGCACGGCCACCTCCGGCGCGCCCCATCGATCCTCGTCGGACAGCGGCGCCTGTTCCTCCGCACTCGGCAGCGCCCCCGCCCCCGCCGCAGCCTCGATCGGCTGCGCGGCTTCCGCCGGCTCCCCGTCGATGCCCGCCTGCGAGATCAGCCGCGCTCGAAGTGCCACCGCCACCTCATCCGCCAGCCCAGGAAGTTCAAAGGTCGCCGCGCGTCCGCCGGCGGTGAACACCTTGAGGTGCGCGAGCCCGAACCACCGCTCGATCGGCCCGCGCTCGACGTCGAGGTGCTGCATGCGCTGCACCGGAATCGACTTCTCGCGGTGAAACACGATGCCCTGTTTGACGTGCAGCACTCCGTCCGCGAGCCGGTACCAAAACCGCCGGTACCGCATCCCGCTCGTGACGATGGTCCAGAGGCTGGTCACGAGCGCGAACAGGCCGACCGCTCCGATCAGCCCCCAGCTCAGCTCCGCGGATTCCTCCTCGCGCAGCCAGATGGGCACGAGCGATGCCACGGCGACGATGATCAGGAGCAGCACCCGCGGAAGCGCCGCCAGGCGCCAGTAGGTGACCACCCGGCGGTCGAGTTGCACGAAGTCGGGGTGCGGGAGGGGAGAAGGTTCCAAGTGGTCCGAACGTAGTAGAGTGCCTCGGGTACGGCGAGTCGAGCCCGACCGCCGATCCAACCACCGTTTCTTTCCTCGGAGTCCGTTCGAATGCGCATCAAGGTCATGCTCTGTGACATCAACCCCTCGATGATCGCCGCCTGGCGAGAGACGTTCGAGGAGAACCCCGAAGTCGAGATCATTCACGGCTCGATGCTCGACCAGAAGGTCAGCGCCTGGGTCAGCCCGACCAACTCGAAGGGTTCGATGGACGGCGGGCTCGACGCGGTCATCAAGAACTACCTCGGCACCGGCATCGAGAAGAAGGTCAAAGCGCAGATCGGCAGCCTCTACCACGGCGCGATGCCGGTCGGTTTCGCCACCTGTGTCGAGACGGGCAAAGACCTGCCGCGCTACCTCATCTCCACCCCGACCATGGTCGGTTCGAGCGAAGACATCAGCGACGGCATGAACGTGGCGCTCGCGTGCGCGGCGGCGTTTCAGGCCGTGCACCAGCAGCACGCGCGCGAGCCGAACTCGGTGCGTGCGATCTGCCTTCCGGGACTCGGGGCGGCGACCGGCCGCACGCCGGTCGAGATCTGCGCGGACTTGATGTGGACCGCGTACGATCTCTTCAAGTGGCGCCAGTTCGCGGACTTCGCCGAGATGCGCAAAGCACTCGAGGAGATCCTCGGCGACCTCGGTCCGAAGACGAAGAAGGGCCAAGCGAAGGTCGCAGCCGGCGAAGTGGCCGGTGCGAAGGGCTGGGGTGCGCCCGCACCCAAGGACGAAGACTACGACTTCGACGACGAAGACGACTTCGGCGGCGGCGGCGGCGGCGGCGGTGGTGGCTCGAACCCGAGCGCTTCGGACGACTTCGACGACGAAGAAGAGTTCGACTGAGGTTCGTTGCCCGCGTCAGGCGCGTGCGCGCCAGCGGACCAGCAGCTCGTCAAGGTTGACGACTCGACGTCAGCTCCGGGCGCGCGCGGCGACGAGCCCCATCGCCTTGTCGCTCCCGTGCGCGGTGACCTTGGCCACCCAGCTCAGCCGGTGGATGCCGCGTTCCCGCGCCCACACGTACGAGTCCCCGCGCGTGAACCAGAACGCGTAGTGGAGCTCCACCTGGCCGTGCTCGTCGTCCATCTCCGAGACCGAGTAACCAACCCCTTCGGTCCGGTCCGGCCGATTCGGTGCGCGGCCCTGCGAGGCGTGTTCGCGACCGGACGGGAACACCAGCTCTACGTCGGATTCGGAGAGGTCCGGATCGAGGGCCCGAAAGAGCGGCAGGAGCGACGGCCCAATCTGCTCGAAGGCAGCGCCGACGATGCGGTGACGGACCTGAATGGTGCGCATGGGGTGGAAGTGTAGAGCACAGGCCCGTGCCCGTTGGCCTTGCCCGTAGCCCTTCTTGCCCTTGCCCTTGCCCTTGCCCTTGCCCTTGCCCGTGCGGTTCGAAGCCGAAGCCGATCCCGAAGCCGAAGCCGAAGCCGAATCCGAAGCCGAAGCCGAAGCCGAAGCCGAATCCGATCCCGAAGCCGAAGCCGAAGCCGAATCCGATCCCGAAGCCGAAGCCGAATCCGAACGCCGACCCCCATCTGCCGGTCTGCGCCCCTTCTCGCGGAGGTTGGCTGGCCCGATGGATGGTCCAGCGTAGCTGTCGGCGGGGCGGCGCCTCAAGGAGGCCTTCGGCCCGGCGCCTTCGCGCCGCTTCGCTGGCGCGCTTCGCGCTTGCTCGTCCTTGACCCGCCACCCCGCCGACCACTGGGGGCGCTGCGCGCCCTCGGGCGAGTTCACGCTCGGCGTACACAAGGCAGGTTCTCGATGCTGGTATTCGACAAGTCGCTTCTCCTTCTCTCGCTTCTCGTCCGTGAGGTCTTGCCTCGCATTCGCGAGGCCTCGCTGAAGTCGCAGCTGCGGCGGGCCGCGCAGGCTGTTCCTCTACTGATTGCGGAGTCTCGGAGTGCGCGGGGTGCGAGGAACCCGGATGGGTTCTCGCGGGCGCTTGGCGAAGCGCGCGAGGTAAAGGCCGCCCTGCAGGTCGCGGCGGTCATGGGGTACGTCGAGGCGGGGGCGGACGTGTACGACCTCGCGGACCACGTCTGCGCGATGTTGTTCAAGCTGAGTCGGTCGTAGGCGACGTGGGCGGTGCGTCTCTGGACGCACCGCCCTATTCCCATCCCGTCGACGCTGGTTTCCGATTTTTGGGGATCCGTAGATCTCGTCGCGCGTATACCCTCGCCGACCCGTGGTTGATCCCGTCCGACTGCACCGCTTCGATGGCCTAGACCGCTACGCGGTGGTCTCCGTTGAACCGGCGAGCGATCCGTCTCAGCGCATGGTGCGGGTGGCGCGCGGACCGAGCTCCTCGAAGCTGACGGGCGGTTCGACCTTCGGACCCTATCCGGCGGCCGAGGTCCAGCAGCCGTTCGGGCTCGCGGTGCAGCAGCTGCTGGACGAAGGGTTCTCGAAGATCATTCCTGGTTGGGACTTGATCGCGCAGCTCGACTCCGGGGCCCCGTCCGAGCGGGCGCGCGCGGCGGTGCGCATCGGCTGGCGTCGACGCGACGACGTGGTGCCGAAGCTGCTCGCGTTGGCCGAGTCCGCGTTTGCCGCCAACCGCGGCGAGGTGTGTTCGTTCGTGGACGCCCTCGGCCTCATCGGCGACAAGCGCGCCATCGATCTCGCGCGCCGGATGGCCGAACGGAAGAACCTCTCCCGCCGCCGTTCGGGGGTGGAGGCGCTCCGCAACCTCGGCGACACCGAAGGGCTCGCGCTCGCGCGGCAGCGCGGATTCGACCGGCTGCCGCCGACCGTCAAGACGGTCATGGCGGATCTCGACGAGACGAGCGAACAAAGCGCGCAGCTCAAGACGTTGCTCGACGCCGTGCGCGGCTGCGATGCGCGCCGGTTCGGGTTGATCGCCGACGTGCTCTACGAAGCGGGCACACCCGTCACGGTCGCTGCCGCGCGCCGGGTACTGACCTTCAGCAAACTCGGCCGGCCGCACATCTGGCGCTACGCCAAGAGCGTGCTCCGTCGGGCGATGCTCCGCCGCGACGTGAAGACCTTCGGCTACATCGCACACGCGGTCGAACTCGAGAGCCGCGGCAACAAGGGCACCACCGCGTTGCTCAAGTCGGGACTCGACGGGCAGAAGAAACACCTCTCGGTCTTCCGGGTCGACACGCAGGAGTACGTCAAACGCGCGTGCTGGCGATTCCTCCGCGACCTCGCGGTTTGGGAACCTCAGAAGTACGCCCGCGCCTGCGCTGAAGTGCTCGTGCACTACACCACCCAGGACGTGCAGATGCCGAAGGGCTTCGTGCCCGCGACGGGCCGCGCGTACCTGCTCGGGCGCATCGTGCGCGGCAAGAGCAAGCGCATGAAGCTGCGCGGCACCATCTGGCGCTACCGCAACCACGCGTCGACCAAGCCGCCGCCGGCTGGCGTGCGCGAAGAGTCGTATCCGGAGCTCTGGGATGCGGGCCGCGAGGCGTATCTGCGGGTGCTCAGCGGCGCGAAGCTGCCCGAGGTGTTCGCCTTTGGTTTTCAGGGGCTGTTGCGGCACCCCGACATCCTCGAACACGCGACCACCAAGCAGCTCGTGCAGTTGCTCGAGACCGATCCATCCATGACCGCGGGCACCCCGCTCGTCGATTTGGTCGTGAAGGAACTCGACCGCCGCTTCGACCCCGCGAAGCCTGATCTGAAGTTGCTCTTTCGTTTCGCCGCGAGTCCTTCGAGCAGCCGGCCCGAGGTGCGCAAGGTGCTGGTCGGCTGGATCGATCGCAGCGTTTCGTTCTGGTCGAAGGACGAACAGGCGGTGTTCTCGCTGCCGCTCGCGGTCGATGGTGCGGTGCGCGCTGCGGTTGTCGAAGCCCTCTCCAGAAGTTTCGAAGGGGACGCGGCGCTGCGGGCGGCGTACGCGCCGGGCTTCCTCGCCATCCTCCAGAAGCCGGAAGCGACGCCCGGACAGTACGCGGCGTTCGCTGCGATCGCGCGCCGCTCGCTGCTCGCCGAACTCGGCGCGAAGCTCGACATGGACGCGCTGATGACCTGGCTCGACGAAGGTTCGTCGAGCGGCCGTTCGGTCGCGGGTGCGATCCTCGGCATTCGACCCGGCGCGCTGCAAGCGCTCGGCATGGAACGCATCGTCGCCATGGCGGACGACGAGATCGCCGCAGTGCGTGGCGCGGCGCACGCGCTCCTGCGCTCGGCGCTCGATCAGCTGCGCGAGGATCCGTCGGTGCTCTTCGCGCTCGCGGAGTCGATCTGGGACGACACCCGCAAGGTGGTCTTCCAGCTGCTCACCGACGAGATCGATCTCATCGCGCTCGGGCTGCCGGGGCTCATCGGGCTGTGCGACTCGAGCGATCCCGTGGTCGAAGCGCTGGGCCGCGAGCTGGTGGTGAAACACTTCGATGCGCTCGACGCCGAAGAGGTCCTCTACCGCCTGAGCGAACACCCGAGCCAGAAGATGCAGGCGTTCGCCCTCGGGCTCATCCGGGACCATCTGCGCCCGGGCTACATCCCGCTCGCGCGCCTCGAAGGGTTCTTCCGCGCGGTGCTCTTCGATGTGTCTCCGTCGCGTCCCATCAAAGACGGCGTGCTCGGCCTGCTCCTTCACCGGGGCCGGATCGAAGAACGGCAGGCGGAGTTCGCCGCGCAGATCCTCGGGGACCTGCTCCGCACCCACACCCAGTACGACTTCGACTACGTCGCGTCCGCGCTCGCCCAGCTCCAGACGCTCCATCCTTCCGTGTCCACCGACCTTCAGCTCAAGAAGGCCAGCGCATGAAGGTCCAGTTCAAGTACGCCGGCAGCTCCGGCATCGTCAGCGATCTCTCGAAGTCGCGGGTCGCGTTCGCGACCAACATGCTGCGCGAGCCGAGCTACCTCGAAGCGCAGCTCGCCCGCCCCCTCATCGCCCGCGAGGGACTGGCCGCCCTGCATGCGGTGGTGGTCAGCGACTTCAAGTACCGGCCCAAAGACCGGCTCGAGTTCCAGGCCTGGCTCGAAGAGCAGGACCGGAAGTTCCTCGCGTCGCTCGCGCTCAAGAGCGACGACATCCGCCAGCGGATCGAAGCCAAAGAAGCGCGCCTCGAGGAGCTGCGCGCGCTGCGGCGCCAGCGCCGCAAACCGTTCATCGACGCCCGCCGCAAATACTTCGAGTACGTCTACGAGAACCAGTACGAGCTCGACTACTTGCTCGACCCGGTCATCACGATCCACCCGGACGAGATCGCGTTCGAAGCGTTCAGTCTGGACGAGTCGAGCTATGGGCGACTCGCGCTCAAGTACGATCTGTTCAAGAAGATCGACTCGTTCGAGTGCGGCACGACGAATGTCGACTTCTCCGCGCGCCTCGCCCAACACGTGGCGCGGCTCCGCAGTTACCGCGACACCCGCTTCGATGTCTCGCCGAGTGGGTTCACGATCGCGAGCGACGACGTCGCGCACAAAGAGAAGAAGATCGATCTGCCCGAGTCCTGGGTGAAGGGCTTTCACCAGGTCCAGAGCGTGATGGCGATGAGCCTCGACCGGCTGCGTCTGGCGCCGATCGATCTGTTCAACCTCATCCGCCACGTGAAGCGCTACAAAGCGCGGACCTCGCCGCGCGCGCTTCGGTGGGAGCTCACGCCCGGGCAGCCGGCGTGTGTGGTCTTCGAACCCTGGGAGCACAAGATCCAGCTCTCCCCGACGGCGGTCTACGAAGGCCCGAAGCCGGTGAAGATCCGGACCTGGGGCCGGCGCCGGCTGCTGGTGCTCGAGCGGCTTCTGCACCGATGTGAGAAGGTCGATGTGTTCTTGGCCGGCCACGGCTTGCCCACCATCTACGTGTGCGACCTCGGCGACGCGACCTTCACGCTCGGCCTGAGCGGCTGGACCGACAACGACTGGACCGGCACGAGCCCGTTCTCGCTGCTCGAACAGAAGATGGACGTCGACGCGGACGCGCTCAGCACGACCTACCACGGCCTGCGCGAACCCCGGTACGCGACCGCACAGGCGCTCGCGGATCAGACGGGCCTCGGGCTCGAGACCACCCGCAGCTCGCTCTCGCTGCTCTGTCAGGCGGGGCGCGCGATGTTCGACCTCGGCGGCGGCGTGTACCGCCACCGCGATCTCTTTCACTTCCCCTTCGACGCGAAGAAGGAAGTGGTGAAGCTCAAGAAGCAGGCCGAGGACGACAACCCGAAGGCGAAAGAGGCGCGGAAGATCTTCGAAGCCGGCGACGCCCGCATCATCGCGCGGCGCCCGCTCATGGGTCAGGCCGACAAACCGGGCTTCAAGCTCAGCGGTTCGGTGCGCGGCAGCGAAGGTCGGATGCGTCCGCAGCTGCACGTCGCCGACGACGGCTCGATCATCAGCGCGAAGTGCACCTGCACGTACTACAAGAAGTTCAAGCTCACCAAAGGCCCGTGCGAACACGTACTGGCCCTCCGGCTCGCCCACATGGAACGGCTGGAAGGGGAGGGCGCATGATCCCTGTTCAGCAGCCCACTCGGAAGGAGGCGCGCACGATCGAGTAGCGACCAGTTCGAAGGATCGGGAGGACGTGTCGGCGGGAGCCGTTTAGCAACCCGCGTGGCGTTACGCCGCGCATGCCCCATCGCACGTCAACCGTCACGAGTCCGTTCGTCACCACGGGAGCAAGCGCCCCCAGGCCCATTGCTGGTTTGAGACCTCCGGTCTCCTGGGCCGGCGGGGGCGCCTGCTCCCATTCAGTGGAACGGCCTCGTCGCAGAGAGAGCGTAGACAACTGTCGACACGTCCTCCGGATCCTTCGAACCCGCGCTCACGCGCAACACCCCATGAGCGGCAAAGACGACAAGAAGAAGCTGTACGAAGAGATCGTCGCGAACACCGACGACGCGATGTTGCTCGACCGGATGACCGATCTCGGTTTCTGGAGCTACGGCGACGACATCCCGGACGACCCGGCCGACGAAGCCAAGGAGTGGAACGAACTCGAGTACGAGATCGCGAAGCTTCGGAAGAAGTCCGCCGTCGTCGCCGATCCGCAGAAGGCGCTGGCGGCGGAGCGGGTCCGGCGCTGGAACGAGTCCAAGACCCGGCGCGCCAAAGCCAAGATCGAACGCGACATCGCCAAGAAGGAGCGCCGCCAGAAGTGGGAAGACTTCAAGGCGACGCGGCTCGTCACGGCGGGGCACCCCGAGGTGTCGGCCGGGCTCGAGCCGAACCCCAAAGACGCACCGAAGTGGCTGCCGGGGCTTCCGCAGATCGCCACGCCCGAAGCGCTCGCGACCGCGCTCGGTCTCACAATCGGCCGGCTGCGCTGGTTGACCTTTCACCGCAAGACCGCGGCGCTCGTGCACTACCACCGCTTCGAGATCCCGAAGAAGACCGGCGCACCGCGGCTGATCAGCGCACCGAAGAAATCACTCAAACAGGCGCAAGGGTGGATCCTCCGAGAGATCCTCGAACGCGTGCCGACCGAAGCACCGGCGCACGGCTTCGTGAAGACCAAGAGCGTGAAGACGAACGCGTTGCCCCACGTGAAGCAGCGCGTGGTGTTGAACCTGGATCTCCAAGACTTCTTTCCCTCGCTCGGTTTTCGACGCGTGAAGGGCCTCTTCCACAAGGGGCTCGGTTATCCAGAGCCGGTCGCGGTCGTGCTCGCGCTGCTGTGCACCGAACCGCCGCGGGTCGAAGCCGAGCTCGACGGCAAAGTGTTTCACGTCGCGCTCGGCGACCGGGTGCTGCCCCAGGGCGCGCCCACGAGTCCTGCGATCACCAACCTCGTCTGCCGGCGGCTCGACCGGCGGCTCGGCGGTCTCGCGAAGTCGCTTGGGTTCGCGTACACGCGCTACGCGGACGACCTGACCTTCAGCGGGGAACACCGCGGCAAGGTGGGGCGGCTCCTGAAGGCCGTGCGCGACATCGTGCCGGAGGAGGGGTTCAAGATCCGTGAAGACAAGACCCGCGTGATGCATCGAGGCCGGCGCCAGGAAGTCACCGGCGTCTCGGTGAACCACGCGGTGGCGGTGCCGCGGACCGAACGCCGCTTGCTCAGGGCGATCCTCCGGAACGCGAAGAAGTCCGGCAGCCTCGCGTCGCAGAACCGCGCGCAGCACCCGAAGTTCCGGGAGCACCTGACCGGCCGCATCGCATGGGTCGCCATGGTCGAACCGCGGCACGCAGTGCCACTGCTCGAGATGCTCAAGACCATTCCGGACTAGTCCAACTTGGCGAGTCGTTCCTTCGCGGCTTTCCGAACGCCCGCGTCCTTGGCGCGCGACAGAAGCTCGAGCTTCTCCCGGAACGCGGGAAGGTCCGCGGGCTCCGGATCCGCGACTCGACCGATTTCGTTTGCGACTCCCATGCGCACGTTCTTCTCCTCGGCCGCTGCGAAGCGGTGCAACAGCTCGAGCGCTTCGACGGCGCCCACATGCCGAAGCATCGTGCGGAGCGCCGCCTGTCGGTGGCCTGGGTACGGTGACCCGAGCACTGCCTCGAGCGCCGTTCGAATCTCGTCGAACGGGAACACGCCCGCGGCGACGGCGATCGCATGGTAGTTGGGTGCGTCCTTCTCGAGCTCCTCGCGCAGCCGAACGCGCACTCGATCCGGAAGGCCGGCTTTGGAGTTCAGACTGCTCATCCAACAGTACACGTCGATGCCGCGGTAGCGCAGTCCGGTCTGCCGGATCACCTCGTCGTAGAGCCAGTCGGGTGCCTTGCTCAGCTCGCGCAGTTGGGTGACCGAGTTCACCCCCAGCAGCGCGGTGGGACAGACCTTCGCGATGCCCGCGTCGATGGTGTGACGCACGGGGAGATGCTTCACGTAGGGCAGCGACTCGTGGAAGCTGCGCAGCCAGAGCGTCAGCAGGGTGAGGAACGTGTCGGGCCACGGGTCGGTTGAGCGGACGCGTTTCACGTACTTCGGGATCTCTCGCGGGGCGAGCGTTCGACCCGACTTCACCGCCTCCGACCCCGCGTACGTGGCCAGGATCTGACTGTCCCAGACCATCTTCTTCTTGGGGATGCGCCGAATCTCGGCCGCCGCGAGCGCGCTGGCCGCCAAGTGACGGACCCGCTCGGCCCCGTCCTCGAGGAGCGTCTGAAACAACGGGCCGAGCAGCTTGGTCGGCAGCACGCCTGGGTGCCGTCCGTCGCCGACCTCCGCGCCGTCGGCTTCGTCCAGCCGGCCCACCACCGCGACCCGCACCGCTTCGTCCGGGTGCTCCGCCAAATGCGCGAGGACGGCCACTTCGTCCTTCTTGTGCAGATCGAGCGCGCCCAGCGCCGCCACGGCTTCGCGCGTCGCGTCGTCGAGCAACGCGTCCAGCTGCGCCCGCACCGCGGCCATCCGTTCCCCGTAGTGCTTCTTCTGCTTCAACATCGTGGCGCCCATCGTACGTTTGTCGCCTGCCCCTGCCGCGAAAGTCCAGCGAGCTCTTGGCCGCCGCCGAGCTCCCTGGGCCGGCCATGTGGGCGGGGTGATCGCTCGGGACCGAAACGTGTTCTCGGCCGGGACGGGCGTGCGCTGACCGATTCGGCCCACGAAATCCCGCGCCGCTGGGAAAGAGCCTGGTATTCTCCGCGCCATGGCGGTGTTTCGGCTGCGCTACGGCGCGCGCGAGGTCCATCTGCCGCTCGGCAAATTCACGATCGGCCGCGCGGCGGATTGTACGTTGCGGATTGACGATCAGTGGCTCTCCCGCCACCACGCGATCCTGCGCGTGGAGGTCGACAAGGTCGCCATTCGGGACGCCGGCTCGCGCAACGGGATCCTGATCAACGGCATCCCCATCCAGACCACCCGGTACCTGGTCGGGGGCGACCGCATCCGCCTCGGAAGCCATGAGCTGACGCTGCTGCGCGACGATGGTGTGGCGGCCCGCGCGTCGGACGAGACCCGGGACGACCTCCAGATGCTTCGCTCCGCGCCACCGCCCCAGCCGAACAACGGCGGTCCGCCGCCACCCGACGTGCTGAGCCCGCGCGAGCGAGAAGTGCTCGAGCTGCTTGCGGCCGGGCACACCCAGCGCGAGATCGCGGAGCGCATCGGGGTGGGCACGAAGTCGGTCGAGACGTACCGCTCCCGGGTGGCCGAGAAGCTCGGCATCAAGTCGCGGGCCGAGCTCGTGCGCTACGCGCTCCTGCACGGTCTGCTCCGCCCGCCAAAGACGTAGAGCGGGTTGTACGCAGCGCTGTCTGACCCCAGCTGAAGGGGACACGTCATGCTCCCCGCCGGCTACATCGTTCTCTCTGTCATGATCACAGTGATCCTCTGCGGCATCGCTTGGGTGGCGATCGGCAGGTCGACCGCCGATCCAGCCGCCGCGCGCAGGCGCCGCGGACTGGTCGTGGGCGGTCTGCTGCTGTGGCATGCCTACATCGCCGCGATGGGCATGAGTGGGTTCCTGGCGGACTTCAGTCTGCCGCCGCGGTTCCCCCTTTTGCTGATCGCGCCCGCGTTCTTGTTCACCGCGGTGTTCGTCACGCGGCACCGCAACGCGGCATGGCTCGCGACGATCCCGGAGCACTGGCTGGTCTACTACCAGAGCTTTCGCGTCGTCATCGAATCGCTCTTCGTGTTCACGGTCGCGCGCGGCCTCCTGCATCCAGAGGTGACGCTCGAGGGCTACAACTACGACATCGTGTACGCCGCGCTCACACCGTTCGTCGCCTACCTCGTGTTCCAAAAGAAGGCGCTTCCGAGGGCTGTGGCCATCGCGTGGAACGTGGTCGGCTTGACGGTCATCGCGGTCATCATCGGGCTGTTCGTCACGACGATTTACGTGCCGAGCCTGTGGGGGGCGGAGGTCTCCCTCGCCCCGCTCGGGTTTGCTCGGTATCCCTATGTCCTCGTCGCAGGGCTGCTGATGCCGTCGGCCGTCTTCGTGCACGCGCTCTCGCTTGTGCAACTGACGCGGGCTGGGCGGGTGGCGAAGAGGGCGGCGGCGGTGCTCTAGTCAGCCGATCCGGTGCTGACGCTGGTGCCGACGCTGATGCCGAAGCCGAAGCCGACGCTGAAGCTGACGCCGACGCCGACGCCGAAGCCGAGTCCGAATCCGAAGCCGACGCCGAGTCCGAAGCCGAAGCCGAAGCCGATTGCCGATTGCCGAAGCCGACGCCGATGCCGACGCCGATGCCGAATCCAATGCTCCGTCTTCTGACACCGCGCCCCTTCTCGTAGGGGCGGGTGGCCCGATGGATGGTCCAGCGTAGCGGTCGGCGGGGCCCCGTCCCTTCTTGGGCGCGCGGGCTACTGCCGGCGGAGGGCGTCGACCAGGGTGTTGAGTTGTTCGCGGATCCGGATGATGCGGTCGGGATCCTGTTCTTCGAGCGCGCTTCGGAACACCGCGATCGCGTGGCCGAGCTCTTCGCGCGGGGCGCCGGTGAGCTGGGTGTAGAGCGCGTCGGCGCGCGCCAACGTCGTCCGGTTCGGGAGCGTGTCGCGCGGGTGGAACTTGTACGCCTTCATCGCTTCGCGTGCTTTGGCGATGTCGTCTTTGCTCAGTTTGCCGGGCGCGCGTTCGATGACGAGGTGTTCGACGCGGTCGCTGTCCACGAGCGACATCTCGACTTCGAGGATGCCGTTCAGATCGTAGGTGAACCGCACATCGATGGCCGCGGCGCCCGCGGACCCCGACGGCATGTCTTTGACGACGTACTCGCCGAGGAAGGTGTTGTCTTTGCAGAGGCTGTGTTCGCCTTGGTAGATGGCGACGCGGATCTCTTTCTGCTGGTCGTTCATGGTGAAGAACCGCTGCGACCGGCTCGCCGGGATCGTCGTGCCGCGTTCGAGCACGGGCGAGTAGAGCCCTTCGATCTGCTGGCGGCCCATCAAGGTGGCCGTCGCAATGCCCATCGAGAACGGCGCCACATCCGTGACGATCATGTCCTCGACCGCGACGTCCCCGCCCTTGAGCGCGGCCTGAACCGCGGCGCCCATGGCGACCGCTTCGTCCGCCGGCAGATCCCGCAGTGGCAGCCGTCCGAAGAGCTGCGCCGCCAGGTCGGTCACACACGGCATGCGGGTCGCGCCACCGACGAGCAGCACTTCTTGGATGTCCTTGGCCTCGAGCTGTGCGTCGCGAAGTGCGCGCAGCACCGGCGCGCGAAGCCGCTCGAGCAGCGAGCGCCAGATGCCTTCCGCTTCGTCGCGGGTGAACACCCGGTCGACGTCGATGGTCTTCTCGCCGAGCACGAGCCGCGGCACGACCAGGCGCGCTTCGGTCTCGTCGGTGAGGCGGCGTTTGGTGTCGTCGGCCGCGACGAGCAGACGGGTGTAGGCGCGCAGATCTTCTTCCGCGTCGAAGCCGTGCGCTTCTTTGAGCTCTTCGACGACCTTGTCCGCCAGCGCTTCGGCGAAGTCTTCGCCGCCGAGGCGGGCGTCGCCCGCGGTCGACTGGATCTCGATGACCCCTTCGATGATCTCGAGCACCGTGACGTCGAAGGTGCCGCCGCCGAGGTCGAGGACCACCGCCTGCATCTCCTTGTCCCGGTTGTGCAGCCCGTACGCCATCGCCGCCGCCGTCGGCTCGTTGATGATGCGTTCGACTTTGAGGCCAGCGATCGCGCCCGCGTCGCGGGTGGCCTGCCGCTGCAGATCGCCGAAGTACGCCGGCACCGTCACGACCGCTTCCGAGATCTTCACGCCGAGCGCGGCTTCCGCGTCGCGTTTGAGGGACTCGAGCACCAGCGCCGACAGCTCCTGGGGTCGAAGCTCTCGTCCCGCGATGGTGATCTTCTTGTCGGCGCCCATGTCGCGTTTGAAGAACACCGCGGTCTCTTCGGGATGGGTGACCAGCCGCGCGCGGGCCGCGGCGCCGACCAGGACTCGTCCGTCGTCGTCGAAGCTCACGGCACTCGGGGTCAGTAGTTCGCCGAGCGCGTTCGGAAGCACGAGCGGTTTGCCGCCCTGCATCACCGAGACGAGCGAGTAGGTCGTGCCGAGATCGATGCCCACGACCACGCCGACGCCCACCGGCGGGTCGGGGGTGTCAGGGTTCTTCTTGTGGAGTGGGATGACCGTCGACATCGAGCGTGCCTTCTTCGTTCAGGGTTGCAGGGTCCGATCCATCGTCCGGTTCCGCATCGGTCGGGCACCGCGCCTCGACGGTGCGGTGCAGGGCAATCTGATGACGGATCATCAGGCTGCCGATCAGCGAGTTGTGGTTCGGTGCTTGGTTGTTGGGCGTCGTGTCCCGAGAGCGCTCCAAAACCGCACTCTCGAGTTCAGCGTCCGAGATCGCGGCGAGTGTACAGTCCTGCGCGAACAGCGCCTGCTGAAGGTTGTTGGCCAGACGGCACTCTGTCCCGCTCTGTTCCCAGAGGCAGATCCCGTTGACCGCGGACTGCACCGCGCGGTCGTCGGTGGCGCCACCGATGCCACCGAGCCCACCGATTCCGGACAGGTCGGGCACGCGGGCCGGTTGGTATTGGTAGGTCGGGATGTCGAAGCGAGGCGGTGGGCTCGAGCGGCCGCTTTGGATCACGAGGCGAAGCCCAATCACCACCAGCACCCCGGCGAGCCACGCGACCCAGGCCTTCGACTTCTTCGGTTGGGGCGGCACGATCGGTCCAGGCCAGTGATGCAGCGGCGCCTGGCCGCCGTTGAAGGCCGGCGGGAGGTTGGCGGGTGCCGGGGAGGACCCCGCTTCCTGCAACGCGAACCGCAGGGCGCCATGAAGCGTGGGTGCGTACACCGAGAGCTTCTCGTCGACGCTCTTGCGGGACGCGGGCTGTTGCCGCAGCCAGCCGACGAGCTCGCCGTGCGCAAACGAAGGGTCGCCGTCCAAGATCGCCCGCGCGATGATCGTCAGAACCGGCACCGGGAACGTGTTCGGCAGCGCGTGCAGTTCTTTCGTCAGCGCGTAGGTCGCGCCGATCTGGGAACCACCGAGTTCGACCTCGCGGCCGCTCTCGGAGAGCCAGCTCTGCAGTCGGTCGAAGACTTCGCGCGCGGCATCGGGGAACCCGCCGCGGTACAAGCGCAGCACGAAGTCCACGGCCATGTGGATGGACGGCGCCCGCTCTTCGTTGCCTCGGCGCGCTTCTTCGATGCCCCGTCGGATGGACTCGGACGCGCCGGCTGCGTCGCCACGGCTGAGGAACGCGTTGGCAACCGTGAGCGCGTCGAGCGTGGTTCCGGCAGCCTGTCGCGCTTCGATGAGTTCGGCGGCCCCGAGCTCTTCGGGGTGCTGACGCAGCAACGGTTCGAGGAACCCCGGCAGACCGCGGGCGTGCGCGTCGCGAAGGGCCTGCGCGGCTTCCGGAATGCGCGAAGCGACGATGAGCGCCTCGTGCAACATCCAATACGCCTCCGGCTCGTCCGGCATCGCGGCCACCGCTTCGTGGCCAACCTGGACGCGCTGCGCATCGGTGGCGACCCGGCCCCGGTCGTAGAAAGTCTTCATGTCGACCGGCGCGAACGGGTCGAGGGGTGGCAGCTCGGGCGCGGGGCGTGGCGCAGGGGGCGGTGCGTCTTTCGGACCGTCGTCGAAGAGTTTGCCCTCGTGGCTGAGCTTCACTTGCTCGCCCCAGGATCGTTTCGGGGTCGACCAGCTCTTGGCGGGCTCGGCACCGAAGGGCGTCTTGGGTGCTTCTGGCGGTGGCCCCGCGTCGGGCCCGAGACCACCGCTCGCCGCCGCATCTGCCGCGCGCTTGAGCGAGTCGATCTCCCACTGCGGCGCGGCCTTGATGACCTCGTACGCTTCACGGATCGCCTTGAACCCGTCCGGATCCGTCTCCGGCTTGTGGATCTTGAGCAGCTTCAAGTACGCGCGGCGGGCCTCCTTCGCAGGGGTGCCCGGCTCAACCTTCAGTCGCTCGTACGCTGCTCGCAGATCCACGGTTCGACTACTTCAACACCCTCGAGGCCGACCGCAAGGTGCGGCGCCGCCCGGTGGCCATACGGTAGGCCGGGCACGATACTTCCTTTCTCCCGCACGATCGAGGACCACCGAAGTCGAGGGCCACTCAACGTCTGGGTTCCAGGGGCCGGCAGGATCGGGCTCGATCCGCCCACCGCGACCTGTCGAACCTCGCGTCTCGAACGGAAGCGCGACGCCAACCGGTGCGGCTCGACCCAGCCGCTGGCAGCCCGTAAGCAGCGGCCTCGTGTGGATCCGTCCCGACGTGCCGTTCGCGCCCAAGCGGCTGCCCTTCTTCTACGGATGGGTGATCGTCGTCGTCGCAACGCTCGGCGTTCTGACGTCTCTGCCGGGACAGACGGTCGGCGTGAGCGTCTTCACCGACGCGCTGCTGGACGCCACCGGGCTCTCGCGGCTGGAGGTGTCGACCGCCTATCTGGTCGGTACGCTGACCAGCGGCTTCTTGCTTCCGCTCGGTGGGTCGCTCGTCGATCGCATCGGGGCCCGCGGCGCGGCGCTTCTGGCCTGCGCCGGGTTGGCGTCGACGCTGCTCTGGCTGGCCCACGTCGATGCGGTCGGCTTCGCGGTCGGGGCGACGCTCGGAAGCACGACGATGTTCGCGGTGCTCGCCGGCGCGTTCCTCTGCCTCCGGTTCAGCGGCCAGGGCATGCTCACGCTGGTCAGTCGCACGATGCTCGGCCGCTGGTTCGATCGGCGGCGCGGCATGGTGGCGGGCATCAGTGGGGTGGTGCTCGCGTTCGGGTTCGGCGGCGCGCCAGCGCTCTTCGACGCGTGGATCGAACGCGCCGAGTGGCGCGGTGCGTGGACCGAGATGGCGCTCGTCGTCGGTCTCGCGATGGGCAGCCTCGTGTTCCTCTTCTACCGCGACAACCCGGAACGCTGCGGGCTGCGCATGGACGGCGCTGCACCGCTCACCAGCGAAGAAGAGAAGGACGCGCCTCCGATCGAAGGGTTCACTCGAGGCGAGGCGCTGCGGACGTTCGCGTTCTGGGCGGTGACGCTCGCGCTCGCGACCCAGGCGCTCGTCGTCACGGCGATCACCTTCCACATCGTCGACATCGGTGCGGACGTCGGCGGGCTGGACCGGGCGGAGGCGATCGCGATCTTCTTGCCGGTGGCGGCGCTCTCGACGGTCGTCGGCCTCGTCGGGGGGCCGCTCGCCGACCGCTTGCCGGTGAAGGTCTTGCTCGTGGCCATGATGGGCGGACAGGCGCTCTCCATCGTGGGCGTGGCGTACCTCGACGAGTGGTTCTGGCTGGCGGTGTTCGGGTTGGGACTCAGCGGAGGGCTCTTTCAGCCGATCGCGACGGTCGCGTACCCGCGCTTCTTCGGGCGCGCGCATCTTGGTGCGATCGCGGGCGCGGAGATGATGGTGTTGGTGATCGGGAGCGCGATCGGTCCCGTGGTGCTGGCCAGTTCCAAGGACGCGTTCGCCTCGTATGTACCCGCGCTGCACCTGTTCCTCGTGCTGCCGGCCTTGGCGATCGTGGCGGCGCTGGCGATGCGGCCCCCTCGCCCCATCCTCCCGGGCACGCCCAAGGGCCGTAAAGGCTGAGCCAGGCGCGGTGGAGCAAGTCCGCTTGGGGAACAGAGGCGGGTGTGAGAGCGTAGGACTCGAGTGCGGATGGGGGACGAACGCCGAGGTTTTCGGGGTTCAAGCGAATCCGGCCACCAGCTGCCGGCACCGTTCCCAAGGTGCGGGGAACTTTTGGGGTCGGAGACCGGTCGGACGACCGGCAGAGGAGCGACGATGCGGAGCAGTGTGTGTGCCAGGGCGATTCGAACAACGCGTGGGCAGGGGGCGCTGTGGGCGCTCGTGTGTGTGCTGGCTGGGACCGTCGCGTGTGGCGGGGCCACCGACGAACTCGTCATCTCCACCCGCGCGTCCGTGGAACCGGTGCGCGGTGCGAACCCGCGCGCTCGGCTGCAGGTCCAGGAGAACCTGGAGATCGCCGACCTCGCGCGGCTGCGGCTCGACTCTGGTCCAGTGCTGCTCGTGCGCGGCGTGCACGCGAAGGTCGACGTCGACGACGTGCTCCACCTCGAGGTGGGCGATGGCGGCGCCGCCTTCCTCGAAGTGCTTCAGGGACAGGCGCTCGAACTGCAGGTCGGTGAACACCGGCTGAGCGTGCTCGACGCGTCGCTCTCGCTCGAGAACGGCGCGGTGTACGTCGTGCGCGGAGAGCTCAGCCACCGACACGGCGAAGCGCGGCAGCGGGTGCAGGCCGGTGAGCGGCTCGACCTCGGCACGGACGAGGTCACGCCGCAGCGGCTCTGGCACGACTGGACCGGCGGCCTCGCGCAACCGGGGCCGGGTCTCTACGAGGACGCCGCCATCGGCACGCTCGAAGCACGCGTGCCGGACCAGACGGGGCAGGCCCGCTGGCCGCTCGTGATGCGGCGCCTCGACGTGAAGGCCACCGTGACCGAGGACCTGGCGGTCACCAACGTCGACCAGGTGTTCTTCAACCCCGCGAGCGAAGCGGTCGAGGGCTACTACCGGATCCGCGTGCCGGTCGGCGCGGTGCTCCAGCGTTTCGCGGTCGACCGCGATGGCCGGCTCGTCGACGGCTACGTGCGCGAGAAGGCGCAAGCGCAGCAGGCCTACCAGGCGCAGGTGTACCGAGGTTCGACGCTCGACCCGGCGTTGCTCGAGTGGGTGGCGCCGGGCGAGTACCGCGCGCGCATCTACCCGATCGCACCCGGCGCGGCGCGCCGCATCTCGATCCGCTACACCGAGTGGCTCAAGCGCGACTCGGCCGATGGGCCACGCCGCTACCGGTTCCCGATGGCCGGTGGTCCCGACGCTCCGATCATTCAGGAGCTCTCGTTCGAAGCCGATCTCACCGCCGCCCACGCCGGTCAGGTGCGGGCCGGACGCGCGGCGACGATCGAAGGGGACATCGTGCGCATGCGCGAGTCGGACTTCCGCCCCCGCGTCGATCTCGAACTCGAGCTCTTCGACGCCGACGACCGCGCACCCGAGCTGCCGATCTGGCGGGCCGACCACGTGGCGCCGGTGCGGGATCCGCGCGCCGGGCAGATGCCGGACGAAGCCGAACTCGACTACCTCTACATCCCGGTGGTGCTGCCGGACGCGCTCTTCGAGTCCGCAACGACCGAGGGGCTCGACGTGGTCGTGGTGACGGACGTCTCGGCCGGCACCGAACGTTCGCAGCTGGAACTCGGCCGCTCGGTGGCCGAGTCGCTGGCGACCCACCTCGGGGCGGACGATCGCGTGGCGATCCTCGCGAGCGACGTGGGGCTGCGCGCGCTCGCGGGCGACGGAGCGCTCGGGCCGGCGACACCGGAGCGGCTCGAAGGGTTGCTCGATGCCTTGGCCCGCGAGCCGGCCGGTGGTGCGACCGATCTGGGCGGCGCACTCTCAGAAGCGGCGGCGCTGCTGGACGGGAGCCGCAACGGCATCGTGGTCTACGTGGGCGACGGCGCCCCGACGGTCGGTGAATTGCGCGCCGAGGAGCTGCTCGAACGGGTGGCGCGTTTGCCCCGTCCACTGCGTGCGTACGCGGTCGGCATCGGCGAAGACGCGCATCTCGACTTGCTGGATGCGGTCACGCGCGGCGGCGGTCTCGCGATCCGGGTCGAGACCCGCACCGCTGCCGCCGAAGCGGCCCTCCGAGTGCTTGGACACGCGCGCCGGCCGGCGGCGCAGCGGGTCACGGTGACAGTCGACGGGGCCGAGCAGGTGTTCCCGCGCACGCCGGTCGATGTCGTGCGCGGCGCGGTGCTCTCGGTGGTCGGCCGGGTCGAGGGCGACCTTCCGGCGACCATCACGGTGAACGGTTTGATCGGAGACCAGCCCTTCGAACAAGAGATCGCTGTGCGTCAGGCGGGCATCGACGACAACGGAGACCTGCGACTTCGCTGGGCAGCCGAGCGCCTGCGCCAACTGCTCCTCTCAGGAGGCCAGCGCGAAGAGATCGCCGACCTCGGCGTGCGCTACGGACTCATCACGCCCTACACGAGCTTCTACGTGCCGTCCGCGGCGGAGATGGCATCGCTCGGCGAGGCGGCGCGGCCGCTCTACCGAGACCAGCGGGGTCGGGGACACGGGGTGACGGCGGTCGGTCTCATGCCGAGCCTGGCCGCGCTCGGCCTCGCCGGTTGCGGCCGGGGAGAACCCGACGCGTCGTCGGTCTCCGGTCCGATGGAAGCGATGGAAGAACCCTCGATGGACGAGATGGAGAACAACGACGAGGGAGGCGCGATGGGCGCGGCCTCGGCCAGCAAGACCCTGAACCGCTACGCGATCGAAGGCGCGGGAGCCGACATGGTCCCGAGCAGCCGAAGCGCGGTGCAACCCTCGGAGCCCTCTCCGGCACCTCCTGCGGTGGCGCCCCAAGCCGAGCCGGAGCCCGAGGTGGCGATGGCGCGTGAAGCGGCGCGGGGTTCTGGTGTCCTCGGCGTGGTCGGCGGCGGCGGCGGGCAGCCGGGACAGGTCGGCGCCAACCAGCAGGGCCAACGTCTGAACAACGATCCGCTCTCCGGCCTCGACTTCGGAGACGCCGAAGAAGAAGCGCCGGAAGAGCTCCGTGCGGAAGTGACCGAGACCGAACGCAGCGGAGAGCTCGCCGATGCCTTCGCCGCCAACGTGGACACGACGACCGTGCCCACCGACGGCAACGGCTACGGACGGGGCGAGACCGGCGCGAGCGTCGATCCCTGGGGCGCGGAAGAGCAGACCGTCGAAGGCCCTCGGCGCATGCGAAGGGCACGTCCACGCACCACGACGGGCATCGCGCGGATCGATGGTGGGCGTGGCAACCGCGGGGGCGACGCGGACCAGCCGGACAACGACGAATCGGGCAACGTGGACGTCACGGTGCGGGCGGGCGGACACCGCATCGACGTGCACGTCGGTTCCACGCCGACCGCGCGACACACGGTGAGCCGGTGCAGCGACGCGTCGGATCAGATGCTCGACCAGCGCCGCGATCTCTGGCGCGAACGACTCCAGAGCGCGAGCGGCATCAGCGGCTACGTGTCGGTGTTCCGCGACGCGCGCCGCCAGTGCGAGCTGCCTCAGTGGCGGGACCGGGTGGCGCTGCTCGGGCTGATGCTCTCGCGCGCCGGTTCGATCGCCCAGCAAGTGCAGCTGTGGCGGTACCTCGACGACGGCGGCGCCCGCCGCTGGGTGCGCGCCGCGATCTTGCGCCGGGTGCGCACCCCCGAGGACCTCCGACTCGCCCGCGCGACCTTCGGGGCCGCGGCCTACGACATGGATCTCGTCACCCAGGTGCTCGAGCGCGCCGGCGACGGGGCCGGGCGGGTGCGCGCGCTTCGCCAGCTGGTCCGCCAGATGCCGAGCAACCTCGACCTGCAGCTTTTGCTGCTCGAGATCCTCGAACGTTCGGGCCGCACGGCGGAAGCCAAACGCCTCGCCCGAGAACTGCGCGAGGACCCGATGACCGACGGCGGCATCCGGACCGCGATCGGCGAGATGTACCTGCGGCTCGAAGACGAAGCGGAAGCGCGCCGGGTGTTCGGCGAGATCGTGGAGTTCGCACCGACGGACGCGCTCGCCCGCCGGCGTCTCGGGGATCTCTTCCGCGCTCACGGCTGGTTCGAAGACGCGTATGTGCAGTACCGCACCCTCGCGGCCATCACCCCGGACGATCTGACCGTGTCGCTTCTGCTCGCGCAGGCCGCCGCCGGTGCCGGCCGGGTCGATGAAGCCTTGCGGCTCGAACAGAGCCTCGCGAGCAGCGCCGATCCCGGTGCCGCCGGCGGGCTCGGGCGCATCGCGATGCTCTGGTCGTCGGTGCGGTTCGCCGAACTTCGAAAAGCGGCGCGGGCCGAGAACGACACCGAACGCATCGAAGCGCTGGATTCACGCATGCGGCGCAGCGGGGTGACCCGCAACGCCGGTGCGTTCCGCGCGACACTCGTGTGGTCGCATCCCGAAGCGGGCGTGTCGCTCTGGGCGGCCCACCCGGGACTCGGGCTCACCCGACCGACCGAACTCGCGCCCGAGTATGGGCTCGAAGCGTTCGACCTCTCCGAACAGGAAGCGGCGGCGTACCAGTTCGAGGTGCGGCGGGCCGACCGCTTCGCGCGACCGGGGAGCACGACCCACGCGGCTGGCGCGCGGCCGCTCACCCAGGTGCACGCCAAGCTGGTCTTCGTCTGGAACGAAGGTCAGGACGACGAACAGATCGAGATTCGAGAGCTCACCTTCGACGGGACGCAGACCAAGTTCGCGTACCGCGTCGAAGGCCGCACGCTCTCCGAGGTGACCCAGTGACACGGTTCTCAGTGAAACGGTTCTCCGCGAAGCGGTTGTCCGCGCAGCGGTTGTCCGCGCTCGTGCTCATGATGGCGGCCTGCGGGGGTTCGAACGAACCGCCGCCCGCGATGACGGTGGCCACCGCGGAACCGATCCGCGGGACCTACACGCTCGAGCGCGAAGAGTTCACCTGGCCGGTCGTCGGACCGATGCGGGTGGAAGAGGGCGCCAGCGCCACGACCGCCGACGATGCGCGCGGCGCACTCCAGCTCGATTCGGGCGCGTGGGTGCTGCTCGACCGAGCGACGGTCGTGCATCCGTCGCTCGAGAAACTCACAGTCGACTCGGGCCGGGCATGGATCGACGCGCGCGATGGAGAGCTCGTGGTCGCGACCGGGCAGGGCGAACTGCGGGCCGTGAACGCGACGTTCGCGGTCTCCGCCACCGCCGACCGGACCGAGGTGTACTGCGCGTCGGGCGAGGTCGCCTACGTGGCGGGCACGCAAGGCGCGGATGCGCGGGTGGTCCAAGGCGAAGTGCTCGTGCTCGAAGGCGGCGAAGCATCCGTCGACGGCGCCGAACTCTGGGACGACTGGACCGGCGGACTCGCAGACCCCACCCCGCGGGTGGAAGCGCTGCCCTCGTACGTCGGCGTGCTCGCTGGCCGCGAACTCGAAGCCTACGGCCGCGCCCGGCGTCCACTGAGCCTGCGCGCCCACGAAGTGGACGTGGAGCTGCGCGGCGACTTCGCGATCACCGAAGTCGTACAGACCTACTTCAACGCGGAGAGCGCCGCCCTCGAAGCCGAACACCGGATGCGTTTGCCCGAAGGCGCCATCGTCAGCGGCTTCGCGATCGACCTCGGCCAAGGGTTCGTGCAGGCGCAGGTCGAGCCCCTCATCTCGTCCGGCTACCAGCTCTCCTGGGATCCGCGCAACGCCACCACCGGCCGCCTCTCGTACGACGGGCCCGGCCAGCTGCGTGCCCGCGTGCATCCGATCGCACCCGGCGCGACGGTGCGGATCCAAGTGCGCTACGCCCAGTGGCTGCACCGCGAACAGGACCGCCGAACCTACACCTACCCGATGCGCACCGAAGGTTCGGTGCCGCCGCTCGTGGGTGAACTGCGCATCAGCGTACACACCGGCGGCACCCACGCCGGCGCGTACCGGGCCGGCATGGGCGCGCGCCTGGACGGCAACGACGTGGTCTTGCGCAAGAGCGACTGGCGACCGACCTCCGACTTCAGCCTCGACCTGATGGACGACCCAGAAGTCGAGCGGCACACCGGCGCGCTCGCGTTCGTGGTGGAACCGCCCGGTGGCACCATGGTGGGCGGCGGAAACGTCGCGGCGGATGGCGGGGAGCGGTTCGTGCTCTTCGACGTTCCCACCACCGGCGTCGTGATCGGCGACGACGAATCCGACACCGAGCGGCCCGATCCGGGCCTCGACCTCGCGATCGTCGTCGACACTTCGGGCGGCACCGAACCCGAAGATCTCGAACTCGCCCGATCGGTGGTCGAAGGCGTCCTGCTGCAGTTGAGCGCGGACGACCGAGTCGCCCTTCGGGTGGGCGACGTCTCTCTCCGCGCGGCTGGCAGCGACGCCGAGCTCGCACCGATCTCGGTGCAGCGGCGCGACGCGCTGCTCGCGGCCCTCGGTGAAGCGCCGCTTGGTGGCGCGACCGATCTCGCCCGAATGCTCCGTGAAGCGGGCGAACTCGTCGCGGCCAAACCGCGGGGCGCGGTGCTCTACATCGGCGACGCCTCCCCGACGACGGGCGCACTCGACATGCGCGAGGTCCGGGCGAGCCTGGCGGCGCTTCAAGACGCACCGCGCTACTTCGGCCTCGCGACCGGAGAAGGTGCGAACGTCGCGCTGCTGCGCTCGCTCTTCGGAGACGGGTCCGCGCACGCGGTCGCCGAACGGACCGAAGCGACCCGCGCGATCCTGAGCGTGCTCGCGGACGCGGCTCGTCCGCTTCTGCGCAACGTCACCGTCGATCTCGGCGCCGGGGTGGAGCGCATCTTCCCGCGGCCTCCGATCGTCGTCCCGCAGCGCGCGCCGCTTCGAGTCGTCGGTCGGCTTGCGGGTGACCTGCCCGAAGAGGTCGTGCTGCGCGGCACCCTGGACGGCGAGTCCTTCGAGGTACGCCAAGCCGTGAAGCAAGAGCACATCGAAGACGATGGGGACATCCGCCGGCGCTGGGCCAGCGCGCGCCTGCAGGAACTGCTCTCGGGCGACGCCGGACGCGAAGCGCTCGTCGAACTCGGCGGCCGGTTCGGCGTGCTCACCCCGTGGACTTCGTGGGTCGCGTTTGGCGGCAAGGGCGGCGGCTACTGGCCGGTCGACGGCTTCGACGTGAACCCACTCGAGGTGGACTGGGCACTCGGCGGCGGGGGCCCCTCGGTCGTGCCGGTCACGATGCCGGCCGACAACTCCGGTTGGCGTCGTTGGCGGCAGCCGGCCGCCGAACCCGCCGCGGTCGCGGTGGAAGAGACGTGGCGATCCCGCGTCAGCCAAGCGGACGAGACCGAGGCGATCACCAGCGACGGAGGGCTCGCGCAAGCCGCCACAGTCCGTGCGCTGCGAACGTCCGAACGCGGCCCGCGCTCCTGTTTCGAACGCCGGCTCCTGGTGCGTCCCGATCTCTCGGGTTCGGTCACGGTGTCGGTCGAGGTCGACCGCGACGGCAGCTTGAAAGACGCCGAGCTCCAAACCAGCACCCTCGGCGCGGCCGACGTCGACGCCTGCATCTTGACCGAGGTCCGCGGCGTCCGGTTCCCGGCGCTCGGCGGTACCGGCGGCTCCGTGCGGGTGAGTCACACGTTCCGGTTCGAGAGCGCCGGCCGAGGCCTCGGCGTACAGCGCAGCTGCAGCGACGCGTCGCGGCAGTCCCTCGAAGTGCGCCGCGGCTTGTGGCGTGAACGACTCGCATCGAACGCGGGCCCGCACGGTGCGCTCTCGGTGTGGCGCGACGCAGAGCGGTCCTGCGAACTGACCGGATGGCGCGCGCGACGCACGCTGCTCGATGCGATGTTGCGCAGCGTGCGCGGCATCTCGGCCGAGGTGCGGCTCTACCAGATGCTCGCGGGCAACCCGAGCGTCGCGGCCTACTTGCGGCGCGCGATCCTGCGCCACGTGCGCACGCCTCAAGACGTGCTCATCGTCCGCGCGGGCCTCGAGCTCGACGCGCCGGTCGACTGGAGCGTGTTCTCACGGCTCTGGAAACGAACGACCGATCCCGCCGGCCGCCTGAGGCTGGTGCGGGCGTGGCTCGAGGTCGCGCCGGAAGAACTCGACCTGCGCCTGCGTCTGCTCGCACTGTTGGAAGAGACCGAAGCGATGCCCGAAGCGCGCCGACTCGCCCGCGAGCTGCGCGCGGAACCGCTGGCGGATGCGCGCGTGCGGACCGCAGTCGGCGAGTTCTGGCTGCGGCAGGGCAACGAGAGCGAAGCCCGGCGGGTGTTCAGCGAGATCGTCGAACACGCGCCCTACGACCCCTGGGGTCGGCGCCGCCTCGGAGATCTGTACCGTGCACACGGCTGGTACGACGACGCGTACCGCGAGTACCGCTCGCTCGCCCGGCTCCAGCCGAACGAACCCGGCGTCTGGCTTCTGCTCGCACGCGCCGCGGCCGGCGCGGGCCGCATCGACGAAGCGCTTCGGCTCGAGCAACGGCTCAGCGAGAGCGTGGCGCCCGGACACATCGAAGGGGTGGCGGGCGTGGCCCGGCTTTGGAGCACGGTGCGGCTCATGAGCCTCGGCGAAGGCGCCGGCGCGGCGGAGCAGGCGCTCTTGCGGCAGCGTCGACGCAACGCGGGCATCCTCCGCGATCCACCCGCGCTCTTCGCGACCGTCACCTGGGCGCACCCCGACGATGGCCCCGAACTCTTCGTCAAGGGCACCTGGGTACCGGAGGACGACGATTGGGCGCCGGCCGACCTGAGCGCGAAGTCGTTCGGGCTCAACGCGGTCCTGGTCGACGAACTCGACGACGCGCCGGTGCGTTTTCAGATCCGCCGAGAGGAGCTGGACGCGCTGCGCGATGTGCGGGCGACCCTGACTGTGGTGACCGATCTCGGCGGAGAAACGCCGGTCGTACACACCGAAGAGATCGTGCTGACGCGCGAGGCGCGCATCCTGAGCTTCGAGCTGGCCGGGGGCACCCTGAGCGCGATCCCGAACCCGCCCTAGCAGGCTGCTGAAGAACGCCCGCAGGGCGTTCTCGCAGCCTGCCCCTTGCCCCTGCCCTTGCCTTTGCCCTTGCCCGCGGATCAGCGGTCAGATCGCTTGATCAGCGCGACGAGCATCGCGA
>JAXMNT010000068.1:0-36679 GCA_034670305.1 Deltaproteobacteria bacterium
TGGGCATCGCGCTCCGATTCGCGCCTCGCCGTCGCGAAACACACGGCGTCCACGACGCGGGCAAGGGCACGGGCAAGGGCAACGGCAAGGGAGCAGGTCGCTTTTCAGCGACCTGCTAGGCCCGCCAGCGAAGTCGAGCGAAGCGAGCGAGGCGTGTCACCGGGTTTGGGGGCCGTGGTGCTCAGAAGGAGCTCACCGACAAGTGCACCTGCGCAGCCCGCAGGGCGAGCAACTGGTGCACTTCCAATCGATCCCCGCGAGCGCCTCAAGGAGTGCCTGCACGCCGCGCAGCCGCCAATGGTCCCAAGGGCTTCTTCACTGCACGAATCGATCGGGCGGCGAGCACGTGCAGGCGCGACGGGCGCGTGCATAGGGCCGCCAGTCTCGCGAAGCGAGCCAGGCCCGTATTGGCAGTGAGAATTGAAAAACGCCCCGCACCGAAGTGCGAGGCGTCGTTCGATGTCTCGAAAGAGACTTACCAGCGGCCACCGCGGTCGCGGTCACGACCGCCACCACCACCGCCGCCGCCGCCGCGCTGGCGGTCCTGGGCCTCGTTCACGTTGAGCGTGCGGCCATCAAGCTCCGCACCGTTCATCTGCTCGATGGCCTCGTCGGCCGCCGCAGCGTCCGCGAACGTCACGAATCCGAATCCACGACTGCGACCGGAGTCGCGGTCGGTGATCACTTTGGCTTCGGTCACTTCACCGAACGCTTCGAACGCTGCACGGAGTCCGTGATCGTCCGTGTTCCAACTCAGGCTGCCCACAAAAAGCTTCTTCGACATCACATTTCTTCAATCTGGCACCCCCGAACTGACTCGTCACGAACCCCCACAAAAGGTGAGAGAAGCATGACGCCGCAGCAGCCGACATGGCTGCTTGGCTCGGGGACGTCAGACCTATCTTGACTGTACGTCCCGAAACCACTGCGATGGTGCCGTGGGCGCTTCATGCGCCCCACAACCGCCGACCGCAAGGAGAAACCGTGCCCGGGAGGCGATCTATGTGTCGAGAATCACGATCCTTCTGCCTCTTTCTTCGATGAAACGTCCTCCCCGGCCTCGAGCGGCTCCAGGTCCTGGTCCTCTTCGGCCTCCACCCGCACCTCGAGCCCAGCCGCCACGGTGCCCTGGAGTGCAGCGGCGAGACCCTCCGGGTCCTTGGCCGCGACCACGCAGGTCTTGATCGATCGACCGCGCCGAAACCTCACCCGCACCCCGCGGGTGGCCCCGGGGTAGATGTAGCGCCAACCGTCCGGCCAGATCTTCGGGCCCACCGCCAGGCGGGTGAGCGCGTCGAGGGTGATGACCTCCACGGACTCGATGTCGCTCAGCGCGATCGTCGGGCCGATCGTGCCGTACTGCACCCGCAGCTCGGTGTCGGTCACGAGCACCCGCATGGCGGCGAAGTAGAGCGCGGCCCCCGAGGTCGCGACCGCCCCCGCGGCCATCGCCGCCGCGCCCGCCATCTCGCCTTGCACCGCCAGGACAACACCGGCGACCGCGGTGACCAAGCTCGGGATGCCCAGCAGCGCGGCGAAGATCTTGGAGACGTGCTTCTCGCGGAACACCGCGGACTCGCCGTCCATGTAGTCGGTCTCGTAGTCGCCCATCGCTACGCGACCAGGGGCGACGTGGGGAGTTCTTCGAGGTGCACGGTGGTCTGTTTCCCCGAACGGGAGACATCGACGACCGCGAGCTGGGTGCCGGGCAAGAGCAGGTACTCGTCTTCCTGCTGGTAGCAGCTGTACCGTTTCACGCTGACGGCGCGGCTGGAGTGGACCTCGAAAAGGGTGCGGGCGCCGGATCCCAGAAAGCCCTTGGCCACCGTCAGGCTCGGCGTGCACGACGACACGCCCCACCAAGTCACCGTTTCGCCTTTGGGGTACTGGGTGCGCAGATCGAGTGCGACGCCGCGGTAGAGGGTGCCGGTGAACGACTTGAGCTTCTTCAGCGCTTCGAGGAAGAGCCGGAGGTACGGGAAGTACGGCTCGGCGCGCACGCGCTTCGGATCTCGGAGCGTTTCGTTGAGTCTCCGATAGAGCGGCGACTGCGTCGTGTAGAGGTAGAGCGCCGCGACTTCGTCGACGCTCAGGCCCATCCGGTTCTTGAGCTCCGCGCCGAACTTCAACGACATCTTCACCGGGTGCACGAGCCCCTTCTTCAGCAGCGCCGCGACCGGAGCGATGGCATCGGCGAACGGGAGCAGCGGGAGCGCGCCGATGCCGGTGATCGGACCGAGCGCCTCGGCGACGATGTCCTCGACGTCTTGGAGGCGCTCCAAGTACGTCTTGTGGAGATCCATCGTGGTCGCGATGAAGTCGCCCATGCGCGTGGCTTCCGAACCGGCGGCTGCGTTCCACCCGACCTTGGGCAACCAATCGATCGGCGTCATGCCGAGCTTCTGCAACGCCTCGTTGATCACCCCGAAGTGTGGGTCCCCCTTGCAGAACGCATCGCCCATCGCGGCGGGGTTGCAGTGGTCGATGTGGGCGACGCGGGCGTCGGGAAACTTCTTCGCGAGCGCTTCCACCATCGGGCGGAGCTTGCGCGCATGGGCGCCCCACCACGCGAAGACGACGCCTTCTTTGTTCGCGTGCTTCGCCGCAAGGATCTCGCGCACGATGCGCTGCACCACCGGCTTCCAGAACCCGGTGTGCTGCGCGGTCGACATCGCATCGTCGCTGTTGGCGGTGAGCGAGGCGTTGAGCAGCAGCACCCCCTGCGTGAGCATGCTCTGGAACCACTCCGGCGGTTGAACGATCTGTTCCTTCGCCAGCAGCGCCCGGATGTCGGCGGTCTTCGTTTTCACGTCGATGCCGAACTTCTGAATGCAGGCCGCCTTCAGGATGCACCGGATGGACGTCACCCGACCGAACGTCGGCTCCTTCCAGTGACCGAACGCGTTGTCGAACATCGCGATGCCGGTCGCGGACTCGACGCGTGGGTACGGGTTCTGTCCGAACGCGACCACCCGCCACTTGCCGGGCGGGTTCGGTTTGAGCGCCTGAAACGTGAGCTCGCGGACCGGCACCACCGACGGCCCACGACTTGGCCCGATGAACTGCGCCGCGCCCGGCTGCGCTTCGATGGTGGGCTTCAGAAGCGGCAGCCACGCTTCACCACCGCCTTCGAAGAGCGGCGCCAGTTCGAGAGGATCGTCGTTCGACATCTCCCGTTCTTACCACCCCGCGGGCAGCATCGGCTTCGGGATCCGGGATCGGGATCCACCCCGGTTCACCCAACCGCGGGCAAAGGCAAGGGCAAGGGTCTGCACGTCCGCGGTGCGGTTCGCGGTTCTGCGGTTCTGCGGTTCTGCGGTTTTGGAGCTCCCTTGCCAGCGCCAAAGGCGCGATGCCCTTGCCCTTGCCCCTGCCCGCCGTGCGGTTCTGCGGTCCTGCAGCTCTGTGGTTCTGCAGCTCCCTTGCCAGCGCCAAAGCAAACAAGCCCCGGCGCGCACAGTCGATCATCCAGGCGGCGCGCGTTCAGCTCCTGCCCCGCCCCACCTCGCCTTCGGCTCGGTGTTCAGGTGGTTTGGAGGACCACGGTGCGATCGGGCGCGCCGGCGTCGAGTTTGACCCAGAGCAGTCCGTCGGCGTCGACGAACCAACCCGTGGCCGCCGCATCGAACGCGGCACGGTCGACGTGGGGCGTCGCGGCCGAGCCGTCGATCGTCACCCCGGTCACGACTTCGGCGACGCCGAGCGCCACCCGCAACCTCAGCAGGAACCGCTCGTCCGCCGCCGCGCCTTGAATCGCGAACCCTCGGGGTTCCGCGACGAGCGCGGCCGTCGAGTCGTCGGCATCGGTCGCGCCTTCGCGGTGAAGCGTGAACGACGAGTCGCCCGCGCCGACCGAGGGCAACCAGGACGCGATGGTCAGATGACCCGCCGACGCGGCGTTGCCGAAGCCGGTCACGTCGGAGTCGATCTCCATCGGCACCACGGCGCCTTCGCGGACGAAGATCGGGATGCGCGCCTGGTCGGTCGCACCGGCGTACGCGGCGAGCGTCGTGCCGCCGGCGACGGCTTCACCGGACCACCAGTCGTACCAACTGCCCGACGGGAGCTCGACGTCGCGCACGCCGCCCGCTTCGAGCACCGGCGCGACCAGAATCGTGTCTCCGACGAGGTACCGCCAGTCGCCGGCCCACTCGTCCACACCCGCGCCGATGGGATGCACGACGGTGTCGGAGGCCGCGTACGCGTCCTCCGACAGGCTGTACCAGAACGGCACCATCTCGTGATGCAGCGTCGCCCAATAGCGGTAGAGCGCGATGGTCTCTTCGGTGCGCTCCTCGATGTTCCACGGCTCGAGGTTCGCGCGGCCGTGCAGCTGGAAGAACGGCATCATGCCGCTCATCGCGACCCAGCGCGCGAACACTTCTTGGTCGAACGGGATCGTCACCAAGAGATCGTCCTGGTCGCGATCCAGGTACCCGCCGATGTCGCTGCCGATCACGACGTAGCCGGCCTGCGCCGACCGGAAGGTGTGGTCGAGCGCGTCGACGAGCCCGTCCCAGTTGCGGTGGTTGTCGCCGGTCCACGCGACCGGCGCGTGTTCCGGTCGCGCGTAGAAGCGGGCCGGCACGTCATACGAGACGTCGTAGGGCCGGACCATCGTGACGAACTCGCGGCCGCTCCGATGCACGCCGTAGCGGAGGAAGTCCGCGTAGTAGAGCTCGCTGTATTCCTGCAGGGTGTGCACCCCGTCGGCGGTGTCGATCGTGTCGTCGTAGGAGTTCGGTGCATCCCGGATGTAGCTCTCGCCGAAGTCGAGTTTCCATCCGTCCACGCCCATCGCGAGCAGGTCGTCTTGCTGGCGGCGCCACCATTCGGCCGCGACCGGATTGAAGAAATCGAGCGCGGCGCCGCGTCCCTTCCACCAGGGGTAGAGCCGCCCGTCGTTGACGTAGAAGCCGCAGGCCTTGCCCTCGAGGTAGTTGGACGCGGGACCGCGGTAGGCATCGCCGCCGACCTCGGCATCGAAGGAGGTCAGGTTGATCATCTGGGTGGTCCAGAGCACCAGCCGAATGTCCTGCGCGTGCAAGTCGTCCACGAGCGACTGAAAGTCGCCGTAGCGTTCCGGGTTCGGAATCAAAGTGTTGTACGAAGTCTCCCAAGGAGAATCGAGCACCACCGCGCCCACCGGAATGCCTCGGTCGAGAAACCCAGCGACGAACGCTTCGGTGTCCGCGCGGTCGGAGATGTCCTTGCTGATCCAGGGCTCGAACGCCCAGCGCGGCGTGTGCCGGGCCGGGTCGGGCAGCACCTCCGCCTCGTCGGTGAAGTCGCAGCCGGGACCGGCGTCGGCACCCGCATCGAGCGGTGCATCCAGGGCCGCATCGCTCCCGGCGTCCACCACGGCATCGTCGTCGCCACACCCGGGTCCGAAGACTCCGAGTGCGACCACGACCCACCCGAGGATGCGCGACTTCGCGTTCAAGATGGGCTCAGGAGCGGCGGCGACGGAGCGTCACCACCAGGCCGAGGAGCACGAGCGCGAAGGTCGGTTCGCTGGAACCGGGCACGCTGCAGTTGCAGCCGCCGCCACCCGCGACGCCGCCGCCGGCATCCACGTCGCCCGCGTCCATGTCGCCCGCGTCCGCTCCGGCACCCGAGTCGGTGCCGCCCGCGTCGCCCCCCGTCGGACCAGCGTCGGTGCCCATCGGGCCGGCGTCCACGTCCATCGGTCCGGCGTCCACATCCATCGGGCCTGCGTCGGCATCCGGGCCGGCGTCCACATCCGGGCCCGCGTCCACGTCCATCGGACCCGCGTCCACGTCCGGACCGGCGTCCACGTCCATCGGACCCGCGTCGACGCCGCAGCCCGCGATCGGGGTGTTCGCGCAGGTGCCGTCCGCGACCACGCACATGTCCGTGGTGCAGTCGTCGTCGTCGTTGCAGTCGACCGGCGTGCCGGCCATGCAGGCGCCGCTCATGCACATCGACACGCCGTTGCAGAGCATGCCGTCGTCGCAGTCGAAGCCGTCCGGGCGGAGATCGTCGGCAGGACACGCGTTCGCGAGTCCGGTGCAGACTTCCGCCACGTCGCACACGCCCGCCGCCGCACGACACTCGGTGTCGGCCGCCGCGAAGCCGTCGGCCGGGCAGTCGACCTCGGTGCCGCTGCACATCTCGGCCACGTCGCACGCGCCGTCGGCCGCGCGGCAGACGGTGTCCATCGCGAACTCGTCGGTCGGACAGTCCTTGCTGACTCCGTCGCACATCTCGGCGAGGTCGCAGGCACCGGCCGAGGCGCGGCATTCACCGGCGCCCAGGCGGTCCACGCAGGTGTTCGCGCCGTCGCAGGTGTCGGCCGCGTCGCAGTCACCCGCCACGGCGACGCCGTTGCACGCGGTGTCGGCCGGCTGGAACGCGCAGCTCGCATCACAGCAGGAATCCGCCGTGCCGTTGAGCGCGGTGCCGTCGTCGCAGTCTTCGCCCGCGCCGATCATGCCGTCGCCACAGACCACCGGCGTGATGCAGAGGTTGGCGGCGCCGGGTGTCGGGGCGAACTGGTCGTAGTTCGCCGTGTTGCGCGCGCCGCCCGTGCCGTTGCGGCAGCGTTGGTTGGACTGGGTGTCTTTCTCACCCTTCTCGTCCTCGTTCACCTGCTCCTGGCCTGGGTTGAGCAAGACCAGAAGGCCGGCGTCGTCCCCGTCGTTGGTGTCGTAGACGAACGCGTCCAGCAGGTTCACGGTGGTCGGCGGGGTTCCGTTAGGAAAATCCGCGGCATCGCCCCGGTAAAGCGCGACCGCGTCGGCGCCGTTCTGAATGAGGTTCGTGGTCCCCGGGCCGACCTCGAGGTCGGTGTTGGGCACGTTCGCCGCATCTCCCGCGAACACGAAATAGCCGTCGGCGCCGGTGGTCTGTCCGTCCAGATCAACCGCCAGGTACGAGATGTCCATGTTGCCGTTGAAGAAGACCAACACCAGCCCATCAAGCGCGGTGGCCACAGGCAAGCCGGCGTAGAGTTCGACGAACTCCGCGGCGTCGGTGCCCGGACTGTCGACGTCGACTTCATTGATGAGGATCTGGGCGCTCGCCGTGGAGGTCAGCGCGAACAGGGCGGCAAGAAAGACGGAAAATCGCATGGCCGGCAGCATACACCGCCGACTCGGTGCCCGCCCCCCGACGATTCGGTGACATCGAGGTCGCTTCCATGCGACCCGAGTCCAGCGGTGCTGGCCTCGGCAATCGCAGTGCTGGCAGCCGCTTGCTTCAGCCTGGTTCGGTGGGGTGGGCGAGCACGTGTTTCTTCACGGTGCGCCGGTCGAGGCCGGTGATCTGCGCGACCTGTTCGTAGGTCCCGTGGACTGCGTAGAGCTCCGCGCAGTACCCGGCGAGCAACGCCGCAGCGCTCAGGTTCTTGTCCGCCAGCGCACCGAACGCGTCCGGCCCTGCGCCCCGGGCGCCCGCCACCGGGTCCGGCGCGCAGCGTCCGGTCAGAAGCACCGAACGCACCGTCTGTTCGAGCTCCCGCACGTTGCCGGGCCACCCGTAGTCCGCGGGCAGGTCCCGCGCGATCGCCTCTTCGACCAGCCCTTCCAAACTTCGTTCCCGCTCTCCGACGATGCGCTCGATCAGCACCCCGAGCAGGTCCTGCAGTTCGCTCGCGTCTTCCCGAAGCCGCTGCTGCAGCGTCGGCACCCGCACCACGTGCGAACAGAGCCGGTAGTAGAAGTCGTCGCGAAACCGCCCTTCCCTTCGCAGGTCGTCGATCGATCGGTGGGTCGCGGCCACGACCCGCCCCGCGAACCGCTTCTCCACCGCCGAGCCCACGGGAGAGAACGTGCGCTCTTGCAGCACCCGCAGCAGCTTCACCTGGGTGTGCGGCGCGATCTCTCCGATCTCGTCCAGGAAGAGCGTCGCGTGGGCGCCGCATCGGCCGAGCGCGCCTTCGCGGCTTGCGATCGCACCGGTGAACGCGCCGCGTTCGTGGCCGAACAGCGCGCTCTCGAGCAACGTCGCGGGCACCTCGGCCAAGTTCAGTGGCACGTGCTGCGCCACGAACGGCATGCCGAACCCGTTGCCCTTCGCGTTGAGTGGCACGAAGCCACTGCGTCCGAGCGCCGCGGCCGCCGCGCCTTTGCCGCAGCCGGTCGCGCCCAGAATCATCGTCGAGAAGTCTTCGAGCCGATCCCAGAGATGCCGTTCGTAGCGGCGCACGTCGTGGGTGAACACCGCGTTCCACAACGCTTCCCGCAGACTGCGGGTGCATCGGCTGCGGCCGACCAGCCCACTCGCGATGAAGTGGTACGCACGGCGGAGCTGCCAGAAGAGTTCGAGCGCGCGCTTGGTCCGGTCCGCACGAAATCCATGGCGCGCGAGCCACGCGGAGATCTCATCGGCCGCTTCGAAGGGCGCGGTCTCTCCGGACTTGAGCTCGATCGCGATCTGGGCGTCGAAGGGTTCGGCGAAGCGGTGAAACGCGTCGAAGAGGATCGCGTCTTCCACGACCTGGGCGTCCGCCCGGGCGAAGTCCTTCGGCCGCTGGCTAGGGAGCGCGTCGAGCGTGCTGCGCAGCCGCGCGATCACCGTGGGCACGACCTCGGGGTCGTCCGGGTCGAGGCCCGCGACCTCGGCATCGAGCTGCCAGCGTTCGTCCCCGAACGGGTTCGTGAACGCAGCGCGGGAGATGCGCTCCAGAAGCGCTCGAACCTCAGGGCTCAGGGCAAAAGAGGGCATGCCTCGATGTACACGAGATGTGCATCCGGTGGTCAACGATTGCCGATCTGCCGTGCGTATCACACGAATTGTTCAATGATTTCAGCAGGCTCGAAACGGGCACGGCGCTCGCAATGCAAGGCGACATGCTCGCCCTGCTTCGTTCCCGCCGCTTCGGACCGCTGTTCTTCACCCAGCTGCTCGGCGCCTTCAACGACAACCTCTTCAAGAGCGCGCTCGTCGTCGCGCTGACGTTCGGGGTGCTCGCCGAACAAGCCTCTGCGGTGGGGACCGGCGCGCTGGTGAACCTGGCGACGGCGCTGCTCGTCCTGCCGTTCTTCCTCTTCAGCGCGACCGCCGGACAGCTCGCCGACCGGTTCGACAAGGCGCGGCTCATTCGGTTCTTCAAACGCACCGAGCTCGCGGTCATGGCGCTCGCGGTGCTTGGCTTCGCGGTCTCGAGCGTGCCGCTCCTGTTCGTCTCGCTCTTCTTGATGGGCACCCAGTCCGCGTTCTTCGGGCCGGTGAAGTACGCCGTGCTTCCGCAGCACCTCGAAGAGGGTCAGCTCGTCCGCGCCAACGGCCTCATCGAGATGGGCACCTTCGTCGCCATCCTCGCCGGCACCATGGTCGGCGCGCTCGTGGTCGCAATCCCCGCCGTCGGGCTCGTCGTGCTTTGCGCGATGCTCGTGCTCGTGGCGTTCGGCGGCATGGCCGCGGCCGCCCGGGTGCCCGAGGCGCCCGGTTCGGACCGCGTGACCATCGACCGCAACCCCGTCCGCGCGACCCGCGACACGCTCCGGGTCGCCGCCACCGACCGCGGCATCTTCTGGGCGATCGCGGGCAGCAGTTGGTTCTGGCTCGTCGGCGCGTTCGTGCTCGGTCAGATGCCGGCGCTCGCGTTGGAACTCGGTGCCGGCGAAGGCGGACTGACCTGGCTGCTCTCCTGCTTCAGCGTCGGCATCGGGCTCGGCTCGGTGGCCTGCGAGAAGCTCAACCACCAAGGGCGCGCCACCCGGATGCCGCGCGTCGTCTTCATCGCATCCGCCGCCGGCGTCGCGATGGCCCTCGCGCTCTTCGTGCTCGCGTCGGTCACGACCCTCGCCGGTGCCTGCCTCGTGCTCTTCGCGCTCGGCGCGGCCGGCGGCGTGTTCATCGTGCCGCTCTACGCGACCATGCAGGGCCGCGCGAAACGTTCGGAGACCTCCCGCGTCATCGCGGCGAACAACATCGTCAACGCGGTGTTCATGGTGGCGGCGGCGGGCTACGCGACCTGGCGCCTCGGCAGCGCGAGCCTCGGACAGGTGATCGTCGAGATCGGCGTCGCCCAGCTCGTCGTATCCATCGGCGCCCTCGGCGCGGTCGGCCGCGACCTCTTCCGCCTCCTCTTCCGACGGACCATCCGCGCGATGTACCGAGTGGACGCGAAGGGGTTCGAGCACATCCCGATGGAGGGCGCGGGCCTGGTGATCTGCAACCACGAGTCGTTCGTCGATGCGTTCGTGGTCGGTGGCCTCGCGCCGCGCACCATGCGCTTCATCATGGACCACCGGATGGCCAAGTTGCCGGGCATGAAGACCTTCTTCCGCTATTCGAAGGCCATCCCGATCGCGCCGCGCAGCGAGGATGTGAACGCGCTCTCGCGCGCGATGGATCTGGTGGACGAAGCGCTCGCGAACGGCGAACTCATCTGCATCTTCCCCGAGGGCAAGTGCACCCGCGATGGCGAAGTCGACGTGTTCAAGTCCGGGGTGGAGAAGATCCTCGCGCGCCGCCGCGCCGCCGGGCAGTCGGTGCCGGTCGTGCCGGTCGGCCTCCTCGGCCTCTGGGGCGGGTTCTTCAGCTACTTCCGCGGCTTCCCGATGAAGAGCCTGCGCAAGCGTGCCGCCGGAAGGCCGCTCCGCGCGCCGCTCCGTGTGCGGGTGGGCGCCGCGCTCCCGAGCACGACCTCCGCGAACGCATTGCGCGACGCGGTCCTCGCGCTCCGAGGCGAACAACCGGCCACGAGTGCAGCGGCCGAGACCGATCGGAGCGCACCGTCGGTCGAGCGCGGGCTAGAGGTCCAGCGGGCCCAGGTCTTGGCCCGCCGGTAGGATCGCGCGCATCGCGTCGGTGCGGAACATCGCGGTCGGGGAACGTTCGTGCAGCCCGAGCTGACGCGCGACCTCGGCGCTCTGGCCCGCGCCCGTGACCTCGAGACGGCTGCCCCCACCGCGGCACCAGCGGGCACGGTGGCCGACCTGGATGTGCGTCCGGATCAGCCGGCCGTCGTTCACCGAGAACGTCACGAAGGGGAGCCCGGCCATGGTCGGACCGAAGCCGCGCTTGGCGTCGATGCGCAGCTCCCCGCCGAGGTCGATCTGCGCGTCCTTCTCACCGAACTCGGTCGCGATGTCGGTCACGTACTTCGGGTAGCCCCAGATCTCGGCGCCCGCCGCCCGCGCCGCTTCGGTCGTCACCGGGAGGGTGAGCACGAGCAGAGCCTGGTCCGGCTCCTTCACCATCTGAGACGCGAGCGTCTTCGCGACCGAGGGGTTCGTGCCGCGCCGCTTCACGTGCACCCCGATGCCGAGCTCGTTGTACACCCCGACGCTCGTCTCTCGGTACTCGAACGAGACCACCAGCCCCATGACCCGACCCAGGATGGTCATCGGCTCGAACGCGGCGGCACCCGGCACCACCGAGTGGTCCAGTGCCTCCTGCACCCGGCTCGGCTTCAGCCAGTAGACCAGCCCGAGCAGGCTCGCGTCGGTGTACAGAATCGGCAGAGGACACGGACCCACGGAGGTCGAACGGTCGGACTGCTGCACGGACTGGAAGAACTGCATCCCACTTCGTACGACCGAACCTCCGCTGCGGATCGCCGACGGCCGCCAGTCCCGCGAAGCGGGCCAGGCCCGTAGTGCAGTTAAAGAAGCTGAAGGGTGACGCGGATGGTCCAGTCGGCTGGGGCGCGGTCGATGCCCGACACCACCGCACCCGCGTCTCGGACGACCACCACATCCCCCGAGTGCAGCACGAAGCGGTACTCTTGCCCGTCCACGACGATCGCTTGCAGCCGCCCGAGCGCGTCGTGTTTGAGGCCGATCACCCGGCAGCGGATCCGATGCCGCGGTCGGTCGAGTGCGGTCGCCATCACGACGAATCCACCCGAGGGCGCGGGGAAGGGTCCGCGCACGTCGAAGTCGCCTTCTTGGCCGTGGGCCACGCTCTGGTCCTGGCCGAACCAGCGCGGCGCCCAAAACGCCTCGAAGACCTGCACACCCGGCGGCGGATTCGACGTGCTCATCCGCGAAGCCTCGCGAGAAACTCCCTCGCCTTCGCCGCCATCTCCTCCGGATCGAGCTCCTTCTCGCCTTCGGTCCGGTAGGTCTCCCAGGCGTCGTCCGGGAAACCTTCCAGAAAGCGGCTCGGGATCCTCGGCGTCACCTTGCCACGCAACGTCTTGCGCTCCGGGCGGGTGAGGTAGAGCAGTTCGCGCGCCCGCGTGATGCCGACGTAGAAGAGGCGGCGCTCTTCGTCGACGTCGGTCGGCGCCGCTTCGGTCAACTTTGGATCGACGGTGCGCGCGTGCGGCATCGTGCCTTCGACGCAGCCGATGAGAAACACGACTTCGAACTCGAGCCCCTTGGCCGAGTGCAGCGACGAGAGCGTGACCATGTTGTCTTTGTCGCCCTCCTCCTCGTTCTCGAACCGAAGCGTCAGCTGGGTGAGCAGCTGGTTGAGTGTGAGCTTGTTCTTCTGCTCGTAGCGCTCGAACGCCCGCAGCAAGAAGAAGAGGTTCTCGCGGCGGCGTTTGCCCTGCGCCGAGTCGTCCTTCGCGATCGACGCGGCGAGCCCGGTCTCATCGAGCAACCCTTGGGTGACCTGCACGAGCGACTGCTTGGCGTCGAGCGCGCGCCGCGCGTTGTCGATCGCCGCGAACACCGACATCACGCCGCGGCGCGCCTGGTTCGAGAGTTCGCCATCGATCGCGGCGGCACGCAGCGCGCGGTGGAAGGACAAGTTGCGGCGGGCGGCGTAGGCTTTGACCTTCTTGAGGGTCGCTTCGCCGATGCCGCGTGTCGGCACATTGAGCACGCGGCGGAGCGAGAGCTCGTCGCGTTCGTTGTCGACGACCTTCAGGTACGCGATGACGTCCTTGACCTCTTTGCGGTCGAAGAACTGGGTCCCGCCGTAGAGGCGGTATGGGATGCCGGCGATGCGGAGCTCCTCTTCGATGAGGCGGCCCTGGGTGTTGCTTCGGTACAGCACCGCGCAGTGTCCGTAGCGAAAGAGCCGCTGCCCAGGCGAGTTCGGCCCGCCCTTGGCGAGCTGGATGATCTCGCGGGTGACGAGCTTCGCTTCTTCGGCCGCATCCGGCGTGGCCACGACGCGCACCTTCGGACCGGGGCCGCGCACCGCACGCAGCTGCTTCTCGTGGCGCTTGCCGCGCGACTGCGAGATGACCGCGTTGGCGACCGCGATGATGGGTTCTCGGCAGCGGTAACACTCTTCGAGTTTCACGATCGTCGCGCCGCCGAAGTGGCGCTCGAAGTCGAGGATGTTGCCGACCTCGGCGCCGCGCCATCCGTAGATCGACTGGTCGTCGTCGCCGACGACGCACACGTTCTTGCTCGCGCCGACCAAGAGCCGCACGAGCTCGAGCTGACTGCGGTTGGTGTCCTGAAACTCATCGACGAGCAGATGGCGGAAGCGGGCGCGCCACTTCTCGCGCACGTCTTCGTGGGCCTGGAGGATGCGCGCGGGTGCGACGACGAGATCGTCGAAGTCCACCGCGTGCATGTTCGCGAGTTGCTCTTGGTAGATGGGGTACACCTGCTGGGCGACCTCGTCGTACTCGTACGTGCTCGTCTTCACTTCTTCCGGGCGCAAGAACGCGTTCTTCCAAAGCGAGATGCGCTGCAGGACCGCAGGAATGTCGAGCGACCGGTCGGAGACCTGAAGGTCGCGCAGGATCTCCCGCACGAGCCCGAGCGCGTCGCCCTGATCGAAGATCACGAACCGCGTGCCGTACCCGAGCCGCTTCGACTCTTCGCGCAGAAAGCGCACGCCGAAGCTGTGGAAGGTCGAGAGCCAGAGTTTCTCGCACGCGGCTTTGCCGATCAGCGGCACCATGCGTTCGCCCATCTCGGCGGCGGCTTTGTTCGTGAAGCTCACCGCGAAGATCGTGGACGGATGGTTGCCGCGCTCGATCAGCTTGGCGATGCGGTGCGTGATGACGCGCGTCTTGCCGCTGCCCGCGCCGGCGAGCACCAGCAGCGGTCCACTGCCGTGTTCGACGGCGCTCTGCTGAGCGCGGTTGAGTCCGGGGCCCTTCTTCGCCAACTCAGCGTCCTGCCTTGTGGAGGGCCACGATCTGGAGAGCCAGAACCTCCGACCGCCGAAGGGGCGTCATGTGCGCGGGGTGCCGCATCGCTCAGACGACGTCGAACCGGAGTCCAGCGTTTCGAAGGCGCGCGAGGAGCGGTTCGCCAAGGCCGGTGACCGTGGTCAGTACGCCGGCGCGCGCCGGCAACTGGTCGCGGTCGAGGGCCAGACACAGGGCCGACTCGGCGACCATCTTGGACGTTTCCGTGTATCCGGGGTCCGCGCCACCGACGATCACCTTCGCGGTGGTTCCGTCCGCGCTCTCGCCGAGGAAGACGACTTCGAACCAGGACTTCGCGCGCTCTTCTGGGGGCGGCCCGTCGCCCGGTGCTTTGACCTTCAAGAGTAGGTTCCGGGTCACCGCGAGCTGGGAGCCGACCAAGATCGCGCCGAGCCCCACCGCGCCGAGCGCGAGCGTCGAGACCTTCTTCACCCGCGCGTAGTGGCCGTACCGAAAGTGCGGTCCGTACTCCGGCAACGTGGCGGCGCTCCGCAGCACGACCTCGGGATCGATGGTCGGGAGTGGCACCGCGAAACAGTCGAGGCGCGGCTCTCGGTGCACGCCGCTCTTGACGCCGCCCACGCGTCGGCCATCGGTCGCCGGCTCTCGGGGCGGACGCCGCTGACCGGTCTCCCGGAGGCGGCTCATCGCGTTGATCGCGGAGTGCCAGGTGCCGCCGCTGAAGGTGCCCTTGCTGCGCACGAACCCTTCGACCTTCATCGGCTGGTCGGACGGAAGCGCGCGCGCGCACAACCACGCGCCGAAGTCGTGCGGGATCGAGTCGAACCCGCAGCAACTCACGAGGCGCACGCCCGCCGCCTCCGCCGCGTCATGGTACTTGGCGCGCGTCATGTCGACGAACTCCGGCTCGCCGGTGATGTCGCAGTAGTCGGTGCCCTCAGCGACACACGCGGCGACGAGCGGCTCGCCGTAGCGGGCGTAAGGCCCGACGGTCGAGAGCACGACACGGGTGCGTGCCGCCATCGCCGCCAAGCTGCTCGGGCTGTTGCTGTCGGCGACGATGCGGGCGACGTCGTCGCTCAGACCAGCTTCCGCCGCGACCTTCTCCAGCTTGCGCTCGGTGCGGCCGGCGATCGCCCAGCGGAACGAGGCGTTCTTGGACCGCTCGGCCAGGTACTGCGCGACGAGCGTGCCGGTGAATCCGGTCGCTCCGTAGACGACGACGTCGAAGTCTCGATCAGCCATGGTTCACACTCACTCTCGGTTGACTCAACTACTGAACGACCGGACGGCCGCTCTTCTCGACCGTCTCGGGGGTGGCCGTCTTGGAGACGAACTGCAGCGCCGTCTTCACCCCGAGTGCGGTGAGCGCGACGCCCACGGTGAGGGCGCCGACGTAGCTCCAGACGATCGTGGTGACGTGCCCGCCCGGGAGCGTGGCCCCCGCGAACAGGACCCATACGATGAACACCCACACGAGGAGGTACGCGATCGTCTGTTTGAGCAAGCGCGACATCTCGTCGCGGAGCGACAACAAGAGATGCGCGACCCGCATCTGTTTGATCGCGACGCTCATCGCGATGCCCGCGAGGAAGACGACGACGAGGGACACCCACCCGTCGCTCATCAATGCGCTCTGCCGGAACGCGAGCACGGTGAGCACGACCGGGGCGAGGGTGGCCGGAAACCCGAGCACCCCGAGCGTGAACGAGACCGCGGCCGCAATGCGGACCAGGATGGGCGTCTTGGCCTTCGCCCACACCTCGGTCGATCCTTCGCGGTAGGCGCCTTCGCCGGTGCTGGCCAGACGCGCGTCGAATCGGTCCCCGTGCCGCATCACCGTCATGTCGACGACGAGCAAGACGGCGGCCAGGACACAGAAGATTCCGACGACGACGACACCCACGGCGGCGGTTATACCGTCTGCGCGTCCGCGTACCAGGCGGCGGTTTGGCGGAGGCCTTCTTCGAGGCTGGTCTTCGCGCGTACCCCGAAGATCTCGAACAATCGGTCCACGACCGCCTGCGAGTCGCGGATCTCTCCGGCACGCGCCTCCGCGTACTCGATCGCCCGATCGGACCCGCAGACCTTCTGGATGGCTTCCGCCAGTTGCTGCACGGTGACCGTGTGGCCGGTCCCGACGTTGCAGGGCGGCGTGGCCTCGGCGTGGTCGAGCGCCGCCACGATCGCGGTGGCCACATCGCCCACGTACACGAAATCGCGGGTCTGCTGGCCATCGCCGTAGATGCGCAGCTGCGCTTTGCGGAGCGAACGATCGAGGAAGATGGAGATCACGCCCGAGTAGGCGCTGCTCGGATCCTGACGCGGGCCGTACACGTTGAAGAAGCGGAGCGGCGACGTCGGCACGCCGAGCACCGCCGCGTACATGTGCAGCCAGTGTTCGCCCGCGAGTTTGTCGATGCCGTAGGGCGAGAGCGGCGCCTTGCCGACGTCTTCGGGTGTCGGGACCACAGCCGTGTCGCCGTAGACCGCGGCCGAACTGGCGAACACCACTTTGCGCGACTGCACGGCGCGCGCGTGTTCGAGCACTTCGACGACGCCTTTGCCGTTGACGCGCAGGTCCTCGAGCGGGTCGTCGATCGACTTCATGACCGAGACCTGCGCGCCGAGGTGCACGGTTCGGGTGAGCGGCCCGAGCTCCGCTTCGATCGGCGCGAGCGTGGCACGCAGCCCTTCGGCGAGGTCCGCTTCGACCAGCCGGACCGACGGCTCGGCGGCGTCGAGGTGGTGCGCGAGGTTGCGGCGGTGACCGGAGCTCAAGTCGTCGACGACCACCACGCGTTCGCCGCGCGCCACCAGGCGGTCGACCACGTGCGACCCGATGAACCCCGCCCCCCCGGTGACCAGAATAGGCTGCGTCTTCATGGCCGCCGGTCTAGCAGGTTGCGGTCCGGGCGCCCGTCTTCCGCCTCCATGAACCCGATGGGTGGTTGGGGTCCGTCTGGGGATGCATGGATGGGTGAAAGGGTGGCGCATGCGTGGGCGGCGCGTGAAGGTGGGTCAGGTGGCGCGGGCGGCCGGCGCCTCTACACTCGCGCGATGAAGGCCATTGCACTCTTGTTGTCCTGTCTCGGGCTCGTTGCATGCGGGGACGACGACATGTCGGCCGATGCGGGCGACATCGACGCCAACCTCTGCTCCGCCAGCGTGGAGTGCGACGACGGGTTCTTCTGCAACGGCCGCGAAGAGTGCGACCCGGGCGCCATCGGCGCGAACGCGATGGGGTGTTTGCGCGGCCCCGACCCCTGTGCGGCCACCGACGTGTGCATGGAAGCGACCGACGAGTGCCGCGACCCCTGCGGCACCCTCGACCGCGACGGCGACGGCCAGAACTCACTCGACTGCGGCGGACTCGACTGCGACGACGACGACGCGCGTCGCTTCAACGGCAACCCCGAGGTCTGCGACGCACTGAACGTCGACGAAGACTGCGACCCAACCACCTTCGGCGAGAAGGACTCCGACGGCGACGGCTTCCTCGACGCCGCCTGTTGCAACATGGGCACCTGCGGCAACGACTGCGACGACTCCGAAGCGGGCACCTTCCCCGGCGCCGAAGAGATCTGCGGCAACGAGATCGACGAGAACTGCAACGGCTCGGTCGACGACGAATGCTGAAGTAGCTTTCGCGCGATACAGGAAGCGGTCGCGGTGCAGCGGTCGCGGATTCGGAAGCGGTCGCGGAAGCGGAAGCGGAAGCGGTCACGGACGCGGTCTCGGTCGCGGTGGCGGAAGCGGAAGCGGTCGCGGAAGCGGTCGCGGAAGCGGAAGCGGAAGCGGAGCGGCCGACGCCCAGATGGACGCCGGCCTCACCGTCAGCGCGGAGACCCCTGTCTGAAGACACGCTTGATCACCCGCCGGGCAACCCGCCCCGACGGAGACGACGCAAGATGCTCTCGCGGAAACCGACACGGAAGGGGAGCATGTCCAGTCGGCTTCGGCTTCGGCTTCGGCTTCGGCTTCCCCGCTGCGACAGCGCCTCGGCGGTGTCGTTCACACCGCGACGAAACGCCGATTGAGACCCCATGCAGAGGCCCGAGCGTCCGCTGCTGCTGGGGCGGACGACGCCGGAGTCGCGGTGTAGCCAATAGGGCGGCGGGGTTCCGGCTGGGAGCGGCTGCGCGCTGACGGCACCCGCCAAGCAGCGCGTCCGGGGGGCTTCTTTGCAGATGCACCATGCTGCTGCACCGCTTTGAACTGCCGTGTTCGGAGGACCGCCGTTCGTTGCCCGGCGGGCGGCACAAAGCGCAGCGTCCGACCCGCGTCGCCGGTGCTCAGAAAGTGGCTGCGCAAGCGACAAAGTACTTGAAACGATGGCCGAATCTGATATGTTAGCCTAGTCAAATGGCACGTCGCACTCGAAAACTCAAACAGTTGGACCTGCAGTTTCGGCAGTGGGGTGGTCGGCGGGCGGGCGCGGGTCGCAAGCCCAAGGGAGAACGTGCGGGCGTGCCCCATCGCCGGAGGCCGGCCATTCAGAACCGGCACCCTGTGCACGTGACCATCAAGGTCGCGAAGGACCTGCCAAACCTGCGTCGACGCGACCTCCGGGCGGTCTGCTTTGCTGTCTTGGAAGAAGCGGCCGAGCGCCACGGCATGCGCATCGTTCACTTCTCGATTCAAAGCAATCACGTGCATCTCATCGTCGAGTGCAAAGGCACGACGGCGCTGCAACGCGGCATGAAGGGCTTGCTCGTTCGTCTGGCCAAGCGGCTCAACAAACACCTTGGCCGGCGCGGACAAGTCTTCCCCGACCGCTACCACGTCGAGCCGCTGAAGACGCCGACCCAGGTCCGCCACGCGCTCCGGTACGTGTTGAACAACGCCCGCAAACACGCGGGGCCCCGCAAGAAGATCGACGCCCACTGGGTGGATCCCTGCTCCACAGCCCACACCTTCGATGGTTGGAAGTCGACGCCCAAGTGCCCTGCGAACTGTGGTCGGGCCCCGAGGATGCCAAGAGCCGGCACGTGGTTGCTCCGCGTCGGGTGGAGGAAGCGCGGGAGGATCCCCATCGACGACATCCCGGGTCCGCGCCGCTGACCCAAGCCCCAAAGCGCAGCCACTTTTCGACCAGGCGGAGCGGAGCCCTGGCGCTGCGCCTCACGACAGAGCCGGGCAACGAACGGCGCCGCTTCGAACACGGCAGTTCAAAGCGGTGCAGCAGCATGCTGCATTAGCAAAGAAGCCCCCTCGACGCTCCGCTTGTCCGGACCGTTGAACAAGGCTCCTGCGGACCGGAACCCCGCCTCCCTATTGGCTACACCAGGTCGTTGAGGCGATCGACCCCGCAACAGGCAACGTCTACCCAACGACTGTAGCGATCCGGTGATGGGCCATTTGGCGACGCGATCGGCGAGGCCCGACCGCGTCCCTGGTTGCGCGGCGGCCGGGGCTCGCTCCAGACTCTCGCTCAGCATGACCTACCGATTGTTCGCGTGCGTTCTTCTCCTCGTCGGTGTCTTCGCGTGCGGAGACGACGACGGCACCCTCGACGCGGGGGCCGATGCCGGGGTGGACGCGGCGTTCGACGCGTTCGTCCCCGAGGACGCGTTCGTACCGACGGACGCGATGCTGGAGGACGGGTTCTCCGAGGACGCGGGGACGGACGCGTTCGTGCCGACCGATGCGCCGATCGCGGAAGGCTTCGGCGCGCTGGCCGGTCCCTGCGGCACGTTCTTGGCCGACGAACTCGACGAAGCGACGCCGTCGTTCTTCGTGACTCGGCTCGACTTCATGGACGACCCCTACGACGACCCCGAAGACCGCGACCAACTGACCACCGGCGGTCAGACGATCATGGAAGAGGGCAGCCTCGGCGGCTCGTCGGTGATCTCCGAAGGGTTTGCGTTCGAGGCGCTCGCGCGCTGCCACCTGGCGGAGCTCGTCAAGACCGAACGGTTCATCCGGTACGAGCCGATGGACAGCAAGAAGACCGACATCTTGGTCGCGATGGAGAACGTCGAGCTCGGCCGGGTGCAGGTCGGTGTCTCGGTGGTGCGCGCGGTCGGTTTCCCGCGCGACGACCCCTACCCGACCGCAGAGGCGATGCGCATCCTCGACGGCAAACTGCGCGACATCCTCGTGAGCAGCGCGAACGTCGTCGAAGAAGACGCCTGGGTGAAACAGATCCTCGTCGTGCTCGCCTACGCCGACATGCACGCCGACCAAATCCGCAGCGTCTGGGACGGCCTCGGCGCCGACGTCCGCGCCGACACGATCGTCTACGTGGTCATCACCGACGGCGACGACATCCCGGTCTACTTCTAGCAGGTCGCGAAGAGCGACCTGCTCCCTTGCCCTTGCCCTTGCCCCTGCCCTTGCCCGCGTCGGGCAGTGACCGTCGGAGCCAGAGGTCGGAGCACTCCAGGAGTTGGTCGCGATGCGTCTCCATCGACCGTTGATCCGCGGGCAAGGCGGGCAAAGGCAGGGGCAAGGGCACGGGGCTGCCTGGTGAGTCGCTCTGCTAGGGGCGGGCGGGGGAGGTGATGCGCAGCGGGAGGGCCGCGGCGAGGGTCCATTGGTCGGGGAAGAGCCAGACCGATTCGCGGGAGAGGACTTCGACGTCGCCGCCGAGGCGCCCCACCACCTCGAACACGACTTCGCGGCCTCCGGCGGGCACTGGGATGTTGCGCATGGACGCGAACGGCAGTCCGGCGATCGACAAGCTCTCGGTTCGAGACACACACAAGGCGCCGACCCCGAGCTCGTAGAGCCTGATCTGAACGTCGTCGGCACCAACCGCCGCCAACGGGTCCAAACTCCCGCACTCGTTGAGGGGGAGGACGAGGCCCGCGGTCCCTGGCGCGGTCGAGGTCGTCATCAGCAGTTCGTCGAGCGCGTAGATCGTCCGGCCCTCACTCGCGGTGAACAGCTGGGTCACCGTCGTGCCGACGCCGGCCCGGGTGTGGCGCATCGAGAACCGCTGACCGACGCGCAGATCCACGAGGACCTCGCCACTGGCCACCGGCTTCACCTCGCAGCGCGGATCGAACGCACACTCGGCGCCCGGTACGCCGTCCCAGATCTCGACGTCCCCATCCTCCACGGGCGAGAGTCCGACGCGAACCTGCATCGTCATCGTAGACGGAGCGGGGTCGGGATCGCCGAGGTCCCAGACACCGCGACACGAGAAGTCGCAACCGACCGTTCCGCAGACGTCGCCCGCCACCACCTGCGCGTCGGTGTAGCCGCCTTCGTCCAGGTCTCCGTCGCAGTCGTTGTCGACTCCGTCGCAGTATTCGAGGGCGCCGTCATACGCGAGCGGGTCGTCGTCGTCGCAGTCCGTCTTCGGGAAAGGCCCGCCCATGCAGACGTCGTCGATCGCCACCTGCGAGTCGCCGTCGGCGTCCTCCGGTCCGCCCGCGTCGCAGTCGCGGCGGTCGCCGTCGCACTCGTCGGGCGCGCCGGGGTACACCTCGGCTCGGTCGTCGTCGCAGTCGTTGCCGAGCGGGCAGGACTCGTCGTTGTGGCGGTCGAAGCCGTCGGAGTCGCCGTCGAAAGGAGACGCGGTGTCGTCGTTGCAGTCGTTGTTGCCGAAGTCGTCGCAGACTTCGCTGACGCCGGGGTTCACGTAGCCGCGGGTGTCGTCGCAGTCGCGGTCGTTCTCACTGAAACCGGCCGGCTGGGAGCACGCCATGGTCGACTCGCCGTCGGGGTCGCCGAAGTCGTCGCCGTCCTCATCGGCGTAGTAGGTCGTCGCCGCGCCTTCGTCGGTGACCCCGTCGCAGTCGTCGTCCGTGTCGTTGCACGACTCCGTTTGCCCGGGCCGGACGTTGCCGTTGCCGTCGTTGCAGTCCTCTCCGCAGTTGCCTTCGTTGCAGCAGGCCGAGTCGCCGACCCCGTCGCCATCGCTGTCGCGGAACCCGAACGTGGTGGGGTCGCAGTCTTCGTCCACGTCGTCCGCGTCGCAGATCTCCGTGTTGCCCGGGAAGCGGTTCGGGTCGCTGTCGTCGCAATCGGTGCCGCCACAGACCATCGAGGCCGCGCCATCTCCGTCCGCGTCGGCCGCGACTTCGCAGTCGGCGCAGCGGTCGGCGTCTTCGTCGCACGCCCCGGTGCAGGGCGCGTCGCCCGGTTGGCACACCCCACCGACGCAGGTCTCGACCCCATTGCAGAAGAGATCGTCGTCGCAGTCCGTACAGACCGCGCCGTCGGACCCGCCGTCCATCGGGACCATCGAGTCGTCGTCGCCGCAGCCGAAGAACAAACCACACACCACAAGGAGCACACAGGAGCCTGAACGCATGCGGCCAGCCTATCCGAAGATGGCTGGCCGAACGAACTCCGTTTCGGTGAGGCCGGATGCCGGTCTCACTCGTTCGACTTCGCTTCACGCGAAATCGGCAAACGGTCAGGCCTTGGCGGACTTGCGTCCGCGCATTCGGCCGACGAAGAACGCGAGCAGGAACACGACGAAGAGCGCGATGCCGCCGCCGATCATGAAGTACTGGCGCTGCATGTCCAAGATGGGGTTGTCGAACATGCTCGAGGAGTAGCTGAACGAACCGATGCGCCACGTGCCGTCGTCGTTGCGCAGCAAGGTCGTGACCCAGACCGCCTTCACGTCGAACTCGGTGCCATCGCTGAGCTCGTAGTGTCCGTCGCTCTGGCCGAAGGCGATGGCGCTGCGTTGGCCCTCCGGACCTCCGTGAAGGATCGAGAGATCGTCCGCCTCGAAGGTGGTGCGGATGTCGGCGAGAAACGCGTCGGGACCCACCAGCATGCGCTCGTAGTACGCACGCACTTCGTCCGGACCGCGCACGATCGTTCCGTTCATCGGGGTGAAGATCACGTTCTCGTCGAGAGCGCCGACGATCGCGTCGATGTCCTTCTCGTTGAGCCCGCGCTCCATCTCGCCGTGGAAGGCACGCAGCTCGTTGTGGATCTCCTCCACGCTCGGGCCCGGGTCCACTGGCGCAGGCGGCGGCACTCTCGCGACTTCGGGCTGCTCGGCGTCGCCGGCTTCGCCTTCGGTTGCTTCGGATTCGGGCTCCTGCGCGTGGACCGTGGCGGTTGTGAGCAAGAGGAGGGCGGCAAGGGACAGGTGCTTCATGGGGTCTCCGTGCGCCACACCGCGGCGCGTTCTTGGGGTTCGGGCAGGAGCCCAAAGGCGGACACGTATCGGGTGCCCGCATAGGTTCGGATCGAGCGCGCAAACATGCGCAGCGCGCGGTGGCCAGCGCGCCCTTCGAGTACGGAAAGCAGTTCGTCGGTGGCGTCGAGCGCGCGCTGCGCCGCTTGATACTCGCGGTGCATCCACGAGCGGACGGCGTCGGTGCCGAGCAGTTCTTGGAAGCGCGATGACGGATCGGCGAGCGAAGCGCCTTCGGCCACCGCTTGTTCCACGACTTCCCGCGGCACGAGGTAGAGCCCCTTCTGAAGGTCCTCTTCCAGATCGCGCATCGTCGAACACCACGCGAACGCGTCGAGCAGCGCCGGCGCGTCGTCGCTGCGCAGCTCCGCGCCCCCCGCGGTCAACATGAGGTCGACACTCAATGCGAACGTCTCGCGAAGCTGCGCCCGCATCTCCGACTCAGGCAGCGCACATTGGTCCAGCACCCGCTGCCGGTCGCGCTGCATCACCCGGATGAGCTGGGCGGCCTGCGCAAGCGCGTGGGGACCGCCGGCTCGGCCGAGGTCCTCATGAAACGCGCGGGCCAATCGATCGAGCGGCTCGTCTCCGAACTCCGCGCCTTCGAGCTGCTCGAGCAACGACTGCACCACGTCGAGCGGCTCGCCCTCGCACGCGCGGTCTCCATCGAGCAGGTCGTCGACCACCTGCAGAAACGCAAACCCGGTCCGAAGCACGCGGCGTTTCCGCCAGCGGCCAAGCGACTGCGCCGTGAGCGCGACGCCGATCAGCGCGTAGCGCCGGTGCCGGCGGGCGAAAGCGTAGAAGTTCTCGTAGCAGAGCAGCTCCACGTCGAAGGCATCGACCAGCCGCTCTTCGCGTCGCAGCGCAACCATCCACGTGCCGACCGCGAGGGCGGCGCCTGCGACCACGTCGAGCAGGTGGTGCTCGTGGATCAACATCGTGCTCGCGGCGATGCCGAGCGCCCACCCGCCGACCACGAACCGCGCGAGCAAGCCGCGGTCGCGACCGAACGCGAGCGCACCGGTCACCGCGAACGCGACGTGCAGGCTCGGGAGGAAGTTGCGCTCGAGGTTGATGGTGTCCGCGATGGCGAACGCCATGGTCGCGTCGGCGCGCACCGGGAACGAGGTCTCGACCGGCAGCACGACGAAACAGAGCGCACCGAGCACGGTCTGGAGCGTCAGCGCGACGAACATCGGGACCATCTTGCGCCAGCCGATCGTCAGCGGCGCGAGCACGAGCAGGAAGTTCATCGAGAGGTAGATCCACGCCGCCGCACTGACGTACGGGATGGCCTGCTCGAACCCGAAGTCGACGTGGATGCGCCAGGGAACGAGGCCACTGAGCGCGCTCGCCGCGCCGTAGAACGTGACGAAGATCAGCGTGAACGCACCAGCGAGGAACCAGGCGCGGCGGTCGAGCGGTTTCATGTCTGGGCCTCCACGACTCGGGTGCTCGGAAGCGCAGCTTCGGACGATGCGCCTTCAGGGGCGGCCGCGAGCTCCGCGAGGAAGTCGGCCTCCTGCACCGGACCGCGCCACATGCGCAGCCACACCCGCCAGAAGCTCGGGCGCTCGCGCCGTTCGTCGACGAGCGCCGGCAGCTGCACCCAGGACGCCTTCGGCTCCCGGTGGTGTGCGAGGTGCAGGTGGTAGTTGAGGAAGAACGCGCGGGTCAGCACCGAGACCCGCAGGTCGTGCGCGCCGTCGCGGGGGTCGAGCGGGCTGAAGGCGTGGTCCGCGTACTGGAGCGAACTCCACTGCAGACCGAAGGCGGCGTAGCAGGCGAGCCAACCGACAAGACTCAAGTCACAGAAGACGAAGAGCGCGGCTTGCAGCGCGAAGGCGGCGGCGATCTCGAGCCGGGCGCGGACGGGCGGGATGCGATCGAGCGCTTCGAGGTACGCGCTGGAACTCGTCTGGGTGGAGACCTGGCCGCCGTCGCGCAAGGACCGCGTCGCGAGTGCGCGCGGGATGAACAGAAACGCCACCGCGCCGAAGACCGCCACGACCCAGTAGACGCCGGTGAGAATCGCATACCACTGGGCGCGCTTGAGCCATGCGACGTCGCCTTCGTGGAGAATGTCGAACTGCTCGAGCGCAGAGCGGTTGTTGCGGTGGTGGGTCAGATGAAACGCGCGCTGCATCAACAGGCCCGTGGGAAAGAACACCCCGGCCCAGCGCCCGCCCCACTCGTTGGCCGCGCGGCGCGAGAAGAGCACCCCGTGCACCGCTTCGTGGAAGAGCGAGAAGAGGGTGTTGGCGGTGAACGAGAAGGTCAGCGCGCAGAGCGCGATCTCCCACACCGCGGTGGCGTGCGAGGCGCGGTGCAAGAGCGCGACGCTCGCTGCGGAAGCAAGCAGCAGCACCGCGGCGTTGACGGCGTTCAGGCGCGTGGGACGCTCAGCCATGGGCCACCTGCGGGCGCTCGACGGCGTGATCGGCGTGGTCGATGTGATCGGTCGCCTCGACCTGCGGCGCATCGGGGGACGTGGCGACTTCGCCCGACTCGGAGTCGCTCGTTCGCGCTCCCGACGTCAGAAGCGGCCCGGTGCGCAGGCCGCGCAGGAACGCCGCCATGGCGCGCACGCCGACGTCGTCCACGTCGACCCGCAGGCGCATGCCTTCGACGACGCCGAAATCCTTGCGCAAGAACGCGGTGAAGAGCCACCGGGTCACGCGCAGTCGAAGCGCGGTCCACAGCGCGGAGACGATTGGCACCTGCAGCCGGTTGCGGGTGATGCCGAACGCGCCGAACGCGCGTACCCCGTCCGGGGTCGGCAAGAGCCCGAGCACCGCGCTCGTGGTCCGGGACTGGATGCGGCTCTGCACGACGACGTTCGGTCCCCTGCACGTCTGGGTGACTTCGATCCGGTCGCCGCTGAGCCAGCGCATCACTCGGTCGGCGAAGCCACCACCCGACACCCGCGACACGTAGCGCAGTCGAATGCGGCCCGGCTCGGTCTCGATCGTCGGGGGTTCGACGAGCGTCCGGTGATGCACCGCCGACAGGTGCGTCAGGTCGAACCCGTTGACGACCATCGCGAGCCACTCGGTCGGCAGCTCGATCGGGGCCGCACTGATCCAGGCGAGCGCCTCGGGGCTCTCGGGCAGCGGCAGGGGCGGACGTTCGGAGGCATCGCCGAAGTAGACGAAGACGAGACCGAGTCGCTCTTGCACCGTCCACGCGCCCGCGCGGCAGCGGCCTGGTTGTTCGGCGCCGATCGTCCAGTGGTGCAGTGGACACCGCAGCGCCTCACCGACGACCTCCCCGTGTTTCAAGTGCGCGCCCATGTGGGGGCAATGCGCGTCGATCGCGTGCAGCCCGCCGCCTTCGCCGCGGTAGACGACGAGCGACTGGCCGGCCAGCTCGACCGGCAACACCCGGCCGCCCGTCAGGTCGCGGCTGCGCGCCACGGTGTACCAGGCGTGCGGCCAGGTCGGCAGCTCGGTGGGCCTGCGTGCGTCGTCACCCTGGGGCAACACCCGAAGGGCGCGTTTGGATCCACCGCTCATGCGATGGCTTTCTTGCGACCGCCGAACTTGAGCCCGAGCAAGAACGCGAGGCCGAAGACGACGAGGAACGCGATGATGCCGACCATCGTCATCAGCGAGCGCTGCGCGTCGAGCACCGGGTTGTCGAACATGTTCGTCGAGTAGTGGAAGCTCGCCACCCGCCACGCATCGCCGTCGCGGACCATCGTGCCGGACCACCGCGCGACCACGTTCATCGCGGTGCCGTCCGTGAGCACGTAGTGGTCGTCGCTCTGCCCGAACGCGATCGCGACGTCGTCTTTCAGCAGGATGGAGAGGTCGTCGGGTTCGAACTCGGTGGTGACGGATTCGACCACGCGGTCCGGCCCTTCGAGCATGGTCTCGAAGTACGCGCGCACTTCGTCCGGTCCGCGCACCGTGTCACCGTTCATGGTGGTGAACACGATGTCGTCCGTGATGTTGGCGACGATGGTGTCGATGTCCCGCTCGTTGAGCGCGCGCTCCATCTTGTTCTTGAGCGCGCGCAACCCCTCGTGGAGAACTTCGGTGCTCGGAGCCTCCGGTTCCGCGGGCGCTTCCAGTTCGGGCGGCGTCTCGGGCTCCGGCGGCGTGTCCTCGGCGGGTGGCTCGGGCACGACCTTGGTGGGCCGGACGACGCGTGGGCGGCTGGGGCCGATGTCGGCGGAGGCGACGGAGACGATGGAGACGGTCGCGAGCAGACAACCGAGGAGGATCAGAGGGCGGGTGCGCATGGGGGCTCCGTGGGCGGGTGAGACAGATCCTGGAACGCGCCCGGGAGGTGGGCGGACCAGTCGAGTCGTTCGTCGAGGCAGGTCGGTTTGAGGTCGCCGAGCGTTCGGCCTTCGGCGTGAAGGCGCCGCAGGTGGGCGTGGTGGGCGTCGGGGGCGACGCGGAAGATCCGAGGCGGTCCGAGCTGACCGAGGTCGCGGGCGTAGGCGTAGTGCGGGTTGGCGCGAAGCCGCGCATCGAGCGCTGTGGGGTCCACCGAGGCGTCGACGAAGAGCACGTAGCGCGGTGCGGTGGAACCGGGTTCCATGGCCGACGGAGCCAACATCGAGAACGCGGCGGCCGGACACAAGGCGCCGAGCACCTGGGCCACGAACGACTCGTGGAGCTTCTCGCCGACCCGGTCGACGACCCGATCGCAGCGCCCCACGAATCGGATGGACGGAGTCGCGCCGACGAACCCATCGACCCGCACCCGGTCGCCGGTGCGCATGCGGCACAAGCCGCCGGAGGTGGTCACGACCAGCTCGTACTGCGCGCCCTGCTGCGCTTCGTCGACCGTTCGGCACCGGCCCTCGTCGTCGCGCAGCTCGAGGAAGTGGGAGGCCACCGCGAGCGGATGGCGGCCAGCGAACGGAATGGAGGCGAACGCTTCGGTCGAGACGAGGCCCTTCGGCGCGAGGACGGCAGGCGCGACGAGCTCGGCGAGCGCACGGGCGGGTCCCGCGGCGGCGCCGTCGGCCCAGGCGCTCACCACGCGGAGCTTCGGCCAGACGTCGGTGGGCCGGGCGTGCACACCGAGCGACCGCAGCCGATCGGCGCGGGCCCGGTCCGGCTCGGAGGTGCACGCGCGGCGGACATCGTTCGGCACGTCTTCGTCGAACACCGCGGAGCACGCGCCGGTGCGCACGTCTTCGACGAGCTGCCTCCAAACCGAGGTGCGGCTCTCCCAGAGCAAGGTGAAGAAGCTCGGATGCCACACCGAGATCAACCGAAGGTCGGCGCGCCGCAGAAGCGTGAGCAGGGTGGCGTACTGGAAGGTGCCGAGTGGCCGCACGCCTCGAAGCGCGGCGGGCGCGGCGAAGACCCGCTCCGCCAACGGCGCGAGCAGGCCGAGGTAAGACGCATCGCTCTCGAACCCAACCGGAACCGAAGAGACGACCTCGGTCTCGAACGCGGGCGAGACACTCCAGTACGCGGAGCCACCGCGGAGTGTCCGGTGCTGGGTGTGCATGTCGGCGATCCAGGGATCGATCGCGGCGCGAAACTCCGAGCGAAGCGGCCGGGTGACGGGCACGAGTTTCGGAGCGGTGGTGCTGCCGCTGGTCGGGAGCAGCCGCTCCACCCGCGCGCTGGTCAACACGCCGCGCGCGCCGGTGCGGATCCGGTCGACGAAGGGGCGGAAGTCCTCGGCGCTGCGCTCCGGGACCCGGCGCTGGAACTGGGCGACCGAAGACACGTCGCCGAGCCCGTGGAGCCGGCCGAACTCGGACTTCGAGCTCTGCCGAAGGATCGCGCGCAGACGTTTCTCCTGCGCCCGTTTCGGATCCCGCAGCGCGCGGCGAAACCGGCGGTGCCCCGCCTCGGCCGCGAGCAACCACGCGTTGTTTATCAGCGTCGGGTTCATGAGCGTCGGGTTCATGAGCGTCGGGTTCATGAGCGTCGGGTCCACAGCGTCGGGTTCCACAGCGTCGGGTTCCACAGCGTCGGGAGCGTCGAGGTCACGTTGCGACGGCCTTCTGCGGAACCTGCATCGCGTCCCGCTCGAACGCGCGCACCATGCGCCAGCCGGCGCGGGTGAGGTTGTCGTCGGACAGATCGGCGAGGCACGCGAGTTCGTCGCCTTCGTCCGCGTTCGGGTTGAGGGTGTGGAAGAGGTCGACGTGCTTGTCGCGCCGCACGCCGGGCAAGTCGCGAATCTCCGGCCGGAGCCGCTGGGGTTCGGTCAGATGCACGAGACCGGTCCGGTGGTCGAAGCCGTCCCCGTACCGCGCGTGGGCCAGCTCGTGCAGGAGGTTGCGTGCCAGCGCCGGCGACCCCGTGTGGTGCGGTACGAAGCGGCGGAAGAACACCGGCAGGAACCGGTAGGTGCGCGGACCACTGCAGATGAGCAGCCACAGCAGCCGTTTGCCTTGGAGTTCGTCGCGCAGTGCGCGCACCGCACCGATCCACTGGCTGGCCAAGGACAGACTGCCCCAGTGCGAGCGCTCGACGATCGTGTCACCGCTGTGGAGCACGTACAGATCGCGGGCGGGGTGGTGGGTGATCGCGAGGGTGGTGAAACCGCGCAGGGTTCCGCCTTCGTCACGCAGCAGAAGCGCGTGATCCTTGTTCTCGAGATCGCGCTCGAACCCGGCGCGGGTCACGCCTTCGAAGTTGCGATCGAGCAGGGCGCACATCGACCACAGATCGACGCGGCTGAGCTCGGGGACCGCCACGCACTCTGCGAAGAGCCGGGTCACAGCGTCGCCACTTCGATCCACGGCAGGTTGCCGCCAAGCGCTTCGGTGGCACCCACCGCGCGATCCCAACCCACCGCGTAGAGCATCGAGCGGTAGGGCCGCGCCGAGAGCTTCTTGCGGAGCGCGTCGCGGAGCGGGTGGTCGACGGCCAGCGCGAACGCGAGCTGCTCGAGGCCCCGCGCCCGGGCTTGGATCTGAAGCGACCGCACGAGGGCGAGCGCGCCTTCGAAGTCGTCCGCGTCGAACGCGAGGTGCGAAGCGTACGCCATCTTCAAGGTGGACCCCGCCGGCGGGAGCGCCGGTTGGCGCGCGAGCCGAAGGCCGAGGTTCACCAAAGGCCGGCTCCAGCGCAGCGCCGGCTTGTAGCCCGTGACGACCGCTTGTTTGAACGCGCGCTGGTCCCACACCGCGCCCGTCGCGCGGATGCGACCGTCGCCGTGACTCAGCACGCGCAGGTGTTCGATCTCGAGTCCACGGGTCGCCGACGATCCGAAGTCGACCTTTTGCCACGCGGGTGCGAACGCATGGCGGCGGTGGTGCGCGTTGAGGTGCTGTACGAACGAATGGAGCGCCTCCGGCTCGAGCGCAGAAGCCGCATCGTGGGCGGACGTGCGGGTCGAGCACACGAGCGTCTCGATCTCACCGACCGGCGTGTACTTCGGCAGGCCCGGCAGCCCGCGCTCGAGCAACCGGCGCGCCGGCTCGTTGTCCGAGACGATGGCGGTCAAATCGAACGGGAGCTCGTCCGGAAGTCGGCCCGCGTCGAGCTCCGCGAAACCGGCCCGAAGACGTTTGATGCCGCAGCTGCGGCCGCGGGTGCGGAGCTGGCCGAGGTAGCCGAGCGACGCGACCTGGCTGCGGTGAAAGACCCGGCGGACCGAACGGGTGCCCATGCCGACCAACGCGCCCTCGCGGTCGCGCGCCAGAAAGGTCTGGTGGCGGCTGCCTTCGATCGACGCGGCGTGCTCGAGGTTCGGCTCGCGGGTGAGCGCCACCTGAATGAGCCCGTCCATCGCACTCTCGCGCAGGAGCGCCCGCACCTCGGCGTCGGCTTCCGGTGTGAGTCCGGGCCGGGTGGGTTCGGATGGCGCGTGGGCCTGCGCATGGGCATGCGCGTGGGCGGCGGCGCTCACGACGCGCTCAAGCGGATGAGCGGGCTCCGCGTCTGGGTGGTGGCTTTGAGAAGCGGCCCGGTCACGCCCGCGTCTCCGAGCGGCAGCCCGTGGCGGCCTTTCACGTCGACCTGGTGCATCGCGTTGATGAGCACGAAGTAGAACGCCATCAGCGGGTCCTGCAGGTTGGTCGGGTGCCGGAAGCGCCGGCCGATCGACTTCCATCCGTAGAACTTCTTGCGCGCGTCGATGCAGAGCCGCGCCAGTTCTTCCGGCGCCATGCGGGCGGGCACGAAGGGCACGTCGCCGTAGAGGTAGCGGTCGTCGAGCCACCACGGATCCATCCGCAGGCGGCCTTCCTTCTTGAGCCGGTCGTAGAGCGGGGTGCCCGGGAACGGCGTGATGTGGTTGAAGGCCGAGATGAAGAGGCCCTGGTCTTGGGCGAACTCGAGCGTGTTCTCGAAGGTCTCGGCGGTGTCGTGGTCGTACCCGAACACGAACGTGCCGTAGACCCGGATGCCGTGGCGCTGGAAGTTCGCGAGCGCGGCGGGCGGACCACCGCGGGTGGCGTTGAACCCCTTGCGCATCTTCTTGAGCGTCGCGGCGTCGAGCGACTCGAACCCGACCAGCACGCCCTGGCAGCCGGAGCGTTTCATCAGGGAGAGCGCTTCCTCGTCGAACGCAACGTCGATGCTCGCCTGACTGATCCAGCGGACCTTCGTGCCGCGGCGGCGCAGCGCGATGAGCGCACGCATGAAGTCTTTGGCCTGCGCCAGGTCGCTCGTGATGTTGTCGTCGATGAAGAAGACGAGCTGACCGCGTCGATGGATGCGGGTGAGTTCGGAGATGACCTGATCGATGCGCCGGTGGGTCTGGGTGCCGTCGTGGAACGCTTGCACCGCGCAGAACTCGCAGCGGTAGCGGCAGCCACGCGCGAACTCGATGAGCCGGATCGGCAGGTAGTGTTTGCCGCGGAAGATGCTGCGGTCCGGCACCACGGTGCTGGGATCGGGTCGCGCCGAAGCCTTGTAGAACTTCTGCGGCGTGCCGTGCCGGTAGTCGTCGAGCAGCTCCGCGAAGACGCTCTCCGCTTCGCCGACCACCACCGAGTCCGCGTAGAGCGCGACCTCGTCCGGACACAGGGTCGCGTGGAAACCGCCCATGACGACCGGCACGCCGCGGCGGCGGTACTCGCTGGCGATCTGGTAGCAGCGTTTCGCGGTGTAGGTCTCGATGCTGATCGCGACGAGATCGGTCGGCGCGTCGTAGTCGATCGGTTCGAGACGGTCGTCAAAAAACGTGCGGCCGATGTCGGCCGGTGTGAGCGCGCTGATGAGCGCCGACGGGATCGGCTCCATCTTCCAGGTGTGCATGTACGCGCGGGAGCCGGCCCGGCGACCGACGCAGGGATGAATGATGGTGAGGTGGAAGGGCGTCGCGCGGACGCGTTTTCGAGACGGGGCGCCGAGTCGAATCAAGGTGCCCTTCGTGTCGGAACCGGTGCTGGCGCAGGGCGATTCTGGGGTCGGCGCAGTGGAAGTGGGGGTGTCCACGGTGTGGGTCGAGTCGGTCATGCGGCCTCCTGGTCGTCGTCGGTTCGGGTCGGGCGGGGGTCGCCGGTGGGTGCGCCTTGCCAGAGCGGCAGGTGTGGTTTTCGGGGCGCGTCGCCAATACGGATGTCGGCCGCGCGGATCTCGGCCGTGCGGACTTCGGCCGGTGCGCGGTCCGCGCCACGCCCCCGTGCAGCCGCGAGCGCGAGCGGATCGACGGCGAGTCCCCAATCGCACGTGTAGAACTTCGACAGCCGGTGCGCGTAGTGCCGGTACCCGAGGTTGGTCAGCATCGCGACGTGCAGAGGCGCCGCGGTGTGGCGCAGCCGGCGCGCGATGTTGGTCCAGCTGTAGGCGTGTTTCCACGCCGCTTCGGTCGCGCGCTCGAGCGCCGATGCGCTCATCTTCTTCGGCTGGAAGACGACGTGCTGCCCGTCGTACTGCTCCCAGTGCCGGTGCAGAATGCGCCCTTCCGCATCGAGCCGGGCGTAGAGCGGCGTGCCCGGAAACGGGGTCGCGATCGCGAAGCGCGGCAGATCGATCTTCGCATCGACCGCGAACTGCGCGGTCTGTGCGCAGACCTCCTCGGTGTCGTCGTCGAGCCCGAAGACGAAGCAGCCCTGCACCGAGATGCGCCGCGCGTGCAGCTTCTCCACCACCGCCGCGTAGTCGTCGGGGTGGTTGAACCCTTTGCCCGCGCGCCGGAGGTTCTTCGGGTGGATCGACTCGAAGCCGAGCAAGAGGCCGCGGCAGCCCGACGCTTCGAGCAGATCGAGCAGCTCGGGATCGCGCGCGACCTTGGTGGTGACGAGGCCGTACCACTGGATGCGGAGCGGGATGAGCGCGCGGAAGAGCTGACGCGCGTAGGGGACGTCGGAGATGAGGTTGAGGTCGACGAAGATCGCGCGTTTGGCGCGCTGCGCTTTCAGGTCGGCGACGACTTCGTGCACCGGCTTCTGAAGCGGGGTGCGCCCCCACGCCGAAGGCGCGACGCAGAACTCACACGCATGGATGCAGCTGCGGGTGGCTTCGAACACATCCGCGGTCAGGTAGTGACGCCGCGGCAGCACGGTTCGGTCGGGCAGGGGGCGGCCGGCGAGCGAGAGGTCCGCCGCTTGATCGTAGCGGGGGCGCAGCTCTCCGCGTGCGGCGTCGCGCAAGAGCTCCGGCCAGGTGTCTTCGGCGTACCCGACCACGATGCTGTCCGCGTGGGGCGCCGCGTCTTCGGGCACGAGCGTCACGTGCGGACCCCCGAGCACGACTTGGATGCCGCGGCTGCGGAAGGTGCGGGCGAGTTCGTAGGCGCGGGAGGCGGTGCCGGTGATCACCGTCATGCCGACCAAATCCACGTCGAGCGCGTACGGATCGATGTCCGCGTGGCCTTCGTCGATGCAGGTCAACTCGACGTCGAGGTCCTTGGGGATCAACGCCGCCAGCGTCGGGAAGGTCAGCGGCATGTAGCGGAGCGACTGCTTGAAGATCCCGCTCTTGCGGTAGAGCGGCCCTTTGGGGCTCAGGAGCGCGATGCGAAGGGTCATGAGGGGTTCTCATGAGCAAGCTTCGGGCCGGCGGCGGTTCTCCGCGTCTTCTTTGAAATCACTGTGCTTTTCCCGCGGTTCGACGGGCCGAGCACACGATCGATGCCAGGCGGGGTACACACGATGTACACGCCGTGGAATCGCCCACCCGGTCCCTGCGCCATCTGATCGATGCGCACCGAACCGGTCAAGAAACCGGCGGAAGGGCGGCGCTGAGAATGCGTCTAGGAAAGCGGCGGAGAGAACGGGCTCACGGGGACCGAGTCTTCGGTGCGGACCGGGCCGACCCGCGCACCGGTCTTCTTCCACCGCGAGAAGAACGGCGCCTGGTCGCTGCTGTGAGCGCAAAGCGAACCGACCGCCTCCCCAGTCCAGGTGCGCGCTTCGCGGTGGGGAAGCTGCACCAGCACCGAGTGGAGTTCGGTCTCCACGTCGGTCCCGATCACGGTGCGGGGGATCCAGACCGACTGCGGATCGGACACCCGCGCACGCCCGCGCAGGGGATCGTAACGGAGCGCGTCGACGCCGAAGTCGAGCGTGGTCAGGTAGCGCCCGCGGTGTTCGTGGAACCGGGTGCGCCCGGATTGCACGAAGGTGAACCCGAACCCGGTGAGTCCGACGGTCCCGAGCCGTGTGTTGGGGGTGCCCTGGAGCTCGAGACCGGTGGTCCGCGGCGCGCGCCGGCGGGCACTGCCAACCGCGCGGCTCTCCTGGCGCTTGGTGCGGAGGTGCTGGTCGTCGCCCGAGAGCGCGGTGACGAACACCTCCAGATCGAAGTCGAGTTTCTCGTTGAGCGGCTTCTCTTCGACGAAGGGCACACCCCCGCGGGTCGGCGTCCACGCGCGATCGATCTCGACGACGACTTCGAAGACGTGGTGGTCACCGTCCCGGACCGGCGGCTCGAGCCGCACCGCGAGGTGGCAAGGCCACAGCCCGTTCGAGTTGCACGGATTGTCCGGCGACTGGTGTTCGTCGCAGCACTTGGTGTCGAGCCGGATCCCCGCAAGCAGGACCTCCGTCGGCACACCACCGGTTGGGATCCGAAGCGTCTTCGACTGTCGGGATCGTGCGATCGGTACCGGCAGCGGATCGATCGCATCGCGCCACTGAAACGCCGCCGTGGCCCGCTGGGTGGTGACGCCCGGCGACACGAGCGCGCCCCAGCGCCCGACCGGCTTCATGTAGTTGCCATCGACGCCGGTCGACTGAGCGAAGTGAAACCGCGGATCATCCACCGCCTCCGACAGGTAGCTGTGCAGCCGGGAGATCCGATGCGGCAACCGAAACCCCATCACCTCCCGCAACCACTCGTGCCGAAACCCCCGCCAGAAGAACACCGGATCCATCGCGCCCGAGAGTCCCCCGGGAGCCCACCCAGCGCAATGTGGATGCCGGATGCCGGCATCCACCTGCGGCCTTCGGCCGCGATCCCGACTGCAACCGTGGCGCCAACAGTGGCGGCGGCGGAAGCGGTCGCGGTCGCGGAAGCGGTCGCGGTCGCGGTCGCGGTCGCGCGGTCGGAAGCCGACGCCGAACCTGACGCCGACGCTTGAAGCCGAAGCCGAGGCCGAAGCCGAGGCCGAAGCCGAGGCCGAAGCCGAAGCCGAAGCCGAAGCCGAAGCCGAAGCCGAGGCCGAAGCCGAGGCCGAAGCCGAGGCCGAAGCCGAGGCCGAAGCCGAGGCCGAAGCCGAGGCCCGCGACTCGCGCGGGCCTCGCGCCGCTCCTAGTGACTCAGCCGGTACAACATCGCGCAGACCTCATCGCAGCGACCGAACACCTCTTCGCTCACGTCTGCGTATCCGAACAGCCGCACCAACCGAAGAGCCGCCTTCAGTTCGCTCGCCTCACCGTAAGCAATGGAAAACCTATCCACGCTCCGCTTCCCGCGAGCGTTCTTCGCTTCCGCGCAGTTCAGAACGACGGACTGAGCCGCCCGCCGCATCTGCTCACCCAGCGAACGGTCCTTGCGAGAAACAGCCGCCATCACCCCGCGCAACTCACCAACGAGAACCAAACTAGATTCGAGAACAATCATCAGAGCCTCCTCGCGCCGGAAAGAGTGAGCAACGTTGCTCGGCGGCGCGGAGCGCCCCCCGGTGGAGAGCGCAGGGCGGGTCAAGGGCGAAGCCAGCCTTCCGAAGGCTGGGGCCGAAGGCACCCTTGACGCGACCGAGCACTCCTTTGCTGAGGGGATGGGACATCCCCTCCGACCTGCGGGGCAAGCCCCTCCGGTCTCCTCCCAATCTGGGCCACGATGAAATTGCCGCCGAGCCAGCAGGCCCCCCCGCCAAGTCACTCCAAGTCCGAAGGACGCAGGAGCCGACTTCCGAAGGAGAGGCTATAAACCGCGCGACTCCGAAGGAGAGCATGACTGGGAGCTGCCGCTGACTCTGACTCTGCCGCTGTCTCTGCCGCTGTCTCCGCCGCTGTCTCTGCCGCTGTCTCTGTCACTGTCGCTGTCTCTGTCTCTGTCGCTGTCGCTGTCGCTGTCGCTGTCGCTGTCGCTGTCGCTGTCACTGTCGCTGTCGCTGTGTACGTCCTCTCCCCATCCCGTGGTGACGCGAGCGCCTAGCGATGGCCATCTCGGCGGCCGGAGGCCGATATGGACACTCAAGATCTACGTGACGAGGTGGCGCGTGCAGGGACCGACGAAGGACGG
>JAXMNT010000069.1:0-34141 GCA_034670305.1 Deltaproteobacteria bacterium
TCCGCTGGGCATCGCGCTCCGATTCGCGCCTCGCCGTCGCGAAACACACGGCGTCCACGACGCGGGCAAGGGCACGGGCAAGGGCAACGGCAAGGGAGCAGGTCGCTTTTCAGCGACCTGCTAGCGCGTCCAGGATCGGCCCCTGCTCATCCGGCGTATCTCGCATCCGGATGTGCCACTCGTGTTCGCCGTCCAGGCTGATGAAGAGCGACCGGCCGTCGTCGTGCGGGGCGAAGTTCGTGCCCAGGTACACCCACTCGTCTCCGACTTCGTGTCGTTCTCGATCGAAGTCGACGAACGCGATGGCGACCCGGTACCGCCGCCCACACTCGAGGTGCCGAAACGGGGTGGCGTTGCGCTCGGACCAGAACCCAAGCGGCTTGCCTGCGTCGGTCGTCATCGGGAGGTAGCGTCGCCGATCGGCGCGGGCGAGCCAACCACGATGCTGCTTCGTCCGCGTGACTGCGGCGTTGGCGATCGGCGAATCGGAGACCGAACCGGATGCCGAATCCGAATCCGAAGGAGAGGATGCGCGGCTCCCGTGCCCGTGCCCGTGCCCGTGCCCGTGCCCGCGTTTCCGAATCCGAATCCGAACTGAAGCCGAAGCCGATCCCGAAGCCGATCCCGAAGCCGATCCCGAAGCCGATGCCGATCCCGAAGCCGAAGCCGAAGCCGAAGCCGACGCCGATGCCGATGCCGATGCCGATGCCGAGGCCGATGGCAGGCGCCGCGGTCTCTACAGTCCCCGCGGTTCGGCTTCGAGGCTGTCGGAGGCGTCCCAGCGGTAGCCGATGCGGAGCGCGCCGGAGCGGACCCAGTGGTCGTCGAGTTCGCTGCGGACGGCCCAGAGGCGGCGCATGTCGACCGAGATGCCGACGAGCAACTTGCCGTAGTGCAGCTCGGCGGTGCCGCCCATCACGAAGCCGAGGGTGGCGTGGTCGAGGTCTTCGGCGGCGGCTTCGCGCGCGACGATGTCCGCGTTCATCGGGCCTCGGCCGGTGCCGGCGTTCGCCCAGCCGCCCGTGACGCCGAGCGAGGCGGAGGCGTAGAAGCGCACGCCGTCTCGGTTGCTGATGCACGGCAACAGAGTGCGGGCGGTGTACGTGAGGTCGGCGAGGCCGAGGCGGAAGCCGTAGCCGTCGCGGCCGAACTGGCGGCCGGAGAAGTAGGTGCCGCGGACCATGAAGCCGTGGCGGAAGTAGTTGTTGGTGCCGAAGAGCAGACGGATGGCAGCGTCCGCGGCCGGGCCCGGTTCGCCGTCGTAGCCGTAGCCGGCGAGCGGGACGCCGGTGGTGTCGTGGCCCATCACGCCGATGCCGAGCGTCAATTCCAGCGCGGTCAGGCCACCCGACTCCGGGCTGCGCGGGTGGTAGCCCGCTTCGGCGGTGCTCGTGCTGAGCGAGAGGACGGCGGCGGCCGCGAGGAAGAGTCCGGATCGGTTCAAGCGTGTCATGGGCATCTAACGACGCCTGCATGCACGAATAGTTCTGGAGGGGTGTGCGAGAACTCGCGCTCTACGCCGCCCGACTACTCGATGTGGTCGCGGATCGCGGTGTTGATCGCGTTGTGGGCGTTCTTGTAGTCGAACCAGCCACGCGACACGGCGCGGACCTGATCGGTGGCGGCGTCTTCGTCGTACGCGCCCTCCAGTCCGTTGACGTGTCCGACGAAATCACCGGCGGCGTTCTTGAGCTGCTCGGCGGCGGCGATGAGGTCGTTGGTCAACGCCACCATGTCTTCGGGTGGGATGAGGGCGCGCAGGCGCGTCTCGAGCTCGCTGACCTTCGGCATGCAGTCCCGCTGCAGGTACGCGCCGTACCGGGACCGCCCCGTCGTCGCGCGTTCGTTCAACTCGCGGGTCAGATCGCTGTTGGTTCCGATGTCTTCGCGGCCCTGGAACACGCAGTGCCAGAACCCATCGAAGTGTTCGCTCTTGATGCCATTCACGTTGCGGCCGAGCGTCTCGTACGCCTCGGTGTCGCCTTCGCTCAGCACGAACGCGAGGATGCCGCCCACGATGAGCAGCACGATGGCGCCGAGCATGGCGATGAGTCCGCCCTTGCCGCTGCGCATCGCGCGCTCCTCGTCTTCGAGAGAGGGGGAGGGGCCCGCCGGCCCGAGAGGCGGCGCACCGCCCAGCCGAAGATCGTCGTCGTCGCTCATGGCCCGAACCTACACCCGCGTCCCAAAAGACGGAACCCACCCTGTGCGGAGGTGGGAAGCAGAAGCCGCGGAAGCCAGAAGCCCAAGCGGAAGCGGGGTCAGCTTCGGAGTCGGCTTCGGGGTCAGAGTCGGCTTCGGAGTCGGCTTCGGCGTCAGAGTCGGCTTCGGAGTCGGCTTCGGAGTCGGCTTCGGCTTCGGCTTCGGCTTCGGCTTCGGCTTCGGCTTCGGCTTCGGCTTCGGCTTCGGCGTCGGCTTCGGATTCGGCTTCGGATTCGGCTTCGGCTTCGGCTTCGGCGTCTGCTTCGGCTTCGGGGCCTGCTTCGGGGGGTCTGCTCCGGCTCGGGGGTCGGCTTCGAGCCGTCGCAGGAGCCTACTCGTTCAGATTGAGACGCAGTCCGCCGCCGCCACCGCCGCCGCCGAGCTGGAAGCCGCCGCCGGCGCCCGCACCGCCGCCGCCGAGCCCCAAGCCGCCGCCGCCGAGCTCGTCGTCGAGGAGCGAGGGTCCACCGCCAGCCGCTTCTCCGCCTGCGCCGAGTCCGCCGCCGCCGCCGAGCTGGAAGCCGCCGCCTTCGCTGCCGAGATCCCAATCGTCGTCGTCGCCGAGGTCGTCGGCGAAGAGATCGTCCTCGACCTCTTCGAGCGCGGTCGGTCCGAGCACCCGGAGCACGTGTTCCCGGATGACCTCGCGCTGGTCGGTCGAGACGAGTTCGATCACCCGGTGTGCCTGCCGCCGCATCTCTTCGAACCGGCCGGCGGCGCGGAAGATCTGCGCGGCCTGCAGACGCGTCTGCCAATGGTGCGGTCGGCGTTCGACGGCCTGGCGCGCGCGGTCGGCCGCGGTGTCGGAGTCGCCGACGCCGAGGAAGTACTGCGCCCACAAGAGCGGCAGGACCTGGAGGCGCGGCTCGAGTTCGTCGGCCTTCGCGAGTTCGGTGCGCGCTTGTTCGGTCTCGCCCTGCGCCATGTGGATCGCACCGAGCCACGCGTGCGCGGCGGCGTAGTCGGGGAACTGCTCGAGGGCGGCCGCGACTTCACGCGAGGCCTGGTCGATGTCTTGGGTGGCGAGGAAGACGCCAGCGACGTTGTTGCGACGCGGGCCATCGGGCCGGATCTGCGCCGCCGCCTGGAGTTCTTCGATGCCCTGCGGGGTGCCGCCGTTGGTGATGAACACCACCGCCTGCACCGAGCGGATGTAGGGCGCGCGGCGGTCGAGGCGGAGCGCTTTGCGGACTTGCTCCATGGCGCGCACCGCGTCGTTCTCGTGGACCAGCTGGTGCAGGCCGCTCGTGTTCAACGCGGCAGCGACGGCCTGGACATCGGTGAGCACTCGGTAGGATCCGGACTCGGGCTGGGTCGCGTGGCCGGCGTAGGGATCGAAGATCACAGGGTCGCCTTCGCCCACCGCGCCTTCGTACACCGCGACACCGAAGTAACCCATGTGGCCGGAGGGATCGGGCGGCACGCGGTCGCCGGGGAACTCCCAGATCTCGGCGACCATCGCGTCGACGCCGGCTTCGCGCAGCGCCGAGACGGCCGCCGCCGCGAGTTCGATCGGGTAGATCTCGGCGTTCTCTTCTTCTTGGAGTCGCGCGGCGGCCCACTCGCCGTCGTGCACCGTCGACTCGCGCGGGGCTTCGAGCAGCCACTGGGTGAATGCGCCCGCCGCGGCGCGTGCGCGGATGTACGAGACCAGGGATTCGGTCTTCTCCATCGGCGTGCTGCCGGTCGCGTGTTCGCTGAGCCCTTCGATGTGTTCGGCTTCGCGGAGCAGGCCGGCGTGTTCCCCGTCGGCGTTGTGTTCGCGCAGATGCCCGCGCAGTTCCGAATAGCTCAGCGGCTCGAGCGCGGCGTCGCCTTCGACCGCGTCGGGGGTCTCGTTGGACCAGACGGCGTATCCGCCGCCAATGATTGCGATGGCGCCGACCACGAGCGCCGGCATCAACCACGGGCGGTCCTTCGCGGTCTTCTCGGCGAGCACTTCGAGTCCGCCCTTGCGCATGCAGGAAGGACAACGGTCCGGGTCGTCCGCGCGGAACTGATGCGCGCAGTGCACGCAGAGCCATCGCTCGCCCGACGCCTCCGCGTCCCGTTTCTCCGAGCGCTTGGGCCGTCGCCGGGCGGCCTCGGAGCCCTCGTCCGAGGTCTCGGGGCGCTTCTTCGACTTCTTCTTGCCCTTCTTGCGGCTCGACGGCTTCGAGCGGCGTTTGGGTTGCCGGCGCGCGGCCTCGTCGTCGGACGCATCCTCGTCGCCGTTGTCCTTCGGCGGGGTCGAGTCGGACGCCTTCGAGGACTCGTCCTCCACCTCGGATCCATCGGTGGATGGGTCGGATGCCTCCGAATCGAGTTCGGAGTTCTCCACGTCTTCGTCCGTTTTCTCGCTCATTCCGCTTATCTACAGCACATCTCGACGAGTTGCGCGAGTCGACGCCCAGGCTTCAACCCGGTGGTCCCACAGGTCGGCAACACAGCGTCGGCGGTTTCATTCCTACTCGGGGGTGTTGCTGCACTCGGACCGCTCCGGGTCCATGCAGACGAACGCGCAATCGGGGAGCGCATCCACGCAGACGGCCTGGGTGAACGTCCGTCCGGTCACGAGCCCATCGGGGTTGAACGAACATCGGATCTCGCCATCGCACACGGCGCGCTCGGAAGGATCGGCGCATGCCGCGACCTCGCCTTCGCCGATTTCGCCACACGGATCGTGGGGGTCGCTGGCACACGCCGCCAAGGCCATCGACATCAAGCACATCACCCAAATCCGCATCGTTTCTCCTGCCTTCCAAGGACACTTCATCGCGTGGCCTCTCTTACGCATCGGCGCCGGCGGCCACCGTCGACCCGGCGTCTCGCTCCGGCTCCGCGGCGGCTGGTCCTTCGACCGCTTCCGGTCCTTCGACGGCTTCCGGTCCTTCGACCGCTTCCGGTCCTTCGACGGCTTCCGCGTCCGCTCGGACCGCGGCTGCGCCGTCGTCGTCTCCGCCGTCTTCGTGCGCTTCGTCCGGTTGCGGCGCCATGCCGACCCGCTCGCCGCCGCCTCGACGGTTGGCTTCGTCCTCCGGGCTCTCTTCGTCCACCAGTTCGAAGCCTTCGAGGATCGGGTGTTGTTCGGCGGTGATGATCCGCGTCGCGTGTTCGAGCGGCTCGACGCCGCGGCCGCGGAGCTTGGCGTACGCCGCGGTCACCTCGGCACCGAAGAAGAAGATCTGCGCCGTGTAGTAGACCCAGAGCAGGAGCACGATCATCGAGCCGGCCGCGCCATACATCGAACCGGGGCTGACCCGCGCGACGTAGTGTCCGATCAGAAACGAAGCGCCGGTCGCCAGGAACGACGTCAACGTCGCGCCGACGAACACATCGCGCCAACCGATCCGCGCGTCCGGAAGCCACCGGTAGATCAGCGCGGTGAGTACGGAGAAGAGCGCGATGGACGCGCCGACGTCGATGATCCGGTAGAGGATCGGCACGCCGCCGAAGTACGCCGCGGTCGCACTCAGGCCGGTCTTCACCAGCGCCGCCACGATGAGCGCGGCGCCGAGCACACCGACCATGCCAAACGCGATGAGCCGACGCCGCAGCACCTTCCATCGGAGGCCGCGGAAGCCGGGCGGGATCCGCGAACGCACGCCCCAGGCGTGGTTGAGCGCGGCACGCAACATCCAAAACAGCCGGGTCGACGCGAACAGAAGGAACAGGATCGAGAACGTTCCCGTGATCCATCCCGCGCCCGTATCGCCCGCCCGGTCGACGACCTTGGCGAGGAACGCCGAGGCCTCATGCCCCACGAACGCCGAGAACTCGACCTGCATCTGCTCCCGAGCCACGTCCGCACCCACCACCGCGCCCGCCACCCACACCGCGATCACTCCGAACGGGGCGAGGGCGAGCAGCGCGTAGAACGCAACCGCACCCGAGAGAAGCGACCCCTCATGGACGCGAAAAGACCACCAGGCCTGCCTGAGCACCAACCACACGACTGAGGTCGTAGCCTGACACCTCGCCCCGCGCCCGTGAAGAAGGTGGCGCGAACCGGCGCGCGCATGGCCGGTCGCCGTTGCTGACTCTGTTGCTGACTCTGCTGCTGACTCTGTTGCTGACTCTGTTGCTGACTCTGTTGCTGACTCTGCTGCTGACTCTGTTGCTGACTCTGTTGCTGACTCTGTTGCTGACTCTGTTGCTGACTCTGTTGCTGACTCTGTTGCTGACTCCGTTGCTGACTCTGTTGCTGGCTTCGGCGTCGGCGTCGGCGTCGGCGTCGGCGTCGGCTTCGGCGGCTTCGGCTTCGGCGTCGGCTTCGGCTTCGGTTTCCGCTTCGGCGCCGGCTTCCGCGTCGGCTTCGGCTTCGGCGTCGGCGTCGGCTTCGGCTTCGGCTTCGGCTTCGGCTTCAGCTTGGGGTCCGACGGAAAAGAGAAAGGCGGCGCCGCTTTCGCGGACACCGCCTTCTCCGTCAACCGTCGCGAAGACTCAGTAGCGGTAGTGCTCGGGCTTGAACGGGCCCTTCGCGGGCACGCCGAGGTACTCGGACTGCTTCGGGGTCAGCGAGGTCAGCTTGGCGCCGAGCTTGCCGAGGTGAAGGGCGGCGACCTTCTCGTCGAGCGCCTTCGGGAGCACGTAGACCTCACCCTTCTTGTAGGTGTCGTCGTTGCGGTGCTGCCAGAGTTCCAGCTGGGCGAGCACCTGGTTGGTGAAGCTCGAGCTCATCACGAAGCTCGGGTGGCCGGTGCCACACGCGAGGTTCACGAGGCGACCGCGCGCGAGCACGATGATCTTCTTGCCGTCCGGGAAGATGAAGTGGTCGACCGGACCCTCGTCCTTGATGCGCTCTTCCTTCACGCCGTTCTTGGCGTCCGTGAGGTAGGCGATCTCGATCTCCGAGTCGAAGTGACCGATGTTGCAGAGGATCGCTTCGTCCTTCATCTGCTTCATGTGCGCGCCGGTGATGACGTCGCAGCAGCCGGTCGCGGTCACGAAGATGTCGCCCTGGCTGGCGGCTTCGTCCATCGTCACGACCTGGAAACCTTCCATCGCGGCCTGAAGCGCGCAGATCGGATCCACTTCCGTCACCATGACGCGGGCGCCCGAACGGACGAGCGCCTGGGCGCAGCCCTTGCCGACATCGCCGTAGCCCGCGACGACGCAGATCTTGCCCGCGAGCATGACGTCGGTGGCGCGCTTGATGCCGTCGACGAGGGACTCACGACAGCCGTAGAGGTTGTCGAACTTCGACTTCGTCACCGAGTCGTTCACGTTGATGGCCGGGCACTTGAGCTGTCCCTGCTTGGCCATCTCGTAGAGGCGGTGCACGCCGGTGGTGGTCTCTTCGGAGAGGCCGATGATCTTGTCGGCGCCTTCGAAGAGGTGCGGGTACTTCTCGTGCGCGATGATCGTCAGATCGCCGCCGTCGTCGAGGATGAGGTTCGGGGCCTTGCCGCCTTCGAACGACGCGAGCTGCTGGTGGATGCACCAGTCGTACTCTTCTTCCGTCTCGCCCTTCCAGGCGAAGACCGGCACACCACTCTCGGCGATGGCGGCCGCGGCGTGGTCCTGCGTCGAGAAGATGTTGCAGCTGGTCCAGGTCACTTCGGCGCCGAGATCCGTGAGGGTCTCGATGAGCACCGCGGTCTGGATCGTCATGTGGAGGCAGCCGGCGATGCGTGCGCCTTCGAGGGGCTTTTTGCCTGCGTGCTCCACGCGGAGCGCCATGAGGCCGGGCATCTCTTTTTCGGCGATGTCGATCTCGCGGCGTCCGAACGCGGCGAGGGTGATGTCGGCAACTTTGTACTTCTTCTGATCGGTCATGTTGGCTCCTGTGCGAGTCGATCTCGCGGACGTTGGTGGGGTCTGGAAAAGGGTTGAGTTCAGAGAGAACGAAATCAGTGGCGGCTCGTGTGGCGCGCACGCGCCGAGAGGACTTGCCAGTCGAGGTGGCCGTCGGGGCCATCGCCGCACCGCGCGGCCGGAATGATGGACACCGCCGCGTCCTCGAGCCCCACGTCGCGTGCGAGCTGGAGAAGTTCGTCGGCGTCGAACCCGAGCCACGCGTCGGCCTGGTCGTCGCGAAGGCGTTCGTCTTCGTGTGCGGCGTAGTCGATCACCAGCAGCACACCGCCGGGCGCGAGCATGGGGACGAGGGCTTCGAGCGCCTGTTTCGGACGCGGCATGTGGTGGAGGACGCGCGCCGCGAAGACCGCGTCGGCGCCCCCGAGTTCGGCGACCCGTGCCAACACCGCGGCGTCTCCGAGTTCGCCGCGCACGAGCTCCACGTTCTCGAACCGGCGGGCGCGGCTGCGTTCGCGCGCAAGCTTCAGCTGGGCTTCGGCGCGATCGAACGCCACGACCTCGTCGAAGATCGGCGCGAGCACTTCGAGCAAGCTGCCGTCGCCGGTGCCGACGTCGACCGCGAGTCGGCGGCGCGAGACGAGCGGGGCGAGCGCGGTCAGGTAGGCGGAGAGTTCGCCCGGCCAGCGGGCGGTGGGTGCGCGGGCGGTCTCGAAGAACGCACGGGCGGGTTCGTCGCGTCGGCGCACCACATCCGCGACGCGGCCGAGGCTGCCGTCTTCGGTGCAGAGCGCGCGACCTGCGGCGAGCGCGTCCGCGACCACTGGGTCGTGTCCGGCTCGGGCGTCGAGCTTCAGGTACACGCGGGTGCCTTCTTTGCGCACCGAGAGCAGCTCGGTGGCGCGGAGCGGCTTGAGGTGTCGGGAGACGTTGGGCTGGGAATCTCCGACCAGCTCCGCCAACTCACCGATGGCGAGTTCTTCGACTGCAGTCAGGGCCAGGAGGCGCAGGCGCATCGGTTCGCCAAGGAGCCGATAAAGCTCCCACCGTCGTTCCGTTCGGGCCAGTCCGCTGACGTCCACAACTCATCTATATTCCAACATACGAAACCATGCAAGCTTACCTCTGAGCTTGCTCTCACTCCTGCAATTGCGGGGTTTTCGGAATCTGTGATCCCTCGGGAACTGGCCAAGCGCCCCCGGAAGGCCCATGGTGGATCCCATGGCCCTGAGCTTCCGGCTGTTCGGGATCCCCATCCGAATCCACGTCTTCTTCCTCCTGACCACGGTGCTGCTCTGGCAGCTGTTCGGGGGGACGGAGCATGGCGTGGGTTCCTTGCCGATCGCAGCGCTCATCGTCTTTCAGGGCGTCCTGATGCACGAGCTCGGGCACGCGCTGGTCGGGCGCGCGTTTGGACTCAAGCCGCGCATCGATCTGATGGCGTTCTGGGGGCTCACCCACTGGGAACCCGGACCGGACGGCAAGACGGTCCAGTCCCTGAGCCCCGCTCGGTTGATGGTCATCAGCTTCGCCGGCCCGCTGGTCGGGCTCGTGGTCGGAGGCGGCGCCTTGGCGGCACTGCTCATCCTGCACCCCGAGGGGCTCTACGCCTGGACGCTCCTGGTGGTCGTGTACGTGAACCTCGTGTGGGCCGTGTACAACCTGCTGCCGGTGCTGCCGCTGGACGGTGGTCACATCATGGCGGCGATCTTCCTGATGTTCTCGAAGGACCGCGGCATGGTGTGGGCGCGGTACATGTCGCTCGCCTTCATCGTGGCGTTGAGCGCGCTCGCGATCGCGTTCCAAGCGATCTTCCTGGCGATGATCCTCTTCTTCTTCGGGTTCATGAACTACCGCGCGCTGCAGGCGGAGCAGCGACTGCGTGCGTCCGGCATGCTGGACGTGCGGACCCCGGAGGACGCGCTGCGGGTCGCCTACGCGGCACTGGAACGCGGCGATGGCGAACTCGTCTCTCGGTGCGCGGTGGCACTGCTCCAACATGCGCCCGACGCGAGCGCGAAGGACGAGGCGCTCCATCTGCTCGCGTGGGGGCAGCTGCTCATCGACCAACCCGGACAGGCCCAGGCCGCGCTCGACCGGATGTCGGGCGAACGCGATCCCGATCCGGCGCTCTCGGGCGCGGTGCTGCTGGCGCTCGGACGCTTCGCCGCGGCGCTCGATCCGCTCGAGCAGGTGCTGGCCGCCGGGCCGAGCGAGTTCGCTGAGAAGCGGTACATCCGTGCGGCGACCGAGTCGGGGAGCTTCGAGCGGGCGGCGGCATTCGTGCAAGCCAACCCGGCGGCACTCTCGGCCCGTTCGCTGGCCCGGCTCCAGGCAGCGGCGCTGCAAGCGGAGCTCGCCGATGTGTCGATGCTGCTTGGCATTCAAGCGCTGCGAGACGAAGGCGTCGAACCGCTCGTCGCGTTCAACGTGGCCTGTGCGACAGCGCTCCTCGGCCGGCCGCAAGAGTCGCTCGACTGGCTGGTGCGCGCGCGCGAACTCGGGTTCGCAGACCTCACGCTGCTCGACGGCGAGGACGATCTGGAGCCGGTGCGTGCGCTCGACGGGTGGGCCGGGCTGCGCGCCTCATTCGGTCGCTGAGTCGGCTGCGATTGCCGGGCGTTCCAACTTCGGGTTGAAGCGCTCATCGACGGGCCACAGGCTCGGCCGGTGACCCGCGAAGAAAAAGCCGAACGCATCTCGACGATGCTCGAGAAGCTCTACCCCAAGCCGCCGATCCCGCTCGATCACAAAGACCCGTACACGCTGCTGGTCGCGGTGATGCTCAGCGCGCAGACGACCGACAAAAAGGTCAACGAGGTCACGCCCTCGCTCTTCGCAGTGGCGGACACCCCCGCGAAGATGGCCGCGCTCGAGGTCGAACGCATCCGCGAACTCATCCGCCAGATCGGTCTGGCGCCGACGAAGGCGAAGAACCTGCGTGCGATGGGCGAGCTTCTCGTGGAGCGGCACGCGGGTGTCGTACCGAAGTCGTCCGAAGCGCTCGAAGCGCTGCCTGGGGTCGGGCACAAGACCGCATCGGTGGTGCTCGCCCAAGCATTCGACATCCCCGCGTTCCCCGTCGACACCCACATTCACCGCTTGGCCGCCCGCTGGGGTCTGTCCGAAGCCAAGAACGTCGAGCAAACCGAGCGGGACTTGAAGAAGGTGTTCGCCGAAGACACCTGGAACCGGCGCCACCTGCAGATCATCTACTTCGGCCGCGAGTACTGTCCAGCGCGCGGACACGACCTCGCGGGCTGTCCGATCTGCGGCTGGGCCGCGACGAAAAAGCGCATGGCGCAAGAAGCGGAGTGGGGCGGCTGCAACCCGCCGAAGGCCAAGAAGCAGAAGCCCTAGGGCGCGGAAGCAGAAGCGCAGAGCGGAACCGGAAGCGGAAGCGGCAGCGGAAGCGGAAGCGGGGGTCTGGATCGGATCGGATCGGCTTCGGCGTCGGGATCGGCTTCGGCGTCGGGCTTCGGAGTCGGGATCGGCTTCGGAGTCGGGATCGGCTTCGGAGTCGGGATCGGCTTCGGGATCGGCTTCGGCGTCGGGATCGGGATCGGCGTCGGGATCGGCGTCGGGATCGGCTTCGGGATCGGCGTCGGGATCGGCGTCGGGATCGGCGTCGGGATCGGCGTCGGGATCGGCTTCGGCTTCGGAATCAGCAGCAACAGCAACAGCAACAGCAACAGCAACAGCAACAGCAACAGCAACAGCAACAGCAACAGCAACAGCAACAGCAACAGCAACAGCAACAGCAACAGCAACAGCAACACCCGGCCGCCACAGGCGACAGCCCACGAACTCGGTTCGTCTCCCGCTCACGGCGCAGCTCGCTATGATGCCGGACCGGGTCCATCGTACGGACCGCGAGGAAAGGTGGGCGTCGTGGATTCAGAACATCGGGTCGAGATCTTCTTCGACTACTCCTCGCCGTTTGCGTACCTCGGCTCGACCCAGATCGAAGCGATCGCGGAGGCGACGGAAGCCAAGGTGGTGTGGCGGCCGTTCTTGCTCGGCGCGCTCTTCAAAGAGATCGGCACGCCCATCGTTCCGATGGCCACGTTCCCGCAGGCGAAGGCCGACCACGCCCGCAAGGACATGGAGCGATGGGCCGAGTGGTACGAGGTGCCGCTCCACTTTCCGAGCAACTTCCCCATCCACACCGTGATGGCGCTGCGCCTCACGCTCGCAACTCCGGTCGAACGCCGCCCTGCACTCATCCACCGCATCATGCGGCTCGTGTGGGTCGAGGACGCGCTGCCGGACGAAGCGGGCTTGCTGCGGTGCCTGGAAGACGTGGGGCTCGACACGAGCCTGCTCGACCAAGTGGGCAACGACGACATCAAACAAGCCCTCCGAGGCGCCACCGACGGAGCCCTCGCCCGCGGCGTGCCCGGCGCCCCCACCTTCTTCGTCGGCGAAGAACTCTTCTGGGGCCAAGACCGCCTCCTCTTCGTCGAAGCCGCCCTCCGAAGCCGGACCTGAGCGGCTGCACTGGCGTCACGCATCCGCTCGCCGGACTTGAGCGGGTACACTGGCGTCATGCATCCGCTCACGCATCACTGGCGCAACAGACTTGAGTCGAACTCGTAGCTGAAGGGTGTGATCATCCGGGCATGGACGCGGCGCATAGCAGACGGGTGCTCGAACACATCGGGGTGCCATCCGAGGTCGCGGGGATCGCGGCGTACATTCTGTTCTTCGAGCGGGTCCGGGCCGAAGGTGGGGTGGCGATTCTGAAACTGGATGGCCAGCGCGGACCGGGAGACAACGGCCCGTACACCGTGGTGATCACCAGCGAACGTTTGCGGCACGGCCACGTTCGTCGCGATGCGGAGACGCTGGACGGCGCGATGGACTTCTGCATCGCGACCTACGGGTACGAGGTCTGGGGCATTCCTATGCCCTCGCGTTCCTGAGACGACCGTACGAGCGTGACGCTCGGCAGAAGCTGGTTAGGGTGCGCGCCGAAGGAACTCGACGTGACCAAAAAGGACTACACGACCCGGCTGGACAAGGTGTCGACCTGGAATGAGTTTTGGTTTCGTGGGTGTGGGCGCAGCCTGTCCACCACCCTCGTGGGCCGGTGGGACGTGGTGCTCAACACCCCCCTGAAGGTGATGTTGGTCAGCGCGGAGCCCGCCGTCGTCTACCCGTCTGGGCACAGGCTGGCAAAGCGCACCCGAGGCAAGATGTACTGCGTTCTGACGGGGGTCGATCTCGACGTGGGATCGAGCCTGGAGGACGTCTCATTCGAGGACGGCGTGGTGGAGTCGCGGTCCATCAGAAGTCCGTGCCGGTTCCACGTCACGGAGTTCGAACGTTTCGAACATTGGTCCACGCCGACCGTGATCGAAACGGTTCACGCAACAATGGTTTTGGGTGGGCCCGACGTGGTGTCGATCCAGCGCCAACTCGAGACGCTGCTGGACGCGTGGCACGGGGGCTTGGTGGGTGCGCGGGTAATGATGGAGCAAGCAGAGCTCATGTGGATACAGCTGGAGGCCCAGCTGGACACCCACGACGGGCCGCTGTGGGTTGCGGTAACTCTTCTCGGATCGCTCAACGTTCACATCTTCCTCCCTCAGGACGCGCCGCTCTTCTTGGACCTGATCGGGGGAGACGCACCAGACGACGTTCGACTGGCCGAGTTCGAGCGTGATGCCACCGACTACGAGATGCGTGCCGAGGTGCTCAGCGGCGACGCCTTCTACGCTGTGGGTCGTTGAGCGCGCACACCAGAACGCACCCGAGCTAGAACCCGCTCACCGTCCGAAAAGGCGCACGCCCCGGCTCTCTCGAGTCGGGGCGTGCGCAACATGAAGCGGATGTGTCGTCCTGGTGCTTCACGCTCTGGGTTTGGGTTGGAGGTCAGTAGCCTTCGGCCGTCATCGCTTGGTCGTAGCTTTCGAGGGCGACGCTTCGGGCGGCGGCGGGGGTGGCGGCTTCGGCGGCGCGGGTGCGGGTGGCACGCACCTGGCGGCGGGAGGTCTCGAGCCGGGTGCGCTGGGCGGCGCTCTGCGGTGCGGCGAGGGCGCCGTCGATCTGCTCTTCGGCGAACTGGTACTGACGCGCGGCTTCGGCACGGTCGCCTCGGTTGAGCGCGGCGGCGGCTTGGCGCTGGGCGCGGGCGGCTTCGACGGTGGCGACCATGGCTTGCACACGGGGCATGGCGCTGGCGCTGGCGGCCTGGCGGTTGCGGGTGACCTCGTAGTGAAGCGGCGCGACCTGGGTTTGCTCTGCGGCGTCGGCACCCGGGGTGCGGTACACGAAGCGCGCGGTGGCGAGCGGGCGGTCGCCGGCGCTGCCGTCGGTGGCGATGCGGGCGCGGAAGAGTACGTCTCGTCGCTGTCCGGCGTACACGCTGCCGAGCGGCATGCGGAGCTGGTTCCCCTGGAGCTGCGCGCCGGTGCTGAGCCCTTCGAGAATGGTCACGCCGGGCGCGGGCACGATCTCGATGTAGGCGTTCGTCGCGACCGTGTTGGCGAGCAGCTGCACCTCTTGTTCGAGGATCGAGGCCATCTGGTACGGGTGCTCCAGGTGGTAGAGGCGCCCGGAACTCTGCACCGCGAGGGCGCCGAGGGTGTTCTCGTCGTAGTCGAGGCCCACGCCGATGGCGCTGACTTGCACGCCGTACTCGGTGCCGTTGCCGGCCAAGCTGCCGAGCGCGTTGGGGTCGGACGGTCCGATGTTCGCGTGGCCATCCGAGATGAGCACGACCCGGCGGACCGTGTGGCTCGACGGCGCCTGGGCGACGCTCTGGATGCCGGTGGTCACGCCCGCGAACAGGTTGGTGCCGCCGCCGGCGTGGAGGTAGTTCACCGTTTGCATCAGGGTGCCCCGGGTGGCGGAGCTGACCTGAGTGGGCGCGGCGATCTGCATCACGCCGTTGCTGAAGGAGTAGATGCTGACGATGTCGCCGTCGACGAGGCTCTCGAGCAGGCTCGAGGCGGCGATGCGGGCGTTCTGGATCTTCTCACCACTCATCGAACCGCTGGTGTCGACGACGAGGGAGAGCGCCATCGGCGGACGGGTCTGCACCGCGCCGGGCACCTGGTCGGGCGCGTCGATCCAGACGCCGACGTAGGTCTCGCCGTCCTGTCCGACGACGACGCGGGTACGCACCGGGGCGCCCCCGATCCACGACTGTCCGGCTTGTTCTCCGCCGCTGCTCTGAACGAGCACCCGCGTGGTCTGCGCCTCGACGACGGCGTCGCCGCCGCATCCAATCAAGGCCGCCAGGGCCAACAAACAAACTCGTCGCATCGCGCTACTCCAGTGGTGTCTGCGGGAACCGCAGTGCTGTGGCCCGTCGCCCGGAAAGGGGAGAGGCGGGGTGTTCAGGGGTTCGACGCCCCACGACTGGAAACGATCTCGGAAAGATGCACTTACACCTCTTCTTGGCGTCACAGGCCTGGCGCGCTCCGCGAGTCCGACCCGCTCAGCGCAGGCCGGCCGCGATCTGGGGCTCCGGGAAGAGCGGACGGCCGTCGGTGCCGCGCACGGCGTCCATGGCCCGGATGACGTCCTGAACCGGGACGCCTGGATCGGCGGTCAGGGTGATCTTCGTGATGTCGGGATGGGCGGCTTTGAGCTGACCGGCGCAGTAGCGCAGCCCCGACCAGTCGGGTTCGCCGCCGGCCAGCGGGAGGGTGACGCCCGTGCCCTGGCTTTCGCAGCCGTAGACGAAGATGCCCTCTCGGTCCGTCACGGTGATGCCCGACGCTCCGAGCACGACCGTCGCCCGCCACTCGGGCTGTCCGGTGCCGGGTCCCTCGGTCGGGATCTGGGCGTCGACCTCTCGCGCAAGCAGGGCCGAAGCCATCAACACGAGCAACACCATCACGAGGTTGATGACGACGTCGAGCAGCGGAATGATCGAGAGTTCGTCGTTGTCCGGACCGCGGTCCGTGGCGGGGGGTTTGGAGTGCTTTCGAATATAGCGGCGTTGGCGTCCGGTGAACTTCATGGCGGTACGACACCCGCCGGTTCTCAAAGTTTCGCAGGCCGCGGGCCGGCCGGGGTGCCGCATGGGATGGATCCGCTAGGTTCCGCCCTGATGGAACGGCCCATGCCCAAACGCGGCGGACGCATCCGGCTCGAACTCGTGGAGACGGACGGAGCGCGCGCGACCTACACCGTGGCGCTCTTGCTCGAGGACGAGACCTTCGAGACCCAAGCGACGACCGGCCCTGAAGTGGTCGTCGGGGAGCTCGATGGCGCGCCCGAGTGGCTGGTCGCCCACGTGCGCCCGCTGCTCAGGCAAGCTGCGAGCCGGGCGAAAGACGGGCGCTGGCCGAGACGGCTGATGCGTTGGCGCGCGCCGCGTTAGGCGGGGCAGCGGGCGGGCTGAGGCTGTGGAGTGAGGCTGTGGAGTGAGGCTGTGGCTGCCAGCTGACGCCGAAACCGACACCGAAGCCCGAAGCCGACACCGAAGCCCGAAGCCGATTCCGAATCCGATTCCGAAGCCGAACCTGAAGCCGAAGCCGAAGCCGATCCCGAAAGCCGACCCCGAAGCCGAAGCCGAAGCCGACCCCGAAGCCGACGCCGACGCCGAAGCCGACGCCGACACCGAAGCCGACAGCGAAGCCGACACCGAAGCCGATGAAGCCGACACCGAAGCCGATCCCCCGCTTCCGCTTCCGCTTGCCGCTTCCGCTTCCGCTTTCCGCTTGCTGCCTACAGCGGGAGCGCTTCGATCAGTTCGTCGTTCGTGAGGACGGGGGCGATGACGCCGGCGTCCGGGCCGCCGTCGATGGCGGCGTCCGGAAGGTCGAGGGTGATGGGGGTGATGTTGCCCATGCGGTCGACTTCGACGGTCTGGCCGTCGGGCATCACGAAGGCGCCGACGTCTTCGTCCCACTTCGGCAGGCCGTGGGGGATCGGGGTCATGCGGCGGCCGCGGATGCGGCCTTCGAGCACGTTGACGCGCAAGGGCGTCTCGAGTTCGAACTGGTACCCGCCTTCGTTGAGCTCGAGCTGCACGGTCTCGCCGTCGTGTTCGAGTTCGCGTCGGAACCCGAGCGTCTGCTGGCCGACGCGGCGGTGGGGCCGGCGGGAGAGGACATAGCTCATCAGGCGCACCGCGATGTGGTTGTGCAGGCGGTGACAGCCATGGGAGTGGCGCCGCATGATGCTCATGTAGTCGACGCTGCCGTGGGTGCGGATGCCTTCGTCGCCGCCGAGTCGGATTTCGCCATCGCGCTCCAGGAACCGCTGGTGGTACGCGGCGACCAGGCCGTACGCGCTGGCGTAGGACGGGCCGGTCTCGTGGTAGTTCGCGACGTAGCGCGGCTCGCCTCGCCCGCGGCGGGGGTTGCGGCGCATCAAGCTGCGGTGCGGGGTGCTCTCGGGCGGGAGCCACACCGGCGACGCCACGATGCGGTGCCAGACACGCTCGCCGATCTCGGAGACCTTGAACTTCCACATGCTCACGCCGTCGATGAGCTCGGTCCGCCAGCCTCCGATGGTGGTGCCGAAGCGGGCGAGCGGGATGCGCTGGTCGCGGTAGTTGACGAAGATCGTCAGACGCGGGCGACGCTGGATCGGCTGGGCGCGTTCCCGACCGTCGGGGCCGTAGGGGAACTCGTACCAGAGGTCGCCTCGGTCGATCTCGACTTCGAGATCCATCTCGGCCGAGTAGTACTCGGGCAGGGTCGGCTTCTCGATCGCCACGACGTGGTTCTCGCCCGGCTCGAGCGTGCCGAGTTCGTTCAGGAAGGCGAGGGTGCCTTCGGGGGTCTGCAGGCCGAACGCTTCGATCACGTTCTGCCGGAGCTCCGCTTCCAGGTTCGGGATCGGGTGTTGTTCGCCGTCGGCGCCACGGAAGGTGCGGGGTTCGCCGTCGGCGCGTTCGCTCCGGCTGCCGTCTTCGATGATGCCGGCCGCGTGCATGGCCCGCTCGGTCAGCACACGAAGCACGGCTTCGCGCTCCACTTCGACCGGCGTCTCGCGCAGACGGTTGAGTGTCTCGCGGCCGAGGAAACCCCACCCGTAGACGCGGTGGCGTCGCTCGAACTCGGCGAGCGCTTCGTGGGTGGCCCAGTCGAGTGCGCCGCGTTCGGGCGCGCCGCGATCTTCGTAGTAGCCCTCGCACTGCAAGCGGGCTTGGGCGGCGCGAATGGCGGCGACCTGCGGCGCCTGACGTTGGTACTCCCGGGCCCGCGCGGCGTCTCGGGTATCGAGGCCTTCGAGGTCGAGGGTCATCGGTTCGGCGCTGTGCCGGGTGGCGAGCGCCGTCACTTGGCGTTCGAGCACATTGAAGCGTCGCGCGTCTCGTTTCGCGCGGTCGTTGTCCCGGTAGGAGACGAATCCGTCGAAGTCGATCAGCGGCTGCAGATCGATGTTCTGCGCGCATTCGAGTTCGCTGGCGTGGGCCAGGCGTGCACGCAGGATCGAGAGCGTCGGCAGGATGCCGTAGAGCTCGAGGTACTTGTCGTTGCGTGCCCGGTCGCCGTGGTGGTCTTCCGGGAACTCCTCCCGCGCGAGGTGCAGGTAGGTCGTGCGGTAGGCGTTGGGAATGCGCTCGCCGGTACGGCGGTCCCGCTCGGTGAAGAGGTACGGGGTCCAGTCCTCGCCCAGATCGAAGAGCATCAACCCTTCTCCGGCAGCGGCGCCCGCCTCGACCTCGCGGCTGATCTCGCCACCCTCCCAGACCGGGACCGGATCGACGAGCTCGACCTCCGGCTCGGCTGCTTCGGGCGAGTCCACCGGGGCCACAGGAACCTCGGGGGTTTCCGTCGACGCCTGCGGCGTGGGTGCTTCGTCCCCGCACGCGGCGAGCAGCCCCACCGTCAGCAGGAGCGCCGCAGCGCCCCGGAAAGAGGCCAGGAGAGAAGGTGTGGGGGTGGGGAGGGTCACGTGTTGTTCAACTTTGGACATCTGGATCCTCGACGCAAGTTTTCGCTGGGGGCGAAGCGCAGGGGGTGTGTGCAGCCTGAGGCCGCGAACACAACACCTTTCAGTCTTCGTGCCAGGACAGAAGTCGAGGGTTCTGATGCGATCGGGACCTTCGATGTGTCCGACCTGCCACGAGGCTGGGTCCGTGTGTCCACTCGCCGATGCGCCTGCCTGCGGGGTTCGTGGTACCCTGCAGCCGTGTCGGACCCTTCGAGGCGATTGTTCTTCACCCAGCTCGGGGCAGCCGCGAGCACCGTCGTCGTTGCGCCGGCGCTCGCCCACGCACTCACGCGCGGGCAGTCGAGTGTCGAGGCGGGCCTGCCGGACTTGCGAGGGAGCGGCTTGCCCGAGACCTTCGCGGGTCATCGGGTGGTGCGCGCAGGGCTTCACCTCGGCGCGATCGTCCTCCGATGCGAGGCACCCGACCACACCAGCTACCAGATCGACATACTCGCCCGCGCCTCCGAGGGGCCGCGTGGGGTTCGTGAGACCGAACGCTACGCGCTCTTCATGGCCAACCGTGGTTCTGGCCGCACGCCGACGAACGAACAGCACGGCCTTGGGCTCGTGCGGTTCGCTGAGTGGCTGCGCGCGAACGAGTCCGGGCTCCAGTGGCCGGCGTTGTCGACCTTCGTGGAGCGGCAGCGGCAGCACCCGACCGGCGCGTTCCTGATCCTCTGACGGCTGCATGACTCAGGGGGCCGCGCCGGCACTGCGACCGAACCGATCAGAGCAGCGGATCCGCGGCCAAGCGTTTGGTCTCGGGTTGTCCGTGCTGGTGTTCGTCGTGCTCTGGTTCGCACCCTTCGACCTGGACGATTCGCAGCGTCGGCTGGCCGCGCTCTTCGGCGCGGTGGTCGTTCTGTGGGTGACCGAGGCGTTGCCGATCGCAGTCACCGCGCTCTTGATCGCGCCCGGGCTCGTCGCGTTCGGCATCGCCGACGCCAAGTCGGCGTTCGCGCCCTACGCGGACCCGCTCCTCTTCTTGTTCGTCGGCGGCTTCTTCATCGCCCGGGCGATGTCCCGCCATGCGCTCGACCGCCGGATCGCGCTGCGCCTCGTCACCTTGCCTGGCGTCGCCGGCCACCCGGCTCGGGTCCGCCTGGCGTTCATGGGCGCCGCGATGTTGCTCTCCATGTGGATCAGCAACACCGCCACCTGCGCGATCCTCGTGCCCATTTTGTTGGGCTTGAGGAATCCCGATGCGTCCGACGACAGCATCGGAGACTCCATCCTCGCGGTCGCGTACGCGTGCAGCCTCGGCGGACTCGGAACGCTGGTGGGCAGCCCACCGAACTCGATCACCGTTCGGTTCCTGAGGGAGGCCGGGGTGCCGTTCAGTTTCGTCGACTGGATGAAGATCGGCGTCCCGGTGGCGATCCTCCTCGTCGGCATCACCTTCCTCGTGTCGCTCCGCGATCTTCCCAAGCGCGACGTCGCGCAGAAGCCCGTGGCGCGGATCACCGCTCCCTGGTCGCGGGGCGAGCGGGTGACCGCGTTGGCGTTCGGGTTGGCGGTGATTGGTTGGGTCGTGCCCGCGGTGATGAAGTCGGCGGGCTTGGAGATCGGCGCGACGTTGACCGCTGCGCTTCCCGGTGGGTCGGTGGCGCTGCTCGCGGCTTCGGTGTTGTTCGTGTTCCGCACCAAAGACGGGGCCCGGGTTCTGCCGTGGTCCGACGCCGCGAAGATCGACTGGGGCATCATCATGCTGTTCGGCGGCGGCATCACGCTCGGGACGCAGATGATCGACACCGGCCTGGCCGAACGCATCGCGGTGGCCTTCGTGGACGGCACCGGCATCGAGAGTTTGATCGCGCTCACCATCTTCGTGACCTTCTTCACGATCTTCTTCACCGAGGTCTGTTCCAACACCGCCTCCGCGACCATGCTCGTGCCGCTCGTCATCCCGATCGCGGCGCGCATGGGCGTGGCACCCCTCGCGCCGGCGATGGCGGTCGGTCTGGCCGCCAGCTGTGCATTCATGTTGCCGGTGGCGACCGGACCCAATGCGGTGGCCTACGGCACGGGGCTCATCACCACCCGACAGATGATGCGCAAAGGTCTGGTGCTGAACCTGCTCTGCGGCGTCGCCATCTGCGTGATCGTCCTGGCCGTGTTCGGCTAGCGCCCCGAACAGCGCCGCGAACAGCGACGGCGAGAACGCGGCTTTCGGGCCGGAACGCGCAGCAAGGTGACGCGCGCGGCCCGCAGCGACTATCCTTGGCTGGTGCGGGTTTGTCCGACGTGCCGACTGCGTTACACCGATGACTCGACGACCTGCCTCGTCGATCAGTCTCGGTTGCAGCACGTCAAGGACCCACGCATCGGCACGGTCGTCGCGGGACGCTACACACTCGAGGATGTGCTCGGACGCGGGGGCATGGCGACCGTGTACCGGGCGAACCACGCGATGGCGCACCGACAGGTGGCGGTGAAGATCATTCACGACCGGTTTGCCCACGACCAGGGTCTGCGCGAACGCGTACAGCGCGAAGCGTCCGCATCGAAACAGTTGGCGCACCCGAACGTCGTCGAGATGTACGACCACGGCGAGACCGACGATGGACTGCCGTACCTGGTGATGGAGCTGCTCTCGGGTGATCCACTCGACCAGTACCTTCAGCGGCGCGGTGTCCTCTCGAGCGACGAGGTCGTGTCGCTGAGCCTGCAGATCGCCCGAGGGTTGAGCCGCGCACACGACTTCGGCGTCGTACACCGCGACATCAAGCCGGAGAACGTCTTCGTCTGCCGGTCGGACGACGGGTCGCCGGTTGTGAAGCTGGTCGACTTCGGCATCGCGCTCAGCCCGGACGACCCACGCCTCACCGGCACCGGCGAGCTGCTCGGCAGCCCCCGCTACATGGCGCCCGAACGGTTTCGAGAGCGCGCTCAGGTCACGCCGAGCAGCGACCTCTACTCCCTCGGCGTGCTCATGTTCGAGCTGCTCACTGGGCGGCTCCCGTTCGAGTCCGAGTCGATCACCGGGTTCATTCTTGCGCACCTCGAAGAGACGCCACCGCACGTTCGGGATCTCGTGCCGACGTGCCGTCCCGAGCTTGACCGACTCGTGTTCGAACTGATGGCGAAGCAGACGGTTCAGCGGCCAGTCGACGCCCACGCGGTCGTCTCGATGTTGAACCCGCTTGCGAGCGAGAGCGCGAAACGGATCCGCACCGTCTCGATGTCGTCGTCTCTCCAGCCGCAGTCCGGCGGGGAGACCCTGCGCCTCGACCACTGGGCGATCCGAGCCAGCGCGTACCAGCACATGCTCGAGCGGGCGTGGCCGGTGACGGACCCACCGAACGAACTCGAAGGCGCGCTCGCGGAACTCAACGCGACGATCGCGCGGCTCAAGGCGCTTCACCGAAAGGCGGATGAGGTGGAGACCGCACTGGCGCAACGAGAGCGTGAACTGCGTCTCGATCGCGAACGTCTTGGGCACGCGGTGGCGACCCTCGGTGAAGACCTCTCCAGGGCGCGTGCCGAGCAGCGGCGCGGCATGCGGACCCAGCCTGGGGCCCACGTGGGCAACTGGCAGGACTCCTACCGCATGGCGCTCGCGAAGGCGCTGCAGCTCGACGCGAAGAGCCCGGACCGCCCGACCAAACACGGGCTCGACACCTTGCAGGAAGCGGCGTCCGCCTACCGGAAGTGGCTCGAGATCGCGGACCACACTGGCGTCACCGATCTCGAGTTCCAGCTGGACGCGCTGCGCGGTCGGCTCGAGCGCCTGGAGCAGAGCGCACAGGCCAAACGGGCGGCCGATGCGGCGCGGCTCGAGTCCAATGGCACCGAGCGCCGCACGCTCGAGTCGCGCCTCGTGTCGTTGAGCCAGACGTTGTCGGTTGCGCTGCGGCCGCGCCCCGAACTGGCCGACCTCTTCGCGGCGCTCCAGAAGCCGAGCGCCACCGCCTGAGCTCGCCCACCCGCCGCGCTACCACCCCCAGCGCGCGTCGATGATCGCCCCGGCTCGGGTGCGCCTCGGCCGCATCACCACGTTCCGGCGGCCGGCGCGTTCGAGCACACACTGGATGCCGACCATCAACCCTCGAAGGTGAAACTCCGTGATCTCGGGCCAGCCCGTCATCTCGATCTCCGCGCGGCCTTCGCCCTTCATCGCGGAGGTCATCGCCCCGGTGTTGAAGACCTTGCGATAGAACATCGGCGTCCGGGCGACGAGTGCCTTGTCCGAAGTGAACCGAAGCAGGATGCGCCACAGGGTGCGTAGGGTTCGGTCCACCCCCGCGCGCATCACGTCGGCTTGCAGATCCTCGAGCCGAAGCGAGGCCTCCTCCGCGATGGCGCCGTAGACCGCCTCCACCGCCTCGCACGGAATCCATGTGATGGAGGTGGCCGACTCGTAGGCCTCTCGCGTGGCGGGGTCGAGTTTCCCGATCGCGCGCTCGACGACGTCGCGTCCCACCATCTCGATGAGGATCTCGTGCGCTTCCCGCGTCGATGCCCCAGAGGTGCATCCATAATCGGCGGGTCGGTGAGACATCGGGGGCGAGTCTGCCGAACTCGTCGAGATTGAGCGAGTGTTTGTTGCCGATCGAGGTCCCAGCCCGGCGCGGAAGCGTCCGGGTACGTGACATCGTGCGACTGGGCCGGATACTCTGCGGGTGTGAGTCGCCTTATCCTCTGCTTGGCCGGTTTCGTTCTGTGTGCGTGCAACGCCTTTGATGCGTCGCTCGTCGAAGTCGACGCGGGGGGCATCGAGGATACGAACACCGGCGTCGACACGGGCGAAGTCGACGCCCCACCGCCGGTCATGAATGGCTGCACCGCCGAGGATCCCTCGCGGGTTCCGCCCGGCCGTTCGACCGCCGGAAGCGGCGATGGAGAAGAAGTGGTGTTCGGCCTCAAAGAGGTCGGCCTCAACCAGAGCGGCGACGCTTGGCGGGACATCGGGCTCAACTTGGACGGCTTGTGCAGCTTGCCCCCGGTACCCCGTGTGGAGTGTGAGCCGCCCAATGCACCCGACGCCCAACCCCTCATCGATGGCAACGGCGGCATCGACAACGCGTTCGGCGCCGAGCTCTTTCCGCTCGTCGAGCTCGTGTTCCCGAACCTCGACAGCAACTCCCTCATGGCGGGCGAGCAGGGCATCGGGGTGGTCGCGCTGCGCATCCGTGGATGGAACGGCACGGGCGACGACGACCGGGTCGACGTGACCTTGAGCCAAAGCGTCATCGGCACGTCCGGCACCGCCGACGAGACCGAGCCGCCTCCGGTGTTCGTGGTCGACCACCGGCTCTGGCTCGACGAAGCCGGGACCATGCCCGCGCCCGAACCTGCTTGGGAGGGCTTCGACTGGCTCTGGCTGCGTCAGGAGACGTTCCTCATGAACGATCTGGAGCAGCCGCGTGTGCGCGACGACAACGCCTACGTGACCGGCAACCAGCTCGTCGTGCGTCTCCCCGACCGTGTCGAGATCGTGTTCAGCGATCGCGAGAACGGCATCAAGGTCAAGCTCACCGACGCCACCGCCGTGGGCACCTTCACCGACGACTTCACCCGGCTGAGCCCAGTCGTCGTCGCGGGCCGCTGGTCGATCATCGATCTCCTCGACACCGCGAACAACATCGGCGTCTGCCCCGATGACCCGGAGTTCGATCTCTTGGTCAACCAGCTCAACACCGTCGCCGACGTCCGCGCGACGGCGGGCACAGGCGGCGAAGGCGTCGTCTGCGACGCCGTCAGCATCGGTGTCAGCTTCGAAGGCTACCGGGCCCGAATCGCCGCGGCGACGATGGGCCAACCCGTTCCCGACGCTTGCGCCGCCGGCGAGTAGCCGAGAGCGGCGGTGCGCTCAGTGCGCGAAGACGACGACGCTGGTGATGTTGTCTTGGCTGCCGTGCTCGAACGCCAGGCGGTTGAGTTCGCGACAGGCCAGCTGCGGATCGGTGTGCGCGCCCAGCACGTCGCCGATGCGCTCGTTGGACAGAGCGTCGGTCAAGCCATCGCTGCACAGCAAGAAGACGTCGCCGGCTTCCACTTCGAGCACGACGAAGTCGGGTTCGGAGTTGCACTCGAGGGCGATGCAGCGGGTGACCATCGCGGAGAACTCGTCGGGAAGGCTGGCCATCAGATCCGGCACCCCGGCTGCCCGGAGTTCGGCGACGAACGAGTGGTCCTTCGTGAGCTGTTCCAGGTGTCCGCCGCGCAAGCGGTACACCCGGCTGTCCCCGACGTGGGCGACGATGGCGCGCTGGTCGCGCATCAAGAGCGCGGCGAGGGTCGTGCCCATCTCCGCGAGCTCGCCCACGGCGCGCCGACCGATTTCGTCTCGGGCGAGCGCGATCGCCTGGCTGAGTCGGCGTCGGCCGCGCGCGACGTCGTCGTCCGCGCCAATCGTGACCGCGGTGGTGGCGTTGGCGACGAACTCGGCGACCGTATCGGCGACGACCTTGCTCGCGACTTCGCCGCCTTCGTGGCCGCCCATTCCGTCGGCCACCAGGTAGAGGCCGATGTCGTCGCACACTCGGAACGAATCTTCGTTGTTCTCCCGCCGGCCGACGTGGCTCGTGCCATGCGCGCTGCGAATCGCTTCAGTGGCTGTGCAGGGAGTCGGAGTGGATTCGGTCGCCGTGGCCATCGGGGCCTACCTTGCGACAGTCGTGCCAGACCGCCAACGGCTCTTGGGCTCGAAAAGGTCCGCGATCACGGCTCGGATCCGCGACTGGGGGCCACCACCGGAGCCGGCGCGCGGGGTCGATGCACCCCAGTGCGGGCCGCAACCCGCAGGATGTCGGTTGAATCCCACGACTTCCGAGCTGCTCGGAGCGTGAACTTCGCTCAGTCCGCCGGGATCCCGTTGATGGCGTCGAGGAGGTCGAACTGATCGAACACAGCCGCGCTCTCATCCCGCGACCAACCGTGGCCACGCGCGTGCACCCTCCCCGCCCGGTCGATGACCACGAAGAATGGCAGTGTGCCGTCTGGGTTGTACGCCTCGCTCCGCTGCGCCGGGTCGAGGAGGGCCTTTCCAGGGGGCTCGATGCCAAACCCAGCTCTGAACGCCTCGCAGTCGGCTCGATCCGGAGCCTCATAGTCTATCGTTTGCGTGTAGAGGAAGAGCCAGCGGACGTCGCCTGCCGGAAACGCCTCGGCGAGGATGTCCCCGACGTCCTGGGCTGCCTCGATGCACGGCGCGCACCACGCGGCGAACTGGATGAGGACCGTCGCGCGGAAGTCGCAGCGCTCTTCGCCGTGTACCCGAAACGGGCTTCCGTCGCACTCCTCGACCATGAGGTCCCCGAGCGTAGAGCCGACCCCCGTTCCGAATGGGGGGGAGGGGCTCGGCGGGCAGAACCTTGCGTCGGTCCCGGTGTCGGTCCCCGCGTCGGTCCCTACGTCGGCCAACGCCGGGCCAGCGTCGTCGCCGGCATCGATGAACGTGCCTGTCGAGCTCGCGCAGCCGAGTGCGCAGAGCGCCATCAGGTGGGCCTTCATCGCCCAAGAGGATACCACGACGCCGGACGTCCCCCGTCGGTGCACGCGGTGCCCGGCCTCGGCAGATGGATCAGAACGCGGACGGGTCGCATCGGAGGCCAAGCAGCTTCGCGCGGGCTTCGCCGACCAAGAACAGCGAGCCGGCGACGACGACGCGGCCCTCCGGACCGGCTGCTTCGGCGGCCCACCGCAGGGCTTCGTCGAGGGTGGCGGCGCCGCGTCCTTCTCGGATGGCTTGGTAGACGTCCGTGGTCTCGGGGGCGCGGTGGATGTTCGGCAGGGCGTAGATCCGTTGGGCCACGAGGTCGTCGAAGCACGGCAGCATGGCGGCGAGATCTTTGTCGCGCAGCGCACCGAAGAGAAGGACGGTTCGGGGGAGGGCGGCGTCGGCACCCGCATCGGCCACCGCCACAGCAGCAGCCACAGCACCAGCACCAGCCACAGCACCAGCGTCAGCCACAGCACCAGCGTCAGCCCCAGCACCAGCGTCAGCCAAAGCACCAGCGTCAGCCAAAGCACCAGCGTCAGCCACAGCACTTGCACCAACATCGGCCCCAGCCCCAGCAGCTCCAGCCGCGGCCTCGGCCCGGTTTGGGATCTGCAGCGCGCGGAGGTGGGCGGCGAGGGCCTCGCAGCCTTCGGGGTTGTGGGCGGCGTCGAGCAGGTACTCCTGGCCTTCGATCACGAGGCGCTCGAGGCGGGCGGGCCACGTGGCCTGCGCGAGGCCTTCTTCGATCGCCCGCTCCGGTACGTCGAGTCCGGACGCTCGGGTTCGGTGCAGCGCGGCGACGGCGACGGCTGCGTTGTGCGCTTGGTGGGCGCCGGCCAGTCCGAGTGGGTACGCGCGTTCGGTCTCTCCGATGCGGATGTGTGCGCGCCCGCAACCGTCTTCGAGCGCTTCGTAGCGCGTGTCGAATGCGTCGCCGATCTCCCACAAGTCGCAGTCGCGCTCCTCTGCGATCGATCCCACCACCGCCCGTGGCCCCGGCGCGCGGACGCCGCTCACTGCGGGGCGACCCTGCTCGAAGATGCCGGCCTTCTCGGCGGCGATGAGCTCTTCGGTGTCGCCGAGGATGCCGGGGTGTTCGAGCGTGATGCCGGTGACGACGCTGACGATCCGGCCCGAGACGGTGTTGGTCGCATCCAGCCGTCCGCCGAGCCCGACTTCGAGCACCACCACATCGCACGCGTGGTCTCGAAAACTCTCGAATGCGAGCAGCACCGAGATCTCGAAGAACGTCAGCGGCGGCATCGCGTCGGACTCGTCGCGAATCGAAGTCAGGCGCGTCGCGATCTCCTCGTCGCCGATCGGTTCGCCGTCGATCCGGAACCGCTCGGCGTAGCGGTGAAGATGCGGCGAGGTGAAGAGCCCGGTTCGATGACCCGCGGCGCGGAGCGCGCGTTCGATCATCGCACAGGTACTGCCTTTGCCGTTGCTGCCGGTCACGTGCACGACGCGCAGATCCCGCTCTGGATGGCCCCGGTGTTCGAGGCCGCCCACCATGCGGTCGAGTTCGTAGCGCACGCCCCGCGCGCTCAGCCCATACACCCACTCGAGCGCGTCGAGGTAGTTCATCCGACCACGACCGCCAGGTGGCGACCGGTGGTGCCGTCGTCTCGGCGGTAGGAGAAGAAGTCGTCCGCGTCGTCGTAGGTGCACCCGCCGACGTCGTCGATCTGGGTCACACCGATCGTGGCAAGTTGCGCCGAGACGATCGCGGCCAGGTCGACGTGCGGTTTCGGTCGGCTTCGGTCGATGGCGGCGGCGCCATACGACACCGCCTCCAGCCGCGTCGCGACTTCTTCGCCGACTTCGAAGCGCGGCATCCGAATGTGCGGCCCGATCGCCACCAGCAGCTCCTCGGCGCCGCGCCCACCGAGGATCGTGACCGCCGCCCGGCCGGCGATGCCGGCTTCCACCCCGCGCCAACCCGCGTGCACCGCGGCCACCCGCGACGTGCCCTTCACGGCCATCAGGATCGGCACGCAATCGGCCACCCGGATCCCCACCGCGACCCCGGCTTCGACCGCAAACACGCCGTCCGCTTCTTCCTGGCGGACCACCTCGGGCGCTTGCCCGCGCCGAACCTGGCGGAGCATGGCCCCGTGCACCTGGGACACTTCGAAGAGCCCTTCGTAGCCGATGGCTGCGGCCAGCCGCCGATGGTTCTCTTCGACACGGTCGGCCACATCGCCGAGCCCGCGGCCGAGGTTGGCGCTCGCAAACGCGCCTTCGCTGACCCCACCGGTCCGGAGCGAGAACCCATGGCGAAACCCGTGAGCGGTCAGGAGGCTGGACTGTCGTATCTGCAACCGGTTGCCTCAGAGGTGGAGAGACGTCTGTCGGGCCGAACGGCCATCGCGCCCGCGGAATACGCCATCCCGCCCCAAAAACAAACCGCGCCCCGGCCGCCTCGTCGCCTTTGGACCATGGGTGACTTCGCTTCGCGCAAAGTGCTGTGCACTTTGACGGTCTTCGGCGCTTGACAGCGCTCTCGACCGTTTGTTGTCCGAGGGGGATGGGCGCATCCCCCTCCGGCCTGCGGGGCACAGCCCCTCCGGCCTCCTCCCCAACTTCGCTTCGCGCAAAGTGCTGTGCACTTTGACGGTCTTCGGCGCTTGACAGCGCTCTCGACCGGGTTAAAAAGCCGGTCCCTGACACCTGCGGATGTGGCGGAATTGGCAGACGCGCTGGATTAAGGATCCAGTGGGGTAAAACCCGTGGAGGTTCGACTCCTCTCGTCCGCACCAGATGTACCCAGGGTTGAAAAGGGAGCGCACCAGCGCTCCCTTTTCTCATTTCTCGGCGAAGCCGACCCTTGCCCCTGCCCTTGCCCCTGCCCTTGCCCCTGGTTTGAAGCCGGGCATCGCCTCAACTTCCCGTCGAAGTTCGACGGCGGTGTACTAGTCTCTCCCCCATGTCGGTGTTCCTCGACGCGCTCCACCGCCGTCCCACCTCCCACACCCCGATCTGGCTCATGCGGCAGGCCGGGCGGTACCAGGCCTCCTACCAAGCGATCCGCAGCAAGGTGGAGTTCCTCGAGCTCTGCAAGACGCCGGAGCTCGCCTGCCAGGTGACCTTCGACGCGGTCGATCAACTCGGGGTGGACGCAGCGATCATCTTCGCGGACATCCTGTTGATCCTCGAGCCGCTCGGCATCCCCTTCTCGTTCGAGAAGGGACACGGCCCGAAGATCCACACGCCCATCCGAACCGCGGCGCAGGTCGACGCGATGCCGAACTCGATCGACGTGGAGTCGCTCGGCTACGTGATGGAAGCGATCAAGCTCGCGCGCCGCGCCATCGATGTGCCGCTCATCGGGTTCGCTGGCGCGCCGTTCACGCTCGCGAGCTACGCGATCGAAGGGGCCGGTTCGAAGAACTACTTCGCGACCAAGAAGATCATGTACGGCGACGAAGGCATGTGGCGCGCACTGATGGAGAAGTTCTCCACCGCGCTCGGCCAGTACCTCAACGCGCAGATCGATGCGGGCGCGCAGTGCATCCAGATCTTCGACAGCTGGGTGGGTTGCCTGAGCCCCGCGGACTACCGCCGCTTCGTGCTGCCCTACTCGCGCAAGGTGCTCGCGGCTGTGAAGGGCCGCGTCCCGACCATTCACTTCGGGACCGGCAACCCGAGCCTGTACCCGCTCCTCAAAGAAGCGGGCGGGACCACGATCGGCGTGGACTGGCGCACGCCCATCGACGAGATGTGGGACACGCTCGGCGACGACGTCGGGGTCATGGGCAACCTCGAACCAGCCATGCTGCTGGCGCCCCGTGAGGTGATGAACGCGAGGGCGAGCGAGATCCTTCGCCGCACCCAGGGACGCCGCGGCCACATCTTCAACCTGGGCCACGGCATCATGCCCACCGCGACGGTGGCGCAGACCAAAGCACTCGTGGACCACGTACACGAAGTCTCCTCGGGCTGAGCCGTGCGTGTGGTCGTGCTCGGCGCGGGCATCAGCGGCATGTCCGCCGCCCGCCGGCTCCGGGAGCTCGGTGCCGAGGTTCGTGTGTTCGAAGCGTCGGATCGGGCGGGCGGTCTGCTGCGCAGCGAGCGCGTGGCATCGGACTCCGGACCGCTGGTCCTCGACCGCGGACCCGACAGCATTCTGGCAACGAAGCCCGCGGCGGTGGCGCTCGCCGAAGCGCTCGGTCTCGGACCACGCATCGTGCGCACGCGCCCCGAAGGCCGCGGCGCCTACGTGCTCTGCCGCGGGAGACTCGAACGCATCCCGAATGGCTTTCACGTGGTCGCGCCGAGCGACCTGCGCGCGCTCTGGCGTTCACCGATCCTCTCGACCGGCGGAAAGGTTCGAGCGAGCACGGAAGTGCTGCGGGCGTTCGCGTCCCGCAAACGCAGCCGCCAAGCGCCGCAAGACCAGAGCCTCGAGTCCTTCGTGCAACTCCGCTTTGGCGACGAGCTGCTGGCGCGGCTCGCCCAGCCCATGGCAGGCGGCATCTACGGCGCGCCACCCCACCGGCTCGGGCTCGGCTCCACGATGCCGCGGTTTCTGGATCTCGCCTCCGCCCACGGGAGCGTGACCCGCGGATTGCAGAAGTCGCAGGCGGCGGGCGCGGCCACGAGCCAAGGCGCGCGCTACGGCGCGTTCGTCAGCTTCGATGGCGGCATGGGGGTCTTGCCCGAGGCGATGGCGGCCGATCTCGAGGGCCACATCGAGACCTCGTGGGCCGCGTGGAGTCTGGAGCGGGCCGGCCAAAAGTGGCGCGTCTCGTTGCGGCACGGTCCGACCGGTGAAGGCACCCGCACCGAAGACGCCGATGGGGTCGTGCTCGCACTCGGTGCCCACACGAGCGCCGAGCTCCTCGAGGATCACGATCCGGTCGCCGCGGCACACATCCAGTCCATCCCGCGCGGGAGCGCTGCGATCGTCACGCTCGCGTACAAACGCAGCGACGTGAAGCATCCGCTCGATGCGGCGGGGGTGGTGGTGCCTTCCGTGGAGGGGCGCGCGATGTTGGCCAGTACGTGGAGCAGCCAGAAGTGGCCGGGCCGCGCGCCCGACGACACCGCGCTCTTCCGCGTGTTCCTCGGTGGCCATGGCCAGGACGACGTCGTGCACGCCTCCGAAGGCCACCTCGTCCGGCTCGCGCACCTCGAACTCGCGCAGATGCTCGGCATCGAGGGGGAACCGACCTTGACGCGGCTCGATCGGTACGTAGACGTCATGCCGAGGTATGAAGTGGGGCACGCGCGCAGGATGAACACGCTCGATGCGCGCATCGCGCTGCTTCGCGGTGTGGCGGTGGCTGGCAACTTCCACCGTGGGGTCGGCATCCCGGATTCCATCGCCGACGGAGCGCGCGCGGCGGAACAGTTGGTCGCCGATCTAGGATCGGGGAAGACCGCTGAAGGAGTGAACGATTGGGTCTGAGTTCGAAACAGCGACGCGGCGAAGCCGAACGAAGCGACCAAGCCGTGTCGCCGGGACCAGCGTCGAGGATTGTCGGAAGCCTGGCACCCCCGCGCGTGGACCGCCTGGCGGAGGCCTCGGGTCGCGACGATCTGCGGGCGTACTTCGAAGACACCTGGGCGCTGACGGAATGGTTGTTCCAGCACCTCACGGACGAGTGCCTGTGCGAGCAACCGGACCCGCGCCGGCAACCGCTCGTCTTCTATCTGGGTCACGCGGCGGTGTTCTATGTGAACAAGCTGCGCATGGCCGGGCTGCTCGCCGATCCGGTGGACCCCGAACTCGAGTCTGGGTTGGCACGGGGCGTCGACCCCAAAGACGCGGCCGACTTGGCTGCGCGCGTGTGGCCGGATGGCGGGGTCGTGCGCACCTACCGCACACAGGTGAAGGCTGAGGTCGAGCGGGTGATCGACCGTCTCGAACTCGAAACGTGCGGACCGGACGCGCCGGTGTGGTCGCTCTTGATGGCGATGGAACACGACCGCATCCATTTCGAGACGAGCAGCGTGTTGATGCGCCAGACCGACGTGCCGCTCACGCCGCCGGATGGTTGGCGGCCGGTGCATCCGACCGAGTCGGCGCGCGTGGACGCCCAGTGGCTGCGGCTTCCTCCGCGCCGGGTGCGGCTCGGGCGGCCGGGCCACGCCCAGACCTTTGCGTGGGACAACGAACTCGGTCGGCTGGAAGCGGACGTGCCGTCCTTCGATGTGTCGACGACACTCATCACGCAGCACGAGTTCGCGACGTTCGTTCGGGCTGGCGGCTACCGCGAACGGCGGTTCTGGTCGCCGGAGGGATGGGGGTGGAACCAGCGCACCCACTGCGCGCGGCCGCCGTTCTGGACCGAAGAAACGCTCGATGGTGGTCCGGTGCGCTCGACCTTCGGTCTGCGCCCCGTGGTCTGGGATGCGCCGGTCGAAGTGACCGCCCACGAAGCGCACGCGTACACCCAGTGGATGAGCGCCGAACACCCGGACCGGCCCGAGGTTCGGTTGCCGACCGAACTCGAGTGGGCGTCCTTCAGCCTCGACGCGCCGCGCGTGCACGACGACCACGCGACGCACCCCGGTTTCAACCTGGCGCTGCGGCATCATGGACCGCGGCCGGTGCGTACGTCGGTGAAGACACCGCTCGGGATCCACGATGCGGTCGGCAACGTCTGGCAGTGGCTTGCGGACGACTTCCAACCGCTTCCCGGATTCGAGAAACACGACCTCTACCCGGACTTCTCAGAGCCGTACTTCGACGACCAACACGCGGTGCTGCGTGGAGGCTCGTGGGCGTCGTCGGGCACCAGCGCATCGCGTCACTACCGCCTCTGGTTTCGACGGGACTTCCTGCAGCACGCGGGCTTCCGGACCGCCCGGTCGATCGTTTGACCCACTCGGCCCATCAGCGGGCGCTGATGGCTGCCGCCGCCGCGCTCGGCGCAGAGACCGAGGTCCTGGATGCTCTGTCCGATCGCGTCGCGTACCGCCGAGCCACGCGTGCAGTCGAGGTGGTGGGGGGCACGTGGTTCTCGTGTCTGGACAGCTCGACCGCGGCGCTGCTCGACGACAAACGCGCGACGAAGGCGCTGTTTCGTCGCTTGCGGGTGCCGACGTTGGCGGACGCGGAGACCGAAGCGGACTGGGACGTCTTGCTCGCGTCCGGGCCGCTCGTGGTGAAGCCGCGGACTGGCACGGGAGGGGAGGGGGTGTCGCTGAACCTGACCTCGTCTCGGGCTGTGCGGGAGGCGGTCGCGGCGCTCGACGATGCGGTCGTCGAACCGTTCCATGACGGTGCCGATCTGCGGATCCATGCGCTCGGGGGACGGGTGCTCGCGGCGTGCCGGCGGGACCCGGCGTTCGTGTTGGGCGACGGGGAGCGGGCGCTTGCTGCCTTGGTCGAGGCGCTCGAAGCCCACACCCAGAAGCACAACCCCGCCAACCGGGTGTTCGTGGATCCCGACGTGCTGGGCCCGGTGTCCATGGACGACGTGCCTGCGCTGGGGGTTCGCGTGCCGCTCAACCGACTGTGCAACATGGCGCTTGGCGCGATCGCCACCGACGTGAGCGACGCGCTGCACCCCGCGTTCGCGTCTTGGGTCGAGCGACTCACCGAGGCGCTCGACCTTCCGGTGTTCGGGCTCGATGTCTTGACGAACGATCCAGCAGCGGACCCAGAGGGTGGGGCGGTCGCGCTGGAGATCAACGCGCGCCCCGACTGGCTGCACCACACCTTCAGCGAAGGCCGGACCCACGACATCGCGACCGCGCTCTTGCGCCACTTCCTTGACTAGCAGGTTGCTGAAGAACGCCCGCAGGGCGTTCTCGCAGCCTGCCCCTTGCCCCTGCCCTTGCCTTTGCCCTTGCCCGCGGATCAGCGGTCAGATCGCTTGATCAGCGCGACGAGCATCGCGA
>JAXMNT010000070.1:0-33777 GCA_034670305.1 Deltaproteobacteria bacterium
TCCGCTGGGCATCGCGCTCCGATTCGCGCCTCGCCGTCGCGAAACACACGGCGTCCACGACGCGGGCAAGGGCACGGGCAAGGGCAACGGCAAGGGAGCAGGTCGCTTTTCAGCGACCTGCTAGGCGAGGAGGCTTCGGACTTTTTCGACGATCATCGTCTCGGACTTCGAGGTCTCGCCATCGGCGCCGGCGGCGCGTTCCACCGCTTCGAGAAGTTGCCCTTTGGCGGCGGGGCTGAGGGCACCCACGCGCTCCTCCACGGGGCTGTCCATGTTGATCCCGCTGAGTGCCGCTTTTCGGGCGGCGTCGTCCAGCTTCAACTCGTCCATCAGCCGGTCGAGGTGCTCGCGCTCTGCGTCTCCGAGGACGCCATCGGAGATGAGTACCTGGCCGATGATTTGAACGAAACGGGTGCAGTCTTCCGGGGTCATGGGTGCATCGTGCCCAGCCGCAGACGTGCGCGCAACCCATGAAAAACGCCGCCCCGGGGGGCGGCGTGATTCGTTCTACGGTGGTGGCGATGGCTGGAGTTGAACCAGCGACCTAGCGCGTATGAAACGCCCGCTCTAGCCACCTGAGCTACATCGCCAAGCGCGGCGCAGTATGCTTATGCGCGGTCGCGCGTCAAGTGGGTGAGGGCGGCTACTCGCAGGCGCCGGTGTGGTCGAGTCCGACCCGGGCGCCCCGGCGCTCGCAGTCGTTGGAGTACGTGACACCGTTGCAGCCGCAGACGGGTGCGTACTCGCGGGTGCAGAACGGACCTTCCGGCACGACGCAGACGCCGGCCGCGTCGGCCCAGCAGCCTTCGCCCGAGTAGTCGCACTCGAGGCCTTCGTCGCAGCGCAGGCCGGCGATGCCGCCACACGTGGCGCCTTCGCCACTCGTCATCCGGCATTCGCCCGACCGCTCCACCGAGATGCCGTGGTTGGCTGCGGCACACGCGTTCGAGTAGGTGCGGCCGTCACAACCGCAGACCGGGTCGTAGTGGGCGGGGCAGGCTTCGGGCATCGGCGCGCAGACACCGGGGTGGTCGGCGCGACCGCACATCGCTTCGGGGGCCCAGCTGCAGAACTCACCGTCGGGGCAGGGTCCGAGGCCACGGCTGCCACATGCCTGGGGTGCGGGGGGCGGTGCGTCGGGGTCGAAGCAGTTGCCGTCGGCGTCGTTGCAGCTGACGGTCAGGTGGTAGGTGAGGTCCGGGCGCTCGCCGTAGGCGAGGTAGTCGTAGCTGGAGGCGAGCGCGAGGTAGGCGCCCGGCTCGAGGGCCATCTGCAGGCAGCTGTTGAGCGATCCGCGGCAGTCGTCGTTCGCGGCGATGCGCACCCAGCGGCGGCGCTCCCAGCGGTAGAGGATGAGGTAGGTGTCGCCGCCGTCACGGCTGGCGAGGTCGAGGAACATGTCGTCGCACCCGGCTTCGAGTTCGAAGCTCCACAGGTGGTAGGCGAGCCGGTCGTCGAGGTCGCGCTCGAGCGTGTCGCACCAGTCCAGGTTGCCCTGGTAGGGACCGTGGCCATCGGCCGCGGAGTCGCCGTGCACTTCGAGTTCGGCGGAGGAGAGCTCGTCGTCGGAGCCGGGTTTCACGGGCTGCGCCGCACACCCTGCGAGGGCGACGACGAGCATGGTGGAGACGGTACGGGAAGTCATGCCGAGGGTCGAGCAACCTCCGTGCCGACGCGCGCCACTCAGAATTTGCGAGCGGAATCGGACGCTGTCCGGGGCCACCGCACTGGTCATGGAAACTCGGTCAGCCAGTACGAAGCTTTCACAGCGCGTGTTCTTGCGGGCATTGCCAGCACTCGCAGCCGGTTCGCTCGACTGGCCCTGAGTTCGCGCCAGAGCGTCTCGATGGACGCACGTGTGGCGCGGGCCACGTGTCTCCGGGACCGATGGCGAGAGAGTTTGGAGATGGCGAGCGTGTGACCCGAGCCCGCTCGCGGAGCGAGCCAGCCTCAGTCGGTCGCGTCGGCGACGCAGGTGCCGCCGCCGCAGTCGTCGGTGCAGATCCACAGACCGCCCTCCGACGAGCAGCCGCAGGTCGAGCTCGCGCAGCCGCGATCGACACAGCTTTCACCGCGCGGGCAACCGCGGGCGTGGCAGCCACCCGGATGCGGGTCTTCGCATCCAGCGGCGCTGCACTGGTTGCCAAAACAACAGCTCGGGTCGCCGGGCGGGCACCAGTCCCAGCAGAACGCGCCGGCGTAGCATTCGCCACGCTCGCAGTCCGAGTCGGACTCACAGTCGTTGATGGGCGCGCACGCGCAGGGGCTGCAGCCGTTGCGGCGGTAGACGCTCCAGCCTTCCGGGCACGCGATGCGGCAGACGAGGCCACTGTTGTCGCACACCTCGCATGCACCGTCCTCGCACCACGCTTCGCCCGAGGTGCACTCTGCATCGGTGCGGCAAGAACCCGCTGGCGCGCAGTCGCTGTGGGCCCGCTCGCACTCGGCTTCGCTGTTGTAGCGGTCCTCGCAGTCGGCGCCGAGACATCGGCACCAAGGGCTGAACGCGCAGGTGTTGCCATCCCAGTGCCATCGCGGCGCCGGCCGCTCGGTCGGGCCGCAGGGTTCGCCTTCGGTCACGTCCATCGGATCGCAGTGGCCGTCGCCGGCATCGGAGCCCGGGCCGGAGTCGGTCGCAGCGTCTGCCGTCGAGGGCGCGTCTTCGCCGGCGCCGCCGTCGTCCGAGCTGGGCGCGTCTTCCCCGGGACTGGAGTCCAGCACCGCGCCGGTGTCGCTCGCGGCCGCGTCGACGGAACCCGTGTCGCGCCGCCCCGCGTCCTCACTCGGAGGACCGTCGTTGCTGCTGCAGGCAGCCGCCGAGACACACACCAGAACCAATGCACCACGAAGCCAATTCATCTGTGCAGTATGGGCGACTGCCGCGGTTCGGCAACGCCCCGCAGCGCCATGAATGGCACGCCGTGCCCGACGCGTGCGTTCAGGTCAGATGAGGTGGTCGAGCGTCTTGCGCGCTTCGGCTTCGTAGCCGGACGAGTCCATGCCGTTGGCTTGGCACGCGCGCGCGAGGAAGCGGTAGAGCACCGCTTTGGTCGCCGGGCCCGACTGCGCGGCACGCTTCGCGACCTTGTCGAGCGCGGCCGGGTCGACTCCTTGGCCAGCCACGCCACGCGCCACCATCTGGGCATCGGTGGCGATCTTCTTCACGAGGCCGCTCAACGCGCCGCCTTCGGTCTGGATGCGCGTCGCGACCGCTTCCATGCCCTCGAGGTCCCGCGCTTCGGTCCGGTGCGCGAGCAGTCCCGCGTACGCTTGCACGCGCAGCTGGGTGACGACGTTGAGCATGCCCTCGGCGGCCTGCGCTTCGGCTTCGAGCGCGTCGAAGTCGCCGAGAATGGCCAGCCATGCGTACCGCTCGAGCTGGTTGATCAGCTTCTGCGCGGAGACCTTGCCGTGGATGGGCTTGACGTAGGAGTCGAGCGCCGCGCGCGCCTCCGGCCCGCCCGCACGGATGGCCTCCATCACCTTCGCGCCGCCTTTTCGCTGCTGGTAGAGGCGCACCGCCACCATGACGAGGCCCACCACCAGACCAATGATCGCTCCCTGGAGCATGCTCTTGTTCCTCCCGCACTGCGCTCCCGTGAGTTTGTGGGAACGGCGCGCAGCGTTCTATACGTCAGTCCGCCCCGATGCGCCCCCTCCACAGCCGCCAGGTACCAGCGGCAGTCGGCGCGAACGCGAACGCGAGCGCGATGGCCAGCGCGCACGTGGCTGGCAGCGCGGGGTGGATCCATCCGGAGGCGACCACGAGGAGCACGGTGCACGCGACCCAGCCGAGCCGCTTTCGGTTCATGAGCCGTCCGAGGTGCGGGTACGTCTGACCGAACGCGGTCATGAAGACGACCACCATGCCCACCAGCAAACCGGCGACCAACGGGTCTGAGAAGAGCCGCAGCGCACACAGCGTCACCACCGCGCCGACGGTGCTCGGCACCCCCGCGAATCCCTTCGCGTCCCCACCGCTCTTCGCGCGGAGCGTGAAGTGGACGAGCCGCAGGATCACCATGCTGGCGTAGAGCACGCCCACGACCGCACCGGTCACACCACCGAAGGTGGCCCACAACGCGAACCCCGGCGCGATGCCAAAGCTGAACCCATCCGCGAAGTCGTCCGCGAGCATGCCGAGGCGCGAACCGCCCCACCGGCGCGCCGCCGCGCCATCGAACCCGTCGCAGAGGATGCTGCCCGCCAACCACAGAAGCGCGAGATCCAAGCGGTGGTGCGCGGCGTGAAACGCAACGCCGACCCCGCAGAGCAAGTTGCCGAGGCTGAGCATATCGGCGAAGTGCCGACGGCCGAGGACCCTCAGATTGTAGAGCGCGACCACGCTCGAGAACGTCACGCTCGCCACGAGCAAGCCGGTCGCGCGCGCCGGTGTCACCAGATCCGGGCACCAGCCCTGGCCGACGAACAAGAGGGCCAAGAGCACCGAGTAGCTGAGCACGGTGCGCACGCGGTTCTCGGTGCTGCCGAAGCCGCGCATGAAGAGCACCAGCAACAGCAGATCGACGCCGAACTTGGCGACGATCCACCCTGGGTGTACGAGCCGCACCGAGTACGCACCCACGATCAAGAGCATCGGCACGTCGGTCACCCGATCCCACACCCGCCCGAACGTCGTCTCGGCGTCGCGGCCCCGCGCGACGACGCCATCCAAGTAGTCGCATGCCGCGAACCCGCCGAAGAGCGTCACCGTGAGCACGAGCGCGTGGGCCGAGCCGTGCGCGAGCACCGGCACGAGCAAGGCCGTCAGCAGAAGCTTCGCGCCGGAGAGGACGTTCGCGCTCACGGGCGACCGCTGGCCGAGCGCGCGTTCGAAACGGGCGAGCCGGCTCGACCGAAAGAGCAACCGATGTTCGGCGCGGTCGTGACCGCTCGCCAAGCGGTCTTCTTCGGGGGCGCTTTGGTCGGGCGCGGGCGCCGGGCGGGGAACCGGAGTGCAGTCGTCTTCGAGCGTGGCCATGCGCCCCTCAAAGCAGGGCCCGTGCCGAAACGGCCCCTCGGCCGGAATCATTGACCAAATCGTGACCGACTGGTCATTCTTGGTCGAGATGCGGTCGAATCGCACCCGTTTTTGGGCGGAAGGTGCGCAGTCTGCGACGCGGTGCGTCGTGCGCTGCGCGGCTCAGCCGACCAGTTCGACCAGCTTCGGCGCGATGTCTTCGAGCGCGAGCACGCCCTCGGCGATCCCGAGATCGACCACCGCTTTGGGCATGCCCCACACCACCGAGGTGGCCTGATCTTGAGCGAACACCCGAGCGCCACTCGCCTTGGCGGCCTGACTCCCGAGCGCACCGTCTTTGCCCATCCCGGTCATCACCACGATTTGCAGCCGCGCACCCAGCAAGCGCGATGCGGCTTGAAGGGTCACGTCCGCGCTCGGGCGGCATCCGTGCACTGGCGCGCTGTCGCTGAGCCGAACCCGGCCGGCCGAATCGAACACCAGGTGATGATCGCCCGGGGCGATCAGCACGCGGCCGGGGGAGAGTTCGTCTCCGGCCTCGGCCTCTTTGACGTCGACTGCGCTGATCCCGTCGAGGCGTTTGGCGAGCGCTTTGGTGAACGCCTTCGGCATGTGCTGCACGATGATCACCGGCGCCGGAAAGTCGGCGGGCAGGCGCGGCACGACCTTCTCGAGTGCCGCCGGGCCACCGGTCGAGATGGCGAGCAACACGACCTTCTCTCGCCCGCTGGTCGGCCGGGCTCTGCGCGCCGTCGACGGCTTCGGTGCGACGGGCCGAACCGACGTTCGTTTGACCTCTTCGCCGCGCGGCTTGGAGAGCGAGGCCGCGCGGATCTTGCGGAAGAGTTCTTCCTTCACTCCGCTCAGATCGGTCGAGACCTCCCCGTCCGGTTTGGTGATGAAATCGACAGCGCCCGCGGCCAATGCGTCCAGCGTCTCCTGCGCGCCTTGCTGGGTGTGCGCGGACAACATCAGGATCGGCACCGGCTTGCGGGCGAAGATCGCACGGATGGCCTCGACCCCATTCATGCGCGGCATGTTGAAGTCCATCGTCACGACGTCGGGGTTGAGCAACGCGACCTTCTCGACCGCCTCGGCGCCGTCCTTGGCTTGGCCGATCACCTCGATCTTCGGGTGGCTCTCGAGCGTGCGTTTGACGGCGATGCGCATGAACGCACTGTCGTCGACCACGAGGACACGGATCTTATCGGACAAGCTGAACTTCTCTCTCGCGTGGAACCGCTTCGCGCGCCGCCGGTCGTGACGTCGCCCGAAGGTGGCTGCGGAAACTACCAGTCGTCGTCGTCGTCGTCGACGAAGCCTTGCAGCACGTAGCCGGTGACCGGTTCGTCGATGCCTTTGAGCTTCAGTCCCTCGAGCGGCTCGACCTTCACGACCGCTTCGACCAGCGCGTAGGTGTCGGCGCTCAGCAGCACCCCGCCTTTGGGGCAGTTGGACTCGTGGCGCTGGGCCCGGTTCACGGTGTCGCCGATCACGGTGTAGTCGCGCCGCACGAAGCGGCTCCCGAGATCTCCGCGCACACACGGTCCAGAGTTCACCCCCACGCGCATGACGAGCGGGTCGCCTTCGATCGTGGCGTTGAACACATCGAGTGCGCGCTGCATCTCCCACGCCGCACGTGCGGCTCGAACCGCGTGGCTCTCTTCGTGTTCGGGCGCGTCCTCGAACACCGCCATGATCGCGTCGCCGATGAACTTGTCGATGTCGCCGCCGCGGGCCTGGATGACGGGGCACATCGCGTCGAAGTAGCCGTTGAGTTTCTCGACCACCGCGCTCGCTTCCATCTTTGCGCTCATGGAGGTGAACCCCGCCAGATCGCTGAAGAGCACGCTCATGGTCCCTTCGCTCACGCGGTAGCCAAACATGTCTCCGTCCGCCTGCGCCTCCGCCGCTTTCACGCCCGCCTGCGAGATGTAGAGCCGCGACGCGTCCTTGTACGCGCGCAGTCGCCGCTCCGCGAGCATGCGCTCCACCATCGCGACGCACTTGTCGGCGCTGAACGGTTTCACCAAGTACGCGGTCAGACCTGCGGCCCGCATCTGCGCGCGGTCTCGTTTGGTGTCGCGCGCGGTCAACATCAACACCGGGGTGTCGCGGGTGCCTTCGCGTCGCTTGAGTGCATGCACCAGTTCGAAGCCGGTCATGTGCGGCATGTCGTAGTCGGTCACGACGAGCTCGAACCGGGTGTCGCTCGCCTCGAGCACATCGAGCGCGTGGCGGCCGTCGTGGGCCGTGACGACCTCGAATCCCTGCCGGGTCAGCGCGTCGGCGACGAGGTGCCGGATCGCCGGCGAGTCGTCCACCACCAGCACCGGCTCGCGGCCACCCAGGCTCACCTCCGCGAGCAGGTCACGCACCCGCCCGAGCAGATCCTCCGGCACCACGGGTTTGACCAGGTAGTCGTCTGCGCCCGCGTCGAACCCGCGCTCGAGGTCGGCGGTCTCGCCGAGCGACGAACAGATCAGCACCGGCATGTGGCTCGTCTGCGCGTTCGTCTTGAGCGCGTGACACACCTGGTAGCCATCGAGGTGCGGCATCTCCACGTCGGTGATCACCAGGTCCGGCCGCGTCGCGGACACTTGCTTCAACGCTTCGGCGCCGTCGTACGCGTGCACGACTTCGTACCCTTGCTCCTCGAGCATGGGGGTGACGTGGCGGTGTACGAGTTCGCTGTCGTCCGCCAGGAGCACCACCGCTCGGTCGCGCGTCGAGACCCCAAGCGCGCCCACCACTTCGTTGGCTTGAAACGGCACCCGCAAGAAACCCGAGAGCCGCGCCGCCCGCGCCGCCTCCCGATCCGTCTCCTCGGTCGAGACGAGCACCAACGGCACCTTCGACTCCAGATCGAGGCAATCCCCGCCCGGCAACCGGCGCGCGACAAACGCCATCGCCGGCATCGGCTCAGACGCGAGTGCCGTCACCAGCGCGGCCCGCTCCCGCACACAGACCGGCTCGTGCCCCGCCGCGCGAAGCGGCCCCGCGAGCGCCTCCATCAACGTGCTGGTGGCAGATGCAACGACGACGCGCATAGGCGGGGATCTATACCACCTCGCAGAAGCTCGCAGACCGTCCCTTGCCCGCGGGTCGCGTTCGCTGGGCGCGTGGCGGCACCGGCACGGGCACCGGCGCGCGGGCAGCGTCGATTTTCAGCGACCCTGCTAGCCTCTTGGCATGCGGGTTTCGGCGGTGCTGGTGTGCGCGGTGTTCTTTGGAGTCGCCGCCGGGTGTGATGGCGACTCGAGGCCGTTCGAGGACGCGGGCGGCTTCGATGGCGGGCCGCCCGGCGATGGGTCCATCGAGGACGCTCGGGCCGAGGACGCGCCGATGGGCGCGGACGCCGACATCGACGCGGGACCGGCGCCCGAGTGCGGGGACGAAGGGTGCGACTACTGCGCGTCGCTGCAAGCGTGTGCCGACGAGTGCGCCTGGCGGGGGGACCTCGACGGCACCCGGTGTTGGTCGACGTTCGATGCGTGTTCCGTGGCGACCTGCTGGGAGCCGACGCTCGACTTCGATGCGTGCGCTCGGTTCGCCATGGACGAGGACTTCTCGAGCGGCAGCTTCAACGTGCACCGCTACTCCGCGCAGATTCCGGCCGGCGTCTCGACGCTCTCGCTCGGCCGGCTCGGCGGCACCTTCGAACCGGCGCTCCTGCTCGCCGATCTGACCGGCGCACTGATCTACGGCGGCGACGTCGCGGAGCTGCACCCGGACGTGTCGGTGCTCGATCGCGCCACGGGCCGTGGCGACGCGGTGGCTTCGGTGACCGTGGACGCGGCGCGCGCCACGGAGGTGCTGATTCACGTCACCGGCTGGTCGGTGGTCGACAGCGGCTTCGAGGCGTTCCTCTCGACCGACGCCCGCTACCGGCTGAGCTTCTCGCCGGAGTGCGCGCCCCCGATGAGCGAGTCCGAGTCGATCGGCTCACCCAACAACGGCATGCTGCGCAACGGTGAGCGGGTCCGGCCGCACGCGGGCTACGTCGTCGCGGACACTGGGCGGGACGCGTACTTCGGGACCGAAGAGACCGTGCGCTGGTTGGCCGAAGCGTTCGACTCGGTGCGCGCGATGTACCCGATGTCCCAGGTGGTGCAGGTCCGGGATCTCTCGGTCGAAGGCGGGGGCGAACCGTCCGGCCCGTGGCCGCATGCGAGCCACGAGAGCGGCCGCGACGTCGACGTCACCTACCACCTCGATGCGTGCGATCCGGCGGTTGGGTGTCCGATCTCGGATGTCGACCTCGCCGACTTCGACGAAGCCGCGACGTGGGCGCTGTTCTCCTACTGGCTCGAGCGGGATCTGGCGCGTTTCATCTTCGTCGACCACGGCCTGCAAGCGGTGATCTACGACGAGGCGGTGCGGCGCGGGGTCTCGGCGACCGACCTCGATCGCTGGTTCCAGTACCCACGTTCTTCCGGCACGTCGGCCGGGGTGATCCGGCACGAGCCGAACCACCGCAACCACCACCACGTCCGCTTTCGGTGTCCCGACGACGACGCCGAGTGCATCGAGTAGGGAAGAGGCGGGACCGGGCTACTGGATGCGTTCGATCGGGTAGCCCTCGGCGCGGAGCATGGCGAGCAGGCCGTGCTCGCCGAGGTAGTGGCCGAGGCCCACCGCGACAAAGAGTCCACCCTGATCGAGTTCCCGCTTGAGCCGTCGCATCCAGGTGCGGTTGCGTCGGTCGAAGAGCTCGCGGAAGAGCGTGGGCGTCTGCGCCATCTCCTCTGGGTCGAAGATCAGCGCTTCCATGACCGCTTCGTCACCGGTCAGGTAGGCCTCGACGAGCTGGTTGAGGTCGGCGCGTGTCTCGTCCGCGTCGGTGACCATTCGGGCAACGGCGCCCGCCATCTCTGCATCGGGGACCGCGCCGAGCGCGTTGAACTGGTCGCGGGGGGTCTCGAGGGTGCCGAGGTTGAGTTCGTGCTGTCGCGCGTAGTTCACCAGCGTCGAATCCATGGGGGCGACGGGCGCTTCGCCCTGTGCTTCGCGCACGCGGGTCTGAAGCAAGAGCATCATCGCGAGCCACGGACGTTGGTGCTTGAGCTGTTCGCCCGTCACCGTCTCGCCGAGGTCTTGCACCAGATCGTGCCAGACGATGCTGGGGTAGAGGGCGTCGCTCGTGCCTCGGCGCATCCGGGCCGCGGTCTGCAGTTCCACCGCGTCCACATCGCTGGGATCGATCTCGACCAAGATTTGACGCGCTTCGTCGACGTGGGTCAGGTACTCGGCCGGGAGCGCGGAGTCGAGGGAGACGCCCACGTGGATCGTGCCGAACAAGTAGGACGGGGCCTCGCCGTTCTCCACCTTCCAGATGAACGCGCGGTCGACTGCCCGCAGACGCTGCTGCCGCGCGATCTCGGCGGGGTCGGGACCCTCCTCCTCACCGGTCGAGCGGGGCTCGGGTGGCGGGATGTGGCTGTAGTCCGGGGTCGACCGCGCGCGCGAACTGCAAGCGGAAGCGACGACGAGAAGCAGGGCCAACCAGGAGAACGAACGGACGGTCATCGCGCCGATAGTGACACGCGCGCGGACCGCGGCAAACGCGCGCGTGGGCGGGTTAGAAGCCGGTGGTCTCGAGCACCGCGATGCCGAGCAGGCCGAGCAGGATGCGGAGCGCGCCGAGGATGGCGCCGATGATCGCCATCGCCAGGGTCAACTCGTACTTGCTGCCCATGACGCGCTGGTATTCCTTCTGGCGGACCAGCGTGATCGTGCCGAAGACCCCGGAAGTGATGGCCAGGACTGAGAAGATGAAGAACGGGTTGATGCAGAGCCAGCCGGTGATTCCGAAGACAAGCGACCCCACCCCGGCGCTGAGGATGCTGCCGGCCGCCCGGTTCTCGCCGGTCGCGATCGTGTCTCCCGCAGCACACCGCGCACACACCATCTCGCCCGCGTCGCTGTACTGCGCGCGGCCTGGATCAACGGGCGCACCGCATCCCGTGCACGGCTGGGTGGGACCGGCCGGTCCGTCGTCGCTGCGTTGAACTGGGGCGAAGGGATCCATGGGTCGGGTATCGACGCGGCGAAGCCGAGCGAAGCGAGCAAGCCGTGTCACCGGGACGGGGTTTGGGGGCTGTGCCCCCAAGAAGATACGCGGCGAAGCCGAGCGAAGCGAGCAAGCCGTGTCACCGGGACGGGGCTTGGGGGCTGTGCCCCCAAGAAGATACGCGGCGAAGCCGAGCGAAGCGAGCAAGCCGTGTCACCGGGACGGGGTTTGGGGCTGTGCCCCCAAGGAACACGCGCTCGCGTGGTCAAGTGCTTCCCCGGGGCTGGCTGCACAGATTCTCGCTGGCCGCTATGCTCTGCCGGTGGGCACACCCGATCCGGATCCAGACGCATCGGCCGTCGTCTCCGGCTCCCAGCCGAGCCTGGCGAGCGAAGGCGTGAACGAAGACGCGCCAGTGCTCACCGCGCCGCCCGCCCACCGCGCCCTTCCCGATGTCAAACACGGCGAGTCGGTCGACGACGACGATCTGCCGCCGCGGGCGCGTGCCGCGATGGACAGCATCGCGCCGCGGCTCGTCGATCCTCGGCGTGTCGGTGGGTACGACGTGGTCGCGTTGCTCGGTCAGGGCGGTGCGGGTGAGGTGTACCTCGCCATCCACGCGGGTCCGGGGCAGTTCGAGAAACTCGTCGTGCTCAAGATGCTGCACTCGCATTTTCAGGAGGACGAAGGCGTGGTCGAGATGTTCCTCGACGAGGCGCGCCTGGCCGCGCGGCTGAGCCACCCCAACATCGTGCAGACGATCGAAGTCGGGGTGGAAGAGGACCGTCACTTCATCGCGATGGCGTACTTGGAAGGGCTGCCCTTGCACCGAGTGCTCGCCCGCTTTGGTCGGCGCGACGAACAGATCCCCGCTGGGGTCGCTGCGCGCATCACGGTCGAGGTGCTCGATGGACTCGCCTACGCCCACGACCTGAAGGACTTCGACGACTCGCCGCTCGGCATCGTGCACCGAGACATCTCCCCCGCGAACATCTTCCTCTCGTGGGATGGCAGCGTGAAGATCCTCGACTTCGGCATCGCGAAGGCTGCGACCCGGCGGGCCAACACCGACTCCGGCATCATCAAAGGCAAGTTCGGCTACATCGCACCCGAGCAGGCCAAGAACGGCGACATCAACGCCCGCGCGGATCTGTGGAGTGTCGGTGTGGTGCTCTGGGAGATGTTGACGAGCCGCCGGCTCTTCCCGCTCCGCAACGACGTGGCCACCCTGCACGCGCTGGTGGGCACCGATCCACTTCGGCAGGTGACGGACTACGTGCCCGACGCGCCGCCGGGCCTGCTGGCGATCGTGGAGCGCGCGCTTCAGCGCGACCCGGACGCCCGCTTCCAGGACGCGCTCGAGATGAAGGCGGCGCTCGAAGCCTGGCTCGACGAGCAGCCGCACGCGGTGACCCGGGACGATGTCGCCGCTTGCATCGGCGACAACTTCGCCGGCGAGCGGGAGCAACAACAGAGCACGGTCCGGGCGTGCGTGGGTGGCGCGCGGTTGGCGGTGGCCCCGAGTGGATCGTTTCACATCGCGAAGGGGGATCCTTCGCATGCCTTCGTGGTGGATCCCCCACCGGAACCTGCCCGCGCCAACGTGCCGCGCGGTCCACTTCTGCTCGCGGCCGGCGCGGCGGCGGCGCTCTTCGCGATCGTCGTGGGCAGTGCTTGGACTCACAACCCGAACGACGGCCGGACCGTGGCCCGGGGGGACACCGAGCAGGCGCAGGCGGCAACCGCGACGGAGGCATCGGCACCCGAGTCCGAGTCTGCGACGGGCAGGGCAGGGATCGTCGACGCGGTCGACATGGCCCACGGGTCTGCGACGACCGTGACCGAGTCTCCGATGACCGAAGCGCGGACCGAGACCACCATGGCACCCGCCGAGCTACCGGCCACGGAGACCATGGCCACCGAGACGACGCCCGAGATGGCTGGCGGGATGGCTGCGACGATGACCGGAGCCGCCGACCCGGGTGTCGTGGAGACCGAGATGGCCAGCGAGTCGGTCGGTGAGACGGAGGCGGAGAGTGAGATGGTTGGCGAAGAACCGGCCGAGGCGCCGGGCTTCCTCACGCTGGACTCCTCGCCCTGGGCCGACGTGCGCGGGCCCGACGGCCGGTCGCTCGGCCACACCCCCATCGTGCGGGTACCGCTTCCGCCCGGGCAGCACCGGCTGATTCTTCGGAACCCGGAGCGCGGCATCGAGACGCCGTACGTGGTGCAGGTCCGTTCCGGACAGACGGTGACCAGGCGGGTCGCGCTCGACTGATCCAACGAAGAACGACGCGGCCGTGAGACCGCGTCGTTCGTTCCTCCACGTTGGGTGCCGTCAGCGGCCGGGGCGCTTGGTGGCGTCGAACCCGGTCTCGAAACGAACCGATGCCCCGATCACCAGCGCTTCGAGCTCTGCGTCCATGTCCGGATCACCGGCCCAGAGACATCCGCCGGCGTAGACGGTCGTCACGTCGCCCGTGGTCGCGCTGGCGTCCCAGTCCTCCGTCATCGCGCTGCCGCTCGTGGTGAGGTCGCCCGCCGCCACCGACGCGCCGAGCAGCGCGCAGTTGATGCCGTTCGTCGCGAACCCGGCGCCGAGCAGGACCTGCCACGCATCGCCTGCTTCGTTGATCGTGCCGAACCGCTCGCTCACGCCTGCGGTGATCTCGCCATCGCACACCATGTCGCAGTCCGGGTTGGTCGTGCCCTCGCCGCATTCGTCGGTGGCGGGCATGCGCAGCGGCATGTCGCAGTTCTGTTCGGGGAGCTGAAGGAACACGCGGTGTGGGTACATCGCGTCGTCCTGCCGGAACCCAACCGACGCCGGCCAGACTTCGCTCGGGCAGACGACCGCTTCTTGATCGCAGCTCAGGTCGAACATGATCGGCTGGCCTTCGTGATCGATGGTCACGACCCCGCCCGTGGCGCCGAGCTCTTCCGTGTACACCGCGCCCCCGATCTGGATCGTGACGTCCAGTCGATCGTCGTAGGTCACGTCCCAGGTCCCCGACATGTCGGGTGCGGGAGACTCGGAGAATGCGGGGTTGCCGCACCCATCGCCTTCGGCACCCATCAACATCGGCATCGCCAACAGCACGCCCACCCACTTCATCTTGCCCATCCGAAACCTCCAAGCACCGACTCTGGCCGGTACCCGTTCTACTTCAATGATGATGCCAACGGCGAGTTCGTCGTTCGTCGAACAAAACGAGGGCGAAAGCGCGTCTCGGATCGTGAACGGAACCGGAAGGTGTAACTGGCTGGTCACACCCGATCGGGTGAAGCGTGGCGTAGGGGCCGCCAGTCTCGCGAAGCGAGGCCCGAATGGCCCCAAGTGGGAAAGTGCGACAAGTGCTGCGAGCCTGCGCAGCCCGCAGGGCGAGCAACTGGCGAGCTCACCAAGTGATCACAGAGCGCCGAACCGACACGGTGCAGCCGAGCGAAGCGAGCCAGCCGTGTCACCGGGACGGGGTTTGGGGGCCGTGCCCCCAGGAATACCGACACGGTGCAGCCGAGCGAAGCGAGCCAGCCGTGTCACCGGGACGGGGTTTGGGGGCCGTGCCCCCAGGAATACCGACACGGTGCAGCCGAGCGAAGCGAGCCAGCCGTGTCACCGGGACGGGGTTTGGGGGCCGTGCCCCCAAGCAAATAGGAGCGCCTGGACGCGCGCAGCCGCCAACCACCCCCCAGGTGCTTCTTCACTCCATCAAGTGCAGAGGCGGCGAGCACGTGCAGGCAGCGACGGGCGCGAGACCGACACGGTGCAGCCGAGCGAAGCGAGCCAGCCGTGTCACCGGGACGGGGTTTGGGGGCCGTGCCCCCAAGAAAGAAGGGCCGCCAGTCTCGCGAAGCGAGCCAGGCCACCCAGCGCCAACGAGTCAGGCATCTCCACACGTGCACCTGCGCAGGCCGCAGGCCGAGCAACTGGTGCACTCCCCAATCGATCCCCGAGAGCGCCGATAGGAGCGCCTGGACGCGCGCAGCCGCCAACCACCCCAGGTGCTTCTTCACTCCATCAAGTGCAGAGGCGGCGAGCACGTGCAGGCAGCGACGGGCGCGAATTAGGGCCGCCAGTCTCGCGAAGCGAGCCAGGCCCGTAGTGCAATTAAAGAGGGTCGCCGCTGAACATGGAGCGGCTGAAGGCGTAGTCGGCGGCGCGCATCTGGGCGTGGCAGTCATTGCAGCCAATGGGGGTGCCATCGAGCAACCGGCCGTAGCCGCCGGGGTCGGCGGCGTTGCCTTCACCGCGCCAAACGATCGCCGGGCTGCCGGAGTCGGTGAGGCGAAGATCCACGTACTCCCAGCCGACCGCGCCGCCAGCGTTGAAGTCGCCGCCGCGTTTGACCATGGCGTGCAGCTCCCACTCCGCGGGCCGTTCAACGGTCTTGAGCAGGATGGTGCCGACCGGGAGGGGCTGGCCCCAGGGCGTGGGCTCCGAGTTCACGTAGAGATGGGACGGGCCGCCGCGCGCGTGTCCATGTTCGAGCCCGATGTCGGGCAACTCCCATCGCCGCCAGGTGCGGAACGACTCGAAGTCGGACTGCATCGCGATGAAGGGCACGGCCGTTGCGACCGGGCCATCGGCCGCCGACTCGGCACACGCGGAGAGGGTGCCGAGCACTGTGAGCAGCACTGCGGTTCTCGAGGACAGCACTGCGGTTCCCGAGGACAGCACTGCGGTTCCGGAAGACAGCACTGCGGTTCCGGAAGACAGCACCGCACCGCGCCGGCGCGCGGCCTTCACGGGAAGCCGCGGTCGGGGAACGCTTCGCGGCAAGCTGCGGCGCGGGTCTCGTCGATCGTCGCTGCCGTCAACGTCGGCGGGTCCATGAAGGGCGGCGCGTCGAAGTCGAACATGTCGAGCAGCGGCCACGCGTTCGCGTCGCGCGCGGTCAATGCGGGCAGGAGCCAGCGGGTCTGCACGAGCCGGAGTACCGAAGTCAGATCGGTGACCCGGTCTGAGACGTAGCCGGCCTTCGCGTATGGAGAGACGACGACCAGCGGAACCCGGAAGCCCAACTGATCGAACCCGCCCGCTGCATCGGACGGCGTGAGCTCGGGTGCGGTGGCGTCGGGGGGACAGGCGGCGGGGGGCACGACGTGGTCGTAGAACCCGCCGTGTTCGTCGTAGGTGAGCACGAAGGCGCTGCGCTCCCAGATCGGGCTGTCCATCAGTGCGCTCACGACTTGGTGTACGAACGCCTGCCCGAACTGCGGGTTCGCCGGTGGGTGTTCGTCGGACTGCTCCACGCCCTGGAAGAACTGCGGCTCGAGGTAGACGATCGGTGGGAGGTCGCCGGCGGCCAAGTCGGTGAAGAACTGATCGATCGGCTTGATGCGAGAGAGTCGCCGTCCGGCGTACCGCGGGTAGAGCCCGAGCGGGGTCGGCACATCGCTCTGGTACATGCGCCAGTTGATCCCGCGCGCTTCGAGCTGCTGGAAGATCACGTACTCCGCGTCCGCCGCGAAGCCGCTCTCTTCGATCGTCGTATTGCGGATGCGTCCGAACGAGGTGCCGCTCGTGTAGAAGTAGCGGTTCGGCCAGGTCGGTCCGAGCATGCTGCAGTGGTGGTGATCGCTCATCGCGAACGTTTGGTAGAGCTCCCAGTAGTAGGGAATGTCCGCGTCGGTGAGGATGCCGAGGGCGCGCGCACCGTCCGGCGCGTTGGTGGTCACGAAGCCGTTCATCAATCCGCCCGCGTACTGCTCGTGGCTGCGCGTCCAGTTGTGGGTCACGTCTTCGATGCAGAGCACGTCGGTGTGAAAGGGCTCGACCGGGGTGCCGTCGGTGTCCGGGTTCGATGCCCCCTCCGGAATGCCCTCGACTCCTGGCATCATGCCGAAGTAGTGGTCGAAGCTCCGGTTCTCTTGCAGCAACAAGATGATGTGATCGAACGGCATCTCGTCGCCGATCGGGAACGACTCGCCGACCGTCTCCCACGGCATCGCGCCGGCTTCGAACGCGCACCCGGCGCGGCCCTCGTCCGCTTCGGTGTCGGTGACGCGGCTCGGGATCTCTGGAAGCGGATCGGGGCCGGTGTCCATGCGCGCTGGCGCGTCCCGGCCCGCGTCCATCGGCGCGTCGTCCCCCGCGTCGGCCGCGGCGTCGGGCAGGTCGTCGTCGCCACCGCATCCCGTCTGAAGGGGGACGGCGCCACACAGGAGCAACGCAAGGACACGGCTGGCCACGGGTTCCACCGCGCGAGCATACCGCCGTTCCGTCCGAAGGTCGTCCGAGCGCCCGCGATGCGGGGTGTCTGGAGAACGATCGGTCTCGTGGTGTGCGTGGCGTGGCTCGGCGCCTGCTCGGAACCGCCCGCGCAGCTGGTCACGGCCGACCCGAGCGACGACCCCATCGCGGGGCTCGATGCGCCGATGCTCCAGCGGTTCGCGGCGGGGGACGCGGACTTCGCGCACGTCTTTCGGCCGAGCGAGGGGCTCGGCCCGCGCTTCATTCGCCGCACCTGCGAAGGCTGTCACGCGGACGACGGCCGCGGTCCCGGTGTGGTGGAGCGGGTGGTCGCGCCGACTCCAACCTCGGCCGAGTCGCTCGAGGCAGGCGCGGTCTTTCGCCCTTCCGCCGTCGCACCGCTCTCGGATCTTCGCTTGCCCACTGGCGTGCGGCGTCTTCGACGGTTGCCGCCGGCGGTGTTCGGGCGCGGGTATCTGGACGCGGTGCTCGACTCGGAGCTCGCGCGCGTCGAGCGTCATCAAGCGCGCACGGGGGTGGTGTCCGGGCGCGTGGTGCACGCGGCGCGGTCGTCGCGCATCCCAGCGCGCGAAGGGTACGGGCATGCGTACGGACGGTTTGGGCTGAAGGCGGAACGGTCCGACCTGGAAGACTTCGTGGCGGGCGCCTACCTCGACGACATGGGATTGAGTTCCCCCCACCGGCCGGAGGAACCGGACCAACCCAGCGAGGACGCCCGCCCGGGCATCGACGTCGACCGCGAGACGGTGGAGCGGGTGGCGGACTACGTTCGGCTTCTGGCGATCCCGTCGCGCACCGCCGAAGTGGGCTCGGAGGTGTTCGCCGAGGTCGGGTGCGCAGACTGCCACGTGCCGAGCCTGCGAACCGACCCCGCGTATCCGATCCCGCAGCTCGCTGGCATCGATGCACCGATCTTCTCCGACCTCTTGGTCCACGACATGGGCGAGGCGCTTTCGAGTGCGCCTGCGCCGGAACCGCCACCGCCGTTGGATGGGTTGCACGACGTCGGCACCGCGTTGCGAGGCGCCACCGAGGTGCAGCCGGTGGAGTGGCGCACTTCACCGCTGATCGGGATACGACACCTCAGCGCGCTCCTCCACGACGGCCGCGCCCGCAATGTCACCGAGGCGATCGAAGCGCACGCCGGTGAAGCCGCCCCGTCGCGCGCTCGGTTCGAACGACTCGTGCCGGCACGACGCGCGCGCCTGGTGCGCTACGTGGAGTCCCTGTGAAGACCTGGGCATGGCTGCTCGTGGGGCTGGCGGCGTGTACGCCACCGCGCGACCGAGCGATCGAAGACGTGAAGCGGTACGTCGGGCAAGAACTCGAGGCGCTGCACGACGCGACGGTGCGTTTGCGTCAGGCGGCACCCGAAGCAAGCGACGGATGGTCGCTGAGCACGCACCGAGAGGCGGTCCTGGAGATGCGGGCGGCTTGGTCGGATGCGCGCGATGCGTACGAGCGGATCGAAGGTGCCATCGGCATGTTGTTCCCCCACTACGACGTATCGGTCGACGAACGCTACGAGGCGTTCATCGCCGTGCGGCCCGACCGCAACCTCTTCGACGACGACGGGGTGACCGGCATGCACGCGGTCGAGCGCATCCTCTGGGCGGGCGAACATTCGGACGCGACGGTGCGCTTCGAGCGGTCGCTGCCCTACTACGAGCCCGCGTCGTTTCCGAGCACCGCGCGCGAGGCGTCCGAGTTCCGGGAGCTCCTGCTCGCGCGGCTGGAGCGCGAGTGCCTCGAGATGCGGGACACCTTCCGCTCGCTGGCGCTCGATCCGGCGGCTGCGTTTCGGGGGTTGCTCGGATCGATCGAAGAGCAGCAGGAGAAGGTCGCGCTCGGCGGAACCGGTGAAGGCGAGTCCAGATACGCCAATCGCACGCTCGCCGATATGCGCGCCAACCTCGAAGGCGGCGTGCACGTCTTCGCGGCGATCGCGCCGTGGTTGCTCGATGAAGGCGGCGCCGCGGAAGACGTGCGCATCCGCGCGGGCTTCGAGCGGCTGCAGGCGCTGTACGACGGGGTCGAAGGAGACGCCCTGCCTGAGGTGCCGGCTGGGTGGCCGGAGGAGGGCGGCGAGCGCGCGTTCGGTCGACTGCACGAAGACGTGCGACGAGAGTCCGATCCGGAAGGGGGCGGGTTGATGCGCGACCTCATGCGCGCGGCGGAGCGGGTGGACGCGGCGGTGCTGCCGAGGATCTAGGTGGACAGCGGGGGTATCCCTTGCCCTTGCCCTTGCCCCTGCCCTTGCCCCTGCTCCTGCCCTTGCCCCGCTTTTGAGAACCGACGCCGACGCCGAAGCCGAATCCGAAGCCGACGCCGAAGCCGAAGCCGACGCCGAAGCCGACGCCGACGCCGAAGCCGACGCCGACTCCGACGCCGAAACCGAAACCGAATCCGAATCCGAAGGAGAGGATGCGCGGTTCCCGTGCCCGTGCCCGTGCCCGTGCCCGTGCCCGTGTTGGTCAGTCGGTGCCGATGCAGAAGCGGACACCGGTCAACCGAGACCGCCCAAGCGATGCGGCTTGGGCGGGCTCGGATCTTCGTCTTGCCCGGGCAAGGGCAAGGGACGTTGCCTACGTCGCTTCTTGGCTCAGCGGGGCAGCGGCATGCCAGGGGCCCAGACGAGGGGGTTTCGGACGTTGGTGTTGCTGGCGAGGGTGCGGACGAGGAGGACGCCAGGAGCGCGCGGTTGGTAGACGACGGGCTGGGTGGGTCGCACCGGCACCGGTTCCAGGTGGACGGGTTCGACCGCCACGGGGGTCGGGACCACGGCGACCTGCTGAGCGGCGCCGAAGAGGTCGCCTTGGGCGAGCACGCGGCCGGCGGTGGGGATGCTGTGGGCGGCGCGCCAGGCGATGAGTCGGTCCACGGCTTGGTTGAGGCTGGTTTCGGTGGCCCGCCGGAGGGTGACTTCGATCTGGCGGAAGCGGGCTTGCAGGCGCGCCTTCTCCAAATCTTCCATCACGGGCTCGTCGGGCAGATCGGGTTCGATGAAGAAGTAGGGCTCCTGGATCATCGCGATCTCGTCCTGGGTGAAGCCGCTCGAGAGCATCCACGCGAGGAGCGGTCCGTCGTGCACGTCGGCGAGGCGGAGGAAGTTGTTCTGGGCAGCGACCTGCTGGACCCGCGAGAGCAGTCCGTCGATCGACATCAGGTTGGCGGCTGCACAGATGTGTCCCTCGTCGTCGATGAAGACGTTGAGCATGCCGGGCTGCTCGTGGTTGCGGGGGAACTCACCGGCGGCGGCGTAGGCGCTGAAGCGTGCGAGGTTCGTGACCCGCCGCGCAGCGAGCTGATCCCGGAGCACCTCTCGCACGGAGCGGGGCGGGGAGACCTGCTGGGGCACGGGGGCGCGGCGGGCGACGATCGCGCGGCCGCCACCGGGATGCCAGACCCCGACTTGGGCGGAGGCAGACACGGGCAGCAGCGACGCGGCGACAGCAAGGATCGCACCGAGCGCAAGCGCGTTGGGGCGGGCGGGTGTGCGGTTCGGGACCGGAGGGGTGTGACTGGGCATGGAAAGTCAGACGCGCCACATCGGCGCTCGGTCTGCCGCTTTACGTTTCTTTTGCTTCTTTATTGTCACTACGGGCCTGGCCCGCTTCGCGGGACTGGCGGCCCTAATTCGGCGTCCAGAGCACCTTCACGTGCTCGCCGCCCGAGCATTTGGACACACTGAAGAAGCGATTGGAACAACTGGCGGCTGCGCGCGGTGAAGGCACTCCCGCCGCCTCTATGACGCACTTGGGGAGTGCACCAGTTGCTCGCCCTACGGGCTGCGCAGGTGCACGGGTGGAGCCGCCTGACTCGTTGGCGTTGTGAGATGGCCTGGCCCGCTTCGCGGGACTGGCGGCCCTAATTCGGCGTCCAGTGTTTCTGAGGGGGAAGGGTTCCCCCTCCGGCCTTCGGCCTCCTCCCCACCTGGGCACCTTCACGTGCTCGCCGCCCGAGCATTTGGACACACTGAAGAAGCGATTGGAACAACTGGCGGCTGCGCGCGGTGAAGGCACTCCCGCCGCCTCTATGACGCACTTGGGGAGTGCACCAGTTGCTCGCCCTACGGGCTGCGCAGGTGCACGGGTGGAGCCGCCTGACTCGTTGGCGTTGTGAGATGGCCTGGCCCGCGCCTCGCAGCGGCCACCTCTTGTATGCTCCGCGCCATGTCGGCGGAATCCGAGATCACCGTGCGGACGGTGCTGGAGCGCCTGGCGGAGGATCCCGTCTGCGCGCTCCACGGCATGCCCGGCGTCGGCAAGAGCCGGTTGCTGCACGCGGCGGCGCGCGGCTTGTCCGAGTGGTCCGAAGTCCAAGTACTGACGGTCGAGGCCGGAACCGAGCCGCTCCCCGAGTTCATTGGGCCGGTCCTGGTGCTCGATTCGGAATCCACGGTCGACCTCGACGGCGTCCGCGCCTGGGTGGTGCGCGCCCCGGACCGCCGCGCCCTCGTCGCGAGCTGGCTGCCGAGCTCCGCGGAGTCGATCTGCGTGCCGCCCATGGCGCTTCCCGATCGCGGGACCCCGGTGCGCGACTCGGCTGCGGGCGCGTTCTGGGTCCGGTGCGCCAAGAAGGTCGCGTCCGACTACGTGCTCGACGACGAGCGCGAGGACGTGGTGCGGCTCATCCTCGAACACATCGACGGGGTGCCGCTGGCCATCGAAGAACTCTGCGGCTTGCTCTCGCTGCTCGACGAGGAAGCGATCCTCGACCGGCTCGAGAAGGCGCCGGCCAAACTCTGGCGCGCCGCCGGCCAGGGGGAACGGCCGCTCCTGTCGCGCCTAGAGCGGTACTGGGCCCACCTGCCTTCGGACTGGCGCGACGCGCTCGTGCAGACCCGCGCCTTCGCCAGCTTCTTCGACGCCGCCGCGGCGGAGGAGATCGTGGAACTCGAGGGCAGCGTGCTCGACGTGCTCCGCCGCACCATCGACGCGTCTTTGCTGGCGACCCGAGGGGCCGTCGGCATGCGGCTCGTGCGGACGCGAGCGCTCCTCGGGTGCGTGTCGCCACCGGAGGGCGACGTGCTGGCGCGGGCCCGCGAGCGGCACGCCCACCATGTGTGCGAGGAGGTGCTGGCCGGCCGCACCCAGCGCGTGCTGGGCGAACTGATGCGCGCGGCGACCACCTTCGCCTCGCCGCGATTGGGGGCCTCGAGAGAAGACGACATCGAACGGGCGACGCTCTTGCTCTCGGCGATCGACATCGCGTCGCTCGATCGGCACCAGGCGACGGCCTACTTGGATCTGCTCTCCCTCGTCTTCCCGGACGAGCCGCCCATCGCCCTCGAACGCAAACACGTGAGCGCGCTCCGGCGCCTTGCGCGGTACGACGACGCGCGCGATGTGCTCGAGAGCGCGTCGGCCCGCGTCGAACACGCGGTCGACGCACCGGTCGCGCTCAAGGCGGAGCTCCTGGCCGAACTCGGCGCGCTGCACCTCGACGCGGGCGAACTCGACGACGCGCTCGACCGGTTGGACGACGCGCTCGACACGCTCGGCGTCGGCACCCTCGAACTCGATGCGCCCACCCACCGGGCCACCGCGCTCGTACGGCGCGGCGAAGTGCTCCAGGAACTCGGGCGCAGCGAAGCGGCGCAGGCGGATCTCGAGCAGAGCTACCTCCTGTTCCGCGAGGAGGGCAACCACGCCCGCGAGATCCACGCGCTCTTGCGACTGGCGCGGGTGCGCACGAGCCTCGGACGTTTCGACGCGGCGCGGCAGGCCCTCGAGGATGGGCGCGCGCTCGCGGAGAAGGCCGGGGTCCCGCTCTGGCTCGGCTACGCGCAGATGGGCGTCGCGCTCGTCGCACACACCGAAGGTCAACTCGGACCCGCGTGCGAGCTGTACAAGCGGGCCGAGCGCGCGCTTCAAGAACACGGCAGCGCGGCCGACGTCGGCACCTGCGCGACCTACCTCGCCATGGCACTTCATTCGATGCGGCAGTTGGACGACGCCAGCCTGCACGCGCGGCGCGGGCGGCAGCTGCTCGAACAGACCGGTTCTGGACGGCTCGGCGTGATCGCGCAGGGTGCGTGCGTCGGCATCGAAGCGGATCTCGGCGCGCTCGACGTGGCGCGCGCCCGGCTCGCGGCTGCGCTCGAAGCGATCGAAGGCCGCTCCGATCCGATCGTGCGCTTCCTCTGGTTGCGCGGCGCGCACCTGCCCGAGCGCTCCTTGCCGAAAGGCGACGACCCGCCCTCGGTCGAGCTGCGTCTGGCGCGACAGACGCTCCAACAACAGCGCAAGGAGGGCGACGGCATCCGGGTTCAGCTCGATGGGCGCGCATTCGTGCTCCCATCCGGTGAAGTGTCTCTCCGCCGGCGCAAAGCGCTGCGGCGCATCTTGGCGGCGCTCGCCCAATCGTTGGCCGCGGCCCCCGGCACCGCGATGTCGGTCGACGATCTCTTCGACGCCGGCTGGCCCGGCGAACGGCTCGGACCCGAACACGCCAACAACCGGGTCTACAACGCCGTGAGCGAACTGCGCTCCATGGGCCTGAAACAGATCCTCATCCGCCAGGACGACGGCTACCTCCTGGACCCGGCCGAGAACGTCACAGCCGTCTGACGCGAACCGACGCGGTGGAGAAGGAGCCGTGTGATCGATCACGGCTACATGTGCCTACATGTGCGTGACCTGTTAGCACGACGTTCGATGGTTGCGGTCCGGAGCGCTCACGCGCTGTCTTGAGCCTCGCTCTTAGATCCGGAGAACTCGTCGAAGCCACCCGGCTTCCATGACCCCGCATCGTTTCAACTCTCTCCCCCGGAGTTTGGACATGCGCCGTTTTCTGTTTCTCTCCTGCGTTCTGAGCCTCAGTGCATCCATTGGATGTGCCACCGACGAGGTCGGTGAAGCCTCGGACCTGATCGTCGCGGGCTCGCCCGACGAGGTCGCCGTTCTGGCGCTCGTCAACGATCGCGACGTGACCCAATCGATGTTCGACATCGACGTCGGACTCGACCGGCGCGCCGCCGCCAACATCGTCTCGACCCGCAACGGCCCCGACTGGATGCAGGCCACCGCCGACGATGTCGACTTTCAGTCGATCGTCGAGCTCGACGCGGTCTCCTACGTCGGACCGCGCGCCCTGGCGGACCTGCTCGCCTACGCGCGCGCCAACGGATACCTCCCGGTCGATGCGCCCGTCGACGTGCGCGAAGCCACCATGCTCGCGTTCGTGAACGACGGCGCGACCAGCTTCGAGCTGCTCGACGACGACGTCGGCCTCGACCGCCGCGCCGCCGGCAACATCATCGCGCACCGCGCCGGAGACGACGGTCTCTTGGAGACGGCCGACGACCGCGCCTTCGCGACGGTCAACGAACTCGACGCGATCTCCTACGTCGGCGAACGCGCCCTCGAACTGATCTACGAGTACGCGCTCGCGCACGGGTTCGGCCCGTCGCAGGGCGACGTCGTCGCCGAGGTGATCTTCTCGCCGCAGCCCTTCGCGACGAGCCACGCGACGCGCGTGCTCGAGCTCATCGACGGCGCGCAGAGCTCGCTCGACATCGCGATGTACAGCTTCTCGATCGGCTCGATCTACGACGCGATCGAAGCCGCCGTCGCCCGCGGGGTGAAGGTGCGCATGATCTTTGAGACCGCGAACGCCGACCGCCGCGCCTCGGATCCGAGTTCGACCCGCTCCGCGCGGCTCGAGCGCATGGGCGTGAACGTTCGCTACGTGAACAAGATCATGCACCACAAGTTCATTCTCGTGGACGGCCCGCGCGACGACGATGCGCGCGCCATGACCGCGAGCATTGCGAGTGGCAGCGCCAACTGGTCGAACGGCGGCGCCACCCGCTACGACGAGAACACGCTCTTCCTGCGCGGGTTGCCCGAGTTCGCGCGTTCGTTCCAGCGCGAGTTCGATCACCTCTGGAGCCACTCGCGCGACTTCGTGTTCGACGAGAGCCTTCCTTACGAGCTGGCCACCAACGTCATCGACGAAGTCGCCATGCCGGACGACGCCGCGGCGCTCTTCACCTCCGACAACTTCACCGTGACGACCACGACCTTCCGGGTGACCGGCGCCAACACTGTGTCGGACGCGCTCGTCGCCGCGATCGATGCCGCGACCGATTCGATTCATGTCGCGAGCGGCCACCTCCGGTCGCGGCCGGTCTCCGAAGCGATCATGCGCGCGGCGCGTGAACGGCCCGAGATGGACATCCGCGTCTACCTCGATGGGCAGGAGTGGATCAGCGAGTGGGTTGCCAACGCGCAGGCGAATGACCTCGAAGACTGCGTCGAAGTGGCCTCGACCGAGTCGCAGATCCGGCGCTGCTACGACCGCGGTTTCAAGTTCGGCTACGACGTGCAGGAGGCCGGCGCCGACGTGCGGTACAAGTTCTACTCATACCGCTGGCACTACACCTACGCGGTGCAGATGCACCACAAGTACCTCGTCATCGACGGCGACGAGCTCTGGACCGGCAGCTACAACTTGTCCGACAACGCGGAACACAACACCATGGAGAACATGCTGATGTTCCGGGGCCCGCGTTTCGCCGAACTCGTCGCTGCGTACGAAGCGAACTTCGAGTCGATGTGGGAGACCCACCGCGACGACGGGACCTACGAGTCGATCGAAGACGACATCCGCACCGACCCGCTCGTGCCGCTGGTTTTCACGCCGGTCGCCATGACCTGGTCTCAGGTCGACGACATTCGTCGACTCACACGAACGGAGTGCCCGGCGGTCGACAGCGCCGACTACCGGAGCCGTCCGGAGAACTACCGCGTCTGCGAACGTTGAAGAACGTGTAGACGCCGCACGATCCTCTTTTCTTCCGTCAAGAGGACCCGTGTGTGCCTGGGGGATGGGGGGTGAGATGGGCCGTCACGAAAACGCTCGGGGGAGTGCTTTTCGTGGCGGCTGTCTCTTTCTATCCGCAATACGGGCCTGGCTCGCTTCGCTCGACTGGCGGCCCTAATTCGCGCCCGTCGCTGCCTGCACGTGCTCGCCGCCCATGACTCAGGTGCATTGAAGAAGCACTGGGATCCGTTGGGCGGCTGCGCGCGTCCAGGCGCTCCTTGAGGCGCTCTATGACTCACTTGGGGAGTGCACCAGTTGCTCGGCCTTCGGCCTGCGCAGGTGCACGTCAGCGAGTTGCCTGACTCGCGGGCGCTGTGAGTGGCCTGGCTCGCTTCGCTCGACTGGCGGGCCTAATTCGGCGTCCAGAGCACCTTCACGTGCTCGCCGCCCATTCACTTCCACTCACTGAAGATGCATTTGGGGCACTTGGCGGCTGCGCGCGGTGAAGGCACTCCCGCCGCCTCTATGACTCACTTGGGGAGTGCACCAGTTGCTCGGCCTTCGGCCTGCGCAGGTGCACGTCAGCGAGTTGCCTGACTCGCTGGCGTCATCTCGTGGCCTGGCTCGCTTCGCTCGACTGGCGGCCCTAATTCGGCGTCCGTATCCAATCCTTCACAGGCGGTGCGGGCTGGCACACCGCTTGTTTCTGAGGGGAAGGGTTCCCCCTCCGGCCTTCGGCCTCCTCCCCGCCTGGGCACCTTCACGTGCTCGCCGCCCATTCACTTCCACTCACTGAAGAAGTGATTGGAACAACTGCGGCTGCGCGCGGTGAAGGCACTCCCGCCGCCTCTATGACCCACTTGGGGAGTGCACCAGTTGCTCGGCCTTCGGCCTGCGCAGGTGCACGGGTGGAGCCGCCTGACTCGCGGGCGCTGTGAGTGGCCTGGCTCGCTTCGCGGGACTGGCGGCTCTCAGAGCTGGGTGACCCATTGGACCATGAGGGGTCCGACGATCCAGCCGTGGTAGGCGGCCCAGCAGGCGAGGAGGGCGAGCCAGAGCATCAGGGTCAGGGACCGACGTCGCAGCCGGTACACCACGAACAACATCACGAGTAGGAGTACGGCGGTGACTCCGCGGCCGATGGTTTGATGGGCATTCGCCCGGCGCAGTTCGCGGGCGACGGCGCGCTGCATCGCGGGCGATGGGGGGTGGTCCGAAACCAGTCCTGGGGCGGATTCGAACGCGACTTCGACCAACACCCCGCGGTGGTCGGACAAGGGCGTGCGTCGGCCACTGCGAAGCGCAACGGTCTCGGTCAGGACCTGCTCGATCGCCGTCCCAAAGAGCCGGGTCCCTGGGCCATCCCGCAGGAACACGGCATCGACGTGCGAGCGGCCGATCATCGAAAATACTTCGAGCGGTTCGAAGGGAAGTTCGCCCGGACGGGTGTTGAAGTCTCCGACCAAGATCAGAGGCACCGTCGAACCGCTCAGCCAGGCGGCGAGCTCCCGGGTCTGTCCAAGCCGGTGCCCTTCGTTCTCGCCCTCTCCGTAGGCGGCATGCACGTGGGTGTCGACGACCCGAACCTGTCCCGCTGGTGTCTGGAGTGTGACCTCGAGCGCGCCTTTGGTCGCGTACCAGTCGGGCGGCCACGGTGTGTAGGGCAGACTGCCCACGCGGAACGGTTCGAATCGGTGAGAGACGATCGGGTACCGGCTCGCCAGCACCAGCCCCGAGCTCCCGCGTTGCAACGGCCGAGTCGACCCCAGGTGGACCTCGTACCGAAGCCCGCGCTCGGCGAATGCGGCCGCGAAGACCTCCGCGTCCGAGTCCCGCCACACTTCCTGCAGCGCGACCACATCCGCATCCACCGCGGACACTGCGTCCGCACACTGCGCGAGCAACTCGTCGTGGTCTTCGCGCATCGGCACGCTCCAGGTGTTGAAGCTCAGGACCCGCAAGCGGAACGTCGACGCGGATGGCGGCGTTTCGATCGCGACGTCTTCGAGCACCCGATCGCTGTCCTCGATCGAACACCCCAGCATCGAAGACGCGAGCACGCAAAGCATCGTCGACAAGCGCACCCGCGCGGCCGAAAAGCGGGTGCCCTTGCGATCCTCCGACCACCGCTGCGTCTGTATAGCCGCCCGTCCGATGCACAGGAACGCGGCGCTGCCTTCGGGAATCGCAGCACGGTGTGCGGTCGCCATGATCGAGTCTCGTCCATGCTTGACCCCGCGTCCAAGCGGCGCACCCTGCACCATGCTGAAATCACCGGCCGTGCGCGGCGGCGCCGCATCTTTTGACGGACACACCCCCGACGAAACCACCGCAGGCGACGCCGACTACCTCGAAGCGGCGGGACACGCGCACTACGAACTCGCCGCCGACGCGGTGGTGTTGACCGTGCGGGTCGAAGCCGACGAGCTCGTCAGCGCGCCGAACGCGCTCGAGAAGGTGACCGAGCTCTCGGGGCTGCGCGATCGGTTGCTTCAAGCCGGCGTCACAGCAGTCGACTTGGTCGCCTTCGACGGCCGCGCCAAGAGCGGCTTGCTCGGCAGCAGTTCCATCGGTCGTTACACCCTGCGCGTGACCTGCCCGCTCGAAGCCACGTCCGCCGCGTTGATGGTCGTCGCGAAAGATGGCGACGCGACGTTGGCTGGATCGGTGTGGTCGTTCGAGGACGACACCTCGCAACGGCGTGAAGCCGGCGCCCTCGCCGCCCAAGACGCGCGCGCCCAGCTCGATGCGATCGCCGCCGCGCTCGGCATCGAACTCGGCGCCCCCCACCGCGTGCTCTCGAGGGTCTCCGCAACCGGCGGCGACACCGCACCGGTCGGGCGCATGAGCAAGAGCGCGACCCCCGACGACCTCTTCGTCCGCCTCGCCGCCCTCCGCACCGTCACCGTCAAAGTCACCCTCCGCCACCACCCCGCCTGACGAGCGGCGGAGGGAGGTCGGAGGTCCGAGGTCCGCATCGGATTCAGGCTTCGGATTCGGCGTCGGCGTCGGCTTCGCCTTCGGATTCGCCTTCGGATTCGGCTTCGGCGTCGGATTCGGGATCGGCGTCGGCGTCGGCTTCGGCTTCGGCTTCGGACTCGGCGTCGGCTTCGGCCTCGGCGTCGGCTTCGGCGTCGGCGTCGGCTTCGGCTTCGGCATCGGCATCGGCGTCGGCGTCGGCTTCGGCATCGGCTTCGGCGTCGGCATCGGCGTCGGCTTCGGCTTCGGCGTCGGCTTCGGTTTCGGCGTCGGCTCACGGGCACGGGCACGGGCACGGGCACGGGCACGGGCACGGGCACGGCACGGCACGGCACGGGAACAACGTCGGCGTGAACCCGCTCCCTCAGCGCGTGTACTCGACCTCGAAGTTCCAGCTCGTGGCGGTGTACCCGTCGATCATCACGTGTGCGGTGCGCGCGGAGGCCGGCACGGTGAGCTCGCAGACCTCGTTCGCGTCGCCCGCGTAGGGGCGGCAGTCGTAGGCGGTGCGGGTCGGGGCGTCGTTCCATCGCACGTACAGGTCGGCGTCGCCGGTGCCCGTGATGCGGGCGACGAAGCGCGAGCCTGGAAGCACGTCGAAGGCTTCGAAGTGGGTCGACTCGCCCGCAGCGTTCGAACCGGAGGCTTCCGCGACGATGACCTCCGGCTCGGCCGGTGCGGGTGGCGCGGTCTCGGGGCGATCGACACCGGTCCAAGTCGCTTCCATCTCGAACGCGCCCCCTTCGTAGCCGTGCACCATGACGAACGCGCGCGCGCCGCCAGCCGGCGCGGTCAGCACACACTCTTCGAGTGGACCCGCGCGCCAGGAACGGCAGGAGTAGGTGCCGGTGGTCGGGGCGTCTTCGAATCGAACGTAGAGATCGGGATCCCCAGTGCCTCCAGCGAGCACCACGCGGATGCTCTCGCCGCCCGCGACGTCGTAGGGGCCGAAGTGGGTCTCCGCGCCGGTCGCGATCGAACCGCTCGCGCTGTCCGTCCGCACCGAGGTCGCCATCTCGGGTTCCGGTTCGGGCTCGGGTTCCGGAGCCGGCGCCGGGTCGCTGAACGAGAGCCCGGTGAACGATTCGATCCAGTCGAAGAAGCTCGTCACCCGTGCGTACAACCCGGGGTACCTCGGGTCCGCGCATCCGTTGCCCCAGCTCACCACACCGACGAGCACCGGCGTGGCGCCCTCGCGCACCACGAGCGGGCCACCGCTGTCGCCCTGACACGAGTCCGCGCCTCCGACGCCCAGGAACCCGGCGGCGAGTTGGTCGCTGCTCAACGAACGGCGGTACGCGCTGGCCGCGGCGGAGAGCGCGACGATCGGCACGTCGACCGCCTGGAGTCGATCCGGGCTGCTCCCGCCGGCGCGCAAGGTGCCCCAGCCGGACACCGTCGCGGTGCGGCCCGCTTCGGTCAGGTCCGCATCGGCCGGCCGGGCGAGTCGGATGGGCTGGACGGAGTCGTTGAACCGAAGCGCGCTGGCGAGACGAAGCAGCGCGACGTCTTTGCCGAACTCGGGCGCCCGGTAGCCCGGGAACTCCTGGACCTCGGCGACTGCGATGCGCTGACCGACGCCGCTCTGAAACGAGGCACCGGCTTCGATCGACATCGAAGACCGGGAGGACTCGACGCAGTGCGCGGCGGTCAGCACCCATCGTTCGTCGATGATCGATCCGCCGCAGATGTGCCCGCCGCGGACTTGGAGGGAGACCTGCCAAGGGAACGACTCGATGTCGACGCCGCTGCCGCCGACGATGGCGCTCGTGGCCCCCTCGGGTTTGAGGTCTTTGCCAAGACCCGCGGGTTGCGCCGCGCAAGCGGCCAGGAGGAGCACGGAGAGTCCGGTGATGCGCATGGGGAGAACCTAGCCCCGGAGCTGTCCCCTTTTTGCACACTCGGAGGTTCTCTAAGAAAGTTGTGAACGTTTCGTACACCTGGCGTTCGGTTGGTCCAACGCATTGTAATTATTGAGTTACATCAAGCATTGCCGCGAAGGCCGTCTGAGGGTGGGCCACGGATGTTCGCTTCCGCGGCCAGCATCTGCGTCTTGGGAACGGGTCGTCGGAGGCTCTGCGCGCGTGCAGTCCGGACGCAACTCGGAGTTCGTTCGTGTGCGCAGACCTCAGCGCAGGTTCGGCGCGCGCGGCCGGTGTGCGCACGCGCCCTCGCGTCGCAGAGCAACCTGCCCTAGGGTCCGCCGATGGCCACACGTACTCCACCCCGAAGGCGCGACATTCCGCGGCGAAAGCTGCCACGCGCACTGGGTCTGATCTCCGGACTCGTCACGCTGAGTTTGATCTCGGCGATCGTTCACGCGATGGGCGGCACCAACCCCTTCACGCCGCCCGGACACGAAGGGTACGTCTACCACCAGCCGCTCGCCTTCGGGCAACGCGAGTTCGTCGACACCCAGCGGGGACCGACCTCCACCGGCTGGGCCTGGCGACGCTACGTCACCAACATCGACATGCGGGTGAACACCTTCAGCGAGCAGATGCAGATCTTCAGCTCGGACAACTTGGAGGTCAGCTTCGAGGCGCACGCCCGCGTTCGTCTGAAGAACGGTTCGGTGCGCGACGTCGTGGAGCGCTACAGCGGCATCGACTGGTACTCCAACAACGTGCGCCGCCCGTACCGGACTGCGGTGCGCGAAGTCGTTCGAAGCCGCGCCGCGTTCGACATCAAGAACGAGTCGCAGCAGATCGCGGCCCAGATTCTCGAGCGCTTGCACGAGGAGTACGAGGACACCCCGTTCGAGTTCCTCTCCATGTCGATCGGCAACATCAACTACCCGGCTTCGGTCGAGCAACGCGTCATCGCCAACCTCGCCGCGGAGCAGCGCCGGCAGCGCATGCAGGTACAGCGTCAGATCGCGGAGGCGGAAGCGAGCATTCGCGAGATCCGCGCCGGCGGCGAAGCCGAAGCGCAGGCGATCGAACAGGCGACGTTGACGCCGCTCTTCGTCCAGCACGAAGCGGCCGACCTCTACCGGGCGCTCGCCGATGAAGAAGCCGATGAGGACGGGGTGGCGCAGGCCAACGTCGTCATCGTCGTGCCCACCCGTTCCGACCGCGCAGGCGTTCCCCACATCTTCCAAGGGACCAACTGATGAACCCCGTTCGAATCATCCGGCCCCTCGTGGCCGTACTCTGCGCGCTCTCACTCAGCGCCTGCGCCAACGAGACCACCGAAGAAGGCTACGAGGGCTACATCTACCATGTGCCTCTCGTCTTCGGCTCCGCCGGCTTCGTCGGCACCCAGGGCGGACCGACCTCGACCGGCGTCGTCTGGCGGCAGTTCGTCTCGAACGTCGACGTGCGTCCGAAGAACTACACCGAGGAGTTCCACATCCTCAGCCGCGACAACCTCAACGTCGGATTCGAAGCGCACATGCGCATCGGTGTGCGACCCGAGGCGGTGCGTCAGTTGATCGAAGCATTCGGCTCGGGCGACTCGGTGGGCGACAGCGATCTGCCCGAGTGGTACGTGCGCGCGGTCCAGCAGCCCTTCCGGACCGCGGTCCGGGACTCCGTGCACCAGTACGATGCCTACGACATCCAGTCGCGGACCCAGGAGATCGGCGCGGAGATCCTCGGCCGGCTCCAAGAGGAGTACGCCGACACGCCGATCGAGTTCGAGACGATGTCGATCGGCAACCTGACCTACCCCGAGGCGATCAACGCGGAGATCCAGCGCAAGTTGGCCGCGGAGCAGGATCTGGACCGCATGGATCGCGAACGACAGATCGCGGAGCAGCAGGCCGAGATCACGATCACCACCGCCCGCGGTCGCGCAGCGGCGCAGCGCATCGTCAACGAGACGCTGACCCCGCTCTACGTGCAGCACGAGATGCTCGAAGGCTTCAAGCTCCTTTCGCGCTCAGGGCGGGTGACCATCGTCGCCACCCCGGTCTCCGATGGTGGTTCGTCGCCGGTCATACTCGGACTCGGAAACTAGGCGTGTTCAGCGGGATCACCCGCGGGCTCTTCGAAGTCGTCTGGGTTCGAAGAGAGCCTTCGTTGATCCGGTTCGGGGTCGACCTCGGCGTGTACGGCGCTGGGCTCGAGCTCGGGGCGAGCGTGTCGATCGACGGCGTGTGTCAGACCGTCGTCGGCATCCAAGACACGGTCGTCGCGTTCGACGTGATCCAGGAGACGCTGGATCTCACGACTCTGGACACCCTCGAGGAGGGACGGCGGGTCAGCGTCGAGCGCAGCGTGCGGGTCGGCGACGAGATCGGCGGCCACGAGGTCTCGGGTCACGTACTCGGACGCGGCATTCTTCGCGAGCGGATCGAAGACGGCCACGACGTCGCCCTTTGGATCGAGGTCCCGAAGGAGTGGATGCGGTTTCTGTTCGCGAAGGGCTTCGTCGCGATCGATGGGTCGAGCCTGACGATCGGCCGGGTGAAAGAAGACTCGTTCTCTCTGCATCTGGTGCCAGAGACGCTTCGGCTCACCGCGCTCGGAACCAAACCCATCGGCGCTGCCGTGAACGTGGAGCTCGACGCGCGCACCGTCACGATCGTCGAGACGGTGGAACGGGTGCTCGCCGCCCGCGGACACCTGCCACCCTCCTCGTAGGCCGTCGTCTTGGAAGCGGAAGCGGAAGCGGGAGCGGAAGCGGAAGCAGAAGCCGAAGCCGAAGCCGAAGCCGAAGCCGAAGCCGAAGCCGAAGCCGAAGCCGAAGCACTAGCAGGTTGCTGAAGAACGCCCGCAGGGCGTTCTCGCAGCCTGCCCCTTGCCCCTGCCCTTGCCTTTGCCCTTGCCCGCGGATCAGCGGTCAGATCGCTTGATCAGCGCGACGAGCATCGCG
>JAXMNT010000071.1:0-33734 GCA_034670305.1 Deltaproteobacteria bacterium
GAGCAAGGTTGCCCTGACAGCTGTCGCCCGGAAGCTACTCACCGTCCTCAACGCCATGATCCGCAGCGGCACCGACTGGTCACCCGAGGTGACTTGAGTCGCGGCTGCGAATACAGTTGCTGCTAGGGCAAGGGCAAGGGCAGGGGCAGGGGCAAGGGAGCAGGTCGCCGCCTTCGGCGGCTCCTGCTACAGCCCGTGGTAGGCGGCGGTGAGGCGGGCGAGTTCGTCTTGGAGTTTGCGCCGCTCGGCGGGGGTCGCATTCGGATTGCGGTCCGGGTGCAGGCGCATGGCCGCGGAGACGAGCTGCTGTCTCGTCACGCATCGTTCGGTGGTCCCACGCGGCCTCGCCCGGCGCTCTCGTGCGCGCTGACGGTTCGCTTCGCCGTTCATCGGCACGACGACGTTGTCGCTTCGCTTCGGGGACGGTTGCGAGACCCGCGGCATGACTTGCACGACCTCTCCGCTCGCGACGTTGCGGGAACGGAACGTGACCTTGGCGCCGCTGCGGACCCGGCGCTCGAGCACTGCGAGCCGCTGGCGCATCTGCTGGGCCAGGGCTTCTTGCACAGCGGCCTTCGGCACCCCGAGCGCGGCCGCGAGCTCGCCGCTTCGCCGTTCGCTGATCGCCAGGCGGGTGAGCGCGCGGTGGTAGCGCGTGGGATCGAGTTCGCCGGAGCGCTGCAGTCGATCGAGGAGCGGATCGAAGTGGGCCCGCAGGTCCACGCCAACCACGCGTCCCGCGCGCAGGAGCACGCGATCGACGCCGCGTTCGGAGTGCACTCGAAGCTCGCCTTCCGCGTCTGCGGGAAGCGACGCGAGAAGAGATTCGATCCGAGCACCGCGCAGCGTCATGCGTCGAGTTCGCACGGCTTGCCCTCGAGGGTCAATTTTCCTGCGCTACGGGCCTGGCTCGCTTCGCGAGACTGGCGGCCCTAGTCCTCGGGGAAGAAGTTCTCGAGGTCGGCCGAGAGCGGGACGAGCTCGTCGCCCGGGATGCCATCTTCCACGCAGGCGTTGGACCGGCTGCCGCCTTCGGGCGCGCATGGGTCGTTCCGGTTGTACACCCGGTCGTCGAGCAGGAACTCGCAGTCGTCCACGGTGGCGAGGCACTCGAACTCGAGTCGGGCCTTGCGCCCACATCGATCGCCCTTGCTCTGCCGCCACTCGATCGCGGCCAAACACGCCCACATGCAGCCACCGTCGCCGGAACCTCCGCCCGCGCCACAGAGTTCGATGTTGTCGCAGAAGTCGGCGCACACCGTCTCGCCGCTCGGCGCGCCACACCCCGCCAGCGCGAACGAAGCCACCAGGACCGTGGAGGCCCCCAGAACCGTGGAGGAAAGAAAGTCGCGAAGGGTCACGGCGTCAACATACCAGGCCCGAAGCCAAGTGAGGAGTAGACAGCGTCGGTACAGCCTTCGGCTTCGGGCTCTTCGGCTTCGGCTTCGGCGTCGGCTTCGGCTTCGGCTTCGGCGTCGGCTTCGACTTCGGAGTCGGCTTCAGCTTCGGGCTCGGCGTCGGCGTCGGCGTCTGTTTCGGCTTCATGTCTCGCCCGCTTCCGCCAGCGGATCCGGAAGCACTTACTGAAGCGCGGGCGGCCGCTCGTCGTCCTGGTAGTCGTCTTCGTAGATGTTGGGCGGCGGCGCGTTGGCGTCGTCGTCCTCGTCCACGACCCGAATCTCCGCGCGCGAAGCCTCGGGCAGGAAGTTGCCGGCCGGGAAGTCCACGTAGACGTACTGATAGCCGCCCTCGCCCGCCGAACTCGTGACCGACGGAACCGAACCAGCGCGCAGGTGGAATACGAAGGCAAGATCGTTCCGGCCGCGCCGTTCGACCCGCGCCCGCTGAACCGGGGTGTTGAAGTGCTGGGTGCGCAGCCAGCGCCGGGTGTTGCGGAGGTGCGTGCGCACCCCGTGCAGGACCACCTCGAACTTGCCGTCGCTGCTGTGGGTCTCGTGCTGGGCCGGCCCGGAGAGCTGAAGGAAGAACCGGCTCGTGCCGTCGGCCCGCGGTTCGAAACCAGGCCACGTGATCAAGGTCGCCGGCCGCCGGGCGGCTCGCGCGCGGGTCACGGCGCGGGCACGCGGCGGAGCCTGGGCGGAGCCGGAGCGCACCCCGGCGTACTCGCCCACGCGGCGGGTCGGGGAGACGCTCGCATGCGAGTCGCCGTCCGTCTGTGCCTGGGTCCTCCCCGTCGCCACGAGGGCGGCCAGGCCCACGGCCAGGCCCAGGAGGAGCGCAACGGAGAGCACGACGGAACGGTTCTTCATGGCGCAAGCATACCGAGGCTGCCGGCAGACCACCAAAAAGCGGGCTGGTCGAGGGCGGGCTAGTCGTCGTAGTCGCGGGCGACGCGGTACCCAGGGCGGTCGCGTTCTGCGATGTCTGGCCGCATCTCGGTCTGCATGCGGGGGGGCGCGTCCGCACGCATGGTGCTGTCCATGGCGGCCTGCATGACCGAGGGTTGGACCTCGACCGGTTGTTCCGTGGGGTCGACCCGATCGGGGGCTTCTTCGACCGGGCCCTCCGCGCGTTCGGCGAGAACGGCCGCGACCGGCTCCGGCGGAGGCAACGCCGGCGCCTCGGGTTGTGCGGCGGCCACATTCAGGGACTCGCGCCGGATGGGCTCGCCGCGCATCGCGTTCACCGCGTAGAACCCACCCGCACCCGCGAGCAGCCCCACCGAGATCGCCACGACCCACGGCAAGGCGGAGTGGCGTCGTCGCCGCGGGGTGGCCGGCCGCTCCGAGGGGGACTGGACGGTCTCCTCACTCAGTGGCGATGGGGTCGGTATCGCGTCGTCGCCCCACGCGGGCATGTCCCCCCGCGCGACCTGTTCCATCGTGAAGTCGCCCAGCAGCGCATCGCGCATCGTCTCGGCGGAGGCCCACCGGTCCTCGCTCTTGCGCCGGAGCGCCCGGTCGATGACCACCGCGAGTTCGCGCGGCACCTCGGGGCTCACGTGTTGGACCGGCGGCACGTCTTCGCGCAGCAGCCGCGCCATCAACTCGGCCACGTTGTCCTCGTCGAATGGGGTGCGCCCGATCACGAGGCGGAAGAGCACCGCGCCGAGCCCGTAGACATCGGCGCGGCCGTCGAGCGGTTTTCCGCGCGCCTGTTCTGGGCTCATGTAGCGCGGGGTGCCCACCACGATCCCGCTCGCCGTGAGCTGGGTCGCGCCTTCGAGCTGTCGCTGTTTCGCGATGCCGAAGTCCAGCACCCGCACCGCCCTCGACCCGTCCGGCAGATCGACCAAGAACAGGTTCGCCGGCTTGATGTCGCGGTGCACGATGCCGTTTTCATGGGCGGCGACCAGCGCGTCGAGGGTTTGGATCGCGAGCCGCCACACATCGCCAAGGTGGAGCTGCTCGGTGACCATCGCGGTCTCGAGATCGACCCCGCGGAGCAGCTCGTACACCAGGAACCAACGTCCGCGGGTGTCTTTGCCGAGGTCCAGCATCTTCACGATGCCCGGGTGTTCGATGGCCATCACGGCCCGGGCTTCGCGCAGAAGCCGGGCTTCGATGTCTTTGTCGCCGTCGCGGCTGGCCCGGAGCCGTTTGACCGCGACCTTGCGGCCCTGCTGCAGATCCTCGGCTTCCCAGACCGCACCCATGCCGCCCCGCCCGAGAATCCGAATCAGGCGAAACCGACCATCCAAGACCTTGCCGGCGCCGGTTTCGTCCTCGAACTCGGGGGCCGAGAGCGCGTCCAGCTTGCGGGAAAGCGCGGGCCGGTTGGACTCGACTTCCGGCGGCGGGGGAGGATCCTCCACGGCATCGATCGTCGTATCCACGGGACAGAACATAGCACCGGCGGATGGAAGAGGCGCAATTCGCCGGCCGAAGCCGACGCCGAAGCCGAAGCCGAAGCCGAAGCCGAAGCCGAAGCCGACGCCGAAGCCGATCCCGACGCCGAAGCGGAAGCCGAAGCCGGTCCCGAAACCGAAGCCGACCCCGAAGCCGACCCCGAAGCCGACGCCGACCCCGAAGCCGATGCCGAAGCCGACCCCGAAGCCGACCCCGAAGCCGACGCCGACCCCGAAGCCGAAGCCGACCCCGAAGCCGATGCCGACCCCGAAGCCGATGCCGAAGCCGATGCCGAAAGCCGACCGAAGCCGATCGCGAAACCGACGAACCTCGAGTCTTAGGGGAGCCAGACGCGGACGACGCCAACGTCGATGGTGTCGCGTTCCGTCCAGTCGGATGTGCCGGTGCCGGTGAAGACGCGCATCGGGTCTGCGACATTGCGGTAGGGCGCGACGGCGACGCGGTCCACCGTGCCGTCCGCGTCGAGATCCAGGTCGCCGGCCACCACGTCGCCGAAGTACGCGTCGTCGAGCGGTGGCGTCGGTGGACGGGGGGAGACGACGCAGTCGGGGTTGCAGTCGTAGCGCAGGACGTGGCCTTGGTGGGCGCCGGCGCCTTCGGGCACGTGGCGCTCGAACTCTCCGAAGCCTGCCAGGACGGCCCGTCGACCGGATTGGGCGTGCACGACGTCGCTGGGGAAGTTGCTGAACTCGGTGTCCGGCGACTCGATCTGGGGACTGCCCGCGGGCGCGGTCGACCCTTCGAAGAGGTAGAGCGCGCCGGGCGTGAGCGAGCCGGTGCCACCGGCGCCGCGTTCAAGCGGTGCGGTCGCCGCGATGCCCTCGAATCCGTCGGGGCTGGGACCGGTGCCGGAGACCCGGTACCCGAAGAGCGCGAGCGCGTGGCTGGTGGCAGGGGGGTCGATGCGGCGCATACCGCCCGCCCATCGGGCGATGAGGATGGCCTGCGCGGGACCCGGTGCATCGTAGTTGCCGCTGGCCTGACTGATCACTCCATCGAGCAGGCCATCGCCGTCGGTGTCGGCGAGCGCGACGTCGGATCCGGCCGCGCCCGCGACGCCCGAGACCAGACGGCCGGCCTCGCCGTTGACCCAGAACTGGGCCTCGCCGCGGTCCGCGTATCCGAGCAGGAGATCGTCGCGTCCATCGGCGTCCACGTCTCCGGCCGCGACCGCGGTGGGGTCTTCGGGCAACCACATCGCATCGACGACCGGCGCGCCGCCCACCCAGTCGACCCGTGCGCGGCCGACGACGACTTCGTCGTCTCCGTCTCCGTCCAGGTCCGCACAGGCCACCGGTCCTCCGACGGCGAGCCGCTCCGCGACGCCGTTGGAGAAGATCCATGTGCCGTCCGGGCTGCCGATCCAAGACACCACGATTTCCGAATCGCCGTCGCCGTCGAGGTCGCAGCGAGGACGCTGGGCGTGCAGGTAGCGTTCGGGGGAGCCGAAGCCGCACCCAGCCGCGTCGCACGAGGCAACGGACCAGCGGTAGGTGCCGCGGGACCGGCTGACCGTCACCCGGGTCAGCGCACCTCCAGCGGCGGGCACCCGGAGGACCGGCCCGCCTTCCATGCGCAGCTCGTACTCGGTGGCCTCCGCCACGTTGGCCCAGACGAGCTCCACCGACTCGCCGATCTCGCGGTAGCCGTGGAAGGGGTAACGGAGTTCAGGGGCAGCGATGTCGCTCGTGGCGGTGTCGGGCGCAGTGTCTTGCGGCACCCCGCCGTCCTCGTTCGCGTCTGGCCCGCCGTCCCTCGCGCCGCCGTCCGTCAGACCTCCGTCGAGGCCGCGCGGGTCCCGGAACACAGGGTCGTCCAGGCGCGGCAAGAGGCGTGGATCGACCTCCTCGGGCACACACGCCTCGACGCCGCAGGTGAAGCCGGGCTCGCACTCCTCGACTGCCGTGAGGCACCGCTTCGCCAGGAAGACATCGAGTCGGATGGTCTGCTCGTCGATGAAGCTGCTGCGTGCGCTGGTCTCGAAGTCGAGCAGCTCACCGCCCGCTGCGGTTCGGCCCTCGACACGCGCGGCGACCCGGAAGCGACGGGTGGAGTCGCCGTCTCGAGGCACGATGCCGAAGGTGCCAATCTCTTGAAACCCTTCGCCCGGCAGGATCTCGGCCAGGGCTTCGCTTGGGAGTTCGACCATGCGGACGACCTCGTCGTCGTCGTCCTGGATCGTGAGCGAGACCGCGACGAGGTGATCGATGTCGGACGCCAGCCGAACCACCACCTGGGTCGGTGGCGTACGGCAGGCCAGGAGCCCGAGCGAGAGCAAGAGCCCAGCGAGCACGTCGCGACCGCGCTGCGGCAGCGCATGGCGCGCCGAACTTCGCGTCTGGGTCACGGCGTCACCATCAGAACCGCCTGTGAGAAATCCAGGGTGCCGGTCTCGATCGGGAAGTCCTGGCGCAGTCCCAGGAACAACCCCGCGGCGAGCGCGCCGGCACCGACGAGGATCGCGGTCCAGAGCCACCAACGCTGTCGCAACGGCGTCGCGCCGACTTCTGCGAGCGCGACCGACACCCGCTCGTTCGCGCCTGGCCCGAGCGTGATTCGGCGCTCGTCGGTCTCGAAGCCATCCGCCCGCACGACGAGCTCGAACGCATGCGGCTCCCGCAAGACTTCCTCCACCGTGGCGTGACCAGCACCGACCACGCGCCCGGCCCATTCGATCTCCGCGTGCTCGGGAGAGGTCTCGATGCGGACGCTGGCCGCGATGGGTGTCTCGTCGGCGCGGATCTCGATCGACGCGCTCTGCCCGGGCTCGACGACCAGTTCGCGCAGCACCGGCTCGAAGCCCGCGCGCTCCACCCGAATCCGCACCGTGCCGGGGTCGACGCCAGCGGTCTGCGTTTCGTCCGGGTCCAGTGCCTCGTCGTTGACGGTGAGCGTATCGGCACCGCCCACAACCCGGATCTCCACGCGCGCGAGGGACTCGCGGAGTTCGTCCCGCATGCGGGTCGCTTGGGTTTGCAGATCACGGTGCCGGGCCGCTTGGGTCTGCTCGAGCACGAGTTCCAGATCCGCGAGTGCGGCGCGGTACCGGCCGGCACCGCGGAGCGCCAAGGCGCGATCGAAGCGCGCGATCGCCGACTCGCGGATCGCCAGCGACTGCGTGAAGAGCTCCGAGGCTTCCGCGTACCGTTGGTCGTCGAGGGCCTCGACCCCCCCTTCGAACAGCCGTCGCGCCTCCGCGCGATCCCCCGCTTCTGCGTCCTGCGCCGAACTCCACTCGGGCGTGAACGCCATGAACGCCAACACGGTGCCCAGGACAGCCCAGCCGTGGGACGCGTCTCGTGGAAGGACGCGTCCGATCGTGCTGCCGAAGCGCTCGCTCCAGCCGATCTCACTGAGGGGGGACCTCACCGCGACACCATAGATCAGCCGGCGGCGGAAACGCCCGTTCGTTTCGCTCCGCGTGGCCTTACTTGTCCGTCGCGAACTTCTTGGCGCCGCGGGGATGGTGGCGCTCGTGCACGTCCTGCAGTCGGCGACCGCTGACGTGCGTGTAAATCTGGGTGGTGGCGATGTCGGAGTGCCCCAGCATCGCTTGCACCGCCCGCAGATCCGCCCCGCCGTCCAAGAGGTGGGTCGCAAAGCTGTGCCGCAGCTCGTGCGGGTAGACGTTCTTGGTGATGCCGGCGGCCGCCGCGTACTTCTTGACGATCTTCCAGAACCCCTGTCGGGTCATCGGACCACCCCGCCGGGTCACGAACACCGCCCGTTCTCCAGCGCGTGCCCAAGCGCCCCGCACTTCGTCAAGGTACTCGTGGATCCGGGCACAGGCGTACCCGCCCAGCGGAACCAGCCTGCGTTTGTCGCCCTTGCCGTGGGCCGCGAGGAACCCCGAGCTCAGGTTGAGACCATCGAGATCCAGGGTGACCAGCTCCGTCACCCGCAACCCAGCGGCATACATCGTGTGCAACATCGCGCGATCGCGGACGTGGTGTTTGGAGGTTCCGCCCGGTGCTGCCAAGAGACGGAGGACCTCGTCGCGGGTGAGCACCGAGGGCAGGCGGCGTCCGAGCCGCGGCCGGTCGACCTGGCTGGTGGGATCCTCTTTGGTGTAGCGCTCGCGGGCCAAGAAGCGGTGGAGCGTTCGGATCGCGCTGAGTGTCCGCGCTTGGGAACGGGCGCTTAGACCAGACTCCGAGAGCTTCACGAGGAAACCGGCGATGAGCGTGCCGTCGACGTCGTCGAAACCGAGGCCGCCCGCTTCCAGAAATCCGACCCACCGCGCGATGTCGCGCGCGTACGCCTCGAGCGTGTTCGGGCTCAGCCCGCGCTCGGCCCGGAGGTGGTCCAAGTAGGTGTCGACGAGTACATCCACCTACACACTCTCCAACCAATGCGGATCCCGCGCCAGTTCTTCACTGTGCCAGCGGGGAGTCGCGCTGCCGACTTCACTCGGGGGCACGGCCGAAGCGCAGTCTCCCGAGTTCGACGCGGGGACGCGTCTGTCGTCGCTGCGGTCCGCTTCGCCACGTCGATTCTCTGCTATCCTGGCGTGGGTTGGAGGCTTGAAAATGACATTGCGTGGTTGGGTCGCGAGGCTGTGGACGTTGGGCTGGTGTGTTGGCGCGATGGCATTGGCTGGGTGCAGCGACACGCCCTCTTCGTCGTGCACGACCACCGCGGACTGCCCAAGCGGCACCCGCTGTGCCGATGGGGTGTGTGAACGGCCCGACGCCGGTGGCGGCGCAGACAGCGGCCGCCTCGATGGCGACACGGCCGATGCGATGCCCGCAGGGGACGCGTCGATCGACGCGTTCTTCGAACCGGACGTCTTCGTGATCGAAGACGCAGCGTTCGATGCCGGCTTCGACACGCTCGGCGACAGCGACGGCGACAACATCTCGGACGCCCAAGAAGGCCGCCACCTCGACGTCGACACCGACGGAGACGGCATTCTCGACTACCTCGACGAAGACAGCGACGGCGACGGCATCCTCGACATCGACGAAGCGGGAGACACCGACGTCGCCTCGCGGCCGATCGACTCCGACTTCGATGGAACGCCCGACTTCCGCGACACCGACAGCGACGGCAACGGCGTGCCCGACGGCGTCGAAGGCCTTGGCGACCCCGACGGCGATGGGCGCCCGAACTTCCGCGACACCGACAACGACGGCGACTTCCTCTTCGACGATCTGGAGATCGGCCCGGACCCGAGCATGCCGATCAACACGAGTGGCAGTGGCGAGCCGGACTACATGACGCCGGACAGCGACGGGGACACGATCCTGGACGGCACCGAGGACATCCTCGACACCGACGGCGACGGAACCGAAGACCGCCACGATCTGGACAGCGACAACGATGGCTGGACCGACGCGCAAGAAGCCGGCGACACCGATCTGTACACCGAGCCCGTCGACACCGACGGCGACGGCATCTACGACTTCCGCGATCCGGACAGCGATGGTGATGGCCTGAGCGACGCGGCCGAACGAACCGCGGGCACAAGCCGCATCCGCACCGACAGCGACGGAGACGGAGTCAGCGATCTCATCGAGGTCGGCGCCGGCACCGACCCGCTGGACGCCGGAGACTCGCCTCGGACCCGCGGTGACTTCGTGTTCGTCGTGCCCTTCATGGGCGCGCCGGATCCCACCGTCGACACGCTGCAGTTCGACACGACGCTGCAGAAGGCCGACGTGTACTTCTTGATGGACAACACCGGCTCGATGAGCGGCACCATCGCCGCGCTCCAGTCGGGTCTGACCAGCACCGTCATCCCGGACATTCGGACCCGCATCCCGGACGTGTGGTTCGGCGTCGGGGGATTCGACGACTACCCCATCGGCACCTACGGAAGCGCCTCGATCGGCACCGACAGCGTGGGCATCGTGCACGACCAAGCGTTCTTCCAGTACCAGATCATGACGAGCAGCACGGCGAGCGCGCAGGCGGGCGTGAACCGATACCGCACCAACGGTGGTTACGACGGACCCGAGTCCGGCGTGGCGGCGCTCTACGCGCTCGCGAGCCGCAACAACCTCGGCGGCTACGCCCGCTTTCCAGGCAACACCACCACCCTTCCCACCTGTCCGGGGGGTTACCGGGGCATGGCGTGTTTCCGGCCAGACGCGGTGCCGATCGTGGTCGTGATGTCGGACGTCGACCAGCACAACTCGCCGACGTGCGCGGGCTGCAACTACAACTCGAGCGTGCCGGGCAGTGGACCGACCTGGGCTCAGATGACGGCGGCGATGCTGGCCATCAACGGACGCACCGTGGGCATCAGCACCGCCGGCGGTTCTCGTGCGTTCCTCGAGCGCATGGTGACCGACACCACGCTCGCGGCCGGCGCCCCGGGCACCGCCGCGTCCTACGTGCTCAACGCACCGGGCGGCTCCGGTCTCTCGACCGCGGTCACCGATGCGGTGCGACGCGCGGCCGAGGTGCCGCTCGACGTGTCGGCGCAAGCGGTGGACATCGCGGTGCCGGGCGAGACGGTGGACGCGGTCGCCGCGTTCCTCGATCGGCTCGAGACCCGAAGCACCGCCGCGCCAGGGCTCACGTGCACGACGGGTCTCGCGGTCTACGACCGGGCCGGCATCGACTCCGATGCGGCGCCGGACACCTTCCGCGACGTGCCGCCGGGCAGCCCAGTGTGTTTCAACATCTTCCCGAAGATGAACACCACCGTGATGCCGACCACCGACCCGCAGATCTTCGAAGCGCGGGTGAATGTGCTCGGCGACGGGTTCACGCCCCTCGACAACCGGCGCGTGTACTTCCTCGTGCCGCCGCGCATTCCAGACCCGAACGAATAGGCAGCGCGCCTCACGTGGGCGCACAACCGGTCCTCACTGCTGGTAGACTCCGCGCATGCGCACGGTATTCCTCGGCCGCACAGCCCCCGAACCCCGTCCCGAGGCTGCACGCCGTCGAATGTTCTCTCGATGGTGTGTGGCGATGGTGTTCGGGTCGACGCTCCTGGCGTTCGGCTGCGGCGACGACGACTCGATGGTCGGCGTGGACGCAGGTCCCGGGCGGGACAGCGGGCCGAGGGCCGACACCGGGCCCAGGCCCGACACGGGTCCCCGCCCCGACACCGGGCCCGTCGAGGGATGCGAAGGCGGTCCGCTCGCCGAGCCCCTGCCCGACTGCACCCTGGCGCCCTTGCCTTCCACCGGCGACCTGCGCGAAGACTGCGTGCAGCGCATCAACCAATTCCGCGCCGAGTGTCAGTGCCTGCCGCCGCTCGAACGATGGGTTGACGGTGAAGCGTGCGCCGATGCGCACGCCGAGTACGACGCCAACAGCGGCGTCGCGCACGACGGGTTCCGAAACATGATCTGCACGCCCGGTGGGCGAGGGCAGAACGAGTGCCCGGGCTACCGGAGCGAAGATCAGGTCATCGGACTGTGCCTTCAGCAGATGTGGGACGAGGGTCCCGGTGAGCCGTTCAGCGAACACGGGCACTACATCAACATGACCAACCCCGCGCACGCGCGCGTGGCCTGCGGCTTCTTCACGACCTCGACCGGTGCGGTCTGGGCGATCCAGAACTTCTCCAACTGAGCGTGCGCGTCGAGGCGGCCCAACAAATGGTCGGGCGGCGACCCGATGGCCGCTGGGCTGTGACAGAAGTTCCCACGCCCAGCGCCATCTCCCTCGGAAGCGCGGCGCCCCGCTTGGCCCGGGGATTGCTCGGTGGTGGGCCATGAGCGTCGCGAGAAGTCTGTTCTGCGTGGGTTGTTGGTGCTGGGTCGGCTGTGGGGGCGGGACCCTCGGAGGCGGCGACAGCGGATCGGCGGACGCGGACACCCGCCTGGATGCGGGGCTCGGCCGATGCGGTCGTGTCGGGGGACGCGGGGGACGATGCGGGGGTACCCCTCGACGCAGGTCCGACGGATCTCCGACCGGTCGACCCTCCGCCACCGGTCACGTTTCCGGACACCCTCGGCACCCTCAGCGTCGCCGTGCGAACCGCGGACGGCGCAAACGCTGGCACCGACGATCCGATGGAATTCTGTCTGTCGGCCGAGCGCTGTTTTCGTCTGGACACGCCCGACGTCGACGACTTCCGGGTAGGCGAACTGGACATCTTCCACTTCGAGGGACTGTCGATCCCGCGCGACGAGATCACGCGCGTCGAGCTGCGCACCGCGAGCGTGGGCGACAACAACGACCGGTTCACCGCGGGCTGCCTCGAAGTGCGTTTCGATGGAGAGCCGGTCTACTGCAACGACGCGATTCCGGGGCACATCGGCATCGGACCGAGCGTCGGTGAGGTGCCTTCGTTCGTCGATCCCGCGGGGCTTCACGAGGTCTGCACCACCTGCCAGGTCGGCACGCTCACGCACGGTCCGATGCAAGGCGCGCCCACGGCGGGCGGCGCGCGGATCTGGGTGCGCACCGACGCCACCCGGCGCGTCGGGCTGCGCATGGCGCGGCCAGGCGAACCGCTCGACGACGGACCGATCGTCGCGTGGGTGGACCCGAGGCCGGAACAAGACTTCAACGCCGAGCTCACCCCGGCGACGCTCGAAAGCGACGTTTCGTATCAGGCACGGTTGGAGGTGGCTGGAGAAGTCCGCGGCGCGCCGTTCACCGTGCGCGCCGCACCCGAAGACCGGTCGACGGCGCTGCGCGTCGCGCTCGGTTCCTGCACCCGGTACGACGCACAACCCGCGTTCGCGCACGTCCACAGCCACGCGCCCGACACCTTCGTCTTCCTCGGCGACAACCACTACGGCAACACCAGCCACATCGCCGCGCACCGGCACCACTACCGCCGGTTTCGGGCCGTGCCCGAACGCGCGATGACGGTGCGCGACGCTTGGACCCTCGCCACCTGGGACGACCACGACTTCGTCGGCAACAACGCCACCGCCACCTGCGCCGGACGGGACGAAGCCAAACGCGCATTCCTCGAGTTCTTCGCCACGCCCGTTCTGCCGCCCGGACCGGAAGGCATCTACCACGCGCAGCGCATCGGCCCCGTCGAGTTCTTCATGATGGACTCGCGCACGTTCCGACCCGAAGTGGGCGACCCCGGGCGACGGTGCGACGAGGACCCGAGCGCGGTCGACCCCGGGCGCGCCGCTGGCATGTTCGGCCCCGTCCAGGTCGAGTGGTTGCTCGACGCGCTCGAAGCGTCCACCGCCCCGTTCAAGTTCGTCGCGAACGGAAGCCGCTGGACCGACGAAGGATCCCGCGACTCGTGGTCTTCGTTCTTGCCGGCGCGCAACGCCCTCTTCGACGCCATCGACGCGCGCGGCATCGAAGGCGTCGTGCTCTTGAGCGGCGACATCCACCGCAGCAACCTCGCGTGGGTGGACCGCCCGAGCGGCTACCGGATGCCGGAGATCACCTCGTCACCCTTGGCGAACTCGAGCGGCAGCTGCCCCGACGAAGGACCGAACCAGCTCTTCTGCCACAGCGGCATCAGCTTCGCGGTGCTCGACGTCGACACCGCGCTCGATGACCCGATGCTCACCGTCTCGATCCGAGACGACGCCAACGTCGAACGCTACAACTGGGTCATCCGAGCCAGCGAACTCCGGTAGGGCCGCCAGTCTCGCGAAGCGAGCCAGGCCCGTAGTGGCAATTGATCAGAGCGTCTCGTCGCTGAGCATCTTGCGGGGGTTGAGGATGCCGGTGGGGTCGACCGTCTTCTTGGCGTCGCTGAGCAGGTCCACCGCGAGGGCGCCCTTCTCGGTCGCGAACCACTCCGCGTGATCTTTGCCGACCCCGTGGTGGTGGCTGATCGTGCCGCCGAGTTTCGAGATGGCCTCGGAGGCGGCGCGTTTCACGCGGACCCACTGGGCGAGTTCGTCTTCGAGGTCGCGCGCGAAGATGTACGTGAAGTAGAGGGACGCACCGTCGGCGTAGCTGTGCGAGATGTGGGTGAGCACCCCAGAGTTCGGTCCGAGTTCCGCGCGGATCGCGGCCCGCACTCCGTCGTAGAGGCGCGGGAGGTTGCCCCACTCGGTCGACGTCTCGAGGGTGTCGATCCCGATGCCGCGATCGAGCATCGGATCGCGCAGGTAGGGCATCGCAAAACGCTGCTCGTACCAGGCGTGGCCGGGACCCTGGCCGACCGGCAGCCCGCCACCGCGCGTCGCGGTCCAGAGCGTGCGACCGAGCGCGTGACGCACGTCGCTCTTGGCCCCTTCGAGCCCGATCATCAGCACGCATCGGCCGGCGCCGTAGCCGGCTTTGTCGAGCACCTTCTCCGCGTTCTTCTCGACGCGGCTCGGGGGCTTGATGAGGTTCTTGAAGGTGCCGAAGAAGTGGGTCTCCTCGGCGTCCGAGAGCCGCATCATCGCGACGCCGATGCCGGCCTGCACGATCTCGCGCACCACGGCCGCCCCGGCCTCGAAGCTCTTGAAGAGGTACGCGCGGTAGTCGCGGGTCTCGGGCAAGCGGTGGATCTTCACCGTCGCTTCGGTGATGACCCCGAGCACGCCTTCGCTGCCCGCGATGAGCTCGTTCATGTCCGGCCCGGCAGCGGACTGCGGGAACGGCAGCGTGCGCCACTCTCCAGTCGGCGTGGCGAGGCGCGCCGCGACCAACCACTTGTTCGCCGCGCCATAGCGGTTCGACTGCTGGCCCGCGCCGCGCGCGGCGATCCACCCGCCAAGGGTCGAGAACTCGAACGACTGCGGGTAGTGCCCGAGCGTCCAGCCTTCCGACTGCAAGCGGTCTTCGAGATCCGGACCCCAGATGCCGCACTGGAAGGTCGCGGTGTGGGAGACCTCGTCGATCTCCAGGAGCTGCGCCATGCGCGTGGTGTCCACGGTGACGACCGCTTTGTGCTTCGGCCCGGCCAGCCCTTCGACCCCGCCGACCACACTCGAGCCGCCACCGAACGGGACCACGGCGGTCTTGTACTTCGCGCAGGCGGTGAGCACCGCGAGCGTCTCGTCGTGGGACTCCGGGTACACGACCGCGTCCGGGGCGGTCTCGAGCTGACCGGCGCGCAAACGGATCAGATCCGGGTAGCTGCGTCCGCAGGCATGGGCGGCGCGCTCCAGGTCCGAGGTCTTCACCCGGTCCTCGGACGTGGCGGCCACAAGCGCCTCTTCCAGCTTGGCCGGCAGACGGGCGGGGCGGAGGGTGGACGCGTCGAGCTCCACCGGGGGGGTCTCGGGCAGGGTCGGCAGACCGATGGCGTCGCGCACGAAGTCCCAGACCCCTTGGTCGTTGCCTTTGAGATCAAACGTCTGGCGCCTGAGTCCCCACCCATTCCAACGAAGTTCCTCGCGGCTGTACGGCATGAAAGCGTTAGAGCGCATCTGAGCCCGCTTGGCCAGCGGACCCCCCTGGCGTCGGCCTTCAACTTTGCGGGCCCAGTTGCTATAAGGCCCACCCCGTACCGCGACACCAGGACTTCCCCGTCGGGACGTCCGGGTGGCCGCAAGCGCTTGACCCACCACGGGAAGAGGACCCCCGAATGAACATTCATGAGTACCAGGCGAAGGAGATCTTCCGTCGCTATGGAATCCCGGTGCCGAAAGGCATTCCCGCGATGAACGCGGACGAAGCGAAAAAGGCGGCCGAGTCGCTGATCGCGGAGACCAAGGGCGAGGTCGTCGTCGTCAAGGCGCAGATCCACGCTGGTGGACGCGGCAAAGCCGGCGGCGTCAAAGTCGTCAAGGGTGTCGACGCGGCACACGCGGCGGCCAAGGAACTCATGGGCAAGGTCCTCGTGACCCCTCAGACGGGTCCCGAAGGCAAGCAGGTCCAGCGGCTCTACGTCGAGCAAGGCCTCGACATCGCGACCGAGCTGTACCTGGCGTTGACCGTCGACCGCGAACAGCGGCGCGTCGTGATCATGGCGAGCAGCGAAGGCGGCGTCGACATCGAGGAGGTCGCAGAGCACCACCCCGAGAAGATCCACAAGGTCTGGATCGACCCGGCCGTCGGCCTGCAGGGGTACCAGATCCGCCAGCTCGCCTACGGGCTCGGTCTCAACAAGACCGCGCAGAAGAGCTTCCGCAAGCTGATCTCGAAGCTCGCCGAACTCTTCGTGAAAGAGGATTGTTCCATCGCCGAGATCAACCCGATGATCGTGACGAAGACCGACGAAGTCGTCGCGCTCGACGCGAAGATCAACTTCGATGGAAACGGAAGCTTCCGGCACCCGGACTGGGAAGCGCTCGAAGACCCGAACGAGACCGCGGACACCGAACGCCAAGCGTCGGACGCCGGGCTCTCGTACATCCAGCTCGACGGCAACATCGGTTGCCTCGTCAACGGCGCCGGGCTCGCCATGAGCACCATGGACACCATCCAGCACTTCGGCGGTCAGCCGGCGAACTTCTTGGATGTGGGCGGCGGCGCCACCCAAGAAGCCGTCACCACCGCATTCAAGATCATCCTGCAATCCGACAAGGTGCAGGGCATCTTCGTGAACATCTTCGGCGGCATCATGAAGTGCGACATCATCGCCAACGGCGTCATCGCCGCGACGAAAGAACTCGGCCTGAAGGTCCCGCTCGTGGTCCGGCTCGCCGGCACCAACGTCGACCAGGGCAAAAAGCTGCTCGCCGAGAGCGGCCTCAACATCACCCCCGCCGACTCGATGGCGGACGGCGCCAAGCTCATCGTCGAGCTCGCCGGCAAAGCGGCCGGCTGAGGAACAACCATGTCGATTTACGTCAACAAAGAAACCAAACTCCTCGTTCAGGGCATCACCGGTTCCGCCGGGTCCTTTCACGCGGGTCAATGCCAGGACTACGGCACCCAGCTCGTCGCGGGCGTCACCCCAGGACGCGGCGGACAGAAGTGGGAGAACCCGAGTGGCAAGGGCGGCGCGCCCGTGTTCGACACGGTCCGTGAAGCCAAAGAGAAGACCGGCGCCAACACGAGCGTCATCTTCGTGCCGCCGCCGTTCGCCGCCGACGCGATACTCGAAGCGGTGGACGCGGAGCTCGACCTCGTCGTCGTCATCACCGAGGGCATTCCGGTCATGGACATGCTTCGGGTGCGCCGGGTGCTGGACAGCCAGACCGGCACGCGCGTCATCGGACCGAACTGCCCCGGCGTGATCACGCCAGACGAATGCAAGATCGGCATCATGCCGGGCCACATCCACCTGCGCGGCAACGTCGGCGTCGTCAGCAAGAGCGGCACGTTGACCTACGAAGCGGTGGGCCAGTTGACCGCGCTCGGTCTCGGGCAGACGACCGCCATCGGCATCGGCGGCGACCCCATCAACGGCACCGGGTTCATCGAGGTTCTGGAGAAGTTCCAGGAAGACGACGAGACCAAGGGCGTCGTGCTCATCGGTGAAATCGGCGGCTCCGCGGAAGAAGAAGCCGCCGCCTGGATCAAGGACCACTTCACGAAGCCGGTCGCTGGGTTCATCGCGGGACGCACCGCGCCTCCCGGCAAACGCATGGGCCACGCCGGCGCGATCATCAGCGGTGGCAAGGGCACAGCGGACGCGAAGATCAGCGCGCTCGAGGACGCGGGCGTCAAGGTCGCGCCCACGCCGAGCGACATGGGCACCACCATGGCGACGCTGCTGAAGTAAGCGTCCCAAGGTGCGATCGCGCTGCGCCTCCGCCTCCGGGCGGGGGCGTTTTGCGTGGTGCTGGTGTCTCGCCGGCCCCTGGGGCAGGCTTGGCGCTGGATGCCTCTTCTCCACCGGCTGTGCCTGGAGCGCGTCTCCACTTTGGGGTTCGGCTGCGCGCTGCTCCTCTGCGTGCTCGGGTGCAAAGACGAGTCGGTTCCGGATCACCCGCTCGTCAACGAAGACCGAATGCAGGAGATCCTCGAGCGCTACCAAGACCCGGAGTACAGCCCCTTTGACATGTCGGGGCTTCCGCGCCGGCACCTCGAAGAACCTCCCGAGCGTGAGGTGCGGCCGCTGCGGGGACCGGCGATCGAAGCGATGGACGTGTACCGGGAGCTCATCGAAGCGTACGCGGCCGGAGACGCCGACGCCTACCTCTCCGGGTTCACGGATCCGGTCGAGTGCTTCTACGACCGGCGCGGCATCCCACGCGACCAGGTGCGCAACGCCCGCCAGGCCCAGCTGCGGCCCGGTCGCGGCATCATCCACCTGCAACCGATCTGGTCCGGACGCGATGCGATCGAGTTCGTCGAAGACGGCTGGTCGGGGCAAGCCCGCCACCAGACCGCCCTCCCCCAACGACTGCGGGTGCGGATGGCGAAGGCCGGCGGGCAGTGGCGGGTCTCCCATGTGGCCAGAGACGACGGCGCGCTCTGCGGCGACCCCGTGACCGAGGTCCCGCCCGACGCGTTCTACGCGGCGCTCGAGAGCTCCTGGACCCGCCACGCAGCCCGCTGCGAGGGCCATCCCCCCGAGGGCCGCTGCGCACCGACCCGAGGCTTCCCAGACGTCGAAGCCCTCTGCCGCCCCCGCCTCGGCTGCCCCCTCGCCGCCGACATCCCCTGCCCCGGCCTCACCGCCTGCCGCACCCACCTCGAAGGCCTCCTCGCCGCCTTCCTGGGCCCAGACGACTGAGTCGCGGTCGGCGTCGGGTTCGGGGTTCGGGGTCGGGTTCGGCTTCGGCTTCGGCATCGGCATCGGCTTCGGCTTCGGCTTCGGCTTCGGCTTCGGCCTCGGCTTCGGCTTCGGCTTCGGGGTCGGCTTCGGCTTCGGGGTCGGCTTCGGCTTCGGCCTCGGCTTCGGCTTCGGCTTCGGATTCGGATTCGGATTCGGATTCGGCTTCGGCGTCGGCCCTTCGGACTCGCACCAAGGGCACCTGCAAGGGCTCCTGCAAGGGCAAGGGCAAGGGGCGCTTGGCTTTGCCTTCGCGCCTAGAGGTCGGACTGCGGGAACGCGAGCACTTCGGCGATGTGCGTCTTGCCGAGCGCGAGCATCACGAGGCGGTCCACGCCCAGTGCGTTGCCGGCAGCTGGCGGGCAGAGGCCGAGCTCTTTCAAAAAGCGTTCGTCGAGTGGCGGGGTCTCGAGCCCGGCCTGGCGGCGGGCCGCCAGGTCCGCTTCGAAGCGGGCGCGTTGTTCCACCGGATCGGTGAGCTCGCCGAATCCGTTGCAGAGTTCGAGTCCACCGACGTACGCCTCGAAGCGCTCCGCCACCCGCGCGTCGTCCGGGTCCAGCCGCGCGAGCGAGGCCATGCGCGCGGGCCAGTGGGTGAGGAAGGTCGGCCGCGTCTCGAGCGCGGGCTCGATCCGTTCGACGAGCGCCTCGAAGAACGCGTCGTCCGTGGTCGGGTCGTCGATGTCGACCTCCGGCGCCCACGCCGCAAACGCGTCGCGGACGGTCAGCCGGCGCCAAGGCAGCGCGGTGTTCAACGCGCCCACCGCTGCGGCACCGTCGGAGTCGATGGGACCGCCGGCGTGGAGCCGTCCATCGGGTCCACCCGCAACCTGCGCGACGTGATTCACCAGCGCTTCGGTGTCGGCGATCACGTCGCGCATCGCGCCCGGTCCCCGGTACCACTCGAGCATGGTGAACTCGCGTTCGTGGTGGGCCCCGACCTCTTCGCGGCGAAACGCTTTGGCGATCTGAAAGACCTTGGTCGCGCCCCGCGCGAGCAGCCGCTTCATCTGGAATTCAGGGCTCGTCGCGAGCCAGCCAGCCCCGCCCACCTCGAACGGACGCAGATGCACGTCGAGCCCTGGGCACGGCACGATCGCGGGCGTCTCGACTTCCAGAAAACCCCGCGCACGAAAAAACGCGCGGATGGCGCCAAGCACCTCCGCGCGTCGTTCGAGCGTCTCGACGGTGGCGCTCAACGCCTCAGTTCTTGACGCGCTCGACGTAGCTCGCGGTGCGGGTGTCGATCTTCAGCCACTCGTTCTGGTTGATGAAGAGCGGGACGTTGACGATGAGTCCGGTGCTCATCTTCGCGTGCTTGGTCGTGTTGCCCGAGGTGTCGCCCTTGAACCCGGGTTCGGTCTCGACGACTTCGAGCTCGACGAACGTCGGAGGCGTGATGTCGATCGGCCGGCCTTCGAAGAGCATCACCGAGACGGTCATGTTGTCGACGAGGAAGAAGACGTTGTCGCCGAGTTGCTCTTTCGAGATGCGCATCTGCTCGTACGTGGTGCTGTCCATGAACACGTACTGGTCGCCCTCGGCGTACAGGTACTGCATGTCGACTTCTTCGGTGTCGGCTTTGTCGATGCTCTCGCCGCTCTTGAACGTGCGGTCGAGCTGCGCGCCCGTCTGCATGTTCTTGAGCTTCACCTTGAAGAGCGCCTGGCCCTTGCCGGGCTTCTTGAACTGGCTCTCGACGACGACGTACGGCTTGCCGTCCAGCAGCATCTTGTAGCCCTTCTTGAGGTCGGACGTGTCACCCATCTGTCGCTCCTATTTCTTTCGCTGCGATCGACGCAGCCGCCCGCACCTGAGTGCGAGGTTGAATCTCAGTCTTCGTCGGCGCCGACTTCGCGGTCGGCCACGACCACGTCGGACGGGGCCACCGCGTTCCCGTCCGCTTCCGCCGTGATCTTCACCGTGAACCGGGTCATCGGCGTCGTCGCCATCATCGTGCCTTGGCGTGCGTCGGCGTCGTACTCGAGGTTGCCCGCCCGCTGGGGCTGCGCGCCCGCGCGGACGAACCACACGGAGTACTGGGTCATGCCGCTTCCGAGCCGGTCCGGCGGAGCGAGGTGCTGGATCGTGAGGGTCACCATGCGGTTGCCGCCCTCGATCTCTTCCACCTGAATCGTCCCATCGGCCCCCGCAGCGCGTGCGCTTCCGGCGAGCGCGTACTCCGCCGGTCCGCCGCAACCGAGCGCCATGCAAAGGAGGAGCGCAGCGAGGAAGGAGGGTGCGGAGGAGGCTTGGGCGAACATGGTCGGCATGGCCGGGCGGAATAGGCGACCGGTGGGATTCGGTCAAGACGCCGACCGTCCACGGGCACCTGCCCCCCGGCTCACCCCCCGTTTTCGGACTGCCGGCCCCGGATGGCCCGACGTGTGAGGTCGCGCAACTTGGGCCGGGCGTCGCGGGCAAGCGACGAGCGGGGCCAACGGCGAATCAGGGTGCGCAGCGCCTCGCGGGCGGTGTCGATGTCGTCCGAGTCCTCGGCGCAACGCGCGAGCAACCACGTCGCGTCGTCCTGAAGCTCGCGGTCGACCTGCTGTTCGATCACCTGACGCGCGTAGACGATGGCTTCGCTCTGCCGACCCAGTTGTTCGAGGGCCTTGGCGAGCTGGAACTTCACCGCCGGGATGTGGGCGGCCTCGTCGCGCATCCGGATGGATTCCTGGAACTTCTCCGCCGCTTCGGCGTAGCGGCCGTTGCGGACCAACTCCAGACCGTTCTGGTAGGCGGCGATCGAGAGATCGAGCCGGAAGTGATCGTAGGTGTCTCGGAAGAAGTCCGTCTCGGCACGCGAGAGGTTCTCTTGGGTGATCTGCGGGTATTGCTCGACGACTTCGGCGCGCCGCTGCTGGCGGATGAGATCGTAGAACTGGCTCGCCCGTGCTTCGGCGCGCGCCCGGTCCTCGGCGCGGCGGGTCTCTTCGGTCAAGTCCGTCTCGAGCTCCTCCACCTGGGTGCGGAGCTGATCCATGGTCGACTCGATCTCGCGGATGCGTGCGTCCGAGGCGAGTTTCAGGCCGAGAAACGACAGGGCCGCCACGGTCACGAGGAAGAAGGCCCCGTTCCAGTTGAAGCGCCGCTCGTACCCCGCCTGCCGCTTCGCGATCGACTTGATGTCGGCGCCGAGCGAGTTGACGAGGTTGTTCGTCCGGATCGTCAGACCACGAGATTCGATGATCTCTTTCTTGATCTCGCGGATCTCTTCGTCGGCGTCTTGCATGACCAGCGGAGGAACTACCGCCGCGCGGCGTGTGAAGCAAACCCCCGGCCGCTCGGGCGCCGTCCTTCGGACCCAAAACGAGTCTTCCGAGGACCCAACGAAGGGTCCAGGCACCGCCTCAGACTTGACGCGCTCGCAGCGGTCCTGTTTGCTGTGGTCTCCGGGGGGAGAATCGCGACGGAGAGCATGGGTCGACCGAAAGTAGCGTTTGTAGGATCGGGCGGAGCCACCAAGGGCATCGCACACCTCGGGGTACTCAAGGCCATGCACGAACTCGGGTTGACCACGGACGTGTTCGTCGGTGCGTCTGCGGGCGCCGTCGCGGGGGCATTCGCCGCCCAGGGCGTGGGCGCCGACGAAATGGTGGACTGGTTCCGGCCGTTTTGGCGCCGCGACGCCGATCGGCCCCTCAAGGGTCGTCATTTCTTGGGACTTCCGAACCGGGGCCAGTGGCTCAAACCCGGTTGGCTCACCAGCGGTTTGCTCAGCGCCGACCGCTTCGAGCGCTTTCTCGCCAAGCGGCTCCCCCACAACGACTTCCGCCAGCTGGACCGCGCGCTCTACGTGACCGCGACCGATGTCGACGGCCGAGGTCGGGTGGTGTTCGGCCGCAAACACATCGAAGACGTACCGATCAGCCAAGCTCTGGCGGCCTCGTGCTCCGTGCCGCTGCTCTTCCGGCCCTATCGCATCGGCGACCGCTACTACATGGACGGCGAAGTCGTACGGACCCTCAGCCTCGACGTCGCCGTCGAAGCGGGCGCGGACATCGTCGTCATCTCCAACGTCTACCGGCCGCACGTGACCCACGGCGGGCCGAGCATCGCCCACCAGGGACCGTTCGCGATGGGCCGCCAGACGCTCAACGTGATGCTGAGCGAGAAAGAGAAGCGCGGCATCGATCTTCTGCACCGCCGCTACCCGCACCTCACGGTGCTCAACGTCTCGCCCGACCTCGGACGCTTCTCGTTCACGTCCCGCCGGGCCGCCCGCAAACTCCTGCTCCGCGGCTACCGCGAAGCCCTCCGCGTCCTCGCCCCAGCGAAGAAACGCGGCGTCTTCGACCACGCGCCGACCACCACCCACGTCGGCAAAGCGTAGTTTCCAGCGACGGCCGGCCGATAAGCACAGCCCCCTCGCCAACCGCGGTTCAGAAACCTCGGTCTAGGCTGAGTTCGATGCGGCGGTTGTCCGCCCTGCCCTCGGGCGTGGCGTTGTCGCCCACCGGCTGAGCATCGCCGTACCCGCGCGCCACGAGCCGCGCTGGGGCGATGCCGTTGGCGACGAGCACGTCCACCACGGCCCCTGCGCGCCGGCGGCTGAGCCCAAGATTCGCGAGGGAGTCGCCTACGTTGTCCGTGTGGCCCGCGACCTGAAGCCGCACGGTGTCGGGACAGAGTCCGATGAGGTTCGGCACCGCGGACAACTGACGCACGCTCTGTTCGGACAACTCGGCGCTCCCGGTTTGGAACTCGAGTCGGGTCTCCGCCTGGAGTTGCGCCAGTGCCGCGTCGCACGCGTTCGCCGCGTCGAAGTCGAGCAGCGCGATCGGCGCCGCCCAAGCGAACCCTTCGGGTGGGGTGCTCATCAACTCAGTCACCGCCGCACGACCCGCCTCGTCCGCCTCACCCGCGAAGCGCAGGGTCGGTCCGTCCGCCGCGTCGAAGTCGAACTGCGCCCGGCCCTGACTCACCGAACCGAACGCGGTCGCGACCTGAGTCAGCGCGGCGTCAAACGTCTCCGGGGTCTCGAAGGTCGCGCCGTCATGGACCACGAGGTAGTCGACGTTCACCCCGCGGAAGCGGCGACGCAGCAACGCGACCAGCGCAGCCTTCGACTCGTCCGACGGAACGAGGCCGCCCGCGAAGAACTGCGTGCGCCCATCGACGAGACGCTTCGTGACCTGGACGTCGTACGGAAGCGGCCGCAGGTAGAGGCGCTCCGGCGGGACTTCTTCGGCGGGCAGCACCGCATGCGCCGGGACCTCGCCGGTCAGCGCTTCGAGGAACGCGACCATCGACGCGACCTGCGCGTCGTCCAGTTCGAGCCCGAGCTGCACGTGGCCCATCGTCCGCACCGCACGGCCGAGATCGGTCTCGGATCCATCGTGGAAGTACGGCGCCGTGAGCGCGACGTTGCGAAGCGTCGGCACCTTGAAGAAGTGGCGGTGCCCCTCCTCGCCGGTGTGGTTGAACCGCCCGAGATCGGCTTCGGTGAGATCGCCGCCGCGCAGTGCGAAGTAGTCGTTCACCACGCCCATCTTCTGGAACATCGTGCCTCCGATCGACGGGCCCTGGTGGCAACTGGTGCACGCGCTGCGCACGAAGAGCCGGTAGCCGGCGACCGCCTCTTCGCTCATCGCGGTGTCGTCGCCCTGCACCCACGCATCAAACGGCGCGGGCGTGATGAGCGAGCGCTCGTACTCGGCGATCGCGTCCGTGATCGTCTCCTTGGTCACGCCATCGTCGGGGTAGAGATCCGCGAACCGTTCCGTGTACCAATCGTCCGCTTCGATCCGCGGCACGACCTCCTCGAACGTCGCGCCCATCTCGATCGGGTTCTCGACCGGGCCCCCGGCCTGCTCCTGCAGATCCGCCGCGCGCCCATCCCAGAACTGCGCGACGTGGTTCCACGCATTGAATGTGGTCGGCGCGTTGATGGGGCCGACCGCGTTCTCGATCCCGAAGGACGTCCGGCGCGGTTCCGCGCCGCCCGCATCGAGCGCGTGACAGCTCGCGCACGAGAGCGAGCCGTCGCCGGAGAGGATGCCGTCGTGGTAGAGGCGCCGGCCGAGCGCCACCTTCTCCATGTCGATGTCGAGCTCCTCGAAGGCCGGCAGCGCGGGGATCGGGCCGGTCCATCGGCGCCCCGGCCCGTCTGCGTCTCGGGTCTGCAGGTGGAGGAACGCACCGACGCCGATCAGCACCAGCACCAGCACGATGTAGCCGATGGTCTCGTCTTTCATGGGGTCGCGCATAGGAGAGGCGCCAACCATTGGCCAGCCGCCGCGTGAGCCTCGTCAGAGCTTCGCGAGCCACGCGTCCCGGTCGAGCGACTCCACCGGTTCCCGCGTCCGCAGCCGCCAGTTCGGCCGGGCGTGCGGCGAGGTGCCCGGCACGTTCTGCGGCACGGACTCACCGAGCAGATCCTCGAACGCCACCACCAGCCGGGCATGTGGTCGCGCGCCCAGCCGCGTGACCAGCGCGCGGTGCACTTCGATGGGCGCGTTCGAAGCCACGTCGAGCAGTGCGCAGAGCCGAGCCACTTGTTCGCGACGATCCGCGCGCTGACGCTCGGCGTCTTCGTCGTCCAGCAACCCGAGGCGCACCCACTCCAACAGGTCGTCCGCGTTCATCCACGCGGCGAACATCGGCAGGTCGTGGGTGCCCACCGAGACGAAGGCCGCGGCGTCTGCGTCGGACAGCCCATCCTCCGTCCATTCGAAGTAGGTCACGAAGCTGCGGAAGAGCCCGTGCGTGCGCATGGCCTCGGTCAACGCAAGCGGGACGGTCCCGAGGTCCTCTCCGACGATCGCGCAGCGGTGTTCGTGCGAAGCGAGCGTGAGCAGCGCGTAGAGTTCTTCCGGCCGCCGCTGCGCGATGTAGACGCCTTCCCGCGCATCGGCGCCGTCCGGCACCACGAAGGTCCGTTCGAGTCCGGCCGCGTGGTCGAAACGGAGCACGTCGGCGTGTTCGGCGTGGTGCGCGAGACAACGGCGCAGGTACGCGTACCCCATTTGGCGGTCGCGCTCCGGATGCATGGGCGGAAGCCCCCACGACTGCCCACTCGCGAAGAGCGGGTCGGGCGGCGCCCCGACGCTCAGCCCTTGGAGGAAGAGCGCGGGCCACCGCGCCACATCGAACGAGTCCGCAGCGACTCCGATCGGGAGATCGAGTTGCAGTCCGCCCTCCGCGCCGAGTCCCGCCATCTGCGCGCGCGCCCGGAGCTGGGCGAACCGAACCAACTCCGGCGACAACCAGGTCGGTCCACCCGAGGCGCGCTGCGACGCGTACCGGTCGAGATCCGGAACGACGTACTGCTCCAGGGACGTGTGCGCTTCGGGAGTGGTCCGGCCGCGGACCTCTGCGAGCGCGCGCCAGTGGGCCCGGGACCAGGCCGGCAGGTCGATCTCGCGCGACGCCGAGTCGACCGGCGGCACCAGGGCCGGCACGCCTTCGAGATCGACGAAGAGCTCGTTCCAGAACAGCCGACTGAAGGGCGCGTACGGACTCACGTCGCCGCGCTCATGCGCGACCGCCAGCAGCGGGAGCGTGGAGACGCCTCGCCCGCGCATCGCCCGCACGCGTTGCACGAGCCGCCCGAGCATCCCGAACGACGGCGACGACGACGTTCGTTCATGCAACGCGTAGAGCGGGGCGAAGAGCGACCATCCGCCGAGCCCTTCTCCGTAAGCCCGTCGCGGCGCGGAGATGCACACGGTGCCCGCCACCGGGTGTACCCCAAACGGCACCCCCTCGATCTCCCCATCGCGGGCCTCGCGCACCCACTGGGTCTCGGCCGCAGGATCGGAGGAGACCGAGGCGACGTGCGCCGGCACCGCGCCCGCACCATCCCACAGCACGAGAGGCTCGGGCACCGTCTCGCGCGGACCGAGCGCCTCGAGGACCGCCCGCACCGAGGCCACCGGGGAGCGGCGGCGTTCGCCGAGCGCATCCCGGTACTCCAGGACGAGTCCGTGGTCCTCCGCTGCCTTCCGGTCCGCGTCCTGCACGCGTGCGTGTTAGCCGGGTGGCCCGCCGGCAGCAACGTGCACGCCGTGGGTTCCATCCCATCCTGGGAGTTCCGCGGCACCCTGCTATACGCACCGCATGGATACGCACCGCATGAGCACCGCATGAGCACCGAACACCGCGGCGACAACCTCTCCGAACTCGTCGACATCATGCGCCGCTTGCTCGGTCCCGACGGATGCCCGTGGGACCGTGAGCAGACCCTCGAGACGCTGCGCCCGTACGTGATCGAAGAAGCGCACGAGGTGGCCGATGCGATCGACCGCGGCGATCGCGACGCGCTGAGAGAAGAACTCGGAGACCTGCTGCTGCAGATCGTGTTTCAGGCGGAGCTGGCGCGCGCCGAAGGCTCGTTCGTCTTGGACGACGTCGTGACCGCGATCATCGAGAAGATGGTCCGCCGTCATCCGTGGGTGTTCGGGGACGAAGGGGTGGACGGCGCGGACGCGGCGCTCGATCGGTGGGAAGCGATCAAGGCGCAGGAGAAGGCGAAGAAGGGCGACGCCCCCAAAGGTGCGCTCGAAGGGGTGCCGGTGTCGCTGCCGGCGCTCCTGCGCGCGGTGCGGGTGGGGGAGAAGGCGAGCGCGGTGGGCTACGACTGGCCGGACGCAGGCGGGCCGCGCGCCAAGATCGACGAGGAGCTCCAGGAGCTCGACGAAGCGTTGGCGTCGGGCGACGCCGCCGCGGCGGAAGCTGAACTCGGCGACGTGCTCTTCTCGATCGCGAGCTTTGCCCGAAAGCAGAACCTCGACCCCGAGGCCGCGCTGCGCAAGGCGCTCGGCAAGTTCACCGACCGGTTCGAACACGCCGAAGGATCCGCAGCCAAAGAGGGCCAAGGCCTCCGGGACCTCGATCCCGAACAACTCGACGCGCTCTGGCAGGAGGCCAAACGGGCGCTGTCCTGACCGGCGGGCGCGCTATCCTCCGAGGGATGCGTTGCGACCACCCGCCGCGCGGCCCATCGCGGACCGCCCTGCTCGCACTCTTGTGGGGTGTGATCGGGTTTGCATGTGTCTCCGGTCCAACTGTGGTGGGCCGCATGCAGTACCCGGCGGCGGTGCCGCTGCGGACCTTCCCCTCGGTGTGGATCGCCAACGGCGGGGATCCCTCGGAGCGCCGACTCGCCATGGAGCTGGCCGCGCACTTGCGCAGCACAGACCGGCGGGTGGAGATCGTCGGGCGGGACCAGCTCGAACCGATGCGCCTCGCGGGGCGCATCCCGGCCGCGAGTGTGGTGGTGCTCCTCGAGCTCGACCTGCAGCGGCGGACCCAGACCCGAAGCACCACCCAGCCCGAGACCGTGTGTGGATCCACCGGCTGCACCACGCGGCACCGAACCGACTACTACGAGGTCCCCACGTTGCGCGCGCGGGTGCGGCTGACGGTGTTCGACGGACCGAGCGCTCGGATGCTGCAACGCGTGGCCCACGAGACTCTGGAAGAAGGGCGGCGGCCGGCGCAGATGGTGCAGCGCGCGCTCGTCGACCTGAGCCAGAAGATCCTCGCGAGCGTCGACCAGCGGGTGGAGCGGATCGAAGTTCAGCTCCTGTCGACCGAACACCCCGAGGTGCGTGCCGCGCTGGCGGACATCGAACTCGGCGAATGGCGCGCGGGCCGGGTGCGTCTCGAGCAGTTCGTCGAGTCGGAGACGTGGGATTCACTGGAGCCGCAGGTGCAAGCCCGGGTGCTCTACGACCTCGGCATGGCCCGCCGCTTCGATCCCGTGGCCCGGCGCGACGACCCGGCCGCACAGTTCGCGGCGGCAGAGGAAGCACTTCAGCGCGCGGTTCGGCTCGACCCCCGCGAACGCTACGACAGCGCCCTGCGCGCCGTCCGGGCACACCAAGGGCAGCTGCGGCTGGTGATGGCCCAGCAAGAAGCCGCAACGCACAACTACCAGGTCGCCACCCCCTCGGAGACGCCGAACGGCGAGGTCCCGCCGGTCCCGCCGAGCTACGCCCCCTGACAGCGATCGGCGTGTCCTTGCCCTTGCCCGTGCCCTTGGTGCTGTTCGAATTCGAAGCCGAATCCGAAGCCGAAGCCGAAGCCGAAACCGAAGCCGAAGCCGAAGCCGAAACCGAAGCCGAAATCCGACTTCCGACCGATCCCTCAGTCGTCGACGCGGTCTTCTACTGGGCGGGGGAGCGTGACGGTGACGCTGCTGTCGGCGAAGGTGGCCTCACCGATGGTCACAGTGCGGGCGCCAGCGGGGGCGCCGATGGTGTAGGGGCGGAAGTAGAGGAAGCCGGGTGGGCTGCCTTCGAGTTGGGCGTAGAGTTCGGTGCGCCGGGCGCCCATCATGCCGGTCCCGCCGCAGCCGATGAGGCCGAGTTGAAAGCGGGTTCGGCCGACGTCGTTGTCGACGCTGCGACCGATCCACGTCGTGCTCGCGTGACTCATACCGATGCCGACCACGACCCAGGGCACACATCCGTTGCTGGGCAGTTGGGGCGGCGCGTAGGTGCCGGTGCCGCGTGCAGCGGTCACCTCTTCGAAGAGCACGTCGTCGCCCGGGGTCCAGCCCAAGGTCGCGAGCATGACCTCGGCTTCGGCGTGGCCGAGCAGGGCGTCGACCGGCGCGCCGGAGTCGACCACCGCTTGTTCGGTCAGGCCGGGCATCAAGTAGACGCGCGTCTGGATGTCGCCGGTGCCGTGGCCCTCCGCCCGGACTTCGTCCGCTCCGCACGCGCCGATCGAAGCGGTGTACATGCTGCAGCTCGGGCGTTTCTCCGCGCCGAGGTCGGTGAGCACCATCCCCGGTTGGGCGCGCACCACGACGACGCCGCACGCGCCGTGCAGTTCTGGAAACGAGCGGGCCAACGGCAGCGGTTCGGGCGCGCCCCACTCGCCTTGGGCGGCGTAACCACGGGCGACCAACACATCGTGCAACGCGTTGGCGGATTCGTCGGGGGTGCCGGTCGGCAAGCCGCAGTCGCGCCACCCGAGTTGGTTCAGTGCCGCCTCCGCTCCGACGAAGGGTTCGCGTTCTTCTTCCCGGTACGGATCTTCTTCGGTGGACTCCGAGGTCGCCCAGACGACGAGGAACGTCGCCAGCAGACACGCGGCACCGAACACCGCCCAGATCGCGATCCCACTGCCCTTGTCCGAAACCTCGACCGATTCTCCACGTGCCATCGTTGCCTCCAGCCTACCCCGCGCGCGCACCTTCGGTCATCCGCGATGGGCGCGGACGTGCCTCATTCCACTCTGAGCTGCGATGCGCTTTGACCCACTCGGGCTACCCACGTACAAACCGTGGGTGGGCTACAAGAAGTCCGAGTTCTCTCAAGCTCAAATCGTTCAGGCCGCGATCCGAGTGCTCGCACGCCAGGGGTATGCGCACACGAGCCTGATGGACATCGCCCGGGAAGCCGGGATGAGCAAAGGGGCGGTGCACTACCACTACCCCACCAAAGAAGCCCTCATCCAGGAGGTGCTCGAGACTGCCTGCGATGCGGTCCAGAAGCGCACGCTCGCGGCGTGGCCGACCGGGGATGCGTTTCAAGGACTCCGCAAGTCCCTCGAGACCCTGTGGGCCGTCCGCGCAGAGCGGAGCGACGAAGCGCTCGTCGTGGCGGATCTGATCGCGCAGGCGCTCTACGACGACAACCTGCGTCCGCGCCTGGCGGACTTCTACCGACTCGCCGCGGCGCAGATCGCCGAACACCTCGGCAAGGAACTAGACGCGGTCGGCATCCAGCCGAAGATCCCGATGAGCATCCTGCCGCGCCTGGTGATCGGTCTCTTGGACGGCCTCGTGATGCAGGCCTTCGTGGACCCGGATGTGCTCTCGCCCGAAGATGTCGTGCGCGCGATCGAGACCCTGGCACTCGGTCTGCTCGAACCGAAGCCGCCTGCTCGACAAGCCAGCACTGCACCGGAGAAGCCCGCAGCGGCAGCACCGGACGACACTTCGCCCGACGGCGTGTCTTGAGCGTGGGGATCGTGCGTCATGCCCGCTGATGTGCACGCGTTCGAGGGCATCGAAGGACAGCACACGGCGATCGGTGTGCTCACCCGCGCGCTCGCAGCCAACCGACTGGCCAGCGCGTACCTCTTCGAAGGCCCGAGCGGGGTCGGCAAACAACTGGCCGCCATCGCACTCGCCAAGGCGGCGATCGGGGAAGCAGCCTGGCGCCGCATCGGCCTCGGCGTGCACCCGGACGTACGCGTCTTCGAACCGCGCGAAGACGGTGCGCGGAACATCCGCGTCGAACGATTGCGCGAAGACATCCTGCCGCACGCGGAGTTCGCTCCGTTCGAAGCGCCGCATTCGTTCCTGATCTTTCCAGAGTGCGATGTCTCCTTCCCGCAGCAACACCAGCAGAGCGCCAACACGCTGCTCAAGACGCTCGAGGAGCCCAAACGCGGCGTGACCTTCCTGCTGCTCAGTGAGCGACCGGACCGGTTGCTGCCGACCATTCGAAGCCGCTGCCAACAACTGCGGTTCAACCGCCTCGAACCAGATGTCATCGAACGCATCTTGGTCGCACACGAGGTCCCGCCCGAGCGACGGGGTGCTGCGGCCGCACTCGCAGATGGCCGGGCCGATCGCGCGCTCCTTCTGGCCGAAGAGGGCTACGCCGATGCGCTTCTGGATCTCGCGCTTCGGGTTGACGAAGCGCTCGGGAGAAACCGCCCCGGCACCCTGATCGAGTTGGCGTCGGAGCTCGCCAAACACGACGACACGCCGCTCGCCCTCGACACGCTGTGTTTGTTCTACCGCGACGTGGCCGCCGCGGCGCTCGGACGCCCCTCGGAGTCCCTCGCGTTCCGGCACGTCGCCGACCTCGTGTTCGAGCGGGCCGCCAAGGTCGGCGCGCGGATCGCGAGCGAGCGGGTGGCGGCGGTTCAGCGGGTGTTGCGCGAAGACCTCCCGCACAACGCCAACCCCGCCATCGCCATGGACGGACTGCTCTACCAGATGCAGTCGCTGTAGCAGGTCGCTGAAAAAGCGACCTGCTCCCTTGCCGTTGCCCTTGCCCGTGCCCTTGCCCCCGAGTGGTCATTCGGTCGGTCGCCCCCGACGAACACCAATGCCGGCGCGGGTTCGACCACCCTTGGATAAGTGAAGGCGCATCGTGGACGTCAGTGACCATGACCGAACCGACACAGGGCAAGGGCAAAGGCAAGGGCAAGGGCAAGACGGGCCGCGTCGAATATTCTTGGGGGCACGGCCCCCAAACCCCGTCCGTGACACGGCTTGCTCGCTTCGCTCGGCTTCGCCGCGTCGGATATCAGCGACTCCTCGCGTGGCGTGCGCTCGGCCGGGTGGTTATACGATCGGCCTCCCATGCGACCCTTCTACGTCACGACGCCGATCTACTACGTCAACGACGTGCCCCACATCGGGCATGCCTACTCCACCATCGCGAGCGATGTGTTGGCGAGGTACGCGCGGATGCGCGGGCGGCCGACGCGATTTCTGACCGGGACCGACGAGCACGGTCAGAAGATCGAACAGAAGGCGAGTGAGCTCGGCAAAGCACCGCAGGCGTTCGTGGACGAGATGTCGCCTCCGTTCCGCGAGGCGTTCGAGCAGCTCGACTGCTCGTTCGACGACTACATTCGAACCACCGAACCCCGGCACGAGCAGAAGGTGGCGCAGCTCTGGAACACGCTGCGCGAGAACGGCGACATCTACCTCGGCGAGTACGAGGGCTGGTACTCGGTCTCGGACGAAGCGTTCATCACCGAACACGAGATGTCGCTTCTCGACGAGGTGACCAAGAGCAAGGTCCAGAAGGTCAAGGAGTCGAGCTACTTCTTCAAGCTCAGCGCGTACACCGACCGACTCCTCGAGTTCTACGAACAGCACCCGACCTTCGTGCAGCCGGAAGGCCGCTTCAACGAAGTGAAAGCGTTCGTGAAGGAAGGTCTGCGCGATCTCTCGATCTCCCGCACCACGTTCCAGTGGGGCGTGCCCGTACCCGGCGACGACAAGCACGTCATGTACGTGTGGCTCGACGCGCTGACCAACTACATCAGCGCGCTCGGCGGCCCGGCCGAACCCGGCGAAGCGCCGCTCTTCGATCAGTTCTGGGGCAAGGACGCCGACGTCATCCACATCGTCGGCAAAGACATCCTGCGTTTCCACGCCATCTACTGGCCGGCGTTTCTCCTCAGCGCCGGCATCGAGCCGCCTGGTCAGGTGTGGGCCCATGGCTGGCTGACCATCAACGGCGAGAAGATGAGCAAGCGCCTCGGAAACTTCATCCCGCCTGGACCGCTCGCGGATGCGTTCGGCGTGGACGTCGTCCGGTACTACCTGATGCGCGAGGTCGGCTTCGGACAGGACGGCGACTTCGCGCACAAGAACGTGCTCGCCCGGTACAACGGGGAGCTGGCGAACGGGCTCGGCAACCTGCTCAACCGGATGGTGACGAGCATCGTGAAGCGGAACCTGGGCGGCATCGTGCCGGCTGGAGACGGCGCGATCCTTCCCGAGGACCAGGCGCTCATCGACACCGCCAAGCGCGTCGCCGAGACCACCGCGACGCACCTTCAGGCCATCGCACCGCACCGCGCGCTGGACGCGATCTGGGAGCTCGTCGGCGCGGGCAACCGGTACATCGACCAAACCGCGCCGTGGGCGCTTGCGAAGTCGGGCGACACCGAACGGCTCGGTCAGGTCGCGTACACGGTCCTCGAAACGCTCCGCTGGTTGAGCGTGCTCATCGCGCCGTTCATGCCGACCAAATCCGCGGAGCTGCGCGCACAGCTCGGCCTCGAACCCTTGGCGCCGGCCGTTGGTGAGGACCAGTGGCCCGACGCCTGGGGCCAGCTGGCGGGCGGCACGGTCACCCAGCCCGCCGAAGCGCTCTTCCCCCGGCTCGACAAGAAGGCCGAAGCCGCCCTGCTCGAATCGCTCGGTGTGCACGAAACCACCGACGCGCCCGCCAAGAAGAAGCAGGCCAAGAAGTCGAAGTCCAAGCCGACATCCGAGACGAAGAAGGGCCCCGCGGAGAGCAACGGGTTCGCCACGTTCGACGACTTCATGAAGGTCGAACTCAAGGTCGGCCTGGTGCTCGAAGCCGAAGCGGTTCCGAAGAGCGACAAGCTGGTCAAACTCGCGATCGATCTCGGCGAAGACGCGCCCCGTCAGGTGCTCGCAGGCATTCGCAAGCACTACGCGCCGGAACAGCTCGTCGGCAAGCGGGTCGTGGTCGTCGCGAACCTTGCGCCGCGCAAGATCATGGGACTGGAGAGCCAGGGCATGGTGCTCGCCGCAAGCGACGACGAAAGCGGCCTGAGCGTCCTCGCCCTCGAAAAGCCCATCGCCCCGGGCACCCGCGTCAGCTAGCAGGTCGCTGAAAAGCGACCTGCTCCCTTGCCGTTGCCCTTGCCCGTGCCCTTGCCCGCGTCGTGGACGCCGTGTGTTTCGCGACGGCGAGGCGCGAATCGGAGCGCGATGCCCAGCGGAC
>JAXMNT010000072.1:0-33143 GCA_034670305.1 Deltaproteobacteria bacterium
CGCGATGCTCGTCGCGCTGATCAAGCGATCTGACCGCTGATCCGCGGGCAAGGGCAAAGGCAAGGGCAGGGGCAAGGGGCAGGCTGCGAGAACGCCCTGCGGGCGTTCTTCAGCAACCTGCTAGACGAAGCGCCCGCTTCCACGGTTGCACTGGACGCCCATCCGAAGGAAGAGGAAGCATGAAGTTGTTCGTGGCAGGTGCGACGGGGCTGACGGGACGACACGTCGTGGCCGCGCTTCGCGAGGAGGCGCCCGACGCCGACGTGATCGCGCATGTGAGGCCGGACTCGTCTCGGCTCGATCACTGGCAGACGCACTTCGAAGCGCTGGGGGCTTCGGTCGACGTCACCCCCTGGTCGCCCCCGTCGATGAACGAGACGATGCAGACACTGCAGCCGACCCATGTGTTCGCGCTGCTCGGCACCACCAAGAAGCGGGGCCGGGAAGCGAAGGCATCGGGCAGCGAGGAGACCTACGAGACGATCGACTACGGGCTCTCGAAGATGGCGCTCGACGCCGCCGTGCACGCGGGCTCGAATCCGAGGTTCCTCTACCTCTCCTCGATGGGTGTGGGTCCGGGCGCCTCCGGTGCCTACCTGAAAGTGCGCCACCGGCTCGAGACCGAAGTGCGTGCGTCGGGGTTGCCGTGGGTCATCGCGCGGCCGTCGTTCATCATCGGCGAACGCGACCAAGATCGTCCGATGGAGCATGTGGGCAGTGTGCTGGGCGACGGAGCGCTGGCGCTCGTCGGGGTGTTCGGCGGCAAGAAGATCCGCGAGAAGTACCGCTCGCAGACCGGTGCGGAACTCGGGCGCGCGCTCGCACGCTTGGCGCTCGATCCCGCCGCGACCGAGTTGCTCGCGGAGAGCGACGAGTTGCGGTCGAGGGCGAAGTCGTGAGGGTGCGTTCGGTCGAGGGTCTGGCGGCACGAAGCGAAGCGGGCGATCTGTTCTCGTACGTCTTCTTCTGGGGCCACAAGAAGAACGCCGAAGGTCTCGTCACCAAGTCGTGTCTCAGCAACTGGTGGCCCGCACAGTTCGAGCTCGAGGGCGAACGCTGGAGCACGACCGAGCAGTACATGATGTTCGCCAAAGCGCGGCTCTTCGGGGACGAAGCGCGCATGGCGGCCATTCGGGGCGCAACCGATCCCAAGGACGTCAAGTCACTCGGTCGGGCGGTCCGACCGTACGGCGACCTCAGCTGGGCGGCGCATCGGTACGGCGCGGTGGTCCGAGCGAACCACGCGAAGTTCGAGCAACACCCGGACCTTCGAGCGTTCCTGCACGGCACGGGCGACGCGGTGTTGGTCGAGGCCAGTCCGATGGACAAGGTCTGGGGCATCGGGCTCGCGGAGGGCCACGCGGACGCGAAGGACCCGAGCCGTTGGCAGGGCGCCAACCTGCTCGGGTTCGCGCTCATGGACGTGCGGGACGCGCTCGCGGACTGAACACGTGGTGCGACTTGACCGGCGCGGGTGGGGGCGACAACGTCCGGCATGACCCAGCCGCTCTTCGAGAAGGTCCTCGTCGCGAACCGTGGAGAGATCGCGTGCCGCATCATGCGGACGCTGCGCGAGATGGGCATTCGATCGGTGGCGGTGTACTCCGAAGCCGACCGCGACGCGCTCCACGTCCGCATGGCGGACGAAGCGGTGTCCGTCGGACCGGCCGCGTCGGCGCAGAGTTACCTGGTCGAGAAACACATCCTCGAAGCGTGCAAGGAGACGGGCGCCCAAGCCGTGCACCCGGGCTATGGCTTCCTGAGCGAGAGCGCGTCGTTCGTGCGTGCGTGCGAATCGGCCGGCATCGTCTTCATCGGTCCCGATGCGTCGGCGATGGAAGCGATGGGCAGCAAGACCGCCGCGCGCGCGAAGATGATCGCCGCCGATGTGCCCGTGGTGCCGGGCGCCGAAGCCGGAGATGCCAAGGCGCTCGCCGCCTCCGCGAAGGAACTCGGCTACCCGGTGATGCTCAAGGCGTCGGCCGGCGGCGGCGGCAAAGGCATGCGGCTCGTGACGCGTCCCGAGGACCTCGAAGAAGCCTTCGAGCGCGCGCGCAGCGAAGCGAAGAATGCGTTCGGCGACGACACGGTCTACGTCGAGAAGGCGATCCTCCAGCCGCGCCACATCGAGATCCAGGTGCTCGCGGACAGTCACGGGAACTGCGTGCATCTCTTCGAACGCGATTGTTCGATCCAGCGCCGACATCAGAAGGTCGTCGAGGAGTCGCCCTCGCCCTCCCCGCTTGCCGACGCCGACCTCGTCGCCCGCATGGGCGAGGTCGCGGTGCAAGCCGCCCGCGCGGTGGACTACCGCGGCGCAGGGACAATCGAGTTCCTCCTCGGTGCCGACGGTTCGTTCTACTTCCTGGAGATGAACACACGGCTGCAGGTCGAACACCCGATCACCGAACTCGTCACCGGCTTCGATCTCGTCCGCGAGCAAGTCCGGGTCGCCGCTGGGCAGGAGCTCGGGTTCGGACAAGACGACGTCACGCGGCGCGGCCACGCGATCGAGTGCCGCATCTACGCGGAGGATCCGGCGACCGGCTTCTTGCCGAGCCCGGGACGCATCGAAGTGTTGCGGGTCCCAGGTGGACCCGGCGTGCGCGACGACTCGGGCGTGTACGAAGGCGCCGAGATCTCGAGCCACTACGACCCGCTCGTCAGCAAGCTCTGCGTGTGGGCACCGACGCGGGAGTTGGCGGTACAGCGCATGCGGCGCGCGCTCACCGAGTACGTGGCGCTCGGCATCAAGACGAACCTGCCGTTCCATCTTCGATTGATGGAACACCCTGAGTTCGTCAGCGGCGCGTACGACACCGGGTTCATCGGTCGACACGAAGACGCGCTGCTGCGGGGCGAAGGCTCCGGAGAACACCGGAAGACACTGGCCGTGGCGGCAGCCGTCGTTCAGTCGCTGCGCGACCAGGCGGCGGTGAAGCGCGCGCGCGGCTCGAATGGTTCGAGCAGCAACGCTCCGTCCGCGTGGCGACTCGGCACCCTCGCCCGCATGTAGGATTCGGGCCTCGGCGCTCTAGCGCCGGGCGAGTTGCTCGGGCAGCGGTCGCAGGGCACCGCGCACTGCGGCTCGAAGCACGGAGTCGGTGAGCTGTTCGACGCGGACCCCTCGGCCAGCGGCGCGACCGCGCAGCATCAAGCGGACGTTGCCGCCGCGCCGCTCAGACAACAGCAACGAGACTTCGCACTCGATGCGGTTGCGATCCCCGTCGCGCACGACGTCGAGTCGGGTGACCGATCCGTGCAGCACGTAGCGTGCGCTCGCATGCGACGTGACGCGCACGTTGCCAAGCACCGACAGCTCGTCGTTGAGTGCCGTGTTCAAATCGGAATCGTTCGCGTCGGCGATCGCCAACGCGGTCCCGCGCTGTGCACCAGCGACGTGGATGGAACCCACGACCCCGACCAACACCACCACGCCCACGGCGGTCCACGATTGAGTGGAACGTTTCATCGTCTTGCCTCCTCGTGGGTACCAAACTTCGCCCGCTCAGCACCCACCTCAGGGGTATCTGGTTGGGCCCGGAACGGTCAAAAAAGGCGGCGGTTGCTTATTGAAGTCGATCGGCTTCGGCGTCGGCGTCGACGTCGGCGTCGGCGTCGGTGTCGGACGCGTCGGCGTCGGCGTCGGGCGTCGGCGTCGGCGTCGGATTCGGGTCGGATTCGGCGTCGGCTTCGGCGTCGGCGTCGGTGTCGGCGTCGGTGTCGGCTTCGGATTCGGCTTCGGCGTCGGCTTCGGCCTCGGCTTCGGCTTCGGCGTCGGCTTCGGCCTCGGATTCGGCGTCGGCCTCGGCGTCGGATTCGGATTCGGCTTCGGCTCCGGCTTCCGCTTCGGCTTCGGCTTCCGCTTCCGCTTCCGCTTCCGCTTCCGCGTCCGCTTCCGCTTCCGCTTCCGCTTCCGCTTCCGCTTCCGCTTCCGCTTCCGCGTCCGCGCCTAGCGCATCACCACGGCAAGGGCTGCGGGGTCTCGATCATCGAGGCGTTGGAACCGACGCCGGTGGCGCCGTTCTGGTTGCGGCCCCAACACGACCAACGTCCCGTGGTGTGGCGGACGCATTGGGCGAACCAGCCGAGGGCGACTTCGGTCGCGTCCGACACGCCGGGCACCGCGCTCGGATGGATGACGATCAGACCGGCCTCCGTGGTGGGCACGTGCAGTTGGTGCATGCGGTTGACGCCCCAGCAGTACACTCGGCCGCCCGCCACCGCGCATTGGTTCTCGGAACGCACGCTGATGGACTGGACGTCGCTCAACTCCGGCAGGGTCATGGGGGTGGAGTAGAAAGACGCGACGCCCTCTTCGGCGCCGTAGAGGTTCTGTCCCCAACACTGCATCTGGCCACCGGTGGTGCGCGCACAGGACTGGCCGTCTCCAAGACTGATCTCCGCGATGTCCCCGATGCCGCGCACCCGGGTGGGGGGCGCGCGCCGGGTGCGTCGCCGCGTGCCGGACTGTCCGTGCGCGCTGGCGCCCCAGCACTTGAGCTGGCCGCGGCGGACGAGGGCACACGCATGGTACGCGCCCGACCAGAGCTGCGTGGCGTTGGCGATGCCGCGGATCGGTCCGGGCGTTGCGCGGTTCTCGACCGACTCGGGCGCGCGCAAGACGCCCTGAGAGTTGCTGCCCCAGCACGAGACGCGTCCGGTCTCGAGGCGCACGCAGACGTGGAACGCACCGACGGCGAGTTGGGCGACATTCGAGACTCCTGGGACGGCCATCGCTTGGACCCGGTCGTCGCCCTCGACGCCGAGTTGCCCGTGGTCGTTGTCGCCCCAGCACCACACGCTGCCGTCTTCGCGGCGCGCGCAGGCGAACCCATAACCGACGCCCATCTCTTGAACGGCGTCGAGACCGGTGACGGGGCGCGGCGTGCGGGCGTCCGGTCCTTCGCTTCCGCACTGACCGGAGCCGTTGCGGCCCCAGCAGCGCACGGTGCCATCTTCGGCCAGTCCACATCCGAATCCAGAGCCGAGCGATACGTGCGTCGGTCCCTGAGCCATGGCTTGGGATACCGACGTTCCGAACACCACGATCGCCAGCCCGGCGACGGCCACGGCCCTCATCGAAGCAAGGTCGTGATTCGGATGGCGGGCGGAACGCTTGGCGTGGACCGAAGCCCATCGGGCAGGGACGCTGCGCCATCGGTTCGAAGCAGGATGCAGCCCGCACCACCACCACCGCCGCCGCCGTTGCCGGACTCGGCCGCGTTGGTCCCACCCGGTGCGCCACGCAACATCGTGGAGCCGCCGCTGTCGCCGCCCGCCGCGGAGAGACGTCCGTTGTCCTCTCCGCCCGATGCGCGGCCTTCGGTCTCCGCGCCGTTGCCGCCGTCGCCGCCGTTGCCGGAATCGCCCGCCCCGGCGCCACCGCCGCCGCCCGCGACGTTCAAGAACGCACTGTCCATGGTCAGGCTGGGTGCTTCGATCAGGATCGAACCGCCGGCGCCGCCGCCGCCGCCGGAACCCCAGTTGATGTCGCCGCTCAGAGCGCGTTGCCCACCCTGTCCGCCGCCGCCACCGGCGAGGATGGCGCCGCTGATCTCAATGCGTCGCACCGCGGAGATCTGGAGCGCGCCGCCGCCCGCTCCGCCTGGACCCGGCGTGTAGACCGCCGAAAGCTGAGTGCCGTTTCCGCGTCCACCCCCGCTCCCGCCGACGAGGGGTCGGAGGTCGCCGTCGGCCAAGTGTGCGTCGCCGCCGCCGCCCGCCGCAGCCGATCCTCCACGACCACCGGGTCCGCCGCCGCCGCACGCGCCGGCACCGCCGCCGCCGCCGTCCGCATAGGTGTCGACATGCTGGCCGCCGCCACCGCCCCCGTCGCCGCCGCCGTCTCCGTCGCGCCCTTCAAGCCCTCCGCGGAAACCGGCGGGACCTGGTTCGGTGGCGTACGCGGAGACGTCGATCACGCCGTCGATCCGGGCTTCGTTGCCGACCATGACGATGAGCGGCAGGTCTCCGTCGACCCGCAGCCGTCCGCTCTCTTCGATGATCAGTCGGTCCACCGAGACCACGCATGCGCGCCCGCCATCCTCCATCGGCGTGATCAACGCTGCGCCGCCGCCCGGTGGGGCCGGGCAGGTGGTCGTCACGTAGAGCTGGCTGTCGCGCACCCGGAACTCGCCGCGGTCGGGCTGCCAAAAGGACGCGGCGACGTTGGAGGGGCGGTACCCCTCGATGGGCGGCATGTCGTTGCACGTGGCCGGTGGCGTCGGGTCGCAGCCGAACTCGCAGGGTTCACGCACGAGCATCGGATCGCAGTAGAGCAACGTGGACCCGTCGCAGGTCGGCGGGATGGGGCAAGGATCGCCCGGTCCGGTGTCCACGCCAGGGCCGACATCGACACCGGGTCCCACATCCACGCCCGGGGCATCGATGCCCGGGGCGTCGGCGCCCGGACCAGCGTCGACGCCGCCCCCGCCGCCGAGTTGATTCGAGTCCGGGTCGATCAGCGCGCTGCAGCCGAGGCCCAGAAGAAGGACGCCGGTCGCTGTCGCGGCCGGGAACTGGAAGTGAAAGAAGCCCACGCGACCATGGTACCAGGAACCCACCGCCCAGCACGCCCCGGCCCACACTGCCGTTCTCGGCCAACCCCATGCACGTGGGGCCCGGATCCGGTTCGGCTCGAAGGAACCAGACGGGCGCGGTAGGTTCGGGTCGTGACCTGGACACTCTCCAAACACCCTTCGTTTGCCGCGGTTCCTGGACCGGTGTTGGTCGTCGTCATGGACGGCGTGGGCATCGGCGCGGGCGACGAAGGAGACGCGGTGTGGCTCGCGCGCACCCCCACGCTGGACGCCCTGCGCAAGAAGTCGGCGTACCAAACGCTGCACGCCCACGGCCTCTCTGTCGGTCTGCCGAGCGATGGGGACATGGGCAACTCCGAGGTGGGGCACAACGCGCTCGGCGCGGGCCGGGTCTTCGACCAGGGGGCCAAGCGCGTGAACCTCGCGATCGAGAGCGGCGAGATCTTCCGCGGTGCCGCGTGGCGCCAATGCGTGGCGCAGGTCGCGCAAAGTGGGGAGCCACTGCACCTGATGGGACTCTTGAGCGACGGCAACGTGCACAGCCACATCGATCATGTGTTCGCGATGCTTCGCCAGGCGCACGCGGACGGAGTCGCGGCGGTGCGGGTGCATGTATTGCTCGACGGACGGGACGTGCCGGAGACGAGTGCGCTCCAGTACGTCGACGCGCTCGAGCTCGAGCTCCGGCAGCTCCGGGAAGCCGGGCGCGACTACTGGGTCGCGAGTGGCGGCGGACGCATGACCACGACGATGGATCGGTACGAAGCGGACTGGTCGATGGTGGAGCGCGGATGGAACGCGCACGTGCTCGGCACCGCGCGGCCGTTCCCAGATGTGCGCAGCGCGGTCGAGACGTTTCGAGAGGAGACGCCTGGCATCGGCGACCAGTTCTTGCCGGACTTCACGATCGTGGACGAAGACGGCACTGCGCGCGGGCCGATCCGCGACGGGGCGGCGGTGGTGTTCTTCAACTTCCGCGGCGACCGGGCGATCGAGATCACCCGCGCGCTCTCGGAGCCGGGGTTCGATCGCTTCGGACCCCGCCCAGACGTCTTCTTCGCCGGCATGATGCAGTACGACGGAGACCTGCACCTGCCCGAACACTTCCTCGTCACGCCGCCCGACATCGACCACACGCTCGGCGAGCTGCTAGCCGCGGACGGCGTGACCCAGTGGGCGTGCAGCGAGACTCAGAAGTTCGGACACGTCACCTACTTCTGGAACGGCAACCGCTCGGGCGCCTTCGATGAGAAACTCGAACGCTACGAGGAGATCGGCAGCGAGAACCTCCCGTTCGAGCAACGCCCTTGGATGCGCGCGGCCGAGATCACCGACGCAACGCTCGCCGCACTCAAGAGCGGTTCCTTTCGGCATCTCCGAATCAACTACGCCAACGGCGACATGGTGGGCCACACCGGCCACCGCGACGCGACCGTGCTCGCAGTCGAGACGGTGGATCTGCAGCTCGCGCGCCTTCTGCCGGTCATCGAGCGGCTTCAAGGGGCCATCGTGGTCACGGCCGATCACGGCAACGCGGACGAGATGTACGAGCTCGACAAGAAGACTGGAGCGTTTCTTCACCGGACGGACGGCTCGCTGAAGGCACGCACCAGCCACACGCTCAACGCGGTGCCGTGCCACGTGTGGGCGCCGGGGCGCACCCTCGAACCGGCGGCCGAAAACACACTGGGGCTCTCGAGCCTCGCGGCGACTGTGCTTCAGTTGCTCGGCCGCGCGGCCCCCTCGGAGTACGCGCCCTCGCTGCTCAAAGCCGGGTGATGCGCAGACCGTAGGTGCCGAGATCGGCGTTGTCGAAACCGCTCGGGACCACCGTGATCGACGCGCCGGGCGCCACCGGCACCGAGTCGACGAGCGAGCCGTTGCCAGTGTTGCCGTCGTCGTCTCCGTCGAGGCACATGAGTTCGTCGGCGGGGATCATCGCCCCGGCGTAGATCACGAGGTACGGATCGCTCAGCGTGTAGCTGCCCGGTTCGCCGGAGCCGTCGAGCGCGATCTCGAAGTTGCCCGCCGCGCCCATGTTGCAGAGCACGAAGGTGTCGTACCCAGCGGCGGTCCCCACCGAAGAACGGCCGGAGGCGGGGCAACTCGTCGCCAGAGGTCGCTCCCACGTCGGGTCGGATCCGTCGAGGGTGCCGGTCAGCATCAGCGTGCCGGACGTGGGCAACGGCGTACAGCCGCCAGGCGGGGGGCCTGCGTCGGTGCCGATCGCGGCGTCGCTGCCTGCGTCGGTCCCTGCGTCGGTCCCTGCGTCGGTCCCTGCGTCGGTCCCTGCGTCGGTGCTGGGAACGAACGCGTCGGGCGCGAACATGGCATCCATGGGCGTGAACCCATCTGCGGGCGCGGCGTCGAGGGCTGGCGCGTCGACGCCCGGACCACTGTCCTGCACGGGGGCATCCGGTCTCGGCCCGGAGTCGGTGGAGCCGGCTCGACGGGGGGTCGGCTCACATGCGCCTACACCACACACCAGAGAAACTGCGATCAACGAGCGAAGCATCGGGCGACGCTAGCCCGGATCCGCGATCGCTCAACTCCGTCGGCTCGACGGAGGTTCAACCCAGGAGGGTCAGAGCCACCATCGGAGGATGTGCGCCCACCAGGGCGCGGGCTTTTTGGGGGGCGACCAGGGTCGCGGCTCGGTGGTGGAGGGGGTGGTGTGCATGGGGGCTCGTGTTTCGAACGTGTTTCGAACAGGTATCAAATGGACGTCCACCCACAGAATGCCATTCACTTCCGAGGTGTACAAGAATTTCACAATCGGCGGCGACCCGCCCGTCCGTTGAAATCATTGAGATTTCCCGTTTCAGCACCCGACGCCCGTGAGAAATCCTCTTTCCACCGAAAACTATCTGAACCCGCAGTTGGGCCTGTTGCGTTCTCTTCTGTGAACCCATGACGCACCCTCTGCCCGTGCTCGAGGCAGATCCACAGACGCCGCTTGCGCCGGTGGATCCATCTCTCGGCACCGACGCGTTGCGCTCGATCCTCGAGCAACACCGCGCTGGTGATGCGCAGGCGTTCGCGAAACTCGTGACCCAACTCTCCCGACCCATCTACGGCTACCTCGCACGCACCGGCATTCCGGCGGCGGAGCGGGACGACCTCTTTCAGGAGGTCTTCCTCAAGGTCCACCGTGCACCGAACCCGCCCCAAGGACCGGTGCGGGCGTGGGTGCTTCGAATCACCGTCAACACGGTCCGCGACTACTTCCGGCGGACGAAGGTCCGATCGATCGTCCAGCCGCAGCCCTCGGCCACCCCCGCGCCAGAAACGACCGCCCAGGCAACCGACCCGGCCGCGGACGAAACGGTCCGCGCCAAAGAGACGGCCGCGTTTCTCGAACGCCAGATCCGGGCGCTGCCGTTGGTGCAGCGCGAAGCCCTCGTCCTGGCGGCGATTCAGGGGCTGGGGGTGCACGGAGCGGCAGCGGTGATCGACGAACCGGTGGAGACCATCAAGACGCGGCTGCGACGGGCCCGCGCCCAGCTCGCCATGGCGATGAAGCGGCGCGAACTCGCCGCACCCAAGGAGTCCGCATGACCGATCGCGACGATCTCCTGGAAGACGCGGAGCTGTCGGACGACCTGCGCGCATTCCTCACGGACACGGACGAGCCCGAGTTCGAAGCACGCCTCGGCGCGCTCGACGACGCGCTTGGAGCGCTGCCAGACATCGAAGTCCCAGCTGGGCTCGTCGAACGCACCCTCGAGCGGGCCGCGGATGACACGGATGAGGGCAAGGACGACGCTGGTCTCTTTGGAAGCCTGGTCGGCGGGCTCGCCTCGGGGCTGGGGACCCTGGTGCTGCTGCCGCTCGGACTCGCGCGAACCGCGCAGGCCAAACGACGCGTGTCGACGGAGGCCACGAAAGCCGACGGCGCCACCGATCCGGCCGGACCGGCAGCCGACGCAGGTCCAAAGCCGACCCGAGCAGCAAGCGAACTCCCCATCGGCGAGGTTCCCATCGCGACCCCGGAGGCTGCGTCCTCCGGATCCCAGGACGCTGCGCCCTCGGTGAAGCATCCGGTCCCGATGCGCCCGCGCCGCATCGCGAAAGCCGCGCCCTGGGTCGCCGGCGCGTTCTCCGTGGCGGCGGCGGGCCTGCTCGCGTTCAACTCGTTGGGCAGCGCGGTGCGGTCGAACATCTCGGTCTCGAGCACCCACATCGAGAGCCTGGGCGGCGACGGAGACTATCGCCAGAACGGTCCGGCGTCCCCACCGGCGAGTTTCATGATCCCGGACCGCGCCTCCCGGCTGGAGGTCGAACAAGAGGCCACCCACGGCGCATTCGACCGCTGGATCCCAGACCCTTCCTCGTCCGACGAGGCCGAGAACACGGCCGCGATCGACAACGGCCTCTTCGCCCAAGGGGACCTCGGCGGGGTCTACGACAACCGCCGCGGCTGGGCCTTCGAAGACGACTCCGAGCGTTCGCGCGCGCAGGGGCCTGATCGGGACGGCGACGACCTCGTGTTCGACGGTCCCGAGGACGGTCGAGCGGCTGAAGGCGAGCGCGACCAGACCACCGTGCGGGGCGAAGAAGCGTTCCGCACCATGGCGCCTTCCGACTCGACGCGACTCGACGAGCGAAACGCGGAGACGTCGAGCACCGGGCGGGTCGACAGGAACGTCGCGAGCGGACAGCACGAGCTGCGGATCCAAGTCGCGGACCAAGAAGCGGATCGGGAAGAAGCCGAACCAACGTTCCGTCCGAGCCACGGCGCTTGGGCCAACACGTACATCCCAGGCGACCCGCGTTGGCGGTTCCTCGAGCGCGGCCTCGACGCCTCACCCGCCGAACTGGCGCTCGCCCGCAGCGCTCGCGCCATGGATCACCCGCTCCCGGCGCCCCGGTCGGGCGCGCTCGCGCTCTCGGTCCGCGCCGACCATCGCCGCATCGAAGGACGCACCCGCGTGCTCGCCCAGGTCGGACTGCGCGGCGCCGACGTGCGGCAGGGCCGCCGCCCGAAGCTGCGTGCGATGGTGGTGCTGGACCTGAGGCACCCCCTGCAAGCGGCGCATCGCGAAGAGGTGGAATCGCTTCTGATGGCACTCAGCGAAGCCCGCACCGGCAACGACCAGGTGGGATGCCTGGTGGCTGGGCCGGCCGGTGGGGCGCTCATCCCGCTCGGCCGTCTGCGCCGCGGAGAAGTCACCGTCGCACTCCGCCGGGCCTTTGGCACGCCCGCCGCCGGCGCCACCCCGCTCACGCTCGACCGGGCGGTACAGGACGCACTCGCCACCGTCACCGGAGCGGAAGACGGTCCGCTCGGAAGCAACATCGTGTGGGTCGTCACCCCGAACTTCGACGACACCGACGCCGCCGCACTCGAAGCATCCGCCCACGTGGGCGCGCTGGCCGGAGTCACCACCAGTGTGGTCGGGCTGAGTGGCGCGAACGTCGACCGTCTCGAGCGCGTCGCGTTGCATGGGCACGGACGCCGATGGGCGCTGACGCGCGGCAACGAGACCGTCGCCTTGGCCGCGGAGCGGGTGGTCGCTCAGGAGATCCGAGCCGCCAGCCAGACGGTCGCACGCGGCATCCGGCTGGAGGTTCGTTTGGCCGCCGGCACGCACCTGGTGAACGTGCTCGGATCGCGCCCCCTCTCGGAAGTCGAAGCCACCCGGACCCGCCAGGCCGAGCAGGCGCTCGACCAGACCCTCGCACGCCGGCTGGGCATCGTCTCCAACCGCGACGACGACGCCGAAGGCATCCAGATCTTCGTGCCTGCCTTCCAGGGCGGCGACACCCACACCATCCTGTTCGACCTCGTGGTCGACGCGCCCGGCCCGGTGCTCGACGTGCGGGCCCAGTTCAAGGATCTGCTGCGTCTCGGCAATGGAGAAGCGAGCGAGCGCCTCGTGTTGCCGCGCGGACGCAACACCACGGGTCCGATGGAACGCGCGGTCCAGTTGGACCGTCTGGTCCAGGACCTCGCCGAGACCATGAGGCAGGCCAGCCGCAGCCCGGACGCAGCGCGACTCGTCGAGAACGCCCGCCGCCGGTTGGTCCGCGCACAGGCCGACGCCGCGCTTCGACACGACGAGACGCTGCAAGCACAGGTCGCCCTCTGCGACCGCGTGCTCGAGCGCCTCTCGGGCGGACACCCTTCCCCGCCGCTGCAGCAAGCCCTTCGCCTTGCGAGCCACCGGCTCGTCTTTGGAGCCCCCTCGGAGTTCGGCACGCCCTAGCACCGAACCCCACGCCTGAATCCCACCCGTCCTTCACCGGACGAACGCGCTGCTCGAAGACGCACCCACCCGGGTGCGGCGGGTGGCGTGTGTCCTCCGCCCGTTCTTCGTTCCCACGTCAGCCCACCCAGGAAACCCCATGCCCTCCCAAACCGCACTCCCCAAGGCCTGGATCGTCCTCGTCTGCTTCCTGCTCGCCGCGCCCACCGCCGCCCAGCCCAACGAAGGCACCGTGCAGCTGCCGCTCTCGCAGTACCAGTCGTTGACGGGTGGCGGCGGCTCGGAACGGGGAGACTCGGGCCACGCCTTCTCCGGCGTTCGCACGGTGGTCGCGGTCGAGGATCACGACGGCCATCCACGCGCGCGCGTCACCGTCTCGGCAACCGTGCGTACGTTCGGCGAGGGGTGGAGCCTCGTGCCTCTTCCGGCCGCCGGGCCGATCGAAGGCGCGCGCCAAGGCAGCACCGCGCTCGAGTTGATCGATCGCGGGGGACAGGTCGCGTGGGCGGCGCCGAGCGCGGGCAGCCACGCCATCGAATGGACGTACGCGATGGACGCGACCCGCTACGAAGCCGCCGGCATCGGTGGTCAGAGCACCGGGTGGTCGCTCGGCCTGCAGAACCCGGGCGCCGGCGGGCGGCTCGAAGTGCGCTTCGCCGATCAAGAGGTGACTCCGATCGTCGTGCCGGCGTCGACCGCGAGCACCACGCGCAACGGCAACGACACCGTGCTCACCGCGACGGTGCCGAGCGGCCCTGGCGTCCAGATCTCGTGGAGCACCGACGCGGCGGGGAGCCAAACCCTGAGCCGCGCGCGCTACACCGGCGAGGTCGTGGGCGAGAGCCTGCGGGTGCGCGCCGAGCTGAGCGTGGACATCGATGGCAGCGGCCGGGTCTTCGTGCCGCTTTTGCCCGCGACGGTCGCGCTGCAGTCGGTGACCGTGGACCGCGCCGACGCCCCGATCGCGGTGCGTGAGGATCGGTTCGTGGTGCCGGTTCGTGGTCGAGGCCGGCACCGGATCGTGCTCGAGTTCCTCGTTCCGATCGGACGCGACGAAGGGCTGCCCCACGTGGACCTGCACATCGCGCGCACCCCGGTCAGCGCCTTCGAGGTCACGCTGCCAGGCGACCGAGAAGTTCAGGTCGAACCCGGCGCCGGGGTGACGAACACCCGCCGCAACGGCACGACGGTCGCGCGCTTCAACGTGCCGATGACCGAACACGTCCGCATCCATTGGAGCGAAGCGGTGCCTGAGACCGACCACGAGATCGAGACCCGCTCCAACGCGAACATCGTGCACGTGGTTCAGCCCGGCGAAGGCGTGCTCGACGTGCGGGCATTCGTCGACTTCGAGATCTCGCGCGGCACCATGCGGCGCGCGGAGCTCGTGGTCCCCGCCGGCGTACAGATCAACTCGGTCGAGTCTGCCTCCGGGGTGGTCAACGACTGGCGTGTTTCCACCGAGGGCGCGCGCACGCTGACGGTGTTCCTCGACCGCGAGGTCGAGACCGCGCTGGCGCTCGAGGTGAAGTACGAGCTCGCATGGCCTGCCGCCACCCGCACCACCGCGCCTTTCGACGTGCCGCTCTTGCGCGCCGCGGTGGGCACCGAAGGCGTGCACCGGCAGCGCGGCATGGTGGCGCTGCTGTCCATGGGCGAACTGACGCTCGAACCGCGCGAGAGCGACAACATCACGGGCGTCGGCGACAACGCGCTGCCGGCCGCGATCCGCGACGTGCTCGAAGCGACCGTCGCGCACACCTACCGCTACCAGGACGAAGCGCCGGAGCTCTCCGCCATCGGTGCGATCCGTGAAGCGGAGGCGGCGCGCTTCGACGCGCAGGTCGACACGCTGGTGTCGCTCGGCGATGTGAGCACCACCGTCGCCACGCGGATCGAAGTCGATGTGAAGAGCGGCTCGGTCACCGAGTTGTTGCTGCACGTGCCCGAGGGTCTGAGCTTGCTGGAGGTGTCCGCGCCTTCGCTTCGCCGGTACGTCATGGAAGAGGACCGGTCGCTCCGGATCGAACTGACGCAGCCCATGGAAGGCCGCTTCACCGTCGAGCTGCTCTCCGACCGGGTCACCGGCCAGGAAGACGAGCTCGACATGCCGCTCATCGGTGTCGCTGGCGCGGAGGTCGAACGCGGACGCGTTGGCGTCGAGGCGCTGGCACCGTTCCAGGTCGACATGGCGAGCGCCGAACACCTGTCGCCCATCGACCCGAGCGAACTCCCGGAGCAACTCATGCTTCGGACGGACAACCCCATTCTGCACGCCTACCGATACGCGCAGGCGACCGAAGCTCCGCGGTTTCGAGTGCGCATCACCCGACACGAAGAAGTGCAGACCCGTCAGGCCACCGTGGACGAAGCGTGGTTCGAGACGCTCTACACCCGCGACGGTGTGGCGGTGACGTCCGCGCGCTTCGTGGTTCGCAACCGGCGCCAGCAATTCCTGCGCGTCACGCTGCCCGAGGACTCGGAAGTCTGGTCGGCAGCGGTCGACGGCCGTCCCCAGACCCCCGCGCTCGAGACTGGCTCGGACGCGCCGACGGTGCTCCTCAACATCGTCAGCGCGGCGGACGCGTTCGAAGTCACGATGGTCTACGCGACCGAGACCTCCCCGCTCGGCACGCTCGGACGCGTGGACGTCGAGTTGGCGACGCTCGACATCGTCGCTGCGCAGACGACCTGGAGCCTGGTGCTGCCAGGCGGCGTCTCCTACGCCGCGCCGGACAGCTCGCTCACGCCGCTGCACGGGGTCGACATGAGTGCGTTCGCGAGTGGCCGGGCGCTGCTCGGTGAACGCGTGGCCATGCCCGCCGATGGGGTGCGCTACGTATTCCGCCGCATGTACGCCACCCGGGCCGAAGCGCCGGCATCCATCTCGGTCGCCTACGTGTCGGGGGCGGCGGGCGTCGCAGCCCACGCGGCCAGTGGCCTCGGCGCGCTTCTCTTCTGGCTCGGACTTCTGGCGATGGCGATGTTGAAGTTCGACATCGGGTTGCCGGGCGGCATGTCGGCCCTGCGGTTCTCATTGCCGGGCTACCGCGCGAACGAAGAAGGCGTCGCCCGCGCCCGCCGGGTGCGCCCCTGGGCGTCCGCTGCCCTGGTGACCCTGTTCGGGGTGCTCCTGTGCGCGTTCACGCTCGGCTACCTCGCGGTGCCCATGGGGCTCGCCACCGGGGTGACGATCGTGATCGCACTGGCCGTGGTCGGGGTCGTCGTTCGAAACCGGCTGCCCGCCTGGCGGGCCCGCGTCCAAGACACCCTGCGTGCCACCGGCGCCACCGGCCCGCACCCGGCGCCCGCCGGCGCGCCGTCCCCAGCCGGCAACGGACCGGAGGCCGCACCCCACTTCGACCGGGCCCCCTTCGTGGTGATGACCCCGGTCGATTCGGATCCGGACCCGCTCCCGATCGCCGACGTCGAGGTCGACGAAGAGAAGAAGCAAGACTGATTCGGCGTCGGCGTCGGCGTCGCGGACAAACCACGGCACGGGCACGGACACGGGCACCGCGCGCATCCTCTCGGAGTCGGCTTCGGGTTCGGCCTCGGCGTCGGCTTCGGCGTCGGCTTCGGCGTCGGATTCGGCTTCGGGGTCGGCTTCGGCTTCGGCGTCGGCGTCGGCTTCGGATTCGGCTTCGGCTTCGGCGTCGGATTCGGCTTCGGCTTCGGCTTCGGATTCGGATTCGGCTTCGGCTTCGGCTTCGGATTCGGATTCGGCTTCGGCTTCGGCTTCGAACAAGCAAGGGCAAGGTGACGACGCAGGCCTGGGCAAGGGCACAAGGGCAAGGTGGCCGACGCGACAGGGGCGGAGTTCGCGGTAGACTCCCCCCCATGACCACCGAACCCGCGTCGAGCCGGTCCGCTTCGGACTCTTCTTCCAGCATCCCGGAAACAGTCGCTCAGCTGCGGCAGCGCTTCGAGACCGGGGTGACCCGGTCCCGGGAATGGCGTCTGCGCCAGCTCGATGGGTTGGCGAAGTTCATGACCGAGCGCGAGGGGGAGATCCTCGAAGCGCTCCATGCGGATCTCGGCAAACCACCGCTCGAAGCGCTCGCCGCCGAAGTGGCGTTCTCGCTCGGGGAGATCCGCGAGTTCAAGAAGCACCTCAAGGACTGGATGAAGCCGGAGAAGGTCTCCACCCCGCTGCTCACCCAGCCGGGCAAGAGTTTCATCGTGCGCGAGCCGCTCGGGGTGGTGCTGGTCATCGCGCCCTGGAACTACCCGTTCCAGCTCGCCATCGCGCCCGCCATCGCGGCGATCGCCGCCGGCAACACCGTCCTGCTCAAACCCTCTGAGGTCGCGCCGCACACCTCCGCGCTCATCGCGCGCTGGTTGCCGCGCTACGTCGACGCGAGCTGCATCCGGGTCATCGAAGGCGGCGTCGCCGAGACCACCAAGATCCTCGAACAGCGCTTCGACCACATCTTCTACACGGGCAACGGGGTGGTCGGCCGCATCGTGATGACGGCGGCCGCCAAACACCTCACGCCGGTGACGCTCGAACTGGGCGGCAAGAGTCCGTGCATCGTGGACCGCACCGCCGACCTCGACGTGGCCGCCCGCCGCATCGTGTGGGGCAAGTTCTACAACGCCGGTCAGACCTGCGTGGCACCCGACCATGTGCTCGTCGAGGAGTCGGTCCACGACGCGCTGCTCAACCGGATGGTCGCCACGCTTCGTTCCTTCTACGGAGACGACCCGCAAGCGAGCGCGGACTACGGCCGCGTCATCAACGGGCGCCACCACGCGCGGCTGCTCCGCTTGCTCGAACAGTCCGGCACCGTCGTGTGCGGCGCGGAACACGACGCCTCGGACCGCTACATCGCGCCCACGATCCTCAAGGACGTGCCGCTCGACTCCGCGGTGATGGGCGAAGAGATCTTCGGCCCGATCCTGCCCGTCCTCAGCGTGCCCAACGTGGACGCCGCGATCCGGATCATCAACGACCGACCGAAACCGCTCGCGCTCTATATCTTCAGCAGCGACGAACGGACCCAGCAGCGGGTCATCGATCGCACGAGCAGCGGCGGCATGGCGATCAACCACGTCTGGCTCCACCTCGCGGTGCCGGGGCTTCCCTTCGGGGGCGTCGGCGAGAGCGGCATGGGCGCCTACCACGGGCGCCATGGGTTCGAGACGTTCTCGCACCGCCGCGGCGTGCTCAAGAAGCCGACGATGGTCGACCCCGATCTGCTCTACCCGCCCTACACCGCCACGAAGTCGAAGTGGATCAAACGCCTCCTCTAGCAGGCTGCTGCAAAACTCCTCGGCGCTACGCTCGCCGATGCAGCCCCCCTTCCGCCATCCCCTCACCTCAACAATGCCCCAGCCACGGCTGGCGCCCGGCCGCGAATGGCCCAAGGGTGAGCACGTGAGCGAGACGTACGACGACGACGAGGTCCGGGAGATCCTCCACCGGGCGTTGACCGAAGAAGACGACGCGGGGCTGACCCACGCGGAGCTCGCCGACATCGCCGCCGAGGTCGGCGTGTCCACCGCCGACCTGGAAGCCGCGGCCGCATCCGTGCGCAGCGAACGCGAAGAGCGGAGCGAAGAAGACGAAGCGCGCGCGGTACTGGCCAAGAAGACCAGCCGCCGGCGCCGCGGGTTCTTGCGACACGCGTTGACCTGGGCCGTCGTGAGCACCGGCTTGTTTCTCTTGGACTCGGTGGTGCCGGGTTCCTCGTGGTGGTTCTTCCCGGCGATCGGCTGGGGCATCGCGGTCGCGCTGCAAGGGGTCGGCGTATTCCTTCGCGACGAGGACGCGGATCTCGATCGCGAGATCAAACGGCTGCGGCGGAAGAAGATTCGGCTGGAACGCGAAGCGGCACAGCGCGCCAAAGCGGCGAAGCGCAAGAAGCGCAAAAAGGGCGGCGACGTCTTGGCGGTCGCCGAGGCCGCATTCGAAGACGCCATCGATCGAGGCCTCGCGCTGCTGCTTCAGAAGGCGGCCGAGAAACTCCAAATCGCGACCGAAGGCGGCGCGCTTCCGGACACCGAACTCGGCCGATTCATCGCGCGCAAGAAGGGCTCGAAAGTCCGGGTGGGCGAATCCCCGGAGAGCCCGCGTGGCACCCGCCGGGCCCAAGCGCGGGTGGATGCGTCCACGGGCGAAGACCACGAAGTCGAAGCAGACGCACCCCGCCGGCGCCGCGAACGCACCGCCTCCGAATGAGCCCCCTGGCCGCCAGTCTCGCGAAGCGAGCCAGGCCCGCGAGGAGCCAAGCGATCGCCGACAAGTGCACCTGCGCAGGCCGCAGGCCGAGCAACTGGTGCACCTCCAATCGATCCCCGCGAGCGCCTCGAGGAGCGCCTGGACGCGCGCAGCCGCCAGATGCCTCCGATCGCTTCTTCATCGCACACATGGATGGGGCGGCGAGCACGTGCAGGTGCGACGGGCTCGTGACCGACAGGGCGCAGTCGAGCGAAGCGAGCAAGCCGTGTCACCGGGACGGGGTTTGGGGGCCGTGCCCCCAAGAAAATAGGGCCGCCAGTCTCGCGAAGCGAGCCAGGCCCGTAGCGGCAGGAAAATAGCGTGGGCTGGCACGAACGCGTGGATCATGGATTCGCCCGGGTGATGCTGCCGCAGCACCGCCTCTACCGGGACGGGTTCGGGGATCCGCGCGTCTTGGATCGCTGCGTGCGCGGGGTGCGAGACGTGTCGGTGGAGCAAGTCGCGCCGCTCGCCATCGACTGGACGCGGGCGAAGTCCGTCCGCGGCGTCGACGTCCGAAGAGGCACGTTCACCTCCCCGGCACCCGAGCTGCCCACCGACGCGCGACGTGCGGTGGTGGAGCAATGGATGCCCGGCCGACCGGGTTACTTGTTGCTGGCGACCACCGGCGAAGAGGGGTTCTTTCGGCGCCGCTTGCTCGCGCGTTTCTTGGCTGCGCATGGCCTCGGCGCCGTGATGCTCGAGAACCCGTTCTACGGCGAGCGACGACCGAGCGGTCAACGCGGCCCGGCGCTCCGCACGGTCGCGGACCAGTTCGCGATGAACCTCGCGACGGTGCTCGAAGCACGCGCGCTCTTGTGCACACTGCCGGAGCTGCGCGGGGTCACCGGCTTCAGCCAGGGCGGCTTCATGGCGGCGTTCGCCTCGGTGGTCACGCCGCTCGAACTCGCGTCGGTGCCGCGCGGTGCCGGGTGCGGGGTCGAGGCCGTGTTCACCTCGCTCGCGTTGCGGCACACGATGCGGTGGGATGTGCTCGCCGCGCAGGCCGGCGGCCTCGAAGCGGCGCGATCCACGTTCGCCGAAGCGCTCGAACCGGTGCGGCTCGATCGATTCCCGCCGCCCCGTGCGCCACACCGCGCCACGCTCGTGGCAGGGCGTGACGATGGCTTCGTGCCGCGCGAGGAGGCCGAACGCCTTCATGCGCACTGGCCCGGCTCCACACTCACGTGGCTCCCGGGCGGACACGTCACGAGCGTCGTGGTGTACGGCCGCGCCCAGCGCCGGGCGCTGCTCGACACGTTCCATCGAGCCTAGCCGCCCCACGTCCGCGATCGTCTCGCCCGCGAGGCGCTGGGGAGGCGCATGAGCGACGCGCGAGTGGTCTGGGGACGACCGGCGTCCGCAGTTCGGGACCGCTGCGAGAGACCGACAACTACGGGAAGGCCTGGGTTCCCGCGCGGAGGCCGCGTACCCTGGGGCATTGCCGGCGGACGATGTCATCGACGGGCGCTATCAGATCCTCTCTCCTTTGGGCCGCGGCGGCATGGGAGAGGTGCTTCGTGTACTGGACCTGACCACCGACCGAGAGCTCGCGCTCAAGCGCATGATCTTGCCCGACGGCGACCGGCGGCGACGCTCGGCGGCCCGCGCCATCCTGCGTTTCGAACGCGAGTTCCACACCCTCGCTTCGCTGAGCCATCCCCGCATCGTGCGCGCCTTCGACTACGGGCGGACCGACATCGGCCCGTACTACACGATGGAGCTGCTCGAGGGCGAAGACCTGCGCGAGGTGGTGCGGTCCCGCGGACCGCTGGGCGCGGCTGAGACCTGCCGCATCGTTCGGGACATCGCCTCCGCGCTCGCGCTCGTGCATGCCCGAGGTCTGGTACACCGGGATCTGAGCCCGCGGAACGTGAGGCTCGTGGACGGCCGGGCGGTGCTGTTCGACTTCGGTGTGCTCGTGAACGCCGGCGCCGCGCCCAATGTGGCCGGCACGCCGTCCTACGTGGCGCCCGAGATGGTGCACCGCCAACCGATCGATGGCCGCACGGATCTGTATTCGCTCGGCGTGCTCACCTACTTCGCCCTGACCGGCGTCGTGCCCTTCCGCGCGCGACGGCTCTCGGACCTCGAAGCGTTGTGGGCCCATCCTGCGCGGCCGCTCTCCGAACACGCCGACGTCCCCGAAGCGCTCGAGGATCTGGTGCTCGACCTCCTGTGCCCGTCGCCGCTCGGACGACCACCGTCGGCGGCCGTCCTCATCGACAAGCTCACGTCGATCGGAGAGCTGCCGCGCGATGCCGAACTCGAGATCCAGGCGGGCTTCAACCTCACCGCTGCCCTCGTCGGGCGAGACGACGAACTGCTGATCTTGGAGCAGAAGATCGACGAGATCACCGGCGGCACCAAACCCAAGTTCGGCAGCGCGCCGGTCGGCCGCAAGAGTGGCGGGGTCGCCATCGAAGCACCGTCCGGCGTCGGCAAGTCGCGCCTGCTCGGCGAGGTCAAACTGCGCGGGGTGCTCAAAGGCGCGCGCACCCTTCACGTGGCGTGCGAACGGTCCGCCGGGGAACCTTTTGCGGCCATGGGCGCACTGTTCGAAGAGCTCTTTCGCACCGCGCCCGAAGTCGCTCAGGTCGCGGTGGAACCGCACGCGCCGGTGCTCGCACGCGCGTTCGACATCGTGCGGCAGCAATTTCCGATGGTGGACCTCGCGCCTTCGAGCGGCGACCCCGCCGAAGAACGCATGCGGTTGCAGCAGGGCGTGATGGGTGCCCTCTCCGCAGCGGCCAGCCTGGCGCCCTTGATGCTGCTCGTCGACGACGTGCAGCGATGCGACGAAGCGAGCGCCGCGGCGATCGCAGGACTCGCGCGCGCGATCACGCCGGGCATGCTGGTCGTCACAGCGCGCCGGATGGGCGAGCCGGTGCAGGCGCCGGCGGCGGTCGCCGCGCTCGGCGCTGTGCGCCCCAAGATCCTCCTCGGCGGGCTCAGCCGTGAAGGGGTCGAGGCGCTGTTGGAGTCGCTCTTCGGCAGAGCCACCCACATCGGGCGCCTCGCGCACTGGATGCACCGCAAGACCGGGGGCTCCCCGCTCCACTGCACGGAGCTGACGCGGCGTCTGATCGAAGACGGGATCATCCGGTACGCCGAAGGCAGCTGGGTGATCCCGCGGGCGTTCGATCTCGATGTGCCGCCCACCGTCGCCGCGGCGATGACCCGGCGGGTCGGCCTGCTCTCCGCCGAGGCGCGCATGCTGGGCGAGCTCCTCGCGGTCGTCGGTCGGGAAGTCGAGCTGGACCGGGTCGTCGAGCTGGTGGGCACCGCGGGGCCCAACGAGTCGGACCAGGGCAGCGTCGGAACGTTCGCTTCGCTCGCCGAACTTCAGCACCAAGGGGTGCTCGTCGATCGCGGCGACGAGTTTCATTTTCGCCACGACAGCCTCCAGGAAGCCCTGCTCGCGGGACTGAGTCCCGAGCGCGCCCGTTCGCTTCACGGGCGCGTGGCCTCCGTACTGCTCGGGGACGACGAGATCGACGAGGGGGTCGTCGGATGGCACCTGCTGGAAGCCGGCGAAGACCTGCGCGGCGCCGAACTCCTGGAAGCAGCCGGCCGCCGATTGTACGAGTCGCAGGCGCTGGCGGATTGCATCCAACCTCTCGGTGCCGCGCTCGCGGTGCGTGCCCGCCACGGTGCGTCGGAGCTGGACCTCGCCGAACTTCACTTCTTTCTGCTGAGCGCCGGGTGGGTCTCCGACGAGTCGACCGGGCGCAAACACGCAGAGCCGGCCCTGCGGGCGTGGTCGCGGATCTCAGGGCTGAGCGTGGCCAGGCGCGTCGCCCGCGTGCTCGGTGCCCGCCTGGGCATGTTGGTCGGCGTGTGCTGGGCGAACCTGCGGTGGATGTTCCGGCTCTTTCGCGGACCCGGTCCCTTGCGGTCCATGACGCTCTTTGCGCTGGCGCTCGGGTACGGCTCCGCCCTCTCCTACGCCGCGAACCGCCGGCGCGAACTGGACGCGTTCATCGAACTCGGTCGCCCGTTCCGCGCGTTCCGAGGTCTGGCGCCCTACGCAGGCTACGCGTTCGTCCTGGCGCTGCGCCACATCCTCCACGGTCACCTCGGCCGGGCGGACACCGAGATCACCCAAGCGCTGCACCTCGTCCGCAAGCGGCTGTTCAATCCGATGAGTGCCGACGAGCGGCGGCTGGTCGAAGCCGGCGTGCTCTCGGTGCGCATCCTCATCGACGTCAACCAGGGCGAACACGCCCGGCTCGAACGCGACATCGCACGCATGCGCGAACTCGGGCTTCAGTACTACGACCTCGCCGCCGACACGACGCGCATCGTCGCCGACCGCTACGCGGGGTTCGAGGCCCGGGCGCGCGCCAAGGAACGCGAGATCGAACCGCGCGCACTACAGCTCGGTTCCTGGTCCACCGATCTCCAGCTCGTCTTGTTCGGCCACCCCGCGCACGCCTTCTGCCACGACGTCGAGGGCCTCAAACAAGACCTCGCCGCGCTCGAGAGCTACGTCGAGCAGGGCTTCGAGTTCACCCCTCGGGTCCTCATGGCCAAAGGCGAGCTCGCCCGCGAGCGCGGCGATCACTCCGAAGCATCCCGCCTGCTACAAGCCGCGTTCGAACGCGACGAAACGGACCACCTCATCCGGCAGTACAGCAGCTGCGCCCTGGCCCAGAATGCGCTCGAGTCCCACGACTACCAGGAAGCCATCCGCTGGGGCGAACGCACCCTCGAACTCGGCGCGCGGGCGGAAGAGCGGCTGTGGCAACCACGGCTGCGCGCCATCGCTGCGCTCGCCAGAGCGCTCGACGCGGTGGGCGAAAGCGAGCGCGCCGTCGAGTTGCTGCGTGGCGCGATCGAAAAGGCCGAGGCCATCCGGCACGCGTGCCTCGCGGGGCACCTGCACGTCGCCCGGGCCGTCATCGCGCTGGCCCACGAAGACCAGGTGCTGTTTCAGCACCACCTGAACCTGGCCGAGTCCTGGTTGCGCCCCACCGAGAACCCGGGCCTGATCGCGCTGGTGGAACGACTCACCGAAGCCTCGAGAGACGCGCAGCCCGTCGTCGCTCGGCGGCGGCGGATCGGGGCGCCCAGCAGCTCGTTCTCACTCGACCTGCCCAGCACCGTGGCGACCCAGAGTCACTCCGACGAGGAAGACCCGTCTTCGGAAGCCGACCAGACGGTCGTCACCAGCGGCGCCCGCTCGATGCGCCCGGAGGGTGCGGGCGACGACACCGAGACCGCGCGTCCCACCGCGCACTCGGAGCTCGACGCGGAACTCGACGCGGACCCGGACTCGGTGCCTGAATGATCTGGATCCGTGGGCTCCTGGTCGCCGGCGTCCTCGCGATCAGCTCGACCGCCTCGGCGGGGGCATGGACTCCGGCGCCCAACCACGGCTATTCGAAGTTCTGGGTCAAATGGCACTGGGGCTGGGGGTTCGTGGACGGCGACGGGGGCCGGCACCGCATCGGCAACTACCACGACGTCACCTTCGCGACGTACGGCGACCTCGGCATCGCGCCAGGGTTGGCGGTCTTCTGGCACTCGGACCTCGTGCGCTTCTACTCGCTGGAAGACAGCCGCGACGACTCCGCGAACCTGCACATCTCACCCGGGGATCCAGCCCTCGGTTTTCGCTGGCAGTTCGTGCGGGGCGACCGACTCGCCATGTCTTTGGAGCTCGGCGCCCGGGCCCCGATCGCGGACGCCGAGCCGGTTCAGGTCGTCTACGCACGCAACGATCCCCACGAAGCGGTGGGTGCCCTTCAGGTCGGCGACGGGGCGTGGAGTGTGCGGCCCGTGCTCAGCTTCGGATACGCGTTCGACTCGGTCTACCTCGGGAGTTCCGTGAGCTACCAGTACCGCGCGCGCGGATACGACGACCGCCTGGCGTGGAGCGCGGAGGTGGGCATGACCTTCAACGAACGCTCCGGAGGCCGGCTTCGTGCGTCTGGCAGCTACTCGCTCTTCAACGGCACCGCCGAACGATCGAACAGCCCGAACGGTCGCGGCAACGGCTCGTCGTGGACGGGGCTCGCGGTCGAACTCGACTACCGCCTGACCGGCAAGTGGTACGCCGGCGTCACGATCGAAGGCGGCCTCGGAGCCATCCGCCGCTTGAGCGGCGGTCCGGTGATCAGCCTTTCCGTCGCGACTCAGTACTGAGCCAGACTTCGAACACCCCGCCGCGATACGTCGCCGCGACTCCGGCCGCGAGTCGGTGACGCTCGCTGATGCCCGGCCATGCGCAGCCATCGCGTCGCCGCAACGGGGCCGCTCCGGCCCGAGGTGGGTAGCCCACCTGCCGAGCTGCCTCGGTGCAGGAGGCGGCACTCACACGAACTCGAATCCGTTGCGCGATGCCGCGTTCGAAACGGATGGCGAGGCGACCTCCGTACCGGGTCCAACCCGCTTCTTCGCCGGTCGCAACAAGCGTGCGCTCGATGCGGGCTCGGCTTTGTCCAACGAGAGTCGACACGTTCACTGTGATGGATGGGTCCGGGGGCTGCGCGAGCAGGCCGCCCACACTGAAAGAGAGGCCGGCAAGGACCACCATGATGAACTTCATGTCTCTGGTACGCACCGACCGCGGCAATCCTTGGACTCCTTGCCGCGGAAACCTGCCCACTACGGGAACACGGGATGGACGTCGAGCGATCCCGCGTCGCCGGTCAGCACCGTCTCCGAAGCGACCTCGTCTCGAAGTTCCGCTGCGGTCCAGGCCGCGGCCACCCCGTCGTTCAGCACGAACGGAAGCAGCAGGTTGCGGTCGTCCGCTTCTGCGAGACCACCCTGATCGCCGCGGGTCGACGCGAGGTACGCGCGCGAGATGAACCGGCCGCGGCGCGTCAGGCTGTCGGCCGGCAGCCGCATGTCCTGCACCGTGAGGTAGATCGCGCCGAGGTTGCCGCCGACATGGACCACCTCGAAGAAGCGGCCCTGGTGGGGGAAGTCCACGGCGCCCGTCGTCGTGACCTCCCAGTAGCCGGTCTCGTCGTCGGCACCGGCGGCGCAACGGCCGTCGCCGGACCCATCGAGGAACGTGCCGTTCGCACAGATCGCGCGGACCTGGTGGCGGTGGTTGTGCCCCGCAAGGTGCGCGACCACGACGCCGCTCGAAGCCAGCAGACGCCGGAACGCGGGCGCAGACATCGGCTCGTTCGGGGTCGGGACCCACTCGTTCCAGATCCCGATCAGCAGCTCGTTGTCCTCGATGAAGCTCCGGTACGAGTTCAGCGCGGGCTCGGTGACGATGTCCTGCGACGACTGGTGGCTCAGGACGATCACCCCGACGTTCTCACTGGCCGCGCGTTCGAGTTCGGTCTCGAGGAACGCGATCTGGTCGTAGCGGGGATCGTCCCGACACGGCTCGCCGCCGACCATGCAGCCGACCGGCGGACGCGAGAGAATGCCCTCCGCTCCACCTTCGACCGGACCGAGGGCGAGTGCGACGACGCGCAGCACCGGGGTGACATCCCAGGTGAACCAGCCCGCCGCGGGGGCGGTGGGGTCGTCGGCGATGCGGGCCTCGCACGCGCCCCCATCGTCCGGGAAGCCGTGGCCTGCCGGAAGCCCCGTGGCGTCGCGGTGCGCGGCGACGTAGCTGCAGAGGTCCACGGTGGCACGGGCCGGGTCGGCCTCGACCTCGGCGGCGGGGATGCCCCGGAACTCCGCCGCGCGGTACTGCATCTGGGACAGGTCGAACGCCTCGGTATCGACCGCGAACATCGCCCGGTTCTCCGGGACGAGGTAGCCGCGGTGTTCGGTCCCGGTGCTGTGGTTGGGAAGCGTCAGACCCACCACTCGGAGGAGCGGCGACAAGGCCGCGATCGCCTCCGGCGAGTCGTTGACCGCGGTGATCAAACCGGGCGGGAAGTTCCCGTTCACCAGCACGTCGTGGTTGCCAGCGATGTTCACCCACGGCACGCCGTCTGGGACCCCAGCAGCCACGAAGGGGTCGTATGCATCGTTGCCCGGTCCAGGCACGACGTCGTCGCGCGCGCCGCTGTCGGTCTGGATCTCGCCACCGTTCATCGAGGTCAGGAACCAGTCGAGTTCGTTCTCCTGCGCGTTCTCGATCGCGTCGCCGACCACGATGACCGCGTCGAGCGCGTACTGTTCGTGAAACGCGTTGGCCGCACGCATCAGCGCGTCGCCCATCTGCGGAATGATCTCGCCCCAAGGCCGGTACGCGGGCAAACCACCGGCGTTGTTCTTCGGCTGAAGTGAGGGGCTGTCCACGTCGACGATCTGCGGGTCTCCGAACACGAAGGTGTGCAGGGCCGAACGGGCGGCTTCCGGCAACGCACCCGGCGTCCAGTCGATCGCCACGCCGTCCGGCAACGCGAGCTGGTCGCGCACCAGGTGCGGCTCGCCGGGCTGCGGGTGGATCACACCATACTCGTCGAGCGGCACGCGAGGCAGGTTGCGCTCCACGTACAGCTCCCAGCCGTAGCGGGGCGCGTAGGTCTCGCTCAGCGTGGTGACGATGCGCTCGTCCCCCACGCCCGTGTACGCGTCGTCGAACGCGGGATCCTGCGGCAACGGATCGGGCGGCTCGACGAAGGCATCGACGCCCGCATCGGTCGCTGCGTCGTCCGCCACCACCGCATCGGCGCCCGCGTCCATCATCGCCATGGTGTCGTCGTCACCGCAGCCGAAGCCCACGCACAACGCACACACCCACCACCCACCAAGAAGCCGAGTCATGCTTCTGTGTAGGTCACAAACCGAGGCGTGACCAGCGTGCCGCGGTCAGGAGTAGGTGCCGCGGTCCGGAGCGGAAGCGGGATCGGCAGCAGCTCGGCGTCGGGATCGGCTCGCAGCGGCTTCGGGAGCGGCTTCGGCTTTGGCTTCGGCTTCGGGGTCGGGGTCGGCGTCGGCTTCGGCTTCGGCGTCGGCTTCGGCTTCGGGGTCGGGGTCGGAGCCGGCTTCGGCTTCGGCGTCGGCTTCGGCTTCGGGACCCACAGAATCAGCGGCAGGATCAGCGGCAGGATCAGCGGCAGCATCAGCGGCAGCATCAGCGGCAGAATCAGCGGCAGAATCAGCGGCAGAATCAGCGGCAGGAACAGCAGGAACAGCGTCCGCGGCAGCAGGCATCCTGGCCCGCCTACGAAGTCGTCAGCCCGTCGACTGCGCCGAGCGCGTAGTCGTGGAACCGCGCCGCCGTCCCGCTGAGCTGCGCGGACGGCATGACCCAGGAGAACCGGCGGCGGATTGCCAAACCATCGACCGCAACCGCCCGCAGCCGGCCGTGGGAGAGGTCCTCGTCGATCGACCAGCGGGACAAGAAGGCGATGCCGAGCCGAAGCAGCGCGGCCTTTCGAATGGCGGCGGTGCTTCCGAGCTCCAAGTCGCGTTGTTCGGGTCGCCGGCCGACCTTCTTGAGCGCGCGCTCGACCACCGTGCGCGTGCCCGACCCGACCTCCCGCCAGAGCACGGGCAAGTCCAGCCCCGACTCGAGGCGCGGCCGCTCGGGTCCGTTCGCCGCGACCACCGGCAAGAGCGTGTCGTCCAGGAACCGCTTGAGGTGCAGCCCCGGTGCCCGCGACGGTCCCTCCGCCAGCCCGAGCGGAATCCGGCGCTCGCGCACGTCGGAGAGGATGCGGGTCGTATTGCCCACCACCAGACGAACCGACACCGCGCCTTCCGATTCACGGAACTGCGAGATGAGCCGCGGCATCAACCCAGACGCGATGGTGGTGCTCGCTCCGATGACCAGCGGCGCCAACTGCTCCCTGCGCTCGGTCACGTCCGCGACCGCTTCGTCGAGCAGCGCGTCCATGCGGCGCGCGTGGGCCGCGAGCTTGCGTCCAGCGTCGGTCGGCACGACCCCGCGGGCGTGCCGTTCGAAGAGCGCCACCCCGAGCGCACCCTCGAGCCGCTGAATCGTGGCCGTCACCGCGGGCTGCGAGATGTGGAGGGCCCGTGCAGCCTTCGTGAAGCTGCCCGCGTCCGCCACCACCCGGACCACCGCCAGGTGTCGAGAATCCACCGCATCGCGCGCCGCATCGGAAGTCATAATCTGTAGTTATGCTACATCCGCACAAACGATTCGTCATGTCGATACCTACACCGCACCATGCTTTCCGTGAGCACGCTGCCCATCCCGACGAACCTGACTCCGCTGCACGCCGTGCCGGCCGCCGCCGAGGCACCGGCTTCAAGTGCGGCGTCGTGGGCCCACAAGGCCATCGTGCCCGCGGCCGCCATCGCTTGCTGGGCGCTGGACCTGGGCTCCGCGACCGCGCTCTTGCTCGGTGTCGCCGTTGCCCTCTGCGGCGCGAACGCGTGGGAAGCGCAGACCGCGCGCTGGAGCAAGCGGTTGCTCGCGCTCTCGGTGGTCGGCCTCGGCGCGGGGCTCAACCTCTACGAAGTGTTCGACGTTGGCGTCTTTGGCGCGTCGTTCGCCGTGCTCAGCATCGGCTTCTGCCTCGCGACGGGCGCGCTGCTCGCGCGCTGCTTCCGAGTCGACGCGGTGACGGGGCTCCTGGTCGCCTGCGGCACCGCCATCTGCGGCGGGAGCGCCATCGCCGCTGTCGCCCCGACCGTGCGGGCCGAAGAACATCAGGTCACCGCCGCCCTCGGCACCGTCTTCCTCTTGAACGCCGTCGCCCTCGTGCTCTTTCCGCTGGTCGGCGACGCGCTCGATCTCGACGCGCAGTCGTTCGGCCTGTGGTGCGCCATCGCCATCCACGACACGAGCTCCGTGGTCGGGGCCGCAATGACCCACGGCGAAGAAGCATTGGAAATCGCCACGACCGTGAAGCTCAGCCGCGCGCTCTGGATCATCCCGGTGACGTTGGTTCTTGCCTACCAGACCCGGAAGCGGATGCGCGCGTCGGCGACTGAAGGCGACGTGGGCGAAGCCGAGCCCAAGGCCGCGCGCCCTTGGTTCATCCTCGGGTTCGTCGTGGTCGCGGCGCTCGTGACCTTCATCCCGAGTTTCGCCCCGGTCGGCGAGACCATCGGCGCGGTCGCCCGCCGCCTTCTCGTCGTCACGCTCTTCCTCATCGGCGCCTCGCTCGGCCGCGCCGCGCTCAAGCGAGTCGGCGTGCGCCCCTTCCTCCAGGGCGTGACGCTGTGGGCCATCGTCTCCGCCGCATCACTCGCCGCCATCCTCGCCTTCGCCTGAGGCAGGCAGCGGCGGCGGCAGCGGCAGCGACAGTGGCAGTGGCAGCGACAGCGGCAGCGGCAGCGGCAGCGGGCAGCGGCAGCGGCAGCGGGCAGCGGCAGCGGCAGCGGCAGCGGCAGCGGGCAGCGTCGGCGGTCGGAGCCGGCGTCGGCATCGGCTTCGGCATCGGAGTCGGCTTCGGCATCGGCGTCGGCATCGGCATCGGCATCGGCATCGGCGTCGGCTTCGGGGTCGGCATCGGCGTCGGCTTCGGAGTCGGCATCGGCATCGGCGTCGGCATCGGCATCGGCTTCGGCTTCGGCATCGGCATCGGCTTCGGCGTCGGCTTCGGGAGCGGGTTCCGCAGCGGCTTCAGCAGCGGCATCGGAGACCTCCGATTCGGATCAACCGCCCCCTCTCTCCTCCCGCCAGTTCCACACCGCTGCCTCGCCCGAGTGATCCGGCAGCAGCACCCCATCCTCTTTTCCGGGCCGCACGAACTTCGCTACGTGCAACACCGTGCCTTCCCGTTCGAGCCGCCACACCGCGCCCTCCGCGACGTCCAGGGCGCCGTGGTGGCCGTGGGTGCCCAGCCGTTCGAGCGCCAGCTCCACCGAACACGCAGCGCCATGATGAAGCAGCGCAGGCAGGACGACCTCCGCCCGTTCTGCCCGCTCGGTCAGCTCTTCGGTCGACGCGCGTTCGCTGCCCCGCATCAGGTCGAACGCAACGAACGGCTCGTGGTGGAGCGCGTACCGGGTGGCATGCGCCAGCGCCAACCATTCTCCCACCAAGCGTTCGCCGGGTTCCAACACCGCGAGGAATCGGTCCGCGTGAGTATCGACCCACCGCGCGAACAAGCGACGGCCTTCGTTGCGCGACTCGGCCGCCAAGTCGCCGGCCCGGCCGAGCGCAACGATCGCGTCGTCGATGCGCGCGACTCCGACGCACGATCCATCGAGCTTCTCGCGCACCAACACCTCCTCGCCAGGTTTGGCCGCGTCGATCAAGCGGGCCGCGATGGAGACGTCGATGTGGCGGTCGGACGGTCCGGTACGTGACCCCGGCAGGTGCGGGATCGATCCGTAGCAGCGGTGGCCAAGCGGCCGCTTCACAAGTCGCCACCATCCCGGCCGAGGACTCGGACCAGGTAGGCGCGGAGCTCAGCGAGAACTTCGATGTGATCTTCGGGGGCTTCGGGGCGGCGACGGCGGAAGCTGCGCCATCGGCGGTGGCCGCCCCGGCTGTGGCCGAACTCGTCGGCGAAGAAGCGGGCGGTCGAGCTCTCGAAGTCGGTGCTTCGGGATCGAAACGCGGTGTCGATCGCATGCGCCACGTGGGCCTCGTCGACGTGGCCCGCTCGGATCATCAGCACGCAGTCGTACAGGTCTTTGCCGCGCCAGATGCCGCGACCGCGCTCGAACAGGCCGTGCACTTTCCATGCGAAGAGCACTTCGGACGCGACCGCTTTGAGCTCGACACCGCTTGGGGTCTGCAGGGGCACGGGCGGGCGGGTCATCGGGTCGCCGAAACCAACGTCCACTTGCACCGGTCCGGTGTCGCTCGGCACCTCCCCGCGAAGACCGGGGAACTCGGTCTCTTCCCAAATGCCCTGCCAGGCGACCGGACCAAAGACGTCGAGCAGAGGTCGGCAGTCTTCGAAGGCGTCCACCCGCAGAAGGAAGTCCACGTCGTCGACCGGTCGCGGTGCCGGCGCCACGAGGCCGCAGACGACGAGTCCCCCGCGCAGAACGAACAAGTCCTGCGCAGGGGCCTCCGCAACCATCGACGCCACGCGCCACAGCGATTCGATGCGGCTCATGGCCCTACGTTACTCCGTCAAGCGGCTTCGGTGAGCCAGCCTCGGTCGATGGCGACGTTCGAGTCGTACACGGTGTACTCGCGCAGCTGATGCGAGAGTCCCCGCAGGATCCCAGCTTTCGCCAGCACCGCGCGCAGGTCCGACACGAGCAGCTTCCAGCGGGCATCGGCGGTCAGCCGACCGGCGCCGTACACCCGCAGCGTGACGAAGCGCTCCTGGATGTCCGAGGTCGTGCGCCGTGCATTCGACGAGAGATGGGCCCCGTGCGGGCGCACTGTCTCGAGGACGGACGGCAGCACCACCTCGGCGCGCGAAGTCGGCAGCCGCACCTTCACGTGGAACTCGAAGTAGTTGTCCGGGAACGGGAGCGCGTCTGCGTCCGAATGCGGCACACCCTCACCGGGCACGATCGCCTCGAGCTTCACGCGCGAGACGCGAAACTCGGCCCCAAGCGCACGGGCCAGCCCGAACACCTCCGCACCTGCAGCCGCCATCGTTCCGCGGTGGTGGGTGCACGTCATCGGCTGGGAACGCACCGCGCCACGCGGCAGCTCGATCTGCACGAACTTCGCGCCGAGGCTTCGGCAACGCGCGGCAAAACGCGGCAACTCGTCGACACATGCATCGACGGTGACGTGCGCCTCGAAGACACCCGCGAACGGGAGCTTGGAGAAGTCGGTGTTGTCTTTCCGAAACGCAGGGTGGAACAGAGGTGAAGGAGTCATTGCCAACCTCCTTTCGTGGTCGTGCCGGCGGGAACCTAAGTCGCCGTCGCGGCCGCGCCACAGCCGAAGAGGGTCGCCCGTGCCCGTGCCCGTGTTCGTGCCCGTGTTCGTTGCGATCCGATCCCGATCCCGAAGCCGATCCCGATCCCGAAGCCGATCCCGATCCCGAATCCGAAGCCGATCCCGAAGCCGATCCCGAAGCCGATCCCGAAGCCGATCCCGAAGCCGATCCCGAAGCCGATCCCGAAGCCGATCCCGATTCCGATTCCGATTCCGATTCCGCTTCCGCTTCCGCTTCCGATTCCGATTCCGCTTCCGCTTCCGATTCCGCTTCCGCTGCCGCTTCCGCTTCCGCTGCCGCTGCCGCTGCCGCTGTCACTGTCACTGCCGCTGATTCGTACGTCCTCTCCCCATCCCGTGGTGACGCGAGCGCCTAGCGATGGCCATCTCGGCGGCCGGAGGCCGATATGGACACTCAAGATCTACGTGACGAGGTGGCGCGTGCAGGGACCGACGAAGGACGG
>JAXMNT010000073.1:0-28322 GCA_034670305.1 Deltaproteobacteria bacterium
GCATCCGGATGCGCATCGAGACGATCTTCGGATGGCTCAAGAGCGTCGGGGGACTCAGGCGCACGCGGTATCGAGGCAGACGCAAGACACAGTTCGCCGCCTACCTGGCCGGCGCCGCATACAACCTTCTACGCGTCGCGCGGCTGCGGAGCTGCGCCGCGTAGCACCGACCGATGCCCGGCGGCTTCGTCCACTGGGCATCGCGCTCCGATTCGCGCCTCGCCGTCGCGAAACACACGGCGTCCACGACGCGGGCAAGGGCACGGGCAAGGGCAACGGCAAGGGAGCAGGTCGCTTTTCAGCGACCTGCTAGCAGTCGGGGTTCGGCGTCGGCGGTCGGCTTCGGCTTCGGCGTCGGCATCGGGGTCGGCAAGAGGGTCGGCCTCTCAACCCTGGCTACCGACCTCCAGCCCATACCCCTTGAGGATTCGCCGCGCGACCGCGGCTTTGTGCACTTCGTCTGGACCGTCGTAGATCCGGGCGCCGCGTTCGTGCCGCCAGATGTGAGAGAGCGGTGTGTCCTCCGTGATGCCGAGCGCACCGTGGGTCTGAATCGCGCGGTCGAGCACCTTGCCGAGCACGCCGGCGACGAAGAACTTGATGCAGCTGATCTCGGTGCGGGCTTCGTAGAGGCCCTTCTGGTCGATGGTCCACGCCGCCTTCTGAACGTAGAGTCGGGCGGCGTCGATCTCGGCGCGGCTCTCGGCGATCCACTGTTGCACCATCTGCTGGGTGCCGAGCGGTTTGCCCGGTTTGATCATCCGCGTCGCCGCGCGTCCGCACATGAGATCGAACGCGCGTTCGCAGAGCCCGATCCAGCGCATGCAGTGGTGGATGCGGCCGGGCCCAAGCCGCATCTGCGCGATCACGAATCCCTGGTTCAGACCGCCGAGCAGGTTGTCCTTCGGCACCCGGCACCCTTCGTAGGCGAGCTCCGAGTGGCTCATCCAGCCCTCCCCTTCGTCGCCCATGATCGGGATGCGGCGCACGTGCTTGAAGCCGGGGGAATCGGTCGGGACCAGGATCATCGAAGCGCGCATGTGGGGCGGCGCGTCCGGATCGGTAACCGCCATGACGATCGCGAAGTCCGCTCCGTCGGCCGCGGTCGTGAACCACTTCTTGCCGGTGATGACCCACTCGTCGCCCTCGAGCACGGCGGTGGTGTCCATCCAGGTCGGGTTGCTGCCCGCTCGGTCGGGCTCGGTCATCGAGAAGCAGCTTCGGATCTCTCCGGCGGCGAGTGGTTTCAGAAACCGCTCCTTCTGCGCCTCGGTCCCGTACTCGTGGAGGATCTCCATGTTGCCGGCGTCCGGCGCGGGGCAGCCAAAGACGAAATGACCGAGCATGCTGCGCCCCATCACCTCGCTCATCGCAGCGTGGTCGAGAAAGGGCAGCTCCATGCCGCCGTAGGAGGCGGGCATCTGCGGCGCCCAGAGCCCTTCGCGTTTGCAGGCGTCGCGTGCGGCCCGGATCTCGGGGAGCGCCGCGTCGAAACCTTTGTCGCCCACCACCGCTTCGAGCGGGTAGACGTGTGCGTCCATGAACGCACGGGCGCGGGTGAGCAGGTCGGCGGTTCGATCGGAGTGGGCGAAGTCCATGAGCTTCTCCTACCACGACCGGCTCCCGTGCCGACACGGGCGTCGACCTCGGACCCGGGGATCTAGCGGCTGAACTTCTTCCAGCTCTCGGGGAGTGGCTGGCCCAGCAGTCGTTCGGCGCCGTGTTCGTCCAGCACCACGAACTTGAAGGTGCCGGTGAAACACACGTCTTCGTTCTGCATCAGCTTCACCTCCACGCCGACGATGCGGCCGCGGTCGTCGGCGATGCGTCCTTCGCCGATCACCTCGGTTCCGATGCGCACCGCCTGGCGGATCGCGCATTCGACCCGGCCGGTGAATCCGAACTTTCGTTTCATGCCGATGAGCGTCCACGAGGCGAGCTCGTCACCGAGCGTCATCACGAGGCCGCCGTGCATGATCCCCGGCGGCCCCTGGTAGCGCTCGCCGGGCGTGAACCGCGTGCGCACCACGTCGCCGTCGCGTTCGAACTGGAGCTGGAACCCGATGGGATGATCCGGGCCGCAACCGAAGCACGGCTGCCCTTCGCCCCAGAGGCTTCCGTCGAACCGCTCTACGTCTTGTTTCGTCTCGGTCACGCGTCGATCTCCACGAGTTGGCACGCGATGCGCGCGAGGTGTCCGACCGCGGCGCCGAACATGGACGCGTTCGCGTTCGAGGCGTTGCCCTGAAGGCTGCGCTTGAAGACGCCCTGCGCGATCGCCGCGAGCCGAAACAGACTGAACGCTTTGTAGTAGGGCCAGTCGCCTTCGGGCGCGATGCCGCCGTGTGCGACGTAGCGCGCGATGAACTCGGCTTCGGTGGGAATGCCGGTCGCCTCGAAGTCGATGCCGAGCAGCCCGCCCACGTTCGGCAGCGCCACGTCGTAGAGCATGCAGGTGTACGCGAGATCGGCGAGCGGGTGGCCAAGGGTGCTCAGCTCCCAGTCGATGACGGCCAGGCAGCGCGGCTCGGTCGGGTGGAAGATCAGGTTGTCGAGCCGGAAGTCGCCGTGCGCGATCGTGGTGCGATCGTCCTTGGGCAAGTGGGCTGGCAAGTACGCGATGAGCGCGTCCATGTACGCCGCGCTGCCTTCCGCGTTCTCGTCCGCGCGCGACGCATCGTACTGCTTGGTCCAGCGCGCGACCTGTCGCTCGACGTAGCCACCCTTGCGGCCAAAGCCTTCCAGCCCGACCGCGTCCGGATCGACCGCGTGCAACGCCGCGAGGACGCGGGCGAGTTCTTCGTAGATCGCGGTTCGTTCCTCTGCGGCCAGGTCTGGCAACTGCACGTTCCAGAAGATGCGACCGGCCAGATGCTCCATCACGAAGAACGGCGTGCCGATGACATCCGCGTCTTCGCAGAGCGCGAGCATCTTCGCAGTCGGCACGGCCGTGGGTGCAAGCGCGCTCATGATCTGGAACTCGCGTTCCACCATGTGCGCCTTGTTGAGCAACACCCCCGGCGGCTTCTTGCGCAGCACCGTCGCGCGCGTGCCGTCGTGGATCCAGAACGTCGGGTTCGACTGCCCGCCCTTGAACTGACGCACCGTCAGGCCATCGTGTGCACCGATCGCGCCGGACCACCATCGCCCCAGCGCCTCGACGTCGAAGCGGTGGTTCTCGCGCACCTCCCGGGTGCTCTCAGGAAACTCCATGCGCGGGACCTTGCCCCGAAACCGGCGCCGTTTCCAACCACAGCGCCCGGCGCCCGGCGCCCGGGCGCCCCTTGCCCTTGCCCTTGCCCTTGCCCCTGCCCTTGGTGGCTTGATCACCGAAGCCGATCCCGAACGCGGATCCGACAGCCACGCGCGCGGAGCGAGCCCTTGCCCGATCAGGAAGCGCTGAAGTTCCAGGCTTTGCGGACTTCGACGCGCGGGATGAGGTAGTCGTCGACGAGCGCACGGTGGGTTGGGTCGCCGTTGTAGACGTGCACTGCGGCCAAGTCGGCGAACCGGACGACGAGCGAAAGATCCCACGACCCGAGCGTCGCTTCGTCCGCCGGCACCCCCACCCGGACATCCACCACCATCGGCAACGACGCCAGCACTTCGTGCGCATGCGTCGCGATCGTCTCTCGCTCCGCCACGAACTCGGCCTTGAGTTTAAAGAGCACGATCCGGTCGATCATGCCGTTCGTCCTAGCACAGAGATCGGCGTCGGGGAGTTCGACGCTGCCCGGGTGGCTGTTGCGATCGGACTCGGCTTCGGTTTCGGCGTCGGGATCGGCTTCGGCTTCGGCGTCGGCGTCGGCTTCGGCGTCGGCTTCGGCTTCGGCTTCGGGTTCGGCTTCGGCGTCGGATTCGGGGATCGGCTTCGGCGTCGGTTTCGGGGATCGGCTTCGGGGATCGGCTTCGGTTCGGCGTTGGCTTCGTGATCGAACCACCAAGGGCAGGGGCAGGGGCAGGGGCAAGGGCAAGGGGACACGGGGCCAGAGGGCCAGGGGGCAAGGGACACCGGGGGGCACTGGGCAAGGGCCTACGGCGGAAGTTGTTCGGTCCACCCCATCTCCATGCAGCCCCACCAACCGATCAGAATCGCTTCGGCGGCGTCGTGTTTCAGGGAGGTCGGTCTCGGTGCGTCGCTCGCTTCGATGATGCGGCGCGCAACTTCTCCGGCGGCGGCTTTCGCGTCCACGCCTGAGCGCTGCTCGCGATCGAGCAACAAGCGGCGCCGCCAGGTGTGCGCTTGGATCACGAAGGTGCGCGCGCCTCTTCGCTCGGCGACTTTGGTCCACGCCCGCGCGAGCAACGCGTCGCCTTCGAGCACGACGGCGGCGAGCTCGCCGATCTCGGACAGCTCGCCGTACGCGCCGCGTTTGAGCCGCGCGAATGAGCCGTAGTTCTGCGAGCGGTAGCGCACGAGTGCACCCGCGTCGTCGTAGACGGCGAGGCCGGTCTTGAGACCGAGGTCGACGGCGAGCAGGTGGGGCATCGGTTGGAGTGTGGGTCGGGCGACGGGTTTCACAACACCTGAACGCGTGGCGGTTCCGATGCCGATGCCGATGCCGATGCCGATGCCGATGCCGACGCCGATCCCGACCCCGAAGCCGAAGCCGAAGCCGAAGCCGATGCCGATGCCGATGCCGATGCCGATGCCGATGCCGATGCCGATGCCGATGCCGATCCCGATCCCGATGCCGATGCCGGACGCCGATGCCGAAGCCGAAGCCGAAGCCGATGCCGATCCCGGACGCCGATCCTATTCGGCGAGTCGGGTGAGGAACGCTGCGTGGTTCTTGCGGACGGCGGCGCGGAACATCTGGCTCGTGGCGCGCAGCACGGGCCAGTAGATTGGGCTTCGGCCGTCGAAGACGAACGTGCGGGTGAGCTTGGTGGCGCTGCCGACGGCGGTGAACCGCGCCTCCTCTTCGATGCCGCGCACGAGGTGCCGGAAGGCCGACGAGATCTGGTCGATCTTCAGAACGTAGACCTCACCCCGATCCGCGCGCACGACATGTTCTCGGTGGGTGCTCCCGTCCGAGTTGTGGACCCGGCCGTACGCGCCGAGGCTGGCCGCTTCGCCGGACTCCCAGACCACTTCGCGGATCCCGGGGATGGGGCCCCAGCCGGTGAAGAGGCGGTAGGCCTCCGGGGTGATGAAGAAGTCGTAGGCGGCTTCCGGTTCGAGCGGCAGGACGACGTGTTCGCGGACCGTGATCTTCACCGGGCTGAGCATACCCGAGCCGCGCTCCACCGCGCTCCGCCCAACTCCGCCTAGACGCGCTCTGCGTGGCCTTGTGGCTCGCGGCCCTGCCAGACACGACTTCCAGCGACGCTACTCCGCCAAGCACGCCTCCGGGGGCATGGTCGCGTCGGAGCCCACGCAGACTTCGCGCTCGGCGAACGCGAGGCGTGTGCCGGCCGAGTCGGTGATCTCCACTTGGGCGAGTGCGGGGCCCGGCACGAGGTCGCCGTCCGGAAAGATCACTCGAAGGCCCCGGCGGATGCACACGTCGAACTCGTCCTCGAACAAGGCGCGCGCCCGGCGCGTCGTCTCGCCGAGCACTTCGGTGCCGGACATCAACCGGACCAACACGATGTCTTCGGGGCCGACCTGGTTCACGTACGCATCGAGCAGTTCGACGTGCACGGTCGACGCGCCCTGCCCCATCGCCGAAGTGCCCACCTCCGCGAAGTCGCCCTCGAAGAAGAGTACGGGTTCGAGGCCGACGTGGCAGCGGTCGGGAATGGGTGCGGGCGCGGGCTCGAGTGGGCCGCAGATCACGCCGAGCGAACAGACGAGGCCGACGCTGAGCAGCAGCCTCTGCGGGAGGGCCGGAACGTGGCCTTTGCGCGGGACGCCTGTGCGAGGGAGGCCGGTGGGCGGGAGGCCGGTGGGCGGGAGGCGGCTCATCCCGTCAACCTCTCAGCATCAGCCGACTTCGTCGAGCCAGGCTTCGCAGTGCCCAATCGCGTCCGACGCACCGTCGAAGCTTCGGGTCTCGTCGAGGCCGGCGGGGCGGAAGTCGTCGAGAAGGGGCTCGAAGGAATCGCTGCTCGATTCGAAAGAGTCGCTCGGTGGTCCGAACGAGTCGCTCGCGGGCGTACCGGTCTCTGGAACAAAGACCGCGGGGACCCGCACGGTCGCGTCGGGCGACGGAGCAGACCGATCAGACGCAAGGTGTACTGGCTGGCGACCGGTGTCGTCCTCGGTCCACTTCGGGGTCACGACCGCGACCACCTCGCCGTCCGGTCCGAGTGCTGGCAAGTCCATGCGGGTCGGTCCACACGTGAACGTCAGGATGTGGCGGGCTTCGTCCGGTTCGGCAGGGCGAATGACCCGCAGACGGCCGGTCGTGAGTTCGATGGCCGGAAAGCAGAGGGCGGAGCCGACGCGGCGACCGAGCGGCTGCCGGCGAAGGGTGCGGCCCCGGTCGCGGCTGAGCATGTACGGCACCTGTCGGCCGATGGCTGGATGGTCTCCGACCCAGGTCTTCGTGCGGCGATCCCGGACGGCCACACAGAGCGATCCCCCGAGAAAGTACTCGGTGTTGCGGGTCGCGTAGACGGTCAACTGGCTCATCTGGGTCGTCCTACGAGCAAGGACCGTTCCGCCTTCCCCCAGACGTCGATCTTTCGAGAACCTGGTGCAAGGAAGGTCACAGGTGGGGCGCAGAGACCCCACGGTGGCACACCTTGCGTGGGGTCTGTGGGCACGAGGGGCGACTGGAGTCGCCAGGCGGCCGTTCCGCGTCAAGACGCGTCGTATATCCTCGGTGCATGTTGCGACTTCTCTGGCGGGCCGCGCCCTTGCTCTGGGCGCGCTGGAAACGGAAGGCAGCCGTGGTGGTTGGGCTGCTCGTGCTCGGGGTCTGGGCATGGCCGACCGAGCGCGGTTCCGAACCCGATTCCGCGGCCGAGGCCCGGGAGCACGCAACCGCGGTCGGAACCCGGGTGGAAGAGCTCGGGGTGCTGCCGCGGGTCTCCCACTCGTGGGTGGGTGGACTCGCGGCCGCCAACGAAGCCGACGGCCGGGCCGAAGTGTATGTCCACTGGGAGGCCACGAAAGAGTTCGACGACGAGGACTACTTCATGGACGCAGGGCTCACGCGGTTCGACGGCAACGGCGCCACCCGACTCGAGCGCTACACCCGAGCCGGCGCAGGCCTCGCCATCGCGGGGGACCGGCTGTTTGGATCCTCGCCGACAGGTGTGTTCGAGATGGCGCGGCCGGATGGGCCGCGGGAGATCGTAGAGCCGACCGCGGGGCTGCTCGGCACCTGGCGGGGTGGCTTGGTGTTGGTCCGAGACCGGGCCGTGCTGGTCCGTTCGCCAGACGGGGTGGTTCGCGAGGTCGCGCAGTTGGCCATATCAAGGTCCGCCTGCGTCTGCGGAGACGCGCTCTTCGGGTTCGCCAGTTTCGCCCCGACCACGCTCGCGCGCGTAGACCTGCGGTCGGGCGCACAGCGCGAAGTCGCCCAGCTTCCACCCGGTATCCAGTACGGAGCAGGCATGGTGTGCGCACGCCCAGGCCTCATCTACGCATTCGCCCTCGAAGGCGGTGCCGCCCACCAAAGCCACCTCATCCGGATCGAAGCAGGCCGCGCCCACGTGGTGTCGTCGTCGAGAGAGCGACCGCGACCCATCGCCGCCAACCCGAACTGGGTGTTCGTGCAGCGTGGCTTCACCGGCAACGGGATCATCGAACGCATCGACCACGACGGCCGAGGGGCGCCGTTCGTCACCGGGCAGGGCCACGTCCTCCGCGCGGTGGCGACGGACCGACACCTGGTGTGGGTGGGCGGCGGACGGGCCACAGAACGAACCCAGTACGTCCGGCGCGCCGCGCTGCAGTAGGCACGAGGGCGCGTCGGCTCGGTGTCGGCGTCGGCGTCCGTGTCGGCGTCCGTGTCGGCTTCGGTGTCGGCTTCGGTGATCAAGCCACCGAGGGCAAGGGCAAGGGCAAGGGCAAGGGCAAGGGCAAGGGCAAGGGCAAGGGGCTACGCCCTATCCGGCTTCGCGTCTTTTCTCACCGATACGGATGCGCGCTGAACGCGCCGAGGGCGCGGCGGACGAGTTGGGTCGGGACGTGGCGGCGGACCCGATCGGCGAGTTCGAAGTGGGCGCCGGCGTAGGCTTCGTCGTAGCGCTCGCTGGCGGCGAGGACCTCGCGAAAGCGGCCCCAGCGCTGCGCTTCTTCGACGTCGGCCCGCGCCTCGCGCACGGCGGGTTGGGCGTCGACGAGTTCGAAGCACAAGGACTCCGCCGCCAACACGAAAGCGTTCACGTCCCCGCCCTGCTCAAAGCGCATCAACGCCCGCTGCGTGGCGACGAGTACCGCGGAGGATGCACCGGCGGCTCCCTCGGCCGGGACCACGCCCCACTCACGGGGGTCGACCGGCTCGCTGTCGCGGAACGGCACGTCTTCGAAGAGTGCGCGGGTGGCCGCGTGCAACACGCCGGGTTCGATGTCGACGCGCGCCGCCAACTCCAAGCACCACGAACCTCGTGGACAGGCCATCCACGCACCGGCGGCGTCGTCTCCGAACGGCTCCAAGTAGCGGGTGAGTTCACGGGTGGCTCCCCGGCGCCCCAGCTCCTCGGCAAGGCGTCCGCCGCGCGCGCTCCATCCCAACACCGCGCGAAGACTGAAGAAGAAGCGCACTGCGAACACTCTACCCGATGATGCCGACGACCTCCCCTCTTCGAGGGTGGCGATGCCCATGCCGATGTCCGCGCGATTGGGGTACCGTCCGGGTCCATGGGCCACAGCATTCAGCTTCAGACCAAGCATGCGGACAACGGGGCGGCCATCGACGAGCTCGCGACGGTCGTGGATGCCGAGGGCCTGTGGCTGACCCACGACGAGTCGGTCCCGGCGGACGAATGGGTGGCGTTCGAGGTCTCGCTCGGCGATGGCAGTGTGTTCCTCGAAGGCATGGGGCGGTGCGAGAAGAGCCAGGCCACCGCGACGGGGTTCTCGGTGCGGTTGACGACGCTCCAGTTCGATCCCTCGAACGAACTCATCTTCGAGCGGATCCTCCTCGCCAAAGAGGACCAGGACGAGGGCGGCCGGTTGACGGGAGAAGTGGACGTGGGGGCGATGGCGCGCGCAGACGATTCGAAGTCGTCGCCACCGGTCTCCGGCGTGCCGGTGGACCGACCGAGCCACCTCAGCCCACTCGCCACGCCCGGCCCGCCGGTCAAACCTCCCCCGCCTTTGCCGAAACCCAAACCCTCGTCGCCGCCGCCGCCGCTCGCCGCTGGGCTCCCGCGACCTTCTCGGCCGCCGCCCGCCCAACCCCGGACACCCTTTGTGGATCCACCCTCTCGGACCGGCGTGGGTGAAGACACCCAGTCCGACATGCTGGTCCCGCAGAACCTCCCGGCCGATGTACTCAAGGACCTCAAACGGGTGACGGCTCGGCTGGTGGCCGAAGGCCGGGTGCGTGACTTGGCGGAGGCCCACGTGTTGGTGCTACGGGTAGGGCTCAGTGCCCTCGATCCGTACCTCGACGACTAGCACCGACGGGGCCGATGAGGGCACCACGGGGCGTGCCGCTGCACCCAAGGCGCGACGCGGCTGGTTCGGCAAGATCGTGCGTGGGCTGCTCTGGTGTGTCGCGGCCGTGCTGGCCCTCGTGTGGAGCGCGCTCTTCCATCTCGACACCGAGGCGGGCCGAACGAACGTCTGCGGCCTGGTCGAAGCACAGCTGCAGGCCACGTTCGAAGGCGACTTCGAACTGGAGCGCTGTGAGTCGTTGGCGCTCGACGACCTGCGCATCGCGGGCGCGTCGGTCCGGGTGAGCCCGGACGCGGAGCCCTTTCTCCGCTTGGAGTCGATCCACGTTCGGCCCGATGTGGTGGCGATCTTCTCGGGCAACTTGGTGGTCGACGAGGTGCATGCGCGCGGTGGCTGGACCGACGTGCGCGACCCCACCGTCTTCGAACGCGCCTTCGCGACGCGGGTCCCCTCGGTCGACGACGGACCGCCGTCTCTCGTGCCCACCGTCGTGCTTCGACAGGTGCGTCTCGAAGAACTCGGCGCGCGACTCACCGACGACCTCGAGGTGTTCGCAGACGTCGACGGCTCGGTGCAGATTGAAGACGGGCTCGGCGGACTGCGCATCGAGGTAGGGCAGGTCGAGGCGCGTGGCCGATTGGAGCGCGACGGGGAGTCGGTCGCGACGTTCGAGACGCTCGAAGACGCGGGCGTCGAGCTCGGGCGGGCCGGCATCACGACGCTCGAACTGCAAGTGGTGTCCGAGGAGTCCCGGGTGCGCGCCCGTGGCGAGATGGCGTGGGCCGACGATCTCGGGGATGGCCCGGGCACCCTCTCCGTCGACACGGAGTTCGAGGTCGGCCGCGCGCTCTTCCGCCGATTGGGTCTGCCGGAAGTCGCGGGGGTGCTCGCGACCGACCTGCGGGGCACAGCACACGTCGAAGGTCCGCTCGCTGCGCTCGCGGCGACGGCCGAACTCACGAGCGATGGCGGGACGCTTCGGCTGGCCGCGGCCGCCGACGAAGATGCGTGGAACACGTCGGTCTCGACGCGGGACTTCGCGCTCGTGCGGGCGGTAGGCGTCGCGCCCGATGCGATCGTCGACGCCGATCTCGAAGTGCGCATCGAACCCACCGACGCGGGGGCCTACCGCTTCGTGCTCGACGGATCGTCGATCCGATACGCGCCGGCGGACGGCGACGAGATCCGCGTGCCGGAGATCCACGCCCGCGCCGTCGTCGAAGAGAACCGGGCGGTGCTCGAGTCGGTGGACGTGCCCCACCTGAGCGAAGGCGGACACCTCACGCTGAGCGGCGCGGTCGCGTTCGATGGATCCGGCAACGCGGTGCTCGATGCCGACCTCCCGCAACTGGCACGAGACCCCAACGTGCGCGCCTTGGTGCCCGGTTTGCGGACGGGCGTACGCGTTCAAGTTCGGGCCGAATGGACCCCGACGACCGTCGAAGCATCGGGCGACGTCGTGGCCACCGATCTGCACTACGGAACGTCCGGTGCGGCGCGCGCGGAAGTCCGTGGCCGCGTCTCCGGCAACCTTCCCACGCCCGATGCCCAGCTCCGGATCGAGCTCAGCAACGCCCGCAGCGGCGACCTCTCACTTCGGAACTTGCACATGCAGGTTGCAGGAGCGCGGCGTTCCGGCGGGCTCGCTCACTACCGCGTCACGGGCGACGCCGACCGAATGCACGAGGGCAGGCGCGAAGCAGTGAACCTGGACCTCGATGTCGGGGTGGGCGCAGGCAACCTCTTCACGGCGGATGGCCACGCAGCGGTGACCGGGATCTGGCGCCTTCCGCTCGCGCTCCGGCTGAACGACGTGCGCGTCGACCCTCGCGGCGTGCGCATCGGGCGGCTCACCCTCGACGGGCGCGAACTCGACCTCGACGTGCACGGCACGTACGCGTTCCGTGGCAGCTCCAACCTCGTCGCGGCGCTTCACGGCGTGCCGCTCGAAGTCGTCGACCGAAGGCTCGGCCTCGGGCTTCAGATGCGCGGGATCGCGAGCGGACACGCGACGGTCCGTGGAACCGTTTCGGCGCCGTCGCTCGACGCGGAGATTCGTCTCGACGAGTTCGGCCTGCGCGACCTGCCGCTGACCGCCGTTCGCGGCTCGGTGCACATCGGACCTGCCGACACCGGTGGGTCCGAGGCGCACGGTCAACTCGCCGCGCGCGGGGGCTGGGGAGACCTCGAACTCACCGGGCGCGGGCAGTACGATCGCCCCGACGAGCTGATGCAGGCCGCCTGGACGGTGGACCTGAACGGACGCAACTTGCAGCTCTCGTCGCTTCTGACGGCGGTGCCGGATCTCTCGCCTGCCGACGTGCCCGTGGACGGAAGTTTCGGGCTGGTCGCGGCGCTCCGCGGCACCACCGACGCGCCGACCGCACACGTCGAACTGACGAGCCAGAACCTCCGCTACGACCGGGGAGACCCCATCGAGTTCTCCTTGAACACCGATCTGTCGCCTGCGCGCGTGCAGTTGCAAACCACACTGTCGGATGCCCACGGCCCCCTCGTGCGCGCGGAGCTGGACTCCCCCCTCGAACCCACCCTCTTCAGCGACTTCTCCCCCGAGCGCGCGCTCGACCTTCCGTTTCGAGTGGTCGCCTCGGTCCCTTTGCGGAAGCTGCAGCAGTTGCCCCGGCCGCTCCGCGTGGACTTGCCGTTGCGCGCCCAGGCGGAGCTCGAAGTCCTCGGTGGCCCGGACGGTCCGACAGCGCGGGTGCGATCGCGCACCTTCTGGACCGAAGAAGGCGAGTGCAGCGACTCCATGGTCGGCGCCACGGTCGAGCTGCGCGACGAGACAGTGACTGCCCACTTGCGTCTGCTGCAGGATCGGGTGGAGGTCGCCACCGCAGACAGCCAGACCGAGGCGCCGCTGCGGCGCTGGTTGCAGACGGGGTTCCCGACCGCGCCGCCCGTGCTCGACGTGGATGCGAGCGGCGCGAACATCGCACTCGCGCGCGTGCCGATCGCGTGCGCCCATGCGACCGGGACGACCCGCTTCACTGCGCAGGTCCGCAACCTCTTTGGACCCGATCCCAGCGTACGCGTGGACGCGAGCGTCGCCGACCTGGTGATGGAAGGCACCGAAGCGCTCGACATCGATCTCGCCGCAAACGCGAACGCCGACGAAGGCACCGCCGAGATCTCCGTGCGTGCCCGCGACCGACTGGCCGCGGAGCTGCGCGCCCGGGCGCCCCTCGATTGGAGCGAAGGGTTGCCCGCCCTCGGCGCCGAACCATGGAACGCATCGGTCAGCTTGGATCGCGCACCGGTGGCCGTCCTCGTCGCGCCGGTTCCCTCGCTCGAACAGCCGGCCGGGCACCTCGACGGTGAGATCCGTTTGTCGGGTCAGGGCGAGGAGGTGCGTGCGCGGGGCGGTGTCGAGCTGCTCGATGTGTCGCTGACGGTTCGGGATCCATTCGTGCGGGTCGAGCGCCTCGGCGGACGCATCGCGCTCAACGACCGGGGCCTCGAGCTGCGCGACATTCGAATGGAGGACCGCGACGGCGAGCTGCGGCTCAACGGCCGCATCGACATGGACGGATGGACCCCGACGGCGGCGGAACTCGAGCTCTACGCGCACGAGATGCCGGCACGGGTGGACGGCGTCATCTTCGCGTTCGTCAACGCCCAGGTGGACGTCGAGGCGCGCCTTCGGGACGAACGTGCGGTGGATGTGCGGATGCGCGAAGTCGCGGTGCGTCTCCCGGAAGAGAGCGGCCGCGCGGTCCAGCGCTTGAACGGCCACGACGACGTCATCTACGAAGACGATGTGCGCTTCTCGCTCGCACCGGGAACCCAGCTCTGCGACGACGGCACGGCTCCACCGTGCCCCACGCCACTCGAGGTGGCGCAAACGGAGACCGACGAAGAAGAAGAGGAGGAGGCCACGCCTCCGCTCGTGGTCCAGATCACCGCGCGTCCGTTCTGGGTGCGGCGGGACGACTTCGCGATTCAGCTCTCGACCGACCTGCGCCTCGTGGTCGACGATCGCGGCGCGCGGCTCACCGGACCGGTGGATGTGCGCCGCGGCTTCATCGTGTTGCTCGGCAAACGTTTCGAGATGCGCCGCTCCGAGATCCGGTTCAGCGGCGCCGCGGACACCGATCCACGACTCGACATCATCGCGGTGCACGAGCTCCGCACCGGCGCGCCGGTCACCGTGCACATCGGTGGTTTCCTCAGCCGCCCCACCCTCACCTTCTCGTCGCCCGGCGCCGAGAGTGAACGAGACGTCATCGCGCTGCTCGTTCGGGGGCGCGCTGCGAGCCAGACCTCGTCCGGCACCGCGCGGGACCAGGCCGCGTCGGTACTCGCTGGTCTGATGGCTGGCCTGCTGAGTTCGTTGACCCGGCGCGAGATCGGTCAATACATCCCGGTCTTCAGCATCGAGTCGGACGACAGCCGCAGCGCCCGCATCCGCGCGGGCTTCCAGGCCGACTCGCTCATCCCCGAGTTCCTCGAAGGCGTGGTCAACGGCGTGTACGTCGAAGGCTTCGTCGGCACCGAAGGGCAAGACGGCGGACAGAGCACGACCGGTGGGTTCCTCATCGAGTTGCTCTTCCCGCGCCACCTCGTGGGCAGCGGCACCTACGAAGAACCCAGCAACTGGTCGCTCGATCTCACGTGGGAGCCGCTGTGACGCGTTCGTCCACGGCTTCCATCTGTGGCGCAGAGCGCGTCTGCCGCAGCATGGCGGGGCCGCTCGCGTGCGCGTTCATGCTCGCCGCGTGCGGAGACGTGCCCGCGAACCGCTACGGGATCGACCGCATCCGGCTCGAAGGCATGGAGACCATGGACGAGGATGCGCTCCGCGCGTGCCTCTCCATCTCCGAGAGACCGCGCGCCGGTTTGAACTTCGCGGTCCAGAGCGCGGGCTCCTGTGGCGAGGCACCATTCGACGCGGGCCGCACCGAGCTCCGCTTGTGGGCTTGGCCCTGGACCGAATGGCCGCTCTTCGACCGCGTTGCGCTCACGCAGGATCTGCGACGCATCGAGCGCTGGTACGCGGCGCGCGGGTTTCATGGCGCCGAGGTCGAGGAGGTCGTCGTCCTGCCAGAAGCGGCGCTCTCGGACGACACGTTGCCCGCGGAAGAGCCCGAACCGAGCTGCGAACGGCTAAGCGACGACGAAGGGTGTTCCGTCGAGGTCACCATTCGAATCCAAGAGGGCGCGCCTACCCTGCTCACGGAGATCACGCTCCGCGGCCACGAGTCGCTCCCCTCGTCGCTCCGCCGCACCATCGAAGGCGCGGTCGAGTTGGAGGTCGGTGAACGGTTCGACGAGGCCACGTACGACGCGACCAAACGCGCGATCGCCGCCGCGCTCGCCGAAGAAGGATACGCGCGCGCGCGGATCCTCGGAGAAGCGCGCGTCGACCGCCCGAACCGCACCGCCCGGGTGGACCTTCACGTCGAATCCGGGCCGCTCTGCACCTTCGGGGAGCTCCACATCGAGGGCGCGGACGACCTGCCACTCGGACCCATCGCGGACGCGACCCGCATCGACCCGGGAGAGGAGTTCAGCCTGCACGACGTCCAGGAGGCGCAGAAGGCCGTGTTCGGCCTCGGCGCGTTCAGTGGCGTCGTCGTGGAACCGATGCTCGAGACCGACGCCAACCCGGACCCGAGCGTCATCGACGTCCGGGTGACGGTGACGCCGGCGCGCCGCCACCGGTTCGGCCTCGGCGGCGGCGTGCAGAGCGGTGTGGTCACCCGCGGCGACTCGGAACCGATCAGCGTGCCGCTCTGGGACCTGCACCTCAAAGCACAATACGAGAACCGCAACATGCTCGGCGGCTTGCGGCGACTGCGGCTTGAAGAGCGTCCTCGCATGATCATTCAGGAGCCCTTCCCGAGCTTCGACCGGCCGCGTTTCGGCAACGTGCTCTCGGCCGAGCTGCGGCAGCCTGGCTTTCTCGAAGCGCGCACCACGTTGGTGGCCGGCGCCGAGCACGAGTTCGGACCGGATCCGTTCGACACCTTCTTCCGCCACCGGGTGGACGGCCGCCTCTCTGTCGAACGCAACTTCTGGCAACACCGCATCTTCGCGAGCCTCGGATGGCGCGCGAGCTTCTACCGCGTGCCTTCCGACGAGCTGACCAACGCGGGCGAAGAGCCTCCGTCCGACTACGATCTCATGTACCTCGAGCAGGTCGTGCGGCTCGATCTCCGCGACGACCCCAACCGTCCCCACGCCGGGTTCTTCATGCAGCTGCGCGCACAAGAGGCGGGCTTCTTTCTCCGCAGCTCCTGGGACTACGTACGCCTCACCCCCGACGTACGTGCCTACATCCCACTGCCGAAACGCATCACCATCGCCGCGCGGTTCGCGATGGGCATGTACTTCATTCGCGGGGTCGACCCCGACATCGACGAGACCAGCGCCGCGCTCGGCCCGCGGGACCTACGCATCCGTGGCGGCGGCGCCAGCAGCAACCGTGGCTACTTGGCTGGGCGGCTCGGCGACGGAACCGACGGCGGCACCCGGCGATGGGAAGCGAGCCTCGAGATGCGGTTCCCGGTCACCGCAGATCTCGGCGCGGTCTTGTTCGCGGACGTCGGAGACGTGAGCCGCGACCCCAACTTCCGGTTCGACCATCCGCAGACGAGCGTGGGACTCGGCCTGCGCTACTTCACGATCGTCGGCCCCATCCGATTCGACATCGCGTGGCAGATCCGCGACCTCGCCGTCGTCGGAAACGACGAGCGCATCCGCAGCACAAGCGACGACACCGAAGTGAACTTCGGCCTCTTCCGCTTCCCCGGCGCCTACCACATCTCCATCGGCGAATCGTTCTGAGTGCCTATGCGCCGTGGCGCGGTCACACAGTCGGAGCCGACACGCCAACCTCAGCACGCGCCCGCTGTGATCTGTGCAGCGCCGAACGCGCCAAGCTCATCGTGCGCGCGCTTCCAAGTCCTCGAGGCTGACGCTCGGATCCAGGTAGTCGCGGACCTTCCCGACCACGTACTTCTTGCCACCGAGTTTCTCGGCCAGGAAGCCCGCATCGACCTCGGCCCACACACGCCCGTTTCCCACCGCGATCTTCGCGTCGAACTTCACCTTCAGCACCCTGCCGCGCATGGTCCCCGTCGTGCCGGTCCAGGTCGTCTCGATCTTGTACTTGGCGTACCAGTAGTCGGCCAAGGCGTGCATCCGCGCGAGCGCGGCGTCGTCGTCACAGGTGTAGGGCTCGTCGAGCGTGAGCATGCCGCGATGCTATCGCGCGGGGCGGCAGAGCGCACGATCGCGGTTCACCGGAGACCGCCCTCGCAGGCTCGGTTGGCATCGACGACAACGGACACGTGCGGCGCTTCGTACGGATCGGTTTCGACGTCGCCGAACACGCCACGGTCGAAGCGCTTGTGCACCGCGGACGTGCCGCCTTGCCCGCGTTGCTCGCCGCGGTCGAGCGCGACCGAAGACTCAGCCGCCTCGTCCGCTTCTGGCGGGACTACGACGCCGGCCGCGAAGTCATGCCGGTCCGCGAAGTCGCCTACCGCACGGCGTTGATGATCCTCCACTCTCTGAGCGCCGAAGGCGAACCAGCGCTCCGGCCCGACCAACGCATCGAGCTCACCAACGCCGACGTCGAGATCCTCCGCACCCGCATCGCAGAGGTGTTGTGATGCGTCGCCACCCCGGCCAAGGGATTGTCCAGCCGCTCTGAATCAGTCTGCTTCCAACAGAACGTACAGATCGTCGTGTTCCTCAACCATCAACGCCAGCAGATCCGGCCCGAGGATGGTCTCCCAATGGTCGGGGTCGGTCCGGACAAGCCCACGAAGGGTTGGAGACACCACGAACAGCTCTTGCTCCGGCCACGGACCGACCATGAATGGCCGCCTGAGCTCTGCCCAAACTGTTGGCTCGGGTCGAGTGCCGACTCCAGTGCGGTAGAACCCCAGCGGCTCAGACCGATGTTCCGCGCGGTCGGCGGCGGGGACCATCCGCTCGATCGTGTCCGACAAACTGTCGGGCCCATCGGCTGGGCGCTCGCACTGGTACTCGAGCGTTTGAAACACCTCGCCGGTCCCCGGATTGCGGCGGTCAAGTGGTGTTGGGCTGGTCGGTGGCTCGACCCAGCCAGGAAGCTTTTCGCGCAGAGCTTCCGGCGTGCAACGAAAGTAGAGTGCGTAGGCCATAGGCAAGCATGTAGGTGAGAAACACCAGCGCTGGCAAGAACATCCTTGGACGGGCCTTGCGCCGTCTCTCCGGAGGTCCGAAGCTGGCGTGTGCTGAGGAAGCCAGGGTTCGTGCGGTCATCGCCCGACTGTCAACAGGACCTGGATGCGTTCTGGCGCTCGCTCGCAGAGACCGATGCGTGGACCCGAGCCCATCGCAACATCGCGGAGCCCAAGTTCTGCTACCGGCGGGGTTCCATCGCGCCGCCGACCCTTCATTCGTCGTACTTCGCCGCCGTGGATTCGGTCGTCGGCTTGCGACATTGGGAGGTCCGCTCCCTGCCCGATCACCCTCGTGCCACGGATGGGAGGCTGCTCGCGTACTTCCCTGACGCCGATCTCTTTGACGGCTGCGCCGCGCAGGAATCCAAGGGGTTCTTCGACGCGCACAACGCGCCGCCGTGGGGGACGTGGGTCTGCATGTTCGAGGACCCAGTCAACGACCCATCGTACAGACGCTACCTCGTCGCCTGGATCCCGAACGCCTTCATCGAGCTCGCCGAGATCGGAATCCATGTGAACCCCGAGGAGTGCATCCAGTGGTTGAGCGACACGGAGACTCTGCTCGCGGAGATCATCGCACCGGTTGGGAGGACCTAGCGCTGCATCGGCGTGCCCTGCAGCGCTTCACCCGAGCGCGTGGACGACCGCGACGAGGCGACGTACGCGGGCTTCGATCGCCTCGGGCGACCGGACGCGGCCCGACCACTGATCGCCGAGCGTCTGGCCGTCGGTCACCATGCTCCACTGCGCGCGGTCTTCGACCCAAGCGCGGACCGCGGCCTTCGCCGCAGGCTTGAAGAGCGGCGCGACCTGCGACGGATCCCCAGCGACGTAGACCACGGCATCGAAGTCCGCATCACCGCTCGAACACTGCTGGATGCCCATCGCCTGCCGCTCCGCCTCCCACTGCGCCTGCTTGGCGGGTCGGATCACGAGGTTCGCGCCGAGGGGCACCGGCCAACGAAACTCCACGCGGCACTTGTTGCCCGCCGTCTCCCCGAGGCCGGCACCGCTCCACACCTGGTTGGTGATGCGAAACGAGATGCCCTCGAACACGCCCTCCACGGTCGTCACCCCATCGACCGTGGAAGCCGTCAGTCCATGACGGGACGCGAACGCTTCGAGCGTGGCTTGGTTCTTCTTTCGGTTCCGCGGAATGATTCGGATGAGGAAGAACACGGCGGGGAACACCACGATGGCGAGCCCGACGATCAGATAGACAGCCTCAGGATTCTGCATTCAACCACTCCACCGCCCGGACCTTACCAGCCCATCCCGGATGCGATCCGTGGGAGTGGTGGGGTCGCGCGTCCGCGAAGCGAGAGAAATGGGGCTGTTTGGGTGTTCGGGCGGTGTCGGCATCCCCGACTCAACGGAACGACTGTTCCGGCCGAGCAACGAGCCAGACGCGGCTGCGTCATCGGACCCATCGCGCGTTGAGTCGTCCACAGCTACGCTCCACCCGTGGATGAGCACACCGAGCTGCTCCACCTCCTCGCGGATCGACTCGAGGCGCTGGAGATCCCGTACATGGTGAGCGGTTCGGTGGCGCTCAACGTGTACGCCGAACCGCGCATGACGCGTGACACGGACGTGGTGATCGCGCTGCACCGACCGCGGGTCGACGACTTCGTCGCGGCGTTCGCGCCAGACTTCTACTGCGATCGCAGCATGGTCGTGGAGGCAGTCGCCCGGAGCGACATGTTCAACGTCATCCACAACACCTGGATCGCCAAGGTCGACTTCATCATCCAGAAAGACTCACCCTACCGGCACGAAGAATTCGAGCGCCGTCGAATGATGCCCATCGAAGGACGGGAGGTGTCGATCGTGGCTCCCGAAGATCTCTTGCTGAGCAAGCTGGTGTGGAGTGGCGGCCAGTCCGAGTTGCAACTTCGGGATGTTCGTGGACTCATCCGCCACGTCGAGATCGACTGGGCGTACGTCGATCGCTGGGCCGACGGACTTGGCGTTGCGAAACTCGTTCAAGCCATCCGCAAAGGGCCCGCTGATGACCAATGACACCCATCCCGAGATCGCAGCGCGGTACCGCGCGATGATTCAGAAGCTCACTCCATCCGAGCGGGTCGCGATGGGTGGGCGCATGAACGCCGCCGCGCGAACACTTGCCCGAGCGGGCATCGTTGCCGAGCTCGGACCCGGTGCGACCGAAGCCCAGATCCGCGAGCGTCTGTTCCTGCGGTGGTATGGCGACCTGCCTGAGCCCCATCGCAGCCGCGCCCTCGCACAAGTCCTCGCTGCCACGCCCCGTTGACCACGCCCGCAAGGAACGCGGTCACACCTCGATGTCGAGCCGCTTCAGCTTCTTCTGCAGGCCGTAGCGGCTGACGCCGAGCAACTTGGCCGCCTTCGTTTGGTTGCCCTCCGTACGGGTCAGGGCGGCGCGGATGAGTTGGGTCTCCAGCGCATCCAAATGGGTGCGCAGATCGAGGGTGCCGTCGTTCGAAGGAGCGAGGGTCGGGGCTTCGCCGAGGTGGTCGACTTCCAGCCGGTCGCCGCAGACGAGCATCGCGCGCAACAGCTCGCTCTCGAGCTCGCGGACGTTGCCTGGCCACGACCGCGCGCACAGCGCGCTCATGGCCGCGGGCGCGATGCCAAGGTCACTCCGGCCGTGTCGATCGAGCAGGTGGCGGACGAGCGGCGCGATGTCCTCCACCCGCTCGCGGAGCGGGGGCACCTCGATCGTCACGACCGCGAGCCGGTAGTAGAGGTCTTCCCGAAACCTCCCCGCTTCGACCGCGTCCGAGAGCACCGCCCTCCCCGCGCCGACCACGCGTACGTCGACTTTCACCACCCGCTCGCCGCCGACCCGCCGCAACTCGCCTTGCTGCAGGACCCGCAAGAGTTTGGCTTGCATGGCGGCGCCCATCTCACCGATCTCGTCGAGAAAGAGCGTGCCTCCGTCGGCGAGCTCGAAGAGCCCTCGATGCCGCTGGACCGCGCCGCTGAACGCGCCCTTCTCGTGCCCAAAGAGCACGCTCTCGAGCAGCGTCTCGGGCAACGCCGCACACGACTCGGCGACGAAGGGGCCCGTGCTTCGATGGCTCTCATCGTGCAGGGCGCGCGCGATGCGTTCTTTGCCGACGCCGCTCTCGCCCTGAACGAGCACCGGCAGATCGGAGGGCGCGACGCGGCGCACGAGATCCATCACCGCCTTCATCTTCGCGCTCTCGACGACCAGCCCCTGGACGTCCTCGGCGCGGCGCACCCGAAGTTCTTCGCGCTGAACTTCGACCTGTCCTTCGAGCGAACGGCGCAGCGCCCGCAGGCTGCGCTCGGCGCGCCGACTCTTCCGCAACTCAAGCGCCCCTTCGAGCGCGATGGCGCCGATGTCGGCCAGATCGGAGAGGAGTGCGCAGTCGGTCGCATCGAACGCCGCGGGTCGCAGGCGGTCGTCGAGGTAGAGGACCCACTCGCTGCCGCCCGTCGCGTGGGCGAGCCGCGGCATGGGAACGGCGAGCACCGAACGCAACGCGAGCGCGTGCACGCTGCCGGCCTGACGAAGCCGCTCGTCTTCCAGCGCGTCCATGGTCGAGAGCGGTCCGCCCGCTTCCAGTGCCCGTGCGACCACCGAGCGCGACGGAACCTCCTCCGCACCGCGGGTGCTGGGCACCGCCGCGCGTACGACGAACTCCCCGAGCGGCGTGCGTTCGACCAAGAAGCCACGGTCCGCGGCGACCAGTTCGATCGCTGCCGAGACCAGCGCCTTTCGAATCGCACTCGGACGGGTTTCGTCCGTGACCCGTTTCGCGTGGTGCAGGAGCCGCCGCCACCGCGCGCTGCCGTCATCAGCAGTGTCGCTCGTCGGTCGCACAGGCCATGCTCGACGGTACGCAGCCACGTCCCGCATCCGGGTGCGCGCGCCTGCGTCCAGCGTGCGGGCTGCAGAATCGAGGAGGCCACGCGCCTGCGCTGCGTAGCCATCCCCTCGCGCCACGTCACCAGCCGCGTCGGCGACCTCCGCCCCAAGAAGCGCAGCCCACAAGCGCTCCTCCCAGGTCCGATGCGAAGCGCCGAGCTCCAACAGGCGCCTCGAATCCGGCACCGCGCCTTCCGCGAGCTGAACCCGAGCCGCGGCGTACCCGTAGGCGAACTCGGCTTCATCGGCCGGATCGAGTTCACCGAGCCGTCGCTGCGCTTGGGCGAGGTCGTGCGGCGCAATCAGCGCGATCCAGCGTGCCTCGAGACCGGCCTGGGTGAAACGATCCCCGCGACCCAACGCTTCCGCCACACGACCCCGGCGCAGCGACACCTCACCGCGGAGAAGCGCGCACAGTTCGAGGCACAGCGCATCGGCCGCACGCACCGCCGCTGCTTCCGCCGCGTCCAGCTGGACGGACACCGCGTCTTCGTCGCCGATGAGGAGCGAGAGGTTCGCGAGGTTGGCCAGCGTGCGCGCCGCGTCCCGATCGCGGCCGATGGCCATCAGCTCCGAGCCAGCCGTGCTGAGTTGCTGCTGCGCCGCGCCCAGGTCGCCCCGGTCGAGCGAGAGCGTGCCGCAGTTCGCGCTGGCCGAGGCCGCTAGGTGGGCTTCGCCGATCTGTTGCGCGAGGGCGCGGGCTTGGGTGTGTTGGGCAACCGAGCGCTCAAACATTCCGTCGGCCTGATCCACCGAACCGGCGGTGAGCAGAAGCCGTGCCCGCTGGTGGCGCGCCAGCCGGTCCGATCCCGCACACGCCGCCAGACCGACCTCGAGCGCAGCGCGCGCTGCCACGTGTTCTCCGCGTGTGAGATGCACCCAGGCCCGAAGCTCCGCTGCCACTGCGTCTTGGCAGGCCTCGATCCAGGGCGCCGCGTCTTGCGGGCGGTTGTCGCTCAAGGCCAGCCACGCACGCGTCGACGGCGCTGCTTCGGACTCGTGGACCGGGTCCCCGAGCCGACGCGCGATCTCGGCGCGCAACGCTGAGGCCTCTGGAGACAACGCTCTGGGGCCAGCGACTTCACCAGACTCGAGCCAGCCGATCGCGCGGCGGTATGCGCCAAGCGCACGGGCCGCATCCGCGGCGGCCACGCGCAGTGCGTCGAGGTCTGCGAACAGGAGCGCATGCGCGGCAAGTGCTTGGGCCTGGCTTGGGTTGCCGGCTTCGCGGGCCAGCTCGATCGCGCCAAGCACCTCGGATGGGTCACGTTCGACGATCCACCGCGCCATCGCACACACCACCCGCCCCCCGGGGTCGTCCGCGTACGACTGCAAGAGCGTGCGGGCGCAGCGGACCCGCTCGGACGCAACCAGCCCCGCCACGAGGTCGCGCACGACGTCGTCGCGCAACCGAAGCTGCGGGCCGTCCAACACCGCCACCCCAGCGCGCAATAGTCGAAGGGCGCCAGGATCAACCCGATGGGCGGGCAACTCGAAGCCCAGGGCCAGGCTTTGGGCGACCTCCAGCAGGTCCGATGCGACCTGCGCGGTCTCCGTCGCCAGCCAACCTTCGACGACCCCAGGCCGGTTCGGATCCTCGCCCCGATCGAGAGCGTCCGCGACCGCCCGGCACAGTCGTCCCGCCAACCGGCCGGTGGAACGCGCCACCCCCGCGGCGGAGACGCCGAGGTGGTTCGCCAGTCGCTCGAACGACGGCTCGTCGAGCGGCTCGACTTGCAAGTCTCCGTCGGCCGCTGCGGTCTGCAGTGCCACGGCGGTCCGGGTCCCCAGCGCGGCGAGCGAAACGACGTCCGCGCCGCGCAAACGGTCCTCGAGATCGTCGGGCTCGGAGTCCTCGAAGTGATGCACCCCGCCCGGCACGATGTGATCGCGCGCAAACGTGGGAGGTACGCGACCGGCTGCCCGCGCGCGGGCCTGGACTCGGCCGATCGCCTCTTGGATGAGCCGTCCCCGACCCGACCCCTCCGGTCCACCGACGCGGACCACGCCGCCCCGCTCCAACCGGTCGACCAGCGCATCGAGCAACTCGACGTCGCCCACCCACGGCGCGTGGCGGGCCGACATGGCGCGCTCCGCGTGGGTGCGGTCGCGGAGGACTTCGGTGCTGGCACTCAGCTCCACCTTCAACGAGCCAGCCAATGCTTCGAGGCGCAACAGCGCCTCGCGCATGGTCCCTGGCCGGTCTTCGATGCGCGGCGACACAAAGCTGCGGAGCACCCGCCCGAGCTCCGGGGGCACATCGGCTGAGAGTGGCCGGTTCTGCCAAACCGATGGGCCGGGCCCCGTGGAGGGTTCGGTGGCACCGATGCTGGAACCCGACTCGGTGCGTGCGGTGGCGAGCAAGTCGATCAACGTCGCACCCAGCGCGAACACGTCGGTCTGGACACTGCGCACGCCGCGCCAGCCTTCAGGAGCAAGAAACCCAGGGGTGCCTCGAACGAGTCCGTCGATCACCGGCGGACCCGAGAGGCCGAGATCGATGAGCACGGGGGTGCCGTCCGAGCGCCGCATCACGTTGGACGGCTTGACGTCCCCATGCATCAGGCCTGCGGCGTGCAAGGCCTGGAGCGCGCGTGCGAGCTGGACGCCGAGATCGAGCGCATCCGCCCAGTCGAGGTCGTCCACCAACTCGAGCGAACGGCCATCGACGAACTCCTGGATGAGCAACGCGCCGGCGGCCAAGTGGAACGGAGCGCCGAGCGGGCGAGCCATCGTGCAGAGTTCGTACACCTTGGCGAGGTTTGGGTGGGCGACGGCTTCGAGCGCCCGGAGTTCGATCTCGAGCAAACCGAGGGACTCGGTGGGCACCGACTTGGCCGCGAACAGTGTGCCCGACCGATGATCGCGCACCAGCAGCACCCGTGCAGAGGCCCCACGCCCGAGCTCGCGCACATACTCGTAGCGCTTCGCCAGAAGTGTCAACTTGGTTGGCACACGTCCAAGGCTAGTCGGGGCACCTGGTTTGATCCAGGTGTGATTTGGGGTGTCGACGGGGATCGACGCCATTCCGACACGGAAGGTTTCGCCAACCTCATTGGCGACTGGGTTGACTCGACCCCTTCCGGTTCTATGCTCGGCGCTGCCCATTGTGGGCCCTGACGAGGGCGACCCGTACCAGGTAGGCACGACGGGCCGTGGAGGTGGATTCCATGGCGTGGTTCGTTCTTTTCATCGCGGGTGCACTCGAGGTCGCGTGGGCCTTGGGGCTCAAGTACACGGAAGGCTTCACCAAGCCCCTGCCGAGTCTGCTGACTGGTGGGGCAATCGTGGCGAGCATGCTGCTGCTCGCACACGCCAGCCGGACGCTTCCCATCGGCACCGCCTACGCGGTGTGGGTCGGGATCGGCGTGGTGGGCACCACGGTCGGGGGCATGTGGCTGTTCGACGAAGCGATGCCGCCGCTTCGGGTGTTCTTGGTCGCGTTGCTCGTGGTGTGCATCGTCGGGCTGAAGGTCACCGCCGCACCTCTCACGTCCGCACCGGCTGAGGGCGCACCGGCTGAGGGCGCACCGGCTGAGGCGGGACCAGTTGGTGACGTTGCGGCTTCGGCGGAGACACCCGCTCGCGACGGTCAGTAGATCAGGTAGGGGCGGCGGACCTCGACGAAGCGGGCCGCGCCTTTTCGATCCGCGGCCAGGTAGTCCGTGAGGTCGGCCCCCTCGTTGACCAGCTGCCGGTACTCCGGGCCACCGGTGAGCATGTCGATCGCTGGTCGCCGGTCGTACTCGTAGGTCTCGGTCCGCCAGGGGTACTCGATGTCCTCACCAGGCAAACCGGCGGCGATCCAACGCAGGTACGCCTGATAGCTCCGGAAGCGGGTCCGGTCGGTGACGTGGACCTGAACGCCGCGGCAGGCTTTGCCGGCGTGTTTCTGAAAGGTCGGCGTGAACCCGACTTGGCGCAGGTGCGCGCCGGGGACTTCGATCGCTCGAACTGCGTCCACGTCGAACGCTGGGCTGCCCCAGAGCTCGAACGGACGGGTCTGACCGCGCCCTTCGGACAGCGTGGTGCCTTCCACCAGACAGCCGCCTGGATACACGGTGGCGGTGTCCAGGGTGGGCATGTTCGGGGACGGCAGCACCCAGGGCAGTCCGGTCTGGTCGAACCACATCGAGCGCGCCCAGCCCTCCATCTTCACGACTTCCACCGACGCATCGATGCGGTCGCGTTTCATCGCGAGCCCGATGAGCTCGCCGATGGTCATGCCGTGCCGCACCGAGATCTCGTGCAGGCCGACGAACGACCGAAACCCCGGGCGCTGCGGGCCGCCTTCGACGACTTCGCCACCGAGCGGGTTCGGGCGATCGAGCAGCACCACCGGGACCCCGACCCGCGCCGCCGCGCCGATCACGAACGCGGCCGTCCACACGTAGGTGTAGTAGCGCGCGCCGACGTCTTGCAGATCGATGACGACCGCGTCGAGCCCTTCGAAGTGTTCGGCGCGGGGATGCAGATCGGCCGCGTACTCCCCGTAGAGCGAGACGATCTTGCGACCGTCCAGCATCGAGACTTCGTTGGCGCTGGTGGACACCGATTCCATGTCTTGCGCGGCGCCTGCCCAGCCGTGTTCGGGACCGAAGAGCGTGACGACCTCGGCGCGTTCGGAGACGACGTCGAGCGCGTGCGTGAAGGTCGCGTCGACGCTCGCGGCGTGCGCGAGCAGGCCGACCTTCTTGCCCGCGATCGACGGGACCTCGCCCGCGCGCAACCGATCGAGCCCGGTGCGAACCCGGCTCATCGAGTGGCGCTCTCGCGCGCGGACGCGTGCGCTTCGTCCGATGCGAGCAAGTACAGCAGCGCCATGCGGACCGCGACGCCGGCTTCGACCTGGTAGAGCACCACGCTCTGAGGACCGTCCGCCACGAGTGGATCGATCTCCACCCCGCGGTTCATGGGGCCTGGATGCATCACGATCGCGGTCTCTTTCGCATAGGCCAGTTGGGCGGGGCCCACACCGAACGTGCGCGCGTATTCACGGTCGCTCGGCAAAAGCGCTTCGCCCAGCCGCTCTTGCTGGATGCGCAGACACATCACGACGTCGGCGCCTTCGAGCGCAGGTCGCAGCTCGTGGAAGACGTTCACGTCGAACGCCTCGGCGAAGTCGTCGGACACCAGCGTGCGCGGACCGACCACGTTCACCTCGCAGCCGAACTTGCGCAGGAGCACGCAGTTGGAGCGCGCCACGCGGGAGTGGGCGATGTCTCCGCAGATCGCGACTTTGAGACCTTCGAGGCGCCCGAGCTTCTTTCGAATCGTGAACGCGTCGAGCAGTGCCTGGGTCGGATGCGCGTGCATGCCGTCGCCGGCGTTGATGACGCCGCAGCGAAGTTTCGAGGCAACGTATGCGGGGGCGCCGGAGGCCGAGTGACGCATCACGACCACGTCCGGGTGCATCGCTTCGAGCGTCTTGCAGGTGTCGTAGAGCGTCTCGCCCTTCTTCACGCTCGAGGTGGCCACCGACATGTTCACCATGTCGGCGCTCAGGCGTTTGCCGGCGATCTCGAAGCTCGTGCGGGTCCGGGTGCTCGCTTCGTAGAAGAGGTTGATGACCGTCTTGCCCCGCAACGTCGGCACCTTGCGAACCGGTCGGCGCGAGACCTCGAAGAACGCTTCGGACGCATCGAGGATCTGAATCACGTCCGCCGGAGAGAGGTCGCGAATCGAGAGCAGGTCGCGGTGGGGAAACGGCGTCGTCATCGGCTCATCACCTGGATGTGCAGTTGTGCGTCCGCCTCGCGCGACTCCACCCGAAGACGTTTCTTCGGGTCGACGGTGCGCACGAACCCGACGAAGTCCGCCGCGATGGGCAGCTCGCGCCCGCCGCGGTCGACGAGCGCCGCCAACCAGATGCGACGCGGCCGACCGTAGTCGAGCAACGCGTCGATCGCCGCGCGCACGCTGCGACCAGTTTGAAGCACATCGTCGACCAACACGATGTCGCGTCCGACCACATCGAACGGAATCACGCTCGGCCCGATCTTGGGATCCGGCAGCGCGGTCGCCGCGTCGTCCCGATAGAGCGCGATGTCGACGCTGCCATGGTCCACATCGCCAAGGATCCGAACGAGCTCGGAAGCCAGCGCGACCCCACCCCGTCGAATCGCCACCACGGCCGGCCGCTCGACCACATCGTCGATCTCGGCGGCGACCTCTTTCCAGCGGAGGCCCACCGCCGACTCGTCGAGCAATACCTGCACGCCCTCTCCGTACCCGAGCCCCCCCGCCACAGCAAGAGCCGTCTGGGACGATTGCCGCGGGCGACCGCGATTCCAGGCTCAGCGTCAGCGGGCGGGTTCGGGTTCGGCTCCGGATTCGGGATCCTGGGATCGGCGTCGGCTTCGGTTTCGGCTTCGCCGTCGGCTTCGGCTTCGGCGTCGGGATCGGCGTCGGCTTCGGTTTCGGCTTCGGCGTCGGCTTCGGCTTCGGCTTCGGCGTCGGCCTCGGCCTCGGCTTCGGTTTCGGTTTCGGTTTCGGCTTCGGCTTTGGCCTCGGCTTCGGCTTCGGCTTTGGCCTCGGCTTTGGCTTCGGTTTCGGTTTCGGTTTCGGCTACCGCTTCCGCTTCCGCTTCCGCTTCCGCTTCGTAAGTCCTCTTGGCGCCCCGTGTTGACGGGCTGAGGGTCAGCCGAGCGGGAGCTTGATTTCGCCGAGGCGGGCGGCTTGGACGGCTTCGGTGAGGTAGGCGGCGGGGTCGAGGTCGTTCAGTTTT
>JAXMNT010000074.1:0-27344 GCA_034670305.1 Deltaproteobacteria bacterium
TCGCGATGCTCGTCGCGCTGATCAAGCGATCTGACCGCTGATCCGCGGGCAAGGGCAAAGGCAAGGGCAGGGGCAAGGGGCAGGCTGCGAGAACGCCCTGCGGGCGTTCTTCAGCAACCTGCTAGAGTCAGCCCACCTCGAAGCAAGCGATGGTTCGCATCGGGCCGAGGCCAACTGACATAGCTCACTTCGATCCGTGTGGGTCCAAGTTGCGCAGCGCTTCGCGGCGGCTGAGCCCGCTGAGCCGGGCTTCGTGCTTCTTCACGTAGGCGACCACCCAGCCGGGATGAAATCGGGTCAGATCCCGGAGGGCCCAGCCGATGGCTTTGCGCAGAAAGAACTCCTTCGAATCGATCGAAGGCGCCATGCAGTCTTCGAGCAGTTTCAGGTCCGTCGCTTCCTTGAACCGAAGCTGACAGAGAATGCTCGTGCGGCGTTTCCACAGGTCGTCGCCCTTCGACCACCGGCGCATCGTCTTGGACATCGCCTTCGGATCCGATCGCACGACGGGGCCCACGCAGTGCGCGGCGATCTCATCGACGTAGTCCCACCACGCGCCGGTCACGATCATCTCTTCGAACATCGGGAGCGCGGCGGGCACATAGTACTTCCGCGGGTGTGGCGTCTTCCGGACGAACGCGAGCGCCGCGTAGCGCTCCTCTCGAAACTCCGCCTTCCGCCACAACTCGAGCGTCGTGTCCCGCACGTCTTCCCACGGCAGCGCCGGAAGCGCGGCCAAGAGCGGACGCAGGGCTTGGTTGCGCGGCGTCTTCTTCACCCCGAGGAACGGCATCTCGGACTTCATGTACGCCTGCATCGGTGCGGCGTCCTCCGGCACGGCCGCGCTGCGGAGCGCCGCCCGCACCTCGCTCACGAACTTCCGCCGCACCACCATCCGCACACTCTAGCGGAGGCTGGGCTTCTGCTTCTGCTTCTGCTTCTGCTTCTGCTTCTGCTTCTGCTTCTGCTTCCGCTTCCGCTTCCGTTTCCGCGTCCGCTTCCGCTCAGGCGCTCAGGGGCACAGCCCGGTGATGGTGACCGAGGGCATGTCCTGATCGGAGAACGGCGTGCCCTTGTAGGAGTACGTCTCCTGCCGACCCGCGCCGACCGCGGCGGTGACGCCGAAGCGCATCGGCGAGCCCGCTGGCACGGTGAGCCCGCAGGGCGTGCCGCCCGCGCCGCATCCGTGGACCGCCGACCAGGCGCCGCCTGTGAAGAAGCGCACCCGCACTTCGGTCTCGTCCGCTGTCGTGCCGGGACGGTCCGGCATGACCACCAGCTCCACCCGTTCGTAGAGCGTGCTCACCGACGCTGGGTTCGGCACCCGGACGATCACCGGATCGATCCCGCTGGCGGACAGTCGGCGCAGCACCAGCGAGTCGGTGTCGTCGCTCGGGTCGTCCTCTTGGTACCGGCGCCACTCGAGCGCGAACCCGTCTCGGTCGCGCGGCACGCCGAGCGCTGCGCCACCGGGTCCGAGGACGAGCGCGCCACCCTCGATCACCGCGACGAATGCCCAGCCATCGCCGAGCGGCTGCGTGGCCCCGGCTGGGGCGCCCGAGACCACGTCCCCCGCGAACATTGCGCCGCCATATCCAATCGGCTCGGTGGTGGGTGAGAAGGCCCCACCCACACGGGGCGCGGCGTCGTCGTACTGCACCAGCACCGTGTTGCTGCCCCGGCCACCGACGAACCGCGCATGGCCGAGGAACAGAGGCGTGTCCTCGAGGAACTCGTACGTGCGGGAGGCGCTCGCAAACGTCATCTCCGCCGCCGGACCGCTCCCGGTGTCGTCGCAGTAGTCGCAGGTCGCGGCGGTCTCGCCACACGAGAAGTCGCGCGTTGCCCACGCGCAGGTGTCGTCCGTGCACACCCGTTCGCATCCAGACCGCCCGCAGGCATTCGTGCCGGTCTCCATCTGGCCCGGCGTGCACTCGAAGTCTTCGTCGGTGTCGCCGTCGCAGTCGTTGTCGAACGAATCGCAGAACTCGTCGGCCGGTTCGACCCGATCGACGCACACGCTCCACTCGGTCCCGCCGCCACCGTCCGAGAGGCACTGCTGCACGCCCGGCGTGCAGGTGCCGACCGCGTCGCCTGGACACGCGCGCATCTCACCGGAGGTGCAGCTGCAGCCTTCGTTCGCCGCGCCGTCGCAGTCCTCGTCGACGAGCGCCGCGCCGCAGCGTTCTTCTTCGTCCGGGTTGATGTTCGCGAAGTCGTCGTCGCAGTCGGAGTCGCGCAGCACGTACCCGCCACCCGCGGCGCACGCCAAGATCGTGTCGCCCGGCACTCCGAATCCGTCGCCGTCCGCGTCACGGTAGAACACCTGGTTCGGGTTCTCGTCGGTCGCCCCGTCGCAGTCCTCGTCGCCGTTGCCGCAGATGTCGTTGACCCCCGGATGCACTGCGGGGTCCGAGTCGTCGCAGTCGTCGCCGCACACGAACATGCCGCCCGACCGTTCGTTGCAGCAGGCGTCGTCCACGAACCCGTCTCCGTCCGCGTCGGGCCCGAGCGTGTTCGGATCGCAGTCTTCGTCGACCCCGGCCGCGTCGCAGATCTCTTCGGCGCCGCCGTAGCGGTTCGGGTTGTCGTCGTCGCAGTCCGCGCCACCACAGGCCGCGTCTCGCTGCCCGTCACCATCCGCGTCGCGGCAGTCCTCCGCACACATGCGCAGCGTCTCGTCGCAATCGCCGGTGCATGGGCTGACCGCCGCCACACAGCCGCGCGCGTCGGCCGAGGTCGAAGCCGGGTCGCACCGCTCCACCCCATTGCAGAAGAAGCCGTCGTCGCAGTCGGGACCGCCGGTGCACATCACCGCGCCGTCGAGCCCACCATCCGAGCTCCCGTCGTCGTCGCCGCAGGCGACGAGCAACGAGAACACCAGCAGCCATTTCATGGGCAAAGGCCGGTCCGAACGACGGACTCACTCAGCGCTGGCTGGAAGAAGGTGTCGGTGCCGGTGCTGAAGGTGCTGCCGAAGTGGTAGCGCTCGCCGGACTGGATGGTGAACGGACACGGCGTGGCGGCGGTCCCACAGGAGGTGCCCGGTCGCCAGGTGCCCTCGAAGTACTCGATGACCACCTCGGTGTCGTTGGCCGCGTCACCCGGAAAGTCAGGCGTGATGGTGATACGGACCTGCTGGACACGCCGGGTACCGCTCTCGTTGAGGAGGGAGGTGCGGGCGTCGGGCCCAGGGTTCGTGACCCGGGACAACACGGGGTCGGCTCCGCCGTTGGTGATGTGCCGCAGAACCAGAGAGTTGGCGAGGTTGGACATGTCGCCTTCCTCATAGAACCGCCACTCCGCCGCGAAGCCGTCCCGCCCCCAGGACACCCCGAGCCGGTTGCCGGGTTCGCCCATCAGCGGGTTCGGTGTGACGGTGTCCTCTCGGATCAGGACCGCTGCCCACCCGTAGAGGGTGGGGTCGTGCGTGGGTTCGTTGACCGACGCACGCACCGAGAAGGTGATGGGTCCATAGCCGATTTCCAAGGGGTCGGTGTACGAGATGGCGGTGAAAATCGGACCATCGAACCGCGTTCCGCTCACTGTGATTCCGTCCACCGTGTCGGTCGCGGTCGCAAACGCCATCTCCGGGGCAAGACCCATCCCGCTGTCGTCGCAGTAGTCGCACGTGCCGGCGGTTTCGGTGACCGAGTAGTCCGGCGGGCTCCACCGACACACGGTCGGCGATCCCTGCGCCACGCAGGTGCGGCTGCCCGAGCGGCCGCAGGCGTTCGCGCCGGTCTCCATCTCACCGCGCACACATTGGAACATCGGCCCGTTGTCGATCATGCCATCGCAGTTGTCGTCGATCGCGTTGCAGATTTCAGCGGTCGGCTCGGTGGAATCGAGGCACGCGCCCCAGACGGTCCCGCCCTCACCGTTGAGCACACAGGTCTGGGTGCCGAACGCACACGGGCCGACGTCGGTCGTACCGCACTGCATGGTCGCGCCGAGGGTGCAGGCGCAGCCTTCGTTCGCGCTGCCGCTGCAGTCTTCGTCCGTCGCGTCTTCATCGCACAGCTCGGTCGCGCCAGGGTTGATGTCGCCGTCGTCGTCGTCGCAGTCGCCGTCCACGCGCGCGAAGCCCGCCGCCGCCGAACACGCCATCGAGGGCATGCTCGTGTCGCCGTAGCTGTCGCCGTCCATGTCGCGGTAGACGACCTCGTTCGGGTCTTCGTCGATGGCCCCGTCGCAGTCCTCGTCGCCGTTGCCGCAGAGGTCCATCTCGTCCGGGTTGATCGCGACGTCGGTGTCGTCGCAGTCGAGGCCGCAGAGCGGCGCGCCGGCCAACTGCGGGTTGCAACACGCGGTCGAGATGTAGCCGTCCATGTCGAGGTCCGGACCGATGGTCGACGGGTCGCAGTCCTCGTCGCGGTCGTTGCAGATCTCTTCGTTGCCCGGGAAGCGGTTCGGGTCCGCGTCGTCGCAGTCGGTGCCGCCGCAGTCGATGTCGGTCGCTCCGTCCCCGTCCGCGTCGGGACACTCCCCGTCTTCGCAACGGTCCATCGCTTCGTCGCACGCGCCCGAACAAGGCGCCGTGCCGAGCACGCACCCGCGCCCGTTGGCAGCCGGGTTCGATGGATCGCAGCGCTCCGGGCCATTGCAGTAGAAGCCGTCGGAACAGTCGGCGGCGGTTGTGCAGGTCTCGCCGGTGCTCCCATCGGTCCCGCCATCCACGCTGGTCCCGTCGTCGTCGCCGCATCCGACGGCGGCGACCAGAACAAGAAGAAAAACCGGGAGTGTCCGTGCGTCCATGCACGCCATCATGCAGGTTTCGGTCCGCAACGCCACTGCGGGAAACGCACTCCTTTCCACGCCACCGTCGTGCAAGTGCACAACAGCCATGCACACGAAGTGCAGCCGAGACTCAAAGCGCTTCGCACCTCAACGGGCCACTCCTGCAGACGCCGAGTTCTCCCGCGTCGTCGACACAATCGTCGCCAGCTGCGACGCACGCGCCCCCGACGAAGGCTGCCACCTCCGCCGCGGTCCCGAACAACGCATGAAGCTTCGCGAGAAACTCGACGGTCCGCGCTCGGCCTTCAAAGCTCTCACCGAATGCGTCGCGAAGGCGCACGGCGACGCCTTCGTCGTCCGGAAGCACATAGCCCAATTGCGCCATTCGCCCGCGTTGCTCGGCGGTGAGATGACTCTCGCTTGGAGGAGGGTCCCCAGGAAGGTGATCGCCGAGATACACCGCGGTGGCCAACTGAAGGAACTGGTCGTCGCTGGCGTGTCGAACGGTCTCGAAACCGAGCCCGAACGGTTCCCGCTCAACGAATGCGCTGTCACGGAAGGCCACGTAGGTGGCCTCGGTCACGGTGTGGTCGCGCACTCGCGAGAAGTCGAGACCCTCAGAGAGCCCGGACGGTATCCGCGGGCAGCCGACCGAGCCGCTGACGCACACGAACTGGCGCACATCGGGCCGCCGACTGTCGGTGGTCGCCAGATTGACTGCGCCAAGGAGTGCGACCCATCGGCCAATCCTGGGCAAGGTGCTTGAGACTGGTGTCAGCGGCAGGAGGCGCAGCTCCGGAGTCAAGCAATCGTCACCCGGCGCGACCCCACCTGGACAGTTTCCCTGGAACAGGTCTCGGTGAACGACGCGGGCACCCTCGCAATCACCCGGCGAACAGTCCAACCAGGGACCGAGGAGCGACCCGGTCCGGGTCGGGAAACCGCCTTCGATCACCGACTCCACTTCGGGCGCAAAACCATCCCACACACTCGCCGACGTGCCGAGCGTGTCGCGGCTGGTCAGCACCTCCGTCGCGAAGACGGCGTCGGGCCAGGAGCCGACTGCCGAACGTGGATCGCCGACCGAGTCGAAGGGACGGAACGTTCCGATAGGCAGGCTCAGATTGACGAGGGCACCCGTTGCGGGCTCGAGCCGGTCGGCGCTGGTCCCGAGGTCACCAAGGTCCGCCGCCCAAGGACCCGCGACGATCCTGGAGACGAGGTTTGCGGTGTCCGCGACCGCGAAGCCGAGGTCGTATCCGACGAACGCGCCGTCGCGTGCCGCCAGATCGTCCTGGAAGAACCCGGCCGCGATCCGCACGGTCGGTTCGAAGATGCGCGCGAGTTCGGCCTGGTGCTGGCCCGGCGAGAACGAGGCGCGGCCGAGTCGATGGGTACGGACGACCCATGTCTGCTCGTACCGCAGCGCCCGGTCCCTCAAGACGGCGCGCGCACTCGACCCGTGGTCGCGCAACGTGCAGCGCGGCAACCGATCGTCGAGGCCACACGACTGAAACTCGATGGCCAACCAGGGCTCTGGCATCGCCGCGAGGTCGTCGGTGAACGATGAGCAAACGGATGCGCCATTGCAGCTCTGCACCAGACCGCTCGCAGTGTTGCCCGCTGTCAGTTCGGCAGCACGTGCGCCGCTGGCGCTGTACGGGCACACGATGGCGGCGCTGCAGCTCTCACCACCCCGGTACGTCCGGACCGCGACGCGGCGGGTGTTGAGCGGCGTGACGTCCGCCACCGGCAGCGGTGCGCGGTTGGTGCCGCTCGGGTCCTTGGTGTTGTCGTAGATCTCGCTGAGCCCGAGGTACGCGTGGGCCAGTGCAAACGAGTCGTAGCGACCGGTAGAACGCATTGGAAGCACCGCGCTTCGTGAGACGTCGAGCACCGTCGAGGTCTGCGCCTCGGCGGCGCCGGCACGCTCCCGCTCCAGGAGTACGGCGTCAAACGCACGGCGGTGCACGTCCATGTCCACGAAGCGGTCGTCGGGGTCGGGGCTGGCCGGCAATGCGATCGAGGCGTCGGTTGCCAGCGCGAGGTCCCCATGGTTCGCGCCGTCGCTCGAACCTGCGAGGTTTGGCTCCAAGCCGAGGGCGCGGCCGACCGAGAAGAGCATCGCGCCCCGTGCGATTCGGCGGCTCACCGCAAAACGGAACCCATCGCGGCTCGTGGACTCGGCGAGCAACGCCAGCGTCGAATCCCATGCGTCGGAACCGGAGCGACGCAGCATGCCGGCGCGCAGCGCATCGAGCTCCTCCGACCGCCAGGCGTCGAGGCGCTCGCCGATCGGTCGGCGGATGGGCGAACCGGCGCGAATCATCGCCTCGGTGGCGTCGCCCACCGCTTCGGTGTTCGCGAAGTACGCCGCGTCTTCGAGACCCAAGAGTTCTTGTTCGATCTCGGTGTCGCGCAGGCGACCGATGCGCATCTCGGACAACAACCGCCCTTCCGGTCCATCCAGCAGGGCAGCGCGTGCGAGCGCCGCGGCCCGGCGGCTTTGCATGGCAGCCCGCGCGTTGGCGTTCGTCACGACGCCTGCATGAACGGCAGGTGCGGCGGCGGTGGGCGGCTCCACCAGACCTGGCTGATCGATGTCGGTCGCCCCTTCGGTCGTTCCGTCCACGTAGAGGTCACGCCAGCGAAGGGCGAGGTCGACGAGCGCGTCGAGGGAACCGGTGCCCAACCGAACCGAGCCGCCGCGTGCTTTGCCCGTGACCGGGTCGCCGGTGATGTCCCCGAAACCGAGGAACCGTTCGGTGGCATCGGCACCGATGGAGAGGACGCGTGGATCGCCCGTGCCGAGGTAGGCCGGATCCGCATCGGCATCGAGACGTCGGAAGATGCACTCATCGCCGACCAGCTGCGCGCCGCTCCAGGCGCCGAAGTCAGCCGCGGCGACGGCACCCTCCCAGTTGGGATCGGCGGATGCATCGATGTCGATGTGGCACCGGATCGGGTTCTGCGCCCCAGCAGTTTCAGCGGCCTCCGGGGTCAGGAGCGGATCGTAGGCACCCGGACAAGTTGGGTTGAGCGCGTCCGCGCAGAAGCAGTAGCCATTGGGGTCGGTGTTCTGACAGGAGACGGCTGGGTAGCGTGCAGGGTCTTCCCCGCGTTCTGCCCGCAGCGCACCCGCGAGTGCGTGGTTCCAGGAGGCGAGTGCCTCGAGGGTGGGGCGGAGCAGGTGCGGCGAGAGGCCGTCGCCGAACCGCCAGAACAGTCGCCGGGCACCGCGGTCGCCTGGAGCGACTCGAACCGGTGCACCCGATGCATCCCGAATGGGGTTGCCCTCGGCATCACGGCCGAACCACACGTCGAAGAGATCGTGCCGAACCGTGGGCGCACCGACTCCGCGGCGTGGGTCCCCCTCGGGCATGGACTCGTCCGTGACGGACATCGTCAAGCTGGTGACCTGTGCGCTGGCGAGTTCGGGCTGTGTCGTGGGCAGGTAGTCTTCTTCGCCCCGCCGGAGAAACGTGGTGCGGATCCAAACGCGCCCTTCGCATCCCTCGTCGGTGCACGACTCAGAAGCGATTCGTTCCGCCCGCAACCCCGAGAGGCCGTAGAGCTCGCCAACCTCCAGTCGACCGACCAGAGGTACTTCGAGCGGCGAGCAGTCGGGAGATGAAGCGTCCGCGCACGTGAAGCGTCGCGAGCGGGGCGTCGCGGTGCTCGGGTCGGACCCAGGGGGCGCGGTCAACGCCACCAGCCCGCGGACCAACCTGGTCGGCGTGGTGAACTCGAGTGAGGAAGACGTGGCACTCAGATCGAGACGAACATGGGTGTGTTCGTCCCAAGGCAACCGGACGTTGAGTGGCCGGAACGAGCCGTCTGCTTCTTCGATTGCGTCGAAGTGCTCCAGGATCGGAACCACCGCGAGAGGGGTCGGGTCGTCTTCACGAAACGCGATCAACGCAGACTCCGTCACCTCGAGCCGCACCCGTCCCGACGCGTGCCCGAACGCACCGTCTCGGGGATCGTGTCCGAAGGAGCCCGTGTTCATGAACCGCGCGGCGTTGTCGTCGGTCGCCACCACGACCTCGACCATCGCCCAACTTCCCGTCTCGAGGTCGGCGGTCGCCACGATCGCGTCTCCATCGACTGGGGGCGTCGCACCGTCTGGAAGGGGCGCATCGATTGCGGCGTCGGTCGGCACGCCTGCGTCTCGGTTTGGACCGGGCAGCGTGAGCACTCCTCCGTCCGGAAGAAGACAGCTCAGACCATCCGATGTTGTCGTCGTTCCCTCTGGGCAGACGCAGTAGCTACCGGTTGGACCATCGACCTGATCGAACGGACCACAGAAATCTTCATCACCACACGCGAAACCGAGGAACGCGAGCGCCACACAAACGAGACAGTTGAGCCAAGACATGGCGCGCACCATATCGCGCTTCGAAAGGAACGCACACGGAGCAGTGGCGCGTCCGGGTTCGAGGATGCGCCACCCAAACGCCAGGGGAGGCTATGCGGGTTCGATGCGGACCACCGCGTTGTAGTCGGGGACGAGGCCGCCGGGGTCGTGGCGGCCGGTGGGGATGAGTACGTTGGCTTCGGGCCAGTGCATCTGCACAGAACCGGGCGTCACGCGCACGACGAACGCGCGGCCATGGAAAGAGCCGTGTTCGTTGTGCACGCGGATCGGGTCGTCGTGTTCGACGCCGAGTCGGCGGGCGTCGCGCGGGCTGATGAGGACGTGGTCGCGGGCGGCGCCGGTGAGCTGGTCGACCGCGGACTGAATCAAGCTGTTGAATTGTTTGCCGCGCCGGGTGGCGAGGTGGAGCAAACCGTCTTCGAGCCGGCGGTCGGGCGCGGGGACGAACTCGAACTGGCCTTTGCCGCTCGGCGTCCCGAACGTGCCCTCCGCGCACAGATGGCGGCCGCCCCACTGGAACTGATCGCCCTTCTTCTCGAGGCTGGCGATCTCTGCGTACGCGGGAAGCGTCGCGGCGATGTCTTGCCGAATGGCCGCGCTGTCTTCGTACGCGAGAAACTCGGTGGTCTCGGGACGGGCCGCGCGCACGACGTCGGTGACGATGCGCCACTCCTCCCGCGCTTCGCCGATCTCGTGGCCGGGCACATGCGGGCTGTAGATCACGCGGCGTTCGGTGGTGGTCTCGGTGAGGCCGCCGCGGTGTTCGTACCGGGTGCGGGCCGGAAGCAAGTACGCGACCTCGGCCGGCTCGACGAGCATGGAGGTGGTGAGGAAGAGATCCTGGTGGATGCGGAGCGGGATGGTGCCGAGCGCGGCTTCGACCCGCGCGGGGTTCGGAAGCACGTCGAGGAACGCGCCGCCGATCGCATAGAGCACTTCGAGCTGTCCTTCGGACGCGGCTTCCATCATCGCGACGGTGTCCCAGCCGACGATCGCCGGCGGGCGGAAGCCCCACAGAGACTCGAGCTCGTCGGCGGATGCTTCGGTGATCGGCCGGCCCGGGAACGTGGTCGCGTAGGCGCCCATCTCCGCGCCGCCCTGCACGCCCGAGTGGCCGCGGATCGGCATCAGGCCGGTGCCGTTGCGGCCGACCCAGCCCTGCGAGAGCGCGAGCTGACAGACCTGCGCGATGGTGTCGGTGCCGTGGCTGTGCTGGGTCAAGCCCATGCTCCACACGAAGATCCCGTTGCCCGCCGATTCGAGTTCGTCGGCGAGCGCGATCACCTCGGCGCGTTCGCACCCGCTGCGCGCGATGAGCTCGTCGAGGTCTTCGAAGTCGAGCGCGCGTGCGTAGGCTGCGTAGCCTTCGGTGTGCGCGTCGATGAAGTCGTGCTGGATGGCGCGACGACCGATGAGGATCTTCTGCACCGCTTGGGCGAGCGCCATGTCGCCGCCGGAGGCGACGTGCACGAAGCGGTCGGCGATCTCCGTGCCGAGCACCGCGCTGTCGGCGTTCGAGGGGATCCAGTACTTGCGCATGCCGGGCTCTTCGTAGGTGTTCACCACCACCACGCGGGCCCCGCGTTTCTTCGCTTCGTAGAGGTACTTGAGCGCGACCGGCTGGTCGTTCGCGGGGTTGCTGCCCCAGAACACGATGACGTCCGTCTCGTACCAGTCGATGTAGCTGCAGGTGCTCGCCGCGGCGCCGAGCACCTTCTTCATCGCGGCGGTGGATGGGCTGTGGCAAAGCCGCGCCGCGTTGTCGATGTGGGGGGAGCCGAGCGCGCGCCAGGCTTTCTGAGCGGCGAAGTAGATCTCGTTCGTGATGCCGCGCGAAGTCATGTAGCAGGCGCTCTTCATCGGATCGGCCGCGCCGAGCCGCGCACCGATGCCTTCGAGCGCTTCGTCCCAGGAGATGCGGGTGTAGCCGGCTTCGCCTTTGCGCCACCGCATCGGGTACGGGATGCGGCCGAGCTCGCGGAGCTCTTTCGGGGTCTTCGCCTTCAAGGACTCGACGTCTTCGAGCAGGCGCACGTTGAGCGCGCCCATCGTGTTCACCCGCAGCAGGTTGAGCCGCACCAGACACAGGTGGGTGCCGTCGATGGTCCAGTCCTTCAGACCGCTCGTACCGAGCGCACATCCGTCGCAGACCCCGTCGTTGAGGATGCGCCAGGCGTAGTTCCACTTGCCGGCGTTGTCCCAGAGGATCTGCGCCATCTCGAGGTAGTGGTGGGGTTTGGTCGCTCCGATGCCAAAGGGCAGCTTGGAGTCGAGAACCGGCAGAGACTTCGTCATCGCGCGCATGGTGCCACATGGGAACCCGACCGCGGAAAGCGCCAGCGGCAGCGGCAGCGGCAGCGGCAGCGGTAGCGGTAGCGGTAGCGGCAGCGGCAGCGGCAGCGGTAGCGGTAGCGGTAGCGGTAGCGGTAGCCGTAGCGGAGAAGGCCGGCGCCCAGTTGGACGCCGGCCTCACCCGTCAGCGGCTGAGCTTGTAGAGCATCGCGCAGACGTGGTCGCACCGGTCGAGCAGCCCCGCGTCGAGTTCCACGTACCCGAAGACCTCCGCGAGCTGCATCGCTGCCTTGAGCTCGCTGCACTCCCCATACGCAATCGAGAACTTGTCATGAGACCGCAGCCCCCGCGCTTGCCGAGCCTCCGCAATGTTCAAGACCACGCTCTGCGCCGCCCGCTGCATCTGGGAAGCGAGCGAAGCGTCGTACTTGCGCACGGCCGGCAGCACTTGAGCGCGCAGCAAACGCACGAGTTCGAAAGAAGTTTGTAGAACGATCATCGGAGACCCCTGTGTGAAGACGACCGAGCGACATGCCCGGCGGCCGCAGGCCGCCGTCGTCTGGCGGGTCAGGGGTCAAGGGCGAAGCGGCGCGCAGGCGCCGGGCCGCAGGCCCCCTTGAGGCCTGGCACGCCAGACGACACGCTTGATCACCCGCCGGGCACCCCACCCCTGCTTCGCACCCAACCCCGAGTCCGAAGAAGCGGAAGCGTCAGCGGAAGCAGGTGGCCTGGCCGGTTCGGGGAATCGCGGGGGTTGCTTGGGGGTTTGGTTGCTCCCATGCTCCGCGCGCCCATGATTCGCCCCTCCATGCGCTGTCTTGCGCTCCTCATTCCCGTGCTCGTCGCGTGTGCCCCGGAGATCGGGGACGGCTGCGAGACGTCGGTGGACTGCTCGGTCAACGGCGAGCGCATCTGCGACCGCACCCAGCCCGGCGGCTACTGCACCATCCAGGGGTGCGAACCCGACACCTGCCCCGACGGAGCCTCCTGCGTGGAGTTTCGCGGCATGCCAGACCGCACCTCGGTGACGTTCTGCATGGACGGCTGCGGGAACGACGGCGATTGCCGAACCGACTACGTCTGCGTCAACGACATGGACGCGCGCCTGCTCGAAGGTTACCCGGACGATCTCGACTCCATGTCACTCGCACGGGTGATCGATCTGAACGAGGGCCGCGCCGACGACTCGTTCTGCGTCACCGACCCCGACATGTAGGTCGCCGGAAGCAGGGCATGTAGGTGGGCGCTCCTGCTTCCGCTTCCGCGTCCGCTTCCGCTCCCGCTTCCGCTTCCGCTTCCGCTTCCGCTTCCGCTTCCGCTTCCGCTTCCGCTTCCGCTTCCGCTTCCGCTTCCGCTTCCGCTTCCGCGTCCGCCAGCCGCAGCCGCTTCCGCGCTTCCGCTTCCGCGACTGCCCTTTTCCGGCCGCTGGGAAATGAAGGCGGCCCCGCCAGACGTGGTAACAGCGTTCCCGTGGCGCTCCGTCTCCCCAGCCCTGCCGGCCACCCGGCCACCCTCGCTGTGCTGGCGGTGCTTGCGCTCGCCACGACCGCAGCCGCCCAGGAGCCGCCGGTCCCCGAAGCCGTCCGCCTCCACGTCGAACACGGGCAGTTCGCCGAAGCCCTCGAAGCCCTCGGAAGCGCCACCGCAGAAGAAACTCCGGCCCACCGCTACTTGAGAGGCCGGCTGCTCGAGTGGCTCGGTCGCGACGCCGAAGCCGCCGAGGCGCTCGACCTCACCGAGACCCTGCCCGCCAGCATCCTCGAAGACGCCGCGCTGCGCCGAGGCTCGCTTCTGACCCGCCTCGGCCGCTGTGAGCCGGCGCGCCCGGCACTGCTTCGCGTCCGCCGCACCCGAGACGCACAGGTCGCGCGCGCGCTTATGGCGCAGTGCCTTCTCCGAGACGCGACCGACACCGAGTCCCGCGCCGCCGCCATCACCGCCTTGCGCGCCGTCGCCGCCGAAGCCGGCCGGGACGTCGACACCTTCGCGGTGCAGGCGCTGCTCGCCGAGGCGCTCGATCTTCAAGGCGACGCACCCGCCGCCACCACCATCCGCCGCCGCCTCTACATCGAACGGCCGGAGCACCCGGACGCGGCGCTGCTCCCGGTGCCCACCGATCTCTCCATCGACGAGACGCTGCGTCGCGCGGACGAGCTGGCCGATGCGCTCCGACACGCGGACGCGGTCGCGCTCCTCGACGGCGGTCCACCGTCCGGCGCCTCGCGCTCCCAGCAGGCCACCTGGCTGCACCAGCTCGGCATGGCGCTGTACAAGACCCGCCACCACTACGACCGGGCCGCGGAGATCTTGCGCCGCGCGAGCCGGCTCGGTGGCAGCGACGCCCTCGAGGACGAGTTCCACGCCGCCCGCGCGCTCTCCCGCGCCGATCAAGACGCCGACGCCATCCGCGCGTACCGCCGCTTCGCCCGCACCCACCGCCGCCACCGGCGCGCGGCCGAAGCCGAGTACCTCGCGGCCTGGCTGGAGCTGCGCACCCGCCCCGCCGCGGGCCGTCGCGCCTTCGAACGTTACCTCCGCGGCGCCGGCCGCACCGACGGCCGCCGACGGTCCAACGCGGAGTGGCACCTCGGCATGGGCGCGTTCGATGCCGGCAACCACACCGAAGCCGCCCGGCGCTTCACCGACTACGCCGGCAACAGCCGCGACCCGATGCGGGGCGGTCGAGGTCTGTACTGGGCCGGGCGTGCGCACCACCTCGCCGGACGCACGACCCGCGCCGCCGCGCTCTACCGGCAGGTCCGCGCGATGGACCCGCTGCACTGGTACGGGCTGCACGCGGAGAAGCGACTTGCGGAGCTCGGCATCACCGAAGACATCCCGCTCCGCGCCGCTGGCGAAGCGACCCCGCTCCCGACGCCGCCCCTGCCCGCCGACGTCGAGTTGCTGCTCGGTCTTGGCCTCGCCTCCGACGCCCGCGAACGCCTCGCTCGACTGGAGTCCTCCCTGCGCGAGGCTGCACCGCGCGGCCGACGCGCGGAGTACATCGTCGCGGCCTACCAGCGCGTTGGCGATGCCTACCGGGGTTTCCGGCGCGCGGTCGCGGCCCGTTCCCAGCTCAACACCGCTCCGTCGGGTTCGGCCGAATGGGCGTGGCGTGGCGCCTACCCGCGTCCCCACGAGGCGGTGGTCCGGCGCGAAGCCGCGCGGCACGGCATCCCGTTCGAACACGTGTACGCAACGATGCGCCAGGAGAGTCAGTACGAACCGCAGGTCGTCAGCCGCGCCGATGCGATCGGTCTGTTGCAACTGATCCCGGCGTCCGCACAGAGCGCGGCGCGACGGCTCGGCGTGCCCTACGCGCGCGACCGGCTCTTCGACCCCGAGTACAACATCCAGCTCGGCGTCGGTGAGATGGTCGGCCTGTGGCGACGCTTCGACGGCGCGATCCCGCTGGTGATCGCGGCCTACAACGCGGGCGCGGCGCGGGTCACCCGCTGGATCCGCGAACTCGGTCCCGCCGAGCTCGATCTCTTCGTCGAACGCATCCCCTTCGACGAGACCCGCAACTACGTCCGGCGCGTCACCTCCCACTTCGCACGCTACCGCTACATGGAAGACCCCACCGGCCGACCTCCGCTGCCCGCACGCGTCCCCGTCTCCGAGGACTGAGCCCAACGACTGATGACGCTTGCCCTCGGGCGGGCGCTGCGCGATACGGCTGCATGGCACTCGATCCCAACGCAGTCGGCAAGACCACCCGCGAGCTCGTGCACGAGTACAGCTGGAAGGACGTGGTGCTCTACGCGCTCGGCGTCGGGACCACCGAGAACGAACTCGACTTCCTCTACGAGAAGCGCGGACCGAAGGTGCTGCCGACCTACGCGGTGGTGCCCACCTTCCCGGTGTGCGCGGAGCTCTTCGACATCGTCGGCGGCGACATGCTCGGTGTGGTGCACGGCGCGCAGCGCATCACGCTGCACAAGCCATTCGCACCGGAAGGCAAACTCACCACCATCGGCCGCGTCGACAAGGTCTACGATCTGAAGCGCATGGCGCAGTCCATCTTCGCCACCGAGACCCGCGACGCCTCCGGGGATCTCGTCTGCGAGACCGAGTGGGAGATCATCTTCCGGCTCGACGGCGGCTTCGACGGACCACGTCCGCCGAAGAGCTTCCGCGTCAAAGCGCCGGAGTCCGACGCCGACCACACCGTGCGCGCGTCGACCGCCCGCGAACAAGCCGCGCTCTACCGCTTGAGCGGCGATCTGAACCCGCTCCACATCGATCCAGAGATCGGCGAGCAGGTCGGCTTCGGCCGCCCCATCCTCCACGGCCTGTGCACCTTCGGCTACGTGGGACGCGCGGTGCTCCACACCTACTGCGACGGCGACCCGGCGCGTCTGCGCGAACTCCGCGGACAGTTCCGCAAGCCGGTGTGGCCGGGCGACACGCTGATCACCGCGATGTGGAACGACCCGGAAGAAGATCGACTCATCGTGCGCACGACCACCGACGAACGCCCGGACGAGGCGTGTTTCATGAACGCCTACGCCCGCGTCTCTGCCTGAGCGTCCGGGTCGTTCACACCGTCCTTCGGTGCCGCCGGCTTCCGCACCATGCGCACCGCCACCAGGCACAGCCCGCCCGCGAACAACGCCGCGACGAGCGTGCCCCACGCGGTCGGGTCGAAGGTGCGCTCGCGCAAAAACTCGAGCCCCATCCAGCCGAGGCCGTACGCACCCACCACCACCGGTGCGAGACGCGGCCGCAAGAAGCGCCACACGCCGACCGCGAGCAGCACCGCGAACGCGCACTCGTAGAGCGGCACCGGGTGGGTCGCGAGCGACCAGGTCGCGTCCTCGGCAATCCACCCCGCGTCGAGGTGCGCGGCCCACGCGGGGGATCCCCGGTCGAGCAGCGCACCGTCCTCCCACCGCGGAAACATCCCGGCGCCGCGAGACAACGCATCGGCGCCGCGCGACCCGAACCGCGCGCCGCTGAGGTACGCGCCGAGTGCTTCGCAGCCCACCACCAGAAACGTTCCGAGCCACAGCCGCCGTGCGTCGGGTACCGGGGTGTCGCGCACCCAGAGCACCATCGCGACGCCGAGCAGCCATGCCGGCATCGAGAAGCCGGCCTCGCCGATCGGGTGGCCGGTCAACGCGGCGGCACCGACCGCGCCGCCCGCTACCCCGGCCCACGTCGCGTGCAAGTACGTCCGCTTCGCCCGCGCGCTGAGACCAGTCTTGGTTCCGACCCCCGAGACCGCGTACCAGCCCAGCAGCACGCCGACCGCGACGCACACCCCGTACGAGTGCAGCACGAAGCTTCCGAACGGGAGCGTGATCTCATGGACGACCGGAAACACGTCAGCCGGCCGCTTCCACGAACAGCGCCCGCACCGCGGCTTCGTCGACCTCGGCCAAGAGCCACTTGTCCTTCGCCCGCGCGCCGCGAATCAACGTCAACTTCTGGCCTGCGACACCGAGCTTCTTCGCCAGCCACTTGATCAACGTCGCGTTGGCTTTCCCGTCGACCGGCGGCGCGGTCAGCGCGATCTTCAGCGCCCCGTCGTGCACCCCCATCAGCGTCGTACGCGACGCCCGAGGCGCGACCCGCACCGCGAACTCGACCCCAGCTGGCACCACGCGGATCTTCACCGCGGCGAGACTACCTCAGCGCAGGGTGCCCGGTCGCGGTGCGGCAGACGAGGGCTGGATCGGCATGTCTCCACCGCAACCGGAGCCGGGCGGCTGGCGCTACTCGGGCCCGGGTCGGCCGCCCGAGGATCGCCGCAGCGCGGCGCGGGCGTTCGCGAGCCAGGCGCCGCTCTGAGACTTCGGCCACGCCGACCGAGCCTCGAGTACCGCGGCCCGTGCACACCGCACCACACGCGATGGGGACTGCTGGCAACATGCGAGGGCGATCTCCAGCGCGGCCGCCTGATCGGCCAGAAACGATCGCACGAGCACGTCGAGCACTGGTCCGCACCCACTGCCCAGCAACTCTGGTTCGAGCTGGGCTGCCGCGACCGGGTCCCACAGGTTGGCCGCGTTCTTCGAGGTAGGGCTCATGAGCAGCTGGCGCAGATCGAATGCGCGGCGGACCCGCTCTCGGAATCGACTCTGGATGGGAAGGGCATTCGCCATGGGGGCGGCCCGATCGAAGAGTGGCCGCGGGTCCAACGTCCAGATGCCATTCTCTGCCAACCAGAGCCGATGCGGCGCGGGGACCTCGACCCAGTAGGCCTCCTGACGAAAGGGCACGGCCGCCAGGATCACCTCCATCCAGTAGAAGACGAGGGGATCGAAGAGCGGGCCGGCCACATTCCACAGAAGGGCCGCTTCGAACGGGTCGTCCGCCTGGGCGAGCGGAATCAACGTGTCCAAGCAAGTGGCGTTGTCTCCGTTCCAGCTCGCGCCCCGACAAGCGAGCGCGCATCGTTGGATCTCACTCGCACTCTGCAACCGACCGGCGCGCAGTCCGTAGAGATCCTCGATCGCGTCTGCGACCCCTATGGCCTTCTTCGCCACGGAGAACTCTACGACGCGCATGCACTGCCTGCGACCCATCGAGTCATCGGACGCGCGCGTCGGTCGGCCGGCGCTTTTCGGAAACACCTCTATACTCGCGCGCGATGACCCACATACGACGGTGCTCTTGGGGGGCTCTCGTCCTGCTTTGTTCTGGCGTGTTTCTGTCGCCGGTAGCGGCGCAAGACAGCGAAGGCGAAGCCGCGCCGCCGGCGCTGGTGCCGCCCCGGCTCATCGACTTCGTGGAAGCGGACTACCCGGCCGCCGCCGAAGAAGCGGGGCTCGAGGCGTCGGTCGAACTCGAGCTCACCATCGGCATCGATGGCCGGGTCACCGATGCACGCGTCGTCGCGCCCGCCGGCAACGGCTTCGACGAAGCGGCGCTCGCCGCAGCCCAGCGGTTCGGCTTCGCACCCGCCACCCGCGGCGGCACGGCGATCGCCTCTCGGATCCGCTACCGCTACGTGTTCGAGCTGCGCGTCGAGACGCCGCCGCCCGACCTCGAGACGCCACCCGACGTGGACCCCGTCCCCGAACCGCCCCGCCCTGGGCGGCTCGAAGGCCGGGTGCTCACCCAGGAAGACGACCAGCCGATCGACGAAGCGGAGATCGTGATCACCGCGCCCGACGACGCGTCCTTCGCGCGCCGCGCCGTCACCGGCGCCGATGGCCGCTTCGTGTTCGCCGACTTGCCGGCCGGCGACTTCTCGGTCCGCGTGCTCGCGGACCAGTACGGTGACCGCACCCAGCTCGAAGAAGTGCGCCCGGGCGAAGTCACCGACGTGATCTACCGGCTCTCCTCCACCGAAGACGAAGAAGACGACACGCAGGCGTTCGGCGCGACCGCGACGATCGATCCGCCGCCGCGCGAAGTCACCCGCCGCACCATTCAACGCGAAGAGCTGACCCGCATTCCCGGCACCCGCGGCGACGCGCTGCGTGCGGTCGAGCTCTTGCCCGGTGTCGCGCGCCCGCCGTTCGGCAGCGGTCAGATCATCGTTCGAGGATCGGCGCCCGGCGACAGTCAGGTGTTCCTCGAAGGCATCCCGGTGCCGCTGCTCTACCACTTCGGCGGCCTGACGAGTTTCTTCAACTCGCGCCTGCTCGAACGCATCGACTTCTTCCCCGGCAACTTCTCGGTCCGCTACGGCCGCAAGATGGGCGGCATCCTCGAGGTCTCCACCCGCGACCCGCTCGGCATCTACCAAGACCGAGGCGTGCACGGCGTCGCCGAGTTCGGCGTCATCGACGCGTCGCTGCTCGCGGAGTTCCCGCTCGGACCGAACGCGGCCGGCGCCGCCGCGGTGCGCCGCAGCACGATCGACTTCGTCTTCAACAACCTGCCCGACGACACGTTCACCGTGCAGACCGCGCCGGTCTACTACGACTACCAGGGCCTCGTGACCTGGCGCCCGAGCCCGCGCGACCGGGTCCGCTTCATGATGTACGGCTCGAGCGACCGCTTCGACCTCATCCTGCCCGAGTCACTCGGCGACGATCCCGAAGTCGTCGGCGGCGTCGACCTCACCACCCGCTTTCACTTCGGGCAGCTCGGGTGGGACCGGCAGATCAACGACAAGACCGAGCTCGACGTCGACTTCATGATCGGCACCACCGTGCTCGACTTCTCGCTCGGCCAGACCATCGCGTTCAACGCGCGGTTCAACCAGATCATCGGCCGCGCGGAAGTGCGCCACCGCGCCTCGTCCCGAGTGAGGCTCATCGCGGGCGTGGATCTCTTCGTCTCTCCGCTCCGTCTCTCCTACACTGGCCCGCAGCCCGAGCAGCAAGAGGGCAACCCCGGCGGCGACCCGCTCACTGGCTCCGGCGACGAAGTGACGGGCTTCACGATCAACGCCACCGCCTCGCGCCCCGCGTTCTACCTCGAGAGCGACATGCAGCTGCACGAGCGGCTGCAGGTCGTGATGGGTCTGCGGCTCGACCACGCGAAGGAGATCGGCTCGTTCGCCTTCAACCCACGCATGTCGACGGTCCTGACGCTCTTCGAGGGCTTCCGCCTCAAGGCCGGCTTCGGCATCTTCAGTCAGCCGCCCGAGTTCAACGAATCGTCGCCCGACATCGGCAACCCGGATCTCGATTGGATCCACTCGACCCACACCGGCTTCGGCTTCGACTACCAGATCGCCGAAGGCATCCGAGTCGGCATCGAAGGGTTCTACAAACACCTCTGGGATCGCGTGGTCGGCACCGAGCAGCAGACCCCGCCCTTCTTCGAAAACGGCGGCATCGGCCGCATCTACGGCATGGAGGTCTCGGCCAAGATCGCGCCCGTCCGTGGCCGCCGTTTCTTCGGCTACCTGAGCTACACACTCAGCCGCAGCGAACGGCTCGACCGGCCGGACGATCCCACCGCGGAGTGGCGCCTCTTCGACTTCGACCAGACCCACATCTTCACCCTGGCCGCCGTCGTGAAGCTCCCGCGGCGTTGGGAGATCGGCGCGACGCTGCGGCTGGTGAGCGGCAACCCTCGGACCCCGTTCGTCAACAGCGCCAACGACGTGGAGAACGGCGTGTACTACGGCATTCCCGGCGACGTGAACTCGCAGCGCAACCCGCTCTTCAACCGGCTCGACTTCCGGATCTCGAAGGCGTGGCAGTTCGAGACCTGGAAGCTTGCGCTCTTCCTCGACATCCAGAACGTCTACAACCAGACCAACCAAGAGGGCCTCATCTACCCCTACGACTACAACGAAGCGAACGCGGTGCCGATCAACGGCCTGCCCTTCATTCCGGCGCTCGGCATTCGAGGTGAGCTGTGAGGTCGATGGTCTGTGGCGTGCTCGCGCTTCTGGTGTTCGGCTGCGGCGACTCGCCCGATCCCTCGTGGCTCGTCACGAAGGAGCGGCTCATCGCGATCACCGCGAGCGTGGTCGGGGACCCAGCGCGTGCCACACCACGCCCAGGCGAGACGGTGGAGTTCACCCTCGAGTTCGTCGACGCGGATGCGGACGCGCCCTCCACCTGGGCGTTCATCATCTGCGAAGCCGAGACGACCTCTGGCGTGCCCTTCTGCCGGGAAGACTCCGCGATCGAGATCACCGACCTCGAACTCGACCCCGCGATGGGCAGCCGGCCGATGTCGGTGGAGATCCCCGCCGACTTCGAGGGCGACCGAGTGCTCGTGACCGGCGCGGTGTGCATGGGCGGCCGCCTCGACATCACCGGCATCGATCTGAGTTCGGGCACCGCGCCCACCCGCGAAGAGCTGTGCATCGAAGACGACGCGGAGGGACAACTCGCGTTCTTCTCGCATCCGATCGAACAGTCCGATCGAAGCCGAAGCCTCTCGCCCGTGTTCTCGCAGATCCGGTTCGGCGGCGAGCCGTGGCTCGAGACCGACCTCACCGCCGGGTGCACCGAAGGGCTGCCCACCGTGGCCATCGACGACATGGAATCCGTCATCGAACTCGAACTCACCGAGGGCAGCCGCGAGTCGTACCCGGCGCTCGACGCCGACGGAATGGAGATCACCGCGATGGAGGAGATCCGCCTCGCGATCTTCGCCACCGACGGCGGACTGCAGCGGCAGTTCAGCACGTTCAGCGACACCAACCCCATCGTGGAAGTCGACTGGGAGCCGCCGCTCTCGGACGACGACCCGCCCTTCGAAGGCGACGTGGTCCGGTTCTGGTTCGTGCTCCGCGACCTGCGCGGCGGCTACGCGACCACGGCACGCGCCCTCTGTGTGAACCCTTGAAGCAGGCCGTTCTGATGGTGGGTGCGCTTCTCCTGTGCAGCACCGCCGCGCGCGCCGAACCGACCACCATCGAAGGGGTGCAGGAGCTCGCCGAGCTCGAGGAGATCCCGGCCGACGAAGAGGACGAGCCCGCCGGTCTGACCTGGCCGACCGACTGGCACCGCTGGGGCCCGTGGGACTACGGCGCGCTCGGGCTGAGCATGGCCGGCACCGTGAGCGCGAGCTTGATCTCGCCCCGCTCGGATCACTGGACCGCGACCAACCGCGTCGACGAGTCGGTCCGGAGCGGGCTTCGGCTCGAGAGCTTGCAGCAGCGTCAGGGGGTGCGCGACGCGAGCGACCTGACCCTCTCGCTCATGGTCGCGTGGCCGTTCTTGGTCGACGGCCTCTTCGTCGCGCTCTGGTACCACGACTCCCCGGACGTGGCGCGGGAGCTCGCGCTGATGGCGGTGGAGATCCAGTTCATCACCGGCGCGCTGCAATCGGTGACCAACATGATCGCGAGCCGCCAGCGCCCGTTCGTTCCCTCGTGCGGCACCGACCTGCCGGACGACGACGCGGACTGCACCGGCAGAATCCGCTACCGCTCGTTCTTCAGCGGCCACACCTCGCAAGCGTTCGCGGCGGCCGCGACGGTATGCACCACCCACGCACGGCTCCCGCTCTACGGCGGCGGCGCCAAAGAAGCCGCGCCGTGTGTGGTCGGGGTCGCGATCGCCGCACTCACCGCGGCGTTTCGAGTGATGGCGGATCTCCACTGGTTCACCGACGTGGTCACGGGCGCGGTGGTGGGCACCGCGGTGGGCACCATCATTCCTCTCTTGCGCATGCGGCCGAACCGGCGCGCGCGAACGTTCGCCGTCGTGCCGTACGGCATGGGACTGGCGCTGACCGGAAGCCTGCGATGAGCCGTCGCGTGGGTTGGTTCGCGGCGTGGGTGGCGGTGTGGTGGGTGGTGTGCGCACCGCATGCGGTTGCGCAGCAAGCGGGAGCGGAAGCGGACGCGGACGCGGGAGCGGGAGCGGATGCGGACGCGGGAGCGGACGCGGAAGCGGAAGCGGACGCGGATACGGACGCGGAAGCGGAAGCGGAAGCCGATGCCGACTCCGATGCCGAAGCCGATGCCGAGGCCGAGGCCGATGCCGATGCCGAGGCCGATGCCGATGCCGACGCCGATGCCGATGCCGAGGCCGATGCCGATGCCGACTCCGAAGCCGATGCCGATGCCGATGCCGATGCCGATGCCGATGCCGATGCCGATGCCGAGACCGAAGCCGACTCGGTTTCAGAAGCAGGGGCAAGGGCAGGGGCAAGGGCAGGGGCAAGGGGCGGTGGCGATGTTGCGGATCCGGAGACCGTGTCCAACCGTCGGGCACGTCGGCGGGCGGCGCAGCGGGATTGGAGCTGGGCGGATGGGCCCGAGCGCGGCTTCTTTGCGGCGACGATCGACCTCGGGTTTCTCTACATCCGTCCCCGGCTCAGCGCGGGATGGGGACTGCCGCACACGCGGTGGATCGGGTTCGACGCCAACCCGATCGTGGCACCGAGCGCGGCCGGGTTCTACGCGGGGGCGCGCATCGCCCATCCGATCGTGAACCTGCGCGCGGGCGCGCGCTATGGCGTCGCCTACAACCGCAGCTACTTCGACCCGATCCCGAACGACCAGAGCTTCACCACCCGCGAGTGGGCGCGACGCGACGACACCACCGCGAGCTACCTCTCGCTCGAGACCGAGCTCACCCTGAACATTCCCGCGGGCCCCGGTCGCATCCTCTCGGAGACCTCGCTGACCTACGTCAGCCGGGTCCCCGAAGACAAGTTCGTCCTCGAAGAGACCCTTCACATCATCGTCGATCCGCCCTGGGTGTGGCGGACCCGCTTCGGCTACGAAGCCCGCTTCGCCGACGGCGACGTGCGCATCGCGGCGGTGGGCGAGTTCCTCCACGTGCCCAAGCGCGACATGCTCGTCTTCCGCGCCGGCCTGCTCATCCGCCTCAACGTCACCGCCCAGCTGCAACTGCGCGCCAGCTACGTGGCGCCGATCGAACGGCGCGACCGCCTCGGCTTTCGCGGCGGAGACTTCGGCCTCATCGGCCTTCGCTACCGATGGGCCACCGGCGCCAACCCACCGAGCGCCGAAGCGCAGGGCCGGTAAGCCGAGCCGAAGCCGAAGCCAAAGCCGAAGCCAAAGCCGAACCAGAAGCCGAACCAGAAGCCGACGCCGACGCAGAAGCAGAAGCAGAAGCAGAAGCAGAAGCAGAAGCCGACGCAGAACCCGAACCCGAAGCCGACCCGGGAGCGGCCACGGAAAGCGGACGCGGAAGCGGAAGCGGAAGCGGTAGCGGACTCGGAAGCGGACTCGGAAGCGGAATCGGGAGCGGAAGCGGAAGCGGTAGCGGAAGCGGTAGCGGAAGCGGACTCGGAACCGGAAGCGGAGGCGGAAGCGGCCCCGGAGCCAGCGGGTGCGGCTTCCGGCCCGGCGCACCGTGGCGGGGGTGCTACAACCACCGTCATGACGGGTACCAAGAACATTCGTTCGGCGATCTGTTTGGCCGGTGGTGGCGTCACCGGCGCGATGTACGAGGTGGGCGTGCTCGCCGCGCTCGAGGACTACTTCGAAGACTTCGCCGCAAGCGACTTCGACCTCTTCATCGGATCCTCCTCCGGCGCGTGCGTGGCCACGGGTCTCGCGGGCGGCATTCCGGCGCTGCGCATGTACCGGGCGCTGCTCGATCCAGCGGACGACTTCTTCCCCTTTCAGCGCCAGCACCTGATGAAGCTCGACCTGCGCGAGCTGACCCGAGTGTTCTCGTCGGCGAGCAAGGCGTTCCGCCGCATCGTCGGGCAGGTGGCGATCAAACCCCTCCGCACCGACGTGTGGAACGAAATCGATCGGCTCTGGGATTCGCTCCCGGCCGGCGTGTTCACCACCGACGCGTTCGAACAGTTCTTCTTCGACTTCATGACCCGCCGCGGCGTGCCGAAGTCGTTCGCCGACATGCCACGCGATCTGCTCCTCATCGCGAACGACCTCGACGGCGGCGAGCGCGTGGTCTTTGGGCGCGATGTCGACGAGAACTCCGCCAGCGTCGTGAACGTACCGGTGGCCAAAGCGGTCGCCGCATCGGTCGCGACGCCGATGTTGTTCGCGCCGGTCCGCATCGGCGGCCGGGATCTGATCGCGGGTGGTCCGGGCGAGGTCGGCCACGTGGACCTCGCGGTCGAGAACGGTTGCGAGGTGGTGCTGGTCATCAACGCAATGGTGCCGGTGCGCACGAACCCGACCGAGCGCGCGGTGCCGACCGGCCACGGACCCATGCCGCGCGTGCGGGACAAGGGGTTGCTCTGGGTCTACAGCCAGAGCTGGCGGCTGATGACCGAAGCGCGGCTCCAGAAGGGGCTCGCCGGCTACCGCGCCGAACACCCCGACGTGACGGTGCACCTGCTCGAGCCGGAGCGGGACAACGCGACGATGTTCATGCACAGCCCGATGAACTTCGCGGCGCGGCGCGTGATCCTGGAGGACGGCTACCGTTCGACCACGGCCATGCTGCGCGCGGACGAGTCGCCGCTCCGAGACTCGATCGAACGACTCGGCTTCGTGGCGAAGCGCCCGAGCATGCTGCCGGGCGCCTGAGCCCCGTTTCCGCTTCCGCGACCGCGACCGCTTCCGCTTCCGCTTCCGCGACCGCTTCCGCTTCCGCTTCCGCGACCGCTTCCGCTTCCGCTTCCGCTTCCGCTTCCGCTTCCGCTTCCGCTTCCGCTGCCGCGACCGCTTCCGGTTCCGCTTCCGCTTCCGCGACCGCTTCCGCTCAGCCGTTCTTGGCGGCGAAGTCCTTCATGAACGCGGTGAGGGTCTGGATGTTCTCCGGGTCCATCGCGTTGTACATCGAGATGCGGATGCCGCCGACCGAGCGGTGGCCCTTCATGTTCACGAGGCCGTTCTTCTTGCCCTCGTCGAGGAACGCCTTCTCGAGTTCCGGCGTCGGCAGGTTGAACACGACGTTCATCACCGAGCGCGAAGCCTTCTCGATCGGGCAGCGGAAGAACTCCGCGTTGCCGTCGATCGTGCCGTAGAGCATCTCCGCCTTCGCGCGGTTGCGCTTCTCCATCGCGGCCGCGCCGCCCTGGGCCTTCACCCACGCGAGCACCTTGCCGACCGCGTAGATCGCGAACACCGGCGGCGTGTTGTGCGTGGAGCCCTTGGACGCGATGAAGTCGTACCGAAGCATCTCCGGAAGCTCTTGGTTGCCCTTCGCCATCAACGACTTCTCGATGATCGCGAGCGTCACACCGGCCGGCCCGAGGTTCTTCTGCGCGCCGGCGTAGATGAGCGAGAACTTCGACACATCGACCGGACGCCAGAGCATGTCGCTCGACATGTCGGCGACGAGCGGCGCTGCGGTTCCGGAAGACAGCACCTCGGGGAACGAGTGGTACTGCACGCCCGCGATGGTCGCGTTGCTGGTCAGGTGCACGTACTTGGCGTCCGCGCTCAGATCGAGCTTCTGCGGCGCGCGCACGTACCGCTCGCCTTCCTTGCCCGTCGCCGCGTAGCGGGGTTTGCCGTAGAAGCCCGCCGCCACCTGCGCCTTCTTCGACCAAGAGCCGGTGTCGACGTAGTCGGCCACGCCGCCGCCGAGGAAGTTCATCGGCACCATCGCGAACTGGCCGCTCGCCCCGCCCTGGAGCCAGAGGACCTCGTGGGTGTCCGGCACCGCGAACAACTCGCGCACGAGCGCGGTCGCGGTCTCGTGGACCTCGGTGTACTCGGCGCCGCGGTGGCTGTGCTCGAGCAAGGACATGCCGGAGCCCTTGAAGTCCATCATCTCGTCGCGAATCTCTTCGAGAACGGAGACAGGAAGGGTGGCGGGACCGGCGCTGAAGTTGATGACTCGACTCATGGGCGCGCAGTGTGCCTCAGCCCCGGTAGCAGGCAAGCAACGCGCGCGCGTTTCTTAGGGGGCGGTCGGCCCGTCGGTCGGCCATCCGGGGGGTCGAACGTCGGGGCGGGCGCGCATCCGGGCAGCCTTCCGCCAGGGACTCGTGCTAAGACCGAACCCATGACGGAGGACTCCGACGGGACCTATCCCCTGGACGCGATCGACACCCAGCTGCTCAACGAGCTGCAGCAGGACGCCAAGCTCTCGCTCAAGCGCATCGGTGAGAAGGTCGGTTTGAGCGCGCCCGCCGTCATGGAGCGCGTCCGCAAGATGGAACAGGCCGGCGTCATCCTCGGCTACCACGCCCAGATCGACGCGCGCCGCGTCGGCGTCGACATCGCCGCCTTCATCGGCGTCGGCATCGGCGACCCCGGCCGGGTCAAAGACTTCGAAGCCTGGGCCGACGAAGTCGCCCCCATTCTCGAGTGCCACCACGTCACCGGCGGCTACACGCTCCTGCTGAAGGTGAAGGTCCGCAACACCCGCGGCCTCGAACAGCTCATCAGTCTGATCCGCAGCCTCGACGGCGTCAGCCACACCGAGACGATGATCGTCCTGAGTACCCACGCCGAACGCATCCCGGTCCGACTCGCGGTCCCGGCCGCCGAAGAACCAAAGAAAAAGAAGCGCCCCCGCTCCTAGCAGGTCGCTCAAAAGCGACCTGCTCCCTTGCCGTTGCCCTTGCCCGTGCCCTTGCCCGCGTCGTGGACGCCGTGTGTTTCGCGACGGCGAGGCCGCGAATCGGAGCCCGATGCCCAGCGGACGAAGCCGCCGGGCAT
>JAXMNT010000075.1:0-26541 GCA_034670305.1 Deltaproteobacteria bacterium
CGTCCGCTGGGCATCGCGCTCCGATTCGCGCCTCGCCGTCGCGAAACACACGGCGTCCACGACGCGGGCAAGGGCACGGGCAAGGGCAACGGCAAGGGAGCAGGTCGCTTTTCAGCGACCTGCTAGTGCCCCGTCACCACCGCCGCCCCGTCCCGCGCCACTGCGTGACTCATCGTCGCGGTGTTGCGGGCGATGCCGACCTGCCCATCCGGCGTCACCAAAATGAACCCGCCGCTCCCCCCGACTCGGTCCGTGAACTCGACCAACATCGCGTCCGCAGCCGCTTGCGCATCTCCGAGTGCACGCGCCCGATCGCACACCCCACGGGCCAGCCCGAGTCTCAGGATGGCTTCACCGATGCCAGTCGCTGAACATGCACCGGTTCGGTCGTCCGCCCAGGTCCCCGCGCCGAGAATCGGGGAGTCCCCGATGCGTCCCGGTGGTTTGCCCACCGTGCCACCGGTGCTCGTCGCCGCCGCCACCGAACCCGCGCCATCCCAGGCGACCGCACCCACGGTTCCACCGGCCCAACCTTCACCGACCTGCCCCGCCCGCCATGCGGCGAGCCGTTCGCGTGCGCGGTCGGTGATCATCTCGTCGCCAGCCGGTACGAACCCCCGCGCCTCGGCCCAGCGCGCGGCGCCTGGTCCGCCCATCATCACCGGCGCACCGGCCCGTCCGCCCTCGTCGAGCAACATGCGCGCGATGTCGATCGGGTGCTCGAACGGCGGCAGACCCGACACCGCACCCGCGGCCAGGTCACCGCGCATCACCGCGGCGTCGAACTCGAGTGTACCGTCCGCGGTGAGGCTTCCGCCGGTGCCAGCGTTGTAGAGCGGCGCGGTCTCCAGGTACGCCACCGCCGCCTGCGCAGCATCGAGGGCGGACCCCGTCTCGCGCAACTTCTCGAGACCCGCAGTCGCAGCCTCCCCGCACCCTGCGACATGCTCGGGCAGGCTCTCGGGCGTCACCCGACCCGCGCCACCGTGCACCAGGACGAGCACGGGTTCAGTCCTCGTTGGCCGCGAGGTGCGTGGTGAACCCCGCGCGCAGGGTCCGGAGCATGCGGCGGATCCCGGTGGTCAACTTGACGCTGGCCAGCACCCGCGCCTCCTCTTCGGCGCCGTCGTAGATGCGGCCGACGACTTCTTCCATCGCGCGTACGGCGCGGCGCATCCAGAATTCGGTCTCGCCGTGAAACCTTCTCGGACGATCGTCGTCGCCGTGAAAATGCACGTCGTACACGATCTTTCGGTCCCGGAGATCGATCTGCACGGTCCCCGAGAAAGGCGCACGCGTCGCCAACCCTTCGGCGTCGATCGTCCCTGTCACCCGCCCCGTCCGTCGGCGCAGGAGTTCGGGCAGCGGCAAGAGCAGCTGTGTCGTCAACTCGAACGGCAGTTCGGTTCCTGGATCCGTGAGCCGATGAAACGTCCCGCGCATCCGCTGTTTGAAACTGAACCCAACCGCCATCGCCAGCGAATCCTAGTACATCCCCCCACCCCCCCGTGGAGCTTTCAGCTCGGAAGAACGCCCGTGCCCTCGCCCTTGCCCTCGCCCTTGCCCTTGCCCGTGCCCTTGCCCGTGCCCTTGCCCGTGCCCTTGCCCTTGAGTGCAGGCGGACATCGGCATCGGCATCGGCACCGGCTTCGGCATCGGCACCAGCATCGGCTTCGGCTTCGGCTTGATCGGCAACCGTTGAAATACGACGCGCCCCGATCTGTTCAGCCCCCGTACCGGGAACGTCGAGCGGCGGCGGCTTCCCATCACTCCGAGAGAGAGAAGCCAACATGTCGTCCCTTCTGATCCGCACCTGGGTCGTGCACGCCTGCGTCTTGTGCGCCGGTCCGCTCGCGCTCGCCCAACCCGAGCCATCCACCGAACCGCCGGCGGAGGGGCCCTCGACCGAAGAGGCCGCGCCGGCGAACGTCGTCGCCGCGGAGTCCACGACCGACCCGCCCGCGAACTCCGTCGCACCACCACCGACCACGACCACGAGTGCCGTCACGACCCCCTCATGGGCGTCGGAGGTCTACCAACGGGTCCACGCGTCGGTCGTGCGGGTGGCGTCTCCGCGCAGCGCCGGATCGGGCTTCGTCTTCCAGGCCCGCAACCGGATCGCGACCGCGTTCCATGTGGTGGCCCACGGCCGCCGGATCCGCGTGACGAACCAAGCGGGCACGCGTTGGGATGCGCGGATCATTGGCGTCGACCGCGACGCCGATCTTGCGATCCTCGAAGTGGATGGAGACGTCGGAGAGCCTCTGACGCTCGCCGATCCACCGGAAGTCGGGCGCCCGGTGTTGGCGGTCGGTCATCCCCTGATGCACCGCCCGCCCAGCGGCGAGCGCGAGGGGCTGCTCGGCTGGTCGCTCTCCCGCGGCGTCGTCAGCGCCGTCGGGCCACGGCGTTTTCAGTTCGACGCCAACGTGAACCCGGGCAACTCCGGGGGTCCCGTCGTGGACTCGGAAGGTCGCGCCGTGGGCGTCGTCGTCGAACGCGAAGCCGCCGGCATCGGCATCGCCACCCGGAGCCGGCGACTCGAAGGCATCGGTTCCGAACCGGCCGACGAGTACCGAGGCCGCATCCAGTTCTCCTTCGGGATCGATCTGGAACTCCAAATGGACGAAGCCAGCATGATCGGCGCAGCCGCCCACATCGGCCTGACGTCGCCCAGCGGTCTCGGGCTCGAGCTCCGCGGCGGCGTCGTCTCAGGCGCCCAAAACGTCGACGACGACACCGCGTACGGAAGGCACCGGAGCCGGGGCTACGCCGGACTGCTCGGCACCTACGCGGTGCAACTCTACCCCGGCATCCAGCTCGAGTTCGGACTCGGCGCCCGGGTGTCCCGGCAGCAAGACACGATCAGCGCACTGGAACTCGCGTTCGACGGATGCGACCCGACGACCATGGCGTGCGAAGCGAACACCATCGTGAACCGCCACACCGAATCGAGTTGGCTGGTCCAGCTGGAAGGCCGCGTGATCCTCCGCCTCGCCGACCACCTGAGCCTCGGGTACAGCCTGCTCTACGATCCCGTGAACCGAAACGTCGGCCACGCGCTCACGTTCGGGATCGGTTTCTGACTGGCTCCACCAAGATCCCACACCCTCTGTCCCCGCAGCAGGTGACGCTCGGGCCCTCATGTGGCCGGTGGTCGGGTGCCCGATGTCGACCCGGGGATCGAGACCCGGGGTCAACCGAAGTCAGGGTTCGTCATCAGCGGGCGACGGCGAAGCCGAGGAGGCCCGCGCCGAGGCAGACACACACCGTGGCGAGCAAATAGAGCACGCCGCGGCCGGTGTCCCCGGCCTGGAACAACTGCACGAGCTCGAGGTTGAAGGTCGAGTAGGTGGTGAAACCGCCCATCACCCCGGTGCCGAACACGAGGCGGGCATCCACCCCGAACACCTGCTTGTCTTCGAGCGCGACCCACACGAGGACGAGCGCAAAGGAACCGATCGCGTTCGCGGCGAAGGTACCGACCGGAAACCAGGCATCCCCGAAGAGGCGTTTGCCGAGCACGGCCAAACCGTGCCGCAGCAGGGTGCCGACAGCGCCTCCGAGGCCGAGCAGGATCCAGCTCATGGCGCACCGTACCAGCGCCCGCGCCTCAATCGTGCTTGAACCGGCGGACCCGCGCGCCGTACCCTCCGCGCCTTGCCAGCGGGCCCCAGTTGGCCCCCAGGAGTTTGAATGACTGAGATTCGATTCGACGACCGCGTGGCCATCGTGACCGGTGCCGGCGGAGGCCTTGGCCGCGCCCATGCACTCCTGCTCGCTTCGCGCGGCGCCAAGGTGGTGGTGAACGACCTCGGCGGTTCGGTCGATGGCGAAGGTGCGTCGAACCGCGCAGCGGACGCCGTAGTCGCCGAGATCGAGAAGGCGGGCGGCAAGGCCGTGGCCAACTACGACAGCGTCGCCGAACTCGAAGGCGCCGACGCCATCGTGAAGACCGCGATCGACGCGTTCGGGCGCATCGACGTCGTGATCAACAACGCGGGCATCCTCCGCGACGTCAGCTTCCACAAGATGACCGTGGAGCAGTGGGACATCGTGCTCGCGGTGCACCTGCGCGGCACGATGCTCGTCTCGCGGGCGGCTTGGCCGCACCTGCGCGAACAGGGCTACGGCCGCATCGTCAACACCTCGAGCGCCGCCGGCCTCTACGGCAACTTCGGTCAGGCCAGCTACGGCGCCGCCAAACTCGGCATCGTCGGGCTGACCAAAGCGCTCGCGCAAGAGGGTTTCAAGAAGGGCATCCGCGTCAACGCGATCGCGCCGGTCGCGAAGAGCCGCATGACCGAGTCGATCCTTCCCGCCGACGTGCTCGCCACGCTCGAGCCGGATCGCGTGGCGCCGATCGTCGCGTACCTCGCGAGCGAAGCGAACGACGCCAACGGACAGGTGTTCGCGGTCGGCGGCGGCTACGTGTCGCGGGTCGAAGTGGTCGAAGCGCCGGGCGTCGTGCTCGCGGACGGATTCGGACCCGACGAGGTCGCGGCGCAGTTCGCCGCCGCGTCCGACCTCGACGGCGCGAAGGCCTACGGCAACGCCATGGAAGCGATCGGCGCCGGCCTCTCCCGCGCCAAGGGCTGAGATGGGCCCGCTCGACCCACAGAACGCGCCGGTGCTCGAGGGCGCGTCTCTCCGGCTCGGGCGCAAACGGCTCCCACTGCGCTCCGGCGCGATGCACTACTGGCGCAACCCGCGCGACCAATGGCGCGCGGCGCTCACCCAACTGAAGGGGCTCGGTCTCCCGATGGTGGAGACGTACGTGCCCTGGGGTGTGCACGAGCGGCCGGAGGGTGGGTTCGACTTCGGCGAGACCGACCCGCGCAAGGACCTGTCCGCGTTCCTCACGCTGGCGGCCGAGCTCGATCTGTATGTCTTCCTGCGACCTGGCCCGCACATCAACGCGGAGCTGACGTACTTCGGACTGCCGGAGCGGGTCGTGCGCGACGCGGAGATCCAGGCGCGCACTCCGCGCGGCAACCCCGTGACGCTCTACTTCCCGCCGCGCATGTTCCCGGTGCCCTCGCACGCGAGCGAGGCCTACTTCGAAGCCATCGGCGACTGGTACGGGCAGCTCGCGCCGGTCGTCGCACCGCACGTCTGGCCGAACGGCCCGGTGGTGATGCTGCAGATCGACAACGAGGCCGGCTACTTCTTCCGGAACGGCCCGTTCTGTCAGGACTACCACCCGGACGCCATCAGCGCGTGGCACACGTTTCTCGAGACGCGGCATGGATCGCTCGAGACCGCCGGCACCCGGCATGGCCGCGACTACTCGGCGTGGCCGGACGCGCAGCCGCCGCGGGGCTGGGACGTCGGCAAGGACCTCGGCCAGGACGGAGCGATCGATCCGCACCGCGCCCTGTGTCGCCAGCTCGACTGGGCGAAGTTCCAAGAACACTTGCTGACGCGCGCGGTCGACCGGATGAAGCGGCAGTGGTTCCTGGTCGCGCCGCCCGTGCCCACCGTACACAACCTCTCGCTCGGCGATGGTGGGTTGCCCGCGAGCCCACCGGCGATGGCGGAGGCCGTCGACCTGGTTGGGTTCGACTACTACCACGCGGCCGGCAGCGACTGCGACGCGCTCCGCACCATCAAGCGCCGCACCCTCTACCTCAGCGGCACGTTCGGATCCGGCTACGCGCCCGAGCTCGGCGTCGGCGCTCCACCGTGGTTCACGCCGCTCTCCAGCAACGACTCGATCACCTGTGCACTCGCCGCGATGGCGTACGGGCTGCGCGGCTTCAACCTGTACATGGCGGTCGACCGCGACCGCTGGTACGGCGCGCCGATCGATGCCCAGGGTGCCGCGCGGCCAGAAGCCGACGAGTGGCGCCGTTTGCTCGACGCGCTCGAGGCGCTCGAATTCGAGACGCTCGAGCGGCCGGCCCGCGTCGCGCTTCTCTGGCCGCGGGAGTACGCGCGTCTCTCGCGCGCGACGCATCTGCTCGGACTGGCCAGTCCGGCGAACTTGGAAGCGATGAACGTCGATCCCACCGCCGCGTGCCGACCCGACACCTTCGGGTTCGAGGAGCCGATCCAGTGGGCGTGGTGGCAACTCCTCGCGACCTTCGCGGACGCGTTGACCGCGGCGAACGTGCCGTACGTGTTCGTCGACTCCGAGGTGTCGGCCGAGCGCCTGAAGTCTTTCGACGTCGTGTTCGCGCCGACCTACGAGTTCACGGAGGCCGGCCGGTGGTCGCGCCTGGTCGAAGCGGCCGCCTCGGGAACCCACGTGGTGTACGGACCGCAGCGGCCCACGCTCGACGACCGACTGGAACCTCTCGACGCGGCAGTCGGGACAGCACCGCTCGGTGACCCGGTGTCGGTCGGCTCCCAGCATGCGGTGCATGCGCTCGTGCACGAGTGGATCGAACGGTTCGGTCTCGAGCGCCCCTACCCTGCGCTGGTCGTCGACACCGCGGTTCATCGACGTGGCAAAGCGGAGCGCAGCGAGGCGAGCCACGTCCCCGGGACGGGGTTTGGGGGCCGTGCCCCCAAGGAACACCGCGACGGCGATCGGGACGCGGTGCTCTTCGTCGTCAACGAAGGTCCGGCTCGAAACGCCCAGCTGACCCTGCCTGCGGAGCGCGACTGGACCCGACTTCGGGACGCGCTGACCGGAGAGGTGTTTGCGGAGGATCCGTCGATGACGCGGTTGACGCTCCCGATGACGGCCCAGCACGTCCGCTTGCTGGTCATGGAAACGGACGCGGACGCAGCGGCGGACACCTCAGCCGCGGAAACAGACCATGCTTAGCGCGGAGCTCCAGTTCGGCGGATTCGACGGGGCCCGCTGGGGCAACCTGCTCTCGCTCTTCTCTCCAGCCGAAACGGTGGGAGAGGATTTGCTGCTCGTCGTCGACGAACAGGACGTCGTGCTCGGCGCGCTGCTGCGAGGCGCGGGACGGTACCCCGCGTTGCTCGGGCAGACATTGCCTCCGAGCCTACCGACGTTGTGTGCGCAGCTCGGGGTGCGTCGTGCGCTCGTCTTGCGCGACGGCGCGATGGAAGAGCTCGCCGAACGCATGGGCGCCGCCATCGACACCACGGACGACTACGTCACCCAGCTGCTCACCACCCTTCGTGTCGCCCGCGAGCTCGTGTCCGAAGACCGCATCCTCGTCTGGCCCGATCCCCTCGGCGCGATCCCACTGCCCTCCCCTGGCGCCGTGCGCCGGGTGCTCGACCTCATCCTCCCAGACGAACGAGCCGCCGTCATCGCGCTGTGGACCCCGCCCGAACCCGGCGCCTCCGCGCGCACCCGCCGCCTCTGGACCGCATTCGTCTGCCGCCGCAGAGAAGGTGCGATCGATCTGATCGCCGGGCCCGAGATGCTCGAGTCGTGGGTCGGCCCGCTCGGCGGCGACTGGCGCCGCGACTACCGCGTCCTGTGCGACGCCGTCGAACGCCGCGTCGCGCCAGTCCACGTGGGCATCTTCGGGGAAGCCACCACCATCGCGCGCCTGCTCCAAGAAGGTTCCGCCGGCGCGTGGGCCCAGCAGGTCGCGGTTCGCAACGTCGTCATCAGCCCCATGCCCGGCCCGGTCGTCGCCGCGCTTGGCGCCGACGCCATCCGCGGCGTCGGCCGCGCCTCCGCCCGCACCCTCGGCGGCATCGACTTCGCAAAACTCCTGATGCCCCTCGCCCTCAAAGCCCGCACCCGCCTCACCAGCAACCGCGCCGTCGGCGAAATCCTCGGCTTCGACCCCCTCGCCGTCCTCGCCGCCATCCTCCGCCGCAAGACCCCCGAAGAAGACACGCCCCCCGACGACTGAAGCAGCGGAAGCGGTAGCGGAAGCGGTAGCGGCAGCGGCGTCGGTAGCGGTAGCGGTAGCGGCGTCGGCATCGGCATCGGATTCGGATTCGGCTTCGGCGTCTGGGTCGGCAGCGGCAGCGGCATCGGCATCGGCATCGGCATCGGCATCGGCATCGGCATCGGCTTCGGCGTCGGCATCGGCATCGGCTTCGGCGTCGGCGTCGGCATCGGCGTCGGCTTCGGCGTGGCGCCGGATCGCACACAAACACCCCCGCCCGTTGTTCTCGCGAACGGGGCGCTCCTGCTTGGTGGCCGGTTCTCGTCTGCGCCTGGTTTGGTTTCGGGAGAGTTCGGGGGAGTTGTGGGGGAGTGTGGGGGAGTTCCGTCGCAAAGCAGCGCATGGGCCCATCCTTGTCGCAGTGTCTGCCTGAGTTCGGGGGAGTGTGGGAGGACCGCAAGGAGGGGTCTGTGTCGGTCGGCGTCCGGCGTCCGCTCTTCGGCGGGCACCGGCCACCACACACGGGCACACGGGCACGGGCAGACGCGGGGACGAATCACACACGCACCATCGTTTCCTCTCCGGAATCCCATCCGCTCCCTCCCACGTTTCCCCTCCGTCCCGCCCGTACTACGTTCCTGCCAACCCTTGTCCATCGACCCCCACCGCACGCGCACCTTCGCCCGCTGGCCCGCCCTCTTCGCCGCCACGTGCCTGCTGGCGTGCGGCGGCGCGGCCTGCGGCGGCGCGGACGGGCCGGCGGCCACGGAGAACGAGGGCGCGCCGCGCGTCATCGCGTCCCCAGACGACCGCCCGGCGTCTTGTCCGGAGAGCGCCCCCGCCCCCGAACAACTCCGCAACGTCAGCCCGGCGCACCGCACACTCGACTTCTGGCTTGGCCGGGCCACCAACGCCGACCGCGCCCTGCTCACGCCCGAAGGCGTCGAAGCGCACGCGGCCGCGCTGCTCGCCGGCGACGACCCGCCGCGGCAGCCGGCACTCGACACGCCCCTCGACGACGCCGCGCTGCGGACCCAACTGGAAGAGCGGCTCGCCTACGTGCGCGAGAAACTCACGAGCGGCGCCTACGTCGACGCAGAGGGCCAGCGCATCACCGAGCTCGACGCGTTTCAAATGCCCGCGTCGCTCCGGCGCGTGGACACGCTGCACGTCACCACGGCGCCCGTTCGTCTGCGCTGCGCGCCGCGCGCGGAGGGCTTTTACACGCCGTCCCGCGACCTCGCGTTCGACCGCAACAACTGCAGCACGGTGCGTGGCCAAGAGCCGATCGAAGTGCTCGCACAGTGGGGTTCGCTCCGGCTCGCGCGCACCGGCTACGCGCTCGGCTGGTTGGCCGAAGACGCCGCGCTCTCGCCGCCGGTGCCTGCGGAACTGCGCGCCGCCATCCTCACTGGGACGCGCACCCGTCTGACGACCGGCGAGACGCTCGCAGGTGTGCCCGTGCCCGCGGGAACGGCGATGCCGATGACACCCAACGCCGGCACGAGCGTCTACGTCGGGACCTCCGCCGGAGTTCTCGCGGCCCCGGTGCAGCACGCGGTGCAAGGCGTGCGTCGACCACTCACCCGCCGCGCGGTACTGACCGAAGCGTTCTCACTCTTGGACTCGCCGTATGGCTGGGGCGGTCACGAGGGAGGCCGCGACTGCTCCCGTTTCCTGCTCGACATCTTCGCCACCTTTGGTCTGCCGCTCCCGCGGCACAGCGCGCGGCAAGCGACGAGCGGCACCTTCCAAGTCGACGTGGAATCGATGCCATCGCGCGAGAAGCTGCTGCTGATCGAATCCGCCCAGCAGAAGGGCATCGTGCTGCTCCACTTCCCCGGGCACATCATGCTGTACCTCGGGCGGGACGACGATGGACGCCCTTACGCGATCCACTCGTTCAGCGAGTACGTCGAGCCATGCGAAGGACTCACCGATCCCGACGGCGCGCCGATCGAGACGCTCCGCCGCGTGGACCGGGTGGCGGTCAGCGATCTCTCGCTCGGCGAAGGCAGCTCCCGCACCGACTTCCTCTCCCGCATCAGCCGGGTCGTCGTCATCGGCGGTGCACCCGGTCCCGAACTCGGCGGCGCGGCGCAGATGCGACCCGCCGCGCCAGTGCGCGCCGAAGCCGTGCTTGGTGACGCGCGGTGCGACGACAACGTGGACGCCGCCGTCTTCCGCACCCCCTTCCGCCCAAACTCCAGCGCGCCGCTCCGGGTCATGGTCACCACCACCGAAGACCCCGGCCCGGTCACCCTCACCCTCTTCGACGACGCCGGTGAGCGCATCGACGCGGAGCTGCATCGGACCGGTGGTCCGCCGTTCGGCTATTGGGTGGAGGTGGACCGACCGAGTTCAGGCCGCTGGACCGCGGTGCTCGGCGATGGTCCGAGGGTGGTCGCCTGCGAGCGCTTCGTCGTCGCGCGGCACCCGCCCGAGATCATCCGGCGTGCACTGCAGACCCCCGCGTGGATCCCAGCGTGGTCGTGGGAGCGAGACACCGAGAACCTCTTCGCGGCGTTCGTCGAGCAGCTCTTTCTGGAGCCTCGTTTGCCCGAGGGGCAGGAGGAGACCTGGCATGGCTTGCAGGTCTTGCTCAATGATCGGGACCGCAACCTGCTGCACAACCACCTGCTTCAAGACGAAGAAGCCGGCCTGGATCTCACCCCCGACTGCGCCGACCTCCCCTACTTCCTGCGGGCGTACTTCGCGTGGAAGCTTCGGCTGCCGTTCGCGTGGCGGCAGTGCCGGCGCGGGCGCGAAGGACGGCCGCCCGAGTGTTCGGAGGTGCCCGCCACCAACCTGATGCTCGTGGACGGAGCCACGGACGTGCTCGCCTTCCGCAGCCTCGCCCGCACCCTCGGCCAGAACGTGCATTCGTCGACTCAGCGGACGGTACCGACCGCCGAAGCGAGCGACGTCTACCCCATCCCGCTGACCCGTGAAGCGCTCCGGCCTGGCACCGTCTTCGCGGACCCGTACGGCCATGTGCTGGTGGTGGCGATGTGGATCCCGCAGGGGCTCGACCAGTACGGCATGTTGGTCGGCGCCGACGCCCAACCGGACGGCACCATCGGTCGTCGTCGCTTCTGGCGTGGCTCGTTTCTGTTCACCCCCGAGACGAGCGAAGCCGGCTCCGGTTTCAAAGCCTGGCGCCCACCGGTGTACGACCGCCGCGAAGAAACCATCGTGCTGCTCACGAACGACGAGCTCCGCGGCTCGACGGTGCACACGCCCTACAGCAGCCAGCAATACGACGGCTCGATGGACGACTTCTACGACCGGGTCGACGGCCTCATCAACCCGCGACCGCTCGACGCGGACGTGGTGCAGCGGTCCCTCGTCGATGCCCTCGAAGAAGGCGTCACCCGGCGCATCGGGAGCGTGGACAACGGCGAGACATTCATGCGGGAGCGCGGCTTCCGCACCATCGAGATGCCCGAGGGCGCCGCCATCTTCCAGACCGAAGGCCCGTGGGAGGACTACTCGACGCCGAGCCGCGACATGCGGCTGCTCATCAGCATCGACGCCGTGCTGCGGTTCCCGGAAGTCGTCTCCCGCCACCCCGAGCGCTACGGACTCGAGGCCGGAGAGGTCGACGTCGAACAACGCCGGGCCGCGCTCACGGAGATGCTCGCGGGCCGCGGGTTCGAGTACACGCGCTCGGATGGAAGCACGGTCCCGCTCACCTTGAAGGACGTCGCCGATCGGCGCGTCGGGTTCGAGATGTCCTACAACCCGAACGACTGCGTCGAGATCCGATGGGCTGCGCCCGAGGGCTCCGACGAGGCCTCCACCTGCCGCCGCCATGCCCCCGCAGGCCAACGTACGAAGATGGCCCGGCATCGGCCCTGGTTCGAAACCCGCCAGCGCCCCGCCAGGTGAGGCGCCCGCGCTTGGTCGTCGGTTTCTGGATCCTCACCCGCTTGCGAGCGCGACCGGCCTCTCAGGACGCTCCACGTAGGCCGGTTTCAAGCTGACCCCACAAACCCCATTGCGGGGCTGCAAGGGCGACCGGGCTTCCGGTGTTAGATCTTGCCGCGCAGCAAGCTGCCGACGACTTGCCGAGCGAAGCCGTCCATCGTCTTGCCGAACGTCTTGAAGTCCAGGGTGCTCATCAACGTGTCGGCCAGGCCGAACGGCAGCATGCTGGGGATCGCCCCGCGCGAGTACTCGAGCATCCAGGCGTGGTCCGGAATGCGGTAGCCCTTCACCTGGTCGGAACCCAAGTGCGCGAGCGAGCCCGGCCCGTAGATGGTGCGCTCGGTCTCGCCTTCCAGGTAGCACCACATCTCACCGTCGAAGGTCCAGTCGTAGACCTCGGTGGAGTAGCGCCCCGAATGGCCTTCGGTGCCGATCGGGCTGCCGAAGAAGATCAGGTACTCGGAGAGCGACGCGTGCAAGAACGTCAGCTGCCCCATCGCGCCGCCCGCGTTGTTGAGGATCCACTTCCGCGGCTTGGTCGAGACGTGCGGCCCGTAGCGCTCCGAGAGGGCGGCGGTGATGACATCCATCGCCTCTTCGCGGGGTTTGCCCAAGCCCAGTTGAACACACTCACCCAGCACATCCGGCTCGAACACGTATCCCATGGTGCACAGATACGGGCCGCGGTGCGCTGAGGCAAACCGGTGCTTCGGTTCGGCTTCTGCGCTCAGTGGACTTCGATGCCGAGTTCGAGCGACGGGGTCGCGGCGTTCGACTGGGCGTAGAGCACGCCCCCGAAGCCCGCGTTGATCGCGAACCGGTCGGTCACCGCGACCGCCACCGTGAGACCGAAGCCGAGGTACCGCGTGTCGCCGACACCCGGCACGTTGGTCGTGCTGAGGTCCGCGAAGAAGGGTTCGACGAGCTGCGCGTGTAGATCGATCGTGAAGCGGCCAGGTTTGACGCCGACCTGCAGAAACGCGACCAGCGCTTCGCGGTAGTGGCTGTTCACGCGGACCCCCGCGGAGCCGACGAACCACGCGTCCGAGCGCCTCACGCGGAACCCGCGGCCGACTTGGAGCTGGAACTCACCGCGGTGGTTGTAGATGGCCGGGTCGTACACGACGCGCCGCCCCACCCCTTCGCCATCCACGTGAACCTCGTCGTACAGCCGTTCGCCCACGCCCGGTTCCACTCCGTAGTGCACCTCGAGCGCGAGCGGCACGTCGCCCTGTAAGAGCGCGATCCGCACCCCAGTGAGGATCGGTCCGACGTACGCGGTGCGCTCGCCGTTGATCGACGCGAAGCCGATCGGCGTGAGCGAGGCGAGCACGGTGAGTTGCTCGGTGACACCGGCTTCGCCGTACAGGTTCAGTTGATGGTCTTGGTAGAGCGGGATGCCCTGCGCCGAACCGTCCGCGGTGTACGCGTTGCTCCCGTAGAGCGAGCGTCCCCAGATCTTCAGGTAGAAGTTCCCCGGCGCCTGGACCCACGCCCCGGCCTGCGCCGACTGCGGCTGGGCGAAGAAGCCGCCGACCACGCAGGCCACCGCAAGCCACCAGCGGCTACTGCGCACGGAGCCACCGCAACATCTGCAGCTCGGCGCTGCCAGGCAGGAGCCGATCGGAGAGGCCGAGCCGAATCGGTCTCGGGAAGCCGACGTGCCCGCCGCGGTTGGTGAGTGCGGTGGTCAGGTGCGGCAGGTGTGAGACGTGCGGCATCACGTCGTCCGCGATCACCATCGGGTCGTACCGGGTGACCACGAGCAGCGCGGGCACGTCGATGTGCTCGAGCCACGGGATCACGCTGGCGTCCGCCCAGTAGCCCTCCGCCCCGTCGAAACCGAAGCGCGGCGCGACGACCAGATCGTCCCAGGTGCGAATGTGCTGAATGGCAAGCGCCTCCCGCACCGGGATCGGCACCGGTCGGTTGCGCGCCACCCCCGCGTAGATGTCTTTGAGTCCGCCGAGCACCTGGTGCCGGTAGAACGCCGCCTTCGGCCGATCGATCTTCAGTGCGCCCGCGCGCAGATCGATGGGCGCACACACGGCGGCCACGCTGGTCACCCGCGGGTCCTTCAGCGACGGGTCGCGGCCGGCTTCGCCCGCGTACCGGAGCGTGACGTGACCACCGAGCGACCACCCCATGATCATGATGCGTTCGAAGTGCGCGAGCTGGTGATCCTTGAGCGCCTCCCGAATGTCGACCGTGAGGCCCGCGTGGTAGAAATCGATCCCATTGCGGTCCGCCCCGCGCAGGTTGAGTCGCAGACAGCTGATGCCCTCGGCCACCGCGACCCGAGCCGCACGCATCATGTACGGGCTCTCGTGGCTGCCGCCGAGTCCGTGCACGAGCACGAGCAGACCTTGGCTGCCGCCGACCGGTTCGTGCAGACGACCCGTCAGACGGATGGTCCCCATGTCCGGGTCCTCGAACTCGGTGCGCCAGTGGCGGCTGGGCGGAGGTCGACCGCTCCACCATTCTTTGGCGTAGGGTCGAACGGTCCACCAATGTCCTCGAAGTGCGACCAAGTCGATGCGTCAGTAGCTGAGTCAGTAGCGGTAGGCGAGCCCGATCGTGTACCCGATGTACTGATCGACAGCACCACCGACCACGTTGTCGTCCAAACGCTCTGGGTTCATGGAGAAGAAGTAGCGTCGCACATCCACGCCGACGCGCAGCTCGAGACCTTCGTCGAACTCCCAACCGAGCTGGAGCTCGGCGTCGATGCCGCCTCCGGTCGTACGCGGGAACCAGATGTTCTGTTCCAGTCCACCGAGTGAGGTGAGGAACCGGTAGCCCGCTCGGAAGGTCGCGCGGAACCCAGCTTCAGCGGCGAAGCGGGCTTCGAGGCTGAGCCCGACGTATCGGTAGGTCGAACCGGGGATGAGCGGGATGTTCTGACGCCCCGGCTGCGAGGGCCCGGCCGACTCGACGACGAAGCTGTGCAGGCCGTAGCCCGCACCCACCGAAAACATCTGACCATTCCACGGCAGGCGGTAGCGGCCGCCGACGTACCAGGCCCGGGAGCTCGTCGGAAACACTTCGCCATCGGCCCGTTTGCTGTCGATTCCAAACGCGCGGTCCCAGGAGAAGTCGACGCCGAGGTGGGCCATGAACCCGTTGGTGAAGTGGGCGCCGAGGTACCAGCGTCCCGTGATCTGCACCGCGGGTCCGAACTTCAGGGTGTACTCGCGGAGCAGCCCGTAGATGTCGTCGTTGTAGCGAAGCCGGCGGCTGAAGGGGTGGGCGTTGATCGCGATGTCGAGGGCATCGAACTCCCGCTCGAAGAACGTGTCGTCGCCGTCGTCGCCGTCGTCCCCGTCGTCGCCGTCGTCCACATCGTCGCCATCGTCGCCATCATCGCCGTCGTCCCCGTCGTCCACATCGTCGGGTGGGGCGACCGAACCACCGGAGGGCACGGACGTCCGACCGATGGCCGGGCTCAACTGGTCGAAGCCGTTCGAACGGATGGCGCTGTTCAGTCGGCCCGCGCTGCGTCCAGTGAACTCCGCCGACTCGACCTCGTTGCCCGTCGACCCGTCGCGCACACTCACCGTCAGGGTGTAGTTGCGGCCGCGGCGCCGGACCGTGCCGGTCAGGTAGGCCGCGACCCGTGCTGCGCGCGCGGCGGCGACGAGCCCTTCCGGATCGTCGAGGTCCACGCCTGCGCCACGCGCGGCGGCCTCCAGCGAATCCCGCTGCACGAGTTCGATCGAGCTCTGCCGCGAGAGCGCCCGGATCACCTGCGCTCGGGCGCGGCTGGCGCCTCGACCGGTGAACTCACCCACGACGACGTTGCGGGCCGGACCCGACGGCTCGGGCGTGGTCTCCACCGTGATCTCGCCGATCGACGGCCCACCAGCGCTCGACAGCGAAGACGAGAGACGAGTCGCCGCTCGGGCCGCGAGCGCGCCAATCGTGCGTGCGGCCACCGCGATGTGGGTCTGCTCGACCCCGTTCGCGTCGTGGACCCGGAAGACGGCGCGCCACCGACCGGCCCGCCGAGCGACGGTGCCCTTCACGATCAACGTCGCGCCGGTGTTCTGCGCGATGGTCACCGGGTTGCCGGACTCGCGCCGGCTGACGACTTGAATGTCCTGCCGTTCGAGCCGGGTCTGGAGCTGCCGGGCCACGCTCGACGACTGCCGACCGTTCAGGCTGATGGCGACCCCTTGGGCTTCGACAGTCGAAGCCGCGAGGATGGAGAAAACCAGAGCGCAGACGACGTACCAGCCGCGCATCATTCGGCTCCACATACGCAGTAGTCCGACATGCGCCCGCCCGCGTTGGCGCAGTCGAGCGGCATCGCCATGTCCACTCCGCAGCTGCCGTCGTCCGCGTCCGCGTATGCGGCGGTGCAGACCAGGCTGGCGAGCCCGCAAATGGTGTCGCAGGAGGTGCCGCCCCCGCCGTACACGGCTTCGCACGCGCCACCGAACATGGCCGTGCAGGTCATGGAGCCCGCGTTGTCGTCGATGGGCATGCAGTCGATCATCGGCGGACCGGCGTCGGTCCCAGCGTCGGTGCCGGCGTCGACCGGTCCTGCGTCCACGCCCGGACCGGTGTCTTCGCCTGGGCCCGCGTCTTCACCGGGACCCGAGTCGACCCCCGGACCCGCGTCGCCGCCTTCGATCTGTTCGCGGAACCAGCGCTCCACGCATGCGATCTCGTTGCCGTTCAGGCGGGAGAGGAACGGCATCGGGTCGCCGCAGCCCGGCGGGATGGCGCTCGGTCCGAGCAGCTTGTCGATCAAGAAGCTCGCCTGCGGGTCGCTCATGTCCACGCGGAGCCGGCCCTCACAGGAAGTCGACGGCACATTGGCGAGCTGTGTGAAGGGGTCCACGTCGATGAGGTTGAGCTCGGCGGCCGGCTCGTCGCCCTGATGACAGCTGTCGGTGCCGCATCGCGTCGCGAAGAGGTTCGGCACGTCGATGCTTCCGACACAGTTGGGGAGTGGGCCCGACGGAAAGTCGTCGCGGTTGATGCTGCCAGGGCAGCCATACGCGAGGAGGACGAAGGCGGTGCAAAAGAGGCGAACTGCCATGGGGACCGAGGGTACCAGGGGGATGGGGGGATCCAGGGCGCGAATGCGCCGCGGAGCGGTGGACACCACCCCTGTTACACGGGTCGTGCCAGGTGAATCCAACAATTTTCCTGTCACAGAGTGGGGGGTGAGGCCCCCCGCGCCCGGGGCACCCGTCCCCACCTGGCTGCTTTGCGACGAGGCCGAGCGCTGGTTGCGGTGACCGATCTGCCCTATTCCAGATGCATGTGGCTCTGGTTGGTGGGCGGACTCGTCCTGGTGCTTGCCCTGTGGGCGGCGCACGTCTGGTTCTGGACCCGCCGGTTGTCGGTGCCGCAGATCTACGCGGAGACCCACCGGGTGGCCGCGTCCGATGGCGGTATGTTCGAGCTGCGTCGACTTCCGCAGCAAAACGGTGGCTCCGGCGCCACCGAACCTCCAGTGCTCCTGGTCCACGGCATCGCCGCCAACCACCGCAACCTCGACGCGCACCCCGACCGCTCACTGGCCCGTGCGCTCGCCTCCAGCCGCGACGTGTGGCTGCTGACCCTCCGCAGCGGAGTTCGGCGTCCCGGCGGGACGCGGGACTTCCGCTTCGAGACCATGGCCAGCGTCGACCTCCCGGAAGCCATCGCCGAAGTGTGCGCGCGTACCGGAAGCGACACCGTCGACTACGTCGGCTTCTCGATGGGCGGCATGCTGCTCTACGCCGCGCTCACCATCGAGGCCGTGCCCGCCGGAGCGATTCGCCGAGTCGGCGTCATCGGTGCACCCGCGATCGTGGCGAGCCCGCTCTTCGGCATCGGTCTGGTCGCCCGCCTGCCCCGATTCTTGATCCCGCGCGCCCGCTTTCGAATGGCGGCCCGCTCGCTCGCGTTCGCCACCATCGCCATGCCGCACTTCGTCGGCCGCGTGGTCTGCAACCTACGCAACATCGAACCGCGCCGCGCCGCGCAGGCCTTGGTGGACATCGTGGAAGACATCCCGCGGGCACTGCAGGCCGACTTCGCCGCGTTCCTTCGCCACGGCGAAGTCTCGATCCACGATCGGTCCGTGCTCGAAGGACTGGCCCACGCGACCCAGCCCGCCCTCTTCATCGCCGGCGGGGACGACCACCTCGCACCGGCGCACGCGGTCGAAGCAGCGTTCGAGGTCTGGGGCAGCGACGAGAAGGCGTTCCACATCGTCGGCCGGCCCGACGGTCGCCATGCGTACGGACATGGCGACTTGGTGATCGGGTCCCGGGTCGCGGAGCATGTGTTCGCGCCCATGCTCGAGTTCCTGAACGCCCCGGCGGAGACATGAGAAGCCGAAGCCGAAGCCGATGCCGATGCCGATGCCGACTCCGAAGCCGACTCCGAATCCGACTCCGAAGCCGAAGCCGACTCCGACGCCGAACACCGCTTCCGCTTCCGGTTTGAGAACTGGCGGCTATTCGGCGTCGGCGGGGTCGGAGGCGGGGCGGAGGGATTTGAGTTCGGCGACCATGCGTTCTTCGAGGTCGGAGATGGCGCCGCTGGCGTCGTTCTCGCGGACGAGGAGCGACGTGAGGGTGGCGGTGAAGATGCCGACGACCACCATGCCCGCGACGATGAGGACCACCGTCAACACGCGGCCGGTCATGGTCTGGGGGTTGTGGATGTCGCCGAAGCCGCCGGTGACCACGGTGGTGAAACTCCACCACAGGCTCTGACCGAACGACTCGACCCCTTCGGGGGCGTTGCCGTCGACGCCTTCCGCCCACCAGATGCCGCCGCCGCCGATCAGCAGGAACAAGATCAAGAACTTCATCGAGCGACGCATCATCTTCACGTCGAAGGTCGCCGCGAGTTTGTCCATGCCGCGCCAGAAGAAGAGCACGATGCGGATCATGCGCGCGAGCTGCGCGATGCGCACCAGCCGGACCAAACGGAACGTTCTGCCGATGCGCAACCCCTGCGCGCTCGGCAACGGGATCGAGGTGACGAAGTCGAGCCAGTAGCGGCGCCAGTACCACGAGCGCTTCTCCGACAGCGCGAGGCGCCAGAAGAAGTCGCCGAGGAAGATGAAGCAGGCGCCGATGTCGACGAAGTCCAAGATGACGTGGGTCTCGTGATCGAAGCGCACGAACTCGGTGGTGATGAGCAGCGCGACGACCAAGACGATGAGCGACATGATGGCGCCGTCGTAGACCGCGAGCCGACCCGGCGTTCCGAGTTTGGCGATCAGCTTGTCGTTGAGGATGCGCTCCTGCCGCACGTCGGCGACGCGGTCGGCCTGTTCGGTCAGCGACTCGTGGGCGGAGACGAGTTCCACCATCTTGCCCTTGATGTCCTCGAACCCGCCGAGGTCGCCTTCCTGCAGACACGCTTCGCCGCGCGTCTGCAGCGACTCCATCTTCTCGACGACTTCCCGTCGGTCGTCCTGGATGCGGCCCTGGATCCGTTCGATCGCGTCCACGGGCAGATCCGCGAGGCGCCGACGCAGCACGCCTTGGCGCGCGGCTTCGTATCGGAGTGTGAGGTCGTCCTTTTTGGCCACCGCGGCGGATGGTGTCGCGCCGGCCGGAAACTTTCCAGCGGAACCGCGCCAGATGTGAGTCCGGCGACGGCGTCTTACTCGAGCCCGTACCGTTTCAGTCGGTCCGCGAGGGTCGTGCGGGAGATGCCGAGGTCCTTGGCGAGCTGGGTGCGGTTGCCCTCGGTGCGCCGGAGTCCCCGCTCGATGATGCTGCGCTCCAGTGCTTCGACCGCATCGGCGAGGGTCGCTTCGCCGCGGGCCGCCGCCACTGCCGCGAACCCTCCGGTGTCGGCTGCAAAACCGCCCACTTCCCGAATGGCTGGCGACAGGTGCTCCGGACCGATCTCCGCCGCGTCGCCGCACGTGAGCTGCCAGCGCTGGACCTCGGCCCGAAGCTCCCGGACGTTGCCCGGGAACCGGTAGCGCTCGAGGCAGTCCCATGCCGCCTCCGACACCACGAGCGGGAGCGTTGCGAAGTCCTCCAGAAACGCGGTGGTGAGCAGACGCAGGTCGCCCATGCGATCCCGCAGCGGCGGAAGCTGCACCGGCAACACGTGCAGGCGGTAGAAGAGGTCCTGGCGGAACCGGCCGCTCCGCACCGCTTCGGTGAGGTCCACGTGGGTGGCGGCGATGACGCGGACGTTGGCGCTTCGAGGCGCCGTGCCGCCCACCGGTGTGTAGGACCCATCCTGAAGGACTCGCAGCAACTTCACTTGCAAGGCGGGGGACATGTCCCCGACTTCGTCGAGGAAGAGCGTGCCTCCGTCCGCGGCCCCGAAGAGCCCTTCGCCGGATCGCGACGCCCCACTGAACGCGCCGCGCACGTGGCCGAACATCGTCGACTCGAGCAGGTCGTCCGGCATGGCGGCGCAGTTCTGAGCGACGAAAGGCGCGTGCGCGCGCCGCCCCTGGGCGTGGAGCGCTTGGGCGACGAGCTCCTTGCCGGTCCCGCTCTCGCCGAGCACGAGCACCGTCGCGTCGCTCTGGGCGAGCCGGGGGAGCAGCTCGAACACCTGTTCCATCTGTGGCGAGCGACCGAGGATGCCCCAGAGCCCGGGGCGCGGACCGGTCCGGCGGGTGGCGCGCTCCCCCTCGTGGCGTGCGATCTCGCTGGCGACGATGCGCAAGAACGCGCGCGGCCCGCGCTGGCTCGGAAGGGTCCGTAGCTCGAGCGCTGCCGCCGAGGCCTCTTCCGCGTCGACGCCCAACCGCACGAGCGCCTCGGCCACCCGGGCACGCTCTGGCTCCTCGGGCGACTCGGCGAAACCGCTCACGACCGCCACCCCGAGCAGCTTCCCGGACGCGTCGAGGATGGGCTCAGACAAGGTCGAGAGCCCCGCGTGGCAGACGTCGGTCCCGGAAGCTTCGTCACGGCGGTAGAACCGATCGCACCGGACGAACCCTTCTCGGGTGAACAGCGCCGCACGACACACCGCGGTCGCGCCGCGCACCACCCCGCCCCGCTGGTGGGCGAGCGGACCGGCGGGACCGGTCAGGATGAGGGAGAGGCCCCAGGCGTCCTCGAACATCTGTCGCGCCAGGCGAACCGCATGAAGGTTCTCCCAGCGCTCGAGATCGAGCGCTCCGCCCAGGGGCACAGCACCCGTCTCTGGCTCGCTCACCGCGACCGAATCAGTCGAGGCCTTCGATCTTGACCGGCGTGGTGCGCCGTTCGCGATCGATCTGTCCCAGCTGACGACGGTCGTTCCAGCCCCAGCAGTAGACGTCTCCGTCGACGAGGAGCGCGCACGTGTGCTGCTGCGCCGGCGCGACCATTTGGGCTGGTCCCGGGAGCACGACCTGAACGGGCATCGCGGAACAATCGATGGTGTCGCCGCGGCAGGCGTCGTGGCTGCCCACGTCTTCGCCGTCGCCGAGCTGACCTTCTTCGTTCGAGCCCCAGCAGAACACGTCGCCGTCGTTCTCCACGACGCAGGTGTGGTCGCCGCCCGCGCCGAGCGCGGCGATGTCCGAGCCTGCGGCCGTGATCTCGGTCGGCACGTTGGGACCGGCGCCGGTCGGGAGCAGGCCGAGCTGACCCGCGCTGTTGTCGCCCCAGCACCACACGGTGCCAGCCGAGGTCAGCGCGCACGAGTGTCGGCCGCCGAGCTGCAGGTCGGTCACGGTCGAGGGGTCGAGATCACCCGCGACGTTCACCAGCGTTCCGGAACAGTCGATGTTGCGCATCTCCACGCCGCACTCGGTGTGGGTCGAGCTGCCGTCGCCGAGCTGACCGTTCTGGTTCGAGCCCCAGCAGCGGACTTCCGAGTCGCTCCGAGCGCACTGGAAGAGACCCGACATGCTCACCGCGACCTGCAAAACGCCCTCGAAGTCGACCGGCTGCATCGTGCTGAACTTCTCGGTGTCGTTGTCCGCCACCTGACGGGCAGCGTTGTCGCCGAGGCAAGACGCCATGCCGGAGGTCAGGATGCAGAGGTTTTGGGTGGTGAGCTGCAGGTCGTCGGCACCGGCCGCGGCGGGCTCGGCCTCCGGTCGGAAGCGGGGCACCGGCTGGTCGGAGCCGACCGGCGGGACGACGCTTCGGCCCCAGCACTGAGGTCCACTCGCGGTCACCGCACAAGCGTTCGGTCCGCCGTTCGCCCGAAGCGCGGTGGCTTCGACGCCGAGCACGACCCGCGGGATCTCGGAGCAGTCGAGGCCCATCGCGCCGCCGGCGCTGCAGTCACCGTGGCGACGTCCGTCGTCGCCGAGCTGACCGAAGAAGTTGCCACCCCAGCACAACACCTCGCCGTTTTCGCGGCGCGCACAGCTGTGGTCGGCGCCGCCGACGATCTCGACGATGGCGCAGCCCTCGGTGCAGCCCACCGGACCGGTGTCGGTGCCGGCGTCGCGCGGCGGTTCCCCGGTGTCGGTGCCCGCGTCGGGCATCATCATGTCCGCATCGCCCCCTGCATCGGGCGTCGCCATGCTGTCGTCGTCCCCACAAGCCACAAGACCCATCGCAAGCACGATGGCCAACCAAGAAAAAGCGCGCGTCATCAGAAGTCCCTCCCAGGGTACCCGCGGCTTACTGCGGCTGAGGCCCAACAGCAACCCCGCGGGCCGGCCGCCGTGGGTTTGCTCCCATACGCCCGACCAAGCGAGCCCCTTGCAAGCCCGCCACTCTCGCGGCCCGTAGCGGCGAGCAAGTCAGTCGGGTTCGGGGAGGAACAGGGCGGCTTGCACGATGGGGGAGGTCAAGGAGTCGACCACCCAGTCTGCGCCCGCTTCGCGGAGGGCGTCGTCCGCGAAACCGCCGGTGGACACCGCCAAACAGGTCGCGCCGATGCCGTGTGCGGCCGAGACATCTCTCGGCGTGTCGCCGATCACCACCACCCGACACTCGTCGAGGGGCAGTCCGAGGCGATCCGCCCCGCGCGCCGCACCGGTCCGGATGAGCTCGGTTCGATCCTCCGCGTCGCATCCGAAGCCGCCGAAGGGGAAGTACTGCCCGAGGTTCGCCCGCTCGAGTTTCACGTAGGCACCGCGCGCGACGTTGCCGGTCCCGAGCCCCACCGCGTAGTCCGGTTCCGCGACGCAGCGTTCCAGCAAAGACTCGACCCCGTCGAACACCACGAACCGCTCGGAGAGCGGCACTTCCCGCTCGAGGTGGCCGAGGTAGACCTCGATGAGCCGGGATACGACCGCTTCGCTGAAGGGCTGTTCGATCCGCTCGAGCCCTTGCCGAAGGATCAGCCGATCCGTCATGCCCCCGAGCTTCACCCCGTCGAGCGCGTGGGCATCGCCGCACACCTCATCGAACGCCTGGGCCATCGCGCGCCGCCCCGCCCCGCCGGTCGACACCAGTGTGCCGTCGACGTCGAACAAAAGCACCGTGCCCGGCGGAACCGTCTCCATCGCATCCATCTCAGCCCTCTTACGGCGACAGCCCCGATTCCCCAAACAGTTTCCACCGAGCGGCGCCGCATGCGTTTCGAGAACCGCGGGGACTTTCCGCTATAGTGCCGGCCGTGGTGCCAGGACCCACAGACGGCGGTGGGGCGACTCGACGCCCGAGACGTCCTTCCGCACCGCTTCCCGCCCAGCACTGGCTGGCCGCTGGGCTGTTCTGCGGGCTATTGCTTGGACATGCGAGCTCCCAGGCCGAGGCTCAGTGTGCTGTGCAGCCGTCGCCGGCGGTGGGCGTCACCGTCTCTTCCTGCACCCGCGATGGCCTCCGATACTGGGCGGTCCAGGCCGATCTCGGGGCCGGCGATCTGGGGATCCGCGTCGCCCGGCCGAGCGAGAGAGGCCTCGACGCGGCGACCTGGGCGGCCGGCATCGCGGGTGCGGTCGCGATCGCGCCTGGCGCCGAGTTCGACTTTCCCGCCTACCGCCCGATCGGACTGACGGTTGGATCGGGCGAGGTCTGGTCGGACACCCGCGACGACGGAGTGCTCGGGCTGATCGGGTTCGACAACCGAGGCGTCGCGGTCTTCGCCGCGCCCGAGCAACTCGTGCCGGCCGAGAGCTGGATGCACGACGTGGTGAGTGGCCGGGTCGTCTTGCGAGACGGAGTGCCAACCAGCGACTGCGTCGATCGCGGCTGCGAACGCCGGGCCCGCACGGGCCTCGGTTTGAGCGCGGACGCCCGCAGCCTGGCGATGGTCGTGTCGATGGACGGAGTCACCAACACCGAGCTCGGCACGTTGCTCGCGGCGAGCGGCGCCCACCACGGCCTGTGCACCGGCGACGGCGCCACCAGCACGCTCCGCATCGGCGACACGATGGCAGTGCAATCGAGCGACGGCATGGCGCGCCCGACCGCCGCCCACCTCGCCGTCGTCGAACGCGCAGGCGGCGTGCTCGGCGACATCCGCGGGGTCATCCGCGACTTCGAGACCAACGCCCCCGTCGCCGGCGCCACCTTCTCGATCGAATCGCTCTCGGGCGAAGTCGTCGCGAGCGGTTCGGTACGGACGGCGGACGCGTTCTGGCAGGCGAACGTGCCAGTGCGTTTGTATCGCGTGCGCGGCGCCGCGCCGGGTTACCGGACCGCGTGCAAGATCTGCCAGGGCGAGCCCGTGGGCGAGGTCTGGTGCAGCGTCTTCCCCCAGCGCGGCGAGGGCCGGGTCGACTGCGAACCCGAACCGCGGGTCCTCGAAGTCGGTCCCTGGCCGCTCGCCCCCGACGGCGGCGGGATCGCGGACGCAGGTCCCGACGCCGGGGGCCCCGCGGGCCGAAGTGGCGGCTGCGCGGTGGCCGAAGGTCGCACCGGCGCAGCAGCGGGCTTGCTGCTCGTTCTCGTGGTCTGGGCATCGCGCCGAAGCGAGGGCCCATGCTGAAAGACGCGCGCACCGGTCTCCTGACGACCAACAGCGGCGGCGACGTCGTCCTGCGGCGCGTGCTCGTGCGCGTGGTCAGCGGAGAGAGCCGCGGCTCCGAAGGCGTGCTCGAACAGGGCACGATGGTGCTCGGCACCCACCCCACCGCGGACCTTCAGATCACCGATCACACCGTCAGCCGTTTCCACGTCGAGCTCGGCCTGCTGAGCGATGGCGTACGGGTGCGCGACCTGGGATCGACCAACGGCACCTTCGTCGGCGACTCGCGGATCGAGAGCGTGGTCGTGCATCCACTGGTCGAGATCAAAGTCGGCCGCACCCGAGTCGAGCTCGTGCCCGCCGACATGCCCGCCCCCGACGCGCCGCCCGAGGTCACCCGCTTCGGATCGCTCGTGGGCGAGAGCGCCGCGATGCGCCGCGTCTTCGGCGTGCTCGAACGCGCCGCCTCGGCGACGGCGCCGCTGCTCATCGAAGGCGAGACCGGCACCGGCAAGAGCGAAGCCGCCCAAGCGGTGCACGACGCGAGCGAACGCACCGGGCCCTGCGTGGTCTGGGAGCCGGGCGAAGACCTCACCCAAAAGGCGCAACAAGCCGAACACGGCACCCTGATCCTCGACCGCCTCGACGCACTCAGCCGCGCCGCCGCCGCATCCCTCGTGAGCATGCTCGACCGCCGCGAGCGCGGAGAACTCGACGTGCGCCCCATCGGCCTCAGCCGGGTGGATCTCCGAACCCGCGTCGAAGAAGGCGCGCTGCGCCGCGACCTCTACTTCCACCTCGCCGCCATCCGCGTGGTCGTGCCGCCGCTGCGAGAGCGCCGCGAAGACCTGCCCGTCCTCATCGCCGAGCTCGCCGGCCGCCTCGGCCGCCCCGGCCTCGGCCTCTCCCCCGAAGACCTCACCCCACTCGCCAGCCACGCGTTCGAAGGCAACGTGCGCGAGCTCGCGCGCCTGGTCGAACAACTGCTCGCCACCATGCTCCCGCGCCGCCCCAGCGACCCACCCCCGATCCCTGCCGCCGCGCTTCCAGCCGGCGCGGCCGCCGACGTCTCCGGCCTCTCGTTCAAGCAGGCGAAAGAACGCCTCGTCGACGCCTTCGAACGCCGCTACGTCGCCGCCCTCCTCGAACGCCACGAAGGCAACCTCTCCCGAGCCGCGGCGGATGCGGGACTGGACCGCAACTACTTGGCGAGGCTGGCCAAGAAACACGGTTTGCGCTGAGCCGGCGCGCGGCTCTCGGCGATGCCGGACCCGGGCGGGGTTTCCGCGCGAGTACTTGAGGGTGCTTCGAGCCTCGCCAACGTGCGAGCGCTCGGCGGGAACAGAGCGGAGCGCCGAGTGACGCTCCGCTCACTCGTTCAAGTTCGACTCAGTTTGAACAGCATCGCGCAGACGTGATCCGCGAGGTCGTACACATCCTCCCCAGCCTCGACGTATCCCATCACCGCCGCGACCTGCAGAGCCGCTTTCACCTCGCGCGCCTCGCCAAGAGCCCGCGAGAACCCATCCGGGTTCCGCGCCCCTCGCGCGCTTCGAGACTCCGCGATCAGCAATGGAACCGCCTGCGCCGCCCGCCGCAGCTGCGACTTCAGCGAAGCCTCGCGAATGCGAGGCAGAACCTCGCGCACCAGCAAAGAGAGAAGAAGCAGCGACTTGTCGAATACCAGCATCGTTGACCTGTGTTGTTTGCGCCGAGCGTGAACTCGCCCGAGGGCGCGCAGCGCCCCCAGTGGTCGGCGGGGTGGCGGGTCAAGGACGAGCAAGCGCGAAGCGCGCCAGCGAAGCGGCGGGCACCGCCGGGCCGAAGGCCTCCTTGAGGCGCCGCCCCGCCGACCGCTACGCTGGACCATCCATCGGGCCGCCACTCCACTTCCGCGAGAAAGGACGCAGCGGTTTCGGGCGAGGCTTCGGCTTCGGCTTCGGCTTCGGCTTCGGCTTCGGCTTCGGCTTCGGCTTCGGCTTCGGCTTCGGCTTCGGCTTCGGCTTCGGCTTCGGCTTCGGCTTCGGCTTCGGCTTCGGCTTCGGCTTCG
>JAXMNT010000076.1:0-26050 GCA_034670305.1 Deltaproteobacteria bacterium
CCGCTGGGCATCGCGCTCCGATTCGCGCCTCGCCGTCGCGAAACACACGGCGTCCACGACGCGGGCAAGGGCACGGGCAAGGGCAACGGCAAGGGAGCAGGTCGCTTTTCAGCGACCTGCTAGTCGAGCGTCACCTCCATCTGGGGCGCGCTGCGGCCCAGGCGGGGCGCGCAGGAGGAAGGTTGATTCGGGTTGTTCGGAACCTCGTCTTCTGCCGCAATCCTGCTATTCGCCCTCCAGCGATGTTGGACTGGCTCGAGCGCGGCGGACTGACGATGGTGGTCGCGGCCCTCCTTGCCGCGGGCCTGGGCGTACCACTTCCTGAAGATCCCATGCTGCTCGTGGCTGGCGCGATCTCAGAGGATGGGTCGCCGCACTGGACGCTGAGCCTTGGCGCCTGTTTCGTGTCGGTGCTCGTGGGCGACAGCTGTCTCTACTGGATTTCGCGCAAACTTGGGCCGTTGGCGCTCACGCGGCGGCCGTTCAAGTGGATCCTGACGACCAAACGCCGGAAGAAGATCCGCGAACTCTTCGAGAAGCGCGGGGCGACCACGATCCTCATCGCACGCCATGTCGCGGGCCTGCGGAGCGCGGCGTTCATCCTGGCCGGGATGGAGCGCATGCCTTACCGCAAGTTCATCTTCTGGGATGCGCTCGGGGCGTCGTTCAGCGTGCCGCTCTTCGTGGGGCTCGGGTACTTCTTCGCCCACAACCTCGAAGAGGTGCGGGCGGTGATCGTCCAGTTCGAGCGCGTGATCATCGGCGCACTGATCTGCGCGGCGGTCGCGTACTTCTTCTGGCGGCGGGCCCGCAAGAAGCGCGAAGCCGCGGAAGACGCGGCCGAGGCGCTCGCCAGTGGAGAGACGCCGCTCGATTCGACGGCGAGCGGCGAGACCCTGCTTTGACCGCGGGCTGAGCCGCTAGTTCGCGAAGGTCAGTTCGAACTGGATCGTGGCGGAACCGTAGGAGGTCGTCGCAGCGCGTTTCACGCAGTCGGCGCCCGGTCCGGAAGCGCCGATCGCGGTCACGGTGCCGTTCACGATGTTCGCGCGCAGCGTGGTGCCGTTGCGCGCCGCGCCACACGAGGCGGTTGCCGTCGCGAGGGTCTGAATCACCGGCATCATGCGGAACGGACCGACCGTCGCGGAGACGTCTTTCACGTCCACGCCGTTCACGCTGAGTTCGCCCATCGTGGCACTCCAGCTCGCAGGCGCGGTTGGCTCTGGCAGCTGGGCAGGTTGCGCCGCGGCGATGCCATTGGCTTGCGGGGCCGCGTTTGGGGCGGTCGCGTCGGCAGGGGCGTCGTCGCACGCGACGACGCCGAGAAGGAGGCAGAGGGCTGCGGTGCGCATGCCCGAACCTACCAGCCGAACGGCGAGACGTGAATGCACCCCGCCACCTTGGTCGGGCAAGCGTCCGGAGATCAGCCGACGAAGTGCTGGAGCAGCCGGCTGATGGTGGTGCGCATCTCGGAGCGGCTCGCGATGCAATCGATCATGCCGTGCTCGAGCAGGAACTCGCTCCGCTGGAACCCTTCGGGCAACGTCTGACGAATGGTCTGTTCGATCACCCGGGCGCCCGCGAACCCGATGAGCGCTTCGGGCTCGGCGATGTTCACGTCGCCGAGGAGCGCGTAGCTCGCGGCCACGCCGCCCGTCGTCGGGTGCAGGAGCACACTGATGAACGGCATGCCGGCCGCGCGAAGTCGGCCCAGCGCGGCGACGGTCTTCGCCATCTGCATCAGTGAGAGGGCGCCCTCCTGCATGCGGGCGCCACCGGAGCTGCTCAGGAGCACCACCGGCTCGCGCCGCTCGGTGCCACGCTCGAAGAGCCGCGTGATCTTCTCGCCGACGACCGAGCCCATCGAGCCGCCCATGAACGAGAACTGGAACACCCCGAGCTGGGTCGGCAGACCGTCGATCGTGCCATCGCCGGTCAGGATGGCGTCTTTGGCACCGGTCTTCTTCTGGGACGCCCGGAGGCGCTCGCCGTAGGGTTTGGAGTCGACGAAGCCGAGCGGGTCCATCGCCTCGAGATCGGCGTTGTGCTCAACGAAGCTGCCTTCGTCCAGCAAGAGCTCGCACCAGCCGGCCGGGTCGAGCCGGAAGTGGTAGCCGCAGTGCGGACAGAGTTCGTCGTTTTGTTCGACGGCCTCGCTCTGCGGCGTCTCCCCACAGCCGGGGCATTTCCGGAACACACCTTGGCCGAGCGTCCGCTTTTCGGACGCCTCAGTCGTTGCTTTGGTTTTGGTGAACCACGCCACGGGGGTCAGGTATCAGGCGCCAGGGGGGTCGTAAAGGTCAAGCCGGATGCACCGAGGGGGCTGGCTCCGGGTCGGCACTCAGGCACTGACGCTCAGCACCTGGGTGAGGCGCAGGGCGAGCGGGAAACTGCGCCACATGCCAAACATCTCGATCGCCCCGCTGCGGGACGCCGTGAGGATGGACTTCATGACCTCCCCGCGCGGGTCGGGAAGCCCGGTGCGACCGTGGATTTCGACCAGCGACATCTGGGTGTGCCACTCCGAGTCGGCGCGGATGGTCAGATCCGGAATGCCCACGACTCCGTCGTGCACCGTCAGGCGGCCGCCCTCGAAATGCAGCGTGACCGTCATGTCGAGGTCGACGACGACCAGAGCGACCCGGCCCCGCATCTTGAGCAGGGTCTGCTTCTTCTCCGGACGTTCGTCGATGTTCTGCCGGACGAGCGTGGCGAGCATCGACGCGAAGCCGTTGTGCTCGGCCCGGGGCGCGAGGTGGATGGCGGGTTCCATCAGTCGCGAAACTTCGTCGGCACGGCGGTCGCGCTGGTGACGAGGGCCCGAGAGGACTGCACGAAGCGCAGCATGGTCGGCAGGTGGCCCTTCTTCATCGCGAGTTTGCCTTCCATCATCGCCTTGATCGGGTCGAGCTCCCCACCGATCACCTGCTTCCAGCGGGCGTACGGCGCCACGATGACGAAGGGCGCCTCCTGCACCGCATCCATCCCGGTCACGTACTGCGCCCCCCGACAGCTGCCTTCGTGCACGTCGAGGATCATGCCTTGCGCGTCGTCGATGCCGAGGCTCGGATCCGCTTCGACGACCATCGCCACGGAGCCGAACGTCCAGGCCTTGCCGTGGGTCCGGTAGACCTCGTTGTCGTTCACCGCCGCGGCGAAAGCTTGAGTCCAGGCGTCGGATGGGAAGTCGTGCATCGGCTGCGCATAGCCAATTGCGCTGCCTGGGACAACAGGCGACCCTGGGCCGATGTCGGCGACGGTCGCATGGGTGCTGTTCTTACTCGTCTGCGCCGGCGCGCCCGTCGTCGCTCGACGTCTGGACGAGCGCGACCGAGACGCGAAGTAGGCTCCGGTCTGCCGAGGTCCAAACCCCGGTGCGCTGGAAGACGCCGAACTTGACGATTCCGGCTCTCCATGCGCTTGATGAAGGTTGGAGGCTCCATGTTTCGAGAGGTACTGCAGGACGTCGTGGACAACACGGATGGAGGAGTCGCTGGGCTTCTCATGGGGTTCGACGGCATCACCGTCGACCAGTACGTGAAGGAAGACACCGGCGACATCGAGTCGGTGGGCATGGAGTTCAGCGTCATCCTCAAGCGCATCCGCGAAGCCGCCGAGATGCTCGAGGTAGGAACCGCCGACGAGGTCGCCATTCGAGCCGAACGCATGACCATGGTCATCCGGCTCCTCAACCACGAGTACTTCGTGGCCATCACCCTCAAACCCTCGGGCAACCTCGGCAAGGCGCGTTTCCTTCTGCGCACCCGCACCGGCCGCCTGCTCGACGACCTGACGTAGCCCGCATGGTGCGCGTGCTGGTCCTTCACGGCCCCAACCTGAACCTGCTCGGGACCCGCGAACCCGACGTCTATGGCGCGCAGACGCTGGCCGATCTGGAGGCTGAGTTGACGGCTTTGGCGGCGACGCTTGGCGCGACGCTCGAGTCCCGCCAGTCCAACCACGAAGGTGTGCTCCTCGATTGGATCCACGAGGCCGCTTCGTCGTTCGATGGCCTGGTCTTCAATCCGGGGGCGTTCTCTCACACCTCCCTCGCCCTGGGCGACGCGATCGCTGGCACCCCGCTCCCGTGCGTGGAAGTCCACCTCTCCAATGTGGCCGCTCGTGAACCCGTGCGGCACCACAGCTTCCTCTCCAAACACGCGCTCGGCGTCGTGTCTGGCTTCGGCTTTGCGAGTTACACCCTTGGCTTGCGGGCCCTTTGCGAGTATCTCGCCCACTCACTCAACGACTGAATCATCGACACCGGGCAACCTCGCCAAGCGAGCGGTGTCACTGAACGGGGTTTGGGGCTCCAAGACCAATGGACATCGACCTGAAGCAGCTGCGCGAGCTCATGAAAGCTCTGCGTGAACACGAGATCGACGAACTGGAGATCGAGAAGGGCGACGAACGCGTCGTGCTTCGTCGGTCGACCGTTCCGAACGGTTCCACCACCTTTGTCGCCGCCAGTGGCCAGCACCCGAGCGTGCCTCCGCCGCCTCCGATGCCCTCGGTACCAGCGGTCGCAGAGGTCGAAGGCGAGTACGTCACGTCGCCCTTCGTCGGCACGTTCTACCGTTCGCCGAGCCCGACCTCGGACTCGTTCATCTCCATCGGCAAGTCGTTCCAGAAGGGCCAGACCCTCTGCATCGTCGAAGCGATGAAGCTCATGAACGAGATCGAAGCGGACTTCGCGGGAACCGTCTTGGAAATCCTCGTCGAGAACGGCAAGCCCGTCGAGTACGGCGACCGCCTGTTCCGAGTGCGCAAAGAGTAGAACCAGATGTTCGAGAAGGTGCTCATCGCGAACCGTGGCGAGATCGCGGTGCGGGTCATTCGTGCGTGTCACGAGATGGGACTCAAGACCGTCGCCGTGCACAGCGACGTGGACGCCGAAGCGCTCCACGTGAGGTTCGCGGACGAAGCGGTCTGCATCGGTCCGGCCGACGCGACGCGCAGCTACCTCGATGTGCCAGCGCTGATCGCGGCCGCGGAGATCACCGGCGCCGATGCGGTCCACCCCGGCTATGGATTCCTGGCCGAGAACGCCGGCTTCGCCGAGACCTGCATCCGTTGCGGGCTCACGTTCATCGGGCCGACCCCGAACGACATGCGGCAGTGGGGCGAGAAAGTCCCCGCCCGCGCGCTCGCCAAGTCCCTCGGTCTGCCGCTCATGGAGGGCTCGCAGGTGCTGCGCGATGCAGACCACGCGGCGGCGGAAGCGGAGCGTGTGGGTTTCCCGGTGATGCTCAAGGCCTCCGGCGGCGGCGGCGGGCGTGGCATGAAGATCATCCGCGGCGCCGAGCAGATGCGGAACGCGTTCCCTCAGGCGAAGGCTGAGGCGATCGCTGGTTTTCAGAACGGCGATCTCTACTTCGAACGCTACGTCGAACATCCGCGCCACATCGAGTTCCAGGTCCTCTGCGATGGCAAGGGCGGCGTGCGGGTGCTCGGCGAACGTGAGTGTTCGATCCAGCGGCGGCATCAGAAGCTGCTCGAAGAAGCCCCGTCGGTCGCCATGACCGAGGAGATGCGGGCCGATATGAGCGCGACCATCGCGCGGGCCATGCGCGAGAGCGGTTATGTGTCCGCGGGCACGATCGAACTGCTCATGGACGAGCGCGGCAACCTCGCGTTCATGGAGATGAACACGCGCATCCAGGTCGAGCATCCGGTCACCGAGCAGATCACGGGTGTGGATCTCATCCGCGAGCAGATCCGCATTGCAGCGGGCGAGTTGCTGGACCTGCCTGAGAAAATCGAGCTGCGCGGCCATGCGATCGAAGTCCGCATCAACGCGGAAGACCCGGAGACGTTCGCGCCCTGGCCTGGGAAGATCACCGAGTACGTGGTCCCCGGCGGGGGCGGCATTCGGATCGACAGCGGGGTCTACGGCGGGTTCCGGGTGCCAGGCGCCTACGACTCGTTGCTGGCCAAGATCATCGCATTCGGGTCCAGCCGGGATCAGGCGATCCGGAGACTTCGGCGGGCATTGGCCGAGACCTCGGTCGGCGGGATCCGCACCAACGTGCCCCTGCACCGCCGCATCGTGGACCACCCGGACTTCATCTCGGGCAACCTGTCGACGCGCTTCCTGGAAAAGCTCCTCACCATCAAGTGAACCAGGGGGCTGGGCGGCCGTTTTCGCCCGGTCAGGGCCGGTCGATCCCCCGAACCAGTGGTTGACCCCTCCACCCCTGGGAACCTATGCTCCCGTGGCCCCGGTCCGGGATTTTCGGAGTTATTCCGCGCATCCACGGCTCGGCGAAAGGTTCACCGGCCTCGGTGGCACTCGATCGCACGAAAGTTCTCGCAGCTGCCCAGAAGCACCTGTCGAAGGGCCAGTACGACCGCGCCATCGCCGAGTATCGCAAACTCGTCGAAGCGGACCCGCGTGACGTACGAACCTGGCTGAAGATCGGGGATCTCTACACTCGGAAAGGCTCGCATCGCGAGGCCACCGAGACCTACCAGCGTGTGGCAGACCACTACGCGACCCAGGGGTTCTTCCTCAAAGCGGTCGCGGTCTACAAGCAGATCCTCAAGCTGCAGCCTGGGCGGCTGGACGTGCAGCTCAAACTCGCCGAGATGTACGAGAACCTGCAGCTCGTCAGCGACGCGCTGCAGACCTACGAGCAGGTGGCCCAGGCGTACGCGCGCTCTGGCGACGTGGACCGCGCGCTGAGCACGCTCGGACGCATGGCGGAGCTCGACCCGGAGAACATCCCGGTGCGCATTCGCTACGCGGAGGCGTTGTCGAAGGCGGGACGGACCGACGAGGCGGCAACGGAGTTCGAAGCCGGCGCCGAGCTGCTCCGAGATCAGGGCCGCATGGACGACTACCTCAAAGTCGCCGAGCGCCTGCTCTACCACCGTCCCAGTGACGTGAACCTCGCCCGCGAACTCGCGGAACTCTACCTGCAGCGCAACGACGCCAAACGTGCGCTCGCGAAGCTGCAGCTCTGCTTCAAGCAGAACCCGAAAGACATCGGCACGCTGGAGCTTCTGGCGCGTGCGTTCCACGTGCTCGGACAGACGCCGAAGACCATCAGCGTCTACCGAGAGATGGCGCGAATTCACAACGAGGCTGGGCAAGCCGAAGAGCGCGCGCGGATCCTGAAGAAGATCCTCGAGCTCGATCCCCAGGACGCGGAAGCGCGCCAAGCCCTCGCGGGCTACGCACCGGGTCAGGCCCGCAAGAGCAAGCAGTCGGTGGCGCCCCCGCCGATGCTCGAAGACGACGACGAGCCCGAGCTCGAGCTGATCGAACCCGACAGCGCCGAGATCCTCCTCGTGGACGAGGACGAGTTCGACGTGGACGTCGGCTCGGTGGTGGAAGCCGCACCGAAGCCGCCCGCGCCGTCGTACGACGACGACGACGACGAACCGGAACTCTCGATCGCGGAGACGAGCGATCTCGACGAGTTCGAAGAAGCCCCCCGGCCGAGCATTCCTCCCGATGTTGCGCGCGAGGCGCAGATCGCGCGGCTGCTGACCGAATGCGATGTCTTCGAGCGGTACGGTCTGCGAGAGAAGGTCGTCGTGCAGTTGCGGCAGGTCATCGATCTGGCGCCGGAGCACGCCGAGGCGCGCGAGCGGCTGAAGGACGTGTTGCTCGCGCTTGGGCAGAACACCGAGGCGGCGGAGCAACTCCTCGCGCTCGCGACGCTCAGCGACTCCCCTCAAGTCGCCCAGCTCTACCTCCGCCAGGCGCACGAGCTCGATCCGCGGATCGACGTGCCGACGGCGGACACCGGGTTCGAAGAACCGGTCTTCGGTGACCCCGTGGAGGCGGAGGAGGCCGACGACGACATCTTGTTCGTCGACGACGACGAGACGGAGATGCAGCAGTCTCCGCTCGAAGCCGCGGATTCGGTGGACGCCGCGCTCATCGCAGCCGCGGCGTCGAGGCCGCCGGACAGCCCCGCGCCGACTCCGGTCCCCGACGGACTCGGGCCGCCCGAGCCGACGATGGATGTGACCGGCGAGGTCGAACTGAGCGACGCGATCATCGCGCCGGCACCGGTGTTCGAGTCGGACGATCACACCATCGTGTCCGAGGGGATCTCCGACGCGGAACTCCAGCGCCTCTCGCTCGAACCGCTCGAGCCGCTGCCCGGCGAGATGGCTCCGATCAGCGAACCGCAGATGGCGCCGATCGGCTCCGGGTCGCTCGCACCGATGAGCCCCGAAGCCTTCGAGGCGGCGCCACTCACCACCAGCAACGACCCGGTGGAAGAAGCGTTGGAGCGCGCGAGCGTGCCTCCGGGCGAGATCGAGGAGACCCTGGACGAGGTGGACTTCTTCCTCGCGCAGGGGCTCTACGAAGCGGGGCGCGCGACGATCGAAGACGCGCTCGAGACGCACCCCGGCCACCCCCTGCTGCAGGACAAGCTGGCGGAGATCACCGAGCTGCAGACGAACGCGGCGTCCGTCGCGGCATCGGCGGTGCCGCCGGCCCCAAGCAAGACCGACGAAGACGAAGCGTTCGCGCTGGCGGAGAAGCTCGCCGAAGAACTCGGCGACGAAGACGTCGAAGAGCTCACCGGGAGCGACGTGCTCGATGTGGAGAACGTCTTCGAGCAGTTCAAGAAGGGCGTCGAAGAGCAGATCGGGCTCGAAGACACCGACACCCACTTCGACCTCGGCATCGCCTACAAAGAAATGGGCTTGCTCGACGATGCGATCGGCGAGTTCGGACTCGCGATGAAGAACCCGTCGCGCGAGTGCATCTGCCAGACCATGATCGGGCTCTGCAAGATCGAGCAGGGCAAGGTCACCGACGGCATCGCCCACTTCAAGAAGGGGCTGTACGCGGACGCCAAGACCGACCGCGAAGAACTCGGCCTCTACTTCGAACTCGGCATCGCCTACGAGCAGCTCGAGGACGTTCGCGAAGCGCTCTACTACTACCAGAAGGTCGCCAAACGCGACGACACCTTCCGGGACGTCCAGGGCCGGCTCGCCTTGCTGACGGGACCTGGGGATCCGGCGGGGCCGGCGCTGGTGCTCGACGACGATCTGGACGCGGCGTTCGACGACCTGATGGGCGACGACTGATTCCGCTCTGAGTTCGGGCGCGAGGCTGCAGCCGATCCAGGCCGAAGCCGAAGCCGATGCCGAAGCTGGTTCCGAAGCCGAAGCCGAAGCCGAAGCCGATGCCGAAGCCGATGCCGAAGCCGATGCCGAAGCCGAAGCCAATACCGATGCCGATGCCGAAGCCGATGCCGAAGCCGATGCCGAAGCCGAACGTGCCTCAGAGGCGGTCCATCACGGACGCTGGCACGCGGGTGAGCTGGCCGGCGCGGTCGACGCAGACCAGATCGATGCGGCCTTGCACGAGCAGTTCTTCCCCGCCGGAAGGGGCCGGGCGGTAGGCGTCCTGGCGGAAACCGAGGCGGTAGTCGCTCTCCCGGGCGACTTCGGTCACCACCGTGACGGCGTCGCCGAACACCGCGCCCTTCTTGTAGGTCAGCTCGGCTTTGTAGACGACGAACCCGATCCCGTCCTCGTTCAGCAGCCGGACCAGTTCGGTCACGCCGAGCACGTGCTCGCGGGCCCGTTCGAAGTACTTGAGGTAGTTCGCGTGGTAGACGAGGCCCGAGTGATCGGTGTCCTCGTAGTAGACCTGAACGCTGAATCGGTGCTCCACCCTCGCTCCTCGCTCACGAACGTCCTCGTTCGTGGACCTCGAACCCAACCTATGGGGCGACGCGGTGGGACCGCGCAAAGAAGTGTGACGTAGCCTCTGTCGGTACGGGCGGAAAGGCCGTTTTCAGCTACACTCGGCCGATGCGCTTCTTCCCCTTGCAGGCCGTCTTGGCCGTGGTCGGTATTCTCTCTCTTACAGGCTGTCCTTCGGGCCCCGGTGTCGGCCCTGGTGGCGACGGCGGCGGCGGGGAGGACTCCGGCAGCGAAGGCGACGCGGGCCAGGGCGAGGACGTCTTCGTGCCCCCGAGCGACGACCTGTGTGGCAACGGCCTCGACGACGATCGCGACGGAGCGGTCGACGAGGAGTGCACCTGCGATGCGGGCGCGAGCCAGACCTGCTACCGGGGTGACCCCGCGTTGGCCGGCATCGGCGCGTGCGTGCTCGGCATGCAGCAGTGCACCAGCGACTTCGAGTTCAGCTCCTGGGACGCGTGCGTGGGCGACGGAAGCCCCGCCACCGAGATCTGCGACCGAGTCGACAACGACTGCGACGGAACGGTCGACGAAGGCTGCGCCTGCATTCCTGGCGAGACCCGCGCCTGTTACTCCGGCAGCGGCGACGACATCGGCATCGGCGCCTGCTCGGCCGGTGTCGAGACCTGTGTCGCCGACGCGGACGGCTCCGACTGGGATGCCTGCTCGGGCGAAGTGCTTCCGAGCGATGAAGACTGCGATGGCGGCGACGAAGACTGCGACGGCGTGATCGACGAGGGCTGCAGCTGTGTGCTCGGCACCACCCGCGCTTGCTACGGCGGCTCGGCCGGTACCGCGGGCGTCGGCGCGTGCATGGACGGCATGCAGGAGTGCCTCGGAACGGGTACCTCGTCCGCCTGGGGCGCGTGCTCCGGCGAAGTCCGGCCCCGGACCGAAGTCTGTTCCGGTGGCGGAGACGAAGACTGCGACGGTCTCGTCGACTGTGCCGATCCCGACTGCGAAGCCGGATGCTGCATGCCCTACGACGAGACGCTTCCGGTCGTGCCGGCCGAAGGCGAAATCCTTTTCGTCATCGACCGCTCGGGCAGCATGGACTTCCCGGCCGTCGGCACCACCCGCACCCGCTGGGTCGAACTCCAGGACGCGATGAGCTCGGTCTTGCCGATGGTCAGCGACCTGCCACTCGGCATGTTGACCTTCCCGCTGCTCACCGGCGACGCGGAGCGAGACAACTGCATGGTGGCGTCCAGCCCGGACATCGACGTCGCCGTGGGCACGAGCTCCGCCATCTCGAGCCGCCTCGTCGCCGCGGACCCCCGCGCGGGCGACACCCCGACGCCGGCTGCGCTGGCGACGACCGAAACCTACCTCGCCGGCCGCTCGACCTCGGGCACGCCCTTCGTCATCCTTGCGACCGATGGACTCCCGGAGCCGAACTGCGGCGCGACCGTGGGCGCGACGGTCTCGGCCATCAGCGGACTTCGTTCGCGTGAAGGCGTGGACGTCTTCGTGCTCGGCATCGTCGGCCCCGACCCGGATGGCGACACCTCCGGGATCCCGGCGCTCCAGGACGCCCTGAACATGTTCGCCGATGCGGGTGGACGCCCGCGCGCCGGCGCGACCCGCTACTACGAAGCCGTGGACGCCGCGAGCCTCACGAGCTCCCTGGAGTCGATCCTCGGCGCCGCGACGGACTGTCGCTTCGCCCTCGACACCGCGCCTGCCCGCCCGGCGAGTGTGACCGTGCGTCAAGACGCGACGGTCGTGCCCGCGAGTGGATACACGCTCACCGGTCGTCTGCTCGAGTTCTCGGGCGCGTACTGCGACCAGATCCGCAACGGCCGGGTCAGCAGCATCCGGGTCACCGACGGCTGCTGATTCTCATTCGGGCGGCCGGCCCGAACCTGTGACCTGACGCCGCGCGGCCATGTGCCGACGCGGCGTCTCGGTTTTGGGTGGGCGTTGCGCCGTTGCGTGCGAGCACGCACCGACCGATGCCGACGCCATCCCGACGCGAACCAAGGGCATGGGCAAGGGCACCAAGGGCGAGGGCAAGGGCAAGGGGGACAGGCGCCCAGCGCCTGTCCTACAGGATCTCCTCGATCGCTTCCGTTGGCCTTCCGATGCGCGCGCCCTTGTCGGTGATCACGACCGGTCGTTCGATGAGCTTCGGGTGTTGGGCCATGGCGTCGAGCAGCGCCTTCTTCGGCGACGTCTTCGTGAGTCCGAGCTCTCCGAAGAGCGATTCCTTCGTCCGCACGAGCGAGATCGCTTCGCCCCCCAGCAGCGCGATCACCTCGGTCAGCCGCTTCTTGGTCGGCGGCGCGTCGAGGTACTTCACGATCGTCGGTTCCAGACCGCGCGCTTCGAGCAGTGCGAGGGCTTGACGGGACTTGGTGCAGCGCGGGTTGTGCCAGATCTCCAACATGGGGCAGACCTCTCACACCTTAGGCGCCTCGGCAAACCCTATCCAGTGCATGATGGGTGTCGACGATGGACCTGCGCGAACCGCTCGATCTCCAGCGACATGTGTTCACCGAGACCCATCGGTTGAGCCGGCCGTTCCGCACCGCGGCGTACACGCGGACGGAGATCCAGCTGCTGCGGGTCGATCTCTCGCTCGGGGGCTTCACCGGCCGAGGCGAGAGCTTCGTGCACGAACGTTCGGGCACCACCCTAGAGGCAGAGTTGGGGCGCGCCCGCGCGTTCCCGATCCGGCACCTGCTCGGTGTGCAACGCGCCGCCGGCTCGCCCGGTCTCGATGCACTGGACTGCGCGCTCTGGGACTTGCGGTGCAAACATGCCGGACAGCGCGCTTGGGAGACGCTCGGCCTCGAGCCGGCACCGGTCGAGACGATGTTCACGGTCGGCGTCGACGAACCCAGCGCGATGCAAGCGAGCGCGGCGGCGCATCGCACGTTCTCGGTCTTGAAAGTGAAGGTGGGTCCCGACCACGCGATCGACGTCGTCGACGCGGTGCTTCAGGGCCATCCCGAAGCGCGCCTCGTACTCGACGGCAACGAGTCGTGGTCGGTGGCGGACTACGAGCGGCTCGTGCCGCAGCTGACCGCGTTTCGAGTCGCGCTGATCGAACAGCCCCTCCGCCCCGAAGACGAACATGCGCTGGCCGGCGAACGTCCGATCCCCATCTGTGCCGACGAGAGCCTGCGCGACCGGCTGCCCCCCGGCATCGAACAGCACTACGACTGCGTGAACGTGAAGCTCCCCAAAGCGGGCGGCCTCACCCGCGCCCGGCGGCTGCAACGAGAAGCGCGCGCCCGCGGCCTCGGTGTCTTCGTGGGCTGCATGGTCTCCACCTCCCTCGCCATCGCCCCCGCCTACCTCCTCGCCCTCGACGCCGACTTCGTCGATCTCGACGGCCCCCTCCACCTCGACCAAGACCGCCCCCACGCCTGCCACTACGACGGCCCCTTGCTCCACCCCCCGCCCCCCGCCCTCTGGGGCTGAGCCAGAACAGAAGCGTAGGAAGCAGAAGCAGCAGCAGCAGCAGAAGCGGCAACAGCAACAGCAACAGCAACAGCAACGGCAACAGCAACAGAAGCGGTAGCGGTAGCGGTAGCGGTAGCGGTAGCGGAGTCGGTTGCGGAAGCGGAAGCGGAAGCGGAGTCGGTAGCGGTAGCGGAAGCGGAAGCGGAAGCGGAGTCGGTAGCGGAACCGGAAGCGGAAGCGGAGTCGGCTTCGGGATCGGCTTCGGAGTCGGCGTCGGCTTCGGCGTCGGCGTCGGAGTCGGCTTCGGGATCGGCTTCGGGATCGGCTTCGGGATCGGCCTCGGCGTCGGCTTCGGCGTCGGCTTCGGCGTCGGCTTCGGGATCGGCTTCGGAGTCGGCTTCGGGATCGGCTTCGGAGTCGGCTTCGGAGAGGGACCGCAGGACCGCAGCACTGCAGCACCGCAGCACGGACCAAGGGCAATGGCAGGGGCAAGGGCAAGGGCATCGCGCCTTTGGCGCTCGCAAGGGAGCTGCACCGCAGGACCGGCTTCGGGGATCGGCTTCGGCTTCGGCGTTCTGGTGGTATAGCGTCGCCATGTCCCTGCATCGCGTCCGGCCCAGCTCTCTTTGTGTCTTCCTCGCCCTGTGCACCGCCCTCGCCCTCGGGTGCGGCGACGACGATGGCACCGTGGCCGACGCGGGTTCGGACGCGGGCAGCGTGGACGGCGGGTCCATGGACGCGGGAACCACCGGCGACGACGCCTCCGCCGAAGACGCGTCCGCCGAAGACGCGTCCACCGAAGACGCGTCCACCGAAGACGCTTCCACGGAAGACGCGTCCGGCATGGACGCGGCCACGTCGGACGGGGGCACCGACGCAGGAGCCGCGCCGGACGACGCAGGTCCGGACGGAGGCTTCGTGGTCGACGCGCCCGGCGCCTGTCACGGCTACACGTTCGGCCGAGGTCCGGTTGCGCTCGAGTCCCTGGCCGCGTTGCCCGCGACCCTGGGAGGTGGCGAGATCCCGGTCGGGTCCTTCGATCTGGTCCGCGCCGAGACGAGCGGCGCGCTGCGCGGCATGGTGCGGGGCACCTGGGTGTTCGAGGCGGCGGATCTCTTGCAGCGCATCGACGCGTTCACCACCGGGCCGACGTTGCCCGAACCCAACCCGCGCACAGAGACCGTTCGCACCGAAGGGACGCGGCTCCTGCGGGGATCGACGTGCTTCGGCACCGACACCTTCGACAACCAGTACGAGGTGCGTGTGACCGGCGGAGGAACCCTGCTGCTCGTGCTCCAGGGGTCGCTCCTGTTCACGTACCAGCTACGCGAGTGATGGACCCCATCGCTGGAGGGTGCGTCCCCGCGACGACGTCGGGCATTGGTTCCCAGGCTTGGTGCACGGCCCCCTGGACGGCCCGCTGGACGTTCGGGTGTGCGCTCGTGCTCGCCGGGCTCTCGTGCCGCACCGCCGAGCCGCTCGGCCAATCTCCACCTGAACAGGAAACGAACGATCCGGTTCAAGTGGAGCTGGTGCTCCAGGATGCCGATGGCGCACCGATGCCGGGCGCGCGCGTCGTCGTGTTCTGGGACGAGGAGAGTCGTCTTCGGGATCCACACCGCGACGAGTCGGACGGCGACGAACCGGACGGCGACGATTCGCAGCGCGACGGCTTGCGTGACGATCCGGCCAGCGGCGGTCCCCAAGACGGGCGGGGAGACCAGGTGGAAACGGCGTCGGTGCTCGAGGGCGCTCTCGGCTGGTACGTGCGTCGGCAGGCGTTCGCGCCCGGCGCCAACGAGGTCCATGCCTACGTAGGTCCGCGCTCGGTGCTCGAGGTGCGCCCCGGTCCGGTCACGCTGGTCGTCGCACGCGGACATGCGCGACCCGTGCGGCACACCTTTGACGCGCGGCGCGAACGTCGCGTGGTCCTCGACGTGTCCGCCGCCGATCCACACGAGGGCTGGGCCTGCGCCGACCTGCACCTGCACGGATTCGTTCCGGGAGACGCCTCCGAACACGCCCTGGGCAACCTCCTGGAGATCGAGGGACTCGACGCTGCGGCGTTTGTGGACTGGGCCGGCCGGGTCGAGGGCGCGCCCCGCAGCGAACACTGGGGCGGCTTCGCTTGGACCGAAGCGGAGCTGTCTCGACGAGAGTCTGCTGGCGGCGCGCTCCTCATGCGCGCTCAAGCGTGGGCCCGTCCCGAACGCACCTGCGCGATGCACGTGTTCGGACACCGCACCCCGGTCGCCGGCATCAGCAAACACTCGCGCGCGCACATCGTCGCCACGGCCCAGTCGGAGGGCGGCTGGGTCAGTGGTGCGCTCGGGCGCATCTTCGTCGAAGGGGCGCTGCGCGGCGACGTCGCGACCTCGGAGGTGCTTTCGCTCGGCCGGTTTCACCGGCTCGACGAGTGGTACGATCTACTCAACGTGGGCGCTCGAATCGGTGCGATCGCAGGCACGGATGCGCAGTTCGGTGCGCGGCCTCAGACCCTCGTGGACTACCACGCACCGCTCGGCGCCAACCGGGTCTGCGTCGCGATCGAGGACGCCGAAGCCGACCCGGGTGCCGGAGGGGAGGTCGGTCAAGCACAGCTCTTCGCGGCGCTAGAGGCCGGTCACTCCTACGTCACCTCGGGTCCGGCGCTCTCTCTCCGGGTCGGGGGCGAGGGACCGGGGAGCGTGACGACGCTTTCGGCGCCTCAGATGCTGCCGGTCCGGGTCGCCATCCACGCCGTGCACGCGCCCGTCGGCGAACTCGTGTTGCTACAGAACGGCGCGCCGATCTGGACCCGCACGCTCGGGCCGCGCGTCACCGCCGTGGAGGACATCGTGCCGGTCCGCTTCGAGACGTCTTCGTGGCTCGCGCTCCGCTTCGAAGGCACCGCGCGGGTGGACGGAGGCGAACTCCCGCTGGCCCACACCTCGCCGGTCTACGTGCAGGTGGGGAACGCGCGACCGTTCGATGCGCAGAGTGCGGTGCGGGTCGCCGAACGCATTCCTTCCGATGCCGACATCGCGCAGAGCGGCCGCTCGACCGAAGCCGAACGTCACCTCTCCCGACAGTGGGCGCGCGAAGCCCGCGCGCAACTCGCCCGCTAGCCGCCGTGTCCCAAGCGCATCTGCCGCAGTCCAAGAAACAAGCCCGCTGGCACGACGTGTCGCGCGGTTGGTTCGTGATGTTCGCGGTCGCGTTCCCGGCCGCGATGCTGATGGTGCACGCGGGTCTCGGACACGAAGGCGACATCGCGTTCTTCCACGAGTGGTACCTCGCGTTTCGGGACGGGCCTGCGTTCTATCGGGATGGCCCTGGGCTCAACTACCCGATCCTCGGCGTGCTCGCGGTGTGCCTGCCTTCTCACCTTGTCGAACACGCACTCGGGCACGCGCTCGACGCCGAGACCTTCCGCGCGGTGTTCAAGGCGACCCTGGCAGTTGGCGAAGGCGTGGTCGTCTTCGGACTCGCGTCGCTCGGCCGGGACATCGGGCTGCCGGCGCCGCGCCGGGTGGCGATGGTCCTGAGCGTGTTGCCGTGCGCTTGGGCACCAGGCGCGTGGTTCGGACAGATCGACGTGTGGGGCACGGCCGCGTTGCTCGGTGCGTTCGTGTGGCTCCTGCGCTACCGGCGCGATGGCGCCGCGCCGCAGCTCGGAGCGGGTCTGGCGTGTCTTCACGCCGCCATCCTTTTGAAGCAGCTCACCTTCTTCACGTTGCCGACCTTGGGGCTGCTCGTGCTCTGGGCGCTCGGGCGACATCGAAAACCAAGCCACTGGATCGCCGCGCTGGGCAGCCCGCTCGTGTGGTTCGTGGCCGATCCGTGGCTCGTCTTGCCCGCGGGCTACCCAGGCCATCTGCATTTCGTGCTCTTCGGAGGCGGCAGCGCGCACGGCGATCTGATCGTCGCGGGCGGCGCCAGCCTCTGGTCGCTGATCGCCGACATCAACGCGTCGGCCCACGAGTGGCGCCTGCTGGGGGTGCGCGCGTACGTCTGGGGGCTGCTCGGGTTCGGAGCGACGCAGCTCTACACCACGGGGGCGCTCTGGAAGAAGCTGCGGGCCGCCGAAGAGGGCAACGCCTCGTCGACCCTAACGAAACGCAGCGCCGCCTTCGTGCTTCACGCCGGTTTGGCGAACCTGGCGATGGCGACCGTGCTCACCGGGGTGCACGAGCGGTACCTCGTGCACGCGGCGCCGCTGCTCCTGCTGGGGCTCGTCGCGGTGGGGGCCGGTCGCCGCTGGATCGCGGCCACGGGCTTCGTGCTCTCGTGGTGGGGCGTGTTCGTGATCGCGAGCCTCGACTTCGACGCGTTCGGCGGTGTCTTCACTCCGCTTCGAATGCACCAGCCCATCGCGATCCTGATCACGATGCTCTTCGTGGCACTCTTGGCCCGCCGCCGAGGGGACCCGCTCGGGGGCACCGGTTCCGATGTCTGATCCACCGACCGAACCCGCCCTCGCGCCCTCGGGTGACTCCGCGCCGCCCGGCTGGAAACGTTCGCTCCGCAAAGGCGCCTTGGTGCTGTTGGTCTGGTGCGTGGTCTTCGAAGCCGGCGCGTGGGTCGCCGACGCGATTTGGGATTTTCGCGCGCCGCTCATGGAGCGCCTCAAGACCGCGTCCGGATCTCCCGACCCAGTTCCGGAGACCGCCCCGGACTGGCCAGCCGGCGTGATCCGCCTGCGGGTGCCCGACCGCGGGGAGGCGCGAGAGACGCCGTACGCGCTCGGCGGCGTGGTCATCGAAGGTGCCTGGCCGGACGCGAAGCTGGACCCGATGGATGCGGACGACGTGGCGGAGAGGGCGAACGGGCGACCGCGGGTGTTCGTCCTCGGCGGTTCGGCGGCGCTCGGTTATCCCTACCCATTCGACGACTCGCTCGCCTCGCAGCTCCAGCAGCGGTTGCCCGAGCATGCCGTCTTCAATGCCGGTCAGGTGGGCTGGTGCGCCGGCCAGGTGCTCGGCCTTGCGCAGGTGCTTCTCGACCGGTTCGAGCCGGCGGTGTTCGTGGTGCTCTCGGGCAACAACGAGTTCATCCAGTGGTCGCCCGCCACGTCTCCAGAGGACGACCCCGCCGTGCAACGGTCGCTCGCGCACAGTCGGCTGCTCGCGGCCGCCCTCTACCTCGGGCATCGAGGAAACACCGGAGGAACTCGGGTGCCGCAAGCGCCGCTCGTCGGCTACCGTCACGCGATCGACCATCCCGACGAGAGTTTTCCCCTGACGTCCTGGGCGCAGACCCGGACGGCGCATCTCGACGCGTTTGGGGGGCACCTGGACGCGCTCGTGTCGCGCGCCGAGCATGCCGGCGTGCGGGTCGTGATGTTGACCGTGCCCTTCAACCCGAGGCTCAGCCCTTCGTTTCATCGGCTTCAGCCGCTCAGCGCACGCGGTGGTCCGGTCGGTGAAGAAGTGCGGGCCCTGGCGCGGCGCGGCGCGGACGAACTCGACGCGGGCCGGGCCGAGGCGGCCGTCGCCACCGCGCGGGAAGCCCTCGCGCTCGATCCCGAACCGGCCGCGCTTCATGCCCTCAAAGCGGCGGCACTCGAGGCGCTCGCCGAGCTGTCCACCGGCGAGGCTGCGATTCACCGAAACGCCGCGTTCGATGCGTACGTCGAGAGCCGTGAGCGCACCATCGGCAACCTCGGCACGCGGGTCGGCGTCAACGTCACGGTGCGTTCGGTGGCGGCCCGTCATCGGGAGGTCGCGCTCATCGACGCCGACGCGATCGCGCGCGAACGCTGGCGGACGGGCGAGCCCACCATCGAAGACGACTGTCATCCCACCCCCGCGTTTCATGGTGTGCTGGCCGCGCGCGTCGCGGCGGTGCTGTCCGCGGGAACCGCAACGCCCACGTCGGGGACGGCAGCGCCGCTCCCCCCGGAGGGTGGGCCATGAGCGAGTCCACAGACACCTCCGCGCCGGACACGCCCGGGCCAGACACCTCCGCGCCAGACACCTCCGCGCCAGACACCGCCGCGGCAGAGGCCGCAGGTGCGCCGCCTGCGGCAGACGACACTCCGGTGCCGTCCAAGTCGAAGAAGGTGGCGTTCGCGCTCGGTGCAACGGTCTTCTTTCTCCTGCTCGCCGAGTTGCTGGTGCGGGTCCTCGGCCTCGGGCCTTCGCGCTGGGCCCATCCCTGGCACCTCGAGACGGACGACAAACGCCACGGCCTCGACGTCTACCCGGACGATCCCCGCGACGTGTTCGAGGTCGACCTGCGCGAGGAATCGGTGCGCGCCGAGTACCGCGCGCTGGGCCTGACCGAAGTGGACGAGCGCTACGAAGCGACGCCCTTTGGAGTCTCGTTCCGGTACTCCGAAGAACTCTGCCGGGGCGGAGACATCGGGCCGAAGCGCGAAGGTGTCACGCGCGTGGTCACCGTCGGCGACTCTTTCACCGAAGGGCAGGGCGTCGCCGAGGCGTCGACCTTCAGCGCGGTGCTCGACGATCTCGGCGGACCGAGCCGCGAAGTCCTCAACTGCGGTCGCCGCGGTTACGACGTGTCGGACGTGGCCGGGTTCTTCGAGCGGCAACTCGTGCTCGAGCCCGACATCGTCGTCTACGCCTACACCCTCAACGATCCCGAACAGTCCGAAGCCTTCGCCGCGCGGCAGACGTTCCTCGACGACTGGATCCTCGACCGCCGCCGCATGTTCACCGACGGCGCAGGTGAGCTCCCGTTCTGGAAGCCGCGCCTTTGGACGCTGCTGACCGACCGCCTCGAAGGGGCCAAGGTCGCCGACGAGACGACCCGCTGGTACCAGGAGATGGTGCAGGAGCCGAACGCAGACGGGTGGCTCGAGACCCAGGAGCTCATCGAAGAAATGCACCGGACCATGCAGTCTCGAGGCGGCCGCTTCCTCGTGGCCATCCAGCCGCTCTTCGTGAACCTCGACGGCGACTACCCATTCGAGTCGGTCCATCGCACCGTCGCCGAAGCCCTTCGCAACCGCGGCGTCTTCGTCGTCGACCTGCTCGACGACTTCCGCGACATGGACGCGACCGCGCTCTGGGTGCACCCGGCGGATCGCCACCCGAACGAGTTCGCGCACCGAATGATCGCTGAGTCGATCGACGACGAGCTCTGATGGCGGCCGCGGACAGACGCCCGTCGGCGGACAGCGAAGACGGCGGCGCGGCTCCCGAGCGCACCGCGACGTGGAAGAAGCTCGCCTTGGTGTTCGTGAGCCTTGGTCTGAGCTTTGCTGCAGCGGAGGGCATCTACCGCTACGCGACCGCACCAGACCCGGACGCGCCCGATGGCTTCGACTACGAATGGCGCGAGCGCTACATCCAGATGAACGAGACGATCTACCGCCGCTCCGAAGACCCGCACCTGGTCTACGAACCCACGCCCTCGAGTGCGGTGGAGATGGAGTACGGCACGGCGGGGTTCAACGCGCAGTCGATGCGCGAGGCCCACGACGTCGCGCTCGAGCCCGGCCCGGATCGACGGGTGGCGATCGTCGGCGATTCGCTCGTGTGGAGTGAGTTCCTACCCGTGCACGAGGCGTTGCCCCAGCGCATCGACGAGGCGCTGGGCGATGGGTTCGAGGTGCTGAACTTCGGCGTCTCGGGCTACGACACCGGCGACGAAGTTGCGTGGTATAGACGCGGGGTCGCGCCGTACCGACCCGCGGTCGTGGTGGTCGTCTACTGCATGAACGACATGATGATCATGAGCGGTCCCTTCGAACGCTTCGCGAACGACGCCGAGCGGGCGCTCAAGACGGCGCAGGAGACCATGCTCGAGCAAACCGCACCGGTCCGGCGCGAGACCATCGACGACGTCGTCGCCCGCGCGGAACAGGAGGCGACCTTCAAACTCTGGGCGCGTTTCACGGGCATCCTCGAGCGACGCCGCTTCGACGCGAACTACGACGACGAGTACCTGGCCATCGCTCGGCAGCCAGCGCCGGTCGCCCGTTTCCAAGCATCGATGGACGCGTTGCACACGGCGATCGCACAGAGCGGTGCCAAGCCGCTGTTCGTGATCTCCCCGGTGCTCGAGAGCTGGGACGACTACCACTGGGATGCGCTCCACACCCTTGTCGGCGACGCCGCCCGCACGGCCGGCTTTCAAGTGCTCGACCCGCTCGACGAGTGGCGCGGCGCGGGCCACACCCCGGAGGAGATGCGCGTGTCCGGCGACAACCTCCACTACGACCAGTCCGGCAACCGGGTGTTCGCCGCGTCGGTCGCCGACTTCGTGCGGAGCGCAGAATGAGCACTTCATCCGCCGGCCCGACACCTGGCCGAGAAGAGGCGTCCGCATCCATCTGGCGCGACCCGCCGAAACCTTCGGCGAACCGGGTGCGGATCCGCGCGACGGTCCAGTGGCTCGTGGGGCTGGGCATCGGCGCGCTTCTGTACTTCGTCTTTCGCCGCCCGGTGTTGGCCATCGTCGCGTGCGGCATCGCGTCGTTCGTCTTCCTGCTCGGCGTCGTGAGCCCGCTCGGCGCGCACGCCGCCGTCGACCGGGTGTTCGTCGGTCTGGGGCGGGTGGTCGGCACTGTGTTGACATGGGTCTTACTCGCGCCGCTGTTCTACTTGTTCCTCACGCCGTTCGGGTTGCTCCGGCGGCGCGGCGCGCGCGACACGCTGCAGCGCAGCTTCGACCCCTCGCGCAAGAGCTACTGGACGCCGCGCGAAGGCGAAGACCGCGGACCCACCTTGGACCGGCCCTACTGATGGCGACCGAGACGAGCGCGACCGAAGCCACCACTCCGACCGCCACAGCGAGCACCGGCGGCACGGTGTTGGGGGTGAGCTGCTGGTACCACGACGCGGCCGCCTGCCTCATTCGCGACGGAGTCGTGGTGGCGGCGGCCCAGGAGGAGCGCTTCACGCGGACCAAACACGACGCCGAGTTTCCCTCGAACGCCGTGCGGTACTGCCTGGCCGAAGCGGGCACCACCGAGCTCGACGCGGTCGCGTTCTACGACAAGCCGATCCTGAAGTTCCACCGCATCCTCGAGACCAGCCTCTGCACGGCGCCACGTGGCTTGCGTCCGTTCCTCCGCGCGATGCCGACGTGGCTGAAGGACAAACTGTGGATCGAGCCGAAGGTGCTCGACGCGCTCGAGGCCGCCGGCGTCCGGAAGGCCGCCGACTTGCCGGTGCGGTTCCCCGAGCATCACCGCTCGCACGCGGCGAGCGCCTTCTATCCATCGCCCTTCGATTCGGCGGCTGTGCTCACGATCGACGGAGTCGGCGAGTGGGCGACCGCCACGCTCGCCCACGGCCGCGGGCACGAACTCGAGATGCTCGAGGAGATGCGTTTCCCGCACAGCCTCGGGTTGCTCTACAGCGCGATGACGTACTTCTGCGGGTTCCGCGTGAACAGCGGCGAGTACAAGCTCATGGGCCTCGCCCCGTACGGGGAGGGCCGCTACACCGAGCGCATCTTCGAGCGGCTGATGGATCTGAAGGACGACGGATCGTTCCGGCTCGACCTCGACTACTTCGCGTTCCTCGACGACTTCGTCATGACGAACGAGAAGTTCGCCGACCTCTTCGAGGGGCCACCGCGTGCACCCGAGGCGCCGCTCACGCTGCGCGAGATGGATCTCGCGAAATCCGTGCAAGAGGTCACCGAAGAGGTCGTCCTGCGCATGGCGAAACACGCGCGCGCGGTGACCGGCGAGAAGCACCTCTGCCTCGCGGGGGGGGTCGCGCTCAACTGCGTCGCCAACGGCAAGCTTCTCCGAAGCGCCGTGTTCGACGACGTCTGGATCCAGCCCGCCGCCGGGGATGCGGGCGGCGCGCTTGGCGCCGCGCTCGCCGTGCACCACGATCAGGCGGCGCGGAGTGGCGCGGCGGCGGCGCCGAAATCCGGCGACGGCATGTTCGGCGCGTACCTGGGCCCGGAGTTCTCCGCGGCGCAGATCCGGGCGTGGCTCGATGCACGCGGCTACCCCTACGACGAGCCGCTCGAAGACGACGCTTGGGCGGAACGCGTCGCGGCGTTGCTGGCCGACGAACACGTCGTCGGACTCTTTCAGGGCCGGATGGAGTTCGGCCCGCGCGCGCTCGGCAACCGGTCGATCGTCGGCGATCCCCGCTCACCGAAGATGCAGTCGGTGATGAACCTGAAGATCAAACAGCGCGAGAGCTTCCGCCCCTTCGCGCCGAGCTGTCTCGAAGAGCGGGCCGCGGACTTCTTCGACCTCGACCGCCCGAGCCCGTACATGTTGCTGGTCGCGCCGCTCGAGAAGAGCCGCTGCGTCCCTGAGCCGGAAGGCGCGCGCGAGATGCCGCTCAAAGAGCGCGTGAACCACCCGCGTTCGGACGTGCCCGCGATCACCCACATCGATCACTCCGCGCGGGTGCAGACCGTCAGCGCGGACACCAACCCGCGCTACCACGCGCTGCTCCGAGCGTTCGATGCGCTCACCGGCATCGCGATGCTCATCAACACGAGCTTCAACGTGCGCGGCGAGCCGATCGTGTGCACGCCCGAGGACGCCTACCGCTGCTTCATGGGCACCGAGATGGACGTGCTCAGTCTCGGCCCCTTCTTGCTCCACGCCCAGCAGCAGCCCGGCTACGAAGACCGCGCCAAGTTCAAACGCGAGTTCGACCTGGACTGAGTTGCCCTTGGTGCGGGTGTTGCTGACGCGCTACCACAGGGAGTAGATGAACGGGGTCGCGGCCTGGCTGGTGGCGATGACGACGCCGAGCAGCCCGAGCACGAGCACGAGCGGCACGATCCAGTAGATCTTGTTCTTGGCGGCGAACCGGTAGAGGTCGCGAAAGAGTTTGCCGCTGTGTCGAAGCCGACCCACGCCCGGGTTGTACTACAGTTTTGCGGACGCGCCCCCGGTGCTTCTTGCTGGCTCCCACCCCCCTTCCTCTGGCACAACGTGTCGGTGCACCGCCCACTTCGATTCGTGTTTTGCGGGCTTCTGCTGCTCTCGGCGTGCGGGGGAGACGCAGAAGGGGGCGCGGTAGAGGCACCAGCCGGCGAGCCCCCGACCGCAGCCGCTGTGAACGAAGTCGCCGTGGCCACAGACCGTCCAGGGACCGGCGAGACCGAGGGGGCCAATGAGATCGAGGCGACCGGCGAGGCGGCCGATGAGGCCGAGGCGGCCGGTGAGGCCGAGGCGGCCGGTGAGACCGCGCCGCCCACGCCAGAGGGGCTGAGGCTCGTCGTGGCGCACGCCGAACCGCTGCTCGGTTCCGAAGAACGCGCGCTCGTTCAACTCGAGCGGCGCCTTGGGCAAGGCCGCACGGTGGTCCGGAGCGTGGCCACCGAAGCGGAGCTGGACGCGATCGAGCACGGAGTCCAGCCGGCGTCCTGGGCGGCATCTGAGCGGGTCGTCGCGCTGCGGGTGCCCGCGAACATCCAAGACGGCCGGGGACGCCGGTACAGCGCGGGTGTCACCGCACTGCTGGTGACCGAGCCGGATCGGATCCGCTTTCGCGCCGTCATGGAGCACAACGCTGCGTGGTCCATCGGTTCGCTCGACTGGTTGCCAGAGGTGGTCGACCCATGAGGCGCCTTCCGCTCGCTTGCATCGCGCTGTGGGTCTTCGCCGCGTGTCTCTGGAGCGCGACGACCGAGGCCGGGGATCGCCCCATCGAACTGTTGCTCGTGAACATGACGCCGGACCCGGTGTCCGCGGAGTCGCGTCGCTGCTCGGCGGAGATCCGGCGCGGGCTGCAACGGAACGAAGTGGCGCGCCTTCATCAACTCGGCGAGACCGCCATGCTCGCGCGCACTGGACGCTCCGACCCGCGCGACTTCATGCAGTGGCCCACCGCGGTGCTGACTGCGTTGCGCACCTCGGAGAGCACCCACGAGGTTCGACTCGACGCGGTGGCGTTCTTCGATTGCCGGCCCGAAGCGGAAGCGCTCTCGGTGGTCGTGCTCGCACCTTCCGGTGGGACAGCGCACATCGTTCTCTCGGGCCCGGTCCCAGTCGGCCGCGGGCGCTTCGTCGCGGAGCGCATCGTGCAGCACGCCTGGATCGGGTTCTCTCCCTAGGGCGCTGCAAACGTTCCTCGGAGCGGTTTGCCCGCCCCTCAGATTTCGTCGAGGACCTTCTCGCGTTTGCGTTCGTACTCCGCGTCGCTGATGTGGCCTTTGTCGTGAAGCTCCTCGAGACGGGCCAATCGCTCGGCCAGGTCGTCGACGCTGGGTTTGGCGCGCGGCTCTGCGTCTGAGGCGTCTCCGCCGTCCTGGCCGTCCTGGCCGTCCTGGCCGTCCTGGGCCGCGGCTTCTTCCGCCACCTTGCGCGCTTCCGCGCTGCGGGCCTTTTTCGGGTCGAACGCCTTCTTCGCTTGGCGGACCGCGGCGTCGTACGCGTCTTTCATGTCCTCCTTGGAGAGGCCGTCTCGTTCGAAGTAGAGGCGCGCCACGTGGCCGATGCCCAGCGTCGAGGCGTACATGAACGGCGCGGCGATCAGGCCGCCGAGGCCCGGCAGCAGGATCTTGCCCGCGGTGGTCGCCAGGTGGCTGCCGACCAGCGAGAGTCCGACGGTGCCGCCGATCTGGGTGATGAGCCGGGCGGCCGACTCGCGGGTGAGCTGGTGTCCGTATTCGTTGCCGATGCCGATGACCATGCCGATGTGGAGCGGCATCACACCGATGATCTCGCTGCCGGGGATGGGCAGGATCGTCAGCGCCGCGGCACCGTACCCGCAACGTTCCACCATTCGTTCGATGCGTGCTTCTCGGTCCATCGGCGCAGGGTACCAGCACCGGCGTGCTCGGGGCGCTGCCCGCGCAATGGCTGGCGAGGGACGGAACGAAGAAGGCGGCCCAGAAGGCCGCCCTCGGTTGGGTCCGTACGGTCCCGGGCTACTTCTTTTTCTTCTTGGCGGCCTTCTTCTTGGTGGCCTTCTTCTTGGTGGCCTTCTTCTTGGTGGCCTTCTTCTTGGTGGCCTTCTTCTTGGTGGCCTTCTTCTTGGTGGCCTTCTTCTTGGTGGCCTTCTTCTTGGTGGCCTTC
>JAXMNT010000077.1:0-24687 GCA_034670305.1 Deltaproteobacteria bacterium
ATAGAAGCGGGCCTTCTCCTTGGGACTGAACTCGCCTGCGCCCTCGGCGATGTTGGCGACGACGGAAGTCGCAGCGCGATCGATCTGGTCTCGGAGGTGAGCACGGCCTCGCGGGAGCTGCTCGGCTTCTGCTTCGGAGTCGGCTTCGGAGTCGGCATCGGCTTCGGAGTCGGCTTCGGCGTCGGAGTCGGCTTCGGCATCGGCGTCGGAGTCGGCTTCGGAGTCGGCTTCGGAGTCGGCTTCGGAGTCGGCTTCGGCTTCGGAGTCTGCTTCGGCCTCTGCCTCTGCTTCGGAGTCGGCGTCGATCAGCGCAGGTACGTCATCCGAATCGTCCGGGCGTTCTCGCCGTCCAGTCGTTCGACCCGGGCGATGAGGGTGTTGTGTTTGCGCCGGTACCGGATGCGCTGCGGATCGTCGTGGGACGGGTTCTCGAACACGACCTCCCGCCCCTGCAGCCGCACCATGGCGAACCGCACCGGCGCTTGGCCCCTGGGCGTGGCCTCCAGCGTCCACACCCCCGCGATGCGCCGCAGGGTCATGCGCTCGAACACCTCCGGCGCATCGGTCCCGGATGGGCGCTCGCCCCACCCGACGAAGTGTTCGCCTTCCAGCTTCCAGTGTTCGTCGAAGTGGCCGGTCTCGCTTCGCCATTGCCCCAGCAGCCAGCTCAGTTCCCCTGCATGAACCGGCGTCGGCTGGGAGGGCGCGCCGCCACACCCCAGCGCGAGCGCGAGCAGCAAGAGCGCCGGCCCTCTCACTCCCAGCATCCGATCCACCGGCTGCCATCGAGGTCGAGGTTGGCGATGGCGGTGGAGAGCCCGAGCGCGGTGGTGCGCCCGCACACTCGGCCCGTGAGCGCGGCGCCGCCGTACTCGACGTGGAACACCGCCTTGCCGGCGTCGATGAAGACGTCGTAGCCGCCGCACTCGTCGTACTCGTCGCATTGTTCGTTGAGCGCCCAGTCGAACAGGGGCTCGAGTGCGTCGAGTTGGTCGACGTCGTTCTTCAGACCGATCGACAGTCCCCGGGCGTGCGCTTCGTTGGCGAGGAAGGTCAGAAAATCGATCTGGTCCGCGGCCCGCAGCGGGAACCCGGTGTCGTTGGTGTAGCCATCCACGTTGTCCGGTTCGACCGCGTCGCATCCGCGGGCCCGCGCGAGATCGAGACGCGCGACCAGCACCGCGCGTGCCCCCGGATGCCGCACATCGAGCCAGCGCTCGCCCGCCCACCCATCGAGCGGTTCGCCGAGCGCCGCGGCGGGGAAGTCGCCCGCGTCGCTTCGCCACTCTTCGTACGAACCCGCGCTGAAGTAACAGATGACCGTCCGTCCGGCGTCCTGCAGCGCGGTGATCACCCGGTCTGGCGCGTCGAAGAGATCGATGTCGTACGCCTGCACGTCGCGCGTGGTGTCGATCGTGCCCTGCAGCTGCCAATACCAGGTCGTGCCCGGCGCCGGTCGCCACGGATCGGTACCGCCTCCCGCATCGACGCCGGGCGCATCGACCCCGGGCGCATCGACCCCGGGCGCATCGACCCCGGGCGCATCGACCCCAGGCGCATCCAGTCCGGGCGCATCCAGTCCGGGCGCATCCAGTCCGGGCGCATCCAGTCCGGGCGCATCGGCACCCGGTGCGTCGATCCCCGCATCGCGGCCCGGCGCAGAGTCGTCCCCGCACGCGACCCCGAACCCCACTACGCAGACAAAGAGCAGCCGACCCATCATGCGCGCACTGTACGCCAAACCGGCGCGCTCCGATCATGTCGGCGCTTGGCCTCGCGAGGACCGGTCGGGGATGCAAGGCTGGGTGGGATGTCTGCCCCCGCGTCCCTCACCCGTTCCCGGATGGGTCCGTCTCGATTTCTCGCGCTCGCCATCCTCCTCTCGGCGACGGGTCTGCTCGTCGCGTACTGGATGACGACGGTCCGCGCCGCGGAGCCCACTTTGAGTCTCGCGCTCGTCGCCGGGGGCGTGGCGGCGGTCGCGGTCGCGTGGGCCAACTACCGGGAACGCATTGTCATCGGGCGCATCGTCGCAGCGCTGCGGGATCCGGAGCGGCGCGACGGCGCGATCGCGGAACTCCGCAGGAAGGTCGACCGCGCGTTTCAGGCGCGCGACATCGGCGCGATCGAAGACGCGCTCCGCTTCGCGATCGAACCGCTCGTCATCACGGGCTTCTGGGACGACGTCGCGGCCTTCGCCTCCCGCGCGACGCCCGACCACGTGCGCCCCGCGTTCGCCCGGTGGCTCGCCGGTGTGCACGCGCTCGCGGAGCTTCATCGGGGCGAACTGGACGAAGCCGAAGCGGCGCTGGCGGCGGTCGAGATCGAAGGCAGCTGGCTGCTCGCGGTCGACGCGTTGCGGCTCGCGGTGCAGGGCGACGGCGAGGCGGCGCTCGCGCGCCTCGGACCGCTTCCGATGAAGAAGATGGGACTCGCGGCGCGCTTTCAGCGAGACCTGGCCCAGGTTCATGCGTGGGTCGCGGTGGGTCGGCGCGACGAAGCCCGCACGTTGCTGGAAGCGGCGCTCGAACGGAAGGACCAGCCCTTCCTCGATGCGGTGGTGCGGCTCGAGGGCCCCGCTTCGCCGCTCGCGCGTTCGGTGCTCGCCGGTACCGGCGCCGGTCCGTTCCGAAGCTGACGGCTCTGCCATTGCGGGCCTGGCCAGCTGGCGCCCCTGTGCCTCTTGTGACGAATGGAGTCCCGTCTGGATCGCGACACCAAGCGGCCACCGCCACTCACTTCGCGAGACTGGCTACTGTTGGGTGCACTCGGCGCGGGGCTGGAATGCGCTCGCGGGGCTCCCGGACCGAGTGACGACCCGCTCGGTCTGCCCGGCGGCGACCGTCACCGACTGCCACGCCGGGTCCACGTCGGTCGCGACGCGGCACCGGACCGCGGCCCCGCATTGGTTCTGCACCACGACGATGTGGGTGTACCCGTAGCCGCGGTAGGGCGCCTCGCGTCCGACGTCGACGCAGTCGGGGACGTTGACCTGTGCGAAGGCGGTCCAAGGCAGAACGAGGGCGGAGAGGATCGTGAACAGGCACAGGCGGGCGCGCATGCCAAGAGCGTTGCGGCTTCGGACGTGCCACGCAAATTCTCGTCGGCTGAGGCGCGCCATCGCGCTTGGGTTCGGTCGGAGGATCGGATCCGTGTCAGTGTCCGAGCGCGTCGCACGCGGTGGTGCTCCCCGCGTAACACGCCGCTTCCAGCTCGCCGCGGGTCATGGCTTCGATGTCGCGCTCGCTGACCGAAGGCGGTGCCTCTTGCTCGTCGAACACTTCGTCTTCCTCGTCTTCGACCGGCACTTCGCGCGCCGTCTCGACCTGGACCGGTTCGGGCGCACTCGTCTCCACCGGTGCCTCGGGCCCACACGCGAGCACGCTGAACACACACGGGAAGAGCAGGGGGGTCAGGGACCGCCTGATGAGACGCGACATCTCGGCAGCATAGCCCCGCGCCGCGGGACGTCCTCCCTCAAAAGCAGTGTTGTCTGGTCGAAACGCAGTGTTGCCTGGTCGAAACGCAGTGGCTCGCCGATCGAAACGCAGTGTTGCCTGGTCGAAACGCAGTGTTGCCTGGTCGAAACGCAGTGTTCTCGGCGAGTCGCGACCTACTCGGGCGTCGCGAGGTCGGCCCACACGCCGAAGTGGTCCGACGCGAAGACCGGCACCTCCGCATCGAAGCAGAGCCCAACCTTCACGGGGCGCCCAGGGATGACCCGGGGTCGCGCGCTCGGTCCCGACACGTGCGGTCCGCGCACGAAGAGGTAGTCGATGCGCCTCGGGGGCTCGGGGTACTGGGCCGCGAACGGATTGCGCACCGGGTCGAACGTGCACCCCTCGTCTTCGCGGTCGGTCCGGTACGCCCATGTGTCCGCGAACCGCACGCTGCGCGGCGAACCAAGGCGCGTGTGCCCGTTGAGAAAACGTATCTCATCGCTCTGCGGTTCCGCATTGAGGTCGCCCATCAGCAGCGGCGGGAAGCGGCCGTCTTCCGGCGCCCGCTCTTCGATGATCCGTGCGATCTCCTGGACCTGCGTCTCGCGCACCCAGCCTTCGTCGAGTTTCCAGTTGAGGTGGGTGACGAACGCATCCACCGACCCGTGCGGCGTCTCGACCACTGCGTGCAGCAGGGTCCGGGTCTGGTCGCTGACGTCGTCGCCGGGCAGCGGCAGCACGGCGTGGTGCCGGATCGGCCAGCGGCTGACGATCGAGTTGCCGAACCAAAGCTTCGGAGCGCTGGCGCCGCCCATGAACGACTTGGACATGTCGTGGCTCGGCCCATAGACGGAGTGCCAGTCGTCGTCGGGCCAGTTGGCGGGACGCAGTTCGTCGCACTGGTTCATCGGCGGGCCGCCCTTCGGTCGCAACTCGAGGACCTCTTGAAGTCCCAGGATGTCCGGTTGCAGTGCGTCGAGTTGGGCGCGCACGCTCTTCATGCGCTCCGCCCACGGCCCGCTCTTGTTCCAGATGTTGAGCGTGGCCACTCGGAGCAGCGAAGGATCTCGTTTCATGCGTTCACGCCTCGCTGCTGCGCGCGGTGCGCACCCACTCCTGGTCTTCCTTCGCCGCGCGCGCGATCGAAGGAAGGAGCTTGGCCTTCCACAGGACGTAGAGGGGTGCGCGGGCAAGCGCCTTCACGTCCCCGCGGGTCGCCCCACCGACCGCCAATGCAGCCAAGACGTGGGCGCCGATGACCCCGAGACCGGCCAGCGCGTAGAGCTGGCTCGGCGGGAACGGAACGAAGAGCAACACGGTGAGGCCGCCCACCTGCATCGCCAGCGGCAGCAGCAAGAGTTCGAGCAGGGGCTCGGTCAGCGACAGCCGTCCGCGCAACACCTCGCCGAGCAGCTTCGGCGCGTGCTCTCGAATCATGCGCATGCGGCCACCCTCCCAGCGCGCGCGTTGGGTGTCCGCGCCGGCGTCGCCGACCGGAAAGTCGGCCCGGACCGAGGTCTCGTCCATGAACTCGACCCGGAACCCTTGGCGGACGAGCTCCAGGTGGTGCTCCAGATCTTCGACCACCGAGCGCGCTGTGTAGGGCACCGCTTCGAGGCAACGGCGGGAGAGCCCGAACCCGTTGCCCAGGATGCCGGCGCTCAACCCGAGCCTCGCCCGGCCGCGGGGGCGGAGCACGTTGAAGGCCATCAGCGCGACGTTCATCAGCCGCGTCTTCTCCGACGCATCCGCGTTGAGCACGGTGTATCGGGACTGCACCGCGTCGGCGCCCGCGGCGAACCAGCGCTCGGACGTGGTGAGGAAGTCCACGTCGACTTCGGTGTCGGCATCGACGACCAGCACGGCGTCCAGATCGGCGTGGGCGGCGAGCAGCGTGTCGAACGCGAGCTCCAGCGCGTACCCCTTGCCGCGGCGTTCGGCGTCGTTGCGTTCCAGAACCTCTGCGCCCGCCAAGCGGGCCGCGCCTGCGGTGTCGTCGCTGCAGTTGTCTGCGACGACGAGCAGGGTGACGTTCGCGCGCGGTCGGTCGCAGCCGAGCAAGCTCTGCACGCAGCGGGCGATGCCGTGCGCTTCGTTGTGGGCGGGCACGACGATCGCGACGCGCCGAAGCCCTTCTCCCGTGACTCGGGCGCGCCGCGCCGGCAGCAGGCCCGCCCCGGTCAGGAGCGCCAGTTCGACCGTTCCGGGCAGCGTGAGAAGCGCACCCCCCACACCCACGAAAGACAACAGCATGCCGGCGTGATAGCAGTCCCGAAGCCACGGGCCACCGCTGGCCCGAAGCCCCTGCCCGAAGCAGCCCGTGCCCGTGCCCTTGCCCTTGCCCCTGCCCTTGCCCTAGTTCTCCTGCTCCACGCAACCGCGACCGCTCCCGCTTCCGCTTCCGCGACCGCTTCCGCTTCCGCTTCCGCTTCCGCTTCCGCTTCCGCTTCCGCTTCCGCTTCCGCTTCCTCCTTCTTCACGATGTTCTCTCCGACCGGACGCTGGCTGCTCATCGCGATGACCCTCGGCGTGGGGGTGCATCTTCTGCGCACCGGTGCGTGGACCGGGACGATCTTCCTCGCGTCGGCGACGCTCTTGATGGCCGGTCACTGGCTCTACGGGTCGGTCCGCGCCGCGTTCATCGCGTTGCGCCGCGGTGACATGAGCCGCGCGGCGTCGCTCATCGAACGCACCCCGACTCGGTTTCTCACCCGCGAGAGCCGCGCGTACCGGAACTGGATTCTCGCGGCGCTCGCCGAAGCGCGCGGACAGATCGAGGCCGCGGTCGAACACCTCGAGCAGACCGTGGCACTCGGGCTGCGCACGAAGAACGATCGCATCCTCGCCCTCGGCACGTTGGCCGCGCTGCTCGCACGCAAGGGCGACCTGGATGCGGCGCGCGCACGGCTCACCGAGGCCGAGGCGCTCGGTCCCACCGAACGACAGAAGGCGCTGCTCGAAAAGGTGCGCACCACGCTCGATTCTTGAGCGGCATTCGCCGCCTTTGCGTTGCCCACGCCTCCATGACAGCGTCCCGGCCGGAGGGCGTCGCATGTCTCACTGGTCGCGTGGTTGGTTCGTGGTGTGTCTCGGGTTCGGGTTGGCGTGTGGCGATGACGATTCGTCCACGATGGACGCTGCCATGGAAGACGCCGCCACCGTGGACGCGCCGATGGGCGTGGACGCGCCGATGGGCGTGGACGCACCGATGGGCGTGGACGCGCCGATGGGCATGGACGCGCCGATGGGCATGGACGCGCCGATGGACCTGGACGCCGGCACCGACGCGCCGTCGGTCGACGCTGGTCCGGTCGGTGGCGGCGCAGCGACGTCCGCACAGATCCTCACTGTCCGAGAAGCGGCCGAAGGCACGCACGATCCCGCGCTGCCCGTGGACGACGCGGTGGTCACGTTCGTGCGGCCGACCCTGGGCAGCGACCCGGCTGGGTTCTTCCTCCAAGCCGAACAGACAGGACCGGCGGTGTTCGTCGCGATCGATCCGCTGGCGTTGACCCCTTCGCCCGAAGTCGGCGACGTGGTGGGCGTGATCGTCACCGAAACGGAGGTCGTAGGCAGCCAGGTCCGCGTGACCGCACTCGGCGGGGTGACCGTGGAGAGCAGCGGCCACGACGTCGGCTTCCTCGTGCAAGACCTGAGCGACGCGCTCGACGCCGACATGCCGGATCGGTACGAGAGCGAACTCGTCACGGTGACGGGCACCCTCGGCGCCTTGGGCGGCGGCGGACCCGGCCACGTGCGCGCGACCCTCGTCACCGAAGTGCTCGACAGCCCGAACTTCGTCTTCCGAGCCGGCAACGCCGACTTCGACGCCGCGGGCCTGAGCACGGGCTGCGACGTGACGGTCGGACCTTCGCCGATCTGGCGCTTCGCCAGCACCACTCAGGCGCAGGCGTACCGCTTCACCGACATCGTGGTGGAGAGCTGCCCCGCGCCGACCGTGGTGAGCGCGACCGCGATCGACAACACGACGGTGCGGGTCGTCTTCAGCAGCCCCCTCGATCCGGCCAGCGTGGCGGTGGGCGACTTCGCCTTCACCGGTGGCCTCTCGCCGAGTGGGGTGGTGGTCGACCGCAACGAAGTGACGGTCACGGTCAGCGCGATGACCGACGCGGTGGACTACACGGTCACCGCGACGGGGGTCGACGATCTGCTCGGCACCACCATCGCCGGCATGAACACCGCGATGTTCCTCGGCGTCGGCGCCGGCGATCCGGTGCCGGTCTTCACCGAGTACGTCGAAGGCTCGAGCAACAACAAGGCGCTCGAGATCACCAACGTCGGCACCCGCGCGCTCGAACTCTCGACCTGCGAGATCGTGCTCACCTCGGACTCGGGCACCGAACGACGGCACACGCTCGCGGCGGGACGTCTCGCAGTGGGGGCCCAGCACGTGCTCTGCCACGCGTCGTCGTCGGCGCCGTTGCTCGCTGTGTGTGACGAGGTCGACAGCACGCCGGTGAACTTCAACGGCAACGACGCGGTCGAGATCTACTGCGGCGGCGTGCTCTTCGACAGCATCGGTCAGGTCGGTGTGGACCCCGGCGTCGAGTGGGGGGACGCCTCGGTCGGCACGCAGAACCAGACCCTGCGCCGGACCGACTGCAGCATCACGAGCGGGGACACCAACAGCGGCGATGCGTTCGTTCCGGCGGACGAGTGGACCGGCTCGACGCTCGACGACTTCGGCGGCCTCGGCAACCGAAGGGAGTGTGTGGGATGATCGACGAAGGAGAAGATTTCGCCGGCGCGCCCGAGAAGGCCGCACCCGCTGCCAAGGGCATGCTGAAGCCCTCCACCGTCGCGCCGCTCTTCGTCTTCACGGCGATCGCGCACCTCGCGTCGCTTGCGACACGTTTCGACACCCTGGCGGCCGAGCTGCCGGAGAACCTCGCGACCGGGATCCTGTTCGCGCAGTTCCCCCTGCTGCTCGTGGCCGCGTACTTCGAAGGCCGCATCGACTACGGCGACACGCTCGACTCGCTCCCGCTCTGGATGCGCATCAACAGCAAGCCAGTGAAGCTGAGCTTCACCCTGGCGTTCACCTACCTGGCCGTCACGGTCTTGCAGACCTGGGACATCTCGATCGGACCGATCGATCCGACGCCGCCGCCGGAGTGGGGCCTCGCCCAGCGCGCGCAATGGTTCGCGATCATGAGCGTGGGCATGTTCTTCCCGAACTACCTCGCGGCGACCGGCCTCTTGGTCCCGGGCCTGCGCACGGTGACCAAACCGCTCCACGGTTTGCCGGCGCCGGCGGCCGTCCTGATCTCGGGCGTGCTCGGCTGCGCGGTGGGTGCGGGCGTGGTCTGGCTCTTCTCGAACCAGATGGCGCACGAAGGGGTCGAGGGCGTGCAGAGCGCGTGGGCCGACTTCACCGACAACCCGGCGATCGCGATCGGGGTGGCGTTCGCGTTCATCTTGGTGCCGCTGATCTTCTCCGCGTTGACCGGCAAGAAAGAAGACTGAGCCGCACGTGGACACGCCTCTGACCTTCGGGGCCGATCGCCTCGTCCTGTCGGAGGTCTTCGACACCGTTCAGGGCGAAGGCCCATCGATGGGGCGGGCCGCGACCTTCGTTCGCCTAGGGCACTGCAACCTGCGGTGCCGCTGGTGCGACACGAAGTACACGTGGGACTGGGCGGCGCACGATCTGCGGGCCGAGCTCCGCGTCGAGTCGGTGGCACGCGTCGCCGAGGACCTTGCGGCCCGTTCGCCTCGGCTCGTGGTGGTCACCGGCGGAGAACCACTGCTGCAGACTGGTGCGCTCCTGCCGTTGCTCGAGGCCGTCGTGGCTGAACACAAGGAAGTCGAGATCGAGACCGCCGGGACCCTCTCCCCGAGCCGCCTGCGCGAGGTCGTGACGCGGTGGAACGTCTCGCCGAAGTTGGCCGGGTCGGGCAACCCGCTCGCCAAACGCGTGCGTCCGGCGGTGCTCTCCGAGTTCGCAGCCCTGCCGAATGCGATCTTCAAACTCGTCGTCGACTCGCCGGAGGATCTGGACGAAGCACGGGCACTGGTGCGTGCCTACCAGATCCCGACGGAGCGGGTGTGGCTGATGCCGCAAGGGCGCGACGTGGAAACGCTCCGCCAACGATCGCTCGAGCTCGTACCGGTCTGCGTCGGCGAAGGGTTCCACCTCGGCCACCGGTTGCAGGTCACGCTCTGGGGCGACGAACGTGGCGTCTGAGGTTCGCAGCGCCGTCAGCGCTGGCCGATGCCGAGACCGATCGTGATGGTGTGGTCGCCGAGGTTCACGAGGTCGGCAAACACGTCCGCCTGTACGTAGACCATGCCGACCAGGTGCGCGCGCACGCCGGCCCGCGGGCCGATCGAGAGGTTGCGACCGCGCAGCGTGAGCGAGGGTCCTTCCAGTTCCGCGAGGGCGCGCAGCAGCGCGGCGTGGAGCATGACGTAGGGCGTCAGATCCCCGAACCGTCGCGCGAAGCCGAACTCGAGAAACCAACGCGACATGGTGACCCGAGACACCTGCGTGTTCGGTCCGACGTCCGGTAGACGGCGGTCGCTGTGCGTGGGCCGGTACCAGCCGAGACCCATGCGTGCGCGCATCCAATCGCCGGTGTACCCGAGCCCGAACTCGAGGCCGAACGCCTGGGCGGAATCGAGACGCATCGTGGCGCCGCGCATCTGAAGCGGCCCATACGGATCCGCGAAGTCGACCGCGCCCCAGTCCATCTGCGCCGACGCGAACCCCACGTCGAAGCCGAGCCGCTCGGGCCAGCGTCCGGTGGGGGAACCCTGGCGGTTGACGCGGTTCTGGTCCCTCGACTGCGCGGCGTTCTCGACCTCGAGGTCGTCGTTGACCTGCGCACGGGTGGTGCCCCGGTCGATGTGGGCGTCCGCCATCTGGCTGTTCGATCCCCCGGGATGCGCCAGTGCGACGGCCGGAAGCCAGGTCGCAACACACACCACGATCCACCGAGCCATCGGCTCATCATACGCCCAACTCTTCCGGAGCGCCCCCTCACGGCGATTCAGGGGCTGGAAGCTTCGAGCGGCACGCTCCAGGCGCCCTCGGTCCACGTGCTGAGCCGGCCGCCGCTGTGGAGGGTGGTGCGGCCCCCCAGCCGATGGCCCACGGCGCGCGCGGCGGTGGCGAGACACCCGAGCCCGTAGCGGATCCCCGGCCCGAACGTGATGGTCTGCATGTCGTCGTGGTAGTTCGCCGGGCAGCTCATCTCGCCGATCGGCAAGTCGAGTTCGATCGCTTGCGCGAGGATCTCGCTGTCGAAGACGAAGTCGTTGCGGTTGTCCGCCATCGGCAGGGTCTGCATCGCGTGGCGCGAGTAGGCGCGGTAGCCGGTGTGGTACTCGCTGAGCGACGCACCCATCGCCGCGTTCTCGACGATCGTCAGGCCGCGGTTCGCGACCCACTTCCAGCGCGGCATGCCGCCGCGCACCGCGCCGCCCATCAACATGCGGGACGCCAGCGCGATGTCGTAGCCGCCGTGGCGCACCATCTCGACGAGCGCTGGTGCGAGCTCCGGTTTGTATTGAAAGTCCGGGTGCACCATCACCGCGACGTCGGCGCCGAGCGCGAGCGCTTCCCGGTAGCCGGTCTTCTGCGCCGCGCCGTAGCCGAGGTTCTTCGCATGCGAGACACAGCCGATGCCGAGCCGGCGCGCGACCTCGACGCTGTCGTCCGTGCTTCCGTCGTCGACCAACACCACCGCGTCCGCGAACCCCGCCGGCAGCGCCCGCACCGTGCGCTCCAGGGTTCCGGCCACGTTCAGGCCGGGCATCACCACCACCACGGATCTCTTCATCCGGCGGACTCTACTCGCACACGCGGCGGGTGTAGCGACGTTCCATCCAACCTTCTCGAGGGGCGGTGACGCGTACGAAGCTCGCCCGAACCGACCCCACCTCGAGCCGGGTGCCGTTGGGGATCTCGCCGGTGACCATCTCGAGTGGGCTCGGCCGCGCCCGTACTTCCGCCGCCGCTTCGGGGCGGGTGGTGTCTTCGGCGATGAGGTAACAGCCGTCGTTCAGTCCCGCGTCGATGTGATCCATGACCTGCACCGCGGGCGGCTCGCGTTCGTTCGAGGTGGCGAGCAACACCACGTAGACCACGAGACACACGGCGACCACGGCCGCGAGACCGAGCACGGTCCGGGTCCACATCTCTCGGATGTTCTTGCGTCTGAGTCTCGGATCCATCCGGCGCTACCTCGACATGAAGTCGTGAATGAGGGTCTTCCACTGTGCGCGCCACCGGTCTTCGTGGAACTCCGAGACCGCTTTCGCGCGGCTCGCCGCGCCCATCTTCTGCGTCAGCCCGTCGTCGTGCAGGAGCTCCTGCAGGTAGCCGCGGATCTCTTCCGCGGTTTCGCCGACGAAGCCGTTCACCCCATGTTCGACGTAGCGTTCGATGCCCGGGATCCGGAAGCTCACAAGCGGCAAGCCGGTCATCATCGCCTCGATCAAGGTGATCGTGTACTCCTGCTCGCCGTCGTGCAGGTAGAGGCGGGACCGCTTGAGCGCGCGCCGCAGATCCGCGTACTCGTACACGTCCTGATTGGGATCGAGATGGTCGATGTGCAGCAGCGGCAAGTCCTTGGTCGCTTCTTTCCAAGCGTGGTGGCTCCAGCCGCGGTCCTGGTAGCTGTGGATGATGGAGAGGATGTGCCCATCCTCCATCGTCGCGGTCTCGTACTCGTTCGGGTCGAGGCCGAGCGGCACGTAGGGCACGTCGACTCCGAAGGTCTCCTTCAGCCACGCGACCGTGTTCGGGTAGAAGCTGACCACCGTGAAGTCGTCGCGGGCGAGCAGCGCTTCCCACTCCCCATGGTCGAGCTCTGCGACCTTGGCGACGCGGTAGAGCTTCTTGATGTCGCGCCGTTCCCAGAACAGCTTGAGCTGCCAGTTGAACATCATCCAGACGAGGTCGTAGTTCTCCGGAAAGCCGACCTTCGGATCGTCCAGGAGCCGCGCGTAGTCCTCCGGACCGAAGTCCAGGTGCGCGTCTTCGAACGTGGGCAACACGTCGTGCACGCTCTCGGGTCGCGGTCGCCAGTACTTGAACTGGTCCCAGTGGCCGAGGAAGTAGGTCGGAAGCCCGACCCGACAGAAGTGGTACTGGACGCCCGGGTGGGTGGGAACGATCAGCGTTCGATAGTCATCGCGCATGCGCCGCGGACTCTACCGCACTGTGGCGATCCTCCAAGGACGGGTCCTGGCACCGAAGGGCAGAGGAGGGGTGTAAGAGATCGGTAAGGGCCCGGGCCTGCCGATCCGCGGCATCACTGTAGGGTGACCTCCACCCAGATCTTCGCCGCCGCCTGCCTTCTCTTCGCTGTCAGTCCGTTGGCCGCCAGTTCGGCTCAGGCCCAATCCATCGAGCCGTTCCCCGACGCCTTGCGGGTGGCGGTGGCGGATGGGCAACCGCGGGTCGGCGCCGGGGCCCGGGGTCACTGTCCTGCGAACGTCGAGCCGCTCGCCTCCAGCTTCACGCGCGCGTCGAGGCTGCGTTCGCTGCTCGACTTGCAGAAGCTCGCCGAGGGTCGGGCGACCTGGAACGTGGACGCGATGCGTGACGTTCGTTCGGTCGCCACGCTCGCGTGCGCCCACAGCGGCGACCCCAATGCGCGCGCGTGGGTCCAAGCGTTTCGGCAACTCATCGCCAACGCCACCGGGATCGACGACGCGGGGATCGATGCGTTCTTCGCGGCCGCGCTCGGGCAGCAGGGCCGGCGCTGGGAGACCGACTGTGCGAGCGTGCCGGCGCTCGACCGATCCGCGACGCCCGATGCGCGCCTCGAACGTCAGTTCTTGCGCGCGCTCGCGTGCGACGACGGGTCGCGGGTTCTGCTGGGCCAGGGTGCGTACTGGATCGACCGGGCGGACGCGCTCGCCGGCGACGGCGGACTCTCTCCGCTCACCCGGGCGGGGTTCGTGGACCAGGCGCTTCGAAGCTGGCGCTACCGCGGGATCGGTGTGGACGCCGAGGTTCAGGTCGGCAGCGACTTCGCGGGCTGGGTGGCGGCGCGCATGGACGTCGAGGCACTCGACCTCACGCAGACCCGACGCGCCCTCGCGGCGACCTCGCTCGGCGCGACGGAGCAAGCGCTCGCCCTCGTACGGGTCGGCCGGATCAAGACCGCGGCGCTCGCGCTCGGGCGGGCGTGGCGCGCCGCGGTGGCGCGGGTGCCGTCGCTCGCCGCGCTCGTCGACACCGGACCCCGCGAAGCCCTCGCCCACTGGCGCCGCGACTCGGCGGCCCACGCGGCCGCGCTGCGACGCGCGTGGGCGGTCGAGACCGGTTGGCTCGGCGGGGGCGGGGCCGCGCTCGCTGGCTGCGACGGACCACTCGAGGCGGATCTTTTGGCGTACTTGCGTGCGCAGGCGCCCCAAACGCTCGACGAGGCGCACGCAGCGCTCGAGCGACCGGTGGGCTACTTGCTCGCGGCCGCGCTCCTCACCTGCCACCACGCGCTCGGACACGACGGTCCCGCACGCGCGATGCAGGACGAGCTCCTTCGGCTCGCGCCTCAGCGGGGTCCGCGCATGGCGGCGTTGAACCGGCTTCGGCGCGCGGCGGTGCAGCTGACCCCCCGCGACGGCGTGCGGATGCCGCTGGCTTCCTTCGATCCGGCCGGCCAACTCCGCGACGAAGAGGACTGGGTGCGCTCCTCGGAATCGCGCGCGGGTTCACGTCAGCGCGGGACCGTCGCGCGGGTGCGCAGGTCGGGCGGGTCGCTGGAGGTCGAGTACCGGACCGAGTCGGTCACCGTGGACGTGCGCAACTGCACGCCGACCAACCGCATCCGGCGCATCGAGCGGGACGGGAACGTGGTCTACGAGCAGAACTGCACCACCGTCGGCGAGCGGACGTTCGAGGTGACGCCGGACCCAGTGAGCATCCCGGCCAGTTTCGGCGAAGGGATTCAACCAGGTGTCTGGCTCGAGGCCAACCGGGGCCTCCGCGAAACGAGGGCGCTGCCGATGGAGGTCCGGAGCGGGCCGGACGGCGAGGTTCGCGCGTTCTTCGGGGTCCCGGTGCGGTCGCGGTAAGCGGTCGCGGTCGCGGTCGTGGCGGGGGTCGCGGAAACGGTAGCGGAAGCGGAAGCGGAAGCGGAAGCGGAAGCGGAAGCGGTCACGGAAGCGGAAGCGGTCACGGGAAGCGGAAGCGGTCACGGGAAGCGGTCACGGAAGCGGAAGCCGATCCCGAAGCCGAAGCCGATCCCGAAGCCGATCCCGAAGCCGATCCCGAAGCCGAAGCCGATCCCGAAGCCGATCCCGAAGCCGATCCCGAAGCCGAAGCCGATCCCGAAGCCGATCCCGAAGCCGATCCCGAGTCCGCAGGCGACTCCGAAGCCGCCGATTCCGGCTCAGCGCGACGGAGTGGCGAGCGAACCGGCGCCTTCGGGACGCTCGGGGTGCCGCACGCTGGCGTCGGCGTGGGCGTCTTCGGCGGCGACGCCGTCCGGGCCGTCGATGCGTTCGCACGCGGTGCGGTTCGGGCAGAGGTAGAGCGCCTGCGTGCCGCAGCCCTGGACCTCGAAGATGTCGTGGTCGACCCAGCTCGCCTGGGCGTCCTGACACGAGAGATCTTCTCGGGCCCACCGCTCGGCGACCGCGGGTGTGCCTGCGCACCCGACCAGCAAGAGAACCACGACCCCCAACCGCATGCAGAGGCGTGTAGCAGTGGGTTTGGCCGGTGGCGAGTCCACGCGTGGCATTTCTCAGCCGGACGTTTCGGCTTGGGTTCTCCCAGCAGCGGGGTAGAACACCGTCTATGACCATTCGTGCAACTTCCGTCTGCGCGTTCGCGCTCTTCTTCGGACTCGGGTGCGCTGGGCTGGACGTCAACCGCATCCACGCAGCCCATGGGACCCCGAGCAACGTCGCGGTGTTCTTCACGGTGGACACCAACGACGGAGAGCCGGTCCCCGGACTCGAGGCCACGGACTTTCGCATCTACGAAGACGGGCAGCTGGTCTCGGTCGACGAGAGCCAGCAGACGATCATCAACCCCGAAGTGGCCTCCGAGCACTACACGCTGTTGCTGGTCGACATGAGCCGGAGCGTCACGGAGAGCGACCAGGTGCCGCTCATCCAGGCGGCGGCGATCGAATTCTCGTACTCGCTCCAGGCCAGCCAGCAGGTCGCGGTCTACGCGTTCGATGGCTCCGAAGAGATCACCCCGATCCAGCCCTTCCGCGCGAATGCCCAGGGCATCACCCGCCTCTCCGGGTTTCGGGCGGAGGACCCGTCCACGAACCTCAACGGCGCCGTCGTCGCGGCGACGGAGATCCTCGACGAAGCGCTCGCCGAGTCCGAGACGCCGCTCCGGTTCGGCACCATCGTGGTGTTCACCGACGGCACCGACCGCGCCCACCGGGTGACCGAAGGCGACGCGCTCCGCGCGGTCCGGCGCACGAACTACGACGTGTTCGCGATCGGCGTGGGCAACGAGATCGACGAGCCCTCGCTCGATCGCCTGGGCAGCAGCGGGTACGTGCTGATCGAGGACAGTGCGCTCATCGCCGACGCCTTCGCGGCCATCAGCGAGCAGATCCTCGGCTACACGAAGCGCTTCTATCTGCTGAGCTACTGCAGCCCCGCCCGCGCGGGTGTGCACCGCGTCACGGTGGAGGCGGTGTCGGGCGAACTCACCGGAGAGACCAGCTACGACTTCGACGCCGCCGGCTTCGGTCCCCGCTGCGATCCGAACAGCCCGCCGCCCTTCGACACCGAACAAGTCAACGTCCAGCGCCAGCGACCCCGCCGCGGCCGCCTGCGCGTGACCGCAAGCGCCACCGCCACGGCCGAGTAGGGGACGCGGACGCGGACGCGGTATGCGGAAGCGGTAGCGGTATGCGGAAGCGGAAGCGGTAGCGGAAGCGGAAGCGGTTGCGGTTGCGGAAGCCGAACGCCGAACCCGATCCCGAAGCCGACGCCGAAGCCGATCCCGAAGCCGATCCCGAAGCCGACGCCGAAGCCGACGCCGAAGCCGATCCCGAATCCGAAGCCGAAGCCGAAGCCGATCCCGAAGCCGACGCCGAATCCGAAGCCGAATCCGAAGCCGAATCCGAAGCCGATCCCGAAGCCGAAGCCGACGCCGCATCCGCCGATCCCGACGCCGAGCCGAATCCGACGGCCGTCAGGCGGTGCTCAGCGTGCGGGCACGCCGCGGTGGGGAAGCGCGCTCAGATGTCGGCTGTCCGCTTCGATGCCCGTCAACGGTCCGGCCAGGCGGGCGATGCGGAAGGGGACGGTTGCGCCGCCGATCTCGACGTAGAGGCGGATGGTTCCGTCGGATGCAGGCAACGTGAAGACACCGCCGTTCTCGAGCGGGACATGGGCACGCACCAGGCTGCCGTTGCGGGGCGTCACCATCGCTCGAATGACGGGGCTGCGACCCCGGATCCGGGCCCAGCTGTCGTTTTCGACCCGGTAGGAGATGCCAATGTTCCCGTCGGGAGACCGCCCGATGTGGAGGTCGTGAAACTCGATCGTCGCGGTTTGGGCATGGGCGACCGGCAGGGCAGGGAGGGAGAGGGCGAGGCACAGCAGAACGCTCGGCAAAGTACGCATGGCCCCAAGTCTACGGCAAACGCGGGAGAATGCCGCGCCTTGCGGGTTCGGGCCGCGCGCGTGACCCTCCACCCCGACGGGGGCGCGCCAATGTTCTGTGGCGCGTGCGGTCCAAGGACCGAGTTCGATTTCGCGAAGGGGATTCAGATGCACGGAGATGGACAAGGTGGGGCACCCCCACCACACGGAGCGGCGCCCGGTTACGGCGCACCTGGGCAGACGGTCCCGGAGCAGACGCCGCCCGGCCAGGTCGCACCCGGCCAGGTCGCACCCGGCCAGGTCGCACCCGGCCAGGTCGCACCCGGCCAGGTCGCACCCGGGGCTGCGACGGTGCAGGGCGGGTACGCCGCACCACCGCAGCCGCCCTACGGCGGTCCTCCCGCGGGCGCACCCTACGGCGGTCCCCCCGGCGCACCGTACGGGGGCCCGGCTGCTGGCCCGCCGGTCCCCCAGACGGGCGCGGCCGCACTCGCCCAGGCCAAGGGCATCGCCCATGCCTTCGTGGACTTCTCGTTCTCGAACTACCTCGCGCCGCGCGTGGTGAAGGTGCTCTACGCGCTCGTGATGCTGGCCGCGGTCGGCGTGGTCTTGATGGGCCTCTATGGCGGTTTCAACCGCGCGTTCCTGGCGTACTACACCGATGTCTCCGATGGGCTGCTGATGATGCTGCTCGCGCCACTGGCCGGGCTCGCGGTGCTGATCCTCGGCCGCATGTACTGCGAGCTCGTCGTGATCTTCTTCAAGATCGCCGAGCACCTGGCCGCGATCCGGGCGGCCCTCGAAAAGAAGGACTGACGGACTGAGCGGCGCGGTTGACGCGAGCTGCGCCTCGCGAACGCGACTTCTGCAGCGCTACTTCTTCCGGAACATCAGCCACAGCTTGAAGCCGAGGATCGGAACCACCACGAGCAAGCCGAGGACCATCGCCCCGGAGCTGTCGTTCTCGGAAGAGCGCGAAAGGGTGCTCGGCATGGCGGGCATCGCGGGCATCGGCTGACTCGCTTCCAAGGCCTCGATCTGCTGTTGAGCGAACTCGTTCAGCGGTTGGGGCGGATGCTCCTCCTGGTCTTGCTGGGTCGCCGCCTGAACGCCCTGCTCCACCGCATCGGTCGCGAGGTCGACCGCTTCTTCGAGCAGGTCGAGATCCTCGACCGAGTCGGTGATCTCGGGCGCGTGCGCGCTGGGGTCGAGGTCGTCCGCCAATCCAGACCGTTCGGCGGCCAGCTCAGGCAGCTCACCAGGTTGCGAACGGGTGGTCGGTGCGTCGACCTCCATGCGGCGCGGCTCCACCATGAAGCGGGACGCGCCGGTTTCGTCCACGACCCGCCGGACCGGATGGGTGTTGCCAGCCGCGTCCATGACGTAGAGCGGTCCTTGGAGTTCGGTGAGTCGCTCCGGATGGGCGGCGGCTGGCAGGTCGAGCACGATCGCGGTGCCGTGTTCGTGCACCCCTTCGAGCGCGTTGGTGGCCGAGGTCCCGAAGCGCGGGGGCGCATCGACGGAACCGATCGCGCGGAAGCCGCCGAAGCCATCACCCGTCAGGTAGGTCGCCCGCGGCAGGCCATCGGGCAACGCGTGGAAGAGTGCCGCCGCGCGGCTCTGGGGCCGAAGCAGGGTGGCCGCCGTCGCACCGGCCAGCGCCCCGTGCGAGAGCCCGCGGAACGCGCGGGTACCGGACGCGCCGTGCGCCGCGGCGCCGCCTGCCCGCCGGGCCGCACCGCCTGCGCGCGACGCACCCTTGGCCGCACCGCGGGCGCCACGCAGCAGCGCGCCGAGTTGGGCTTCTGCGGTCGTTGGTGAAGTCGTCCCGAGAAGGGAGAGGGCGAGGGCGAGAAGCAGGGCGGAGCGCATGGGTTCGGAATACGTCGCCCGAGGTCGAGCCTGCGTGAGCAACCACACCACCCCGCACGGGGGGCGCGGCCACACGCCCAGTGCTACACAGCGCCGTGGCCGAACCCGATCCCATGCCCCGCACGATCCACTTCGTCTCCCTCGGTTGTGCGAAGAACCGGGTCGATACCGAGGTCATGCTCGGGGTCAGCGGGGTCGAAGGGTTCACGCACGTCGAAGATCCGGCCGACGCCGAAGTCATCGTCGTCAACACCTGCGGGTTCATCGGGCCGGCCAAAGAGGAGAGCGTCGACACCATTCTGGAGATGGCGGGCCACAAAGAAGGCCGCTGCCAGCGCCTCGTGGTCTCCGGCTGTCTCTCGCAACGCTACGTCGACCAGCTGATGGTCGAGATGCCCGAGGTCGATCATTTCCTCGGCTCGTCCGACATGCTCAAGCTCGGGCCCCTGCTGAAGCTCGGCACCGAGCGCGGCGAGCGCATGCTCGTCGGCAACCCCGCCGACTACACCATGCGCGCGACCGATCCCCGCCGGCTGACCCAGTGGGGGCACAGCGCCTACATGAAGATCGCCGAAGGCTGCAACCGCAGCTGCAGCTTCTGCGCGATTCCGTCCTTCCGGGGCAAGCAGCGCTCCCGGCCGATCTCGGATCTCGTCGACGAAGCGGTGCGCTTGTCCGAGATGGGGGTGCGCGAGATCAACCTCATCAGCCAGGACACCATCGCGTATGGGCGGGACCTGCCAGCCGACGCGTCGGGGCAGAAGCAGACCCTCGCGGGTCTGGCGGTCGCGCTCGCCGAAGTCGACGGGATCGACTGGGTGCGGCTGCACTACCTCTACCCGGAGAAGCTCACCACCCCGCTCATCGAAGCGATGGGCCAGCACCCGAAGGTGCTGCCCTACATCGACATGCCGCTGCAGCACGCGGCGAGCCCCATGCTCAAGCGGATGCGCCGCGGCCACGGAGGCAAGCGGCTCTACGATTTGGTCGAGCGGGTGCGCACCGAGATCCCCGATCTTGTCTTCCGCACGACGTTCATTGTTGGCCATCCCGGCGAGACGGACGAGGACTTCACCGAGTTGAAGGACTTCGTGACCTGGGCCGAGTTCGACCACGTCGGTGTGTTTCTGTACTCGCCCGAAGAAGGCACCCCGAGCGGCGCGATGGAAGATCTCGTGGACGAGAAGGTCGCGCACGCGCGCCATCGTCAGTTGATGCGCGTGCAGCGGCCGATCAGCCGCGAGCGACTGCGCGCCCGCATCGGCACCGAGCTCGACGTGCTCGTGGACGGAGTGAGCGACGAGTCGGAGTTCCTGCTCGAAGGCCGCTGGTGGGGCCAAGCGCCCGAGGTGGACGGCAAGGTCTACCTGGCCAACGGCACCGCGCAGGCGGGCGAGCTGCGAAAAGCGCTCGTGACGGACGCCGCCGACTACGACCTGGTCGCCGACCTGCTCTCGCCCGACGGCGCGTGGGAAGCGCCCCCGGGGACCGAGCGCCCCCAGAAGCGCAAAGTCAAACTCCGCCTCGTGTAGGGAGTCGCTGACAAGCGGCGCCCCTGCCCTTGCCCCGCCCCTTGCCCATGCCCTGCCCAGGGATGGGGCCGACTGCTACTCGTGGTCGTGATCGTGGTGGTCCATGCCACCTTCGTCGTCGTCGTGGTCGTCGTCGTGATCGTGGTCGGTGTCACCGCCGGCGGCCGGGGCGTGGCCGTGTCCCGCGTGTTCGGGGGCGCTGGCGTCCATCTGCTTGAGTTCCATCCCGCACACCGGGCAGCGGCCGTCGTTGCGCTGGAGCGCGGCGAAGTGGACGGTGCCCATGTCGCAGTAAAACGCGCCGTCGGGGATGCGGTTCTCGGCCACCGGCGGATCGAACCGCACGCCTTGATCCGAGAGCGTCATCGGCCCCGTGCCGGCAGCGACTTCGGCGACCGCGTGGACTTCCGCGACGTGTTCGTCGTCGTGGTCCTCGGCGGCGTGGTCTTCGACCCCGTCGTGGTCGTGGTCGTGGTTCTCGCCTTCGTGCTCGTCGTGGGCTTCTTCGTCCCCGCCACAGCCCGCACCCCACGCCAACATCAGAACCAGCACAACGCGTGTCATCGACCTCATGGTGAACCTTTCGCTGGGGCATCGGGCCTGGACGGCCCCTGCTCTCGGCTCGCGGGAGCCCCGGCAGGAGACTCCCACCCCTGCCAGCCTCCGGCAATTCGAACCCCGGGTTCGACCCTCTCGTTTCGCGGGGCCTTGGGTCGTGAAGGCGCGTGGTGTCCCGTGAAGATGCGCAGGAACTGCCATTGCGGGGGGTGGCGCTGGTACCCTTGGCGGACTCCGTAGTTGGGGCTGTGCCCCGTTCTTCAACGTCCCCTGCGAAACTTGGACCCAAGTGATTCGTTCGGGGGCAGTCTCGTCATATGACCCGTGGATGATCGGCCGACGCTCCTCATGCTTGGCTCGGGCGAGCCCATGCGGGCCGCGCTCGAGGATGCACTCGCGCGTCATGCCGCCTTCGCGGAGGTCGCGGACAGCTCCTCGCCCGTAGCGGCGGTCATGGCGTCCGCGCCGGATCTGGTCGTGCTCGTGGGAGACGCGGCGGCTGCCTACGAGGAACTGCTGCCCATGTTCGCCGCGCACCCGCTCACGGCGGTGGTGCCGGTGGCGCTCTTGGCGCCCCCCGATCTCGACGTTCACCTTGGAGCCGCCCGCAGTGGCGTCGTGCTCGTCCCTCGGACCGCGAGCGTCGACGGCATGGCCCGGACCATCGCCGCGCTGGCCCGCGACATGCCCGAACGCTCCGCACAGAGCGAAGGCGCGATGGGCGAGGCGAGCGTCGAAGAGCTCCTCGAGATCCTCAAACGGGAACTCGAGGGCGGCATCCTGTCGGTCTCTCAGAAACAGGGTGCGCCGGGCGCCGAACCACTGTCCGCGCGCTTCGTACTCGCGCCGGGCCGCGACGTGGACGAAGCGATCCGCGGCTTCGTAGAACGCATCAAGCCGCTGCTGCAACAGCGACAACCACTCCACTACGAGCTCGACGCACCCGGCAGCGGCAAGATCGCGGTGCTCGGCGACGACGACTCGAGTTCGGCGCTGGAGGTGCTTCACGGGCGGCGCATCTTGCTCGTCGAAGACGACGCGGCCGTCGCGGACACGCTCGCCCAGGAGCTGCGCGCCTACGGTGCGGTGGTCGCGGTGTGCACGTCCGAAGGCAGCGGCCTCGAACGAGCGCAAGGACTCGACCCCGAAGTGCTGATCGTCGATCAGAAGGGACTCGACGGTCGCAGTTACGATGTGCTGCGGCGCATCCGGCGCGACATCGCACTCCGCTGGGCCGCGGTGCTCGTCATCCAGGTCGAGTCGCTCTTGCCGCCCGGCGAGGCGCCGCGCCTCGAAGTGCTCGCGAGCTCGATCGCGCCATTGCTCGCGCCGGATCGCGAACTTCGGGAGCGGGCGCAGGGCACCGTCTCGTTCGACGCGCGGCTCGAGTCGCTCGGACCGTCCCGCCTCGTTCGGGCGATCGCGACAGGCGCGGGCACTTGGCAGATCACGATTCGACACCCGCGCGCCCGGATCGAGATCGGCGTCGCGGAAGGACTCGTCACCGGCGCGTCGGCCACGATCGGTCGCGGCACCAGCGTCGAGGGCATCACCGCGCTCGCAGCGTTGCTCGCGCTCGGATCGGGCCGGGTTCACGTCGAGCCCAAGGACGCGCCAGTGAGCGCGAACCTGTTGATGCCGGTGGCCGACGTGTTCGTACAGGCCGCGCAAGAGTCGCCGCCGATCCGGCCCAGCATCCGTCCATCCCACGAGCCGCCTGCGCCACCCGAAGCACCGGGCGCGCTGGTCGCCAAACTTCGGCGGGTGCTCGAAGGGCGCGCGTCGGTCTCGCCGGCCCTGCTCGACGAGCTGCGGGTGATGGAAGAAGAGCTCCAGCGGGAAGATGCCCCGCTGCCCGGCGAAGACACGATGGCCGGGGCCCGCGACGAAGTGGATGCGGCGCTGGCGGAAACCGCAGCGGTGTCTTCGCCGCAAGACGCACCGACCCGCCAACTGGCGCCGCTCGAGACGCAGCCGACGGTGCAGAGCGTGGTCGACCGGTTGCCGCCGCCCCCGGCGTCCCCGCTCGAGACGCAAGCGACGGTGTCGGCCTCGGTGCCGGTCCCGCCACCCCCTGCGAGCGCGCCGCCACCGGCCTCGGTGCCGGTCCCGCCGCCCCCCGCGAGCGCGCCGCCGGCACCGGCCTCGGTGCCGGTGCCCCCGGTTGCCCGCAGCGGGCCGCCTCCGCCGGTCCCCGCGAGCTTGAAGATCCCTCCGCCCGCGGTGCGCTTGCCGCGCCCGAAACCACGCGGCCCCTCGCGCCGCAAGGCCACCCTGATGGGGGTGCCCATGGCGCAGCCACCGCCGCCCTCGCCGAAGACCGACGACGTCGCGGTGGGCGTGGCGGTGCAGAGCGAACCTCCGCCGCCGCCGACGCCCCGCATGCCGCCGCCCGCACCGGTGGTGTCGGCCCCCGAACTGCAGTCCGAAGACATCGGTGGGCTGGCTTCGGTGCTCGAGCCGGTCGCATCGCTCGGTCTGGAAGAGGACCCTCCGCAAGCAGCACCGCTGGCCCCGATGGCGCCTCCCGCGATGACGTCCTCAGCACTGCGGTCTTCACAGACAGCACCGCCGGCGTCGACCTTGCCCGTGGAGGTCGCAGCGTCGTCCGACGAACTCGAAGTCTTTGGCGCACCGGTGGACGACTCGGCCGAGTTCGAAGCCTTCCCCCCACCGGTGCGTGCGACCCCGCTCGCGGGCGAACCGACCGCCCCGGTGGCACCCGCGGCCGGAGGACAACTGCTGGACGCGTCCACCGAACCGTTGATGACCGAACCGCTTCTCCTCCCCCAGAAGAGCCGCAAGGGATGGGTCATCGGTGCAGCGGTGGTCGTGGCACTCGCCGTGGTGGGTGGCGGCCTCTGGGTGCGCAGCCAACGGGCCGAAGTGGTGGCGGTGGGCGGTGGGCCGGTCGAGCCCGTGGACCCGGCCGCGGCGGCGGCGGAGGTTGCGGCCGCTGAGGCCGCGGCGGCTGCCGCGGAGGTGGCTGCGGCAGCAGCAGCTGCCCAAGTCGAAACCGATCCCGAGGCCGACCCCGAAGTCGATCCCGAAGCGGATCCCGAGGCCGATCCCGAAGCCGATCCCGAAGCCGATCCCGATGGCGAAGCCGATCCCGATGGCGAAGCCGATCCCGATGGTGAAGCCGACCCCGATGGCGAAGCCGATCCCGATGGTGAAGCGGATCCCGACGGCGAGGGCGAGGCGGAGACGGAAGATCCGGAGCTCGCGGCGGAGGAGGCGGCGGCCCGGCGTGGCGGGCGGGGGAACCGGGTCGAAGAGTTGATTCGAGCCGGCAACTTCTACCGAGGGCGCGGGCGGTCGGAGCGGGCGAAGGCGCGCTACCTCTCCGCGCTTCGTCTGCGACCGAACAACGGGCGCGCGCTGGCCGGCCTCACGCGCCTCGCGCTCGCCCAGGGCCGTGCGACGGAGGCGGTCCGGTACGCGCGACGGCTGGTGCGGGCAGTGCCAAGGCACGCCCCGAACCGAGTGCTGCTCGGGGACTCCTTGCGTGCGGCCGGCGACACCAACGGCGCGCATCGCGCGTACGAGGCGGCGCTCGGCATCGATCCGCAGAACCGGACTGCCCGTCGCCGACTCGGCCGCTAGCAGGTCGCTGAAAAGCGACCTGCTCCCTTGCCGTTGCCCTTGCCCGTGCCCTTGCCCGCGTCGTGGACGCCGTGTGTTTCGCGACGGCGAGGCGCGAATCGGAGCGCGATGCCCAGCGGACG
>JAXMNT010000078.1:0-23702 GCA_034670305.1 Deltaproteobacteria bacterium
GTCCGCTGGGCATCGCGCTCCGATTCGCGCCTCGCCGTCGCGAAACACACGGCGTCCACGACGCGGGCAAGGGCACGGGCAAGGGCAACGGCAAGGGAGCAGGTCGCTTTTCAGCGACCTGCTAGACACAGCGTCAGCACCAGACACAGCGTCAGCACCAGACACAGCGTCAGCGTCAGCACTAGACACAGCGTCAGCACCAGACACAGCGTCAGCACCAGACACAGCGTCAGCACCAGACACAGCGTCAGCACCAGACACAGCGTCAGCACCAGACACAGCGTCAGCACCAGACACAGCGTCAGCACCAGAGACAGCGTCAGCACCATTCGGGTGGGGGCTTGCTGGCTCGGCGGCATTTTGATGGTGGCGGAGTGCTCGCCCGCGTCAAGGGTGCCTCCGGCCCCAGCCTTCGGAAGGCTGGCTTCGCCCTTGACCCAGGCTCCGCTCTCCACCGGGGGCGCTCCGCGCCGCCGAGCAATGTCGCTCTGGCGTGTGACGCGTTGGAGGCTCTGATGATTGTTCTCGAAACTTCGTTCGTTCTCGTGGGGGAGTTGCGCGACGTGCTGGCTGCTGTTTCTCGCAAAGACCGGTCGCTGGCAGACCAGATGCGGCGGGCGGTTCAGTCAGTCGTCCTGAACTGCGCTGAGGCGCAACACGCACGCGGGAAGCGGAGCGTCGACCGCTTCTCGATCGCGTACGGAGAGGCGAGCGAGCTGAAGGCGGCGCTTCGTCTCGTCCGAGTACTCGGGTATGCCGAGGTCGGCGAGGACGTGACGCGGCGCTGCGATGAGATTTGCGCGATGTTGTACCGGCTGAGTCACTGACAGCAGGCTGTTCGGCGCCGGCCCTCGGGCCGGCGTCGCGTCGGCATCTGCCTCCGGGGGCGGATTCGGCTTCGGGGTCGGCTTCGGGGTCGGCTCGGGGCCGGCTTCGGGGTCGGCTTCGGGGCCGGCTTCGGGGTCGGCTTCGGGGTCGGCTTCGGCTTCGGATTCGGATTCGGCTTCGGGGTCGGCTTCGGGGTCGGCTTCGGGGTCGGCTTCGGGGCCGCCGGCTTCGGCTTCGGATTCGGCTTCGGCTTCGGCTTCGGCTTCGGCTTCGGGGTCGGCTTCGGATTCGGCTTCGGCTTCGACTTCGGATTCGGCTTCGGCCGGCTCTACACCTGCGCCGACTTCCACCCGCCGCGCCGGAAGCTCGCCCACAGAATCACCGCGCGCACCGTCCAATCGAGGGTGCTCGCCATCCACACGCCGCGCAGTCCGAGGTCCAAGACGAACGCGAAGACGTAGGTCGCGGCGAGTCGCACCATCAGTCCACCGACGAAGGTCGCGCGCAACGCGGCTCGGGTGTCGCCGGCGCCGCGGAGTGCTTCGGCCATCACCGCGGCGACGCCGAGGACGGGTGCTTCGACGGCGGCGATGGCGAGGCAGGGCACCGCCAAGGCGAGCACGTCGGGGTCGTTCGAGAAGGGCAAGAGCAGCCACTCGGGCACGAGCAGGAAGGCGAGGGCGAAGAGGCCGAGCAGCCCGAGGGTGTGGGCGAGCGACGACTTGATCATGGCTTCGGCTTGGTCGGGTTTCTTCGCGCCAAGACTCTGCGCGGCGAGCGCGGCCGCCGCGATGCCGAATCCATCGGCGGAGAGAAAGGCGATTGCCTCGACGCTGATGAGCGTTTGGTTGGCGGCCATGGCGCGTTCCCCCAGCGCGCCGATCATCGCGACGAACCCGAGGAAGCCGACTTGTTGCAGCAAACGTTCGGCGACGGTTGGCCCGGCGACCGTGCGCACTCGGCGCCACGCGTCTCGTTCGCCGCCACGGCCGCGCCAGCTCAGTTGCCCTGGCCGGCGTCGGGCGAGCAGGGCCCACAACACCGCCGCCTGCCACACCATCGCGGAGACGCTGCCGATCGCCGCGCCGCGCGCGCCCATGTCGAGCCCGAACACCAGGCCGATGCTCAAGCCGACGTTGAGCAGCACCCCGACCGAGGAGACGACGAAGGGCGTTCGGGTGTCGCCGGCCGCCTGCATGCCGACCGCCGCCGTGTAGGAGAGCAACATCGCCGGCATGCCGAGAAAGGAGACCTCGAGGTAGCGCACCGCCTCGTTGCGTGCGGCGGGACCGACATCGCCGAAGAGACGAAGGCACAACGGGATGGCGAGCAGACCCATCGTCGCCGCGATCACACCGATGCCGAGCGCGCCGAGGCCGCTGGCCCGCAACGCGGAACCTGCGCCCTCGAAGTCCTCCGCGCCGACGCGCCGTCCGATGAGCGCGATGCTGCCCACGCTGAACGCGCTCAGGACGAGCCACGACGTCCACACGAGCGGGCCGCTCATCTGCATGGACGCGAGTGAGTCCGAGTCGAAGTGGCCGAGCACACCGCGGTCGACGAGGAACGCGACCGTGTGCAAGAGCTGCTGCGCGATGGCCGGCCAGGCGAGCCGCCTTACCAATCTTCGGATCTCGGACCGAGACAGGCTCATGTCAGACGCATCGAGTGAGACGCATCGGCCGACGCATCAGGGGACCAGGCTCAGCGCTGGCGCTGAAACTTCACCTTCTGTTTGGGCACGATGCCCTCGCGCTGAAGCACTTCGGTGGCGAGCGCCTTCACCTTCGGATGGCTTCCCTTTTGGAGGAACGCCCCGAGCTGGTTCGCGTCGGCTTTGGCGAGGCGCATCATCGCGGTGCGCGCGCGCCCCTTCTTCTTCTGCTTGAGGTACGTGAAGACCTGCGCTCGCAAGAGGAACGGCTTCACTTCGGCGTAGTCGGGATCTTCAGGATCGTAGTCTTCGAGCAGCTCCGCCGCTTCTTCGTGTTTGCCGGTGCGGGAGAACGCCTCGGCCATCACCGCGGCGTAGAGCGCGCGCTGCTTCGGCTGGGGTTGCGCATCGATGTCGATCTGGTCGGCGAGCACCCGCGCGTCGGAGGCGCGGTTCTGAACGAGATGCATGAGCGCGAGCTGTGCGCGCACGTCGCCGCGGATGGCCTTCGGTGCTTTGTCGAGATCGATCGACTCGAGGATGCGCACGGCCTCCTTGGGATCGTCCTGGGCGACGAGCTGCGCTTGCGCCATCTGTCCGATCGCGTCGTTGCCGCCTTTGCCACTCTGGAGTTTGGCGAGCGCCTCGGCGCGGCCCTTCTCGTCGGTGGCGCCCTTGAGGATGTCGACGATCGCGGTCGACTTCCGGAGCATGTTCCACACGTAGAGGCCGAACCCGACGATCACGAGCGTGAGCACGCCGGCGACCACGAAGCCCCAGTAGGAGATGTACGGGGTGAGCATGCCGGCGATGAGCCAGAGCACGCCGACCGCGATCGCAATCTGCGCGATGACCTTCCACTTGATGGTCGGTCGCTCCATCTGGGCGAGCGCTTCGGTGGGATCCCTGCGCTCGGGCAGTTTCGCCTTTTTCCTCTTGGCCACGGGGTGGCCTAGCAGGCTGGCGGAAAATGGGCGAACGGAAGCCGCGCATGGTTCTGGTGCCGATCACCGCCCCCTGGCTGGGGCGAAGCGGCGCGACCTGTGACTTCGCAGACCACAACGGCGACGAGATCACCCGTGCAGGTGGGTTTGCACGATCCTTGCTCTACCCGGGGCATGCGTTTGCTCATGCTCGCCCTGGTCTTGGTTTTCGGCTGCGAGGTCGCCGAACTCTACTCCGACGGAACCCGCCCGATCACCCCCGGTCTGGACGCCGGCGTCATGAACGACAGCGGCCCCGGCGCGGACAGCGGCCCGGGCGTGGACACGGGCCTGGCTTGTGTGCCCATGTGCTCGGGCCGAGACTGCGGCGACGACCGCTGCGAGGGCACCTGCGGCACCTGCGGCGCGGGCGACGCGTGCAGCGAGGCGGGGACCTGCGAGCCGGTCGACCCCGGATGCACCCCGAGCTGTGCGGGACGCGGATGCGGCGACGACGGCTGCGGGGGGTCGTGCGGCATGTGCGCGGTCGGTCAGATGTGCACCGCCGGCAGCTGCGTGAGCGGCCCGCCCGATCCGCCCACCGCCACCTGTTCCGGGACCCGCGGCCGCGACGTCGGCACCACCGTTCCGAGCGCGACCTTCACCGACTGCGACGGAAACGAGGTCTCCCTCGACTACCTCTGCGGCTACGACGCAGCCTGGGTCTACTCGTTCGCGACCTGGTGCGGCATCTGCCGCAGCGAGATGCGCACCATCAACGACTGGGTCGCCACCCAGCCGGCAGACCGGTTCGAGATGTTGATCGTCGTCACCAGCACCACCGAACACGGCACCCCGAACGCCGCGTACTGCGACTCGATCCGCGACGAGTTCGGCCTGACCAACGCGACCGTCTTGTTCGACGACGGCAACCGCTTCCTCAACACCTTCTACTACGGCGGCGCCGGCGCCGAGATGGCGTACGAGAACGGCGTGATGGTGCAAAAGGGCGGCGTCACCCGCGGCCTCATCGAGAGCTTGCTCTAGTCCACGCAAAGCGTGGGCTAGCCCTTGCCCTTGCCCTTGCCCCTGCCCTTGCCCTCCTCGCTGCCCGTGCCCGTGCACCGCCCTGCGCGCCAAGCGCGGACCTTCGGTCGTTCTTCAATCCGCGATGCGTTGGAACTCGATGCGGCGGTTCTGGCTTCGGCCTTCTTCCGTGTCGTTTTCAGCCACCGGCTGGCTCTCGCCGAGTCCGATCGCTTCGAGCCTCGAGGCGTCGATTTGGAACTGGGAGACGAGCCAATCGCGGACCGTGTTCGCGCGTTGCTGACTCAGCCGGAGGTTGTTCCGCGAGCTGCCCTGGCCGTCGGTGTGGCCGCTGATTCGAATCCGGACCTCCGGGTGCCTCGTGAGCGAGGTCCCGACGTGCTCGAGAATCGCGAACGCGTCGCCCACGAGGTCGTTGCTGCCAGAAAGGAACTGGACGTCGGGCAACACCATGGCGACTTCGGTCATCACCAAGCAGCCGTCCGCATCCACGGTGGCGCCGCGTGGGGTCTGCGGGCAGGTGTCGTTCACGTCGAGGATGCCGTCGTTGTCGCTGTCCACCGCCGGCGCTTCGACGACCTCTTCGACCTCTTCGACCGGCTCTGGCGCTTCTTCGACTGGAGCCGCGGCAGTCCCGATGCTCCAGCGAATGCCGAGGCCGACGATGTCGGCTTCCATGTTGTAGTCGCCGTTGCCGATGTACGCGACGCCGCCTTCGGTGGGCGGCCGGTCGGGTGTGCGGGGTGGGCGGATCGGGTTGGCCTGCGGCACCGCGCTGTCGCGCACCTGGCGGTCTTGCAGGAACACATGCGCGTAGCTCACGTCGAGCCAGAGGCCGTCCTTGAGCCGAACGCTCGCGCCGAGGCCCACGATGAACTTCGAGCTGTCGAGCGTCAGCGGCGTCAGGTACGCGTCGTCGAAGCTCGAGTTCTCGTAGTTCACGCCGGCGCGGATCTGCAGGCGGTCCTCGAGCGTCGTGAACTCGCCGCCGAGCCGCACGCTGAACACATCGTTCATGTTGCGGGGGATGTCGATCGGTCCGACCTGGTAGTCGCCGATGGCGATGGCGTCGCGGATCCAGACGTTCTTCGGCGTGATCTTGGCGGCGGTCTGACTCGCCCAGTGTTCCCATACGAGCGCGGCTTCGATGCGCAACGAAGGCGTCGGCCGCACTTCGACGCCGGCGCGCAAGATCACCGGCAAGCTGAGCTCGAGGTCGGCCTTGTTCCCGTCGACGCGCGCGCCATCGAAGATCGGCGCGCCCGGCAGGCGCACGTCGAGTTCGGCTTCGCCGCGGATCGCGCGCGGATGCCACACCATGGACGCGCCGATGCGGACCACGTCGGTCGCGTAGGTCAGGCCCAGGCTGATGCCGGGCGCGATGATCGGGGAGAGGGAGAAGCGGGTGACGCCATCCCACTCGGGGTCCTCCGGCTGGCTGCACGCGAGCCCGTCGCAGGCGCTGATCGACGTCTCGCCGACGAACGATCCGATGAGCACCGGCACACCCACGCCGATCGAGAAGTTGTCGGTCGGTTTCCACGCGAGCGACGCGTTCACGTTGAGGAAGAGGCTGCCTTCCAGGGTGAACAGCGAGTAGCGCTGCGGTGCCGCGCTGCAGTTCGGATCGTCGAAGCCCTCTTGAGTGGTCGCGTCGCAGGTGCCGCCGGACGCCTGTACACCGCGGGGCCAGCTGAGCAGGCTCGCATTGGGGGCGTAGATGCCGACGCCGAGCACCAGGTCGTCCCGCAGCGGGTGCGAGTACGCGATCATCGGGATCGGGATCGGCGGCGCGCTCAGGTCGACCGTCGGCAGGGTGTTGCCGCCTGAGTCGATGCGGGTGAAGTCACCGCGCAGGAACGTGAGGGACGCGTCGAGCAGCAGCTGCTGACCGGACCACGAGAGGCCGGCCGGGTTGTACCAGATGGACTGCGGGTCGTCGGCGCCGGCCACGAACGCGAAGCCGCGCCCCATGGGTCGGACGCCGCGGTCGGTGAGAAAGAGGCCGCCCGCTTCCGCGGGGGCGGCGTGGGCCAGCACGCCGGTCAGAACCAGCAGCGCGGCTGTTCCGCTGAATGGGAGAGTGGATTTCGTCATATCGAAGTGCGCGACGCCACGGAAGCAGCCCGCGGGGAGTCTATTCGGTGAGCTCGCGGGACTGGATGACGTTGTAGATGCGTTCGAGTCCACGATCCTGATCGGTCAGGAACTCATGCGCGGTGGTCAGCACCGCGCGGTGGTCGTCGCTGCGCAGACTCGTGCCGAGTCCGGGATCGACCCGGTTCACTTCCGCCACGACATCGAGAATGGTCTCGAGCGGTGTCTCGCCTCGGCCGCTCTCTGGGAGCGTCACGAGGTTGGAGAGGATCGCGGGCAGGGTGTGTCGGTCGTCGATGTCCGCCATCGCGCGCATCAAGTCCATGGTCTCGTCGAGCGCGCTTCCGCTGAGCGAGAGGGTGGCTGGGTCCACGTTGCCACCAGCGGCGGCGACGTCGCGCACGCCGGGGACCATGCCTTCGGAGAGCACGTGGAGCAGCGGCACGAGGTTCAGATCGTCTTCGAGCACCTGCATCAGATCCGCGGTTGAGACGACCATCGTGTCGAACGCATCGAAGCCGGACGCCTCGCTCATCAGGTACTGCATCATGCCGGCGAGCTCTTCTTTGGCCGGTTCGTCGCGTTGCACCGCTTCGAGAAACGCCATCGACGCGGCGCCCACCGAGGAGCCCATCGAGTCCTCGACGCGGCCGGCGAGCCCGCGCGCCCACGGGACCAGATCCCCGGTGCGGCGGTGGTCGTCGATGCGCGCTTGCAGGAACGGCACGAGTACCCGGGCGAGCCCGTAGGTGCGGCGGTTGGCGAGCTCGTAGGTGCCCCGGCGACCAGGCGGCTCGCGGGTGGTCAGCAGCTGGTCCACCAGATCGCTCCGGCCCGATCGCCAGCGCACGAGCCGGTCCGGATCGCTCGCGGCGAACGCGTCGTCGAAGCTGCTGAGCGAGTCGAGCACGAGATGCAGCGGCGTGTTCGGAATCGGGGTGCCGCCGTTGGTGGCGGTCGTAGGCAACCCGGCCCGGTTGACGAGGCCCGGGCTGAGTTGCGGGTTCACCGCCGCTTCGGTGGCGGCGGCGAGGGTCTGGAACCCATCGAGCCCCGGTCGCACTTCGGTCGCGCCCAGCACCTGGCCGAGATCGTAGAGCCGGCGAATCATGCCGCCGGCGAGCTCGGGGTCGCAGCGCCCATCGGGGGCGTAGTCGCAGTCCGCGAAGAGGTTGGCGACGATGGGTTCATAGCTGCGGCCGTTGTCGTGGTGCGCGAAGAAGGGCGCGCTCGGGTCGGCGTCCTGGGTCATGTCGGTGCCGCTCGAGGGCCAGTGGGTGTGAAGCGACGTGATGAGTTCGGTGAACAAGAACCGGCCGTCGGTGCGGCGGTCGAAGGTGTCGAACGCTTCGAGCAGCGGGCTCATCGCGTCGTAGAAGCTGACCTCCTCGGCATCTGCGCAGACGGTGCCGGGCGCGACCAACGCGTCCCCGCAGAACCGGAAGTTGCGCTCCCACGCGAAGATGACCGGGTCCGCGTGGCGATCGACCATCACCGCGCCGTCGCGGGTGAGCGGCGGATCCACCAGGGCTTCGAGGAACTCGTTGCCCTCGCGGGTGTAGACCATGCGCGCGAGCGCCTGCGGGGTCGGACGCCTCGTCAATCCGTCGATGCCGCTCGACTCTTCGAGGGTCGCATCCGCGTCGATGCCAAGGCTGCCACCGACCTCGAGCAGCACGCCGAGGAACTCGTCTTTGATCTCGAGTTCGTAGCGGCCGATGATCGAGAGCGCGAAGGCTTGCGCGACGTCGGTGATCTCGAGCAGCTCACACTCGTCGTAGCTCCCGCCGAAGAGCGGGTAGGTGACGTTGAGTCCGAAGAGCCGAAGCCGAAGGCGCGCGCCGTCTTTGTTGCAGACCCGCACGTAGCCGAGGTCGTGAATCGCACTGATGGAGCGCTGGAAGATGCTCATGTTGCCCGGTCCATCGGGCGCGCCGCGATCGACTTCGTCGGTCCACACCTGGTCGGTGAGCTGGCGGTTGATGTCCGCTGGATCGAGCGCGATGGGATCGCGGAAGCGCATCATCTCGGCGTAGATCGTGCCGAGGCGTTTGCTGCGGGGGTCGGCGAGGGCGCGGAGGGTGCCCTCCATCATGCCGGGCTCCTGGGTCATCCATTGCGCGACCTGAATCACGTCGTCCCAGAGTTCGCTCTCCGGGGGAATGGACGCGTCGGGTGTGGCCTCGGCGACCGCATCGGCGACCAAGCCGCCGCGGATGAGCGCGGCGATCTCCGGCTCGTGATCCGTCATCAGCAGGTCGACCAGCGTGAGCGCGTCGTTGGTCTCGGGGCGGTGGAGCAGCTCGCCAGTGGCGTAGAGCAGATCGAACATGGGGCCGCGGGCGGTGTCGTAGCCCATGTAGCGCGCGTTCACCGGACCGAGGTCTTCGGTCTGCATGGTGGGCGGCCCCATCAGGACCGGCAGTCCGTACGCCATGTTCAGGAGCGTGGGCTGGTCTGGGTCGAGCCAGGGCGCCGCGTCGCGCGAGAGGCCGGCGAGCAAGCTCTGGTTCACGTCGATGTACCGGTAGAGCGCGCTCGAGTCGGCGCGCAATGCGCGTCCCGCCGGTCCGCGGAGCACGGTGTCGGGCTCGGTGATGGTCGCGAACGGGGAGGGCACTTCGAGCAGGCCGCCGCTCGTCGACAGAAAACGGCCGAGCGGATCGACGTCCGCGAGTCCGTCTCGATCCATGTCGGCGAAGGGCGGCGGCACCGATCCATCGGCGCTCGCGGGCACGACCAGGCCGCGCCCGTCGCGCACCGCCATGAAGTGCGCGTTGCCGTCACCGAATTCGGCTCGGGTGGAGAACAGGAGCTGCCGGGTGAGCTCGAGGGTGCTCGGACCGTCTTCGGGCACGCTGTCTTCCGCGGTCGCCATGTCGAGCGCGATCGCGCCGACGAGCTGGTTCCATTCGGCCTCGGCCGACCCACCCGGCGCGAGTGCGCCGAGCGCGGTGTCGGTGAGTTCGACGATGCGCGGGTAGGAGAGAGCGGGCCGGGCGACGCCGAGCGCGACGCGCGAAGATCGGTATCCGAGCCGAGTGCTGACCCGCTCGAGCGCGCCGATGGCTTCGTCGTCGGCCACGAGTTTGTCGAACAGATCGGCGAGCGCCCGAGTCTGGCTCGGGAGCCGTTCGTCCGGCGGGTCGTAGAACGGAATCAGCTGACCGGTGAAGTGGTCGAGGTCGTCTTCGAGTGTCTCGGGAAACGCCACCTCGAGCGCGGGCACGAGTCGGCCCCGCATCTCCGCCATCACCCGGAGCCGTTCGGTCGGTGCGGTGGAGGCGTCGACTTGGCCGCGGCAGAGTGCCTTGGTCGACTCGCCGGTCACGTCGGTCGGCACCTCGCTCGAGGCCAGCCGCTGACAGAAGACGTAGTACATCTCGGCGCCAAGGCTTTGCCGAACGGCCGTCACCCGTTCGGTGTCGAAGTCGTGCGAGCAGCTCGGTCCCGCCAGGATCAGCAGACCGAGAAACCACGGAAGCGGCACACGCCGGACGGCGCGTTTGCGAAGAGAAGACATCGAAACCCCTGAGACACCGTGAGACCCCTGCGGTGCAAGGGCCGCGGCTCCCCGCACCCGAGCGGGGAGACACCTGGTCAATCTATCAGTGCACAGGCGGGCGGGTCGAGGGCGGCGTGCTCAGTCGGGACCGGCGATGCTCAGCCGATGCCGACGCCGATGCTGACGCCGAATCCGAATCCGAAGCCGACGCCGACGCCGATGCCGATGCCGAAGCCGACGGCGACGCCGATGCCGATGCCGATGCCGAGCCGAATCCGACGACGAAGCCGATGCCGATGCGGATGCCGATGCCGATGCCGATGCCGATGCCGGAGCCGAAGCCGACGCCGATGCCGATGCCGATGCCGACGCCGAATCCGATGCCGGAGCCGATGCCGATGCCGATGCCGATGCCGATGCCGACGCCGATGCCGAAGCCGAAGCCGAAGCCGATGCCGAAGCCGATGCCGACGCCGAATCCGAAACCGACCAGGGTATGCTCGGCGCCTATGTCGCACTCGATCTGGAAGTTGCTCGCGCTCCTTGGAACCACACTCTTCGTCTGGAGCCCGCCGAGCGCGCATGCGTTCTGTGGGTTCTACGTCGCGGGCGCGGAGGCGCCGCTCTACAACGACGCGACCATGGTCGTGCTCTTGCGCGAGGGCACGCACACGGTGCTGTCGATGCGGAACGACTACCAGGGGCCGCCGGAGAACTTCGCGATGGTCGTGCCGGTGCCAACGGTGCTCGCAGAGACGGACGTGCAGGCGCTCGACGCGGATGTGTTCGAACGCGTCGACCAACTCTCGGCGCCGCGGCTCGTCGAGTACTGGGAGCAGGACCCATGTTTCGTGGGCGGGGGAGGCACTGGGGAAGGCACCATCGGTCTCGGCAACCTCGGCACCGTTGGTCATGGCGCCGGGTACGGTCGCGGAAGCGGCGCGTCGGTCACGGTCGAGGCGGAGTTCCAGGTCGCCGAGTACGAGATCGTGATCTTGAGCGCGCGCGACTCCGGCGGTCTCGACCGCTGGCTGCGCGACAACGGCTACCAGATCCCGGATGGCGCCGAAGCGGCCCTGCGGCCGTACGTGGAAGCGGGCACGAAGTTCTTCGTCGCCAAAGTCGACGTCTCCAAGGTCACCTTCGAAGACGGCCGCGCGATGCTCAGCCCGCTGCGCATGCACTACGAGAGCGAGACGTTCAGCCTGCCGGTGCGGCTCGGCATGCTCAACTCTTCGGGCACTCAGGATCTGATCGTGAACATTCTGGCGGACGACCAACGCTACGAAGTCGCGAACTACCCCAACGTCACCATCCCGACGAACCTCACGGTGACCGACGACGTGCGCGAACGGTTCGGCGAGGTGTACGCCGCCATCTTCGACGAGACGCTGGCGCGCAACCCAGGCTCGGTGGTGACGGAGTACGCGTGGCAGGCGTCGAGCTGCGATCCGTGTCCCGGGTCGACGAGTGGATTGAGCGGGCAGGATCTGCGGGTGCTCGGCTCCGGGGTCGCGACTGGTCAGATCATGAACGCGGGACTGCGGGCGGCGCGCGGGGCGGAGCTGGCGATGGTCCGGACCGGGGCTGGGCACGTGACGGAAGGTTTGTCGCGGGAAGTGGCCCGGCGGATCTTCCGGCGCCACCTCAACGAAGTGAAGTCTTGCCACGAACGGCAGCTGGCGATCACCCCTGGCCTGACCGGGCGTCTGAACCTGGTCTTGCAGATCGAACCCGACGGGCGGGTGGGTGCGTCGGAGGTCCGCGGGTCGACCGTGAACGCCCTCGACGATTGCGTGGCTCAAGCGGCGCGGCGCTGGGTGTTCCCCCAACCCGAAGGGGGCCGGCAGGTGACGTACCATCAGCCGATCGTGTTCACGATCCAGCAGGCTGGCCGCGGGTACGGGTTCGGTGGGTTCGGTGGGTTCGGCGGCACGCCCAAGGTGCTGACCCGGCTGCACTACCGCTACGGCGACGGCACGCTGGGAGAAGACCTCGTGTTCCGGGAGGCGCCGCCGATCGTCGGCGGTCGCGAACACTTGGACGAGGAGGGCAACCTCTCTCAGGTCGCCGAACCGGTGGCGCAGGGCTCGAACAACTTCCAGGGGCGTTACGTGATCCGCCACGAGTGGGAGGGCGAGGTCGCGTGCGACAACCCGATTCGAGGGCGGTGGGGCGGACCGTGGCGGACGGACGACGCGCCGCCGCCTCCACACTCGACCTTGGCCGCGACAAACCTCGCCCACGTGTCGCGCGGTTCGCTCACGCTCTCGAACCATCTGGCCAAACCGGTGCCGGCGCTCGCGATCACCGCGGCGGTGTTGGCTGGTGCGGGGGCGCCGGTGCCAGCGGCGAGCGGCGCGGTGGCGGCGGCGACCGATGTGACGCCGCTCGAGCGAGACCAGGAGTCGGACGGCGGGTGCGGGGGGTGCGCGACGGCGGGCAGTGGTGGTGTGCCGGCGGGGTTGGTGTTCGTGGTCGGGGTGGTGGCGATGGCGATGCGACGGAGACGCTGACGCCTTCGGCCCGGCGCGAAGCGCGCCGCTTCGCTGGCGCGCTTCGCGCTTGCTCGTCCTTGACCCGCCACCCCGCCGACAGCTGGGGGCGCTGCGCGCCCTCGGGCGAGTTCACGCTCGGCGTACACAACGGTAGGTTCTCGATGCTGGTATTCGACAAGTCGCTGCTTCTTCTCTCTTTGCTGGTGCGCGAGGTTCTGCCTCGCATTCGCGAGGCGTCGCTGAAGTCGCAGCTGCGGCGGGCGGCGCAGGCCGTTCCTCTGCTGATTGCGGAGTCGCGAAGCGCGCGCGGCGCGCGGAACCCGGACGGGTTCTCGCGGGCGCTTGGCGAAGCGCGTGAGGTGAAGGCGGCTCTGCAGGTCGCAGCGGTGATGGGGTACGTCGAGGCGGGCGCGGACGTGTACGACCTCGCGGACCACGTCTGCGCGATGCTGTTCAAGCTGAGTCGGAACTGAGCGGGGTGAGCGGAGCGTTTCGGGTTCGAGACGCTCCGCTCACCGGACTGGCTAGTCTACGTCTCGTGCTTCCCGCTCGTGAAGCTCCAACGCGAGTTGGCGAAACGTTTCGGTGTGCCTGGCAAGCTCCTGCCACCTGCCCCCGAACTCCATGCACCACTGCAGGGTGGCGTCGCCGTCGATGAGCAAATCTTCGATTAGGTAGTGATTTACGAGGCCTCGCCAGTTCGGTGAACGTAGGACCGAACCGTCTCCGGCGCTTCGACTCCCAGCTCCGGCGCCTCCAGGGTTGACTGCGGAGCACACGCGAAAAGCAGCAGGGAGCTCAACCAACCGCACGCTATTCCGTGGGGAGGACTTCGGCGCGGATGGTGATGACGCCGGCTCGGATCATGTCGAGGCGTTCGGCGGCGGCGCGGCTGAGATCGAGGATGCGGCTGTGGTCGCGGAAGGGGCCGCGGTCGTTGATGCGGACGACGACGCTGGCGACGTCTTGGCCGTCGACGACGCGGACGACGCGGACGCGGGTGCCGAAGGGGAGGTCGCGGCTGGCTGCGGTGAGCTGGGTCGGGTCGTAGGGTTCGCCGCTCGCGGTGGAGCGGCCGGCGAGGGCGTCGGAGTAGTAGCTCGCGCGGCCTTCGAGGACCCGCTCGGGATCGGCACCGTTCTCGGACCCGGCACCGGTCCTCCCGCGGTCTTGGGCGGTGGCGCCGCCGCACGCGAGCGCGACGAGCAGTACGCAGGCGGAGAACCCGGCGGCGAAGGCGGTGCGTATCACGTTCGAATCATGCCCCATGAATCACTCCTCGGGCAAACCATGGCCAGGCACGAGCAGGGTCGAGCGGTAGGCGTCGAACTGGAAGAGGTCGCTGTGTTCTTCGTTGTGGCAGCCGGTGCAGGTCGATTCGGGCGGGTCGCGGAGCATCGGCGCTTGGCCGCCGGCGTCTGCGTGGGCGCTGCCCGGCCCATGGCAGTTCTCGCACCCGACGTTGACCAGGCGGCCCTCGAGGTTGTGGGTCACGGTGGATCCGCCCGCGCGCTCGTAGCCGGTGACGTGGCAGCCGACGCACTCGAGGTGGAACTGTCGGTTGAGGTCGACCAGCGTCGCGTAGGCGCGGCCGTGGGGGTGGCCGCTCCACCACTCGAACGCCGGGCGGTGGCAGCTCTGACAGCGGGAGGATCCGATGTAGTGCGGCTCGCCTTCGCGGACCGGGGGCGGGGTGCGATCTGCGTAGGCGGTTCGGTTGTGTTCGTTGACCCGCAGCCCGAACGCGTCGAGTCGGGTGCGCACCGCGTCGTCCTGGGCCGCATCGGGATCGAGTTCGATGTAGCGCGCGGCAAACGAGCGTTCGTTCGGCGCGCGCTCTGGGGTCCGGATGGTGCGTCGCTCGAGCTTCATGCCGTCGAGCCGCGAACGCTGGGTCGCGAGCTCGCTTGCCGCCCGACCTTCTTCCGTCCACTCGGCCAGCCGGGCTTCGAGGTGTTCGATCTCCGCGTCGAGTTCCGCCCGCCGAGTCCGCGTCGTCCACGGGCTCTGATCCACCCACGCCTCGGCGGTCGGCGCAGCGGGCAGGTGCAGGTCGACGACCGCGAGCCCCTGCCCCTGCCGCCCCGCGTGAACGACGACGCCGCCATGGGTCGAAGGAGCGATCGCTTCCTCCCGATCGAGCCCACCGAGCACCACCACATCCGCGAACTCTGCCGTCGCCCGCGCCAGCCGCCGGTCCCCCCGCACCAGCGCCACGACGACCACATCGGCAGGCCCCGGCCGCTCCCGCAACCCCCGCTCCGCCCGCACCGCCACCACCCGCACCGAGACCCCCCCCACCTCGAACGAAGCCACGCGGGCCGGCCCCGAGGAATCGGCATCGGCACCGGATTCGGCATCGGCATCGGCATCGGCTTCGGCATCGGCTTCGGGATCGGCTTCGGGATCGGCTTCGGGATCGGCTTCGGGATCGGCTTCGGGATCGGCTTCGGGATCGGCTTCGGGATCGGCTACGGCCGAGTTCGAATCGGGCACGGCTTCCGCCTCCCCCCCGAACACCCGGAACTCCGCCCGCCCTCGCAGCGCCGCCAGCACCTCCGGCTTCGACTCGTCGAGCGTCCCCACCATCGCGGCGTCCAGGCCCGCGCCGTTGAGGATGTCGGTCAGCGCCTCCGCCTGCCACCGCTGCGTCTCGGCCGCATCCGGGCCCGCGTGGTGTTCGTTGGTGAAGAAGAGGTCGCCGGCGGACACGAAGAGGGTCGGGGCTTCGTCGCTCAGCCGGCGCACCTGCGCGACCATCCGGTCGATGCCGCCCAGCGGCCGGCTCGTGCATCCACACGGCTCGAGGGTGCCCTTGAGATCGGTGATCGCGAGGATGCGCAGACTCGGCGTGCCGAGCGCGGGCTCGGGTGGATCGACTTCGACGAGCGGTTCGTCGCCCTCGCAATCGCAAGCGCCCACGAGCGCAGCGAGCGAGACCAGCAGAAGCAGACCAGGTCGTGCGGGCCTACGCACGCAGTCGCTCTCCGCGCACCACCGCCTCGGCGACGTCGCCGCGGGCGGCGTCCGACCCGGCCAACATGCGCGCGCCGCGGAGCAGTCGTTCGACGGGGAACTCGGTCGTGTAGCCGTAGCCGCCGTGCACCTGAAGCGCTTCGCTGGCGACTTCGACGGACACCCGCGACGCGAACGCCAACGCGGCCGCTGCATCGTGCGGCCTGTCCGAGGTGGCCGCCGCGCGCGTCATCAACTCGGCGGCGTCGCAGTACATCGCGCCGTCGGCGAGCTTCCACTGGATCGCTTGAAAGCGGGCGATCGGGCGGCCGAACTGTTCGCGTTCTTGGGCGTAGTCGAGCGCGGCGCGCAGCGCGCCCCGTGCGCATCCGACAAGCGCCGCGGCACGCACCAGACGTTCGATGCGCTCGCACGCCGCGTGGTCGGTCGCGGTCAACGTCGCTTGCGGTGCGCCCCTCGCGGTTGCTGTGGCGAAGCCGGCCCCGCGCAGTCCCATCGGGTCCACCGCGTCGACGGTGAGCTGCGCCGCGTCGAACACCTGGTCGCCCATCACCCAGAGGCTGACGGAGCGCGGCGCGAACCCGCCGTAGGTCATGCGGTCGGCGGGACGTTCACAGCCCGAACGGAGCTGCGCGATCGTGGCTGGCCCGGCGTGGAGCGCGAGGGCCCACGACAGCGAAGGAGAGACTTCGGCAAGGGTCTGCACCACGAGCACGAGCGCGAGTGGATCGAGTCCGAGCCCACCATCCTCCTCCGGTACCAGCAGGTCGCCGAGATCGAGTTCGCCGAGCGCGGCGTACACCTTCTCGAACGCGTCTCCGCCCGCTTCGATCGCGTGGGCGTGTGGCGCGACCTGGGTGGTGGCGAACTGCCGCACCGAAGCTTCGATGCTCATGTGGAGTTCGGGCAGAGAGAAGTTCATCGCGGGGATCCTTGCATGGGGCGGCGGAAGCGGGCGGGCGGCGTCGGACGGAACCGCTGCTCGGGTCCCGGCGGCGCGTAGACCTGCCACGCTTGCAGGGCTTCGGTGCCGGCTTCGTAGCCGTGGCGCACGCCGGGTGGGACTTCGTAGACCTGGCCCGCTTGGATCGGAAACCGTTCCTCGCCCATCACCATGGTGCCGTTGCCGGCTTCGATGAAGAGGATCTCCGCCGAGGTCTCGTGGACGTGTTCGGGCACCGAGAGATCCGCATCCGCATCGAGATGCGCCAGGCTGCCATGCAGCGCGCCCGAGGCCTCTTCGAGCAAGATCTTCACCCGCAGTTTGCCGCCCGCGAACGGCAGCGCTTCGACGGCGGTGGGCGCGTCGAGGATCTCGTCCGGCGAAGGCGCTTCGTGTCCGCAGGGCGTGGTGGTGCCTTCGCTCGGAAAGGGGGTGTCCGCGATGCGCGCGAGCGTGACGAGCACCACGCTGTCTTCGGTGGCGGTGTAGCTGGTCGGAGAGAGGGCGCGCCGAAGTTGTCCAGACGTCAGCCCAGAGAGCGTGCCGCGCAACACGACGACGGTCGCTTGCTGGCAGCCGTCCGCCTGCACTTCGAGGGTGCGACCGGCGGGCACCTCGATCGTGCCGATGCGTCCTCGGGCGCCGTTCCCTGAGAGCTGGGGAAGCGCGAAGATGGGCGGCGGGCCGGGTTCGGGTGCCGGCACTGCGGGCTCCGCTTCTTCCGTCGTTGGCGCAGCGGACACCGTGGGTTCGTCGTCGCACGCACCCACGAACACGGTGGCACACACGGCCATTCCGAAGCCGGCCATTCTGAGCCCGGGGCTCGCGCGGAACATTCCGACCTTCATGGCGGCGAGCATCGAAGGGTGGTCGGCGCCGGTCAAGACGCGCCCGGCCAAGTGCCTGAGACCACGCGTTCGATGCCGCCGAGGTCGACCTTGGTCTGCACGTCGACGTAGCCCGCATCCGCGAAGATCCTACGGACCTCGGCGGCCTGTTCGGCACCGAGCTCCATCGCGAGCACGCCGCCGGCGCGGAGCTGGGTCTGGCATGCGTTCACGATGCGGGTGTGCACTTCGGTGCCGAGGTCGCCCGCGAAGAGCGCGAGGCCCGGTTCGTGGTCCCGAACGTCCGCGCTCAGTTCGTCGCGTTCGTCGTTGCGAATGTAGGGCGGGTTCGAGACGACGAGATCGAAGGGGCCTTCGAAACCGGCGAAGAGATCCCCACAGGCGAACTCCACCGCGACGCCATGGGTCTGTGCGTTGCGCTCCGCGACGGCCAACGCTTCGGGCGAGATGTCGGTCGCCGAGATGCTCGTGAGCGGTCGTTCGGCGGCGAGGGAGATCGCGACGCAGCCCGAACCGGTGCAGAGATCGATGACCCGCGCGTCGCCGGTGCAGTGGGGCAGGGCGACTTCGACCAGCGACTCGGTGTCGGGCCTCGGGATGAGGACATGCGCGTTCACTTCGAAGCGCAGTTTGTAGAAGTCGCGGTACCCGAGGATGTACGCCATCGGCTCGAACGCGCGGCGTCGTTTCACCAGCGCTTTGACGTCGCTCAACTCCTGGTCCGCGAGCGGCCGATCGAGATCCAGGTAGAGCTGAATGCGTTCGCTGCCGAGCGCGTGGGCGACCAGGAGTTCGGCGTCGAGCCGGGGAGCGTCGATCCCGCGCCCGGCGAAGTCGGCCTTCATCCACTCCAGCATCCGCCGAACGGTCCACGTCTCGGGCTGCGCCACGCTGTGGGCATGGCGTGAGTCGTGCGGGGAGGCAAGGAGTTCGGCCCGAAGCCGAGGCCGGAGCCGATGCCGAAGCCGATGCCGAAGCCGATGCCGAAGCCGATGCCGAAGCCGATGCCGATGCCGAAGCCGATGCCGAAGCCGATGCCGAAGCCGAGGCCGTTACTCGGCGGTGAGGGCGGCGCGGAGGCGGTCGAGGGCTTTGGTGTGTAGGCGGCTGGCCCAGCTCTTCGAGATGCCGATCTCCGCTGCGACCTCGTCGAACTGGCGGCCATCGAAGTAGAAGCCTTCGACGAGCTTGCGTTCGCGTTCGGGGAGGGTGTCCAGCAACCCGCGGACCCGAACCTTCGCCTCTTCGCTGAGGACCCGCTCCTCTGGGGTCTCGGGGGCTTCGTCCTGGCCCACCGCGCTGAGCACGAAGCTGGTGGTCAACTTCGCGAGCGTCTGGTGCATCGCTTCGAGCGTGGCCTTCGCATCGGTGCGCGACTTCGGGTCGGCGGCGCGGGCTTCGCCGAGCTGTTCGCCGATCTCGAGTGCGGCCAGGGCTTCCTGGCGTTTGCGGTGCGCGCGCCGCGAGAGGTTCGAGTCGCGCCGGATCGAGTCGATCATCGCGCCGCGGATTCGGTAGTACGCGAACGTGTTGAACTGCACGCCGCGGCTCGGGTCGAAGCGGGACTTGGCTTCGAGCAAACCGGCCATGCCTTCGGCGATCAGATCGTCCATCTCCGCCCGCAAGTCGAACGCTGCGCGCAACTTGTGCGCGATGCTTGCCACGAGAGGTCTGTACTCCTCTACGAACTCTGCGTCGGTGGACACGGGTGATTCGCCGATCTCAGCTTCGTCGATACACAGGAGTGGGCGTCCCGGTCAAGCTCGGTGAACTTCCATCGAACCACGAAACATCCGCCCCGCGGGTGCAATCGTGGACGAAGGGAAGTAAGACCGACGGGTGACGCGGCCTTCCGATCATGACCCCAAACGGCGTCCTCGCGCGCGCCGAAAGACGCCGGAGACGCCGCTGCCAAGCGCTCCGTCCGGCGAAGAAAAGCCCTCGCTCGCCAGTGCCGACTGTCGTCGGCGCGCTTCGGCGACCGCGCAGTTCGGTGCGTTCGTCCGCGCCGCGATCGACGATCCCCGGACGGCCGCGAAGTTTTCGGTCGCCTACGCATCGCTCTCGCCCGTCGAACGCCGCGCGCTCCGAGCCGCCGTCGCGGAAGAAGGCCTCGGTGGCGACGAGGTCGGGCTGTTGCTCGCGTGTCTGGACGCGATCGAGACCGACGCGTTCGTCCGTCCGCGCTGGCAAGCGTGGCAGGGCGATGGACGCCTGGCGGTCGGCGCACCGGAGGTCGGCATGCTCGAAGTTCGGCGTGGCGAAGTGCGGGTCGTGCCGCAATGCGGTCCCGAGCAAGGCGACCAACCGGCCAACCTCGAAGAGACCGTCGACGAACTCGCCGAATTGCTCTGGCGGGCCCGCCGCTCCGGCACGCCCTGGCCCGACGGTGCGTCTCGGTTTGCCGCGCTGTTCGACCGCGCAGCGTACGGCTGAGCGCGTGGCGACGTTCACGCCGCTCGGCGCCGTCGACGCCGCCCGCGTGGCCCACGCCCATGGGCTCGGCGACGTTGCAGAGGTCGTTCCCATCGCGGCCGGCAGCGTGAACTCCAACTACGTGTTGAAGCTGGCCGACCGGACCGTCTTCGTTCGGCTCTACGAGGAACAGGAGACCGACGGGGTCGCCTTCGAGTGGGCGCTCTTGCGGCATCTGATCGCGGCAGGCCTTCCGATCCCCGCCCGATTGGCAGCGGATCCCGACGTGCCGGGTGCGCTTCGGGTCGGAGGGCGTCCCGTTGCGCTGTTCGCGTTCGCGGACGGGGAAATGAGCTGTCAGTCGGCGGTCGACGCGGCGCGGGCGCACACCGTTGGCGCGCTGCTGGCGCGCACCCACCGCGCCGGCGAGACCTTTGGCTGGCGTCGTCGGAGCCGCTTCGGACGTCCCGAGTTGCGGGCGCGTCTCGCTTCCGCCGACGCCTCGGGTGCGGCCGCCGAGATCCAGCAGACGCTGGCGCGGCTTGTGCGCGCGCTCGACGACATCGACGCCCATTGGCCCGGCGGCCTGCCCACCGGCGTGATTCACGGGGACCTCTTCCGCGACAATGTGCTGTGGCGCGACCAAGAGCTGGTCGCGGCCATCGACTGGGAGAGCGCTTCGACCGGCGCGTTCGCGTACGACCTGGCCACGACCATGCTCGCGTGGTGCGTGGGCGACGCGCTGGATGCCTCGCTGGTGGGCGCATTCCTCGGCGGGTACCAGTCGGTGCGCCGGCTCGAGCCAGTGGAGCGGGCGCACTTCCGAACCATCGCCCGAAGCGCCGCCGTCCGGTTCACTGCGACCCGGATCACCGACTTCGAGCTGCGGGCCCTGGGGGGCGGCAAGAAGAAGGACTACCGCCGGTTTCGCATGCGGCTCGACGCGATCGAAGCCTGGTCGGACGCGGATGTGCAGCGTTTGCTCGCGTGAGCGGTCGCATCCGACGAGGAGTCGAGCCCAGCCACGGAGCGACAATCCCCATGTCGCCGATTGTAACGTGTCCCCGCGTCCGCCATAGAGTGCGGAGATGAGCGACAGCTACTACGAGCCCGAGGATCTGGGGAAGTTCGGCGAGATCGGCGAGAACATGCCGGAACTCGCGAAGAAGTTCTTCGACTGGTACGGCGCCGTGTTCGAGGAGGGGGCCCTGAGCGCACGCGAAAAGGCCCTCATCGCACTGGCGGTCAGCCACGCGTTGCAGTGCCCGTACTGCATCGACGCGCACTCCAAGGGCGCCCTCGAGAAGGGCGCCGACCTGGACCAGATGACCGAAGCGGTGCACGTCGCCGCGGCCATCCGCGCCGGCGCCTCGCTGGTGCACGGGGTTCAGATGCGCAACCACGCAACCAAGATCAGCATGTGACCGCGACGTCTGCCGCCCGAACGTTGCGCGTGGTGTCTTTGCGAAGCCGCCGGGATCCGCTCGCCTCCGGCGATCGGCAGCGTGAACTGCTGCGGCAGCTCCCCATTGCCCGGGAATTCGAGGACGCGCTCGCGACCGCGCCGGGCCTCACACCGCTCCGCCCGACGGGGATCGACATCCTGCAGATCAACGTCGGCAAACTCTGCAACCAGACCTGCCGCCACTGCCACGTCGACGCCGGCCCCGACCGCGAAGAAGTGATGACGCGCGAGACGTTCGAACACGTGCTCGCGCTCTTGCGCCGCACCGACATCCCCCTCGTGGACATCACCGGTGGCGCGCCCGAACTCAACCCGCACTTTCGGTGGTTCGTCGAACAGGTGAGCGCGCTCGGCCGGCGGGTGCTCGACCGGTGCAACCTCACCATCCTGGAGACGGGCGCCGGACGGGACCTGCCGGAGTTCTTCGCCAAGCACGGGGTGGAAGTGGTGTGTTCGCTCCCCCACTACCGCGCGCTCGGCACCGACTCGCAGCGGGGGCAGGGCGTGTACGAGAAGAGCATTCGTGCGATCCGCACCCTGAACGGGCTCGGGTACGGTCAGGGCGGCGACCTGCGTCTCACGTTGGTCACGAACCCGGTCGGCGCGTTCCTTCCGGCGAGTCAGGCGTCGCTCGAGGGCGAGTGGAAGCGTGAACTGAAACGGCTGCACGACGTCACGTTCGATTCGCTCATCGCGATCACGAACATGCCCATCTCCCGCTACCTCGAGTGGCTCCAAGAGAGCGAGAACCTCGAGGCGTACCTCACCAAGTTGGTCGCTGCGTTCAACCCGGTCGCCGCGGCGGAGGTCATGTGCCGCAACACGCTCTCGGTGGGCTGGGACGGCATGCTCTTCGACTGCGACTTCAACCAGATGCTGGAGATGCCGCTGCAGACCAGCCGGGGCTCGATGCACATCCGAGACTTCGACGCGGACGCACTGGCGGGACGCACCATCCAGACCGACCGACACTGCTTCGGTTGTACGGCTGGGGCCGGCTCCAGTTGCGGCGGCGCCACGGCCTGAGGCGTCGAGCGAGTCTCCTTTCGAGAGCTTCGTGATGAAACACACGTGCCCGGAATGGTTGGTGTTTCCGGTGTGCCCCGACATTGACCATGTCCGTGCGGACCGGTAGTTTGAGGTGCTTTCCCCGACAGCTCTCCCCCGCCCTCTCTCCGTCGAGATCCAACATGAACCGCTTTCTTCTTGCTGCTTGCTCCCTCCTCGCCGTGCTCGCGCTCGGCTGTGGCGACGACGATCGCACCGGACGTCCGGACACGGGCGGTGGCATGTGTACCCCGATGTGCACCGCGCCCCAGGTGTGCTGCGGCACCCGATGCGCCAGCGTCATGAACGACTTCATGAACTGCGGCGGATGTGGAATCGCCTGCGCTTCGGGCCAGTCCTGCACCTCCGGGACCTGCACCGGCATGATCACCGACACCGGCCCGCAGCCGGACGCCCCTGGCGTCGACACCGGCCCCACCGGCATGTGCTCCCCGAGCTGTTCCTCGATGCAGCGCTGTTGCGGCACCGCGTGCGTGAACCGGTCCTCACCGGCCGGCGCGCTCGAAGGACGCAGCGACTCGAGCTTCGGCCACTGCAACGGCTGCGGTCTCGCGTGCGACATGGATCGCGCCAGCCGCTGCGCGTCGCCCCCCGGCGGTGGACCGCCCCAGTGCCTTTGCGGCAACACCAGCCAGTGCGGCGTCGGCGAAGCCTGCGTCTTGAACGACACCGGCACCTACCTCTGCGCCAACCTCCAGAGCGACCCGAACAACTGCGGCATGCCTGGCACCCGCTGCAACACCGGTGAGACCTGCACCGCGGGCGTCTGTGGATGCGGCGGCGGCGCTGCCTGTGCGTCCGGCATGGGCTGCTGCGCCGGCGCGTGCGTGGACGTGTCCACGAGCGCGGAGAACTGCGGCGAGTGCGGCAACGCCTGCACCGCGCAGTCCCCGACCTGCGAAGCGGGCGCGTGCGTGTGTCCCGGCGCTGGCCGTGAGTGCACGGCTCCGACCAACGACCCCTTCGGCGGTTCGAGCCTTGGAGAGTCCTGCTGTCCTGGCATGGGCTGCGTCGCGAACGAGGGGGGATCCGAAGCCTCCCCGAGCACGAGCTGCAACTGCATGGCGTGCTCCGCAGGGGAGCCTTACTGCGCGGTCAGCGGAGGCGCCGGGTTCCCGGGCCTGCCCCCGAGCCCGGTCGAAACCTGCTGCCACACCGAGGACACATTCCCCCCCTTCGGCGAGAGCTGCAGCGGCGGTGGCGGCTTCCCGTGACCCTTTGATCCCCGCGTCCAAAGGCCCCGCCATTCGCGGGGCCTTTGTTCGTTTTGGGGACAGCAGCCGCCTGCCACACGTCCGCCCGGTCGGTTGCTAGCAGGTTGCTGAAGAACGCCCGCAGGGCGTTCTCGCAGCCTGCCCCTTGCCCCTGCCCTTGCCTTTGCCCTTGCCCGCGGATCAGCGGTCAGATCGCTTGATCAGCGCGACGAGCATCGCGA
>JAXMNT010000079.1:0-20083 GCA_034670305.1 Deltaproteobacteria bacterium
CGCGATGCTCGTCGCGCTGATCAAGCGATCTGACCGCTGATCCGCGGGCAAGGGCAAAGGCAAGGGCAGGGGCAAGGGGCAGGCTGCGAGAACGCCCTGCGGGCGTTCTTCAGCAACCTGCTAGCGGTCGGCGGCTTCGGCTGCGAGTGGGCGGCGACTTCGGCGTCGGCTTCGGCTTCGGCTTCGGCTTCGGCGTCGGCGTCCTCTTCGGATTCGGCTTCGGCTTCGGCTTCGGATTCGGCTTCGGCGTCGGCGTCGGATTCGGCCTCGGATTCGGCGTCGGCGTCGGCGTCGGCCTCGGAGTCGGCCGCCGCGTCGGGTCAGCTGCGCCGGCGTCGGTCCGCGGTCCGCCAACCGGCAGGAGGCGGCTCGGCGAACGGGAACATCGGATCGGTGAACGGCACTTGGGCGCACGCTTCGAGATCCGTCGCGCCTCGGGTTCGCACCGGGATCGCCGAACGCACGTACGGCGCGAAGCCGACCATGAAGTGGAAGAAGCTCTTCACCACCACGATGTCGGCGTCGCGCATGCGCAGCCCGAGCGCGGTATAGAAGCTCGGCCGCAACGTGTAGGGAATGCCGTCGGTGACGACGAGCTGCACCGACCCGAGATCCAGCCGCACCGCGCGACCGAACGCCCCGAGGTCCGCCCTCGCCCGCAAGTGTCCCTGGATCCGGAGCGGCACGTTGGTCTGCGGATCCAACCGTCCTCCCACCGTCCGGTCGACGGTGGATCCGAGCGGCGCGTCCCAGAGCGCCTCGACGACGGAGTCGTCTCGAATCGGGACGAACGAGACCATGTCCTCCACCCGCATCAGCGCTTCGAGCAGCGCCGTGTTCTCACCCGGTGCGCCGGCACCCACCACGTCGGACACATCGGAGAAGAACACACATCCGGTCTTGCGCGCCCACCACCTCCGGCGTGCGACGTCGATCGCCTCGGCCGGTTCCAAGAAGCGTGGCGCGGGTTCGGCGCGGATCGCCCACGCCCGATCGGCGACCTCGTCCGCCAACTGCTCGGCGAGCGCTTGGTCGCCGTCTGTGGTGACATGTACCGACCAGCCGAGGTCCTTCGAATCGCTGAAGGGATGCACCGTGAAGAGGTTCGCGCGCAACACGCGACCATCTCGTTCAAGCCCCTTGAGGTACTGCTTGATCTGTCGCATCGGTGCGAGGAAATCGACGTTCGCGCCCCCGCCAATCGCGATCGGCAAGCTGCGCCAGGCGCTCGTCGGGCGAATCTCGCCTCGAATGATCTTCGGCAACAGACGACCCACTTGAAACCCGACGTGCGGAAGATCCCGGTGCGGGTTGGTGCGGTACCCGACGACGAGATCGGCCGGGTCGGCTTTCGCTGGGGTCAGCTGCGCGTGCATGTCGTAGGTGATCGCGAGCGGCACGTTCGGCGCGATCGCCCGGACGCGGCGCAGCAGCTCCTCTTCCGGCTCCGGGTACCGTCCCTCCGCCCGAATGGAGCCATGCAGCGCCAGGTAGATCCCATCGAGCGGCATCGCCCGTTCGAGTCGGCCGGTGAGTTCTTCGAGAAACGTCTCCGCGCACTCGGCCGACATCGGCCCAGACGGGAGCGCCCACGCGCTGAGCAGCGGCACCCGCTCGACCCCGCGAGGCGTTGCGGCGCGAAACCCGCTCAGCTCCGCGATGGGCGACAGGCCGGGAACCTCGTTGCCGAGCGGGTGGGCGATCTCTTCGACCGCGGCGCCCTCGTGCAAATGAAACCGCTCGAAGTCCGCCCACGTCGTCTTCACCGGCGAGAAGGAGTTGGTCTCGGTCATCAGACGGGCGTAGGCGATTCTCATGGCCCGCTCATTCTGACACCGAGTGCCAGTTCGTCAAGTCGGCTGGGCGCCAAGCAGCGGGTACAGGTCGCGCCGCACCACCCGCGGACTGCGTATGAGTGCTTCCAGCACGAAGGGCCGAGTGCCGGGGTCGGCGATGAGCGAGATGTGCGAGCGCGCCGGAGTCGGGATCCACCACAAGGAGTCCGGCAAGAGCCCCGGCAACGAAGCCAAGGTGTGTTCGTCGAGGCTGCCATCTCCCGCGGCGTGGGTGCGCTCGTCGTCGGAGTCGCAACACGTCGGCAACACGACCGGCGTCTGCACCACCACCCGCCGGGCGGTCTGGCGATCGCGCGCGGCGATCACCACGTCCTCGGCACTGGCCGCCACGTTTTCGATGCGTCGATGCAGCCCCTCGGCCTCGGCAAGGCGCTCGGCGAGTCTCGGTTCGTCGGCGAGTGCAAGGCCGAGCGCCCGCCAGGTCGCCGTGTCGTAGATCGAACACGTCGCGGCTTGGCCGGACGGCGTCACGAAGAGGGAATCGTCCGGGTGGGGCAGCAGATGAAACGCGCCCCCCAAAGACGCCACTTCGCGCGGCGTGTGGTGCCGGCTCCGAGGCAGGAACGAGAACCCAGCTTGAAGGTGCGAGAAGCAGAGGTACGCGCCGCGCTGGGGGGCGGCCAGGTAGACCGCGCGCCGAACCGAGCGCCGCGTGCCCAGCCACTCGAGTTCACGTGCGAGGTGGAGCCGCAGCAAGACGCCGCCGCCGCTGATGGCGAGCACGTCCACCGCGTCGTCCGATGCGCCCTGCACACGGCGGATGGTCTGCTCGAGCGCGTCCGCCCCTGCGAATGCACCGGCCCGCCAATCGTAGGCCACCCCAAACAGCGTCTCCCCGCGGCGGTAGCCACCGATCTGCTCGAGGTAGCGGAGCAAGCCCCCGAACACATCGTGTTGCCAAACACCCGGCACGACGTCGAACCCCTCCAGCAGACCATCCGGTTGCAGCGGCGTGGCTTCGAAGAAGTCGCTGCCCGCGAAGAGCCGGCGGCTGTCCCCCCACACGCGCCGCCCCGCGGGATCGCGGAGCACACTGCCGAACGGGCCAGGCACGACCACCAGGGGCGGCCGCTTCGTCGTCGCGGCGCGTTCCCGAAGGAGCCGGCTGCGCAGCGAAAGACGGGACGCGCGCTCCCGCAACCGGTTCAGGAACACCGCGTCACCCACGCATCGATCGACCGCGGCGTCACAGCTTCGTCTTGGCCCACACGTCGAAGATCGGACGCGGCACGAGCGCCGCAAACCGGCTGCTCAACGAACCATGGAGAGGAAACCGAACCACCGGTGCGCCCCGCTCGACGCCGGCGACGAACGCGCGCACCGCTCGGTCCACCGGTTGAATGAACGGCATCTCGTCGCAGCACTTCGACTCCGTCAGGCCACTCTCCACGCAGCCCGGTTCGATGAGGGTCAGCCCGATACCGAGTCGTGCGGCATCCGCGCGCAGCGCATCCGCCAACGCGCGGAGCGCCGCTTTGCTGGCCGCGTAGGGCCCATGCTTCGGATACCCGCGGTCCGCGGCCTGCGCCCCAGTGATCGCGATCCGAGGCGTGCCCGACTTCGGCATCGCACGCATCCACGCGAGCACCGGGTCGAGGTAGTTCGTCACGCCGAGGTAGTTGGTCGTCATCACGTTGGCCGCGGACTCCGCGCGAAAGCCCGCCGCCGTCCAGCGATGGTCCCGCTCCAAAGCGAGCGCATCTTCGCCGCGCACACCGTACCCGCCGGCGTTCAGGTACGCCCGGTCGAGCCGCGGCCAGCTCGACCGCAACGTCGAGACCACCTCGCGTGCGGCGTCCGCGTCGCGGACATCCGCGGGAAGCACGCGTACCTCACGCGCCCCGTGCGCGAGACAACGCCGCGCGGTCTCTTCGAGTTCCTCCGATCGGCGCGCCACCAGCGCCAGCTTGGCCCCGGTGAGTGCGTACTGCCGGGCGACCTCTGCCCCGATGCCACTGCTCGCACCCGTGACCAACACATGCAGCGCCGTGTCGTCCGCGCTGCGCTGGGTGAAGTTGCGTTGCAGGAGCGCGGAGGGACCGAAGTAGAGCACTGCGTCCTTCACGTTCTCCGACAGGCGTCGCTGGTGACTCATCGTCGGTTTCGTCGCGTAGCTGAGTGAGAGCACCAGTCGCCGCTCCCCTTTTCCGAGCGGCGACACCGCGTGCCAGACCTTGGAGCCGCAGAAGATCACCGCGCCGCCGGGCGTGGTCTGCAACGAGAGCGCTTGGTTCGCGCGCGACGGATCGTCCTTGTGGAGTTTCGCCAGAAAACGTTGAGACGAGTCGTCCACGATCGACACGATCATCGTGTAGGAAGTGCCTTCTTCGCAGCCACACGTGTCGTAGTGGTACTGCATCCCATCGCCGCGTTTCGTGTACACGTACGCGGCGCACGCGTGGTCGTCTTCGGGGTGTTTCAGGTACATCGGCGCACCGACCAGATCGCTCATCCAGTCGAGAAACACTTGGCTCTCGTAGAGCGCGACCACGGTGGGCGCCTTCTTCTGCAACGCGCGCCAGCCGATGTGTCCCGCCTTCCGCACGAACGGAAGTTTGCTGCGATGCACCTTCAGCGTAGGCAGCGTGAGCTCGCTGCGAAGTCTGGCGAGCATCGCGGGTTCGACGAAGTCCGGCACGAACTCGAACTCGTTCTCCGCCGCGTATCGGCGGCGGATGCCTTCTTCGTCGAGTGCGCCAAAACTCCGACGGAGCGACGCGTCCACCCACGCTCGCGTAGACGGTTCGGACGAGGACTCGGTTTCGATCACGGCGGCCATGCGGTCACGCTTTCGCAAAGTCGCGGGTGAGCTCCGCGAACGAACGGGGTCGGGGCGGGAAGCCGGTCATGGCGTCGACGAACCCTCGACAGGAGGTCAGGCAATCGCCGCAATGGCTGAGTTCGTGGCTGTGGAGTCGCTCTTCGACGAGCGACCAGGGTTCTCGCACCAGGTTGCCCGAACGAAGATGAAGCTTCTCGATGCAAGGAGACACGTCGCCGAGGTGATCGATGTTGAAGAACCGCTCCCCCGCCCAACAACGACGGGGCGTCTCTCCGCGCAAGAACGGATCGATGCCTTCGAGGTAGTGCGAGAAGCTGATGAAGTGCGGGTGGCGCGCCTTGAGTTCGAGCAGCCGCGCACCGGTGCCGATTGGTGGCAACGACTTGCCGCCCTCCGCCCGCCCCAGACCTTCGCGCGAGAGCAACGTGACCTGGTGTCCGACCCCGAGCGCTTTCGAGACCTCGAGCAAGCGCGGCAAGTCGCGGTGGTTGTCGTGCATCACGACGGACATCAAGAACACCTGCCGAGCGCCCGAGGGTGCGGTCGCCCGCAAGATCTCGGCGGCCCGCAGCGCGGCTTCGAAGGTCCCCGGTTTGCCGCGGTGCGCGTCGTGTACCGCGGGGTCGGCGTAGTCGACCGAGATCCCAATAGAGTCGAGGCCCGCGTCCCAGAGCCGGCGCGCTCGGTCGTCGGTGACCCGCCAACCGTTGGTGAACAGGATGGGGTGGTGGTGCTGCGCGAACGACTCGACGATGTCGAAGATGTCGTTGCGGAGAAGCGGTTCGCCTCCCTCCAGACTCACGATCAAGGAACCGGCCGCGGCCAGCTTGTTCGCGATGGTCGCGAAGTCCGCGGTGGTCAGCCCGTGATCTCGGTGGGCCGGGTTCTCCCAGAACGAGCAGAACCCGCAGCTGAGGTTGCAGCGGTTGCTCACCTGGACGATGCAGTGAACCGGCCGACCCGAGACGAGCCCCAGCGTGAAGCGCCCGGCTTTGCTCGAAGTCCGCGCCGCGTTTCGAAGAGACCTCGCGGCGGTCCGAAGCGTCTCCGCCGGCTTCACGACTTCGGTCCCAGCGCCGAGCGCGCGAGGTCCCACGCGGCGCGACCCAGGGTGCGCGGGACCGACCGGATGCGGGTCGCGAGCACGCGTTCCATCGCCGCGAGGAACCCATCGATCTGTTCGAGCGCAATGGTGAGCGGTGGTTCGACCCGCACCACCGAGGGATCCAGCGTGCAGACCTGCGTGACGTACCCGGCTTCGAGCAGGCCGATCACCAGTTGTTGTGCGACCAGCGCCTTGGCCAACTCCGGCAGCGGCACCCGCACTTCGATGCCCCACAGGAGCCCCCGGCCCCGCACCGCGTGTATGGACGCGTGTTTCGCGGCCAACGACCGAAGCCCCGCCTCCAGGTGAGCCCCCTTGCGACGTACCATCGCCGGCGCATCGAGCGCGTCGAGCGTCCACAGCGTCGAAAGCGCCGCCGCACATGCCAGCGGCCCGCCCCGGTAGGTGGCGCAGTGCAGCTCATGATCGGCGAGCGACCCGTAGGCGGCCGCCCAGAGTTTCTTCGAAGTCACGTACGCCCCGATGGGCATCGCGCCACCGGACAACGCCTTCGCCAGCACGAGCACGTCCGGCACCACGCCTTCGTCTTCGAGCGCGAACATCGGACCGGTTCGCGCGAGCCCGGTCTGCACTTCGTCCAGGATGAGCACCGTGCCGTAGCGCGCGCACAACCGCTTCGCCTGCGCGAGGTAGTTCGGCGGCGGAAGCCGCACGCCGCCTTCGGCTTGAATCGGTTCGAGCACCACGGCGGCCACATCGCGTCGCCGGAGCCGGACCTCGAGCGCGCCGAGATCACCGAACGGGATCTCGCTGGCCTCGAGCAACGTGCCGAACTTCTTCTTGCGACCATCGCTCGTCACCGAGAGCGCACCGAATGTGCTCCCGTGGTAGCCGCGCTCCGCATAGACGAACGCGTCGCGGTGGGTGACGGCGCGCGCCAGCTTCAAGGCGCCATCGACCGCTTCGCTCCCCGAGGATCCAAAAAAACTCACCTCGAGCGGGTCCGGCAAGCGGTCCGCGAGTTCGCGGGCGAGCGCCGCGGGCAGTGCCTCGGGCGCCATCAATACGAAACTCGGCGTCTTCGCTTGGCGCACGGTGTCCATGGCTTGCCAGACCTCAGGGGCGTGGTGGCCGAGCGGCACGCTCCCGTAGCCCGCGAGCATGTCGGTGTACGCGTTCCCATCCGCGTCGTAGAGGGTGCAGCCTTCGCCCCGCACGAACTGACGTTTGAATCCCATCAGACCGAGCGCCTCGACCATCTTCGGGTTGAGGTGCGCCGCCGTCTCCTGCTCCACGTCGGTCTGGGCGGCGCCGAGGATCGCGTCGATGCGTTCGGAGATCATGGCGCACGCTCCGCGGAGGTCGGCTTCGACGCGAGCTGCGCCGCGACCACCCGCGCGAAGGTGAGCACGGAGAACAGCCGAGGGATCTCGCGCGGCCGAAGGCCCGCTTCGATCCGCTGTGTGGCTTCCGGCAAGAGCGACCGCAGCCGCTCGAGCCCAGCGTCCGACACGACCCCATCGGGCGCGAACTCCTCGTCCCGCATGCCGCCCCGAGCAGCCTGCTCCAGCGCACCGCGGGTGATCTCGACGTCGAACCGATCTTCCAGCTCGAACACGATGTCGAGGAAGTCGAGCGACTCGGCGCCGAGTTCGTCCACCAGGTTGTGCTGCAACTCGACCGCGTCGAGTGACTGGCCGAGCGCTTTCGCGATCACCTCCCGCACGCCGAGTGCGAGATCGGCATCCACCTGCCCCGCCGCCACTGCGACCAACGCATCGTTCATGGCTTCTCCCACCCGATCCATCGGGTCACCTTCTCCGCCGACCGACGCGGCGGAGCGATGGGCGCCTCGTCCGGCCATCCGATCGCGATCGCGCCAAGCATCTCGAACGGCGGTCGAATCTCAAGCAGCTGTTCGATTGCGGGTCGCGCGATCATCGGCCCCGCCATCCAGGTCGCCCCCAGACCTTCGGCCCGTGCTTGCAGCAAGAGCGCCATCACACTGGCGGCGACCCCGCATCGATCCGGAAGCATGTCGCCTGGCAGACTGTAGGTGGACGGGTCTGCTCCTGCCGAGGACAGGAAGCGGGCCACCAAGTCCGCGTGGGTCCGCACCTGCGGCACGACGACCACCTCGGCCGAGTCGAGCGGCTCGTGAAAGAAGTCTCCGTAGGCGCCCCATTCGGCCGCGTGCCGTCCCGTCGCGATCGTTTGGTCGAGCCGCTCAGTGGCTTCCCGGACGCGATGCACCAACGCGTCTTTCGTGGCGCCGCGCACGACGTCAAAACGCCAAGGCTGGCGGTTCGTACTCGAAGGCGCGCTGATCGCCGCATCCAGAAGCCGTTCGACGAGGGTCCGCGGCACGGCGCGGCGCTGAAACCGGCGAACGCTCCGACGTCGACGCAACCACTCGAGGTGACTGGGCCCGTCGAACGGAGGCTGGCTCTCCAGCTCGAGGGTGGGCGGCGAGGGCTTCACGGAGGTGGTCTACCAAGCCCGGCGGATTGTCGGAAGCCCTCCAGCGCACACGCGACCAACGGCTCCACCGAACCGAGGTCCCCGAGCGTCGCACGCAGGCCTGGGCGCCACGTGTGCAGCGCCTCGGTTGCAGCCGCCGTGTCGAGACCGCCGTCGAAGAGCAGCGCGGCCGCCGCCGCACCACAGGCCGCCTCCTGAGCGACGAGCACTTCCGGCACGATCCGGTCGTCGGCCCCGACCACGAGCGCGTGGCCCACGTCCCCCGACCCCAGCGCGCGCGCGGCCGCGGCCAGCGCCTGCGCACCCGAGGTCGGTCCACCGAACGTCGCAACGTCGCCGCTCAACTCGAGCTCTGCCCCCAACAAGGACTGAAGCCCGGTCGGCAGGTATCGGAGCATCCACAGCGGGTGCATGCGTCCGAGTCCGTGCGCGTGGGGCGCGTCGTGTGCGCTCCGTTGGTGCTCCATCGCCTTGAGGAGCGTGGGCCAGTCCGCACGCAGCGGATGGGTGGCGACGTACAGACCCGTGCGCGGAGGCATCGGCGACGCGCGGTGGAGCGAGCGCGCTTCGGCCAGCGCGTGCTGGTCGATCGAGCTCAAGAACCGCCACGACCTCGGCGCGTCGGGCCGTGCGGACACCGGAGCGACGCGCGGCCGGTACATCGGATGAGGCCGCAAAAGAGAGCGGCCGGAACGCACCGCATCACAGGTCGACTCGAGGTCGCCCGCGGCCGTCACGATCGACGCGGCGATCCACTTCATCGGCTGGTCCCGAGCAGCACCGACGCGTTCTGTCCCCCGAACCCGAACGCATTGCAGAGCACCCGCCGCAGCGGTGTCTCTTGCGGCGCCTGCACCAGATTCAGTGGACCGATCTCGTGATCGACGGTCTCGAGCCCCGCGGTGCCTGGGACGAGCCCTTCGCGAAGCGCGAGCAGACACGCGGCGATTTCGATCGCGCCACTCGCCGCCATGGCGTGGCCGATGGCCCCCTTGATGGACGACACCAACGCCGCCTCGCCCACCGCCCGACGGATGGCCGTGGCCTCGGCCACATCGTTGAGTGGTGTGCCGGTGCCGTGTGCGTTGACGTAGTCGACCGAGGACCCGTCGTGATCGCGCAACGCAACGCGCATCGCGGCCTCGGCGTAGCGGCCCTCGGGGTGGGGCGCGCTCGGCCGGTAGGCGTCCTGGGTGACGCCGCCCCCGAGGACATGGGCCCACACGGTCGCGCCGCGGGCGCGCGCCGAGCGCTCGGACTCGACCAAGAACATCGCGGCGCCCTCCCCCATCACGAGCCCATCGCGGCGGGCATCGAACGGACGGCACACGCCGGACGCGGAGAGTGTGCCGAGACGCAGCATGCCGCCGAGTCCCATCGGGTCGATCATGGAATCCGCTGCGCCACACAGGACGCGTTCGGCGCGACCGGACCGAACCCAGCGCGCGGCACGCAAGAGCGCGATCACACCACCCGCGCAGGCATTCGAGGACGCGAACGCGGGGCCTTCGTGGCCGAGGGCCTCGCATACGGCGCGCACCGGGGCGTCCACGCTCCCTCGGAGAAGAAGCGGTGGCGTGGCACCGGCGGCACGCTCGAAGTCGACTCCGGTTCCGTCCCAGAGCGGGTCGAAGGCCGGCAGCATCGCGCGCTCCACGCCACACGCGATGAGGATGGCGTCGTGGGCGGCGAGCGCGGTCGGGCCGGGCGCCGAACCCGACGTCGCGTCCGCATCCAGCATCGAATCCGGCGACGATGCCGATGCAAGACACTCGCGCGCCGCGGAGAGGGCGAAGTCGATCCGGCGGTCGGGACCTGGGGATCCGTCGGGGACCTCCGCGACGCAGGGTACGCCGAGCGCTTCGTTCAGCGGTCCGGATCGGGTCGCCACCCGGTGCGCGCGCAAGCCGTCCTCCAGCACCGCGAGACCGGATCCAAACGCGCTGACGACCCCCACGCCGGTGACGACGACGTTCATCGGAGCCGCTCGATCCGCACGTGGCCCCACGCGCCCGACGCCGCGTCCCGGGTTCGAATGGTGGCGACGCCGGAGACGTCGAGGCGCGCCAGCGCGAGACACCACGCGAGGGCAGGCGACGCCGCGAGCGTCGCACCGAACACAGCCTGCGCGTCCACGTCGGCGACGCGCGGCGGAAGGGTGGACCGGGGTGCGTCGACCACGAACAGATCATCCGGAGGAACCGGCTCGGATCCATCGCACAGGCGCGCCTCGAGGAGCCGGCCGATCGGCCGCTCCGCCACCGAACGGAGCCGGAGGAACGCAGCGCCCTCCGACAGCCAGCCGAGGTCGGCCACCGAGGCCTCGCGCGTCCGTTCGATTCGCGTGATCGGATGGTGTCCGGTGTCCGCGCCACCGATGAACGCCTCGGGTGCTCCGTCTTCGAGCGCGTCGCACGCGTCGGCGAGCGCCATCACCGTGCCGAGCCCGCGCGAGAAGGTCGCCTCCCCCGGTCCATGCACGCTGGCTTCGATCGCGGCGTGGCAGAGCGTGAAGCTCGGAAGGCTCTGGAAGGTGCGGAGCGGATTGAACGACCGGAGTCCACGTCGACGGAAAGCCGGGAGCGAGAAGGCGCCGTCCACCCGGCTGGAGCCGACCACCCGATCGAGTTCGGCGCGTTCCACCCCGGAGGCCCCGACCCCGACGAAAAGCGCGGCGCTTGGATCTGCGGGCTCGGCTTGCAACATGAGCCGAATCGCAGCGACCGACAGCGCCGCCGCACGACTCACTGCTTTGGCACCGCGGCCGTCCACGCGCAGGTCCTCTGGCAGGTCGATGGGTGCGGGGTCTCGCGCGATCGGCAGCGCCCTCGCGAGTCGTCCGAGCGCGACGGTGTTGTCCCTGAGAATGTGGTCTACCGGATCCGCCGCGACCCGGGCCGGTCCCGCGCTCCCGTCGCAGAAGATGGCTGGCACCGAGACCCCCGAAGCCGAGACGATGAAGGTCACGACACCCGCTCCACCCGCACCGAGACGTTGCCGCCCCCGAAGCCGAACGCGTTCACGAGGGCGGCCTGCACGGATGCGTCCCGCGTCTCGCGCAGATGCCATCCCGGACAACCCGCGTCGGCTTGCTCGAATCCAACGGTCGGGAACTGTCGCCCGCGCGCGGTTCCCCCAGACGACACCGCTTCGATGGCGCAGAGCAATCCAACGGCGCCCGCCCCTGCGATCCAATGACCGAGCGCACCCTTCACCGAACCGATCGGCACATCGTCCCCGAAGAGCCGATAGAGCGCCCGCGCTTCGGACGAGTCCCCTTTCGCGGTGGCCGTGCCATGGGCTTGCACGTACTGAACAGGCTGCCCTCCAAGCGCGGTGCGCATCGTGGCTTCGGCCACCACTCCGTCTGGGTCGGGATCGGTCAGGTGGTGGGCGTCGAGGCCGCGGCCCCACCCGGCCACGCGGACAGGAGTCGATGGCCCACGCGTGCCCCCGAGCACGACGCACGCCGCGCCTTCCCCGAGCACGAACCCATCGCGGCGACGGTCGAAGGGGCGCGCGACTCCGGAGGGACTCAGCGCGCCGAGCCGATCGAATGCACCGAAGAGGAGCGGGTCGAGCCCGGCCCCCACCCCCCCACAGATCGCAGCGTCGCATTCCCCGGCCGCGATCGATCGAACGCCTTCCACCACCGCGGCGAGTCCACTGGCGCACGCCATCGCGGGCGCGCCGACCGGCCCATCGAACCCGAAGCGGGCGGCCACGGCGGCCGCCGGTCGAAGTTCGTCTGAGTGTTGCGCGCGCTGCATCACCGCTTCGCCCTCGCGCGCGAACGCCTCGTGGTCGAACGTGCGGCCGCCGCCCGCAGCTCGGCTGAGGTCGAATGCGAACGGGTAGCGCGCGAACCCGGACTCCGCGCCGATGAACACCCCTACCCGCTGGGTATCGAGCCCCGCTTGCGCCCACGCTTCTGTGGCCGCGAGCCACGTCATCGCCACCCGGGGTTCCAGCATGGCGCCGTCCTCGGGCGGACGTTCGCTGTTTCTGCGCTGCACTTCCGCGGAGACTGTCTTGCTGCACACCGGCGCCCCGGTCTGACAGTCGAACCCTCGGACATCGAAGCGCTCGACCCGCGACACACCCGTGGCCCCGGCGGCGAGCCGGTCGGCGGTCGTCGTCCAGTCCGGACCGAGCGCCGACACACACCCGACCCCGCGAACCCAGGTCACCGCCCCGCGCGCTCCAGGCCGTGCAGCCAGACTTCTCGGCGGCGACGGTGGGCTTCGAGAAGCGCGTCCGCATGGCCAGTCTCGAACACGAACGTCAACGTGGCGCAGACGACCTCGACGCCGTCCACCTGCCCGCGGCAGACCACCCGGGCGCGCTCGGCGTTCCCTTTGCCCGCCGCTTCCAGCACCAGTCGATCGCCCGGCCGGACGGGTGCGGAGAAACGCGCCGCGTCGACGCCGACCAGGACCGCCAACGCCGCCCGTTCGCCGCCCGCCGCAGCGGCGTCCTCTTCTGCGAGCAGTCCACTGAGTTGCGCGAGCGTCTCGATCAGGAGCGCGCCGGGATAGAGGGGCGCACCCACGAAGTGATCCGCGAAGACATCCTCGCTCGCGCTCACGCACTTGAGCCCCCGCGCGAAGCCGGGGCCGAGTTCTGTCACACGGTCGAGCAAGACGTATCGCACGCAGCTTCTCTACTACACACCGCGACTTTGTGCGGGGGTTCGATGGGTCCGGGTCCTGCCTCTTCCGCGCCGGCCGGTTTCTCGGTACTCCTGCGCGCATGGACTGCTGCGAAACCGACGCGAGCCCGCGCCCCGACCGACCCCACACGTTTCTGCTGCATGCCCTGTCGACATGCACCCACTGCGGAGAGACCCGCGAAGGGCGCGTGGTGCGGCGGGGGTCGACCATCCACACGCTCGTCTATTGCGCCGAGTGCAAGAAGCAGTCGGAGCACGACACCCACCCCGACGCGGATGCCTACTTGGCGGAGCTCGTCGCGCGCGCCCCATCCGAACCACAGGCCGAGGAGGTCGAGTTCAAACGCACCACCTCCACCTGTCCCTCGTGTCTCGCGCTCGTCGAAGCCAAGGTGGTGATTCGCGACGGCCAGGTCTTCTTTCGCAAACACTGCACGGCCTGCGACGAGACCACCCAAGCGATGGTCTCCGAAGACGCGGACTACTACGTGAAGGCCTACACCTTCGCGGCCGCGGGGACCGAGCCACTCCACTTCGGCGCGCCGGTGGAGCACGGCTGCCCGACCGATTGCGGCACCTGCAACGACCACGAGCAGCACACCTGCCTTCCGATCATCGAGGTCACCGACCACTGCAACCTCGAGTGCCCGATCTGCATCGTGGACAACCAGTACTCCTGGCACATGCCGGTCGAAGAGTTCCGCACCATCATCGATCAGCTCGTGCGCGCCGAAGGCCAGCTGGAATCGGTCGCGATCAGCGGCGGCGAGCCGACCAGCCACCCGCAGATTCTCGACCTGCTCGAAGCCGCCGACAGGCCAGAGATCGGCCGGGTGTTTCTGATCACCAACGGGCTCCGGCTCGGCAAGGACCGGGCGTTCGCGGAGGCGATCAAAGCGCGTGGAAGCTACGTCGGACTCCAACTGGATGGGTTCGACGCCGAGACCCACGAGATCGTGCGCGGCCGGGACCTGACCGCGGAGAAGGGGCGTGCGCTGGCGGTGCTCGAAGAACTCGACATCCCCACGCAGATCATCTTCGTCGCGGTGAAGGGCGTGAACGACCACCAGATCGGCGACGCGGTGAAGCTCTTCCTCGAGAAGGATTTCATCCTCTCCCTCAACTTCCAGCCGGTCGCCCACACGGGCCAGGGCGGTGGCAAGTTCACCCACGACCCGATGGACCGGTTGACGATCCCCGGGGTCATCCGCGCGATGGAGGCGCAGTCCGACGGCGCGCTGCGCACCTCCGATTTCCATCCCCTGCCGTGCTCGCACCCGCAGTGCGTCTCGCTCACGTACTTGTTGCGGCTCGAGGACGGACGCCACGTGCCCTTCCCGCGTTTCGTCGACTACACGAAACACAGTGAGCTGCTTCGAAGCAGCGCGACCCTGCCGGCGACCTCGCAGATCCACGACGCGATGCTCGAGGTCATTCACGATGTGTTCGCGAACGAAGACGACGTAGAGGACGGCGAAGCGATCCTCGGCGCACTGCGGCAGAGCGTGAAGGCGATGTTCCCGACGCGGCCGATGACCGAGCGCGAGAAAGTGCGGATCGGCGAGGCCCACGCGAAGTCGATCTTCCTGCACGCCTACATGGACCGGCACGACTTCGACCTCGAGCGGCTCCGCAAGTGTTGCCACCACTACGCGCAGCCGGACGGCCGCGTGATGCCAGCCTGCGGGTTCAACATGTTCCACCGGGGCGCGGCCAAAGGCACCGGCACGACGCGAGCAACGTGGGCGAAAGATCCCTTCTCGGGCAAACCGCAGTTGCCGGTCGTCTCGTGACGCTGCTGCAGGGCCGCATGGCGCTCGTGACCGGCGGGTCGCGCGGACTCGGTCGCGCGCTCTGTGAGGTCTTCGCGCGCGAGGGCGCCGACGTGGCGTTCAACTACGCGAGCGACGACGAGGGCGCGCTCGAGACCACGCGGCGCATCGAAGCGCACGACCAGAGGGCGTTTCCGAAGAAGGTCTCGGTGACCGATCGCGCGGGTCTGCGGGCGTGGGTGAAGGAACTGGAATCCAGCGATGTGGCGATCGACATTCTCGTGAACAACGCGGGCATCGGGGAGGTGTTGCCACTCGCGCTGATGGAGGAGTCCGACTGGGACCAGATGATGAACGTGCACGTCAAAGGTGCGTTCTTGACGAGCCAAGCGGTGCTGCGCGGCATGATCCGCCGGCGCCGCGGGACCATTCTCAACGTCACCTCGCTCGCCGGCGTGCGCATGATGAAAGCGCCAGTGCATTACTGCACCGCCAAGGCCGCACTCCGTGGGTTCACCGAGTCCCTCGCGAAAGAGATCGGACACTACGGCATCACGGTGAACGCGATCGCCCCGGGACTGCTGGACGAAGGCGTCGGCGATCAGGTGCCGGCCGAGAAGCGCGCCGAGTACCTCACGTTCTGCGCGCTCGAGCGGCTCGGCACGAGCGCAGAAGTCGCGGAGACGGCGGCCTTCCTCGTCTCCTCGCGCAACACCTACATGAACGGCGCAACCGTGGTGCTCGACGGCGGCGTCTGAGGTGCGTCGCGCCCTCCGGTTCGGGGTCTACCCAGCAAGCGTGGCGGCGGTGCTCTTCGGGACCCACCACCTCGTGCGCGCCGGCGTGCACCCGGCGATCGTGCTCGGCGTGGGCGGCCTGGTGTTCGTCGTCTTCCTGGCCTTCTTGGAACGCGTCGCGCCGTTCGAACCGACGTGGGCCGAAGCCCGCAACGACGTGCGCACGGACATCGCGCACGGCGTGCTGACGTGGAGTCTGATGCCCGCGCTGCTCGAGCCCTGGCTCGTGGCCGGCCTGGGAGCACTCGCCGCCCATCTCTCGAACCACGGGGCGCTCTGGCCGGCGACGATCCTGCCCGAACCGCTCGGGTGGCTCGAACTCCCCACCCAGGTGGTGCTCGCAGCGCTCGTGAGTGAGTTCGGAACCTACGGTCTGCACCGCGCCATGCACCGCGTCCCCTGGCTGTGGCGGCTGCATCGCGTGCACCACTCCCCGTCCCGCTTGTACTGGCTCAACGGGGCTCGGTTTCATCCGCTGGACCTCGCGCTCTCCCTTGTCGTGCAGCTGTCTCCGCTGGTGCTGCTCGGGACCCCATCTCACGTGATCCTCCTCTTCACCGCCTGGACCAGCATGAACGCGTTCTTTCGACACTCGAATGTGCACGTCTCGCTCGGCTGGCTGAACTACGTCGTCTCCATGGCGGAGGTGCACCGCGTGCACCACGAACCGTCTCGCCGTGCCTACAACTACGGCGCCCTGCTCTCCGTTTGGGATCTCGTGTTCCGAACCTTCAGGTTTCCGGCGGAGCCCGTGCGTGCGGTCGGTTTGCCGGAGACCGACCGCGTCAGTCCGACCTACCTCGGACAGCTCTGGGGTCCCTTCCAGCACTGATCTTCGCGAGGTTCGGCGGTTCGCCGGAACCGTCCGCGGGTCGGCCGGTGCCCTATCGATGCACGGCGTCGGTTTCACGCAGGAGCTTCTCGAGCATGCCCTTGGCGTCTTCGAGAATCACGACCTGCTCGGCGATCTCGCGGCGTTTGTCCCGGTCGAGGACTTGTTCGGCCTGCTCGGCGGCCACCCGCGTATGCTCCAGGGTGATCATCGCGGTCGGGTGGTTCTCGAGCCACTTCTCCACTTCCAAGAAGAGCCGGTGCAGCTCCACCAAGAGACCCCGCACCCCGTGGCGCATCTGTTCGTGTGCTTCGGAGCCGCGGCGGTCCTCGAGCTGCGCGGCGCTCTCCTCACGCAACCGCTCGAGCTCTTCTTCGCTGATCCCGCTGTTCCCAAGCACCTCGACCACGGTCTGCTCGCCGGTCTCGAGGTCGGTCGCGGAGGCACTGAAGATCCCGTCCGCGTCGATCTCGAACGCGACCTCCACTTCCACGTCTCCCGCGGTCGCGGGCCGGATCCCGGTCAACGCGAAGTCTTGCAGCAGATCGTTGTCGCTTGCCCGACCGCTCTCGCCCTGGAGCACGACGATCTTGATCCGGCGCTGCTGGTCGCGGTTGGTCGTGAAGTAGCTTGGCACCCGGCAGGGCACTTGGGTGTTCAGCGGGATGATCACGTCGTAACGATCCCCGGCCGTCGCGATCCCAAGCGAGTGCGCGGTCACGTCTCGGAGGGTGACCCCGCCGATCTCATCGGCGAGCGCCGCACCCTGAAGGGCCGCACCGAGCGCCACGACTTCGTCCGGGTGCACACCCTTGCTCGGCGGGCGACCGAACAGATCTTCCACCGCCGATTGCACCCGTGGCATGCGGGTCATGCCGCCGACCAGCAACACGTCGTCGATGTCGTCCGTGCCCAGGTTCGCCATCGCCATCGCGTCGCGGCAGATGTCGAGGGTCCGATCCACGAGATCGCGCGTGAGGTGCTCGAGTTGAGCGCGGTTGATCTCGTAGTGCATGTGCAGGGGGCCCGAGGGACCGCTCGAGACCACGAACGGGAGTTGGATCTCGGTCGACTCGACCGCCGAGAGCTCGCACTTCGCCTTCTGCGCAGCTTGTTTGAGCCGCTGCAGGGCGATGGGCGAATCCCGCAGGTCGACCTGCTCCTGCACCTGAAAGCCTCGAATGAGCCACGCCATGATGCGTTCGTCGAAGTCTTCGCCGCCGAGGAACGAGTCGCCGGTGGTCGCCACGACCGTGAACACACCATCGCCGCCCACGCGGACCAGGCTGATGTCGAAGGTGCCGCCGCCGAGGTCGTAGACCGCCACCGTCTTGTCGACCCCGCGACCGAATCCGTATGCGAGCGCCGCCGACGTGGGTTCGTTGATGATGCGCAGGACGTCGAGACCGGCGATGAGCCCCGCATCGCGGACCGCCTGGCGCTGGCTGTCGCCGAAGTACGCCGGCACGGTCACGACCGCCTTGTCGACTTCTTCCTGGAGGTACTCCTCCGCGACCACGCGCATCTCCTGGAGCAACATCGCGCTGATCTCGGGAATCGAATACTGCTTCTCCCGCAGGACCACACGGATGTCGTCGTTCGGCCCCTCAACGATCTTGAAGGGCATCGTCTCCTGGGCGGCACGGACTTGCGGGGAGTCGTAGACGCGGCCGATGAGGCGCTTGAACGCGGAGACCGTGTGCTCCGGGTTGGTGATCGCCTGACGCACCGCGACCTGGCCGACGATGCGTTGACCATCCTCCGTGATCGCCACTGTGGAGGGCGTCGTCTTGTAGCCCTGGCGGTTCGCGATGACGATGGGCGCGCCGTCCTCGACCACTGCCACGCAGCAGTTGGTGGTGCCCAGATCGATACCGATGACGCGACTCACAGGCGGAGTGTATTACTCAGCGGCCGCCTGCGTGAATTTCACGTACTCGAAGTCCACGCCCTTGCCTTTGACGCCCTTTCGGGGCGGCGCGATCCAGGGAGCGAACTCGCCGGGCTCGTAAACCGGGACCATCAAGGACTTCACGTAGTCTCGGTCCGCAAGGCTCGGGAGCCACTTCGCCTTCTGCGCCTCGAACTCGTCGCGCGAGATGAGCGCGCCCTTGGGGTCGAACGCGTGGTCCGCGTAGATGCCCATGGACCGGTTGAACCGGCGCGAGGGAATGGAGAGTCGGATGTCGAGGCCGGATGCGGCGATGGTTTTGTTCCACCGCGCGCAGGCGCGCTCGCAGTCGGCCACGTACTCGTCGCGGAGCAGCTCGTTCATGGCGTTGCGAAGGGGCACCTCTTCGGCCGAAAGCCGGCCACCCTGCACGACCGGGATGCTGTACCCCTCGCGGAGTGCGCTGTGCTCGTCGTACTTCTTGCGTTCGTGGTGACGGCCTTTGAGGCCGGTCGCGAAGTAATCGGCGGCGTTGCTGCTGATCTCCCCGCCAAACAGTTCGACCGCGCTCGAGAACCAGAAGTTGATGTAGCGCTGGATGGTCGCGAGATCGACCGCGCCCTGGTTGCGCGCGTCGCCGTTCGGGTCCGCGAGGGTCGCCTCAGCGGCGCGCTGCACCACGCGGTCGACCCCGTACTCACCGACGCTCAGGTGGAACGCTTCTTCGGTGAGCATGAACTGGGTGCAGCGGGCGAGCGGATCGAAGCCCGACTCGCTGAGCGCGGACAGCTGGTACTTGCCATCGCGGTCCGTGAACATCGCGAACATGAAGAACGAGAGCCACTCGTCGGTGGTCTCGTTGAAGGTCGAGAGGATGCGCGGTTTGTCCACGTCGCCGCTGCGGCGCTCGAGCAACGCTTCCGCTTCTTCGCGGCCGTCGCGGCCAAAGTACTGGTGGAGCAGATGGACCATCGCCCACAGGTGCCGACCTTCTTCGACGTTCACCTGAAAGAGGTTGCGCAGGTCGTAGAGCGACGGGGCGGTCTTGCCAAGGAGCCGCTGCTGCTCGACGCTCGCCGGCTCGGTGTCGGCCTGAGTGACGATGATGCGTCGCAACATGCCGCGCATCTCGCCGGGAACCTCGTCCCAGGTCTCCTGCTCGGCGTTGTCGCCGAAGCCGACGTTCCGCTTCTCCGCGCGCGGCGTGAGAAAGATGCCCCAGCGGTACTCGGGCATGCGGATGTAGTCGTAGTGCGCCCAGCCGGATGCATCGACGCTGATCGCGGTGCGCAGCCAGATGTCGTCCTCCTGGAACCCTTCGGGCCCCATGTCGCGCCACCAGTCGAGGAAGTTGGGCTGCCACTTCTCCAGGGCGCGCAGCAGCTTGCGATCGCTGCTGAGGTCAACGTTGTTGGGAATGGAATCCGTGAGAGACATCGAGAGGAACCTAGATTCGGACGCGACCAAGGGCAGTGCGGCGCCACACGTGACCGCCCTCACGGTATTTATTGGCAAGACGGGCCTGGCCCGCTTCGCGGGACTGGCGGCCCTAATTCGGCGTCCAGAGCACATCGACGTGCTCGCCGCCTGAGGTGGCGACGCGGAAGGAGCGCTTGAGGACACTTGGCGGCTGCGCGCGGTCGATGCACTCCCGCCACCTCTATGACGCGCTTGGGGAGTGCACCAGTTGCTCGCCCTGCAGGCTGCGCAGGTGCACGGGCGGAGATGCCTGACTCGCTGGCGCTGAGCGCGGCCTGGCTCGCTTCGCTCGACTGGCGGGCCTAATTCGGCGTCCTTCTTTCTTATCGACGGGCCTGGCCCGCTTCGCGGGACTGGCGGCCCTAATTCGGCGTCCAGAGCACATCGACGTGCTCGCCGCCTGAGGTGGCGACGCGGAAGGAGCGCTTGAGGACACTTGGCGGCTGCGCGCGGTC
>JAXMNT010000080.1:0-19932 GCA_034670305.1 Deltaproteobacteria bacterium
GTCCGCTGGGCATCGCGCTCCGATTCGCGCCTCGCCGTCGCGAAACACACGGCGTCCACGACGCGGGCAAGGGCACGGGCAAGGGCAACGGCAAGGGAGCAGGTCGCTTTTCAGCGACCTGCTAGCCTGGGCTGAGCGTCGGCCGCAGAGAGCGGCGGTGTCAGAAGCAGCGTCAGAAGCAGCGGCAGGGGCAGAAGCAGCGTCAGAGACAGCAGCAGAGACAGCAGCAGAGACAGCAGCAGAAACAGCGGCAGCGGCAGCGGCAGCGGCAGCGACGGCGACAGCGACAGCGGGCAGCGTCAGAGACAGCGACGGCTACAGCAACAGCTACAGCCAATGCTCTCCTTCGGAGTCGCACGGTTTGTAGCCTCTCCTTCGGAAGTCGGCCCTCGTCCTTCGGACTCGGAGTGACTGGGGTGGGCTTGCTGGCTCGGCGGGATTTTGATGGTGGCGGAGTGCTCGGGCGCGTCAAGGGTGCCTTCGGCCCCAGCCTTCGGAAGGCTGGCTTCGCCCTTGACCCGCCCTGCGCTCTCCACCGGGGGCGCACGGGGTGCGCCGCCGAGCAATGTCGCTCTGGTGTGTGGCGCGTTGGAGGCTCTTGTGATTGTTCTCGAATCTACCTTTGTTCTCGTTGGCGAGTTGCGCGGGGTGATGGCGGCTGTTTCTCGCCGGGACCGTTCGCTGGCGGACCAGATGCGGCGGGCGGCTCAGTCCGTCGTTCTGAACTGTGCGGAAGCGAAGCACGCTCGCGGGAAGCGGAGCGTGGACCGCTTCTCCATCGCGTACGGTGAAGCGAGCGAGCTGAAGGCGGCCCTTCGGCTGGTTCGGGTGTTCGGTTACGCGGAGGTGGGCGAGGGGACGATGCGTCGCTGCGATGAGGTCTGCGCGATGTTGTATCGGCTGAGTCGTTAGACAGGCCGCGAGGCCCGCGCGAGTCGCGGGCTTCGGCTTCGGCTTCGGCTTCGGATTCGGCTTCGGCCTCGGCTTCGGCCTCGGCTTCGGCTTCGGCCTCGGCTTCGGCTTCGGCCTCGGCTTCGGCCTCGGCTTCGGCGTCGGCTTCGGCTTCGGCCTCGGCGTCGGCTCCGGCTTCGGCCTCGGCTTCGGCCTCGGGTTCGGCTTCGGCCCCTGATTCTCGACCAGTCGTACGCGGGCGATGTGTGCGGCCCCGCGTACGACCAGTTGCTGGTTCGCGCGGGCTGAACTACTTCGAGGACATGATCAGTGTCCGCTCGGCATCCCTCTTGGTTCTTTCCGGTTCACTCCTCGCCGCGGCCGCCTGCGGCGACGACGCCAACCCGTACGAACTCCGCATCGACACGATGAACGTGGGACTCGCCGGGGCGTTCGTGCCCAACGAGACCGAGCGGCGCGACCCGGTGATCGCCGCCGTCGCCGCCATGGACGCGGACGTCGTCTGCCTGCAAGAGGTCTGGGAGCAGTCCGACAAGGATCTGATCCTCGCGGCCTCGAGCGCGAACTTCCCCCACAGCGTCTCGTTCACCCACGACATCGACACCCCCATCGACGACCCGACCGACCAGGCCGGCATGACGCCGCCTGTCGACACGGTGCCGCCCTGCGGTGAGATGCGGCTCGCGATGCAGCTCGAGGACGCGATCACCTGTCTGCGCGACAACTGTTCGACCATCCCGGAGAGCGACGACGGACAGACCACCACCGCGGACTGCGCGGAGTCGATGTGTCTCTCGTCGGTGTCGTCGCTCCTGCTCGGCGACGAAGCTTCGTTGCGCTGCTACTCGTGCCTGACCACCAGCCTCCCGACCGAGAACTTCTCCGGCATGCGCGATCTCTGCACCACCGAGATCAACGCCGAGGTCGCGTTCCGCGGACAGAGCGGCGTGATGATCCTCTCCAAACACCCGGTCAGCAACGCGCGGGCGTTCGTACTCCCGGGTACCTGGAACCGGCGCATCGTGGCCGAAGCCACCGTCACGCTCCCGAACGGCTCCGACGTCGACGTCTACTGCAACCACCTCACGCCCATCTTCAACTCGCTCGCGTTCCCCTACACCGGTCCGTACGGCGACGGCCTCGACGGTTCGGATGGCTGGGCCGCCGAGCAGCTGCTTCAGACCAACAAGATCATCGCGCGCGTGGCCGCCAACAGCGGCACCCGCCCGGCGTTCATTCTCGGCGACATGAACGCGAGCCGCGCCGCGGGATCCGTCGTCGACGAGGGCTTGCCCACGATCCAGGCGCTCGAAGGTGCGTTCACCCTCACGGCCACCGCCGACTACGTCCCGAGCTGCACGTTCTGTCCCGACAACGGCAACAACGTCGAAGACACGGAGTCGGTGTGGCTCGACCACATCTGGATGGCGAACATCGACGCGGGCGCGGTGGTCTCGAGTGAGCGCACCTTCGTCGAAGCCGTCGTCCCGACACCCGGCGGCATGGTCCCGCTCTCGGACCACTACGGGTTCACCGCCGTCGTCTCGATCGACTGATCTCGGCGGTGGCGTCGCGGCAGCACATCATCCTGAAGGCCGCGCTGCGGCTCGTTCGGAGTTACGGGCCGAGCAAGACCACCATTGCCGACATCGCGCGCGAAGCGCAGGTCGGCGTCGGTACGGTCTACCTCGAGTTCCGTTCCAAGGACGCGATCCTCGGCACGCTCTCGCGGCGCGCGCATCAGACCATCTTGGACGCGGAGGTCGCGGCGCTCGAAGGCGACGAGCCGCCGCTGAGCGCGTTGCGGCAGGCTTGGACGGCGCGCTTCGAAGGGTTCGTCGCCGCCCGCCGTCAGACCCATGGACCGGAGCTCTTCTTCTGCACGCGCTGCAGCGCCATCGCAGAAGCGCACGCCCGCTTTCTCGAAGAGGAGCACGCGCTGATGAGCGCGTTCTTGCGAGACGTACTTCACACCGGCACCCCGGAAGAGACCGCGCGTGCCATGCAGCGTGCCTACGCGGCCTACGCACCGCCGCTCCTGTTCGGCACCTCGGTGGGACCCGCGAGTCCCACCACGAGCCCGAGCGTGGACCGACTGCGCGCCGAGTTGCCGGCCCTGCACGCGCTCGTCTTTCACGGCATCGTCTGACCGTCGGATCCGGATGGCGACATCGGGTCCGGATCGTCGGACCCGCTGCCGTCAGAATGCGAGCTGCAAACGTTCGCCGTGTTTCTTCGTGAGCGCGTCCGAGTGCTTCTTCGTCAGACCGCATCGGAGGAGGCGAACTTCGCAGCCGTCGGGCACCGCATCGAGCCCATCGAACTTCTTCAACGGGTTGCCGTCCAGGATGAGGGTTCGAAGTTTGCTGAGTCCTTCGAGCCCTTCGATGGTCTTGATCTTGTTGCTGCCGAGATCGAGGGTGGTCAGCGCGCGCAGGGACGCGAGGTTCTCGATCGTCGTCAGCCGGTTGTGGTTGAGCGAGAGGGACTCGAGACCCGTCATGCCGTCCAGGCGCTCGAGCTTCGCGATGCGGTTGTGGTTGAGCTCGAGGTGCTGCACTCCAGACGCGTTCTCGAGGGCCGGGATGCGAACGAGGTTGAACATGCTCGCGAACAAACGACGCAGCTTCTTCGAAACGGCGGTCGAAGCGCCGAACGTGGTCCCGAACCCGGAGAGTGTGATGGCTTCGGCCTTCGGCCACAGATCGAGCCCGCCGATCTCCCCGCCGCCCGCGAGCATCACTTCGACGGTCTGCGCGTTCGGGAACGCGGCCAGCGCGGACCAGTCGTTGAGGCCCACGTGCATCAGCTCGAGCGTCCGGACCGAGCGCAGTTTCGTCTGAGCGAGGTCGGGCAGGTAGACCGGCGACTCGTCCTTCAGCGAGCCGGCGTTGGCCATCCACAGCGAGAGCCGCGTGAGCTTCTTCTGAGCCCTCAGCGGCGCGAGTTCGATCGACGGCGGTGCGTTTCGGATCGTGAGCTCGGTGAGCGCGGCGAAGGGTTCCAGCAAGGCCGTGTCGAAAGGCTGGTTCGGGTCTTTGCAGTCGGTGCCGGCGAGCCGGGGGGTTGGCGTCTCTGGCCTCGGGCGCTAGACAGGCTGCTGGTGGAGTTGCCCCAACCGGTACGAGCGCTCGGTGCTGTCGAGGGCGGCCAGGCGCTGGTCGAACTCTGTCGCGGCAAGCGGGTCGCGGTGCTCACCGGCGCCGGCTGCAGCACCGAGAGTGGCATTCCGGACTACCGCGGGGAGGGCACCCGCCGCCGGGCCAAAGCACCGGTCCAATACCGCGCGTTCGTGAGTGACCCCGTCGCACGACGCCGCTACTGGGCACGCGCCCTCTCCGGCTGGCGACGCTTCGCGGGCAAACGCCCGAACCCCGCCCACGAGGCGCTCGCCGCGTTGCAATGCGCGGACTTGCTCACCGGACTCGTCACCCAGAACGTCGATGGACTCCACCAAGAGGCCGGGAGCCACGGAGTCGTCGAGCTGCATGGGGCGCTTTCGGAGGTGGTGTGTCTCGGCTGCGGCGACATCGGCTCGAGGCACGACGTCCAGCGCTGGATGGAACAGCACAACCCAGCGCACCTCGATCTGAGCGCGCCCATGGCACCCGACGGCGACGCCGATCTGGACGAGGCGTTCGAACGCTCGCTCGCCTCGTTCCTGGTACCGACCTGCCGGCTCTGCGACGCACCGGTCAAACCGCACGTGGTGTTCTTCGGAGAGTCGGTTCCGAAAACGCGCGTCGAGCAGGCGTGGTCCATCGTCAACGCCGCCGACGTCCTGCTCGTGGTGGGATCGTCGCTCGCCGTCTACTCGGGCTACCGCTTCGTCCGGGGGGCCCGCGAGCGGCAGCAACCCGTCGCCCTCGTGAACCTCGGGGACAGCCGCGGGGACGCCCACGCCACGGTGCGGGTGGCTGCGAAGGCAAGCGCCGTGTTGTCTGGGCTCGCCAAGGCACTCTGCCCCTGAGTCAAGCCCCGCCAAGCCTCGGAGCGGCCATTTTCTGGAATAGTTACAGCACGTTGTCGTATCGCCATTGACGTCTTGGTGAACGAATTTAGGTTTCGTTCATGACTCACGACCCGTCTCACGCGTTGCCTGTCCTCCCGCTCCGAAGAGGAGTCGCTCTCCCTGGTCAGATCGTGACGCTGCCGGTTGGCAGCGCGCGTTCGATGGTCCTCGCCCGCGACTTGCGGCGCGGCGACCACATCATCCTCGCGCCCGAACGATCGACCGAGGACGGCTCCTCGGTCTCGGACGACGAGGGACCCGCGCTTCACGGCATCGGGGTGCGTGCGCTCGTGCGGGAGACCCACATCCGGAACCATCGGGTGGTGCTCTCCGTGGAGGTCCTCTCCCGCGTGCGGCTGCATGTCGTGGTCGATGGCCACGCGCGCTTCGATCCCATGCACGACCCGGACGGTGGCCCGCTCGCGACCGAGCGCGCCGACTCTCTGCGCACCCACCTCGCCGAGTTGCTGCCGGCGGAGACCGAACTCCTCTCTTCGCTGAAGGACTCGAGCCCGGGCCGCGTCGCCGATCTCATCGCGGGCTTCATCGACCTGACCCCAGACGACCGGCTCGCGGTCCTTCTCGAACTCGATGTCGAACGACGCCTCGACTTGGTCGTCGAGCACGTGCGCGAAGCCAAAGCGCGCGCGGAACTTCGCAGCAAGGTCGACAACGAAGTTCGCCGGGAGATCGGCAAGGGGCAGCGCGAACAGATCCTGCGCAGGCAGCTGCAGGCGATCAAGAAGGAGCTCGGAGAGTCGGACGGCGACGACCGCACCGAACAGCTCGCCGATGCGCTCGACGCCGCGGACCTTCCCGACGAAGCACGGGAGGTCGCCGATCGAGAGCTCGAGCGCCTGCGTTCGTTGTCTCCTCAGTCGCCCGAGACCCACGTGATTCGCACGTACCTCGAGTGGATCGCCGCGTTGCCGTGGAACAAGCGCGCGGACGATGCGATCGAACTTCCTGCGATCGAAGAGAAACTCGAAGCCGATCACCACGGCCTCGACGACGTGAAGCGCCGGGTGCTCGAACACATGGCGCTCGTCCAGCGGTTGCCCGACGCGGGCGGTTCGGTGTTGTGTCTCGCGGGCCCGCCCGGTGTCGGCAAGACCTCGCTGGCTCAGTCGGTGGCGGATGCGACCGGCCGGCCCTTGGTCCGCGTCAGCCTCGGCGGCGTCCGCGACGAAGCGGAGATCCGCGGCCACCGGCGCACCTACATCGGCGCGCTGCCTGGCCGCATCTTGACCGCGCTGCGCACCGCGAAGGTGAAGAACCCCGTGGTCGTGCTCGACGAGGTCGACAAGGTCACGAGCCGCGGTTGGGCCGGCGATCCGGAAGCGGCCTTGCTCGAACTCCTCGACCCCGAGCAGAACCACGCCTTCACCGACCACTACCTCGAGCTCCCGTTCGATCTGAGCGAAGTGCTCTTCATCTGCACCGCCAACGATCTCTCGCAGGTCTCACCGCCGCTGCGCGACCGCCTCGAGGTCATCGAAGTGCAGGGCTACCCCGCGCACGACAAGGTGCAGATCGCGCGTCGTCACTTGCTGCCGCGCGTGCTTGAGAAACACGGGCTCGCCGCCGAAGCGCTCGTGCTCGACGACGAAGAACTCGAGTGGCTCGTGCTCGGCTATACGCGGGAAGCGGGCGTACGCCAGCTCGAGCGCGTGCTCGCCAAGTTGGCCCGCGACGCGGTCCTGCGCGAAGCCCGGCGCGCCCCGACCGACGCGAAGTCGACCGCTCAGAACAAGGGTGCGGAAGCCAAGGGTGCGGAAGCCAAGGGTGCGGAAGCCAAGGGTGCGGAAGCGAAGGAGCGCCGAGAGAAGCTCATCGACGTGCTCGGCACACCACGTCTTCCCGAGCTCGCCGAACGCGAGCGGCCGGCTGGTGTGGCGGCGGGGTTGGCGTGGACGCCGGTGGGCGGCGAGGTGCTCTACGTCGAGACCGCGCGCATGCCGGGCAAGGGGAGGGTGGAGATCACCGGTCAGCTCGGTGAAGTCATGACCGAATCCGCCCGCACCGCGCTGGCATTCTTGCGGACCCGATCCGGGTCGCTCGGACTCGACCCGAACTTCATGGAACACACCGACCTCCACGTGCATGTGCCGGCTGGCGGCGTGCCGAAGGACGGCCCCTCGGCCGGCGTCACGCTGTTCACTGCACTGGCTTCACTCGTCACCGGCCGAAGGGTTCGGCCCGACACCGCGATGACCGGCGAAGCGACCCTGCGCGGCAGAGTGCTTCCGGTCGGAGGCATCCCCTCCAAACTCCTCGCTGCCCACCGTGCCGGCTTCGAGCGCGTCCTCGTCCCCAAACGCAACGAACGCGACCTCGCCGACCTGCCCGACGCGGTGCGAGAGGAACTCGAGATCGTGCTCGTCGAGCAGATGGACGAAGTCCTCGAACTGGCGCTCGAACCGGCGACCCTGGACCTCGGCCGCGACGTCCTGGACCTCGACGCGACCATGGCCACAGACAACGCCACCGAGAGCACCGCGAACCCAGGTTCGATGTTCTGATCAGCGGCCGGCCGGAGGGTGTCGGATTCGGATCCCGATTCGGACCCCGATTCGGATCCGGCGGGGCTCATGGGCGCATCCACGAGCGTGAGGGATGCGCGCGATGGGCGCCCAGCATGGGCAGTGGATCGGTCGCTGCGAGCAGGAGCACAAGCGGCCGCACTTCGAAATGGAGGTGCGGCCGTGTGGTGCGCGCGTTGCCTCCGTTGCCCACCGTGCCGAGCTGGGTGGCGGGGCTGACCCAGTCGCCCGCCGCGAGGCCTGGAGCCCAGGAGTCGAGGTGGGTGTAGTAACAGAGCACGCCCCGGCGGCCGAAGGTCCAGACGGAGCGGCCGCCAAGCGGCGTGGTCCCGATCCGCAGCACGATTCCGTGGTGGGCGGCGCGAACGGGCGTGCCCCGTCGCGCGAAGATGTCGGTGCCGGCGTGGGTGCGGCCACCGGAACGAGGCGCGCCGAAGGTGTCGGTGAGCCGGTTCGCGGCGATGCCATCGACCGGAACGCTCAGGGGTGCGCGGTCGGACTCGAGCACGGTTGCGGCCGCGAGCAGACCGAGAAGAAGCCACTGGACCATCCGTCGCACGAGGGCTCGAACGACCCGAGCCGCGGTGAATAGTCCCCCTCGCCCTTGGTTTCTGGCGAACCGAAGTGTGACCCCCGACCCCGACCCCCGACCCCGTGTCCCATCAAGCCGGAGCCGACGAAGCGGAGGCCGAAGCCGATGCCGAAGCCGATACCGACGCCGAATCCGAAGCCGACGCCGAAGCCGACGCCGAAGCCGATGCCGACGCCGATGCCGATGCCGAATCCGAAGCCGAAGCCGAAGCCGACGCCGAAGCCGAAGCCGACGCCGAAGCCGAATCCGCTTCCGCTACCGCTCCCGCTCCCGCTACCGCTTCCGCTTCAGCTACCGCTTCCGCTTGCTGCGTCCGTTGCTGCTTCCGTTGCTGCTTCCGTTGCTGCTTCCGTTGCTGCTTCCGTTCCTCTTGCGGGCCTACGGTTCGTAGCAGCCGATCGAGGGGGGGCTTGGGCGCGATCGGCCGGGGAGGTCGAGTGGGGGGGCGTCTACGGCGCCGGCGCCATCGGGGGCGGAACCGGCGCGAATGCGAAGTGAGGTCGGGCGGTCGTTGAAGACGTCGAGATCGCCGAAGACGTGTCCGAAGTAGAAGGGGCTGATGGATTCGAGCGAGGGGGCGTCGGTGTGGCGTTCTTCGAACTCGACCGCGTCGATGAAGGCGTCGTGTACGAACAGCGCTGGGAACGACGACAAGCGCGCCGCCGTGCCCCGGGTGCACATGCCACCGCTGAAGAGGGTGCCGCGGTAGGAGGTGAGGCCGGTGGTGGTGTCGTCGAGACCGACGCCGAGGTCGCAGACGTCGCCGGCATCGATGCTGTTGTAGACGCTGTCCACCGAAGCGGTGCCGCTCACCCGCATGCCGGTGGAGGTGCGTGTGGGGTCGTCGGCGCGGCAGTCCAGCCCGCCGCTGATCTCGTTGTTCTCGAGTCGCGCCACGCCGCCTTCGAGGGAGACGCCGATCGACTGGCCCGCGCATCCACCTCGGAGGACCGAGCGGTCGAGGAACGAAATGCCGCCCGTGGCTTCGTAGGCGAGCGCTACCGAAGCCGCGCCACTCGATCCGACCAACGTGCTCTCGGTGATCCCGCAGAGCGATCCGCGATCGCACGACATGGCGGTCGCTCGGGTCGCCGGCGCCGTGGCCCCCGAAACGTTCGCCCAGCCGGTCAGGGTGGATCCGTGCACCCCGCATTGGCCGCCGAGTTCACATCGCAGGCCCACGATCGACGGCCCGGCGCGGCCACCGGACGCGATGGTGGACTCGAAGAGGACCGCCTGCGCGTTCGGTCCGGAGACCCGCACAGCCTCTCCTGGGCCCGCGGCGAGATGGGTCACCTGACTGCGGCTCATGATCAACCGGCCGTGCACCAACACCGAGTTCGTGTCTCCGTCGGTGGCGATGCCAGAGGTTGGGGCGAAGTGCGTGCGGACCGCCACGTGGGTGCCGTCGACCAAGGCACTCAGTCCCGTCCCACACAACGCGTAGCCCCGCGTCAGCACCACCGCGCGGGCGTCGGTACGGATCGCGTTCCCGTTGGAGCGCACGATGCTGTCGTGGGGTGCCTGACAGGTGCACCGGTCGAGGGTGCCGCAGGCGCCGAGCATCTGCACTTCGGCACCGCCCTGCGCGTGCACGCCGTCGGTCCTCCCCGTGATGTGGCTGTCGGCGATGCGGAGGACGGATTCGGCAACGGCGATCGAGGCCAAGCCCAGGTTGATCGTGCGCACCGAGATGTTCTCGAATGACACGGGCGTCGCGATGCTCCGCATGCCCTCCACTTCGATGCCCTGCCGTCCGCCTTCGCTGTGCAGCACGTGCAGGTTCCGAAGGCCGGTCGGCGTGCCGGGTGCGATGGCGCCGCTCGGGTCGAACCGAATCGAGGCGCCTTCCGGGGCCGCCAAGATGGTTGTGCCACCCGTGCAACGCACGACGGCTCCCGCGTTGAAATACATGTCCCCGTGAATGATGACCCCCGCGGGAATCGAGGCGGCCGGCGTCTGGAAGTACGTCTCCTCGCACAAGCCCATGTTGTTCTCCGCGAGGAGACAGATCTGTCGCGGCAACAACTCGTCCGCACGGATCAGAGCGAGCGCCTCTTCGATCGTCCGCAGCGGGCGGGCGGGGTTGGTCGCCTCGCCCTCCATATCACCCCCTCCGACAAAGACGCATTCGCCCGATTGCGGCACCCAGTCTTCGTCGATGGACCCGTCGCAGTCGTTGTCGAGCCCGTCTTCCAAATCCACGTCTCCGGCGACGGGCGGCTCGATCGGCTGCCACCGTCCTGCGGTGCACGCGAACCCGGTGCTGCAGCCTGCGGTCCACTCGAACTCGGTGCCGTCGCCAGCGACGTCTTCGTCGACCGTTCCGTCGCAGTCGTCGTCGATCCCGTTGCAGAACTCCTCGCTGAGCTCCGATGGATCGCGTCCTTCGCGTGCGCCGATGCACTCGGTCACCGTGTCGTCGACGCAAAGGCGCGCCGCGCCGAGCCCACACGCGCCCGGCGCGGCGCGGCACGGAATGAGCGCCCGCCGTCCGATGTCCGGATCGAAGTCGTCGCAGTCGAATGGGACTTCGCACCCCGGTCCGAGTCCGTCGCCGTCTTCGTCGGCTGGCACACACGCGCCCGCCACACACTGTGGCATGCAGTCCGTGTCCGGCAGCGTGGGGTCGCGGACACAGTCGGCCGCAACCGTGCACAGCCCGGTGTCGCGCATGAACGCGTCCGGGGCATCGATCCCCATACCCCCGTCCGGTCCCGCCGCGTCGACGCCTGCGCCATCCACGCCCACCACCGGCGGGTTGAGATCCAACGTCAGGCCACACCCAGCGCCAAGCGCCAAGCCCACCACCCCCACCACCCGCCAAGTCATGTCGCGCAGGGTAGCGGATCTTTCGAGAACATCCCGATCGACACCCGATCAGGGCGACTGCATCGGCACAAGTCCCGGTGGCGTAGAATGCGTACCATGGACGAAGACACCCGGGTTCGGATCGAAGCGGCCGCCTTTCGGCGGCTCGTCTCCCACCTCAGAAACCGCACCGATGTTCAGAACATCGATCTCATGGAGCTCTCGGGGTTCTGTCGGAACTGCCTGTCGCGCTGGTACGCGGAGGCGGCGGAGGCAGAGGGCGTGCCGCTCGACAAAGCCGAGGCGCGCGAGATCGTGTACGGCATGCCCTACGACGAGTGGAAGTCGAAACACCAGACCTGAGGTCGTCGCGCGCCGGTACTGTCGCCCCTGGAACGAGGTTCCGAAAGAGGGCTCGGGTGATCTATCGTCGGGGCATGCCGATGCCGCGCCTCACGCCCCGAAAGACGCCCCAGCAGGGACGGTCGCGCGCGCTCGTCGACGCCATCTTGGAAGCGTCGCGACGGCTGCTCGTCGACGTGGGGTTCGAGCAGACCACCATCGCGGAGATCGGAAGGGTTGCGGGCGTCAGCCCTGGCTCGCTCTATCAGTACTTCCCGAGCAAGGAGTCCGTGCTGACCGCGCTCCACATCTCCGTGCTCGAAGAGCGCGTCGAGTACCTGGCGGAGAATCTTCTCGAGGTACGGGAGTCGCCGCTCGAGGCGGTCGTGGAGCTCATCGCGGGGGTCTGGATGCGCCTCGAGCGGGACGAGGGCGCACTGCTCCAAACGCTCGAGCAGATCTCGCCAGTGGTGGGCGCCGAGCCCAAGATCGAACCCGCGCGTGAGAAGCGCCGACGTCTGCTCGAGTCGTTTCTCGTCACCCGCACCGAACTCGATCCGGAAGGTGCTTCGCGCCGCAGCCTCCTGACGTGCGCGACTCTGGACGCCGCGGTGAAGTCCTTGCGCCTCGCCGACCCGGCCACCCTCGACGATCCGGCGGAGCTGGCCCGTTTGGCCGCCGTGGCCATGGCGCTGATTCGCTAGGCGATGTCCGGCTGTACCACCGGGCGGCCGTAGTGGTCCTCGATCTGACGCCGAGCTGGGTGCTCGGCATCGACTGGACTGGGGCGGCGACCCGGCGTCGTGCCGACGCGGAGCGGTTCTCGTTGCGCCATCCGATCGGTCGCGGCGGCTTCGGAGAAGTGTGGCGCGCTGTCTCGAAAGAGGACGGCGAGGAGGTCGCGATCAAAGTACTCACACCAGAGCTCGCGCGCGCGCCGGCATTTCACGCCGCGTTCCGCAGAGAGGTGCGGGCGGTGAGTCGGTTGCATGATCCCCGCATCTTGCGGCTGCTCGACGTGGGCGCCCTCGGACCCGAAGCGGAGGCAGCGACCGACGGCCGCCTGGTCGCGGGCAGTCCGTTCCTCGCGATGGAACTGCTGTCGGGTGGCTCACTCGCGGAGCACTTGGCCGACCCGTCGTTCGACCGTTCTTTCGATCGCGTCCACCGCATCGTGCGCTCGCTGCTGGGCGCGCTCGGACACGCGCACGCGCGGGGTGTGCTGCACCTCGACGTCAAACCGGAGAACCTGCTGCGTCGTGGGTCGGGCCCGACATTGGAAGTCGGGTACGTGTTGACCGACTTCGGCATCGCGTGGGCGCTGGGGGAAGAGCAGCCGATCGGAGAGGGCACGCCGGAGTATGCGCCGCCCGAACAGTTGTCCCGCACCGGGGTCGGGGTCGGCCGCTCGGCGGATCTCTACGCGGTGGGATGCATCGCGTTCGAGCTGCTCACGGGCCAGCGACCCTTTGCAGGAAAGGACGCGGTGATGCGCTCGTTCGACGCCCCCCCGCGTCTCGTCCCAGCGGTCGAGGTGCCGCAAGGGACCGAAGCGTGGGTGCATTCGATGCTGGACTCCCAACCCGCGCGGCGACCGCAGAACGCCTCGGATGCGGCTCGTTCGTGGTGTGCGCTGGGGCAGGCGTCGACCGAGATTCGCGCATCGGGTGCGCCGCATTCCGTGGGGTCGCGGGTGGCGCCGATCGCGTTCGGTCTCGGCCTGTGGTCGCTCTCCGAGCCACCCTTCGTCGGTCGGCAAGACGCCCTTGAGTGGCTCGCGGCGCAGACCCAGTCCGCATGGCGTGAGTCGGCGGGCACGGTGCTGGAGGTCTTGGGGCCGCCGGGGTCGGGTCGGCGACGGCTGGTGCAGGAGCACTGCGCCCGGCTCGATGAAGCGGGCGTGGCGCTGGTCGTGGACGCGACGCGTGGGCACTCGATTCGAGCGTCGGTCCGTCGTGCACTGGACGCCCAGGGCATGAGTGCATCCCGCGTCGAGGCGCACCTGGGACTCCGGCTTGTGGGGACGCGTGGCGACACACGCACCTCGGCGCTTGCGGCATGGTTGACCCACGGCGGCGACGACGTGGCTGCGCTCCGGATGCTCTCGGAGTTCAAGCCCCTCGTGCTCGTTCTCGATGCGGCGCCCGCCGGCCTGGGGCGGCTCGCCGATCGTCCCGTCGCCATCCTCCGGACCCGCACTGCGGTTCTCGCAGCCAGCACTGCGATTCCCGAGGCCAGCACTGCGCTTCCCGAGGCCAGAACCGCGATGCCCACTTCCAGAACCGCGCCGACACCGGTCCCGGGGTTGCGGCATGCGTGCATCGCGCTTGGACCCCTCGAGCCAGAAGCGCGGTCCGAGTTGCTGCGCGACGTGTTGCGACTTGGGCCCGAGCCCATCCGCGCACTCGACGCGATCCCACTGGTCGGCGACTTGGTTCAGCGCTTGCTGGCGTGGGCGCAATCGGGACGTCTCGCGCGGCGCACTGGGCGCATCGAATGGGACCCCACGCACGCCGCGCCAGTGGTCGGAGACGACCTGGCCGCGCGCATCCACGGGTTCTCTCTGAGGTCCAATGAAGGAGAGATGCGCGCGTTCGAAGTGGCCGCGCTTCTGTGTGCGTGCTCGGGGCGGCCGGCGGAACTCGACCTGTGGGTCCGCGCGGCGCACCTCGCGCGGACCGCGCCCTCGCTCGGGAGCCTGGATCGCCTGGTCACCGAAGGCCTCGGCCAGACCACCCCCAACACCCTGGAGTTTGCCACGGGTGTTCTCGCCGCGTTTCGTGCCCGAGCCGCGCCACGTGTCCAGGCCATCCACGCAGCGATCGCGCGCGCCCTCGAGGCGTGTGGAGTTTCGTCGGACGGCCAGCGCGGGGAGCGAGGGCACGGCCACGTTCGTCGCAGACACACACGCCTCGCCCGACACCAGCTGGCTGCGGGTCAGCCTGGGCGCGCACGGACCCACTTCGTCCTCGCCGCCGAGCAACGCATTCGCGCCCTCGACCCGGCCGGTGCCCAGGCCCTCCTGGAAGAGGCTGCCGTGGTGGCGGCGGACGAGGCGGACGAGTGGTCGATTCGCGTCGCGCTGGTGGCGAGTGCGATCGCGCGCAGTCGAGGCGATCGAGATGGGGCGCGCAGAGAAGCCCAGCGGGCCCACCGCCTGGCCCGGGACAGCGACCTCTACGGCGAGGCGACGCGCCAGCGCGCGCGCGTGGAGCGCTGGGCGGGGGCACCGGAGGTCGCGCTTCGACTCTTGCTCGAACTCGAGGGGCGGCTGCCCGACGGCGTGGATCGGGCGACCCTCAAGCTCGACCAGGCGCGGGTGCTCTTGGAACTCGGCGCGCTCGAGCGTGCGCATGGGATCTTGGAAGCGCTGTGCACCGAGCCGCTTGGGGTGGAGCAACCGCTGCTCACGCTGCTCCGGGCTCGAGTTCGGCGACTGCAAGGAGACGCGCAGGCCGGGCTGCGGGTTCTGGAGACGGTTCAGGCCACGCCCAGCAACGGTCGCGACGTCGCCACGCGTGCAGCGTTGCAGCACGAGGTCGGCGAGATGCGGGTCGAACTGGGTGAGTTCGACTCCGCCGCGGCGGCGTTTCGATCTGCGCTCGAGACGTTGACCCTGCTCGGCGCGGACTCCGCCCCCGACGCGGAACTCTCACTCGGCCTGGCGCTGGGTAGGGCGGGTGAACTCCAACCCGCGTTCGCGCACGTGACGGGGGCCCTCGGCGCCTGGCGCCAGCGCGCGGACGACCGAGCCGACGTCTGGTCGATCGCACTTGCGTGGCTGGCGGCACTCGGAGACGCCTGGCCTGCGTGCGCACACGCGCTGAGCGTCACCCGTTCGAGCCGCGACGCGCGCTGGCGAAGTCTGTTGGACCAGACCGAAGCGCTTGGGCGGGCTGCGGAGCGGGTGGAGATCGTTGCAGCGTGCGCGGCGCTTCGCGGCGAGGGGTGAGGCCCGAGGCCGACGCCGACGCCGACGCCGACGCCGAAGCCGACCCCGAAGCCGACGCCGAAGCCGACGCCGAAGCCGAAGCCGACGCCGACGCCGACGCCGACGCCCAATCCGAATCCGACGCCGACGCCGAATCAGAAGCCGAAGCCGAAGCCGAAGCCGATGCCGACGCCGACGCCGAAGCCGACGCCGAAGCCGAAGCCGACGCCGAAGCCGACGCCGAAGCCGACGCCGACACCGAACCCGAACCCGAGTCAGTCGTTTGGGAACGTGGCGCGGCCGCGGCCGCCTGGGGAGAGCTGGAGCGTTTGGGATTCGGGGGCGCCGGTGCCTTCGGCGCGGAACTCGAGGTGCACCCGTCCCGCGGCGATCGACTCATCATACAGCGGCGTGCGACGCGCCGGACCGCCGTTGATGCGCACGGTGCCCCAGGGTCGACTGAACACGCTCAGACGGGCCTGCGCCGGCGCCAAGGTCGACTGCATCGAGTCCTCGGCTTCTGCGGTCTGCATCTGCGCGGTCTGCATCTGCGCGGTCTGCATCTGCGCGGTCTGCATGCGCGTCTCGCGCAGGACACCGGGAGCGCGCGTGGTCACAGTGGTCTCGGGTGTCTCCGGTGTCTCCTCGGGTGCCTCGGTGGCCTCCGTGGCTTCGGCGGGTTGTGCCTCGGAGAGTCGGTACTGGAGTTCGATCCGTTCGCGCTCGACGTCGAACGAGACGCGGGTCGGGTCGTGTCCGCGCAACCGCAGCTCGAGCGTGTGGCGTCCGCTCGGCAGATCGCGGACGAGGGCCGGCGTGGATCCCACCATGCGGCCATCCACCCAGACCTCGGCGCCGCTTGGCACGCTCTCGATCCTCGCGTCCGCCGACCCCGCGGTAGCGGCGGCCGGGGAGGGCGGCTCCGATGGTTCGCCGGGGCCCATCCACGCCCACGCCCCGCCGCCCGCCAGCAGCAGAAGCGTGGCGCCGAGGGCCACCCACCGTCCGACGGACCGAGGCTCGGGTCGAGGTTCCGATCGAGGCTCCGATCGATCGGCCGGGGCGGGCTCGGACTCCGGCGCTGGGGTGGCGAGCTGGGTCGGCTCCATCGCCTCGGGCGTGGTCACGGGCACGACCCCGGAGGGACGCGCGCTGCCCGGCGAAGAAGTCGAGGTCGGGTCGCGCAATACGGCGGCTTTGCGCACCTGCTCGGCGGCGAAGAGGCTGCTCATCAAGGTCTTTGTCTCGCCGGCGGCATCGATGCGGGACCCGTGGGTCTGGATCCAGTCGTTCAGTTCGCGCGCGAGCTGACGCGCGGTGGCATGCCGGTCGTCCGGATCCTTGGCGAGCGCCCGGAGCACGATCGCCGCCAGCGCTGGGTGGGTGCCGGGCGGTGGAACGATCGGGTCGTTCGCGATGGCCATCAGCACTTCGGTGTCGGTCGGATGATCGAAGAGCGGCTTGCCCGCGAGCAGCTCCCAGAGGATCGCGCCCAGCGCGAAGATGTCGGTGCGGCGGTCGAGCTTCTTCGCGTAGACCTGCTCGGGCGCCATGTACGCGCACTTGCCTTTGATGTGTCCGGTCTCGGTCTTCTTCGCGATGCGACCCTCGGCCCGCGCGATGCCGAAGTCGGTGACCTTCACCTCTCCGCTGTAGGTCACGAAGATGTTCTGCGGCGACACGTCTCGATGCACGAGGTGCAGCGGACGTCCGTCTTCCCCGGTCGCTTCGTGCGCGTGGTTCAGTCCGAGCGCGGCGAGTCGCACGAGGTGTGCGGCGAGGGTGGGGTCGAGCGCGCCGGCGCTGTGCCGGACCTGCCCCAGGTGTTCTCCCGCGAGGTACTCCATCGCGAGGAAGAAGTGTCCGCGCGCCTCGCCGAGCTCGAAGACCTGGGCGACGTTCGGGTGCTGCATCGCGGCGGCGATGCGCGCCTCGTCGAGAAACATCGCGACGAAGTCGGGCTCCTTCGCGAGGTGCGGATGGATGGTCTTGAGCGCGACGAACTTCTGGAAGCCGCCTGGTCCTTCCCGTTTGGCGACCCACACGCTTCCCATGCCGCCGTAGCCGACCTCTTCGATCAGCAGGAACTGGCCGAGGTGTTCTCCCGGCGCCAACGCTTCCGCGCGCACCGCCTCCGCGTCCGCAGTACTCATTCGAGAATGGGCGGTCCGGCGCGGTACTCGTCTCGCGCGGTGGCCAGGAGCACCGCGGTCAGCACCGCGCCGATCACCACGATCGCGACCGAGGTCCAGAGCCAGGGGCTGCGCGCGACCGATCGCTCCGGTTCGATCGCCAGCGCCTGGACCTGCTCGATCGGGTGCTCGATCGTGCGTTCTTCGACCGCGGTCACGTTGCCGTGCGCATCCAGCAACTCCGCGACGACGTGGAGCTGAGATTCGTCGTGCCACTCGTCCATCGAGAGCACGAGCGGCCCGACCGGCTGGATCGGATGCTGCGTGAATGGATGGGTGACCGCGCCCACCGCTTGCGTGCGCACCCGGACACCTTGGCGCAGAGCCTCCGGGCCGTCGGCGCGGATCGCGAGCGTGAGTCCCTGCGGTGGCGCGAGCCACGAGAAGGTCAACGGCTGCACGCCGCGCGCGTTCTCGAACACTTGCTGCTGTTCCGGCGGCAACTCGGTCGGCGCGCCGAGCGTGTCGTCGAGCGCCAGAGCGAACTCGAACATCTCGCCCGCGTCGTCCGACCGACCCGTGATCATGCGCAGCACACCGAGGTGCCAGCAAACGCGAGCGAGGTCCGCTCGGTCGAGTCGGCCGCTGCGAAGCGCGGCCTCGAATGCACCCATCGACTCCGGCAACGCCCCGTCGCGGTAGAGCTCGACCGCGTGGGCGACGACGATGCTCTGCGCCTGCACGAACGCGAGCGGCAGCGCTGAAAGCAGGACTGCCAGAGCCAGCGTGCGCTTCAACATCGGGCGCATCATACCTGGCGCGATATGCTCTGCACGCGGAACCTCCGCCACCCCCGCCGAAGCAGTCTTCGAAGATGAAACACCTCACCGACAGGGTCCTGCGCACCCTCGCACTCGCGGGGCTGCTCGCGTCGTGCACGACCACCCACGACATCCAGGTGCGCATCCGTCGTCCCGCCGGGTTGACCAGCGACGCGCTCGTCCGCCTGGTCGTGGCCCCGGGCGCGACATGCACGCGTTCGGAGCCGGTGTCGTTTCGCCACCGTCAGACCTTCCTCGCCACCGAATCCGCCATGGAGATCGGATCGCTCGACCCAGGACCGACCGCGTTCTGGGTCGCGATGCAAGACGCGACCTGCGCGACGTGTTTCCAGGACTGTGTCGTCGCAGACGTGGGCGTGGACGTCAGCGTCGTGCTCGAGCCCGAGACGGTCGCGTGCAGCGAGGTGGGATGTGCGGACGTGCCCGACGGCGGTGTCGACGCGGGGGTAGATGCCGACGTGCCGTCCGATGCGCCGGTCGATGCGCCGGTCGATGTGCCGGTCGATGCGCCGGTCGATGTTCCCACCGATGCTTCGGACGCTGGCGTTCCACCGTCCATCACCGACATCGCCTGCGGCCGCGCCCACACCTGCGCGGTGCGCGACGGCGCGGTCTACTGCTGGGGCAGCAACGACGATGGCGAGGTAGGCACCGGGAGTCCCAGCGCGGATGTGCTCCTGCCGGTCGCGGTCGACCTCGGGTCCGCCTCTCCGGCGGTGCAGATCGCGGCCGCCGAAGAACACACGTGTGCGCGTCTCGAGGATGGAACCGTGCGCTGTTGGGGCCGCAACCACGCAGGGCCTGGCGGCGGCCAGGTCAACTACCGACTCGGCGCGGACAACCCGGTCGAGCGGGTCGCCTCGCCGATCCCCGCCACGCTCAGCAACATCGTCGACCTCGGCCTCGGCTTCGGCCACTCGTGTGCGGCGGACGACACCCAGCAGGTGTTCTGCTGGGGCATCAACCTCTCGGGTGAACTCGGCGACGGGGGCAACATCTCTCCGCCGACGCCCAACCTCGTGGCTTCGGTCGCGGCCACGTCGGTCGCGGCCGGCGACGGACCGTCTTGCGCGGTCACGACGGACACCGAGGTCTGGTGCTGGGGCTACAACCAGTTCGGCATGCTTGGCGTGCGGGACGAGGTGCCGACCCAGGGTGGGTTCCCGGCACCCGTGCTGCGGAGCGGAGGTGCCCCGCTGACCGGTGCGACCATGGTGACCTCCGGCGGCGTGGACGATTTCATGGGCGGGGTCCAGCACGCCGCACAGACCTGCGCGATCGCGGGCGGCGATGCGTACTGCTGGGGCCGGAACGAGTTCGGCCAGGCCGGCCTCGGTGGCGCATCGAGTGTGGTCGCGCGGGCCAGTCCGGTGGTCGGCGGCGGAGGCGTGGACGACTTGACGGCCGGCGGCCGCCACACCTGTCTCGTGCGCGCCCGTGAAGCGCTGTGTTTTGGGGACAACACGCAGGGCCAGCTCGGCGATGGCACGAGCACGATGCGTCCGAGCCCAACGGCTCTTTCGATGGGGCTGGACGTCACCGCGATCGATGCCGGGGGCGAACACACGTGCGTCGTGGTCGGCGGCTCGGAGATCCGCTGTTGGGGAGACGACTCCCGCGGGCAGCTTGGTTCGGCGGATGCGTCGGGTTCGTCGAACCCCGATCCGGTCGCCGTCGTCCTGCCCGATCTCTAGCAGGTCGCTGAAAAGCGACCTGCTCCCTTGCCGTTGCCCTTGCCCGTGCCCTTGCCCGCGTCGTGGACGCCGTGTGTTTCGCGACGGCGAGGCGCGAATCGGAGCGCGATGCCCAGCGGAC
>JAXMNT010000081.1:0-19837 GCA_034670305.1 Deltaproteobacteria bacterium
CAAGAAGAAGGCCACCAAGAAGAAGGCCACCAAGAAGAAGGCCACCAAGAAGAAGGCCACCAAGAAGAAGGCCACCAAGAAGAAGGCCACCAAGAAGAAGGCCACCAAGAAGAAGGCCACCAAGAAGAAGGCCACCAGGAAGAAGAAGTAGCTCCTGCGGCGCGGGCAACGTGTTCGCACGAAGTGCCCCCGCCCAACCCGACCGCCTGGCTCTTGCCGGTGTGTCGATTCGTAGCGGACGTACGCTACAAAGGTGCCGGTCGCTCATTTGCGGAGGCACTCGAGACCGCCCCAGGGACCCATGGTTCCGGGGCGTTCTCGATCGAGCTGAGAACGCCACGACTTGGCCGGCTCCATTTGTGCCGCGCAGGCCGTCGGGCCCGCGCTGGCAAGCAAGTCAGCGCACTTCTTGTTCGAGCAGCCAGCGGATGCGTGGTTGGCGCATCTCCACCAGCAGCACCCGTTCCTGCTGGACGGTGACGAGACCGGGCGGCGCCTTTCGAGGCTTCCGCACCTGGTGCCGCCGGCAGTACTGCACCTCGACCCGGAGTTCTCGGGCCGACTCGCTGAAGTGGGCCGCCAACATCGCGGCATCGGCGAGCAACTGCGACGGACACACCTCCCGCTTGCCCAGCGGCACGATGACGTGGGCCCCGGTCACCCCGCGGGCATGGAGCCAGAGATCGTGCGGCTTGGCCGACTGGGTCACCAGATCGTTGTCGCGTGCGCTCCGGCCGACGCGGATCGTCCGTTCGCCGTCGGTTCGAAACACCCGGTCGGGTCGGCGTCCGGTCGCGCGGTTCTTCTTCGGCAGGGACTGGCCCTCGACCCGAATGCCCAACGATTGCAGCATCGTGCGCGCAGCATCTGCGTGGTCTGAAGCGAGGGCCCCGTCCACGCGCTCCAGGGTGGCGCGAACCACCGCGGCCCGCTCGAGCGCGATCTTCGCGCCCCGCTCGAGTTTGCGGGCCCGCCGATAGAGCCGATCCGCACGCAAACTGGGGGTCTCGCCCGCGGCGAGTTCGAGGACTCGAGGCTGGTCCGTGGTCCAGTCCAGCACTTCGTGTCGGAGGGCGTCCGAAGGCCAGCTCGAGAGCGCGGCCGTCAGGAGATCCGCCTCGAGCCGCAGCCCAGGCGCATCTTCGACGCGTGCGGCGTCCGCTTCGATCTTCGCGAGCTTTTTGGCCAGGCGTTTTCGGGCGCGCTCCAGCAACTTCCGGTTCCGAACCGCGACAGGTTCGACCTTGGGTTTCGTGAACGCTGGGATCGAGGCGACCTCCGTCCACGTCTCCGGCGGCGTCACCGCCGCGAACCGGCGCTGGCCCGCAAGGGGGGCTCCGTCCGGCAGACGGCGCAGGCGGAGTTCCCCGTCTTCCGCCGACAGCACCATTTCACTCGGGGCCCCACCGACTTCCGAGCCGAGGCCACGAAACCGAATTCGGGTCTGGGTCCGTGGCCCGTCCTGGTGCTCTTCGATCGCCACGAGCGTCGCGCGGCCGATCAACTTCCGCAGCCTCATGACGAAGGCGTCGGCCGGGTCGCCTTTCAGGCGTCCGTCCAGCGTGCCGAGCCGCCCGTCGCCATCCACCGCGAGACAGAACGTGGTGCCGCCGGAAGACAGGGTGAACACGAGCAACCGCTTCCGCGGCCCATCGATGCGTTGGACCCGTGGCGACCGCTTCAGCAGGCCCGCGCGCTCCGCTGTGCGATCGGTGTCCTCTTCGTTCATCCCGCCGCGAGGGCGTGCAGCGCGGTCGCGTCTTTGAACGAGCGGGGGGTCTCGAGCGCGATGAACGCCTGGTCGTAGGCGCCGTCCATCACCCGATCCAGGACATCGTAGAGCAGGCCTTCGCTGAGTCTCTGGCGGGCACCGACGGCCGCGACCCGCGCGTAGCCGATCGGTCCTTCTGGGATCATGTCCTCGAGCGGATCGAACGCGCAGAGGACCCCGAGCTCTTCCGCAAACGGCTGCGCGATCTCGTCCTCCCACAGGCCGGAGGGCGCCCAGACGATGTGCCGGTCTCCCATGCGTTTGCGCAGCCGATCCATGTAGACGCGCAGTCGGTCGCGGTCCCGCGGGCCGGTCGACAGGTCCGTGCCGGTGGGGATGACAGCGCTGGCCCCGGTCGCTTCAAGGGCTCGGGCGAACCAGTCGAAGCGCTCTTCGAGCCCCTCGTCGAACCGAAACGCACCGGCTTCCCCGTGTCGGCAGCCGTGGGGTGCGACGAGCGAGAGCGCGAGGCCGGGGGCTGTCACGCGCCACCGCTCCAGGGTCCCGATCTTCGGATAGCCGGTCGTGAAGAGGAGCTCCGCGAACGGCAGCGCAGCGAGGTACTTGGGCCCGGGTGGGCGATCGAGCGTGGCGCCCGCAAAAATCTGGGTCATCGGCGGCTTGTGATAGCCATCCCAAAGGTCGCCAGCAACCGCAAGCCGCCACCAAGGCGTGGAGCCGCCAGCGTCCCTCTCATCTTCGACGCCAAACGACGACGACGCCCCTACATCCTGGTAGGATGGGCCCGTGCTTTACGGTATGGCCCGCGTCTTCACTTCTGCGCTTCCCCTCCTGCTGATCGTTGCCTGTGGCGATGTTCCAACCTTCCCGGATCCGGAGCGCGACAGCGGCCCTGCGACCTGTGGCGAGGCCGAGGACGGCGGCGAGGTCGGCATGTGTCCCATGGGGCAGGTGTGCATCGGGGGCAGTTGTTACGCGCCCTGCGAAGACGACGACGAGTGCGCGAGTTCCCAGGTGTGCGAGGAAGGGGTCTGCGTCGAAGGCGACAAACCCGACGCTGGACCGCCGACGCCCGATGCGGGAACCGACAGCGGCCCGGGCGATCTCTGCGCCGACGTCAGCTGTGCGGATACGCCTGCGACCCCGGTGTGCCATCCGTCGGGCGAGTGTGTCGTGTGCACCACCGTGACCGACTGCGGGCCCGCCGAGCGGATCTGCGACCTCGCCTACGGAACCTGCGGCGCCTTCATGGCCGGCCGCACCTGTGCGCCATGCAGCGACACGTCGGACTGCGAAGGCACCACCGTCTGCACCGAACGTTCGTCCCAGCGGGAACGGGTCTGCCTCGCACCTTGCGCCGACGGGACGTGCCCGCGTGGCTTCAGCTGCCGCGACGATCTCTGTGAACCCGTCATCGGAACCTGCACCACGATTCGCGGCATGCTCGAGAACCTCGAGTGCCTCGAGGACATCGACTGCGCGCCGCTCGGCACCACCACCCGCGACAACACCTGTCAGGGCGAAGACGCGATGCTCGGGACCCCGGGCCGCTGCCGGTCGCCCTGCGGCGACGACGCCCAGTGTCCTCCGACCTACACCTGCGATGGCATGTTCTGCCAGCCGCCGGTCGCGATGTAGTCGCGCACCCCCCGGATTTCCCAAGCCCCGTTTTCTTACAGTCGGCGCGTCCGATCGCGGGCGTCCCCGGGCGCATGGCACCCTCCCATGTCCGCCGAACGTGCTCATCCCCCTTGGAGTCAACGTGACCCGCCTCTCCCTCCTCTGCGTACTCTTCCTCTCATTCACCCAGGTGGCGGGCGCCCAGAACCCCAACTGGCCGAACCGCACCGCGACGCGGGCGGAGATGATGGACCCGGCCAACTGGCCGGACGATCCGAACTACGGCTACGACGTGAGCGGCGACGGCACGACCTGCATCGACGGGGGCCGTTGCTGGACCAACGACACCGGCGGGCAATGGAACTTCTGGAGCTGGGTGCCGCCCGAGGTGCTCGACCGGGAGGAGTACCGGGCTGAGGAGACCGATCTGGGTGCGGGCACCTGGACCGACATGGCGTGGACCCTGACCACCGGCTCGAGGGACACGATGATCGCGGTGCTGGACAGCGGCATCAACTGGGACGAACGCGATCTGACCAACCAGTTCTTCATCAACCGCGCGGAGCTCGAAGTCGCGGGGCTCGACGTGCGCTGTCTCCCGCAAGCGCCGGATGGACACGAAGGAGATCCCGTCGACCTCAACGGGGACGGATCGCTCTCGATGCGGGACTGGTTCCACTTCCTGACCCCGGAAGAAGCGACGACGCTGCGCGGCGAGATCGACGCGATGGGCAACAACAACGGCGTCGCCGAACCGGGCGACCTGATCACGTTCTGTTCCGACGGCGTCGACGACGACGGCAACGGGTACATCGACGACATCTCCGGCTGGGACTTTCACCACGACGACAACGACCCCGCGGACGACACCCGGTTCGGGCACGGCACGAGCGAAGCGCGCTGGAGCGCGGCCGAGGGCAACAACGGCATGGGCCGGATCGGCTACTGCCCGAACTGCTCGGTCCTGATGGTGCGGGCCGGCGATTCGTTCGTCGCCGACTCCCAGGACTTCGCGCAGTCGGTCGTCTATGCGACGGACGCTGGTGCGTCGATCATCCAGGAGGCCCTCGGCACGATCAACCACACCACATTCATGCGACGGGCGATCGACTACGCCTACAACAACGACGTGCTGGTCATCGCGAGCGCTGCGGACGAGAACTCGTACCACCACAACATGCCGGGCACGGCGGACCACAACCTCTACATTCACGCGGTCCGGTTCGCGGGCGCCAACCCGCAGAACGCAGACAGCTTCCTCGCGTTCAACAACTGCACGAACTTTGGCGGTCAGCTCGCCATGAGCGCACCGGGGACCGGATGCAGCTCCGAGGCCACGGCGGTTGGCGCCGGCATCGGGGCGCTCATCTTGAGCGCGTCCAACGCCTCGGACCGTCCAGGCGGACCCATCGATCCCCGCCTGAGCGCCGAGGAGCTGCGGCAGCTCATCACGATGACGGCGGACGACATCAACATTCCGGAGAGCATTCCAGGCCATCCGGATCACGAGCCGGACTGGTACCCCTCCGTCGAAGGCTGGGACCAGCGCTTCGGGTGGGGCCGCATCAACGCGTACCAATCGACGCTGGCGGCTTGGGAAGGTCGCATTCCGCCGAACGTGGATCTGTATGGCCCGGATTGGTTCAAGGTGCTCTACCCGAGTCGAACCGCTTCGGTGACCATCGAAGGCACCATCGAGGCCCGCCGCGCGGACAGCTTCGACTACGTGATCGAGTGGGCCGCCGGCATCGAGCCCGAAGACGACGAGTTCACCACGTTGGCGATGGGCGTCGGCGAGACCGAGTCCCTCGGACCTTCGCTTGCGACCTGGGACATCAGCGGCCTGGAGATCGACAACGGCCAGGCGGACGGACCGCACAACCGGCACACGGTCACGGTCCGCATTCGAGCGACCGCACACTACGGCGGTGCCATCGGCGACGTTCGCGGGGAACAGCGGCGGGTCTACGCCATCGCGCCGGACGACACCCTGCTGCCGAACTACCCGCTCGCCCTCGGCGTCCGGCACGACAGCGACCTGCACCCCGGCGCGTCGGGCGAGAGCTCGCCCAAGCTCGCCAACCTCGATGGCGATCCCCAGCTGGAGATCGTCTACGGCGACGCCGACGGGCTGTTGCATGTCATCAACGCGGAGACCGCGACCGAGATGCCCGGCTTCCCGATTCGACTCGGCACCCTGCGCGGACTCGACCCGGCGGACCCGAACAGCAACGACGGTGCGGCGGCATACGCCAGCGGCGACGTCCCGTTCGAAGACGTGGCCTCCTCGATTCTCTCCACCCCGGCGATCGGTGACATCGACGCCGACGGTACGCTCGAGATCGTCGTCATCACCATGGAGGGCGACCTGTGGGTAGTGAACCCAGACGGCACCATTCGCGATGGATTCCCGGTCGGGCTGCCTGAGGTCTTGAGCGCGGACACCCGGCGAGGTGGACCGGGCAACCGAGACTCCATCGTGGAGCGCGGCGCGTTCGCCTCGCCCTCCCTCGCCGACCTCGACGGGGACGGCAACCTGGAGATCGTGCAGCCTGCGTTCGACGGCAACGTCTACGTGTACCGCGAAGACGGCTCGATGCAGTCCGGGTTCCCGGTGACCATCACCGCGCCCTTGCTCTGGCTGGATCCGGCCGACGCACAGCCGAGCCGCATCATGACCTCGGCGGCGATCGGCGACGCCAACGGGGACGGCCTGCTCGACATCGCGGTCGGGTCGAACGAGTACGGCGACCAGTCGGGCACCGGCGCGGTCCACCTCATTCACGGCGACGGCAACGACCACGCCGGTGGCGCCGCCCACGACAACTGGCCCGTCCAGGTGGTGTCGCTCGAGCTCTTCCCGCTCGTCGGCCGTGGCGTGCCGTCGGCGGTGGCGATGGCGGACATCAACGACGACGGCCGTCCGGATCTCGCGATCGCCGGCACCGCCAACCGCGTGGAGATCCTCGACGGCATCCAGCCGCCACGCGCGCCGGGCGAGCCTGCCCTGTTGCTGGCGACGCTCGACTCCATCCGCTACGGCGCCCTCAACAACGTCGACAACCCGCGCGACCGACCGCTGCTCAACACGTTCGCGTCTGGATCGTTCGGCGACCTCGATCAGGACGGACACCCGGACTACTTCACGGGTGGCGCGGGCCTGCAGCTTGGTCTCAGCCTCGCCGGCGGTCACACGAACGCGCCGTTCAACCACATGGTGGGCGCGTGGTCGACCATTCCAGAGGGCGACCGGCAGTTCGCCCCGATGCTGCCCGGCTTCCCGCAGGTCATCGAGGACTACCTCTTCTTCATGAACCCGACGAGCGCGGACGTGAGCGGCGACGGGTACCCCGAGGTCATCACCGGCAGCGGCGGCTACTACGTGCACGCGTGGGACGCGTGTGGCCGAGAGAGCCCCGGCTTCCCGAAGTTCGTCGGCAGCTGGATCATCGCGACCCCGGCCGTTGGCGACATGGACGGCGACGGATTGCTCGAGATCGCGATCGCCACCCGCATGGGCTACCTCTACGTGTTCGACACCGACGGCCCGGCCGACGGCAGCGTGACCTGGCCCGAATGGCGCCACGACAACGCGAACACCGGCAACTTCGACATGCCGCTCGACTTCGGTGAGAAGCTCGGCGCGAGCGAACCGCTCGTCTGCGACATCCCCGATCCGCCCGTCGACGCCGGCCCCGGCGAAGACGCGGGCCCGGCCGAAGACGCGGGTCCGACGACGACGGACGACGACGGTTGCGGCTGCCGCACCACCGGCGCCTCGGACGCGTCGTTCGTGCTGCTGCTCGGCCTCGCCTTCGCCATCCGCCGCCGCCGATAGTTTGGACCCGGCGTCGAAGTCGGCTTCGGCTTCGGCTTCGGCTTCGGTTTCGGCTTCGGTTTCGGCTTCGGAGTCGGCTTCGGTTTCGGAGTCGGCTTCGGCTTCGGAGTCGGCTTCGGCTTCGGCTTCAGTTTCGGCTTCGGCTTCCGCTCAACACAGACCCACGCGGCGTCCCAGGTCCGACTGGAAGACGCCGTCCGGGTCGTACTTCTTCTTCACCGCGCGCCACTCCGTGACCCGCGGGTACATCGTCTCGAACGTCGGGGCGTCCAAGAACGCGTCTTTGCCGAGGTACACCCGGCCGCCTGCGTCGATGACGTCCCGGTCCAGCGAGGTGAGCAGGTCTTCGAGTCCGTCTCGGACCGGAAAGTCGATCGCGAAGGTGTAGCCCTCGAACGGGAACGAGAGCAGGCCCTCGCGCGCTTTGCCCATCTTCTTCAACACGTTGAGGAAGGGCGCCTGGCCGCTCGTGACGATTCGCTCGAGCATGGCGCGGATGCGCCGCGGGCCGTCTTCGAGCGGGATGACGAACTGGTACTGGGTGAAGCCGCGTTTGCCGTAGCCACGGTTCCAATCGCCCACGAAGTCGAGCGGGAAGAAGAACTTCTCGTAGTGCGCGATGGCCGCGCCGCGGGACTGCACTTGGTCGAGCACCATGTTCAGCACCCGAATGGTGGCACCGTTCAGTGTCCCACTCGGCGCGTCGATCGGCAGGGCGAGCGGGGAGGGCGGGGTGACGCGCAAGGGATGGGCCTGAAGCTTCTTCGGCAAGTCGGCGAGCTTCGCGTGGTCGCCCACCGTCAAGACGCCGCGGCCGAGGTGGGCGCCGGTGGCCAGCGAGTCGAGCCACGCCACGCTGTACGGAAACTGGCTGTCGTAGGTCTCGAACGCTTCCAACATCTCGTCGAGGTTGCGGACGGGGATCGCCCGCTGGTGAAAGAACGTCGTCTCGATCTTCCGAAGGGTGATGGTCGCCGTGAGGATGATGCCCAGCAGACCCATGCCTCCAAACGATGCCCAGAACAGGTCGGGGCGTTCGTCGCGCGAAGCGGTGACGACCTGACCATCGGCCAAGAGCACCGTCATCTGTCGCACGCATTCGGAGAACGAACCGTCGACGTGGTGCGCTTTGCCGTGGATGTCGTTGGCGATGCATCCACCGAGCGTGACGAACTTGGTGCCGGGGCAGATGGGCGGGAACAGCCCGCGCGGGGCGAAGTCCGCGATGATCTGTTCGAGGCTCGTGCCCGCCTCGCAGGTCAGGTCGCCAGTCGCTTCGTCGAACCCGAGGTACCGGTCGAGCCCCGTGCAGTCGATGACGACGCCACTGCCGTTGACCGCCGCGTCGCCGTAGCTTCGTCCCAGCCCGCGCGCGATGGCGTCGGTCTCCACCGCGGAGGCAGTGGCCGTTCGGGTCTGCGGTGTACGCACCCGGCACGCGACCCGTGGGTAGTTGCCCCAGCCCGCCAACTCCTGCTCTAGCGTCTTCACGGCGGGGACTATGACGCGCGGGGTGGGGGACGCAACGGCGCCCGGCCGATGGGTTGCGGTTCGTTGGGTCCGACCTGTGGTTCCGGCAGGCGTCGCCGCGCTGGTGCGTGTATCGGAAGGCGGTGTGGGTCTGTATGCCATGGCCCTGCAACGCGCCTCGCGCGCAAATGATGCCCCAACCGAGTGGTGACGAACTCTGCTCGTCCGTTCCGAATCGCGCGTGCAGTTCGGCAGTCTCAGCGGTGGCCGGCTGCGTCTGCTCAGCGAAGCGCGGCGGCCGCGGCTTCTCGCACGCGGACCTCTCGGTCGGAGCCCGCCGCGGTCAGTGCCGCACGCGCCTCGGCCGCGTCCGGTCCTGGAAGCGATGCCGCGAGCGAGTGCACCGCGGCTTCGCGCACGAACGCGTACCGGTCGTGCCGGACGATCTCCGTGAGCGCCGCGACGCTGCCACCAAGCCTCGAGAGCGCTTCGACCGCCCGCAGGCGCGTGGACCAGTCGGCGTGTTCGAGCGCCAGACGCTCCACCCGTGCCCGCAACGCTGCGTCGTCTTCACTCACCGCCGACAGCGCGGCGCGCAGCACAGCCGGTGCCTCGTCGGAGAGCGCCGCGAGCAAGGTCGCCTGCGCGAAGGCACCACCGATCGCACCGACCCGTCGCACCGCTTGTTCCCGGACGTTGGCGTCGGGGTGCTGCGCCGCTTCGGCGAGGTCGGGGGCGAGCGCCTGGGCAAGCGCGGTCAGGGGCGCACGCAAGCGCTCCGGCTCGTCCACGCCGCTGGTCAATGCGCCCAGCCCGAGCGGCAGATCCCCGCTGGGGGCGAGCACCGCCAAGGTCGCGGCGACCCGTTCGACCGGCCCGTGCAGTGCGTCGCGCGCGGCGGCTTCGAGGGCCGGCAGGAGCGGGGCGAGGTCGGGCGCGACGGTCGCGTCGGAGCGGGTGAGCAGCGCGTCGAGTGTGGCGGCGACCCCACCGAGCGGGAGGGGAAAACGTTCCTCGTCCGCGGAGGTTGCGGTCAGCGCGCCTGCGGCAGCTCGGCGGAGATCGGGATCCCCATCGAAAAGGCTCTCCGTCAACGCGACCAGTGCGCGGGGGTCGGATGCGCCGTGTGCGCCCCGGCCGAGCGCACCAAGGGCATCGGCGGACGCGCGGGCGACCAGTCCGCCGGACCGCAACGCCGCGATCAGCGCCGGGATCTCCTCGTTGTTGCCGATCCGACCGAGCGACCAAGCCGCGGCGGCGCGCACTTGGGGCGACCGGTCTTCGCGAAGCAGGCGGTCGAGCGCGTCCAGCGACGGCCGGTCGTCGGCGCGGCCGAGACCGAGTGCCGCGTAGGCCCGAACCGCGGGGTCGCCCTGGCTCAAGAGATCGCGCAGCGCGCGGACTGCGACCGAACCGCCCATGCGGGCGAGTGCCCAGGCGGCGACGTGGCGCAGGCGATGTTCCGATCCGCTGGCGAGCGGAACGAACCGGGCCGCCAGATCCGGTTCGGCGAGCGCACCTGCGCCGGCGAGGGCGCGCGCCCGAAGGTCGGCGGGTCCCTCCGCTTCGGCCGCGGCGAGCAGGGGCCCGGCGGCGTTCGGGTTGCCGAGGTGTCCAAGGACTTCGATCGCCACCCGCTGCTGGGACGGGTCCGCATCCGCAAGCGCTTCGAGCAGCGGCTTGATCGCCCGCACCCCGAGCCGGCCGAGCGCTTCCCGCGCTTCGTTGGCTACATCACCGCGCCCGTCGGCCAGCTGCGCCCACTCGGAGACGAGCGAGTCGTAGAGTTCGACGAGCAGCCGCCGGAAGATGGACCGGCGCGGGTTGCCGAGCGCGAGCGGCAGCAGGTGTCGTTCCAGTTCTTCGAGCGTGCCTCCGCCCATGTGGATCTGGAGCGACGCGCGGCCGGCGCGCGCGACGAGATCGTCGTCCGGACACAGTCGCAGCACGCCAACGTAGAGCCGGTCTGCGTCACCGTGTTCGCCCCGCGCTACGTAGATCTCCGCCAGATCGAAGTAGGTGGAGAACAGCCGATCGTTGAGTTCGATGGCGCGGCGGTAGCTCTGGATCGCCTGTTCGGAGTCCTGGCGGGCGCGGTGTAGATCGCCCAGGCGTCGGTGGCCTTCGGCGTCGTCGGGCGTGCGTGCCACCGCCTCCGCCGCGAACCCGACCGCTTCTTCGTCGCGGTAGAGCGCATGCGCGTGCGCCGCCATGCGCTGCAGGTAGCGCGGCGCGCGACGTGGGTCCGCTTCGACCAAGAGCCGCAGGACTGCGATCGCTCCGTCGAGGTCGCCTCGTGCGGTGCGCACCCGTTCGAGCGCCAACAGACTCTCCGCGTCGCCCGGCTCGATCTGCACGATGCGTTCGAGGGTGACCTCGGCCTGCCGCGCGTTGCTCGGTCGTTGGCGGAGGTAGGCTTCGGCCAGGAACCGGCCGGCTTCGGTGTCGGGCGGGGTGCCTTGAAAGGCCGCCTGCCACTCTCGCAGTTTGCTGGGCAACGAACGCGAGCGGGACCAGACCCCGACGATGCGTTGTCGCGCTTCCCTTCGGGCCGCGCGTTCCACCGCGTGTTCGAGCACCTGGGTCCAGAACGCGACCGCTTCGGTGTCGCGCGCCATGCGTGTGGCCGCGGGTTCGCCCTGGCGTGGGCGCTCCAGCACGTTCGCGAGACCCCGCAGGTACTCCACGTTGTCGCCGTCGGCCTGGACGGCCCGGCGGTAGTGCTCTTCGGCTTCGTCCAGCATGTCGTGGTCGGCCAGCACCGAGGCGAGCGTCGCGTGTGCGCGGCCCCGATCGTTGTCCGCCTGCAAGATGCGCCGCCAGGTCGCGAGCGCCGCCGCCTGGTTGCCCTCTTCCAATTGCTGCTCACCGAGCGCGATCAAGTGGCCTGGGTCGCGGGGATCGATGCGCACGAGCATCGCGATCTCGCGGGTCGCCTTTTCGTCTTCTCCCCATGCGGTGTAGAGCTCCGCGAGTGCTTGGTGCACGCCGGCGTCCCGCGGGTGTTGCCGGCTCGTGCGGTCGGCCATCGCCATCGCTTCGGTGCGGCGGCCCACCTGCATCAACAGCTGCGCGAGTTCGACCACGAACCGTGGCTCCCTCGGCGCGACACGCACCAGCTCGCGGTACTCGCTGATCACGTCGTCGATGCGTCCCGAGCGCGAGAGCAGTTGGACGATCCGCACGCGGGTGTCGATGTGGCGCCGGTTCATTCGGAGCGCTTGCCGGTAGGCTTCGAGCGCTTCGTCTTCGTTGCCGAGTTCGTCGTGGATGCGGCCGCGCAGTTCCACCGCATCGAAGTCCCGCGAACGCGAGAACGCCTCCGCGAGCTCCGGCAGTCGATCCGACCGGCGGTACGCTTCGACCATCACATCGTAGATCTCGCGGCGCACACCGGACTGCCGACCCACGGTGCGCAGCGCGCGCTCCAGCGTGGCGACGGCGTCGTCGGTCTGACCCGAGTCCAGCTGCGCTTGCGCCAGGTCCCGCAGGACCGGACCGATGACGCGGTTGTCCCCCCGCAGGGTCTGCAGGACCCGTTGGTACTCGGTCACCGCGCGTGCGTGCTGGTTTCGCGTTGCGAGCGCGCGGGCGTATTCCGTCCGCAGGTAGATGGTGGAGCCGGCGCCGCGCCCCAGCCGATCGTAGTAGGTGCGCGCGCCTTCGAAGTCGTTCGCGTCGAGGGCCAGCTCGCCGAGCTCCCGCAGCAGCTCCCGCTGGGCTTGCGCGTCGCTGGTCTGTTCGAGCGCGCGCTCGTAGAACGTGCGCGAGCGCTCCGGGTGGTCGGCCCGGTCGATGGCTGCGATCGCGAGCAGCGGGGCGGGCTCGCTGGGCCGAAGGGCAGCGGCGGCCTCGTAGAGCGTGCGCGCGTCGGGCACCCGACTCTGCGACTTGAGAAGGTGTCCGAGCAGCATCCGTGGCGCATACGCGGCTGCGTCGGCATCGACCTCGCGCTGGAGCTCCGTGACCAGCGCGTCCACGTTGCCGTCGCGCTCCCGGTAGAGATCGAGCAGACGCTGAAACGCGAACGTCTCGCGGGGATCGGAGTTGAGGATCCCGCGGTAGCGGCGGATCAACACATCGGCGCGGCGTTGGTCGCTGGTCCGGCCATCTTCGGAGACGGTCTCCATGCCGGTGCGCATGCCCATGCCGGTGCGCATGCCCATGCCGGTGCGCATGCCGGTCCGCATGCCGGTGCGCATGCCGGACTGCATGTCCGGCTGCATTCGGGTCAAGCCCCAGTCCTGGGCGGAGGCGGTAGAAAGTCCGGCCAAGAGCCCCAACCCAACGACGAGCGCGCGCACGGGCGCAGCATAGCAGCGGCCCGCGGGGAAACTGTGTCTGGGATCTCCAGCCGTCCGTGGCGGGGACGCGTGGCTCGGGTGTGGGTTCATCGCCTACCCATAAGGTACGTCGGAGGAGGTCCATTCCTTGGATCGCAGGCGCACCCGGTCTCGAGTTGATACCCTTGTGGGCATGGTGGCTTATGGGGGTGTCTTGTGAACTTGAACAATTGTGGTCTGGGAATCGCCGTGCTGATGCTCGGTGGGGTGGTGGCGTGCGAGTCGGAAGTCGACATCTGCGGTGACATCGCGGTGTGCGGCACCGATATGGTCTTGTACGGAGACTATTGTGAGGCCGCGAGCGCGGGCGTCGAGGTCATCGCGGAGGGCGGCTGTCCCAACTGCATGCCGGTGACGTGCGAGATCGCGTGCGAGTTCGGTTTCCAGCGCGGGCCCGACGGGTGCGAGGTCTGTGAGTGTGCGGACCCGCCGCCCGATGGTGGTGTCGATGCCGGCACCGATGCCGGCATTCCCGATGCGACGATGCCGGACGCGACGATGCCCGATACCGGCGCGCCCGATGCGATGATCGTCTGCACAGATTCGGAGATCCTGTGTGACGGCGAGTGCAAGTCGCCCGACAGCACCGAACACTGCGGTGGGTGCGATCCCTGCGCCGAAGCGGCGAATGCGACCGCGTCCTGTCACCTCGGCGAGGGCGGGGGCTTCGTGTGCTCCTACGAGTGCGACCTCAACTTCGCGAACTGCGACGCGAGCCCCTCTTGCGAGACCAACATCGCTTCGATCGATCGATGCGGATCTTGCGACCGGACCGGGTGCGCCACGGTATCGAACGCCAGCCCGGTGTGCGTCCCGACGGACGACGCCGCCCTCATGCCCTACTGCGATTTCGAGTGCAATGAAGGGTTCACTCGGTGTGGCGACAGCTGCTTCGATGTGACCTCGGACGAGTACAACTGCGGCACCTGTGGGACCATCTGCGAGGGCTTCCGATCGTGCACTGCTGGAGCCTGCACCCGCGCCGACTTCTGCAACAACCCGGAGAACTGGGAGTACGAGGACACCGGCATGGGCAGCTGCGTCGCAACGTGCGGCCGACTTCAAGTCGAGGTGGCTGGCAGCCCCGGAGACGCCGACGCGACCTGCACGCTGCCCGGCGGCGGAACGGTGAGCTGTGACCCGCCCGACGGATCGGGGGTGGCCGCGTGCTCTTCGAGCATCGTCGACTGTTGTCGTCCGGCGGTCGTCGGCTGAGCGCGTTCGCCTTTACGGGCGGAGCCGAAACCGGTGGAGGGGGGAACGCCCCTCCGACACCGTGAAGTAGTGGCGGCCCGCTTGGTCGAACGCGATGGCTTCGCCTTGGCGTTCGGCCCGTGTCATCACCGCGCAGTGACGGGTCAGCGCGTCGGCGAACGACTGTCCGCTCGCGCGCGGGAAGAGCCACGCCTGGTCGCGGCTGCGAAGCAAGATGCGGCCGTCCTCGGCCACGTCGCCCCCGGTCGCACCGGCGAGGGGGAGGGTGGCGAGCAGTGTCGCTTCCACGGTGGCGCCGGCCCGAAACGCACCGGCTCGAAACACGCGTGACGCGCCGTACTCGTGGGACGCGAGGTAGACGGCGCCGTCGCGGTCGACGAGCAACGTGCGCAGATCGACTGGGCCTCCGGGCAAGCGCACGTCCATGTGGGTCTGCGCGATCTCGACGACGGTGGGCGACTGTTCCACCAGGCGCACCGGAGACGCGAGGCCGGCGCCGGTGAGTGCCGGTTCGGCGACGCGGTAGATCCGAACCGCGCGGCGCTGCAGCGCGTCGTCTCCGATGTCGCCGATGTACAGGTGCCCGTCGTGGTACGCGATGTCCTCCCAGTCGGCGTGGGTGGCGTCCGTCAGCGCCGCGACCCCCATCCACCGACCGTCGTCTCGCAGAGCATGGATGCGTGGCGCGGCGCCGCTGTGGTTGTGCGTCCAGTAGAGGTGCGGATCGCGGCCCGAACGCACGAGTCCGCTCATCGCCTGCAGCTGCACATAGTCCAGCACGGCGAGATTGACGTCCTCGTCGACTTCCGGACATGCGCCGCCTGCGGTCGGTTGCGCGAACGTGGCGGGATGGGGGCAGAGTCCGCAGACCAGACACACGAAGACGAACGACAACCGCATGGTTCACGCTACGACGGCAGGACGCCGGGTGTCATTCAGTCTGTGCCGATCCCGTGTGCTGAGCGCCGCTGGCGGCTTCGCGCAGCACCCGTCCGATCTCGTTCGGGTCGGCGTCGTCCGCGTTGGTGAGCACCACCACCCCGATCGGCGGATCGAGCTGGAGCGACACATGGCTCCGGTAGGCGGCGAACCAGCCACCGTGGCGCAGGTACGGTGGTTGCCCGTCGATCACGCGCAGCCCGATGCTCCAGCCGCCGGGTGTCGTCGCGTCGGCGCCGAAGCGGAACTTCGCCTGCAACATCGCTTCGCGACTGGCCGGGGTCAGCAGTGTCTCCGGGCCGACGCCGAGCAGCATCCGCACCCACGCCGCGAGATCGGGCGCGGTCGACGCCATGCCGAACGCGGGGCTCATGGCATCGGCGCCGTGGTAGATGCGCTCGCGCCGCCCCGCGAACGGGCCCTCCGTGATCGTGCGTGCGAGTCCTGCAAACGCGCGGCCTTCGCGGCCGGTGGAACCGGTGGCGCCGGTGTAGGCGTGGGCGAGCTTGCCCTCCGAGAGAAGTCGTGCCCCTTCGGCGGCTGTCGGAACACCGGATTGTGCCATGCCGAGCGGTTCGAAGACCCGCTGCGTCATGGCTGCCCCGAACGTGCCTTCGGTGGTGGCCGAGACGACGGCGCCGAGACTCGCGTAGGCCGCATTGCTGTAGAGCCAATCGGCGCCGGGCGTCGCGACCAGACGCTGCGCTCCGAGCTCGGTTCGCAGCGCCTCGGCGGTCGGGAACGACCCGGTGAACCAATACTCGAGGCCGCCCTCTCGCGGCAGGCCACTCGTGTGCGTCAGCACGTGCGCGAGGGTGACTTCGTCGGACCCACCGAGCGACCAGCCGGGCGCGCGGGTGGCGAGGTGATCGTCGAGCGAGAGCGCGCCGCTGTCGACGAAGGCGAGTACGCCGGTCGCGGTGAGTGGCTTCGACACGCTGCCGATGTAGAAGATCGTGTCGGCGGTCACCGGCGCGCCGCTGAGCACGTCCCGAAGTCCGCGCTGAGCGAACCAGGTGCCCTCTGCCGTGACCACCGCAACACTCACACCCGGGAGGTTGGCGGCCGCGGCGCTCAACGCTTCTTCGAGACGCGCGGTGGTAGCCGGGTCGATCGAGCGGGCTGCGATTCCAGGAGCCAGCACCGCGGGTTGTGGCGTGGGCGCCTCGGGGGTGGCTTCGGTCACGGGAGGCTCCGGCGGTGGGGTGGTCGTGCGGGCCGGGTCGGAGCAACTTCCGAGAAGAAGCGAACCGAACACGAACGCACTGAACCGAACCATGGCCCGGTGTAGCATGCGGCCGGTGTCACGACCCCGCCCACACAGAGACCGCTCCTCGACCCGCCCGCGCGTGGTGTCGGCCGCATCGGTGCTCGGCTTGTGTGTGCTCATGGTCGGATGCGGCGACGTCGCGATCCGGTTTGCAGCCAGCTCGACCTCCGACGTGTTCGCGCGCGCGAGTCCCGCGCTCGACCAGCATTGGGACTACGATCTGGCGGCGGACGCGCTCCCCGGATCGATCCTGCAGCTCGAAGGGATCATGCGGGTCGTGCCCGACGAAGAGCAGACCGTGCTCGGTGCGGCGCGCGCCTACGTCGCGTACGCGTTCGGGTTCGTCGAAGACGAGGCCGAGGCGCTCGAAGCCGAAGGCCGCACCGAAGAGGCGGCGTTCCAGCGGCGTCGCGCCGTGGCGCTCTACCGGCGCGGTCGTGATCTGGCGCTGCATCGGTTGCGGCTCGAGGAGAGCGACTTCGACGAAGCGCGCGCCGAGCCGGTGCAGGACTACCGTGCATGGCTCGAGGACGAGTTCGACGACGCCGAAGACGCCGAGGTTCTGTTCTGGGCGGCCTACGCGTGGGGCTCGTGGGTGAACGCGGCGTCTCCGAGCGCCCCCCACCCAGACCGCGCGTATGCCATCGCGACCATGCGCCACTCGGTCGCACTCGACCCGAGCTACTACGGCGCGAGCGGTTCCATCTTCCTCGCGTTCGTCGCGACCAAGGCGCCGGGGTCGACGCCCGAGCGCGCCCGCGCGGCCTGGGACCTTGCGCTCGATCGTTCGGGCCGGACGAACTTGCTCGCGCAGGTGACCATGGCGCGCCTGCACGCGGTCGACACCCACGACCGGGCGCTCTTCGTCGAGCTGCTGCAGGAAGTCCTCGAAGCCGAAGACGTGGCGCCTTCGATGCGGCTCTCGAACCAGATCGCCAAACGCCGCGCGGGCCGCTACCTGCGCCAGGTCGACGCCCTCTTTCCCTGACTCGTGTCCGCGGGGCCGTCCGAACGCATGCCCGAGCCACGAGCCTCCCTGGACGGAATCTTCCCGACCCTGCACAGTGATCGCGTGAAGTCCGTCTGGTGGGTTGGCCTGTTGTCTCTGGCGTGCAGCCAACCGCCCGCGCCGCCGCCGGGTGGCCTCGACGCGGGTCCGCCGGAACCCTGCGTCGCGACGGGGATCGAGTGTGTGGCCGGGGTCGCACACACCTGCGAAGGCGCCATGACGCAGTCGATGGAAGACTGCGAGGCGGCAGGGCTCGAGTGTGTGCCGGGGCTCGGGTGCCAGGTCTGCGGCGCGGGGACCATCGCGTGCGATGGGGAGACGGTGCTGGTGTGCAACGCGGACGGCAGTGGGTACGAGCGCGGCGAGACGTGCGCGGCCGCAGAAGGACTTCGCTGCAGCCCCGACGGCTGCGCGAACCTCTGCGACGAAGCGCGCGCCTCGAACTCGTACATCGGGTGCGAGTACTGGCCGACCACCGTGCTCAACTCGCAGGTCGCGATCGAGTTCGACTTCGCGGTGGTGGTCGCCAACCCGCAGCTCGTCGCGGCGGAGGTCGTGGTCGACCGCGCCGGGTCGGAGGTCGCCCGGGCCACGATTCCGCCCGGCAGCCTCGTGACGCTTCCGCTCCCTTGGGTCTCGGAGCTGAAGGGCGTGTTCGCAGAAGAACGCTCCGAGGTCGTACGCGGCGGCGCGTATCGGGTCGGCTCCGATGTGCCCGTCATCGTCTATCAGTTCGATCCACTCCAGTACCGCATCGAACGCGACTGCCTGGGAGAGGCGCCGGAGACGGCGGACGACGGACGCTGCTACGCGTTCACGAACGACGCGTCGCTGCTGCTTCCCACCCATGTGTTGACCGGGAGCTACCTCGCTCTCTCGCGCCAGACGATGGTGCTGGATCTTCCGGCCGGCACCGCGCGCAACGAAGTCGCGAGCCCCGGCTTCGTCGCGATCGTCGCGACCGAAGACGGCACGACCGTCGACATCGTCTCGACCAGCCACGTGGAGCCTTCCCGCGACGGATCGATCCCCGCGCTGGCGCCTGGGGGCACCACCTCGGTGAGCCTCGATCGCGGCGATGTGCTCCAGTTGGTCTCGGCCAAGCCGAGCTCGATGGGGGTCGATGACTGTCCTGGCACCCGCACCACCGAACGCACCGCGGGCGATCAGATCGTTGGTTACTGCGACACCGGCGCCGACTACGACCTGACCGGAAGCGAGATCCGCGCGAGCGCGCCGGTGTCGGTCATCGGCGGTCACAACTGTTCGTTCGTGCCGTTCAACCGCTGGGCGTGTGATCACCTGGAAGAAGCGCTTTTCCCGACGGAGGTCTGGGGGCGCGACATGCTGGTGGCCGCCACCCGGCCACTTCGCGCCGAGCCGAACCTGATGCGGGTCGTGGCCGCGAACGACGGGACGATGGTGACGTTCGACCCGCCGATCTTCGATCCGCAGTCGCTCGACCGCGGGACCTTCGTCGAAGTCGAGCTCGCGGACGCGGTGCGCGTCGTCGCCAATGGCCCCATCGCGGTGCAGCAGTTCCTGGTGGGCCAGGACTTCGCCGGACTCGGGACGAGCGGCGCGTTCGGCGCCGGTGACCCAAGCATGTCGCTCGGCATCCCGACCGAGCAGCTTCGGACCGAGTACTCGTTCCTGACGCCGGAGAGCTACGACCGGAGCTTCGTGAACATCACGGCGCCGCTCGCCGCGCGGGTGGTGCTCGACGGGGCGCTCGTGCGCGGGTTCGTGCCCATCGGGGAGACCGGCGCGGGCGTGGCGCGGGTCGAAGTGGACAACGGCGTGCACCGCATGTCGGGCACCGCGCCCTTCGGCGCCGTGGTGTATGGCTTCGGCAGCTACACGAGCTACATGTTCCCGGCCGGCCTCGACCTGCGCGAGATCAACCCGCCGATCTGAGTTCGACCGCCAGGCCGCCGCGACAGCAGCGACCGAGCGCAGCAGTGCTAGCAGGTCGCTGAGAAGCGACCTGCTCCCTTGCCGTTGCCCTTGCCCGTGCCCTTGCCCGCGTCGTGGACGCCGTGTGTTTCGCGACGGCGAGGCCGCGAATCGGTCGGTGCTACGCGGCGCAGCTCCGCAGCCGCGCGACGCGTAGGAGGTTGTATGCGACGAACTGTGTCTTGCGTCTGCCTCGATATTTCTTGGGGGCACAGCCCCCAAACCCCGGTGACACCGCTGGCTCGGTTCGCGAGGCTGCACGCTTTCGAATATTGTCTCTCGCGAGGGAGGCTCTGCTTCAGAGCCGTTTCCCAGGGCCCCAAGAAAGCCGAAGGCGTCTGGGCCCGCAGGAACCCCGCGAGAGACCAGCAATATCGAACGGGCTCTCGCCCACCTCGAGCAGGTCGTCGCGATGCTCGTCGCGCTGATCAAGCGATCTGACCGC
>JAXMNT010000082.1:0-19578 GCA_034670305.1 Deltaproteobacteria bacterium
GTCCGCTGGGCATCGCGCTCCGATTCGCGCCTCGCCGTCGCGAAACACACGGCGTCCACGACGCGGGCAAGGGCACGGGCAAGGGCAACGGCAAGGGAGCAGGTCGCTTTTCAGCGACCTGCTAGAGCGCCTAGCCGCCGACAGCGAGCTTTCGCCTCCGCCGAGTTGCTCGCTCCCGACGCGAACACAGCATCACCCCTGGGACGCTGCGGATCTCCTTGAGGTGCGCCCTAGAGGCTGTCGTCGAACACGGTCTCGGTGCCGCGTTGGCCGCAGGCAGCGGTGACCATCTGGGCGCGCCAGCCGGTGAGGCCCGTGCTCTTGTCGACGGTCCACCCGCGGGCCTCGTAGCGGAAGCGCACGCGTTTGTTGCGCTCGGGCCACCGGAGCGTGAGCACGTCGCCGACCTCTGGCGTGTAGTCGAAGTCGAAGCAGCTGCCTTCGTCGAGTTTGGCGATGACGAGCTCGAGGCAGGTTTGTTCGGTGTCGCTGTAGTGCGGCATGGCGGCGCGGCCGCGGCGGTGGTTCGCGGGGAGCGAAGCGTCGAGTCGTTCGAGCACCCAGTCGGGATCGGTGAGGGTTTCGCCCTCGCAGGTGCAGAGCTTGAGTCCGTGGGCCAGGTCGCACATGCAAGCGAGTATAGGGCAGCCCGCAAGGCGGCGGCGAGGCCGAGGCGGAGGCCGAGGCCTGCCGAGACCGATGCTGAAGCCGACGCCGAGGCCGAAGCCGATGCTGACGGCGATGCCGAAGCCGAACCCGAACCCGAAGCCGAAGCCGAACCCGAAGCCGAAGCCGAAGCCGAAGCCGAAGCCGAAGCCGAAGCCGAACCCGAAGCCGACGCCGAAGCCGAACCCGAAGCCGAACACGTAGCCGAAACCGAGACCGAACGCCGAGACCGATGCCGACGCCGACCCCAGGGGGCCAACCCGCCTCACTGGAAGCGGGGGCGGGCTTGCGGCTACGCTCCGGGCCATGCGGTGGGGACTGATGTGTGTGGTCTTGATTGGGCTCTCGTGTGCGGAGTCGGCGCCGCCGCCGTGCGAGGCGGTGGACTGCGAGGTCGACAACCCGTGCGCGGCCGAACCGGTCGAGTGCACCGCGGAGCCGTTGATGCTGCGGTTGCGCAGCGTGCGCGGCGATGTGGTGGGGCAGATCTTCGAGGACCGCACCGGGGTCGCCATCGAGCCGCTGCCCATGCTCGACCCTGCATTCACACCCGACGTGGACGCCGTGGTGGCGCGCCACGAAGACGGGATCGTGTTGCGCACCGGCGCGATCGTCTCGGCGTGTGGGACCGATGTGGCTTGTCTCGCGGAGATGCTCCAGGGCGACGCCGCAGCGCTGCTCCGCCGCCCGCTCTCCGCCGCCGAAGCCGCGAGCTTGTCCGCGGCGATCGGCGAAGGGAGCTCGGACGAGGTGGCGTCGGTGCTGTGGCAAGCGCGGCTCGCGCCCGAGTCGTTGATCGTGTTCGAGCGCGGTGGAGACGCGGCAGGCCGTGAGCTCGCTGACCGGTTTGCGCGGCTCGTCTGGCGGACCGGCGCCGACGCTGCGCTCGTGGAACTGGTGGAGAACCCACACGCGTTCGTCGACGCGCTGCTCGGCGACCCGCGCGCCGGGCGGGGCGCAGTCGCGATGCACGAACGTTGGCTCCACGCAGGGGTGGGTGCGCTGCACCCGACTCTGGCTGTCGACATGGAGGCTGAGACCGGCCTCTACCTCGCCTCGGTGCTGGCCGATGGGGGCGCGACCTTCGGCACGTTGCTGCGTGCGCCCTACACCTTCGCGAACGATGCGCTCGCCGAACACTACGGCTTCGACGCGCGGCCGGGCGACTTCGCCCGCGTGGAAGTGCCCGAGCGCTACAACCTGCTGACCCACGGCAGCGTGGCCGCGGGCGGCATCACCCAGCGCGGCCGAGCGGTGTTGGCCGGCATGCTCTGCACGCCGCCGCCCGAACCCCCTGACTTCGACCCCACCATCCCGGACGATGTCGAAGGCGACACCGAACGCGAACGGTTGCAGGCGTTCGTCTCCATGAACCCCGCCTGCGTGAGCTGCCACGCCCTCATCGACCCGTTCGGACACGCGCTCGAGGCGTACGACACCTACGAGTCTCCCGGCCGCTACCGCGGCCCATCCGCCAACGACCTCTACGCGTTGCCCGAATGCGTGGGTGGCACCACCGCTGGCGAAGGCATGGGCGCCGCGGATCTCGCCGGATGGATCGTGCGGAGCCCCGACGCGAGGCGCTGCTACGTCGAGCAGCTGGTGACGGAGTTCGGTGAGCTCGACCACTGCGCGAAGGCGCAGGTGGATGTCTCGGAGACGCGTGGCGACGTGTCGCTGCACGACCTCTTCGTGCAGGCGGTCACCCTCGCCTACGAGCCCACCAGCACGGACCCCGGATCACACCCATTCGTGCCGCTTCCCACCGACGACCTCGGCGACCGGCTCCCCTTGCGCACCGCCCTCGTCGCTGCCAGCGACCGGGTGGGGGTGTTGCGAACTGCAACAGACGAGCGGAACAACCGTACCCTGGACGACCTCGATGTCGGGTACAGGGAACTGCAGATCCGGCTGGCCCGCTGAGCGCTGTCGGCCTCTCGCAGACAGCACTGCGGTTCCGACAGACAGCACCGCGGTTCCCACAGACAGCAGCGAAGTCTCCGAACGGCTGAGACGCGGCGCGAGCTCGGAGATACGCTTCGCGGATGGCCACCCCCAAGCCCGCGGCGCTCCTGGATCCGTCGATCGAACCTCTTGGATCCAAGACGGTCGACCTACCAGCTGGTCGAGCACTACTTCGCGGGTGATCCGCCGGCGAGTTTCGTGCTCGAAGCCGCACGGCTCGCAGTAGAAGGCGGTTCGGATCTGCTCCTGGCCGATGGGACGTGGTGCCAGATCATCGCGCACCTCAACGGCACCGGTTGGTCGAAGCAGGCGGTCGCTTCGGCGGTCGCCCACTTCGCTCGGTTCAACGACTTCGGCTACCCCTCGATACAGACGACGGCGGCGGCGCTGGCCGCGGACGAAGCATGGTTCGCGCGGGCCTTCGATGCGAAGCGCGCCAACGACTTCGGTCTCCGAATGTTGGGCTTCCACCCCGAGGTCTGCGCCGACGTGTACGCGCCCGATCACCGCAAGGCGCCGAGCGGTGGCACGCCGCGCCAGGGCGCCGGTCCCCGCACCGCGCGGGGAGGCGCGGGCATGGTCTTCCCGTGGCAAGGGTGCGGTGAATGGCACCTCCTGCTCAACGCGTTCCGTGCCAGCGCCGACATCTGGGAGTTCCACCTCAGCCACCGACCAGCGCTCGGACTGACTCTCTAGTTTGCTCTCGCGAAGGGTGGCTCCGCTCGGGACCGGACCTCAGGAACGGGTGTGATCGAGGAGGGCGCGGAGGAACGCTTCGAGGCCGCGGCCTGGGTCTTCGTCGGTCGACGCGATGCTCTGGATCCCGCGCGCTTCCAGCACCGTCTCCTGGATGCGGTTCGGGGTCGGTACGAAGATGTACGAGTCCGGCCGTTCGCTCGACCCGACCGAGCGCTCCCACATGCGCTGCAGGCGGTACATGAGCAGCCGGATGTTCATGTCGGCGAGCGCGTACCCGATGAACAAGATCGTTTTGCCGAGCGAGTCCGCGCGCAGCTTGATGTCGAGCGGCGACTCGAAGTCCATCCGGTCGAAGAAGTGGGCCTCGGTCAACACGAGCGACTCGTCGTGGTCGAAGTCGCCGTGGAACTTGATGATCTGCGTCTCGTCGCGGAGCGCGCCGGGGATGTCGCGCACGTCGGCGATCTTCCGGTGCGGCACGCCGCGGCGCGCGTGCGCGATCTCGAGCCAGCGGTCGTAGTTGGTCGTGTAGACGATCGGGAACTGCAGGTCGACGATGAGCTGGTGGATCGGCGACGCGTCCACGCGGCTCTCGTCCGAGTGCCAGCGCCGGTCCATCAGACTGCGAAACGCCCCGAGGGACTTCTTCTCGAGTTTGTAGAACTCCGCCAGCACGAGCGGGTCCGCGAGGTCACGAAACTCGTCCGGTTCGAAGCCGAGCTCCTTGCCCATCTCTCCGAGCAACTCGGACCAGAGCGGCAGCCCAAGGTTCTGCGACACACCCGCGCCAACGAAGAGGATCACGTCGCGCGTTCGCATCTTCTTGGCCAGGGACGCGATCAACTCGTTCGACATGTGGGCACCCTAGTGCCCGCGGTGGGCGCAGGCGACGTGAACCGTTCGCCATGCGGCCGACGAACGAACGCCAGTTCGTCCTCACGCTGGCGAACTTGGGCATGCGCGTGAGGGTGCGTTCGGGAGGAGCGACTCGGCGCGAAGCAAAGAAAAACGGCCTCGAGGAAACCCTCGAGGCCGTCGTTCATCGTGGGCCCGGTGAACCGGGCCGCGTGCTCAGAGGCTGCAGAGGTGCGTCAACGTGTTGACGAACAGGTTCTGCCAGTCCGGCTGGGTGCCGGTCACGCCTTCCCAATCCTGAAGGGCGGTGGTGCCGCAGCAGGTGTCGTTGCCGTTCCAGTACATGACCGCGCCGCCACCTGCGTGGGGGACGATCTGCAACTTGCTCTGGCCGCCCGCGAAGCCCACGATCTGCGTGGCCGCTGCATCCGGACGGCAGCTGTCGTGGTCGGTGTTGCCCGCGGTCAGCGCCTGATCCATCGTGAACGTCTGGGCCGGGCCCATGGCGATCGGATGGGTGGCGTTGGTCACCGTGGTGGCGCCGGAGAACGGACCGTCTCCGCCACCGCCGCAGCCCATCAGACCTGCGAGCCGCGCGTCGGTCGGCGAACCGATCGAGTCGTAACCGGTCACGAGCAACACACCGCCACCGTCGAGGTAACCGTTGAGTGCCGCAAACTCCTCGTCGCTGAGGAGACGGTTGTTGAGGTGAAGGATCGCCACATCCGCACCAGCGTAGGTGGCGGGCAAGCTGCTGTGAACGCCCGTCCCGTTCGCCGCGAACGGCGTCATGATTGCGCCAACCGCGTCGAAGAGCGGAGCAATGTTCGCGCTGTTCGCCTGGTCGCCCTGGCTGATGAACGTGACGGCGCAGGCTACCCGGCAGGTGCCGCCGTAACACGCTTCGCCAGTGGTGTCGGGATCGCCATCGTCGCAGACGGTGGCGTCGGCGACGGGCGTCACGAGGCAGTCGCCGGAGTCGGCGTCGCAGGAGCCGACGTTGCACATGTCGGTCGCCGCGGCGCAGTCCGTGGTGGTCTCGGCGAGACAGCCGAACGCGTTCGCGGCACACACCGCGCGGGTGTCGTCCATGCAGCTGACGCCTTCGGGGTCGCACTCGACCATGCCCATGCACGGGTCGACGGCGGCGGTGGAGCACATCGCCGTCGGCTCGTCGCAGAAGCCGAACATCTCGTCGGTGCAGGTGGTGCGGGACTCGACCTGACAGCCGAACGCATCGGTCTCACAGGTGACGAGGTCCGGGCCGTCGCAGGCGCTGCCGAGCGTCTCGCACTCGGTGACGCCGTCGCAGGGATCGCCCGTGAACATACAGGCGGCGGGGTCGCCGCTGCAGGTGCCGCCCGCGCGGTCGGCGCAGTCGTCCATGGTCTCGACCAGACAGCCGAACGCGTTCGGCGCGCAGGTCGTCAGGGTCGTGTCGGTGCAGCTGGTGCCTTCGGTGGCACACGCGCCGGCGATTCCCTCACAGGGATCGGGCGGGAGCACACACATCGGCATGTCGCCCGAGTCGTCGCACACGCCGCCCGGCATCGCCGCGCAGTCGGTGTCCGTGAACACGAGGCAGCCACTGCCGTTGTCCGCACACATGCGGAGGGTGTCGTCGGTGCACACGCGGTCACCATCGGTGTCGCAGAGGTCCGCCGCAGGGACGCCCTCGCAGGGATCGACCACGCACATGGGGGTCGCACCCGAGTCGTCGCAGCTTCCGCCAGCGACCGCGGCGCAGTCCATGCTCGTCTCGACGAGGCAGCCGTCGGCGTTCTCGGCACAGGTGTCGAGCGAGTCGCCCGAGCAGGCCACGCCGGCCGTGGCGCAGAGCGTCAGGCCCTCGCAGGGATCGACGAACGCATCGGTTCCGCTGTCCGTTCCGCCGCCGCCACTGTCGGTGCCAGCGTCCATGCCGCCACCCGTGTCGCCGCCGCCGGCATCCGTGCCGCCCGCATCATCATCACCACAGCCAAGCGCCACAACGGCACAAAGCAAGCCTGTTATCCAGTATCTGTTCATTATTCCATCCCTATGACATGACGGTACCCACCGCCCAATCGGGCACGATACCACGCATTGGGGATACGTCTCCCCGACGCTGTGCCCTCGCTCAACCGGCAAGACATCCCGCACGAAGAGCGCAATTTTCTGGAGGTCAATCCGGAAAACGGGCGACGTAGCCCGTCGCTGGGGTCGCGCCGGCGCTGAGGGCGCAGGTGGTGGCGGGTACGGTCGTTCCGAGCGTGCACTGTTCGGGGTGCACGCTGACCCGAATGCGCCCGAGACCGCCGTCACCACCGACCGCGCCGCCCCCGCGACCGCCGAGTCCGCCACCGGCATACAAGGTTCCTGGCGCGCGAACGCTCGGCGCCGCCAGATAGATCACACCACCCGAACCGCCTCCACCCCCGCCCATCCGATTGTCCGAGTTGCCTCCGCGGCCCCCGCCGGCGAGCACCGACCCACCCGCCGCCACGACGACCTCGATCGTGGAAGCCAGCCGAACCGCACCACCGCCTCCAGCGCCCGCGCCGCCGCTCGTGTTGATGTTGCCGCCACAGCCGGCTCCGCCACCGCTGCCCGGTTCGAAGGACGACGCGACGGGCAAATCAGCGACCGCCGCCGTTCCGATCGACCCACCGCCACCTCCGCCGCATGCCGATAGGACCGCGCCGTTGCCGCCTTCGTAGACCGCGTCGACCGAGCCGCGCGCACCGCCGCCTCCGCCGGCGATGCCTTCCCCGGCGCTGCCGCCATCGGGTCCACCACCCGCCGCGCCGTTGTTGCCGACCCGGCCACCACCGCCGCCACCGGCAGGACCACCACCGCCGCCACCACCGCGGAGCGACGAGCCGCCGCCGCCGTATCGGCCACCGAAGCCGCACTGGCCGGCTGCGCCGGGTTCGTCCCCGCCCTCGTATCCGGCGCGGGCCAGGCCGCCACCCGCGACCCCACCGCCCGCAGTGCCATCGGTCGCGGTGCCGGTCTCTCCACCGCTGCCGCAGAACGTATTGCCGGGCGCACCCACTTGCCCGCGGCCGTTGCCGCCCGAGAGATCGATCGTTCCATCGACCACGATGCGACCACTGGCGTAGATCTCGAGTACGCCGGTGCCTCGGACCTTCAAGGTTTGCCCAGCGGGTACGACGACGTCCCCGGCGTAGCGGTAGACCGCGCCGTCGATCGTCATGACGTCGCCGTCCACCACGTCGGGTGTGAAGGTGAACGAACCGCTGCTGCCATCGCTCGCGAAGACCCAGGGCCGGCACGATCCACCGACACAGACCGGCGCGCTCGCGTCGCAGGGGTTGGTGCAGGTGCCGCAGTTGTTCGGGTCGGTTGCGGTGGACGTCTCGCAGAAGTCGCCACCCGCCGAGTCGATGTCCATGTTGCAGTCGTCGAAGCCGGTGGCGCACTCGTAGCTGCAGGTTCCGGCGTCGCAGGTCGCGGCGGTGTCGGATCCGTCGCGACACGCGCGACCGCAACCACCGCAGTGGGTGACGTCCGCCATCACGTTCGCTTCGCATCCATCGGTGACGCGGTCGTCGTTGCAGTCGGAGAACCCGGGCACGCATTCGAGCCGACACGCGAAGCTCGTGCACATCGGGATGGTGTTCAACCCGCCGCGGCAGAGGGCACCGCACGCGCCGCAGTTCCCGAGCCCGGACAACGAGGTCTCGCAGTCGAGCGGCATCGCATCGCAGTCCCCGAAGCCACGTCCGCACGCGACGCGTTCACAGGTCCCGGACACACAGGCACCGAGCGCGTTGGCGCCGCCGCAGACCCGGTCGGCGCTCTCATCGATCGTGCCGTCGCAGTCGTCGTCTTCGGTGTTGCACGCTTCGTAAGCGTCCGGGCGCACCCGGTCGTCGGTGTCGTCGCAGTCGCCCGCACGCGCCACGTGACCAGCGGGTCGAGCTGGGCTTCGCATCGATGACTCGCCGTTGCCGTAGCCATCGCCGTCCATGTCCTCGTACCAGAGCACGTTCTGACACTCGGTCTCGGGTGGCGTCGCGGGGTCGCAGTCGTTGTCGACGCCATCGCAGGTCTCGGGCGCACCGGGAAAGACGCCTGGGTTCAGGTCGTCGCAGTCGGCCGGCAGGCCGTCTTCGGCGCAGGCCGCGTCCGGCACCCCGTCGCCGTCGTCGTCTTCGCCGTCGCCGTCCGCGATGCGGAAGTCGGGCCGCCCGTCGCAGTCGTCGTCGAGTCCGTTGCACCGCTCCTCGGCGCCGGGGTGCACGGTGTCGTCGTCGTCGTCGCAGTCGCCGGCAATGGGGGCGTAGCCCTCCACCGCGGCGGAAGTCTCGATCGGCGTGCCTTCGGCGTCGCCGTATCCGTCGCCATCGTCGTCCGGCCACAAGAGGGAAGCGCCGCCGCCGGTCTCGTCGATGCGTCCGTCGCAGTCGTTGTCGGCGCCATCTCCGGTCAGCTCCTCGCCGGGCGTGCTCGGATCGTCGTCGTCGCAATCGTCGCCTACGAACGCGAACGAGTCGTCGGCAGGGCATCCGGTGATGGGCCGGTCCGGATCGCCTCGTCGGTCGCCATCCATGTCGGCGAATCCATCGACCGCCTGGCCTTCGTCCACGGCCCCGTCGCAGTCGGTGTCTCGGAGGTCGCAGATCTCAGCCGCGTCCGGGCTCGCGTAGCGGCGGCTGTCGTCGCAGTCCAGTCCACAGTTCGTGTCGTTGCAGCACGCGATCGACGCGTAGCCGTCGCCGTCCAGGTCGGGCCCAACGGTGTTCGGGTCGCAGTCTTCGTCGTGGCGATCGGCGTCGCACACCTCCTCGTTGCCAGGAAAGCGGTTCGGGTCCGAGTCGTCGCAATCGGCGCCCCCACACTCGATCGCATTCGCGCCATCGCCATCGGCATCCGGGGTCGTGCACTCGGTCCGGCACACATCGCTCGCTTCGTCGCAGACTTGCCCCGCCAAGCACGGGGCGACGCCGCCTTCGCAGGCACCCTCGACGCAACGTTCCGATCCGTTGCAGAAGAGTCCATCGTCGCACGCGGGCACACACTCGAGCACCACCGCGTCGGACCCACCGTCCACCATGCCGCTGTCGTCGTCGCCGCCACACCCCACTGCGATCAGGAGCAGCACCCCCGACCACGCCCCACCCGTTCGCTGCATCGGGCAATGATGCTGGCCGATGGGCGTCCTTGGCAACGCCCCTCCCCGATCTCCGCTGCGGCGCACCGCAACTCTCCGCGGGCTGCGACGGCGGCGCCTCGTTCGACGTGCTGCGCGGCCTGCCGCCCCCGCCGCCCACGACCTCGTCAACCATGGCGTCGGTGCACAGGGACGGAAGAAGAACACCGCGCCCTCTCGGACGCGGTGTTCTTCGGACGCAAACTCTCGGCTACTCGCTCGTACAGGCCGCGAGCATCTCGTCGGCGGCCGCGGGGGACTCCGGACAGACATCGAGGCGGGTGTCGAGCACGTCGAAGCAAGCCTCGAGCGCGACGGCGTCGCAACGGGCTCTGCGGACGCAGGAATCCGTTTCCTGGAAGGCGGCCAGGTTAGTCGAACTCGGCGCTCAGCGCCGACTCGTTGTCGTCGTAGACCCGCTTGAGGCAGCTGCGTTCGGCGGCGGTGAACGTGTCCGGCATGATGCAGAAGTCTTCGGTCGAGAACGCGGGGCAATCGCAGATCTCGTCCGTGGTCGAGTCGTTGACCGCGAGGAGTTGGTCGACGGGGTGGTCGGAACAACCGACGAGTGCCAGAGCAGCCAGAACGAACAGGGTGGTGCGCTTCATGTGGATCTCCCTCCCAGGAAGAATGACCCAGACGTGTACCGCCCCCGTGGAACCGCCGCAACAGTCTGCGTTCCGCACCTGGGCCGCGACGGACGCAGGGAGACGCGGGTCGCAGTCCACGTATGGTGTCGCCATGAACGAACCGGCACAAAACGCGTCCGCACGGCCCGGTCGTTCGTGGGGCGCGACCGCCGCATGGATCGTGGTTGCGCTGCTCTTGGCCGGCGCGGCCTACGCGGTGGCCAGCTGGGCGATGACGGCAGGCGCGACGCTGGGCAACGGTGGCTGGAAGGCGCTCGTCGGATGGCCGATCGCAGGGCTGCTCGGCATCGGGAGCTTGGTCGCATTGGTCGGCATCTTCACCGCCTCGGGCGCCGCGACCTGTCCGACCTGCCAGGCCCGCATCACCGCGTTCGATGCGACGCGGGGCGATGGCCTCGCGCTCTTCTGTCCCGGCTGCCAAGGCTACGCGCTGGTGCGGGGTGGGGTGCTGGTGACGGCGCCCGAGAACCACGTGCATCCGCGGCCGGTCTTCGCCGCCGAGTTCAAGCCGGCGGAGGTGCGCTGGTGCGGGTGCGTGGTGTGCGGCGCGTCCGCCACCCGCGAGCTCGAGCACGAGTTGCAAGAGACCCAGATCCTCAAGAACGTCGCGGCGTCGACGTTGGGCGTTGCGATGATGGCAGCCGGTGGGGGCGGATCGATCGAGACGGGTGGCGGCAAGGTCTGGACGATCCGGGTGCCGTACTGCGATCAGCACCAACAAGGCGTTGCGTTCCGACCCGACTTCGGGACACCGATCGTGCAGTTCCGTTCGCTCGCTGCGTTTCGCGCGTTCTGTGCGGCGAACGGTCTCGAACCGCGCGACGCGCCCGACGACCTGCGTCCCTCGTAGTACGCTCCCGCCCATGGTGTCGGGGAGCGAAGGGAATATCGCATGGCGCGGGTAGAGGTCACGCCGATCCTCGCGCGCCATCTAGACGTGCCCAAATGCGAGGTGCCAGGTGCTTCGGTCCGCGAGGTGCTCGACGAGCTCTTCGAGCGGCACCCCAAACTCCGCAGCTACGTACTCGAAGACCACGGCGCGCTCCGCAAACACGTGGTGATCTTCGTGAACAGCGAAGTGGTGCGGGACCGCAAGGAACTCGGCGACGCGGTGACCGCCAGCTGCGAAGTCGTGATCATGCAAGCGCTCTCGGGCGGCTGAAAAGGAGGCTCCGGTGAAGCTCTACGTTTCGACCCGCAAGGGACTCTTCACACTGGAACGGGCCGGCGGTTCGTGGGCGATCACCGACGTCGCGTTCCTCGGAGACCCCGTCACGCTGGTGCTGCCGAGCGAGGATGGACTCGTGGCCGCACTCGATCTGGGACACTTCGGACCGAAGCTTCGGCGCAGGGCGAACGGCTCGACCGAGTGGGAGGAACTCGAGGTTCCGCGCTACCCGGACAAGCCTTCGGAGAGCGACGAAAAGACGCCGTGGTCGTTGCAAAAGATCTGGTCGCTCGAGCGTGGGCGCGACGGCACGTTCTGGGCGGGCACCATTCCCGGCGGTCTGTTCCGCACCAAGGATCCCGCCAAGGGCTGGACGCTCGACCGGGCGCTCTGGGATCGACCGGAACGGCTGGAAGCGTTCGGAGGCGGCTACGATGCGCCGGGCCTGCACAGCATTTGTCTGCACCCTGAGCGGGACGAAGAAGCGATGGTCGCCGTCAGTTGCGGGGGAGTGTGGCGCACCGAAGACGCGGGGCAATCGTGGTCGCTCGAAGGCGAGGGGCTCTTCGCGGACTACATGCCCGGTCAGAAGCGCACCGCACGCGCGACCCAAGATCCGCACGCGGTGCGCCGCTGCCCCGCCGATCCCAACGTGCTCTGGATGCAGCACCACAACGGCGCGTTTCGTTCGACCGACGGCGGCCGGACCTGGAGTTCGCTCGATGTGCCGCCCAGCAGCTTCGGCTTCGCGGTCGCCGCCCACCCCACTGATCCGCAGAGTGCGTGGTTCGTGCCGGCGGTCAAAGACGAGTGCCGCGTGCCCGTCGACGGGGCGGTGTGTGTCGCCCGCACCCGGGACGGCGGCGCCACGTTCGAAGTGCTGCGCGCGGGGCTGCCGCAGACCCACGCCTACGACCTCGTCTACCGGCACGCGCTCGATGTCGATCCGAGCGGCGAGGTGTTGGCGTTCGGCAGCACGACCGGATCGCTCTACGTCACCGAGGATGGCGGCGATCATTGGGCCGCGGTCTCGCTCCACTTGCCGCCGGTGTACGCGGTTCGGTTCGGCGCGTAGAAGACCCATGCGTGCCGCGTCGGATCGGTCTGGAACCAGCACTGCGGTTCCCACAGCCAGCACCGCGACTCCCACAGCCAGCACTGCGGTTCCCACAGCCAGCACTGCGGTTCTCACAGCCAGCACCGCGACTCCCACAGCCAGCACCGCGACTCCCACAGCGAGCACTGCGTTCTTTACAGGCACATGGATCGGAATCCTGCTGGTTCTTGGATGCGGCGGGGCAACCGCATCCACCGTAGAGCCCACCAACGTGGCGCAGGCACAGCCCGCGGAGCCACCCATTGCGCCACCGGTTTCGGACGTCGTCTTCGGCGACCTCTACGGGATCTTCACCGACCCCGAGGGTGACTCACTGCTGACGCTCTTCGTCGCGATGGAGCCTGAGCCGATGCCCGAGTCCGAGCCGGTCGGCCACGTCGAGGTGCATGCGGGCCACTGGACCATGCGTACGATCCGCGAAGTGCCCACGACCTACGAGACTGTCTCGGTCATCGATCGCAACGATGTCTGCCAAGCACGGGTCACGCGAACGCGGGTGCTCCACGCCCACCTCGAAACCGCCGACCCTGAATCCGAGAGCGAGTGGACGTTCCTCGGTTTGGAGCTCGAGGGCTGTCGAAACGGCAGCATGGCCGTCGCCGGTGCGCCGGTTCGTGTGCACCGTTGCGGTCGGAACGAGCTCGACACACCGGCGACCGAAGCGCTCGCCCGCTTGGTCCAAGCCGAAGACGACGATCTGATGTGGGAGGATCCGCTCCCGCTCTCCGCCTACCGCATGATCGACTTTCCGGGCCACCGCGTGACCGTGGTGGTCGGGTCCGGCGCCTGGGTGGTGCGCGATGGGGTCGTGCTCCACGAGCGCTACCACGGCATCCCGCGCACGGTGGTCGAAGCCGGCGACCGGCTCTTGTTCCAGATGTCCGCTCCGTCGGAAGACTGGGCGGCCGCGCTCGAACACTTCGCCCCCCGGTGACAACCCGCCTCCGTTCGGCGGTGCTCGCGCGATGCCGTCATGAGCCGCAGAAACCCCAGAGAGCGAGCGGAGCCAAGGCGGGACCCCGTGCTCGGGTCAGGGCGCGACGACCACGCGGGCGGTCGCGCGCTGCTCGCCGATCTGGAACGCGATGTCGTAGGTGCCGGGTGCTTCGAAGAGCTGTTCGCCCACGACGCGCGCGTCGGTGACCGTCTCACCCGCCGGCAACGCGTGCCATGCGCTCGGCCGAACCCCGTTGCCGAACCACAGGTTCAAGCCGTGGTGCATTTCGCCTTGGAGCAACCACTGCCCACGGTGCTGTTGCGGGTCCGTTTCCGCGTCGCCTTCGTTGGTTGCTTCGATCGTCAGTCGCACGGTGGCGCGGTCGGCCATGGTGACCTCGGCCGGTTCGGCGGAGAGACGCCAGCGGATGCCGCGCTCGTCGACGAAGCCCGCGGTCTCGGCGCTCGGTTCGGCTGCCTCTTCCGTGCTGTCTTCCACAGGAACCTCGGTGGGCTCGGGATCGGGCTCGGGGGTTGCGTTCGATGCGGCCCGATTCTCGGTGGAGCCAGAGCACGCGAGCACGAAGACGAGCAGCAGTCGGGTCATGACATCGGCATGGTGCCACATCGGCGGTGCCGATCGGATCGGGCCTCGCAGGTTGCTGCACAACCTCATCGGCGCGTCACACACCGAGGCAACCTTCGCTGATCCGCTCGCGAGGCCGGTTCAGAGTTCGAGCGCGGCCATGCCTTCGGCCAGCGTGACGCGCGGGTTCCAGCCGAGGGCACGCATGGGGCCGAGGTCGTACGCGGTGTCCCGCAGCAGGTAGCGCACCGCGCCCTCCGTCATCGGTGGCGTCGTACCGAAGCGACCTGCCAGACGTTCGGCGACCATGGCGGCGGCGAGCGCGATCGGCGCCGGGACCTGCACGCGGGGACGCGGCAAGCCGGCGCGGTCGGCGAGCGCATGGAAGTAGGCGCGGTAGGTCGTCCGTTCTCCGTCGTGCACGATCGCGTGCCGGTGGATCGCGTCCGGGTGGTCGATCGCGAGCACGAGCGCGTCCACCAGGTTGTCGATGTGGCAGTGCGCGATGTACCCGCGTCCACCACCGATGAGCATCGGCTGACGCGCCTGCATCATGGCGAGCGGCCGCTGCACCCAGGGCTCCGAGCGCGGGCCCCACACGTCCCCTGGCCGCACGACCGCGACTTCGAGGGCGCCTTCGCTCCGGGCAGCGCCGGTGCGGAACCTCGCGACGACCTGTTCGGCCGCGCCCTTGCTGTCGAAGTAGGCCGCGTTCTGGTCCGTGCGGACCGGCGAACGTTCGTCGGCGCGCGGACCTGGGTCGAGCCCGAGCGCCGCGATCGAAGAGACGTGCACGCAGCGCCGCACGCCGGAATCCACGCACGCGGCGAGCACGTGTTCGGTCCCCCCGACGTTGACCTCGAACATGCGCGCCCGCGGCACCCGGTCGTCCACGATCGCGGCGGCGTGCACCACGACCGAAGGCCGCATGCCGCCGATCACGGCGCGTACTTCGGCGGCGTCGGTCACGTCCATGCGGCGGGTGGGCACCGCGCCCGCCCGGAGATCGACGCCAGCGACCGTGCGCCCCTCCGAGAGCAGCCGCAGCGCCAGCGCTTCGCCGACGAAACCCGCGCTCCCAGTGATGAGCACGTCGACGGTCACGTCCGGTGTTCTTTCTCGCCTTCGAACGCGTCGAAGAGCCCGAGGTGCGCCGCTCGGCCGAGCGGACCTTCGCGGTCGGGGTACGCCGCGATCCAATCGAGCAACATCGGGAGGTTCTCGTCCTGTGCTTCTTTGGACGGATACTTGTGCGGTTCCCACGGACGGGCGCGCGCGTGCGCCTGGCAAACGGCGACCGAGAGATCGAGAAAGATCATCGTCGCCGCGCGCGGCGCGATGAGCGCGACGAGATCCGCATAGCAGCCCTCCACCACCCACGCGGTGTGCGCCTCGAGAAACGCGTCGATCGCCTGCTGCGCTTCGTGGAGCGGCGTGCGCGCCGGCGGATCGGTCGGCTGCCAAGCGAGCGGGTCGAGGTCCAAGTGCGCAAGCCCATGGGTGTGCGCGAGTTGTTTCGCCAGCGTGGACTTGCCAGCCCCCGAGTTCCCCAACACCACGACCCGTTTCACGACTCCGGTCCTTCTTCGTATTGAGGTGTGTCGCCTCCGATGTGATCCCACGGGGCGCGGGAACCCACGTAGATGTGGCGCTCGAGTTGGATCCCGGGGTCGCCGTCGATGGTGCCAAGCGTCACGCCGCGGACCACGCCTTCGTGGAGACCACACAAGGTCGAACCGCAGGTGCCGCAGAACCCGATCTCCCAACCGTTGCCGCTGGCGTATCGAGAGAGCGCGGCGGTGCCGGCCGTCCACTCGAAGCTGGCTTCGGCGAGAAACGCGAACGCCGAGCCGGCGCCGCTGAACACCTTGCGGCACTTCGAACAGTGACAACTCTGGGCCCCGACGAGCGGCGCGGAGATCCCGTATCGGAGTGCGCCACAGAAGCACCCGCCGGTGCGCTTCGTCGAGGTCGTGGGTTCGGCCATGGCCCACGCTATCTCAGAATGGCGTTCGCGCCGGTCAGAGGTGTTCCTCGTCCCAGAGCGGAGGAGCGCCCAGTTGCCGAGCGATCGAGATTGTCGGAACCTGGCGCCCGATGGGGTGTCGACCGGGCATGTGGATGATTCAATGGTTGCCGTTTGTCCTGGCGTGCAGCGTGCTGGCGTGCGGCGTCCATGCGCCGGCGGTTCAAGATCCTCAGCAAGCCGATCCCGAGACCGAAGAGAACCCCGTCGTGGGGTCTGAGTCGGAGTCGGAGGCGGAGTCGGAGGCGGAACCGTACGCCGAAGTCGAAGCGCCTGCGGACCCGGCTGCGGACGCGTTGGCTCAAGCCGTCGTAGAGGCCGAGCGGGCCATCTCGGAAGCCCTCGAAGGTCGCACCGAGGTGTCGGCCGGCGCACTCGAGCGTCTCTCCGCATGGGCACCCCATGGCAGCACACTGCAGGTGTTCGTCTACGAACAAGATCGGGACGGGCTCGGGCTCGGACGCGGATGCCGCGGCATCGAGGCTCGGGTCGAAGACGACGGGCTGCACCTCGCGGCCCGCGTGCGGCGCCGAGGCCGCGGCCGGTGCTTCGAAGAGGTGGTCCTGGACGATCAGCCGTGGAACGCCGGCCAGGTCTGCGAGGGACCGGGAGAAGGCTCCGCCATGGGCGAGTACCAGCCCTCGTCCTACCGCCTGGCGGACGCCACGGGTGACCACGCCGTCTTTCAACAGAACGTCGAGGTGATGACGCTCCACTGCGCACCACGCTGGCAGGAGGTCGCGTGCGAAGGGGGACGCGGACTCTGCGCGACGACCGCACTGGAAGCGCAAGCCGTGGTCGTCGCACCCAACCAGATGCGCGCCTTCGCGGCGTCCGAGCGTCCGTTCCAGCCCGACTGCGAAGCGGCCTGCCCGCCCGACCCATGTCCCGCCACGCTCGGCGCGGTGCGGCGCGCCGTCCGACCTCGCTATGTCGTGAACTCCGAAGAGCCGGTGCTCGGCGTGTTCCGCGATCGGGCGGCCTGTCGCGCGTTCGGACGAGACCACCGCTAGAGCCATCTCGAACCGTTGGTCGAGTTGCGCGGTTCGAGCTTCGCCGGGAGACTCGGCTCGAGATGCGCACCACCCCGTCCACTGCCGTCCTCCAGGAGCGGCTGCGGCTCTTCGCCAAGGTGTGGGTGTTCATCTCGGCCTTCAGCGTCTTTCTCCGGTTCGTCACCATCTTCTTGCTTGGCCGCGGCTCGATGGATGTGCACCTGGCCACGCTCGCCCGACCTGCGTTCCTCACCCACGTCGCGAGCGTGGTGCCGCCCATCGCGATGTGGCTGATGCTGCGCTGGCGCGTCGGATCGTCGGTCCAGCTGCGCGCGATCGAAACCGTCGGGGTGGTGCTCTCGGGGGGCACCCTGGCGCTGATGGCGCGTGGCCTCCCGGGCGAGATGCTCGCGATCACGGCAGCATGGGACTGGGGATCGAACCCAGACCTGCGCACCTACTTCGTCGACATCACGCACGAACACTTCGTCGTCGTCGCTGCGTTCGCGTCCTCTGGGCTGCTCGTGCTGCGCGCGGCGCTGGTGCCGAGCACCGTGCGCTGGACGATCGCGATCAGCGGCGCGGTGCAGGTCGTCGTCGCGCTCGCCATGGCGTGGGGAGACGACCGCTCCAACCTGCTCGCGATCTCGAGCGGGGCGTACGGCGCGATGTCGATCGCCGTCGCCGCCGCCGTCTCCCACGTCATTCACGGACTGCGAGAAGCGGTCCGGACCGCACAGCAACTCGGCCAGTACACCCTCGACGAAAAGATCGGCGAAGGCGGCATGGGCGTCGTCTACCGCGCGCGCCACGCGATGTTGCGGCGGGAGACCGCGGTGAAACTCCTGCCGCCCGACCGCACCGCCAAGGAGACGCTGGCCCGATTCGAACGCGAGGTGCAGCTCACGGCACGCCTGAGCCACCCGCACACCATCACCATCTTCGACTACGGACGAACCCCCGACGGGGTCTTCTACTACGCGATGGAGTTCGTCGACGGACTCACCTTGGAGCAGATCGTCGAGCTCGACGGACCGCAGCCGGTCCAACGCGTGGTGGCGCTCTTGCGTATGGTCGCCGGCGCGCTCGCCGAAGCACACTCGGTGGGTCTCATCCACCGCGACATCAAACCGGCCAACATTCTTCTCGGCCCGCTTGGCGGCCGACACGACGTTGCCAAGGTCGTCGACTTCGGGCTCGTCAAAGAAGTTCGAGGCGCGGGCGTCGACCTCTCCTCCGCGGACGTGGTGGTCGGGACGCCGAACTACCTTCCGCCCGAATCGATCACCGCGCCGGACACTGTGGACGGGCGGAGCGACCTCTACTCGCTCGGTGCCACCGGCCACTTTCTTCTGACAGGCAAGCCGGTGTTCGCCGGCAAGACCGTCGTCGAGGTCTGTACCCACCACCTCCACACCGAAGCACCGCGGCTCGAGCTCGGGGAGAAGGGCGCCGCCTGTGCGGCCCTCTTGCACGCGTGCCTCGCCAAGGACCCGGCCGACCGACCGGCGAGCGCCGAGGCGCTGGAGGCGGCGCTCGTGGAGATCGCGCAGACGCTGCCCTGGACCGAAGCCGACGCGAAGGCGTGGTGGACCGAGCGCGCCGACGCGATTCGACAGAGCAAATCCGCGGCACCGTCGCCGAGCGGATCCCGCACGATCGCGGTCGACCTCGGGGGCCGATAGCGCTGGGGCAGGCTTCGTCGGCCCAGAGGAACCCTGCTACCCTCGGGCCATGCTTCGCGTCCTGCCGATCCTCGCCCTGGCGCTCACCGCGAGCCTCGCCTGCACGTCGGACGACGCCAGCTGCATGACGGTGCGCGACTGCGAGGGAACCGAGGTCTGCATCAACGGGCTCTGCCTCGAACCCGGCGAAGACGACGCGGGCCGAGACGCGGGCTCCGAGGAAGACGCGTTCACGGGACGCGACGCACCGGCGATCGACGCCGGGACGGACGCGCCCACCTCTTGCCCGCCCGGCACGGTCGATCTCGATGGCAACCCCGACAACGGCTGCGAGTGTTCGATCGAGGCGGAGGCCTGCAACGGCCTCGACGACGACTGCGACGGCGGGGTCGACGAAGCACTCGACGGTGGACCCTGTGCCTCCGATGCCCCCGGTGCGTGCGGCATGGGGACGACCCTTTGCCGGGAGGGGGCAGAAACGTGCACCGCAGGCACGCCCCGCGTGGAAACCTGCGACTCCGTTGACGAGGACTGCGACGGCAGGGTGGACGAGGACTCACTCTGTGAGGACTGCAGGCGTGTCGCTGAACTCGACGGCGTTCGGTACTCGGTGTGCGAGGGGCGCGCGTTGCGGGAAGAGGCGAGCGCGATCTGCACTGCGCTTGGCGGCAGCCTCCCGCTCATCGACAACGCGACGACGCACGATGCGGTCGATACATTCGTAGACATGGAGCTCGGCGGGATCGCGTGGTGGGTCGGGGTGCGCGTCAACGCAGCGGGCGACTGGGCCTACGACGATGGAACCCCCGCCTACCCATCGGATCCAGGGGCCTACGACGGGTGGGACGTTCCGCCCGACGGGGGAAGCCACGAGTGTGTGACGTCCGAGGAGGGCCGTGGCTGGAGAGACGTGCTCTGCGACCGGCCCTACAACGTGGTCTGTCAGCACTAGCAGGTCGCTGAAAAGCGACCTGCTCCCTTGCCGTTGCCCTTGCCCGTGCCCTTGCCCGCGTCGTGGACGCCGTGTGTTTCGCGACGGCGAGGCGCGAATCGGAGCGCGATGCCCAGCGGA
>JAXMNT010000083.1:0-19170 GCA_034670305.1 Deltaproteobacteria bacterium
AAAACTGAACGACCTCGACCCCGCCGCCTACCTCACCGAAGCCGTCCAAGCCGCCCGCCTCGGCGAAATCAAGCTCCCGCTCGGCTGACCCTCAGCCCGTCAACACGGGGCGCCAAGAGGACTTACGCTGATTCTGCCGCTGCTGCTGCCGCTGCCTCTGTCACTGTCGCTGCTGCTGCCGCTGCTGCGACGCTGCGTCTTCCCGGCCTACCCGTCGTTCAGCAGTGCCTGGGCGGCGTTGTGGCCGGCCGCGCCGATCACCGAACCGCCGGGGTGGCAGCCGGCGCTGCAGGCGAACACGCCCGGTACGCCGGTCTGGTAGGGCATGCGTTGGTCGAAGCCGAAGCGGTTGTCGACGTGGTGGATGTGGCCGCGGGTCAGGCCGAAGCGGGCTTCGAGTTTGGGCGGCGTGAGGGGGAAGGTGTCGACGACGAGGTCGCTCGTGCCCGGAGCGAAGCGGTCGCAGATCGAGAGCAGGTGCTGAACGTAGTCGCTCTCCTTCTCCGCCCAGGTGCCTTCGCTCAAGGTGTGCGGCACCCATTGCACGAAGAGCGCCGCGCTGTGCCGGCCGGCGGCGTCGGAGAGGCTCGGATCGACGGTGGTGTGGATGTACCACTCCATGGTGGGGAACTCGGCCAAGCGGCCCTGCCGGACGTCTTCGAACGCGGCCTCGATCGACGCGATGACGTTCTCCTGCGGCAAGATGTGGATGGTGCCCCGGTGCTGGCCGCGCTGCTCCGGCAAACAGGTGAAGGTCGGCAACTCCGACAAGCACAGGTTGAGCTTCATCGTGCTGCCGTCGCTCGCGAGTCCTTCGAGGCGCTGATGCATCGACTTCGGCAACGCGTCTCCGAGCAGCGCCGGCAACTTGAACGGATCGGCACCGACCACCACCGCGGATGCCCGCAGCGCCCGACCGTCCTTCAACGTCACGCCGCGAGCGACGCCCTCTTCCACATCGATCGCGACGACTTCCGCATCGGTCTCGTAGGTCACGCCGGCGGCCCGTCCCGCCTCCGTCAACACCCGCACGACCGAACCCATGCCCCCTTCGACCACCATCCAGGTCCCATCGGCGCCGGGCAGTCGACACATGTTGTGCACGAGAAAGTTCATGCCGGTGCCCGGTGTGTTCCAACCCCCGAAGCTGCCGGTGAACCCATCGGTCACCGCGTACATCGCCATCAGCAGCTCGCTCTCGAAACCGAAGCGCGCGAGGTAGTCCCCGATGCTGCCCGTGCACAGATCGACGAACGCCGTGCGAAGCTCCGCCCGCACGAAACGCTCCGCGGTCTCCTCCACCGAAAGCGGCGCTTGCAACCACGTCGGCCCCACGTCCTCCCGGAACGCATCGAGCTCTGCCTGGAGCCGCTGATCCGCGGCCCAGTCCTTCTCGCCGAAGAGCGAGAGCATCTGCGCTTTGGTCGCGTCGCGATCGGAACCAAAGAGCAAATGGCCTTCGCCCATCGTCGGCAAGAAGTAGTGCGGGTCCCGCCGCAGGAGCGGCAGCTCGATCTCCAGATGCTGCAGGAGCTCCGGCGGCATGAGCCCCACCAAGTACGCCCCCGTCGAACACTTCACGTCCGGCGCCTTCACGAACGGCTGCTCCGTCCTTGTCGCACCCCCGAGCACCGACCGCGCCTCGAGCACATGCACCCGCCGCCCCGCGCGCGCGAGTTCGAGCGCACACACGAGCGCGTTGTGCCCCGCCCCCACCACCAACACATCCAGTCCCTGCATGCCCACGAACATACCTCGGGCCCGCGCTCCGCGCGCGCCCCTAGAACGCCAACCCGCCCCGGCGTTGGCGTCGGAGGTCGGCATCGGCGTCGACTTCGGCATCGGCATCGGCTTCAGCTTCGGCGTCGGCGTCGGCTTCGGCTTCGGCTTCGGCGTCGGATTCGGCTTCGGCTTCGCCGTCGGCTTCGGATTCGGCTTCGGATTCGGCTTCGGCATCGGCTTCGGCTTCGCCTTCCGCGCCCGATTCGGTCTATTCCGCTTCCGCGTCCGCTTCCGCTTCCGCTTCCGCTTCCGCGTCCGCTTCCGCTTCCGCCCCGCCACCCCGCGCCCCCGCCCATGCCACCGCGCACCACCCCGACACCAGCAGCACCCCGCCGATCGGCGTCACCGCGCCGAGGATCCGGATCTCGGTCAACGCCAACAGGTACAGCGTGCCGCTGAAGACCAATGCACCCAGCGCGAAACAGACGCCAGCCAACCGCACCGCGCGCACGTCGCGTGCCCCTGCGCGAGACGCCAGCCACGCGACGAACCCCAGCGCGAGCGCATGGGTCAACTGGTACTCGGACGCGGTGTGCCACCACTCGAGCCGAGTCACGCCCTCCGCCGAATTGCGCCAGTGCTTCAGTCCGTGCGCACCAAACGCGCCGAGCGCCACCGCACACGCCCCATGCAGGCCCGCCGCCACGATCCAGACGCGGCCCGGGAAGGCCCGCCGGCCCGATCCAAGCCGCGCCGTCACTGCATGCGCGGGTGGCGCATCACGACCCCGCCCGCGCCCGCGATGAACACGTCGCGCTCGGTGCGCAGGATCGTCTGCAGCTCGAAGTCGGTGTCGAGTTCGAACTCAGCCCAGGTGCCATCCTCGGCGCGCTCGTACGAGGCGCCGCGGCTGCCGAGCGCGATCAGCCGGCCGTTCGGTCCGAAGTCGAGCGCATGCAGGTTGGGCCCACCGTCGCGTTCGAGCGTGCACGCCCCGCCTTCGACTCGGTAGATGTGGCCGAGGTCGCCCGCGACCCACACGACGTCCGTCGACTCGAACGACACCGCGCGCAGGGTCGCCTCACCGCACCGCGCGCGCAGCGTCTGGCCTGCGAGCGCAACCGACACCACCGCGCCGCCATCGCCCACCGCGACCGCTTCAGACGGAGTGCCCGCGATCGCCCAGAGCCCACCGACGTCGGGCAGCGTCGACACCGCGAGCGCGCCCGGCACGCCACGCAAGAACGCGCCATCGGTCCCAACCGCGACGATCGTGCCGCCGCCCGCGACCACGTCGCGCCATCCGTATTCGCGGGGCGCGCCCTCCACGGTCCGTGCCGCGTCCCACGTGATCTCCACCACCACCCCGTGGTCGCCGACCGCGACCAACCGGTCCTCCGACAACATCGCGACCCCCGTGAGCGCGGCGTCGGTGGGCGACTCCGCGACGGTCAAGCGCTCGCCATTGAACCGCAGGATGGCGCCGTACGCACCGACCGCCACCATGGCCCCGCCGAGCGGGTGCACGTCGAAGAGTGTGCCGGTGTGACCGGCGGTGAGGATGTGGAGGCGGCTCTGCTCGAGTTGCGCCAGCATGCCGCCGTCGCCGACGATCCAGGTCGGTGCGTCCTCGGCCCCACCGATGCCGCGCAGTCCACGTTCGCTGCCACTGTCGAACCGGACGCTCCGGCCATTCGCGGAGACCATCAGGACGCCGCCCTTGTCGCCCGAGGCGACGGCGCGTCCGTTGTCGCAGGAGAGATCCGTCCAGTCTTCCCGTTCGGTGACGTTGATGCGCCGCCAGGTCCCCGCCGCTTCCGGGTCCCCATCGCGCTGGAGCACGACTCCGTCGTCGCCGACCGCGTACAGCGCGCCGGCACACAGGGTGACTGCGCGCAGCGCCGGACCACTCGGCTCGCGGTCGACCGTGACCGTGGTTCCGTCGATCCGCAGCACGATGCCGCGCTGCCCCACCGCGTAGGTCCGCTCACCACGCGTCACATGCACGCCGTAGAGGTTCTCCTCGCGCCCGGTGGGAAGCGGCGAAGGACGGAGCCCTGGCAGACGCAACACCATGCCATCGTCGCCGACGGCGACGGCGTCGGTGGCACCGAGCGGCGCCACGTCGCGCAAGGTGGTCGTCACGCCGGTCTCGAGCTTCCGCGGCCCACTCTGCAGAAGGAGCAGCACCACGCCTTCGTCCCCCACCGCGATCGCCTGGGCGGGACCGATCCACGCCACCGCGCGCAGCTCGCTCTCGATGCCGGTGGCCCACTGGCTGAGCGCGCCACCATTCATGCGACCGGCCCGGCCTTCACGGCCGACCATCGCGACCAGGCCTGGTCCTCCCACGGCCACCGCGTTCCAGGTTGGCATCGCGCGGGGGAGCGGGTTGACCCAACGCCAGCCGAGTTCTGCGCCCACCGGGGTACGCATCGGCCGAATGACCGGATCGTCCGAGGTCGGAAGGGGTCGGGCGCGTTCTTCGAGCGGCTCGTTCGGTTCTTCCTGCCGGAGCGCCAACACCCCCGCGCCGATGCCGCCGGCGACCAAGAGCAGTACCGCGACCCACTTCCACGCAGCCATGCCGCCTCCTTTCAAACTCTTCTCCGCGCCGCGTGCTTCTTCTTCGAGCGAAGGCACGAGCGGCTCGCCGGTGATCGGATCGATCGACAGTGCGGTCGGGGCGTCGGCCATCGAGTGCGACGAGAGCGCAGAGGCTCGGGTATCCGAAGTCCGCGGCGCTTTGCGCAACCCAGGTTCGACGTCGAGGTCGGCGAACGGCACGAGCGCCGCCTTCAGCTCCGCGCAGGTCTGAAAGCGCGCGTCAGGCGACTTGGCCAAGCACCGCTCGATCACCGCCTCGAGCGCGATGGGCACATCGGAGCGGTACCGGGTGACCGGAGGCGGCGGTTCGGTGCAGATCTTCAGGACCAGCATCGGGTAGGAGTCGTCCTCGAACGGATGCTGCGCGGTGAGCAGCTTGAACGCGATGACGCCGAGCGCGTAGATATCCGCCCGCGGGTCGACGCCCTTCTTTCCCTGCGCCTGTTCGGGCGACATGTAGAACGGCGTACCGAGCGTGGTTCCGGTCCGGGTCATCAGGCTCGCGCCGTCGATCGCTTCCAAGAACTTGGAGACGCCGAAGTCGACGAGTTTCACCGGACCGGGAGCGCCATCCACCTGCGTCAGGAACACGTTGTCGAGCTTCAGGTCGCGGTGGACCACGCCTTTGCCGTGGGCCGCGGTGAGCGCATCGCACACTTCCGAGAGCACGCCGACGAGACGCGCGACCGAGAACGGGCCACCGGACTTCAGCGCTTCCCCCGCGTCCTCGCCCTCGAGCAGCTCCATCGCGATCCACGCGTCGCCGTCTTCGCCTTCGCGGCCGAACTCGAGCACCTCGACGATGCCCGGATGCCCGATCTCGGTCGCGGCGAGCGCCTCTCGGCGGAAGCGGGTGATGACCTCGCGTTCGCCGGCCAGGTGCGCGTGCAGGATCTTGAGCGCGACCGGTTTGCCGGTCTCGGTGTCCGTGGCGCGAAAGACGGCGCCGAAACCGCCGCGGCCAAGGATCTCCTCGGCGTGGTAGCGGCCGCCGAAGGTTCTACCGATCCTGTCCTCCGTCGCCATGTCGGGACTAAAGCGCATCTCAAGAAGACACGCGAGTCGTTCCGCGGTGGGCGGGGCGATTCGTCGAGCCGCCTACCGGCATCCGGCCCACGCACGACGGTTCCGTGGCCCACCGTCCGCGGCGTGTGCGGTACCCTGCGCGCTGCATGACCGATGTGCCCGAGGAGCCCGAGGAAGAGGCGTTTGCGGCCACCATGGTCCCCGATGCGCCGCCGCCACCGCTCGAGGAACTGAGCGGTCGCAAGGCCATGGATCCGATCGACGCCGCCTCGCTCCACCTCGAGTTCGGCGACCCGCTCCCCGAACCGCGGGTGAGTGAAGCGCTCGAGAAGCTCCTCTCCCGCGAGACCGAAGAGTCGTTCGGGGCCCACTGGAAACCCGGTCGGCGCATCGGCGCCGGCGGCATGGGGGAAGTGCACATCGCGCAGGACGTCCGGGTGGGACGCGAAGTCGCGATCAAGCGCCTCTTGCCCGGCGCGCACACCCAAGACGCCATGGAGCGGTTCATCCGCGAAGCGCGGGTGCAAGGACGGCTCGATCATCCCTCCGTCGTCCCGGTCCACGACCTCGGCCTCGACCCGAACGGTCAGCCCTACTTCGTGATGAAGCGGATCCACGGCATGACGCTCGGAGAGATCCTCCGCGGACTCTCGCAAGAAGAACCGGACGTCCGCGCGCGCTTCACCCGCCGCAAACTCCTGCTCGCGTTCCAGCGCGCGTTGCTGACGCTGGACTTCGCGCACCAGCGCGGCGTGCTTCACCGCGACCTCAAACCGAGCAACCTCATGCTCGGTGATTTCGGCGAGGTGTACGTGCTCGACTGGGGGCTCGCGAAAGTGGAAGGCGCGGACGACTCGATCCAGCGCCAGAGCGAGCTGCGCATGAGCGACGCCGGGACCAAGGAGGGGTCGATGATCGGCACGCCCGGGTACGCGCCACCCGAGCAGCTCCGGGGACAACTGGACGCGATCGGTCCGGCGAGCGACGTGTACGGCATGGGCGTGGTGCTGTACGAGCTCTTGGCGCTCCAGCGGATGTCCGGCGACGCCGGCCCCGCCGAGCGCATGATGCGCACCATGTCCGGGGTGGATGCGCGTCCTTCCCGGGTGCGCCCCGACGTGCCCAAGGAGCTCGACGCGATCTGCGAGCGGGCGACCGCGCGCGACCCCGCAGACCGGTACCCGACAATGCGCGCGTTCCACGACGCGCTCGACGAGTTCCTCGGCACGGCGCGCGACCTCGAGATCGTGGGCGAGATGGCGGACCGCCACGAAGCCCGCGCCGCTGACTTCGCCGCGGACGCAAACGACCCCGAACGCGCCCTCGGCGCGCGCGCCGATGCCCTGCGAGAAGTCGGCAAAGCGCTCGCGCTGCGCCCCAACAGCCCGGAGGCGCTCAAGGTCCTGATGGAGTTGCTCGACACCCGGCCGCCGGAAGTGCCAGCGGAGGTGGAACTCGAGCTGAACAAACAAAATGCCGAGCGCACCCGACGCGCATTGAAACTCGGCGCGGGCGCCTACGTGATGTGGCTTTTCATCGTGCCGCTCCTGCTCTGGATGGGGCTGCGGGACGTGGTGCCCATGTGGATCGGCTTCGTCGCGATCATGGGAGCGATCGCCGCCGCCTTCATCGGCGGTCGTCAGGAGAAGCCGAGCGCCGTCGTGCAGTTCGCGATGTTGATCTTGAGCACCGCCGCCATCGCGTGCAGCGCGCGTGCGTTCGGCGCGCTCGTGCTGGTGCCGCAGATCGTGACCGCCAATACGTTCGCGTACGTGCTCACGGAATCGAGTCGAAGACGCATGTTCTTCGTCGCGATCTCGATCCTCGGCATGGTCGTGCCCTTCGCGCTCGAGGGCGCCGAGGTCTGGGCCCCGTCCTACATGTTCGAAAACGGCTCGCTGGTCGTGCTCCCCAACCTGGTCGAACTCCCCCCGGTCCCCACCCTCACCTGCCTCTGGCTCGTGAGTCTGTTGATCATCGTGGTGAGCACGTACTGGGCGGGCAAACTCCGCGACGAGCTCCGCGACGTCGAACGCGACGTCGCGCTGCAGCGCTGGCACCTCGCCCAGCTCTACGCCGACCCCGACACCATCGTCGGCCGCCCCAGCCAGCCCAAGTAGCGCAGCGGCTTCGGCTTCGGCATCGGCTTCGGCATCGGCTTCGGCATCGGCTTCGCCTTCGGCATCGGCTTCGGCATCGGCTTCGGATTCGGATTCGGAGTCGGCGTCGGCATCGGCGTCGGCATCGGCTTCGGACTCGCCGTCGGCATCGGCTTCGGACTCGCCGTCGCCTTCGCCTTCGCCTTCGCCTTCGGCCCCACTCCCCCAGAAACGAAGAAGCCCCGCCGTCGCGAGACGGTGGGGCTTCTCATCGCAACCAGGGGCGACCCGGTTTCAGTCCGCCTTCTTGCGCTCTTCGATGTCGTCGGGCGCGGTGGCCATCGCGCGCATCAGCTCTCGGTTCATCTGGGCGATGAAGTCGATGCTGATCGCCTTCGGACAGGCCTTCTCGCATTCGCCGTGGTTGGTGCAGGAGCCAAAGCCCTCCGCGTCCATCTGGCTGACCATGCGCCGGACCCGATCGGCGCGCTCGGCCTGGCCCTGGGGCAAGAGCGCGAGGTGGCCGATCTTGGCCGCGGTGAAGAGCGACGCCGAGGCGTTTGGACACGCAGCCACGCACGCGCCGCAGCCGATGCAGGCCGCCGCGTCCATCGCCTGGTCGGAGACGCCCTTCGGGATCGGTTGTTCGTTCGCGTCCCGGGCGGAGCCGGTGCGGATCGAGATGTAGCCGCCCGCTTCGATGATGCGGTCGAGGGACGCGCGGTCGACGACCAGGTCCTTCACGATCGGGAACGCGGTGGCGCGCCACGGTTCGATCCAGATCTCGTCCATGCCCGCGTCGAAGATGTGGCGCATGTGGATCTGGCACGCGGTGGAGCGTTCTTTCGGTCCGTGGGCGTGGCCGTTGATGACCATCGAACACATGCCGCAGATGCCTTCGCGGCAGTCGTGGTCGAACGCGACCGGATCTTTGCCGTCCTCGATCAGGTCTTCGTTCAAGTCGTCGAGCATCTCGAGGAACGACATGTGTTCGCTGACGTCTTTGACGTCGTACTGGGCGAACTTGCCGCTGCCGTCCGGGCCGCTCTGCCGCCACACGTGGAGCCTGAGGTTCTTCGTTTTGGCCATGATTCCTACTTGTACGATCGGGTGGCGAGTTTGACTTCTTCGAACGTCAGCTTCTCTTTGTGCAGCTTCGGCGCGCCGATGTCGCCGGTGAACTCCCACGCTGCGGCGTGGGCGAAGTTCTCGTCGTCGCGTTTGGCTTCGCCGTCTTCGTGCACGTGCTCGATCCGGAAGTGACCGCCGCAGCTCTCGTCGCGGGTCAGCGCGTCGATGCACATGAGCTCCCCCAGCTCCAGGAAGTCCGCGATGCGACCGGCGCGTTCGAGGGTCTGGTTCAGACACTCGTCGTCGTTCGGCATGATCATCACTTCGCGCCAAAACTGCTCGCGGAGCTTCGGGATCTCTTCGAGCGCCTGCTTCAGACCTTCGGCGCTTCGGCTCATGCCGCACTTGCTCCAGATGATCTCACCGAGCTTGCGGTGGAACCACTCCGGCGCGTGCGTCGGCTCCGGCGCGTTCATCAACTTCTCGATGCGCGCTTCGACATCTTCGAACGCCTGGGCGACCGACTCGGTGTCGTCGTCGATCGGCTCGAAGCCAGGGACGTCTGGGCCGGTCTCCGCCTCGCGGGATGCCAGGTAGTCACCAATCGTGAACGGCAACACGAAGTACCCGTCCGCCAGCCCTTGCATGAGCGCGCTCGCGCCCAGGCGGTTGGCGCCGTGGTCGGAGAAGTTCGCTTCGCCGCCGACGAAGAGGCCGGGGATGTTGCTCATCAAGTTGTAGTCCACCCAGAGGCCGCCCATCGTGTAGTGGGTGGCCGGGTAGATGCGCATCGGCGTCTCGCGTGGGTCGTCGCCGGTGATGCGCTGGTACATCTCGAAGAGGTTGCCGTAGCGCTCCATGATGATGTCCACGCCCTTTTCGGCGATGGCGGTGCGGAAGTCGAGGTACACGCCGCGCCGCGGCTGCCCTTCGATCTTCGGACCGACGCCGAGCCCCATCTCCTCGCACACCTGCTGGGCGTTGCGAGAGGCGACGTCGCGAGGCACGAGGTTGCCGTACGAGGGATAGCGCTCTTCCAGGTAGTAGAACCGGTCTTCGTCCGGGATCGACCCCGGCTTCTTGTCGCAGTCGGCCGGGTCCCGCGGGACCCAGATGCGTCCGTCGTTGCGGAGCGACTCGCTCATCAGGGTGAGCTTCGACTGGTACTCGCCGCTCCGCGGAATGCAGGTCGGGTGGATCTGCGTGTAGCAAGGGTTCGCGAAGAGCGCGCCCTTGCGGTGCGCGCGCCAGATGGCCGTCGTGTTGCTGCCCTTGGCGTTCGTCGAGAGGTAGAAGACGTTGCCGTAGCCGCCGGTGCAGAGGACGACGGCGTCCGCGAAGTGGGTGTCGAGTTCGCCGGTGATGAGATCCCGGGTGACGATGCCGCGGGCGCGGCCATCGTGCACGATGAGCTCGAGCATCTCGGTGCGCGGGAACATCTCGACGGTGCCCGCTTCGATCTGGCGGGTGAGCGCGGAGTACGCGCCGAGCAAGAGCTGCTGTCCGGTCTGACCGCGCGCGTAGAAGGTGCGGGAGACCTGCGCGCCGCCGAAGGAACGGTTCGCCAACAGGCCGCCGTACTCACGGGCGAAGGGAACCCCCTGGGCCACCGCTTGGTCGATGATGTTCACGCTGAGCTGCGCGAGGCGGTAGACGTTCGACTCGCGGCTGCGGAAGTCGCCGCCCTTCACGGTGTCGTAGAAGAGCCGGAAGACGCTGTCGCCGTCGTTCTGGTAGTTCTTCGCGGCGTTGATGCCGCCCTGCGCGGCGATGCTGTGCGCGCGGCGTGGGCTGTCTTGGAAGCAGAAACACTTCACGTCGTAGCCGAGCTCGCCCATGGTCGCGGCGGCGGCGCCGCCGGCCAGACCGGAGCCCACGATGATCACCGTGTGTTGCTTGCGGTTGTGGGGCGCGACGAGTTTGCTCTTCGCTTTGTGTTCGGTCCATCGCTGGGCGATGGGGCCTTCGGGCTCGTGACTCTTGAGTTCCATCAGAGGTTCCTCGATGCGCAAATGGCGGAAGGCGTCTGGACCCGGCAGGTCACAGGAGCTCCGGGAAGTTGAAGGTCTGCGTGGTGGGCTCGAGGTACCCGGCCATCACCGCGATGGGGAGCGAGAGGAACCCGATCGTGAGCAAGGACGCCACCGCGATCGCCGCGTCCCGCCGGAGCGCGTTGTACTTGGGGTGGTTCGCGCCGATGGACTGGAACATCGACCAGATGCCGTGGAAGAGGTGCATGCCGAAGGACACGACGCCGAGCACGTACGGCACGACGATCACCCAGTGCTGAAAGCCGTACACCATGTTGTTGTACGGGTTGCTCGCCTCCCAGGTGTAGCCCTCGATGCCGAACATCGCCGAGTCGCCGAAGATCTCGTGACCGAAGGTCAGGTGCGCGAGGTGGAACAGGATGTAGAAGAACAGGATCGGTCCGGTCCAGTACATCGTGCGCGCGGCGTAGTCGGTCGCGGTGAACACCTGCTTGGCGTAGCGGGTCTTGCGCGCGCCCTTGTTGCGCTGCCACAGCTGGTACGCGGAGGCGAAGTGCACGACGAACGCCGCGAGCACCGCGATCCGGGTCGCCCAGAGGAGCATCGGCACCTGCCGCAGCCACTGCGCGTACTCGTTGAGCTCCTGCGCGCCGCTGAACGCTTTCAGGTTGCCCGAGAGATGCCCCAGGGTGAACCCGAGCATCACCACACCGGACACGGCCATGACGACCTTTTTTCCGATGGTGGTGGAGTAGAAGGTGAGCGCTCTCTGCATCGTCGCCATCCTGAGTCCCGTTTCTTCTTGCCGTCCCGTGCGCGATCCCGCCTGGAGACAGGGTCTTCTGGTTTGGTTCGGGTGATCCCCGCGAGGGGTCATCCGTGGGGCCGCAAGCTGCCCGCGACGTCCCACATTCTCTGGTGACTTTCAAGCTTCCGGCCCTTGGGCTCCGGAAACAAAGCTCAACGCGGCGTGCCGCGCCCGCCGCCCTCGGCGTCGCCCACGCAGGCGGGCCCATCGTCGCCGCCGGCCTTGGGCGGCCCCATCGGATCGAGGTGTTCGATCTCTTCGTCTCGGAAGGTACGCAGAACCGTGAGCGGGCCGTCGCGGCGCACGATCGTCTCTGGACCCACCGGCACCTTCCCGCGCCCGCCCGGCGTGTCGACCACGAACTTCGGCAGCGCGATGCCGCTGAGCCGGCCTTGCAGCGCGGCCATGATCTCGATGCCGGTGTCGAGCGGGGTGCGCAGGTGCCCGGTGCCGCGGACCACATCCGCCTGGAGCAAGTAGTAGGGCCGCACGCGGTGGCGGACCAGTCCGCGAAACAGCGTCTCGAGCACGTCCGCGTCGTCGTTGATGCCGCGCAGCAGCACCGACTGGTTCATCACCGGCAGGCCGTGATCGACGAGGCGCGCCACCGCGGCTTCCGACTCGGCGGTGAGCTCCGCAGGATGGTTGAAGTGCGTCATCACCCACACCGACGGGTGCGACGCACGCAGCGCCTCGCACAGTTCCTCGGTGATGCGCTGGGGAATCGTCACCGGCGCCCGGGTCCCGATGCGTACGTTGCCCACGTGCGCGATCGTGGCGAGCCGCGCGAGGATCTCCGCGATTCGGCGGGTCGACATGACCAGTGGATCGCCGCCGCTGACGATGACTTCGCGGATGTCTGGGTGAGACTCGATGTGTTGAAACGCAGGCTCTAGGTGCGCCATCGAGCGCGCGCCGCCGCCGTCGCCCACCATTCGGCTGCGGGTGCAGAACCGGCAGTACACGGCGCACCGATCGCTCGCCAAGAGCAGCACGCGATCCGGGTACCGCTGCACCAACTCGGGGGCGACCTCGTGCGCGACCTCGCCGAGGGGATCCACTCGGTCGCCCGGGATCTCGATCGACTCGGCGGCCGTGGGCACGACCTGCTTCCGGATCGGGCAGTCGGGATCGTGTCGGTCGACCAGCCCCAAGTAGTACGGGGTGATCGACATCGGGAACCCCTCGTCGAGTGCGCGCTTTACACCTTTACGTTCGGCTGGGGTCAGGACGAGCACCCGCTCGAGCGCCTCGAGGGTTCGGATCGCCCCACGCGCCTGGGCGCGCCAGTCCGTGCGGGCCGATTCGTCGAACGTCGGGAGGGCCTGGGGCAACCTCATGAGGTGGTTCTAGAACCGTTTTCCACATCCGCACCCTGTTTTCCGCACGCCCACCCCGAGTTTGTGACCACCGTCACCGGCGACCGGTCTCGACCGGGGCTTCAGGCCCGTGATGACCGTCACCCGGGCGGGTCCCCAGGCTGGCGCGGTGCGTCACGCTGCGCTAAGCGAGAGACCGTTTCCGAGCGATTTACACGTTTACACGTGACCTGGAGCCGTTAGAAAAGATGTCCACGCAGAAGCCCCGCCCCTTCGACGTCGAGTACCTCGAGAACCCCAGCCAGTCGGAGCTTCGTGCGCTCGCGTTGGCCCACACCCCAGCCGTCCTCGAGACCGCCTCGGGCAGCATCAACAAGGTGTCGCGCAACAAGGCCCGCATGGCCAAGTTCACGTACATCATCGATGCCCGGACCGAAGGCCATCCGTGGAGCGTGGGCACCATCGCCCCCGAGCGGGCTCAGGAACTCATCGCCCGGCAGGCCGCCTACATCGCCGAGAAGGGCCAGCTCATTGCGGTCGACGGCTACGTCGGTCTCGGCGAGCGCGCATTCGGCGCGACCTGGCTGTACACGGTCGAGGGCGCGAACATCGCGGGCATGCAGCAGATCCTCTCGTTCCCGCGTGAGGACGTCGAGCCGCCGGCGCTGTTGGAGCAAGACTTCAAACCCACCTTCCGCCTCGTCTACACGCCGAACCTCATGCTCGAAGACATGCCGGGCAAGCAGGCGATCATTTGCGACATGGAGAACTGGACCACCTACGTCATCGGCGCCGATTACTTCGGAGAGTCGAAGAAGGGTGTGCTCCGGATGCTGAACCACTACGTGTTCAGCCACGGCGGGCTCGTGCTCCACGCGGGCGCGAAGGCCGTGACCAAACGCGATGGCGCCAAGGTCACGATGACGATCATGGGCCTCTCGGGCACCGGCAAGACGACGACCACGTTCTCCAAGCAGGGCGATCTCACCGAGCCGATCCAGGACGACATGGTGGCGCTCTGGCCGAAGGGTCAGCTCTCGATCACCGAGAACGGCTGCTTCGCGAAGATCGACGGGCTCACCGAGAAGAGCGAACCCATCATCTACCGCGGCACCGTGAGCGGCGACGCGTGGGTCGAGAATGCGTTCCTCGAGGCGGACGGCTCGTTCGACTTCTCGAAAGGCGTACTCACCACCGACGACGTGAAACGCCTCCGGGAGATCTTGCTCCTCACGGGCGCCAACGAAACGAACGTCGACAAGTTCATCTCGGGCGAGGTGAAGGCCGATGACGTGCTCGACGCGCAGGGCGTGCCGAACGATGGCTGGGACTTCGTGAAGTGGACCCAGAACGGCCGCTCGATCATCCCGATGAGCGCGATCCCGGGCGCGGCAGATCTGAACGCGATCCCCGAAGTGAAGTCGATGGGCATCCTGAACCGCGACGAAGGGGCGGACGCCGCAACGCCGGGCATCGTGCGCTTCACCTCGCCGGCGCAGGCGGCGGGCTACTTCATGCTCGGCGAGACGAGCAAGACGAGCGCCGCCGGCAAGGAGCGCGGCAAGACGCGCTCGCCGTTCACGCAGCCCTTCTTCCCGGCCAAACACGGCCTGCAAGCGGAGCGTTTCGCGGAGCTCGCAGCGACGATGAACGGCGTGAGCATGTGGCTGATGAACACCGGCTACGTCGGTGGCGACGGCGCCGACGCGAAGAACGGCAAAGCGCTCAAGGTGAAGATCCCGCACTCGAGCGCGATGCTCGAAGCGCTGCTGAGCGATTCGATCACCTGGAAGAAGGACCCGGACTTCGGCTACGAGATCGTCGACGTCGACGCGCCCGAGAACGCGGACCTCGTCGAGAAGGTGCCGGCGGAGATCCTCGAGCCGCGCCGCTTCTTCGCGAAGCAAGGGCGCGAGGCCGAATACAACACGTGGGTGAGCTCGATGAAGACCGAGCGGCGTGAGTTCCTGCAGCGTTTCGAAGTCGACGCGCAGATCGTGGCGGCGACGTGCGACTGAGCGCGCGCCTGTCGGTCTGCGTGGGTCTGTGCGGTGCCGTTGCGTGCGGCGCATCGGCAGAAAGCCACTCCGACGGCAGCGCGGAGCACGCCGAGGCGGAAGCGACCGGCAGCGCAGGTGGCGAAGCACCTTCGGCCCAGACGACCGACACCGGTGGTACCGACACCGGTGGCACCGACATGATGGTCGGTTGGCAAGCGGAGCTCGACCAGACGATCGACGAGTTCGGCCGCACCGACCAAGCGTTCTCCGCCGCGGTGGACGACGCGCGCTGCGACGATGCGGAAGGCTTGAAGCAAGCGGTCTGCGAACTCCGAGATCGCATCTGCGCGATCGCGCAGGAGCACCCGGAAGCGAACCAGCAGTGCGAAGACGCGTACGAACGGTGCGAGTCGGCCGAGAGCCGGTTCGATCAAGTGTGCGGAAGCTAGACGTGTCCTCGACCCAGCGGACTGGTTCGCCAAGCGCGCGCTTCGTCTTCGCGTTCGTGTTCGCAACCGTCGCGGGTTGTGCGTCGATGTCGGTGACCGAGCGCTGGGAACCGCACAGCCGCGAGTGGCGGGACGCGTTTCCCGTCGCGAGCGCCGCGATCGAGATCTCGGCCGAGGACATCGACGTACTCGACCGAACCCCGATCGTGCGCATGGGCTCACTCGTGGTGGTTCAGCCGGTCGAACTGAACGAAGCCGAGTTCAAAGCGTGGGTGAACGATCGCGCCGCCGAGATCGGTGGCACCCACTGGATGGCCGCCAACGATCTTCAGGCCATGGGCACCGAAGCCCTCGCCGCCAAGGAGTGGCTTGGCGACGTGCGGATCGAAGAGAGAGACCGCCGAGACGGCGCCACCCTCTTCGTCGTCTTCCAAGTCCGCCGCAGCCGCTGGCTCGACCTCCCCGAGTCACTCCAGCCCGCTCCCCGCTGAGCCGCCGCCTCAGGAGCCGGCTTCGGCATCGGCTTCGGCATCGGATTCGGCGTCGGCTTCGGCTTCGGATTTCGGCTTCGGATTCGGATTCGGCATCGGCTTCGGCATCGGCATCGGCATCGGCTTCGGCGTCGGCTTCGCATCGGCTTCGGCTTCGGCTCAAGGGCAAGGGCAGGGGCAAGGCAAGGGCAAGGGGATCAAGGACGCACTGTGCCCCAACAACGCGTGCGTTCACTCACACAACCCAACCTGCGAACCGTCCACCACCCCCGCCGAACCGTCGCTCCCACCCACTGAACCGTCGGGTCGAATCGGGCACAAACCACGAAGTTGGAGGGGGTGAACCCGGGTGATACCCCTGGGTCGTGGACGCCATCGCGCCTCGCAGAGCACTCCTTGCGCCTGCCCACCCCGCCTGGTCCTGGCGGACGCACCTCGTCGCGCGGTTCCTTCGAGCCGCCGCATCGGGTGCCGCCCAGGAGGATCCGGTCGCGTTGCGAAGGCGCCTCGACCGCCTCGCTCGGCTGACCCCACCGAACTTCAGCGTTCGGCGCGATGCACTCCAGCTCGGCGGCGTCGACTGCGTCTGGACCCGGCCGGTGCACGGCTCGGGCGACACCCTCGTGCACATCCACGGCGGCGGCTTCGTGACCTGTTCGGCGCGCACCCACCGCATGATGCTGGCCGACCTCGCCTTTCACACCGGGCACGACGTGCTCGCGATCGAGTACCAACTCGCGCCCGAGAACGCGTACCCCGGCCCCATCGACGACTGCGAGAACGCTTATCTGGCGCTGCTCGAGACCGGTGTGGATCCCTCGTCCATCGTTCTTTCGGGCGACTCGGCCGGCGGCAACCTCGCGCTCGCCCTCGTACAACGACTTCGGGATCGCGGCGTGCCGCTCCCGAAGCAGCTCGTGCTGATCAGCCCGTGGGTGGATCTGCGCAACGGCGGCGAGAGCGTCGAACGCAACGCACACTTCGACTACCTGCACCGCGGCGTGCTCAACCGGTTCCGGGATCTCTACCTGCGCGACGGCGGCGACGTCGAAGACCCGCAGGTCTCCCCGAGCTTCGCGAACTTCGAAGGCCTCCCGCCCATGCTCATCCAAGCCGGCGGCGCCGAAGTCCTCCGCACCCAAATCGAACGCCTCGCCGTCGGCGCCCGCCGCGCCGGCGTCCCGGTCGAACTCCAGATCTGGCCGGGCATGATGCACGCCTGGCACGGCTTCACCGCGTTCCTCCCGCAAGCCCGCGACGCCTTCCGCGCCATCGGCCGCGCCCTCAACGAACGCTGATCTTCTTGGCGCTACGGGCCTGGCTCGCTTCGCGAGACTGGCGGCCCTAATTCGCGCCCGTCGCTGCCTGCACGTGCTCGCCGCCACTGCACTTGATGGAATGAAGAAGCATCTGGGGCGATTGGCGGCTGCGCGCGTCCAGGCGCTCCTATCGGCGCTCTCGGGGATCGATTGGGGAGTGCACCAGTTGCTCGGCCTGCGGCCTGCGCAGGTGCACGTGCGGGCGACAATATTTCTTGCCGCTACGGGCCTGGCTCGCTTCGCGAGACTGGCGGCCCTAATTCGCGCCCGTCCTTTCTGAGGGGCCTCGGCTTCGGCGTCGGCGTCGGCTTCGGCTTCGGCTTCGGCTTCGGCTTCGGCTTCGGCTTCGGCTTCGGGTTCGGAGTCGGCTTCGGCTTCGGCTTCGGCTTTTCGGCTTCGGCTTCGGCTTCGGCTTCGACGTCGGCTTCGGCGTCGACGTCGGCATCGGCATCGGCGTCGACGTCGGCGTCGACGTCGGCGCCGGCCTCGAACCCAAGAGGCCAGGGTCGGACTCAAACGCGACCTGCTACGCTCACTCGATGCGCCGCGCCCTGCCCCTCCTCGCCCTGATGCTCGTCTCGAGCCTCCCCGCCTGTGCGGAGAGCACCAGTTGCATGACCGCGCGCGACTGCGAAGGCGCCGAGGTCTGCATCAACGGGTTGTGCCTCGAACCTGGTGAAGTGGACGCGGGAGAGGACGCATTCAGCGCACCCGATGCGCCCACTGAAGACGCCCCGGCAACCGACACCGGCACCGGCGAAGACGCGGCGACCGGCGAAGACGCGGCGACCGGCGAAGACGCGGCGACCGGCGAAGACGCAGGCACGGACGCAGGGACAGACGCGGGCGTCGACAGCGGCACCGCGGAAGGCGTCAACTGCCGCCCCGACGAGGTCCTCTGCGACATTGCTCCGCCCGTCTGCGAAGAAGGCCAAGTCCCCTCTGTCGAGGGCGGCTGCTACGGGCCCTGCGTCCCCGTCGGTGACTGTCCCTGCGCGTCCGCGTCCGACTGTCCGGAACCCGAGCGCTACACCTGCCACGGCTTCAGCATGCGCTGCGGCCCCTTTCTCTGAGCGGTCGACCGCAACTGCACCTGTGATGCCTGGTTCACGTCGTGAACGGCAGCACCGATCCCGGACGGTCCTACTTTGCAGAAAACTCGGGCTTTCCTGGGTGTTCCTGCATGGTACGGGGCGTGCAACCCCGTCCTCCCATGCTTCGCTCCGCCCTCCTGCTCTGCGCCACCCTCGTCGCGCTCGCCGTCGCCTCACCCGGCCACGCGCGCGCCGACACCGGCACGCTCGACATCCAGCTCGGCGGACTGCAGCTGACCGACCAGGCCGGCGATGCCCATTGGCGCCCCACCATCCGCACCGACTTCGCCTTCGACCTCGTCGGGTCCGCCCTCCAAGCGGGCGGCTACTTTCAGGTCACCTCGGAGGCGTTCCCGCTCAAGCGGCCCGGGCTCGCCGGCGGTGTACTCGTGGCACTGCGCCCGGAGATCGAATGCATCGGCCTGCGCCCGATCCTCGAAGCCTCCATCGGCCGCATGCAGCTTCCGGTCGCTCAGATGCAACAGGAGGTCGCGTGGGTGAGCAGCCTCGCCGGCGGGCTCGGCGTGCGGGTCTCCGACGAACTCTTCCTGGAAGCGCGGCTCACCCACCAGTGGCTTCACGCGCTGCCGGAAGACTCCGCGCTCCGGGCCCGGACCTGGACCGTGACCGCTGGCTTCGCCGTCGAACTCTGAGGGCCGCCTGCCGTGCGAGCAGGCTGCTGAAGAACGCCCGCAGGGCGTTCTCGCAGCCTGCCCCTTGCCCCTGCCCTTGCCTTTGCCCTTGCCCGCGGATCAGCGGTCAGATCGCTTGATCAGCGCGACGAGCATCGCGACGACCTGCTCAAGGTGGGCGAGAGCCCGTTCGATATTGCTGGTCTCTCGCGGGGTTCCTGCGGGCCCAGACGCCTTCGGCTTTCTTAGGGCCCTTGGAAACGGCTCTGGAAGCCAGAGCCTCCCGCGCGAGAGACAATATCGGGCCTCGATGCCTCGGCCCGACGGTCCGTGATTTCGAGCCAGGAGACGACCTCGATCGCGGAGCGCCAGGCCATCCGATAGAAGCGGGCCTTCTCCTTGGGACTGAACTCGCGTGCGCCCTCGGCGATGTTGGCGACGACGGAAGTCGCAGCGCGATCGATCTGGTCTCGGAGGTGAGCACGGCCTCGCGGGAGCTGCTCGGCGATGAGGTCGCAGGCGTCGAGGGCCTCGAGCGCTCG
>JAXMNT010000084.1:0-19022 GCA_034670305.1 Deltaproteobacteria bacterium
CGCGATGCTCGTCGCGCTGATCAAGCGATCTGACCGCTGATCCGCGGGCAAGGGCAAAGGCAAGGGCAGGGGCAAGGGGCAGGCTGCGAGAACGCCCTGCGGGCGTTCTTCAGCAACCTGCTAGGGGTCGGTGAGGACGACGGTGGGGGGGAGGATGGATTCGCGTTCGGGGTGGATGGCTTGCCACTCGAGGCGGAAGTCGCCGATGCCGATGACGTCGCCGACCGAGAGCGTGTGCGCGTCGGTCAGGGGTTCGCCGTTCATCTTGGTGCCGTTGCGGCTCTCGAGATCCGTGACCACCCAGCCGCCTTCGACGTGGGCGATCTCCGCGTGTCGGCGGGAGGCTTTCTCGGTGTCGAGGTCGAGGTCGACCTTCGAGCCGCGGCCGATCACGAATGGGTACTGGGTGAGGCGCACCTGCCGCCCAGCCACCGAATCCTTGTGGCGGACCACAAGCACGTACTCCATCTCGTCGTCTTCGATCACCGTCGTGTCCACGGACGAAGTCTGCCACATGCCGCCGAGGTGCCGGAAGTGGTGCCAGTCGATCCGCACCCATCGAATCGCAGCACGCATCCTTCGGATTCGGATCCGGAGCCTGAGGGCAAGGGCAGGGGCAAGGGCAGGGGCAAGGGCGCTGCGGCATCCTCTCCTTCGGATTCGGATTCAGACGCCGAGGGCAAGGGCACGAATCGCAGGTCGCGTCCGCCGCGCCGCTCATGCACCATGCGGCCATGTCGTGGCGACAGGTGCCCTCCCCGAATGCGTTTCTTCGGCAGACCCACGGGTTCTTTCAACGCGAAGAGCTGCGGGCCGGTCTCGTGCTCTCGTTCGCGTCGTTCGCGGAGCGGGAAGGCGAGGGCTCGCAAGGCAGCCTGAACCTGTTGGAGCGCGAGGGCGAAGTGGTCGGAGCCGCGGTCCGTTCGAGCCGAGGCGCGCTCGCGCTGACCGACCTGAGCGCGGACGATGCAGGCGCGCTCGTGGCCTTCTTCGCGAACTCCTCCGAGCCGGTCGTGGAAGTCCTCGGACCGCGCGAGACGGTCGACCGATTCGCGCACGCCTGGTCCGAAACCCGCGGTGCGTCGGTGACCGGCGGCATGGCGCAACGGTTGCTCTCGCTCGACGTCCTGAAGATCCCCGAAGGGCCCGGTCAGATGCGGAACCCCATGGCCACTGAGCGCGACGAGCTCGTCGAATGGGCGCACGGATTTCATCGCGACGTCGGGCTCACCCTCTACGGCTCGCTCGAGTCGATCGTCGACCGCCACATGCGGGACGAGACCTTGTTCGTCTGGGACGAAGACGGAGCGATGACCTCGATGGCGGTGGCCACCGCCCGCGGCATTCGCGGCTCGCGCATCGGGTTCGTCTACACGCCCGAGTCGCACCGGCGGGCGGGGCGGGCCTCGAGGCTCGTGGCGCACCTGGCCCGACACCTGCGCGACGAACAAGGGCGGGCGTTCGTGACCTTGCTGACGCAATCCGAGAACCCCACCAGCAACCACGTCTACGAGAACGTGGGCTTCCGATTCGTGGCCGACTTCTCCCAGGTGCGGTTCAGCTACGACGACTGAACCGCCCGGACCTGGAAGGCGGTTCAGACGCGGGCCGTTGGTCACCGCAGCGCGGATCGTCATGCACCCGGTCGACGGACCTTGGACGCGGCCGCCCACGGCCCTAGGATTCACCCATCGACCCCGCAACCCCAGCCGACGTGCCCTTCGAGCGTCTGGTGCTCTTCGATGGCCTGTGCGGTCTCTGCGACAAGTCCGTGCAGTGGCTGCTCGACCACGATCCCGAAGGCGTCCTGACGTTCACCCCTCTGCAAGGCGAGACCGCCGCCGCGCTGATGGAGCGGATCGAACTCCCGGAGAACCTCGACTCGATCATCTTCATCGACCGCACCGACGGAGAAGAGAAAGTCTTCGTGCGCAGCCGCGCCCTGATGCGCATCACGTCGCACCTGCCCGGCGGCTGGCGTCGGCTCTCGTGGCTCCGGATCTTCCCCGCGTTTCTGACCGACCTCGGCTACCGGCTCATCGCCGCGATGCGCTACCGCATCTGGGGCAAACGCGACGTCTGCCGGATCCCGAAGCCCGAAGAGCGCGCCCGCTTTCTGCCCTGAGTTCGGCCTCGGCCTCTGCGTCGGCTTCGGCCGGGGCCGCGTCGGCACCGAATCCGAATCCGAAGGAGAGGATGCGCGGTTCCCGTGCCCGTGCCCGTGCCCGTGGTTTGTCGGCCGAAGCCGATCCCGAAACTCAGGATCCGTGGCCGTGGTTCAGCCCTGGCGGGACTCGGCGCGTTCTTTGAGCGCCTGGTTCACCTGCGCGTAGGCCTTCTGGATCCGCGGTTCGAGCAACCGCCACGGCAGCGCGAAGAGCGGTCCGCCGAAGTCTTCGCCATGGACCACGTCGACCGACCCTTCGTCCACCGACTGGATGCGGAAGAAGTGTTCTCCGCGGGCGAGCGGCGTCTGCAGCTTGTTGCGCGGCCCCTTCCAGCGAAGCTCGCGTCCGTCTGCCCGCACGATGCGCGCGGCGATCGGCGCGTTGATCTTGCCGAGCCTCAACGTGAAGTCGATCGGGCCGCCGGGCTCGAGTCGACTGCGCGGTTTCCGGATGACCGGGTTCCACTCGTCGTACGCATCCAGATCCGAAAGGACCGACCACACCACTTCCGCCGACGCGTCGATGCGCACACGGGTCAATACGCTGGGCATGCGAGAGGTTGTACACCCAGCCCGCACGACTCGCACGCCGCCCGCCCCATCGGCCATCGACTTCGGCTTCGGCGTCGGCGTCGGCGTCGGCTTCGGCGTCGGCGTCGGCGTCGGCTTCGGCGTCGGCTTCGGCGTCGGGTTCGGATTCGGATTCGGCGTCGGCTTCGGCGTCGGCGTCGGCGTCGGTTTCGGCTTCCGCCGGAAGAGTCAGCCTGCGAGTGCTTCGTACTCGACCGGGTCGTGCGCGGACACGAGCCGCACGTCCGGGTGCGCCTCGGCGAGTTCGCGCAGCCGCGCCTGGTTCTGCAGCATCACGCCGAAGTTCTGCGCCACAGCGCGCTGGAAGAACTTGATGCCGGCGGGCGCCCAGGGCTTTGGCGCGATGGTGCCGCGGAAGAAATAGGCGTCGCCGCAGTGAAGGAGCCAGTGGTCGTCCTGCTGCAGCGCGATGCCCGCGTGGCCGCGCGTGTGGCCGGCGAGCGGGATCATCAGGATCTCGGGCGGCAGCCCTTCGAGCGAACGCACCGCTTCGAAGCCCTTCCACGGCTCGCCGGAAGGCGTGTACGTGGACCAGGTCGGCCCATGCGCCCACTGGGTCGCGCGGTAGCGGGTCTTCTCCATGCCGCTCGGGTTCTCGGCCGCGGCCTTCTCGGCGCCGAGCAGGTGCACCGTCGCATCCGGAAAGTCGCTGAGGCCGCCCGCGTGGTCGAGGTCCAAATGAGTCAACACGATGTGCCGCACGTCTTCGCGCCGGAACCCGAGCGCTTCGACCTGGGTGGCCGCGGCTTCGAGTGGGTCCATCTTTGCGGAGAGCATGAACCGGCTCGAGCCGAGCCGCTGCGCGGGGGAGGCGATGTCGTCGAGACCGAAGCCGGTGTCCACGAGCACGAGCCCGGACAGCTCGGTTTCGATCAACAGACAGTGACAGATCAGAAGGCCGCGGGAGAACACGCTCCCCTTGCCGCTCAGGAGTCGTCCGCCGACGGGACACATGGTCCCGCAGTTGAGGTGGTGCACCTTCATCGTCATCGGGCAGTCATGCCTTGATCCCGCCGCTGCGTCGACCCCGTCGACCAGGAGCCGGCCTCAGAACTCCGCCGTCACCCGAAACGGCTCGGTGTCCACCGGGCCCTCGCCATCGGCGAGCGCCGCCTTGAGGCCGACAAGCGGCGCCTCCATCGGCTCGATCGCAAGTCCCCGCTCCACGGCGAGACCCGCCGCGGTGCGGTGGCCGGTCGCAGCGAGGAAGAGTGCGTCTTGGTAGTGCCGCCAGAGCAGCTGCCGGCGGGTCTCGGGATCGGTGGGCTCCCCGAGCACCCGGTAGAACTCACTCCAGCGCGCTTCTTGCGCCGCGGCCCCTTCGCGCTGGTCGGCGTCGGTCGCACCGCCCGCGAGCACCCGGTGCCACACGCCGTCGGGCACCAGCGTGTCGTAGAGCGCCGGCGGCACCCGCGGGTCGAGTTCGATCAGCAGCGGCCGCTCCGCCGCGAGGGACTGCAGATCCGGCTGGCGGAGTTCTCCGCGCAGCATGTACGCGCGCAGCAGCTCGCGAAGTTCCGGGTGCGCCTCGGTCAAGCCGTCCGCCAGGCCTGGGTAGGGCAGGAACGGCACCGGCACCACGGTCACGTCCGGCCGGAGCCGCTCGGCCGATTCGCCGCCCCAGTACCGAAAGATGCTGTGCGGGTTGAAGAGCACGAGCACCGCGTTCGCGGGCAGCTCGCGGCGCATCACGTCGTCGATCGCGTCGGTGTCGCGAAAGCTCGCGAGCGAGGCGCGCGGCGCGGTCTGCGCGAGCGAGAACGCGGAGCCGACGAGCACCAGCGCCGCCACGCCCTGCGAGAGCCACGTGCGACCGACGATCTTGCAGACGACCACCAAGAACGCGCCGGCCAAGACGACCACCGCGCCGAGCGCCGGCATCAGGTACCCGAGCGCGTCCGGGTTGTCGCGCACGAAACCAAGCCACGCCCGCGCACTCACGAAGACGATCAACACGAGCGCCCAGACCAGCCCGAGCCGCCGCGACGACTTGAGCCGGAGCACCGCATAGAGGCCGCCGAGCGCGAGCAGGATCGGCGCCCAGTGCAGGCTCTCGACCAAGCAGATCGCGACGTCCGCGAACCGCTCCCCGAGCGGCTGCGGCACCCCGCCGCCCTGGTTCTTCTGAAACGCCTCCGCGCTGACCACCCACCAGAACTTCGCCAGGGTGTCCGGGGTGCCGAGCGCCAAGGTCGCGCTGTGCGCGCGGAGCGGCAGGTACGCGTAGGTCGTGAGTCCGAGGAATCCGAAGCCGGCGACGAACGAGACGCTGCGGCGCCCGTGATCGAGCACCACACGCGCCAGGAGCCCCGCGCCGGCCGGCAAGAGCAGCAGCGCCAAGAAGTGGTGGTTGGCGAGCGCCAATCCGAGGCTGAAGGCCGCGGTGTAGAGCGGCCTCAGATCCGCCGTCGGCCAGGCGGCCTCGAGCGCGACCAGCCGGTCGATCGCAACCATGATGAGGAGCGCTTGAAGCGCGTAGACCTCCGGGCGCACGGACTGAAACCACCAGCCGAAACTGCCCGCCGCCGTCCACGCCGCCGCCACCGCCAAGAGCGAGGACGCCCGCTGCCCGCTGCCGAGCGAACGGAAGGTCGTGCGGGCGGCGCGGAACAGAAACCCCGCCGCCGCCGCGCCGCAGAACGCGCTCGCGAGCGCCACCCGGAAGGCGGCGCTGCCGAGGGGCAAGAGCCACACCGCCGCGGTGTGCAGGACCCCCGCGAGCGGATGGCCGGGCGGATGCGCGATGCCGAAGTCCGCGCCCTGGGCCACGAACTCTCCGCCGTCGAGCCAATAGCCGAACCCCGACGCCGTCGCGAGGAAGGCGGCCAAGGGCACGCCCACCGCGAGCGCTACCGGCCACCGCGGTTCGGACGACATGCGGCGGCGAGCATAGCGCAAACGAACCCGAGGACCCCTGGAAGCTGCGGGTTCCGGCGCTTCCGCTTCCGGGACCGCTTCCGCTTCGGCTTCCGCTTCCGCTTCCGCTTCCGCTTCGGGCGTCGGCTTCGGGATCGGCGCGGCTTCGGATTCGGCTTCGGATTCGGCGTCGGCTTCGGCGTCGGCTTCGGATGCGGCTTCGGCTTCGGATTCGGATTCGGCTTCGGCGTCGGGGTCGGCCTCCGCTTCCGCTTCCGCTTCCGCTTCCGCTTCCGCTTCCGCTTCCGCTTCCGGGACCGCTTCCGCTTCCGGGACCGCTTCCGCTTCCGCTTCCGTTTCCGCTTCCGCTTCCGCTTCGGCTTCGGCTTCCGCTTCCGAGCGGCTCGACGGTTCCTGGATCGGGGCCCATGAAGCCCGGATGAGCAAGGTGACGGACGCAGTCGACGACCTGGCGCTTCCTCCGGAGCAGCCAAAGCGCGGCATGGTCGCAACCTCCCACCCGCTCGCCGCGAAGGCCGCGCGAGACGTGTTGGATGCGGGCGGCAGCGCAGTGGACGCTGCGGTGACGGCGGCGGCGCTGTTGACCGTGGTCGATCCGATGAGCACTTCGCTCGGCGGCGACGGCTTCGCGCTCGTCTGGGACGCGGAGAAGCGCGCGCTTCATGGACACAACGGATCGGGACGCGCCCCGGCCCTGGCCAGCATCGAGGCGCTTCAAGCGCTCGGACACGCGCACATGCCCACCCACGGGTGGCTGCCGGTCACGGTGCCCGGCGTGGTCGAACACTGGGCCGCGCTGATCGAGAAGTTCGGACGACGCACCTTCCGACAGGCGCTCGAGCCGGCCCGGGCGACGGCCGAGCAGGGGTTCGAGGTCACCCCGGTCGTCGCGCGCGACTGGAAGCGCGCTGCGCTTCCCACAGACCATCCCTCGCCCTACCTCCCGGTGCCCGCCGCCGGGGCGCGCCACCAGCAACCCGAGCTCGCCGCGACCTTGCAGACGCTGCAGGAAGAAGGCTGGGAGTCGATGTACCGAGGCTCGGTCGCCGCCCGAATCGCGAACGCGAGCGAAGCGGCGAAGGGCTGGCTGCGCGCCGAAGACCTCGCGTCCCACGAGGGCAGCTGGGTGGCGCCACTCGAAGGCGTCTACCGAGGGCACCGCGTCGCGCAGCTGCCGCCGAACGGTCAGGGCATCGTCGTGCTCGAAGCGCTCGGCATGCTCGACGAGTTTCCGCTCTCGACGATGCCCGAAGAAGAGCGCACCCATCTGCAGATCGAAGCGATCAAACGCGCGTTCGAAGATGGCCTCGCGCACGTCGGCGACCCGGACCATTCGTATGTGGACGACCTGCTCTCGTTCGACCACCTCGAAACACGCGCCAACTCGATCGAAGACCGCGCGGCGACGATCGTACCGAAGGGCCCTCGGCTCTTCGGAGACACGGTGTACGTCAGCGTGGTCGACCCGGACGGCAACGCCTGTTCGCTGATCAACAGCATCTACATGCACTTCGGCGCGCGGGTGACGGTGGACGGCGTGGTGATGCAAAACCGAGGGCATCTCTTCTCGGTGGACCCTGCGCATCCCGGCGCGCTCGGCCCGGGCCGGCGCCCCTACCACACGATCCTGCCGGCGATGGTGTTCCGCCACGACGCGCCGTGGATCGTCTTCGGCGTCGTCGGCGGGCCGCAACAACCGCAGGCGCAAGTACAGTTGCTGGTGAAGATGATCGACCTCGGCATGGCGCCGCAGGACGCGGTCGACGCGCCCCGCTTCCGGTGGATGGGCGGCCGACGCGTCGCGCTCGAAACCGGCACGCCCAAGGCGTTGCGGGAAGCGCTCGCCGCACGCGGTCACGACATCGCCGACGACGCTTCGACCTTCGGCTACGGCGGCGCCCAGGTCGTCTTCATGGACGTCGACGGACCCAAGGGCGCCAGCGACCCCCGCAAAGACGGAGTCGCCCTCGAAGTCATCCGCGAACCCGCGACCTGAGCGTCGGGCACGTGCCGATGCGGCGCGAATCCAGGACGTCTCGCCGCGCGAGCCGACATGCGTACCCGCGGATGCACGCGCCCTGGTAGACTGTGGCGGTGCTTCGGTCGTCGCTGATCGCGCTGGTCGTGCTCCTCTCGAGCGGGTGTGCGTGGGAGGACCCGCCCCCACCCTTGGGAAACAGCCCCGACGCCGCCTTGCCCGACACGGGTGGGGACTGCGAGACGGGCCTTCTCTGCGGAAGCATCTGCGTCGACACCGCGTCGGATCCCGCCCATTGCGGCGCCTGCGACGTCGCATGCGGAGCGGACGAGGTCTGCGCATCGGGTGCGTGTGGGACGACGTGCCCGGACGAGACGACGATCTGCGCTGGCCGATGCGTCGACCCACAGACCGACGCGATGCACTGCGGCGGCTGCGGCGTCGCATGCGACGCCGCCGAAGTGTGCGTGGGCGGGGCCTGCGCGTGTGCGGACCCGGCGGTCATGTGTGGGGGGCGCTGCGTCGACACCAGCGTCGACTCCGCACACTGCGGCGCGTGCGATCAGGCGTGCGGGGCCGACGAGCGTTGCGCAGCTTCGTCCTGCGTGTGCACGCCCGGCCGCGAAGCCTGTGGCGACGCCTGTGTGGACGTACAGAGCAACAACCAGCACTGTGGTGGGTGCGATGCGGCATGCGGCGCGGGCGAAGTCTGCCTCGCGGGCACCTGCGGTGCGGACTGCGCGCCGTTGCAGGCATGCGACGGCACCTGTGTGGACACGGGCAGCGACCCACGGCACTGCGGCGCCTGTGGCACCGTGTGCGGAGCCGATCAAGTCTGCCAGTCCGGCGCATGCAACACCTGCCCGGTCACCCTCAGCGCGTGCAACGGCGCGTGCACCAACACGCTGAGCGATGCGCGCCACTGCGGCCGCTGCGATGCGATGTGTGCCGATGGTCAGAGCTGCCGAGGTGGGGTGTGTCGTTGAGTCCACGAACCCTGAGACGCGTCTTTGGGGTGCTCGCGCTGTGCGTTCAGTTCGGATGCCAGTCGGACCTCGGCGGATGTGATCTCGAAGCGGCCACCTCGCCGATCTACTACGACGAAGGCGGATACCCGGCCTATCCGGGCCAAGCCCTGATGGACGCGTCGTGCGGTGCGAGCCGCTTCTGCCACGCGCAGGGCATCGACGGAGTCGACCGGCTGGGCGCGCCAGGGGGACTCGATCTGGACGTGGGGGTGGCGACGAGTCCGGACGAACTCGAGCGCTTGCGACGGGCGCGTCGGGTGGCGTGGAACCTGCGGCATGTGATCCAGATGCAGGTCGATGACGGGGCGATGCCGCCCGGTGGCGCGGCGGGCGACACGGCGCTCGGCGCGGCTCCGATCTACCGAGCCCACGTGGGCACGGCGGATCAGGTCGACCTCCCATCGGCCGCCTCCCCCGAAGCGCGCGAGATGCTGCGCAACTGGCTGGCGTGCGGAGCGCACGTCGTCGAAGCCACGGAAGGCACGTCGACCGGCGTGGGCGACATCGTGCCGCGCGGCGCCGTCGTCTCCCAATGTCCGGCGGGCGAGTCGCCGTGCGCCGATGGCTGTGTGCCGACCGAGACGAACCCGGACCACTGCGGCGGATGCAACCTCGCGTGTGGTCCGCTCCAGACCTGTGCCGGGGGCGCGTGCGGGTGCGCCAACGGCCTCGAGCCCTGCGGCCCGGACTGCGTCGACCTGTCGACGAGCATCGCGCACTGCGGTGCGTGTGGCGTGTCCTGCGGCGACCGGTTCTGCTTTGGTGGAGGCTGTGTCGACGATTGTCCCGCGGCCACGACCGACTGCGGCGGAGCGTGCGTCGACCTCGCCTCCAACGTGGCGCACTGCGGTGGCTGCGACGCACCCTGCGGCGCCGGTGAGATGTGTGCCGACGGACGTTGTACCTGCCAGCCGGGACTCACATTGTGTGGCGGCGCCTGCGTCGATCTCGCATCGGACCCTGCCCACTGCGGCGCCTGCGACACCCCATGCATGGGGGGTGGCGTGTGTGGCGCGGGAAGTTGCAGCTGCCCGGCGGGCACGACTTCATGCGCAGGCGCGTGCGTCGACACGTCGAACGACGCGCAACACTGCGGCGGCTGCGGCATGGGGTGTGCCGCTGGAGAGGGCTGCACGGCCGGCGCGTGTGTCGGCTGCGGCCCCGAGGTCTCGTTCGGCGCACAGGTCCAGCCCATCTTCACCGGAACGTGCGCGGCGAGCCGCTGCCATGGCGGCGCACGCCCCGCAGCGAGCCTCGACTTGAACGCGGGGCAGGCGCATCGAGAACTCGTCGGGGTGGCCGCGAGTTGCGGGGGACGCACGCTCGTTGTCCAGGGCGATGTTGATGAAAGCTACTTGTGGAGCAAGCTCACCGGCGTAGGCATGTGCAGCGGCAACCAGATGCCCAAGACCGGAGAGTCTCTTAGCTCGGGAGAGCTGGACCTCGTCCGCGCGTGGATCTGTCGCGGCGCACGCAACGATTGAACGGTCCGCGGCTGGAGACGGTACGCGTCAGTCGAGCACATCGGCCCAGGTGTAGCGGCCGGACTTCAGAGGCGGAACGTCGCGGCCGCGCAACTTCGCCACGACGCCGAGCAGCTCGTAGAGTGCGTAGGCGGTGCCGCCGAAGATGAGCGGCTGCGCGCTGCCCTCCGGTGCTTCGAAGATCGGTGAGAGGTGCGCGATGCCGTCGCGGCTCCAGGTGACGCCGTGTACGAACGAGCGCTCCGCCAGCGCGAACATCGAGACCGGCACGAGCGACGCGACTTCGTCCGGGCTCGGACGCAAACCGCTGAGCGGCTCGCTGCACCAGGCGACGAACGGTTCGAGGCGGAAGTCGGAGGTGTAGAGCGGGATGCTCGAGAGCCGACCGACGATGCGCGCGGACGTCAGGCCCACCTCTTCTTCGGCTTCGCGCAACGCGGTCGCCGCGACCGATGCGTCGGTGTCGTCCATACGGCCGCCCGGGAAACAGATTTCGCCGGCGTGCTGACGCAGCGCCCGGCTGCGTTCCGTGAGCAGCACCGTGAGGTCGTCGCCTTCCGGGAAGAGCGGGAGCAAGACGCCCGCCTTCACGTGGTTGGTGCGTCCGGGGAGCGCCGGCATGTCGATGCGCGGATGCGAGGCGAGCGCGGCTTCGAGCGCGGCTTCGGTCACCCCACTGGACGGCTCGGCGATCAGGACACCTTCAGCGCGGCGCCACCGAGTTTGAGCAGCCGCTTGAAGTGCACTTTGTCCACCGGCATCACGCTCAGCCGCATGCCTTTGCGGACCACGAGCATGCCTTCGAGTTTCTTGTCTTCTTTCATCGCGGCGAGCGAGACGACCTCGTCGAACGCCTCGACGAACTCGACGTCGACCAGATCCCAGCGCGGCTCTTCCTGCTTGGACTTGGCGTCGAAGTACTTCGACTTCTTGTCGAACTGGTGGGGATCGGGACGCGCTTCACCGACGATGCGCGCGATGCCCGCCACGCCGGAGGGTTTGCTGTTCGAGTGGTAGAAGAGCACCAGATCGCCCTCCTGCATCACGCGCATGTAGTTGCGCGCCTGGTAGTTGCGCACCCCATCCCAGGGCTCGGACGCGACCTTCTTCAGGTCCTCGATCCCGAACACGTCGGGTTCGGATTTCATCAACCAGTACTTGCGTGCGCGTTTGGCCATCGGGGTCTCGGTGCGCGTCTGCGCGGCTTGAGCGAGCTTCTTGCGGACCGGCACCTCGAATGCCGACGGCCGCGGTCGCCCTACGTCTTGAGGTACGCGTTCGTGTAGCCCCAGCTGTCTTCGTAGTTCTTCGTGATCTCTTTGGAGACGAACGACTCGAAGAGTTTGCCGATGCCGAAGATCGTGCAGCCGATCTCGAAATCGACCACTCGGAAACAACCGTCGGGCCCGTTGGGTTCGGTGGTCATCTGGCCGCTGATGCTGATGCGTTTCGGAAACACACCGGGCACGACGTTGAACTCGTAGCGCGTGCCGCTCGGCTCGCGATGGAGCTGGCCGTGCTCCTCGAACGACACCGATTCGCCGAGTGCTTTGACCAGCAACTTGGGCGCATCGACGACGGGCGTGATGTGCGTCTTGCGGACGCCGGTCTCGTGGTCGTCGACCAGACACTCGTAGCCATACCCGAGCCGGTCGTACATGTGCTGGTTGAATCCACCGAGGTGGATGCGCTCCCAGAACACGTCGGGGGTGCACTCGATGGGGTGTCGAACCGTAAACGTCTTCATCGTGGGAGGGGTGCTAGCAGAGCCCGCCCGGAGAAGAAAGTGGGTCGCCGATTCCGAAGCCGAAGCCGAAGCCGAAGCCGATGCCGACGCCGATGCCGATGCCGACGCCGACGCCGATGCCGATGCCGCCCAGCCGATGCCGGAGCTCGGTTCTCTCGGCTTGCTTCGCGCGCGGCATCCCTGAGATGGTGCGGCGATGCGCACCGCCCTCGCCCTGATGTTCGCTCTGTCTTCTTCAGTCGCGTTCGCGGACGCCATCGAAGGTCCGCCCGAGAACTGCCCGTCCGGCGCGCTCGGCACGAGCAGCCACTACGGACCGATGTGTTCGCCGGATCTGTGCAACGACGACGCGGAATGCCAAGCGCAGGGCATGTTCCCGAGACCACCGGGGCGCGTGTGTCGGCCGAGCCAGTTCTGCGTGCTGGAGCGCACCATCAGCCACCCGCGCGGCGACACCCACCTGACGCAGTTCGAAGGACCGTGCGGTGCGGACGGTACCTGCGCCATCGGGCAGTGCCGGGCCGCGAAGTACTGCGTGGACCCGGACGCGCCGACGACTGCACCGGCGACCCCCATGCAGCCAAACATGCAGCCGAGCATGGCGTCGACGATGGGCACGATGCAGGCGACCACCACGACCTCGGCGAGTGAAGAAGCCGACGGCTGCAGCGCCGCCCCCGGTGCCGGAGGCGCAGCCGCCCTCCTCTGCCTCGCCCTCCTGATCCGCCGCCGCCCCGAGTAGCCGCCGCTGTTGCGGTAGCTGTCGCTACCGCTGCCGCCGTCGCTGCCGCTGTCGCTGTCGCTGGCTCTGTCGCTGGCTCTGTCGCTGGCTCTGTCGCTGGCTCTGTTGCTGGCTCTGTCGCTGGCTCTGCTGGCTCTGTCGCTGGCTCTGTCGCTGGCTCTGTCGCTGGCTCTGTTGCTGGCTCTGTCGCCCCTGATTCTGACCCCGATTCTCTCCCGATCACGTTTGATTGACATCGTTAATTTAACGTTGTAAACGAATGCGATGGGCCGGCCGGTACTCACGGATGCACAGGTGGCGTCGTTTCGCGAGCGGGCGACCGAGGTCGCGACGGATCTGTTCGCCGAGCAAGGATTCACCGGGTTCTCCATGCGCGCCCTCGCCCAGGCGCTCGGCTGCAGCCATGCGACGCCGTACCGCTACTTCGCGAGCAAGGACGAGCTCTTCGCGACGGTCCGCGCCGCTGGGTTCCAGCGTTTCGGAGACTTCCTGCGCGCGCGGCTGACGACGATCACCGAGCCCGAAGCGCGGGTCCGCGAACTCGCCACCGCCTACTTCGACTTCGCGCAGAACGAGTCGACGACCTTCGCGGTGATCTTCGAGATGGGCCAGTCGAGCGACGAGTTCCCCTTCGTCGACGAAGCCGGAACCGACGCATGGGGCGTGCTCTACTCCGTCATCGCGGAAGCGATCGAACACCAGGTGCTCCGCGGTGAGCCCAACGTGCTCGCCCACACGATGTGGGCTGGTGTGCACGGCGTCGCGACGCTGCAGGTCGCGGGCAAGTTGCGCATGGGCCGCACCGGAACCGACATCGTCGCGCACATGGTGGACGCGCTGATCCGCGCCCACCGCCACGAGGCGAACAATGTCCCCTGAGACCCACCCGACCCTGCGCCGGTCGCCGAGTTGCGAGGGGCGCCGAGCGCCCGGCATGAAGAAAAGGAAACCCCATGAGTGAGAAGTACGACGTCGTCGTGATCGGTTCGGGCATCGGAGGACTGACCGCCGCGCTCACCTGCGCCCTCCAAAGCCGCTCGGTGCTCGTGCTCGAAGCGGGCAAACAATTCGGCGGCTACATCAACCCGTTCTCGCGGCGGCACTTCCACTTCGACCCAGGCGTGCACTACATCGGCGAGGCTGGCCCCGGCGGCGCGTTCCGGCACCTGCTCGACCGACTCGGACTCGAAGACGTCGCGTTCTGCGAGCTCGATCCCGACGGCTTCGACCGCTACTCGTTCCCCGACTTCGAAGTGAAGAACTGCGTCGGCCTCGAGCGCTTCCGAGATCGCATCGCGGAAGCGGCGCCGAAAGAACGCGACAACCTGCATCGGTTCTTCCAGGTGGTGCAGGACCTCGACGCGGTGATCACCAAGGCGCCGCGCGTCCGTTCGCTCGGCGACGCATGGCCGCTCCTCCGCAGCGTGCCGAGCATCGCGCGCTGGGTGCGGGCCACCCTCGGTCAGATGCTCGACCATTACTTCACCGACCCGCGCGTGAAAGCCGCGATCGCCGGACCGGTCGGCGACCTCGGCCTGCCCCCGTCCAAGCTGAGCGCGATCATGCACCTCGGTCTGCTCGCGCACTATTCGCGCGGCGCGTTCTTCCCGTCCGGTGGCAGCGGCCCGCTGCGCGACGCGTTCGTCGACAAGTTGAACGAGTGCGGCGCGACCCTCCGACGCAACGCGCGGGTGAAGTCGATCCTGCACGAACACGGACGCACGACCGGCGTGCAGCTCACCGACGGCACGGTGTTCGAAGCCCGCACGGTGATCTCCAACGCGCAGGCGAACCTCACCTACGAGATGGTGGGCGTCGAACACCTGCGGCCGCGCATGCAGAAGAAGCTGCGCACGACCGAGCAGTCGATCGGATCGATCGTGGTGTTCGCCGGAGTGGACGGCGACCTCGACACGAGCGCGGTCGGAAGCAGCAACGTCTGGAGCTACGAAGACCTCGACATCGACAAGGCGTTCGGAGACGCGGCGATGGGCGACTACCGCCGGTGCGGCTCGTTCTTCCTCACGGTGCCGACGAACAAAGACCCGAACGGCGGCCTCGCGCCCGAGGGCAAACAGACCGTCGAACTCGTCACGCTCTGTGACTCGAGGCCCTTCGCCAAGTGGTTCGGTACCAGGACCAAACGCCGCGGCGACGACTACGAACAGCTCAAGCAGGACATCGGGGACTTCTACCTGGAGCGGGCCGAGCGTGTGTTGCCCGGCTTGCGAGACCACCTCGAGTTCCGCGACGTCGCCACCCCCGCGACCAACCTCACCTACGCGTCCGCGGTCGACGGCAACATCTACGGACCGGCGCATGGACCGGGCCAGGTGTTCCCGTTCCGCTTCATGCCGAAGGCCCCGCTCGATGGGCTCTTCCTCTGCGGCGCGTCGGTGATGAGCGCGGGGGTGGTGCCGTGCGCAGGCAGTGGCCGCGACGCCGGCAAGCTCGCATTGAAACGACTGGACCAGACGAGCGCGTCCTGGCTCGGCCGCGTCCGCGAGAAGGTCGCGCCGCGCATCGTGGGTTCGAAGCTGCCCGAAGCTACAAGCGGTACGCCAGCCCGAACGCCAACTGCAGCAGCACCCGGTCGGAGTCGAAGCGCCCCGACTTCGTGACCCCGTAGCCCGCCACCGCGCGGAAGAACAGCATGGTGGACCGGGTCAGCAGGCCCTCCAGCGCGAACATGCCGCCGAAGGTCGTGGCGAAGCCGTTGCTGTTCGTGCCCTTCGGCACGTCGTAGTAGGTCCCGGTCACACTCAGCCCCGTGGCGAGCGTCACGCTTCGGCTCGCCGCGTAGCCGACGCGCGCGCCGACTTCCAAGCCGGCGCCCCAGCCGAGGTCGTCGGCGAACGTGCCGTTCTGACCCACGAGCGCGCCCTCCGCGATGATCACGTGCGGACGCGCGTACGCGGCGAAGTCCACATCGCCTTTGGCATAGAGCAGCAGCCGCATCGGGAACGAGAGCTCGCCACCGACGCCGGTGCCGAACCCGGCGATCGGTGAACCCCAGTGGAACGCGCCTCGGATCGACAGGTTGAAGCGCGAGCTCGGCGCGAGCAGGAGCTCGGCGAAGATGCCCGGCCAGCCGGCACCCGCGGCGAGCACCACCTCCCCGTTGCCGACCGTGCGCCCGCTGAAGAGAGACAGCTGGTCCGACGTCGGTCGGGTCGGTCCCGGCACGTGCTCGAGCGCCCGCGGTTCGGACAGATCGTCTCCGGGCGGCTCGTCCGCGAACGCTGGGGACGAGAGCAGAGAGAGACCCAACACCACGGCGACCAGACGGGAGGACATGGCGTGATGTTACCTGGTCGGGCGCCGAGGCAGGCAAAGAGAGGAAGCCGACGGCGAATCCGAAGCCGAAGCCGAAGCCGAAGCCGAAGCCGATCCCGAAGCCGAAGCCGAAGCCGATCCCGAAGCCGATGCCGATCCCGAAGCAGAAGCCGATGCCGATGCCGATCCCGATCCCGAAGCCGACTCCGAGGCCGAAGCCGATCCCGAAGCAGAAGCCGATGCCGATGCCGATCCCGATCCCGAAGCCGAAGCCGAAGCCGAAGTGGGTTCGCGCTACTTCAGGCGGTCGAGGCGGCTCAGATCGCGGGTCATGTTCTTCTGGTGCGCTTCGATGGTGCCGCCGCCGATCTCGAGCAGCTTGGCGTCGCGCCACAGACGTTCGACGTGGTACTCGCCGGTGTATCCGTAGCCGCCGAGGACTTGGATGGCGCGGTCGGCGACGTCTTTGCCCATCGTGGAGCAGAAGAGTTTCACGCCGTCGGTCTCGAGCCGCTGCCCGGGTTTCGCCAGATCCATCGCGGCGGCGACGTTGTAGGTGTAGGAGCGGCCGGCCATGTACGCGGCGTAGCTCTCGGCGATGTGGCGCTGGATCTGTCCGAAGCGGTTGAGCGGTTCGCCGAAGCTCTTCCGGTCGCGCGCGTAGTTGTTCATCACTTCGATCGAGCGGCGGGCGATGCCGAGGCTCATCGCGGCGAGCGTGAGCCGTTCGATCTCGAGGTTGCGCATCATGTGGAGCATCGCGCTGCCTTCGGTGCCGACGAGGTTCTCGGCGGGCACGCGGCAGTCTTCGAAGACGAGCTCCGCGGTGGTCGACGCGCGCATGCCGAGTTTGTCTTCGATCTTCTGACCGAGGGAGAAGCCCGCCATGCCCTTCTCGACGATGAACATCGACAGCTCGTTGCGCGCGGCGCCTTCGAGCCGCGCGTAGACGAGGAACGTGTCGCCGAGTTCGCCCTTCGCGATGGCGCCGTTCGTGATCCACATCTTGTTGCCGTTGAGCACGTAGCTGTCGCCGTCTTTGCGGGCGACCGAGCGCATGCCGAGCACGTCGGTGCCAGCGTCGGGTTCGCTCATGCACATGCCGCAGACCGCGTCGCCGCTGCACGCCGCCGGCAGGTACTTCGCGCGCTGTGCGTCGTTGCCGTTCTGGTACAGGTTGTTCGCGAAGAGCATCGAATGCGCGAGGTAGCTCAGCGTGAACCCGGGGTCCGACGCCGCGAGCTCTTCGTGCACGATGACCGCGGCAACCGCGTCCATGCCCGCGCCGCCGAACTCGTCGCCGACCGTCACGCCGAGCAGGTCGAGCCCGCCGACCTTTCGGAACAGATCCAAGTTGAAGGTCTCGGTCCGATCGTGTTCGAGCGCCTGCGGTTCGACTTCCGTCTCGACGAAGCGGCGGACCATGTCTCGGAGTTGGGCGTGTTCGTCGGTCGGGTTGAAGAGGTCGGTCATGGTCAAAGCACCTGGCGGCTGGTCGGGTGGGCGCGCACGGGCGCGCGAACGTTCGAGGGCGGCCTTACCACGGCTCCCGCGCGGACCAAACCCAAGAGCAACACGTGCCGCCGCGAGTCGCTTCGGTCAGTCCTCGCTCTTGAACTCGGCCTGCATCCACGCGGGTACGACCGCGGTGGGAAAACGGCGCATCGGGTCGGCCAGTTCGCCGTTCTCCCGCCACTCGAAGTGCAGGTGCGGTCCCCGAGAGATCCCGGTGTTGCCCGCCAGCGCCACGACTTGGCCGGCTTGTACTCGCTGACCAGGAAACACATGCACCGCCGACAGATGCGCGTAGCTGCTGACCTCGCCGCCGCCGTGCACCAGCACCAGCAGGTTGCCGTAGCCGCGCACGGTGTTGTCGGCGTACCCGACCAGCGCATCGGCGACCGCGCGCACCGGTGTCCCGTCCTCTGCGCTCACGTCCACGCCGCGGTGGGTGATGCGGCGGCCGCGCCAGGTCAGCCCGCGGCCGAAGCGCCCGTCGTCGACCGGCCAGACCAGCGGATACGCAGGCGGTTCGATCCCGGCGTTGCGCAGGTGCGCGACCCACTCGTCGCGGGGACGCGTGCGGATCATCTCCGCGGCGGCCCGGTGGCTCCCGAGCTCGAGTGACTCGGCCAGTTGTTTCGCGTGCCCGTAGGGCTCCGGCACCCGGCGCGGTCCGTTGCAGAACCGGCGCCGACCGTGGCGTCCGCACCGCGACGCGTCCTCGAGCCAACCCTTCACTTCGAACGGTGCGTCCAGATCCCGGTCGTCCTCGGATCGATCGCCGGCCGCAGCCGCAACGCCCACCGGGTGAGTCACAGGCGTCGGCTCGTCCACGTCGACCCGCATCGGCGGCGGTCGCATGGCACTGCGGGCGGAGAGCAGCTCGGGCGGTGCGTCCACCCCCAAGCCGCACGCACCCAACAGGATCAGCCACCACCGCATCGGCCCGGAGTCTAGCAGGTTGCTGCAAGACTCCCCGGCGCGCGCCCGCGTCGACCTATCCCGCGAAGAAGGCCCCGGGCTCTTCGGACCGCATCGGTTTGCGCGCGACCACAAAGGACGTGCGATCCGCGGCGCCCACGTCCGGCTCTTGGAGCTCGACGAATCCCGCCGCGTGGATCTCATCGCGCAAGGTCTGCTTGGAGACGACCGCCACGTGGGGTGCCTTGCCGAGCCAGCGCATCACGGTAGCTCCCACCCGCGATGAGCATCTCCTGGATCTTGCGGTCGTCTCCGGAGATCCAGCGCGCGTTCGTGGCGCCCCGGTCCGGGTCGAGCCGCGCGTCGTGGGCGCGGGCGACGTAGTTGCAGACCGTCACCGGCGCGAGCTTCGTCCCGATCAAGAACGGAGGTGGTTCGACCGAACTTCCGAGAATGCGGATCGCCAGGTCGGCTTCGCGTTTGGCCAAGTCGAACGAGCGACTGTCCGTGGTGAAGCAGAGCTCGATGCCTGGATGGGTGGCGCAGAGTTCGGTCAGGCCCGGCAGCAGTCGACTGGAGATTCGAATCGCAGGCCACCGTGGGCGCCGATCGCGCGTACGACACGCGCGACTTCGTCGCACGTTGCCGGGCGGCGGGCGCCACGCCGCACGTCGCGCAGAACGAGCACGCGAGACGACGCTCGGCGAT
>JAXMNT010000085.1:0-18359 GCA_034670305.1 Deltaproteobacteria bacterium
GAGCAAGGTTGCCCTGACAGCTGTCGCCCGGAAGCTACTCACCGTCCTCAACGCCATGATCCGCAGCGGCACCGACTGGTCACCCGAGGTGACTTGAGTCGCGGCTGCGAATACAGTTGCTGCTAGGCTTCCCCGCGCAGCACCCGCACGTGGTGCATCACTTCGGCGGCGACATCGACCACCGGCCGGTCCGCGTTGATGTGGACGATCTTGTCGTTCGGAAAGTGTGCGTCGATCTTCGTGTAGAACTCCGCCAGCGCTTCCTGGAGCTCGTCGTCGTCGTAGAGTTCGCGGCCACCGGCCCGCTCGATGCGGCGCTTCGCGGCCACGTCCGGCGGAATGTCGAGAATCAGGGTCAGGTCGGGACGCCGCGCGTGCCGGTTGAGCTGCTTCACCCAGTTCACCGACTCCTCGTCGCCGCCGCCCGTGATCGACTGGTATGCGACGCTCGAGTAGTCGTACCGGTCGGTCAGGACGGTCACGCCGTCCATGAGGTTTGGCTGAACCTCGGCTTCGATGTGGTCGACACGGTCCGCCGCGAAGAGCAGCGCCATCGTCGTCCAGCTCGGCGGGCGGCCGCCGTGCATGCCGGTCACGACGATTCGACCGGTGAGGATCTGACGCAGCATCATGCCGATCGGTCCGTCGCTCGGCTCGCGGGTCGCCCGCACGGGCAGACCTCGGTCGCGCAGTCCGGCTGCGAGCAGTTGCGTGTGGGTCGTGGTGCCCGCGCCGTCGACGCCCTCGAGGGCGATGAAGAGTCCTTCAATCATGACTGCATCTCCAGGTTGTCCTGGACGCTATCACTGCCAGCGAAGCTGCGGAACGCCACAATCTCGTGAGCGCCAGCTCGGTTTCACTCGTCCACAAGATGGGGCACCGCGTCGGGCGCATCGGTTCGAGCGTCAGGGACAGTATGCGCGGTCGCCGAGCGTACAGAGCGACCGGCGCGCACGGGACGAGAGCGCGCCTTCGGGTGCGACGAACACATACTCTCGGAACACCTGCGCCGCCGCGTCTGATTCGTTGAGACTCAAACGCATCTGTCCTAGTGCGAACAGCGCGTTGTGACTCGCGGAGGTGCCCGGCGCGGCGCGGTACGCCCGGCGGTAGGCCTCGGCCGCTTGCCGATGATCGTCCTCTCGCGCGTAGGTCGTCGCGATGTCGGTCCAGGCGCGCGCACGGGTGACCCGCACGCGGGTGGAGCGGACGATCGCGAGCAGCTCGTGGCGGGCCCGGCCGTATTCGCCTTGGTCGATGTAGCGCATGGCGAGATCGAACCGGACGTCGTCCGCCAGGGGCGGCCCGGACGGCGCGGTCGCGCGGCCTCCCTCCGCCTCGTCCTCCTCTTCTGGCAGCGTGTCGTCGTCGTCGGTTTCGGCCACTTCGGAGGGCGCAGGATCTTCGACGCGGAGCAGCGGCTGCGCACGCCCGAGAAGTGCCGACGCCGCATCCGCGGCCGCGAGTGTCTCTGCCGCCGTCTCGCTGTCGCGGGGAACTTCGGCGCCGTTCGCCTCGCGGTTCGAGTCGGACTCGGCAGCCACGGTGGTCGACTCTCCGGCCGACACCAGCCGGGCTTCCCCGTTGCGCGGAATCACGCGGACCACCCCCTCGGTGACCTCGACGTGCGTGCCCGCGCCATCGACGTCCACCGAGAACACCGTGCCGACCACTTCCACCCGCGCATTCGCGGTCTCGACCGCAAAGTGCTGCATGCCCGGCCGCTCCGGATGGAACTCGACGCGCACCCGGCCACGGGTCAGTTCGATCTCATGCCGGTCACCGACGATCTCGGTGAAGAGCGCGCGCGACTCGGGCGCGACCTCGACGGTGCTGCGCGCGTGCGCCTCCCCACCGAAGCGGACCCGTACGAGCTGTCCTTGCGCGGTGAGCACCGCCTCGCCCTGGGCGAAGGCGCCGCGGCGCACCGGCAGACCGTCGCGAAGCGCCTCGAAGACCGCGGGCTCCGTGGCCGCCACGATGTCCTCGGTCGGGTTCACCGCGTTGGCGCGCCAAACGACCAACACGACCGCCGCCGCCGCCGCCAGTCCGACCACCACGCCCCCGGCGAAGGTCCTCGGGGAACGGCGCGTCTTCGGCGCGGCGTCCTGCACACTCAAGCGTTCCAAGACGGTGCGTTCCATGCGCGCCCGGCGCACGTCGTCCAGCGCCGGTGGATCGGAGCGCAGCGCGTCCGCGAACTCGTCGGACGGTCGCCGGGGCTCAGTCATGGGCCGCCTCCTCGATCTTGGCGTCGAGCCGTTTGCGCGCCGCCTTCAGCCGAGCGTGAAGGGTCGAGATCCCGACCCCCGTCATCTCGTGAATCTCTTGGAAGGTGTGCCCTTCCACTTCCTTGAGCACGAACACCGTGCGCTGGTCGGGTGGCAAACACTGGAGCAACTGCTCCGCTTCGGTGCGGGCCGCGTGGTGTTCGTCCGGCCGGCTCGCGCCGCGGCCGAGTCCGACCCGCTCCCCCATGCGCTGCCAGCGATCTCGGCGCCACGCAGACCGCGCCTGGTCGAGCGCGCGCCGGGTAGCGATGCCGAGCAGCCAGGTCGAGACCTTGGAACGCCCCCCGAAGCTGCCCGCGCCATCGAGCGCGGCCAAGAACACCCGCTGGACCACATCTTCGACGTCCGAGTGATGCGCCCCGAGGATCCGGGCCACGTGGCGGTGCACCCGGTCGACGTGCGAGCGGTAGAGCATACGAACGGCGCGCTCGTCGCCGTCGGCGGCCGCACGCAGCGTGTCGGCAGACTCCGGGTCGAGCGGCGCCGCAGAGACGAGTCGCATGTGACCACCCTCCGAAGTCGGTCCCGGACGGTCCGGAATCGCGCTGCTCAACGGCTGCATGTCGGTTTGTCGCCGGGCGGCCTGCTCTTTTCCAACCGGGTCGTTCGATTTCACGACAGGTCCGGACGCAGGCGGATCGCGGTGACCATGAATGGGGTCCAGCGGTCCTCCAGAAAGACGGTTTCCCGCGCGCGAAGCCAGGTGGCCCGGCTCACAGACAGGTCGACGCCGGCCTCGACCACCCACTCGAAGGCGCCCCCGATCCGGTACGCGAACTCGACCGTCCCGCGAAACGCCAGGCTGGTGGCAATGTCCCGCACGTCGGTGCCTTCCAGTCCGACTTGCCCGTTGCGCACGAGGAGGCCGATGGTCGGCCCGAGACTGACGCGCCCGTTCACGTAGGGTCGGAACTGGCCACGCAGCCCAATGTTGACGAACCGGTAGCTCAGGGTGCCGTCATTCGATTCCGCGTGGTCGGCCAAGAGCGAGAGCTGGGCCTCGAGCACCAGGCAGTTGTGCCCCACACAGAGCCCGAACCCGGCGCCAGGCGCCACGATCGCCGACCGGCGGGTGGGCGAGTAGCCGATGTTGAGGCCGAAGTAGAGGGTGGGGGACGCGAGCTGACGCTCTACTCGGGTGCGCGGGTACTCGAGGTAGGTGTAGCCGCTGCGGGCCGGAGCGGCGGCGATCGGCTGGGCCGGCTCGGAGCCGAGGTTCTCGATCACCAGGCTGAGCACCCGCGCGGTTTCACGCGCGGAGCCGCCTTCGTCGGGCACTTCCTCGGACACGGTCTGCCCGCCGGGAAGCCCGAGTGCGATGCGGTAGCCGTCTTCGGTGGCGGCCAGGCCGACATGGTCGGTCGGCACCGCTTCGAGGATCTCCGGGGCCGCCTCACCGACTGAGACCGTGCCTCCGAGACGGCGCCGCAGGTCGCGGGCGACGTCTTCGGCCAGGGCTTCGAGCCCCGCCGCGGGCCGGATCACCCGAACCGAACGGCTGGGAACCGCCGCGTTGGCCGCGTTCTCGCCCGGTGCTCGCACCGAGGCGCCGCCATCGTCCGCCAACGTGGGGACCGCCGACCACAGCACGAGGCCGATCCCGGCGCAGAGGGTGCGCCAGAACGTTCCACTGGGTCCCGACGGGACGGAGATCGGTCTACAAACGAACACGGGCGCTGCAAAGTCTGCAGCACCCGTGCCAGTTCAAGGACCGTGTCTCAGGGCGGCCCGTTGTGGGCTCAGTCCGCCTCGCGCTCGACGTAGCCGAACTTGTAGGTGAACCCGAGCCGCGCGTAGATCTGGATGTCGTTGTGCTCGAAGCCCCAGACGTCGCTCAGGATGCGACGGGGGCGGCCCGCGAGGATGCCCTCGAACGATGCCCACATGTTCCAGCTCGAGCTCATGATGAACTCGAGGGAACCGCCGAGCCGGAAGCGCGCCATCTTCTGACGTTCGTCGATCCGGTTGTTGCCCATGATCGGGTCCGGGCCGCCCATCGAATCGCAGCCGTTGTAGTAGCGGCAGTTGCGGTCGTACTGGTTGTAGTCCCAGCGATCCGAGTGGTAGTCGAGCCCCGCCCACAACGTGAAGTTGCCCGCGTTGAGGAAGTGGAGCGAGAAGAGCCCTTCGAGCGAGAAGAAGAACGAGTTCGTCGGGTGATCGTCCCCTGGACCACCGCCGACCGCGGGATCGTCGATGCCGGTGACGTGGTCACGCGTCGGTCCGAGACCGCCGCCGACCCGCGCCTGCGCGCCGACCGAGACCTGACGGACCGGACGGTGTCCGACCTTCACGCGGCCTTCGAACTCGGTGAGGGTGCCAAACGTGCGCAGGCCGATGCCGGTCTCGAGCCAGTCGGTGATGCCGATGCCGAGGCGGAACTCGAAGAGGTACGGCCAGCCGAGGGAGAAATCGAGGACCGCGAGGTCGTTCGGAAGCGTCGCGCCGGAGCGCGCCACGGTCTGGCGGTGCCGGTCGAGCCGCTCTTGCTCCAGCTCCTGGCGTTCTTCCGGGGTGAGTTCGTCGACACCGACGAGCCCGACGTTGATCAAGATCGTGTCGGAGCCCACGCGGAAGACGCGCTGCTCGGTGTGGGAGCGGAACCCTTCGGCGCGCACTTCGATGAGGTGCGAACCGACCGGGACGCTGCCCTCCCAGGGCACCGGGCCCATCACTTCGCCATCGACCACGAAGACCGAACCATCGATGTTCGCTTCGACGCGGACGGGCGTGCCCACCGGGCTCAGACGCGCGGTGATTTCACAGCCCTGACCCGGTCCCACCGAGCAGGTCTCGCGGTGTTCTTCATGGCCCGGTGCGCGCACGATGATCGCGTGCGTTCCGGCCTGCGGCGCTTCGACCACGATCGGCACCGCGCCGCGCTCTTCGCCATCGATGAACACAGTCGCGCCGTCCACGTTGGCGTTGACCACGATGCGCCCGAGCGCACGCGTCACTTCTCGCATCTGAAGCGAGATCACCCGCTGGCGACCGGCTTCGATCGTGACCGGCTGCTGAAGGGGATCGTACCCATCGGCGCGCGCTTCGACGATGTGTTCACCCGGCGTCAGTTCCGCCGCCGAAGCCGGCGCTTCGCCCACCACTTCACCGTCGATGCTGATGACCGCGCCCGGCGCGTTGGCCAACACGCGGAGCGAACCACCGGCCGGCGGTGCCGGTCGAAGGGTCGGGGCCAGCGTGAGCCGCTGACCGGCGACGATCGTGATCGTCTGGGTGAAGGGCTGCATGCCGGGCTCGCTCGCGCGAACCTCGACGACGTGTTGGCCTTCGGTGAGTCCATCGATGACCGAGGGCGTGCTGCCGCGCGGCGTGCCATCGATCGTGATGGTCGCGCCGCTGACGTCGCCCGCTACAAGGAGCGAACCGGTCGAGGGCGCCTGCTCTTCGAGCGCGACCGGGAGGGTCAGCACCTGGGCGCCGGCCAGCTCGGTCCACTGGTTGAACGTCACGTAACCTTCGCGGCCGACCTGGACGAGGTGGCGGCCCGGCTGAACCGTCATCCGGTGCGGAATGTTGCCGACGGGGGTTCCGTCCACGCGAACGGCCGCGCCGGTGGCGGCTGCGTTGCCAGCCGTGATGTCGAGCACCGAGAGCGCGTTGAGCGTCTGGCTGTAGGTCACCCGCCGACGGCGAATGTTCACGACCTGCTGGGCGTCCTCATGGTTCGCCAGCTGGAAGATCAGCGTGTGGTTGCCTCGCTGGACCCGCACGTTCCGCATCGGCGTGGTGCCGAGCAGGTTCGCGGGGGCCACCGAGTCCACGTAGACCTGCGCTCCAGCCGGGGTCGACTCGATGTTGACCGGCACCCCCCGACGGCTCTGTGCGTCCGCCGGGTTGGCCCAGGCCACCATCGAAAGAACCACCCCCATCGTGGAAGCCAAACTCACGCATCGTGCGATCGTCGCTCGCGTCATCTCTTCACCCTGTTTCCCATCCTGCGATTGAATCCCCGCGGGACGTTAGGACGCACCCGGCCATTCATCAACACGGACACTCCTGACATGCGGGAACCGGAGACCCAACCTCGAATCTCCGGAATGGACCACTCGGAGCCCCGACGCAGCGGCATGGTTGTTGAAGTAGACTCTGTCGCACGTGCCACAGGCTGCAAATCGCTACCTCGTTGGCACAAGTCGTGACACTCTGTCGCGACTCGTGGTGGGTACCGAAGGTGAGGGGCAGATGTCGAAGTTGCGTCGTCAAGTAAGCGCAGTGTTGGGAAGCGCCCTGTTGATGGGCGGCGTGCTCGTCAGTGAGTCGCCCGTCGCAGAGGCCTGCGGAGGGTTCTTCTGCAACGGCGGCGGCCCGGCCGGGCCGACCCCGGTCGTACAGGCAGGAGAACGGGTGATGTTCGAGCAGACCGAAGACGGTCGGGTTCGAGCTTACGTACAGATTCGCTATGACCAGGGCGCGCCGATCGGCTTCAGCTGGATTGTCCCGGTCATGAGCGTGCCGGAGCTCGGCGTCGCCGACGCCGCGACCTTCGACCAGCTCGACAACGCCACCGCGCCGCAGTTTCGGTTCGTGAACCCGGGCGGCAGCACGTTCACCGGTGGTTCCTCCGGCGCTGGATGCGCCGCGAGCGACGGGGCATTCGCTGGAGGCGCGCCGACCCGTGAAGCAGACGCTTCGGATCCGGGCGGCGTCCGGATCTGGGACGAAGACCGGGTTGGCGACTACCAAACCGCGATCATCGAAGGCGAGACCGGCGATGACATTCGGCGGTGGCTGGTCGAGAACGACTACGACATCCCCGCCGCCGCCAACGACATCATCGACTCCTACGTCTTCACCGGCCACCTCTTCGCGGCGTTCCGCTACGACCCGATCGACGGCGTGGGCGGCGGCTCCTTGCCGCCCGTGACGATCACCTACTCGGGCGGCAAACCCTGCGTGCCCATCCGCATCACCGCGATCGCCTCCACCCCGATCCTCGACGTCATGGTTCTCGCGTTCGGCGAAGGCCGCGCGCATCCGGACGGCGAGTACGTGGAGATCACCCCGGACTACAACGCCATCCGCACCGACTTCACGACGCCCACCCAGACCACCTACACCGATGAGGTCGATGGCGCGCTCGAGCGGGCCGGCGGCTACGCGTTCGTGGTCGAACATGCGAGCACAACCGACCTCGTGCAGGGCGCGACCGACACCGAAGCCCAGGCGATCCTCGGCCGGAACCGGTACGTCACGCGCTTTTACACCCGCTTCACCCCGGACCGAATGGAGGTCGACCCAGAGTTCACCGTGACCGCGGGACGTGGGGATGTGAACCGGCTGCACGTCATCGACACCAGCAACCGCACCGCCAGCGTCACCGGTGGCCTGAGCAGCCGATACGCCGCGCCTCCGCTCTTTCCGGCCGCAATCGGTCTGATGGGCGCGATGCTGGTTTGGCGCCGAGCCCGCCGGCGGCGCTGACTCGACACGAACCAAGAGAGAAGGCGGGGTGACCCGCCTTTTTTCGTTTCGCAGCCTCGTCTCGACACCTCTCGCGCTTCGTTCGCCTTCGCCGCAGCGGCTCATCGGGAACGTGAAGTTCGTTTCGACGCTCGAAGTCGTGCCACGCTGAGCCCATGGAGCTGCGCCGCATCCTCATTCCCGCCGCTGGCCTGACCGGGATCGTCGCACTCTACGTGGGGGTCGACGCGCTCGTGGAGTCGCCGGAAGAAGCGCTCGAGGCGATCGCCGAGGACTTCCAAGGCTCCGTGGACCCCGACCGGATTCAATCCGCACTCCGATGGTTCGAACCAGACCGTGTGCCGGTTGAGGTGACGGCGCGCGGACAAACGCGGGTGTACGGAAACGGCGCCGCGGACTCTTTGCGCAGGGACGCCCTGCGGTCGCTCGCCCCGATGATGGGTGAATCGCTCAACGCCCTTCGGTCCCACGTGGAAGTGGAAGAGGACGACGGGTCCATCCAACTGCAGCTCCTCACCAGTCGGGGCATGGCCAACGTGGCGCTGCGGCTGCGGCTGCGGAACGACGCCTGGAAGGTTTACCGAGTTCAAGTCACCCGCTGATCCGGTGACGGTCGGGCCCAACGCTGGGTCGCCAGCCCATCAGCGCAGATCGTCGGAGTGGGAATCGGAGTCGTCGTTGTCGCTGGCCTCTCCGGGATCGAACTCGTCCTCCCCATCCGAAATCGGGTTGCCGTCCATGTCGAGCCATCCATCGCCGACGCGGCCGCTCGCGAATGGAAGGTCCCCCGCGCGACCGTTCAGAACCCGGCGGGCGACGGACCCACCCGGCCGATAGAACGTGAACGACTCGAGCTGTGCGAGCCCTTCTTGAAGCGCCACTTCGTCGATGCGGTTGCGTGATTGAAGGTGCCGCAAGAACCGTTCGGTACGGTTTCTCATCGCGCGCGTGAGCGAACCGCGCTCGTAGCTGGTGTAGTACCCCTTGGGGTTGGGAAGCAGGCAGGCCAAGTACGCAGCCTCCGCCGCCGAGAGCTCCGACGCGGGCCGCCCGAAGTAGTGATCCGCCGCGTGGGTGATCCCGTAGATGCTCGGTCCGTACTCGATGATGTTCAGGTACAGCTCGAGGATCTCCGACTTGTCGAGCGCGCTCTCGAGCCACCAGGTGAGGATCACCTCGTGCACCTTGCGGGCAAGGGTCTTTTCTCGATGCAGAAAGAGGTTCTTGGCGAGCTGCATGGTGATCGTACTGGCGCCGCGCACGAACCGGCCCTCTTCCAGGTTCCGGATGAGGGCTTCGCGCATGGACCCAACCGAGAACCCGTCGTGGCGAAAGAAGCCGGCGTCTTCGTGTCCCACCACCGCCTGTACGAGGAAGGGGCTGATCGCGTGCACACTGGTCCAGTTCGAGGAGCCCGGCCCAGCCGTCATCTCGAACACGCTCTCGTCCGGTTCTCGGACCCGATGCACGAACGGCCCGCGAAAACGTCGGAGATCGGCGGGCGGCGGGACCGTGACGAACCGGCAACCATTCGCGACCCGGATCTCGAGCTCGGTGTCCTGGAGCGCGGTCGAGTCCACCTGGACCCGAGCCCGCCCACCGATGCGCCCATCCCACGCGAATCCGCTCAGCTCGGCCATCAAATCCCGAGGAATCGCCGCCATGGCTTCGTCGCAGGCGGTCGACGGCATGTTCGCGCGCAGGTCGATGCGGTAGTTGGGGGACAGTCGTTGGAGTTCACCCTGGATCCGAACCGATGCGCCGGCCGAGACCAAGGTCGCTTCTTCGATGGTCAGCAGACGATCGTCCGGTCGCCACCGCGCCTGACCCTGCGCTTCCAGCCCGAGCCCTGCCACCGGCCGTGGACTCACCCGCGCGTCCTGAATGCCGACGTTCCGGATCGCCACGCGCCCCTCGAGCTCCACTTCCGCCGGAGACGCGGCCCGAAGTGAGAGTTCGCCGTCCACGGTCGCCATCTCGGGCTGCCACCAAGGAAGATCAGGCAGCACGGGGACCAAGAGCGCGAACGGCACGCCTACGAGGGTGACCGAACCCCGTCCTCGCACCGCCGCGGGTTCGAGTTCGAGATCGGCCTGGACCTCGCCATCCTCTGCCGTGCCCTGGATCTTCACTTCGAGGGTGCCTCCCCGGCGGGTGATGTCGAGCCCGACCCCATGCAGCAGTTGGCTCTCGCCCCGCAGCGCCTGTGAATCCGTCAGGTGTACCGAGCCCCCGTCGGCCAGGCGTTGCATCCAAGCCGGTGTGGCATCGGGGTTCTCTTCCTCAGGCTCAGGTTCAGCCGAGGACATGGGCAGGCCGGCGCGGATCGTCCGCAGCCGAGCGATCGTCTCGCGGTGTTCTCCAACGAACAGCCGCAGCCCGTCCGCCTCGACCTCGGACACCGCAATGGGCCGTTCGAGAGGAAGCGCCACCGAGCCGGTGCGAATCTCCAGGCGATCCGATCCTTCTGAGCCAAGCGACACCCCCGCGGCGGTCAAACGCAGGATGCCATCGGCGACCGAGATGGTTCCGGACGCGCTCATCAACGGTCCTTCCGCATCCAACACGGCCACGGTGCCGTCGTACACATCGATGCGGGGAAGTTGAGACCGGCTGGCTGGTGGGGGATCCGCGGCTGCGCCCGCCGGTTCGGCCTCCTCTGGGAAGAGCTCGCTCAGGCGGTGGGCTTGCAGCGACACCCGAACGCCCGAAACCTCCACGTGTTCTACCGAGCCCCGCGGATCGGAGGCCAGACCGAACAACGAACCAAGGACCCCGACCCGATCCAGCTGCATCGAGAGCGGATCCGCGGCTCCCCCGATCGAGAAGCCCTCCACCACGAAACCATTCCATCGGAGGCTCACCGACTCGCAGCTCGACTCGAGACCCAACTTGCTCTGGACGATCCCGTGAAGGCGGCGTTCGATCTTCGCCGGCACGACAAAGAACCACCCGACCAGGATCACGATGACGAGGGTGGTCATCAAGCCGAGGCCAATGCGCCAGCGCCAAGAGATCCGAAGTTTGGTCCGAACGGACAAAGCGACGGAGTATTTCACCCTTTTCGGGGAAGGAAAGGCGCCGACTCAAACGAGTTTCTCGGGCGAATTCACCGTTCACAGCTCCGGAGCCGGAGCAATGTTGTTCCTCACGGCCCGAGCCGAGCGGATGGCGCGGAATCGGCCAAAACACGGACGATTCTCACCTCGCACCAGTCGGGAGAGCACCCTGAACTTAAAAAGTGAAACCCCATTAGGACGAATCCTAATGGGGTTTCATAAATCCGGCGGCGTCCTACTCTCCCACAGGGCTGCCCCTGCAGTACCATCGGCTCTGGAGGGCTTGACTTCCGAGTTCGGGATGGGATCGGGTATGACCCCTCCGACATAGCCACCGAAATGCGTAGAAGCGTCTTCTCTTCGTGTTTTCGCGAGGAGGTTGGAGCGGCAGCTCGCCAACTAAGGCGTCACTGCATCACGTGGATACCACGTGAGCTCATGCTTCCAACCCTGAACTCGAATCGCTCGACTCGTACCTTAGAAATAGGTCAAGCCTCACGGCCGATTAGTACCGGTTAGCTCCACGCATTGCTGCGCTTCCACACCCGGCCTATTACCTTGTAGTCTTCAAGGGGCCTTTAGGGGTCTTACGACCCGGGATACCTCATCTCGAGGCCGGCTTCCCGCTTAGATGCTTTCAGCGGTTATCCGTTCCGTACATGGCTACCCGGCTGTGCTCTTGGCAGAACAACCGGAACACTAGTGGTACGTCCAACCAGGTCCTCTCGTACTATGGTCAGATCCTCTCAAGTATCCTACGCCCACGGCAGATAGGGACCGAACTGTCTCACGACGTTCTAAACCCAGCTCGCGTACCCCTTTAATTGGCGAACAGCCAAACCCTTGGGACCTGCTCCAGCCCCAGGATGGGATGAGCCGACATCGAGGTGCCAAACCGCGCCGCCGATATGAACTCTCAGGCGCGATCAGCCTGTTATCCCCGGAGTACCTTTTATCCGTTGAGCGATATCCCGTCCATGTGGAGATACCGGATCACTAAGGCCTGCTTTCGCACCTGCTCGATCTGTCGATCTCACAGTCAAGCTCCCTTATGCCTTTGCACTCTACGGCTGGTTTCCAATCAGCCTGAGGGAACCATCGCGCGCCTCCGTTACTTTTTAGGAGGCGACCGCCCCAGTCAAACTGCCCACCAGACAGTGTCCCCGACCCAGATAATGGGCCTAGGTTAGAAGCCCAGAACAGCCAGGGTGGTATTTCAAGGGTGGCTCCACCGAGACCGGAATCCCGACTTCAAAGCCTCCCACCTATCCTACGCAGACTGTTCCGAGCTTCACTGCCAAGCTGCAGTAAAGGTTCACGGGGTCTTTCCGTCTTGCCGCGGGTAGAGGGTATCTTCACCCCCAATACAATTTCGCTGAGTTGCTGGCCGAGACAGTAGGGATGTCGTTACGCCATTGATGCAGGTCGGAACTTACCCGACAAGGAATTTCGCTACCTTAGGACCGTTATAGTTACGGCCGCCGTTTACTGGGGCTTCGGTTCGAAGCTTCGTCCGAAGACTAACATCTCCCCTTAACCTTCCAGCACCGGGCAGGCGTCAGACCCTATACTTCATCTTACGATTTCGCAGAGTCCTGTGTTTTTAGTAAACAGTCGCAACCCCCTGGTCACTGCAACCCCCTTCTGCTCCAGGCGCGAGGCCTTTCACATACGTGGGGGCACACCTTCTCCCGAAGTTACGGTGCCAATTTGCCGAGTTCCTTAGCCAACATTCTCTCACGCGCCTTGGGATACTCACCCCGCCCACCTGAGTCGGTTTGCGGTACGGTCGCCATTGGGGCTCCCCGCGCAGCTTTTCTTGGGAGCATGGGATCATCGAGTTTCGAGTCCGGAGACTCACCTCATCACATCTCGGTGTTGACCCCGCGTTTGTGGCTATTGCCTCCTACGGGATCCACCTACTTGCTTGAACCAGCAAAACCAAACTGCTGGCTCGACCTACCCTTCTCCGTCCCTGCTCGGTTCAACGCCTTCAACAGCGGTGCAGGAATATTAACCTGCTTCCCATCGCCTACCCCTTTCGGGCTCAGCTTAGGGACCGACTAACCCTCGGGAGGATGATCCTTCCCCGGGAAACCTTGGGCTTACGGCGACAGGGCTTCTCACCCTGTTTATCGCTACTCATGCCTGCATAAGCTCTTCTCAAGTCCACCACTGCTCCTTACGGTACAGCTTGTATCTACTTGAGAATACTCCGCTACCGCTCTAGTAAACTAGAGCCCGAAGCTTCGGTACCAGACTTTAGCCCCGTTACATTTTCGGCGCAGGTTCGCTCGACCAGTGAGCTGTTACGCTTTCTTTAAAGGGTGGCTGCTTCTAAGCCAACCTCCTGGCTGTCTGAGCGCTCCCACATCCTTTTACACTTAGTCTGGATTTGGGGACCTTAGCTGTCGATCTGGGCTCTTTCCCTCTCGGCGACGGACCTTATCACCCGCCGCCTGACTCCCGGCTATTTGTCACCGGCATTCGGAGTTTGATTGGGTTTGGTAATCTGGTAGGACCCCTAGCCCATTCAGTGCTCTACCTCCGGTGCAATTCAGCCGAGGCTATACCTCAATATATTTCGCGGAGAACCAGCTATCTCCGAGCTTGATTAGCCTTTCACTCCGACCCACAGGTCATCCCCTGAATTTTCAACTTCAGTGGGTTCGGTCCTCCACACGGTTTTACCCGTGCTTCAACCTGCCCATGGGTAGATCGCTCGGTTTCGGGTCTACGCCATGCCACTTATTCGCTCTATTTGAACTCGGTTTCCCTACGACTACACCTAACGGCTTAATCTTGCGACATAGCATAACTCGCAGGCCCATGATGCAAAAGGTACGCTGTTGCACATTCCCTCAAGGGGCATAGTGCTTCAACTGCTTGTAGACGCGCGGTTTCAGGTACTATTTCACTCCCCTCGCCGGGGTGCTTTTCACCTTTCCCTCACGGTACTTGTTCACTATCGGTCATCGAGTAGTACTTAGCCTTGGATGATGGTCCACCCAGATTCCCGCCGGATTTCTCGTGTCCTGCGGTACTCGGGAACATACTCGGAAGTCTGAGTCATTTTCACGTACAGGGCTGTCACCTTCTCTGGCCGGCCTTTCCATGCCGTTCTGCTAACGATCAGATTTGTAACTTCCTCGAGGGCTGGAGCACCTCATGAATCGTCCCACGACCCCATAACAGCAACGCCTCCAGGCTTACACTGTTTTGGTTTAGGCTGGTCCCCGTTCGCTCGCCGCTACTAGGGGAGTCTCTGATTTGATTTACTTTCCTCCAGGTACTTAGATGTTTCAGTTCCCTGGGTTGGCCGCTCATTGCCTATGTATTCAGCAATGGCTTCTTGGTATGAACCAAGACGGTTTCCCGATTCGGACATCTCCGGATCAACGCTTGTTAGCAGCTCCCCGAAGCTTTTCGCAGCTGTCCACGTCCTTCATCGCCTCTCGATGCCTAGGCATCCACCGCGCGCCCTTCATAGCTTGACCGTATCCCTAAGGCACGATTCGTTTGATTCGAGTCCAGGGTTGGCTTCAAGAGCCAAATCCTGGTACTCGCGACTACGAAGAGACTCTAGAATCTTCTTCATCACAGAGCTGAGCTCTGTATGAAGAGACTTTCGTTTCTTCTACGCACTTGTTTAGTTTTCAAAGAATCGTGTGAGAGGGACTTTTCCCTCGGTGCTACGGACGAACCTGTCGTCGGCAGAACCCAAGAAAATGTCCTTGGTGGAGCTCATGCTTCCCGGCGTACCGGGAGTGGCAGAAGTTCGGGTGGAGCTGACCGGTCTCGAACCGGTGACCCCCGGCTTGCAAAGCCGGTGCTCTCCCAACTGAGCTACAGCCCCGATGTCGCCACCGCCCTTGCGGTTGGCATTAGTGGGGCACGCTAGACTCGAACTAGCGACCTCACCCTTATCAGGGGTGCGCTCTAACCACCTGAGCTAGTGCCCCATTCGGACCCGTTTAGGACGGTGTCCTGAGGGTACTCTCACACGGTTTGTCAGAGAACCTACTGTCGGTCCCTGAAAACTGAACCGGAAACTCACTCTATGTATCCCACTGAAGGGCGTCGATGCGGTTGACCGAAGAACTTGTCTCGGGACTTTCGTCTCGAGAAAGAACTCCTTAGAAAGGAGGTGATCCAGCCGCAGGTTCCCCTACGGCTACCTTGTTACGACTTCACCCCAGTTACCAAGCACTCCTTGGGGGCTTGCCTCCCTTGCGGGTTGGCACGGCCACTTCTGGAGCACTCGACTCCCATGGTGTGACGGGCGGTGTGTACAAGGCCCGGGAACGTATTCACCGTTGCCTGCTGATCAACGATTACTAGCGATTCCGACTTCATGCAGTCGAGTTGCAGACTGCAATCCGTACTGAGGCCGGCTTTTTGCGATTTGCTTCCCCTCGCGGGTTCGCTGCGCTTTGTACCGACCATTGTAGCACGTGTGTAGCCCCGGACATAAGGGCCATGAGGACTTGACGTCATCCCCACCTTCCTCCGGGTTGACCCCGGCAGTCCCCCTAGAGTGCTCAGCCGAACTGTTAGCAACTAGGGGTAAGGGTTGCGCTCGTTGCGGGACTTAACCCAACATCTCACGACACGAGCTGACGACAGCCATGCAGCACCTGGACCTAGATTCCCCGAAGGGCACCCCGGTATTTCTACCAGGTTCCTAGTTTTTCTAGCCCGGGTAAGGTTCTGCGCGTTGCTTCGAATTAAACCACATGCTCCACCGCTTGTGCGGGCCCCCGTCAATTCCTTTGAGTTTTAGCCTTGCGGCCGTACTCCCCAGGCGGTGTACTTAACGCGTTAGCTACGGCACCGCAGCGGTCAATGTCCGCGACACCTAGTACACATCGTTTACAGCAGTGGACTACCAGGGTATCTAATCCTGTTCGCTACCCACGCTTTCGCGTCTCAGTGTCAGTAAGCGTCCAGGAAGCCGCCTTCGCCACTGGTGTTCCTCTTGATATCTACGAATTTCACCTCTACACCAAGAATTCCGCTTCCCTCTCCGCTACTCTAGACATGTAGTTTCAAATGCAGTTCCCAGGTTGAGCCCGGGGATTTCACATCTGACTTACATGTCCACCTACACGCGCTTTACGCCCAGTAATTCCGAGCAACGTTCGCACCCTCTGTCTTACCGCGGCTGCTGGCACAGAGTTAGCCGGTGCTTGCTAAGGAGGTACCGTCAAGACGAGAACGTATTAGTTTCCCGTTTTTTCTTCCCTCCCCACAGAGCTTTACAACTCGAAAGCCTTAGTCACTCACGCGGCGTGGCTGGGTCAGGCTTGCGCCCATTGCCCAATATTCCTCACTGCTGCCTCCCGTAGGAGTCTGGCCCGTGTTCCAGTGCCAGTGTGGCTGATCATCCTCTCAGACCAGCTACCCGTCTTAGCCTTGGTGAGCCGTTACCTCGCCAACAAGCTGATGGGACGCAGGCTCATCCTCGAGCGATAGCTTCTAAAGAGAGGCCACCTTTTCCCACTGCTTCCGTAGAGGCCGTGGTCTTATGCGGTATTAGCTTTCCTTTCGGAAAGTTGTCCCCCGCTCGAGGGTAGATTACCTACGCGTTACTCACCCGTGCGCCGCTTTACCGGCCCCGAAGGGCTTTCTCGCGCGACTTGCATGTGTTAGGCCCGCCGCTAACGTTCGCTCTGAGCCAGGATCAAACTCTCCAGTTGAAACTTTTGAGTTTGTTATCCTGGCGATTCGTTTTCCCTTTGCAGAAGTTCATCCGAAGAATCCCTTCGCTCGGGGGCGTTTCGCCTTTGGATACAGGTGTTCTCAATCGCTTGGCCTGTTCCGAGGAACAGACGATTCGATTGAGCCCGCATCGCACTTTTGTGGAGTGAGCTCCGATTCAGTTTTCAAGGGCCGAGTTGGTGACTCGGTGTCACAAAGGATCGGAAGTTTAGGTCCGACCCGTAGTCCTGTCAAGGCTGCCAGCGTCGTTCCGCTGGGCCGTCAGGGGCGCGCACTCTAGCGTGCTCCGTGAGGCAGTCAACCTTTTTCTTTTGGCTGTCGGCGTTTTGCCGTCCGGCTCGTGGCCGTTCCGGCTTTTCCGCCGGTCCGTCAGGGCGCGCACTCTAGCGGGCACCGTCGGGCAGTCAACCTCTTATTGTCAGTCTCTTTGCTGCTTTTTGGGGCCCCCGAAGGGCCTCCGCAGCGCCGAGGGACCCCGTGTCTAGCATCGGCCATTCGGGTGTCAAATCAGATCAGCCAAACGGGTCGAAAAAAGATCGGCGTGGATCGCAGCTCCCGCAAAACATGGGGTGTCGTGGAGGGGCAGGGTTCGATTTCCTGCGATCCGGAGCCGGTCGAGGGCGGCACGGAGGGGCCGAGAACGGTCATTCGAGCGGTAGGCTCCACACCTCGTCCCCGTGGGCCAGTTCGAGGTGCTCCAGATCCGCGGCTTCGACCGCGATTTCGTCGCCGTCAACGGTGGCGGGGACCGCTTGAGCCCGGAACCAGGGCGCCTGCGCATACGAGACGCCCAGAAGCGCCCGTTTGGTGGCCGGTACGGACGGAGCCACCAGCTGCCGACGCGCCGTGCGCCGAATCAGAGTGATTTCGTCGGTGGCAGCAGCGAAATGTGGGCCTCCGTCGAAGGGATCGATGCGGTTCACGTACCGAAACCCAATGCGGCGCAGGAGTTTCTCGACGCCTTTGGTCTGTGGGCCCACCTGGCCCACCACGCTCTGGGCCTCCTTCGAGAGCAGCGAGACGTAGATGTCCCCATCCGGAAAGAGGCCCTTGATGAACTCCTTGTTGCGCTTCGAGAGCCGATCCGCCTCCCGGTAGGTCATTCCGGTGAAGTGACGTCCCACCGCTTCCCACAGATGGCTCCGTCCGTCGGCCTCGAGCGGCGGCAGGAGCTCGGCCAGCACGAAGTTCTGGAACCGCGCCCGGTGCATGGCGATCCACAGGAACCGAACGTAGCTGATCTGCATGCCCAGGCGCTCTCGCACCCGGCGGGAGTCGGGATGTATGACCAAGCCGCCGAGCTCGGTGGGCCCATCGTAGGAGTAACCGATCGACAGCACCTGGTGCTTGAAGAGGCTGTCGAGGGTGCGGCTGTACCGCTCCTCGGTTTGAACCTGGAAGTAGATGTACGGGGCGTCCCGCCGGCCGAGCTGGGCGAGCACGAGCGAGCTGCCCACGGCGCGGTCGGCATCCAGGTCCCGAAGCACGAATCGGTACTCGTGGTGGGTCGGGTCCTCGATCTGCCCCCCGAACGACCGGTCGGACTTCTCGATGATCGGCGCGATCTCCGCCTCGTCGGCCGGGAGGTTCACCGAGTCGAGGTGGTGCGCGAGCTCGATGAGGTCGCCTGAATCGGCGCCGGTGACCGCTCGGATTTCGAAAGGCATGGCTCGCAGGCTGCTGCAAAACGCCCCGGCGCGCTACGGGCGACGGACGGCCTCGCTAGCAGGTCGCTGAAAAGCGACCTGCTCCCTTGCCGTTGCCCTTGCCCGTGCCCTTGCCCGCGTCGTGGACGCCGTGTGTTTCGCGACGGCGAGGCGCGAATCGGAGCGCGATGCCCAGCGGA
>JAXMNT010000086.1:0-18053 GCA_034670305.1 Deltaproteobacteria bacterium
CGCGATGCTCGTCGCGCTGATCAAGCGATCTGACCGCTGATCCGCGGGCAAGGGCAAAGGCAAGGGCAGGGGCAAGGGGCAGGCTGCGAGAACGCCCTGCGGGCGTTCTTCAGCAACCTGCTAGCGCACCTGCAGGGTGGCGACGGTGGGCCAGACTTCGTCGGTGACGGGTTGCGGCCGGTCGGGGCGGGTGAGGCCGATGGCGAGGCCGGCGCCGGCGATTGCGAGGGCGACGCCGATCCACAGCCAGGGGGAGCGGCGCACGCGCCGTTCGCTGCCTCGTCCGAGACCGGGTGGTGGCAAGGGAACGACGAGTGAACGATGCGCGCCGGCGGCGAGGTCGATGTTGGTCTCGGCGAACCGTTCGTCGGCGGTCGTCACGGTGACGACGTGGGGGCCGGGGTTCAGACGCGTGGTGCCGAGCACCCGTTCGCCATCCACGCGAACGATGGTGCCGGCGCCGCCGTCGTGTTCGATGCGGAGCTCTGCGACCTGGAGTCTGGCCCGCTCGATGACGCCCTCCGCCTCCGCGCGCCCTTCGGCGCTGAGGGTGCCGAACTCGCCGGTGGTCAACGCGATGAGCACGACCTCGGCGCCGCGCGGGTTGCCCATCGCTTCGAGCACGAGCGCGAGGTTGAACGCGGTGGCGGGGCGGGGCACGTCGGCGAGCGAGTCTTCGAACGCGGTTCGGGCGCGCGCGAGTTGTCCCGCACGCATGGCCTCGACGCCCTCCCGGAAGCGCGTCTGTGCGGAGGCTCCGTCCGCGTGCACCGGGGACGGGAACAGCGTGAGCACAGCTGCGATGGCGAGCACGCACGACGCCGCGGCCGTGGATGCGGCGCGCACTTGGTTTCCGCGCGCGCGTGTCTTCGGCGCAGGTTCCAATGGGCGCACCGCGGTTGCCGAAGACCGCACCCTCAATGTTCGGTCCACGACCACCCACCGAGCCCGGCCGGCCGATCGGCCATGCCGGTACTGCGTTTGGCGCGGCGTCTCATGCCACGTCTCGGCGTGCCATCGCGAGGACCCTCGGTGGTGCCGAGGGTCTCGTCCGGGACCTCTTCCATGGTGGAAGAAGTTTGGATGGCATCGGCCGGGACCACGACGGTGGTCCGCTGCTCCGTCGCGGACGCGTGCTCGACCGGGGCTTCGACCGCAGCGGTGTCGGCTGTAGGCATCGCGGCGGGCGTCGGCCGATCCGAATCCGAACTCGAAGTGGATTGTGCAACGACCGCGACGACCAGCGCGCCCGCCACCGCCACCGACGCCAAAGCCGCGACCCCGAGTTTTCCTCGCCAGCGCTTCGGCGCCACTGCGACGCCCACGGACAACACTGCGGTTCCCGAAGCCAGCACCGTGGCCTCCTCCGCCGCCATCAAGAGCGCGGGCAGATCCTTCTTCGCGTCGCCGGCGATCTCCTGGACGAACGCGGAGAGGTCGAGCGGCAGATCGTCGAGATCGAGCGCGGCTTCGTGCAGCGCGTCGGCGACCTCTTCGGCGGTGGCCGGGCGGGCGCCAGGGTCCTTGGCGAGCAAACCGAACAGGAGATCGACCAACGCGAAGGGCACGTCGGTACGGAACTCGCCGATGTCCGGAGGCGGCTCGTCCAGGATGCGTTCACCCGCCGAGCGGCCGTCCTCGTTTCGGTACAGCCGCTCGCCGCTGAGCGCTTCGAAGAGCAGCACCCCGAACGAGAACAGATCGGAGCGCCGGTCCAGCGTTCGGTACTGAAGCTGTTCCGGTGAGAGGTAGCCGAGTTTGCCTTTGAGCACCCCGGTGGCGGTTCGGAGCGAGTGGCCGTGGGCCTTGGCGATCCCGAAGTCGGTCAGGCGCACGCTGCCGTCGAACCCCAGCAAGATGTTCTGGGGCGAGACGTCTCGGTGCACGAGTCCGAGAGAGACGCCGGCTTCGTCGCAGAGTTCGTGTGCCGCGTGCAGACCCCGCGCGACGTCCCTCATGATTTGGAGCACGAGCGGCAGTGGGATGCGCTGCCCGCGCGACGCGAGTCGGCCCATCACGACGCGCAGGTCGACCCCGTCGATGTAGTCCATCACGAGGTACGGACCGCGCTCGTCGATGGCGACCTCGTGCACCGCGACGACGTTCGGGTGGTGGATCATGCCCGCGAGCCGGGCCTCCTCCAGGAACATCTGCTGGAACTCAGGATCGGAGTGAAGGTGGGGGTGCAACCGTTTGACCGCGTACGGCCGCCGCACGACGCTGTGGGCCCGCACGCACAGATCCACGAAGCCCATCCCGCCTTCGGCGAGTCGGCAGATCCGTCGAAAGCGTTCGGGGTCGGGCACGGGTTCAGGGTAGGGGGTCGGACCCACCGCACGCAATCGCGCGTGTGGACCACCCGTCTCGCGACGCGCACCAGGCCTGTACCGTGGTAAGAACGTTCGTGGCCGACGAGCAGGGGCGCGAGGCGTACGAGCGGGGACGGGCCGGGGTCCTGGCCGAGGCCGCGCTCCTCGCAGCACTCGACGCAGGTGCGGCCGCCGAACAGGCCTGGGCCTGCGCGCTCCGTTGGCAGCGTTGGTTCGCCGGCGCGGATGCGCACCCGCCGAACTCGGACGCGCTTCGTTCTTTGAAGGTCGACGACGCGTCCGCCCCCGCCCTCGATCGCGTGCTGCATCTCCACGCGCGGGCGCGCTGGTTGGCGCGGGACGCCGCCGCCGCGCGCGAGACGCTGGCCCACCACGAGCAAGCGTGTGGCCGCACCATGCGGTGGTTGCTCTCGCGTGCGTGGGTGGAGGTCATGGTGGGCAGCCCGGCGTCCGCTCGCGCCGCCATCGCCGAACTGCAGGACGCTCCTCGGGCGGTGGAAGCGGAGGTCGTCATCGAAGCGGCGGCGCTCCGAGCGATGGGCGCGGTGCTCGGCGGCGATCTCGAAGAGGCCGTCTCTGTGGCGCGCCGGGCTTCGCGCATGGCGCGCACCGAGTCGTTTCCGCAGCAAGAGTATCTGGCGAACGTGGTGCTCGCTCGCGTGCGTCGTTTGTCTGGTCGGCCCTTTCTCGCGGCGCGGATTCTGGGAGTGCTCGACCGGGTCGCGCCGCCTATGTGGCGCAGCTGGATCGGTTGGGAGCGGCTCATGAGCGGCGACTCGGAAGGCGGTGCGGGCGAGGACCGCCACCACGCGAACGCGCTCGGAGCGTTGCTCGCCGCATTGGCGGAGGGGCGGCCGCCCACGACCGACCTGCCCCAAGAGGGTCTCTTCGGCACCGACGTGCACACCATCCTGGGCGTGTGTGGGCACACCGATGCGCCGGGATCGGCGGTCGCGCGTTGGCGGAGTGGCGCGGCGCTCGAGGTGCCGGACGGTCTCCAAGCGCTCGGTGCGACCGATCCCACCGCAGCGGTGGCGCTGGTGGTCGCGCTGCCGGGCGCGCGCGGCACCCGCGTCCTCGCGCTGAGCCGAGCGGCGCTCGAAGCCCGCGGTCACCGGGAGTTGCCGCCCGCTGCCGGCGCGCAGATGCGCACCGACTCCGCCATCGCGGAGCTGGCCCTGGCCGGCCCGGACGGGTTGGAGATCGACGACTTCTTCGCGCGGCTCTACGGGTTCGAGTACCGGAACGAACGCCACCGCAGCGTTCGCAACATGCTCGTGCATCGGGTGGATCGCCGGCTCGAATCGGTGGGGACCGTCGCCCGGGAGAACGATCGAATTCGTTTGGTGACGGAGCATGCGTTCTTCCTCTCGGACCCGCGCTGCATCGCGCCGCCCGAAGAGCGTCTGCTCTACGCGGCCGCGGCGTGGGGCGCGCTCTCCTCGCGCAAGGCGGCGGAGCGTCTCGGCATGCCGCTCCGCACCGCGCAAGAAGCACTCCGGCGTTTGGCCGAAGACGGCGCGTTCAAGGTCGAGCGGCAGCAGCGCGAGTTCGTGTACTCGCTCGAAGACACGACGTTTCAAGAGCCCACCTGGATCGATCGTCTCGACAACTGAGGTGCGGCACGTGACGATGGGGACGATGCCCGCGACCCGAACCCCGCTCGGCTCGGCCGGCCTCCTGGTCGCATGGCTGGTCGCATGGCCGGTCGCGGGGCTGGTCGGGTGCAGCTCGAGCGCCGCACCGATCGCGGACGCCGGAGTGGACCAAGGGTTGACGATCGATGCCGCGCGGACCGACGCGCGCCGCGATGCCCCGCCGGAGATCTGCCCGTGCTTCGAAGGCGACGGCTCGTACTGCGGGGCGGACGCGGTCGAACGCGCGGCCGCATGGGGCTGCACCCTTCCAGACAGCGGCGACACCGACCTGCTGACCTGCCGAGCCGGGCGCTGGTCGTCGCCGACCCCTTGTGAACACGGATGCGTCGATGGAGAACCCGGGGGCGCTTCCTGCGATCTCGTGCGGTGCGCGTGTTTCGTCCGCGAGAGCTGGTGCGGCGCGAGCGCGCAGCGACACGCGCTCACCCTCGACCCGCCGTGCCGGGTTCCGCTCCTCCCAGCACACGAGCACGATCTGCTCGGATGCGACGGACGCCGCTGGATCGTGCTCGACGATTGCGAGCTCGGTTGTCACGAAGCGCCAACCGGTCTCGCGGATGCGTGCAACCCAGACGCGTCCCCGGATTACCCCGGCTGGCCCGAGTGTCTGAGCCGTCCACGCATCGCGTACGGCGTGCACCCCGAAGCGTCCGACCGGCTTCGATGCGCTGGCATCACCTCCGACCGAATCGTGCAGACCATCGGCAGCGCGCCCGAGTCGGCCGGCGACCACGGCGTGGACGGGACCGCCGCTGGTGGCCAGCCCTACACGGCCGCCATCGATCTGAGCGTCACCGACTTGGACGACGACGCGATTCGCGGGGAGCTCCAGGCGCTCGGTCAAAACGGCTTCGCGGCCTGGTACCGCGCGCCCGGCGTCGACGGCTGGCCCCCAGACGGCGCCCCCCACATCCACGCGGTGTTCGCGGGTGTCCCGATGAAGATCCGTTTGCGCCGACAAGTGCGCGCCTACCTCGCCAACGAAACCGGCCTCACCCCGGAAGAGCCCTACCGCTTCTGGACCCCACCCAGAGACGTCCGCGACATCGTCGAGCTCCTCTTCACCCGCAACTACACCCCCTGAGGACAGGCGAATGACGACGTAGGATGGTTCGGCGTCGGCATCGGATTCGGATTCAGCGTCGGCGTCGGGATCGGTATCGGCATCGGCATCGGATTCGGATTCGGCTTCGGCTTCGGATTCGGATTCGGCTTCGGATTCGGATTCGGCTTCGGATTCGGATTCGGCGTCGGATTCGGGATCGGCTTCGGATTCAGCTGCCGCCACCGCTCCCGCTTCCGCTTCCGCTTCCGCTTCCGCTCCCGCTTCCGCTTCCGCTTCCGCTTCCGCTTCCGCTTCCGCGCCCGCGACCGCTCCCGCTCCCGCTTCCGCTTCTTCGTTGGGCGGGTGGGTGCCCGGCGGGTGATCAAGCGTGCCGTCTGGCGGAACAGGCCTCAAGGGGGCCTTCGGCCCGGCGCCTTCGCGCCGCTTCGCCCTTGACCCCTGACCCGCCAGACGGGGGCGGCCTGCGGCCGCCGGGCAACGTCGCTCGGTCGTCTTCACACAGGGGTCTCCGATGATCGTTCTACAAACTTCTTTCGAACTCGTGCGTTCGCTTCGCGCTCAGGTGCTGCCGGCCGTGCGGAAGCACGACGCTTCGCTCGCTTCTCAGATGCAGCGGGCGGCGCAGTCGGTCGTGCTCAACATCGCGGAGGCTCGGCAGGCGCGGGGGCTGCGTTGCCACGACAAGTTCTCGATTGCGTACGGGGAGTGCAGTGAGCTGAAGGCGGCGATGCAGCTCGCAGAGGTGTTCGGGTACATCGAACTCGACGCGGGGCTGCTCGACCGGTGCGACCACGTCTGCGCGATGCTCTACAAGCTCAGCCGCTGAGGGTGCGGCCGGCGTCCATCTGGGCGCCGGCCGTTCCGCTTCCGCTTCCGCTTCCGCTTCCGCTTCCGCTCCCGCTCCCGCTCCCGCTCCCGCTTCCGCTCCCGCGACCGCTTCCGCGACCGCTTCCGTTTCCGCGACCTGCCGTTTCACCCCAACAAACACGGGCACGGCCTCCGGTGCCGGCCTCCCGGTCCAGCGCGCAGTGCTCGTTATCGTGGGTGTGGGTCCGCTTCCTCTAGCTTCCGGGAACTGGCTGAGGAGGTCGACGTGGACAAGAAGAACGTTGGGTTGGGTGTGTGTGTGGCGGTTGTGTTCGGGATGGGATGCACCGGGGAGATCCTCGAAATCGATCCCCTCGACCCCGGCTCGGCGCCTGAAGAGGTCTGGCACGAGGGAGAGATCGGCCCCGACGGAGAACACATCGAACACCATCTGGAGCCCCCGCCTGGCGAGGTCTGGCCCGAGTCGCCGGAACAATGGGCGGACGAGGAGACCTTCACGTTCGACGAGATGGACGACGAGGTCGGCGCGGTCCAGCAGGGGCTCTCGGTCGGTGTGTTCCAGCTCCCCTTCCCTTGTGGACAGGTCTGGGCGGGGTCGACCCGCAGCAGCCATAGCCCGCAGAACTCGATCGACTTCAACCGCGCGAGCGACTTCGGAGATACGGTCGTCGCGGCCGCTTCGGGCACCGTCTCGGTGGTCGGCAACACCGGGTCGACGAGTTACGGCCGGTGGGTCGAGATCGACCACGGCGACGGCTACCGCACCCGTTACGCGCACCTCAACAGTGTCTCGGTCTCGCGCGGCCAGCGATTGTCCCGCGGCCAGCGGCTCGGCACGGTCGGAAGCACCGGCGGTTCGACCGGCCCGCACCTGCACTACGAACTCCGCCGCTACGGAACCGCGCTGCGTCCGGTCTTCAACGGCAGCCGCGCGTACTACTTCGGCACGCGCAGCTACCGAAGCACGAACCGCTGTTCGACCTCCACGTCCGGAGCCAACGGCACCGTGCGGACCTCCGGTGTGGCCCTGACCGTGCGCAGTGGCCCAGGCACTGGCTACCGCGCCGTCGGCACGGTCTCCAACGGGCAGCGCCTTCGGATCCGCTGCCACAAGACCGGAAGCCGGGTCAACGGAACCTACGGCTCCTCGCGCCTCTGGGACTACATCGGCACCGGCTACGTCTCGGACGCCTACGTCTACACCGGCTCGGACGGTCGCGTCGCCCGCTGGTGCGACTGAAGGCTCGCGGCGACCGACAAAAGAGAAACGGCCGGCACCCTTTCGGATGCCGGCCGCTTCATTTTGGAACGACGGTTGTGAGTGGAGCCGTTAGCGGCTGGTGAAGACGAAGGGGTAGCGGACCGAGGTGACGCCTTCGGTCTGCGGGAAGGACCAGCGGGAGACCGACTGCGCGACGCACTGGCCGACCCGGTCCGTCATGCCGCCGGCGGGGGTGGCGACCGAGGAGCGGACGCTGCCGTCTTGGCTGACGAGGAACTGCACTTCGACGCGGCCGGCCAGGTCGGGGCGGCTCTGGAGCTGCTGGCTGTAGCAGTGAAGCACTTCGGGGCGGTGGCGGCGGACGACGCGGAGGATGTCGTTGCGGCTGAGTCCACCGACGGTCCGCACGTTGGTCGTGTAGTCCATGTGCGGCACGACGTCGGGGCGGTCGCGGCCCGGTCCGAGGTCGCCGGTGCCGGGGGCACCCGGGCGGCCGTTCTGTCCGGGGCGGTCCATGAGGCGGGTCAGTCGCGCCACGCCGTCGCCGCAGTGGTCACCGGTACAGGTGCCGACGCCGGCGTGGGTCATGTCGAGTCCACCGAAGTTGCCGTCGCCGCCAGGAATGCCCGCGAGCGCCATCCAGCTGCGGCCGTCATCGGCCAGGCTGTTGAACGGGGAGCCGGCGTCGGCCGGGCGGAGCAGGCCGGCCATGTGGCGCAGGGCCGCGAAGGTGCCGAGGTTGTTCACGTCGCTGGCGGTGGTGGCCACCGGGCGTTCGCCGCGGCGCATGGGCGTGCGGCCAGGGTTCGCGACCGGGCCGGGCTCTCCGTCGCCGCCCGTCGGGGAGGCTTCACCGGCTTCGCCGTCGCCGCCGCCGGTCGAGTTCTGCGCCGGGACCTCGGGCGGGTTCTCACGGGCGATCGACTGCAGCTCGTAGCGCAGGTACTCGACCCGGTCGTGGTCGATGTCGAGCGAGAGCGCCGACGCGTTCGGTGGCGCGAGCATCAGCAGGCCGATGAGGAGCAGCGCGAAGGCGAAGGTGCCCGCCAGCATGCGACCGAAGGTGCGGTCGAGTGTGATCGGCGCGCGGGGCGTGGTCGGGGTCGCTTCGGTGGTGCGGACGGTGAAGCGGAAGTCGCCGATGCGGACTTCGCAGACCATGCCGGCTTCGAGCACGAGCGGCGCGTCCGTGGTCAGCGTCTCGTCGCCCCGGCTGGCCACCAGGGTGGCGCCGAGCAGCTGCGAGCCGTCGACCACCCAGCCCCGCTCGTCGCGGGAGGCGAGGGTGAGGCGGCGGCTGACCACCTCGGCGGGAAGCAGGAAGGTCGAGTCGGCTTCGCCCACCGTGATCGCCCCCTCTTTCCGCAGCTCCTGAGCGAGGGGGGTGCCCTCCCAGCTCATGATGACTTCCAGTTCCGTTTCGTTGTGTGCTTCGTGCGTCATGTTCCGTCTCCGTCGTTCCGGGCCGTGTTGGCCTCAGGGACATGACATTGCGACAGCCGTGCCAAGCCAGAGTTCCTTGAAATCATTGGGAACTTTCCGCCATGACGGATGTCGCGGGTCGAAAAACCCGTGTGGGTTTGTGGAAACGCAGTGCTCGTGACGCGTCCCGTTACGCGAAACAGTTACGCTGCCGCATGGCCCCTCCGAAGCTGATTTTCCGCGTCGAAACGAACGATCTGGCGGGGTTTCTGGCCCACGCCCTCACGGAAACGGAGCTGGAGGGCCAGCTCGCGATCGAAGGGGTCGATCCCTTCGTGCCGGCGGGAACCACGGTGGCGGCGGCGCTGGATCAGCTGGGGGCGTTGCCAGGCTTCGCGATCGAGCGGGCAGATGAGGCGCTGAGCGTCTGGGCGGAACAACCCGACGCCGACGTGGATCCGATGGGTGCCGACATCGATTTTGTGACCAGCCTGCTCGAGCTGGCCGCCGATCGGGGCGCGCGCGGGTACCTGCATCTGATGCACGTCCTGATCGCGCACGACGAAGTGGAGCACGCGCACCTGCGTGCGCAGGACGGGATCTGCGAAGAACAGATCGAAGCGCCCGCGATGGTGGAAGAGGTGTGGGCGCGGTTCGAGGCCCGCGGGGTTTGGCCGGTCGCGGAGGATCTGCACCACTGGCTGGACGATCCGGATCCGATCGACGAAGTGGTGGAAGTGGACTGAGCCCGCCGCGGCCCCTGCCGCGGCCCTTGCCCCTGCCCTTGCCCCTGCCCTTGCCCTCCGAAAGCGAAGCGGAAGCGGAAGCAGAAGCGGAAGAAGCCGAAGCCGATCCCGAAGCCGACCCCGAAGCCGACCCCGAAGCCGATCCCGACCCCGATCCCGACCCCGAGAAGACCGATGCGTTACGGGGTCGCGGGCTGAGCGGCGGCCGGCTGGGCGGCGGGAGCGGCGGGAGCGGCGGCGGGAGCTTCTGCTTCGACGGGCTGGAGATCCGCGATGCGGACCATGCCGCGCATGGCGACCTGGTCGTTTACGGCGACGAAGAGGTCGACCTCTTGGGTGTCCTCGTAGCGGTTCATCTCCCGGCCGTACCCGGCTTCCGCGAGGATGCCGACGGTGTTGCCGTCGAACCGGATGCGGGTGTCGGGGGCCAGGCGCCAGAGCGGTTTGTCGGCTTCGGCGCGCAAGCGACTGGGCACACCGGTGGCGCCAGCGGCGAACACCGTGTCTTCGCCGGGGTCGGCGAGCTCGACGTTCACGTAGCCGATCAAGTACGGGCCTTCGCCGACGCGGACGCCCTTCCAGGTGCCACGGTCGCGCAGGACTTCGACGCGCGTGCCCGGCTCGAGCGCGGGGAGCGTGGTGATGACTTCGCGGGGGGTCGCGTGGAGCGGCACTTCTTGGCCAGCCGGCAAGCGGAAGGTCTCGCCCGTGCTCAGCGGCGTGGCGTTCGCGGGCACGTCGCCCGCCGTGAGTGCCGTCATGGCGAATGTGCCGGTGTGGCCACTGCCGAAGATCTGATCGGCGAACCGCGGGAGCGCTTCGACGCGCGCCAGCCCTTCCACCGCGTCGGGCGAGACGAAGCGGACCAGGTCGCCCGGGCCGACGTAGGCCGGCGTGCCTTCGATCTTGCCGGGCTCCGTCACCCGCAGCGCGAGTCGTTCGGCGCTGATCCACGCGCGCACCTTCAAGGCACCGCGGATCCGCACCGGCAGGCGACCGTTCTGAGGGGCGCCCCGGGTCTCGATCGCCACGTTGGGCGAGACGTATCCGAGCGCGGGCGCGTCGGCGGACTCGGAGAGGAAGAGGGCCGGCCCGGTGCCGTAGCCAGTCACGAATTCGGTCGGCCAACGCTCGTCGTTGGCGGCCGAGGCGGCGCCTTCGCCGTTCGCAGTGGTGGAGACATCGGTGCTGGCGGGCGTGCACGCCGCGGCCAGCAGGAGAACAGAGAGAAGTCCGCGTAGAGTCATGGAGTCGTCGGGATAGCCCAACCACCGCATCCCGGGCAAGGTCCCGGCATGGTCGAGCGCGCGCTCAGCCACCGAAGACCGTCAAGTTCGCTCTACTTTGCCACACTCGAGGTGGAAGCCGAGCATCGGGCGGTGGCCATCCCGGCGACCGCACGTCGGGGTCCGAAGGCCTCGGACCCGTTCGCTCAGCGGTAGCGGACCCGGAGTCGAACGCCGAGGTTGCTGGCGATTTGTTGTGCGATCGACCGCGGGATGCGGTCGAGTCGGTCTTCCACCACCGCCCGGGCGCGGGCGTGCGGCTCGCCCTTGAGGGCCGGCAGCACGATTTGGGACCAGCGCAACAGCGTCTTGCCGTTCGCGCCCTCGAGCGCGAGGGTCAGCACCGGCTCGAGGCGTTTCTGGTAGGCGACCGACGCGGTGCACAGGTTCGCGAAGGTGCGCACCAGTCCGTCTTTGCCGTCCTCCAGTGTGGGTTCGAAGGCGGCTTTGAGCGTGTCGAGGTGTTTGGCGACGCGCGCCGGCGCGATCTTCGCGATGGCCGGGAGCGCATCGGCGGAGGTCTGCACCACCCGCTTGTGTTTGGACGTGATGCCCTGCGCGAACTTGTCGACGTGGCCCTGCAAGAGCTCCGGCTTGTCGTTGACGAGTTCGTGGAGAATGCGCGCCGCTTTGGTCGCGGTCGTCGAGCGGGGGTCGAGCAACAGAGCGGCTTGTTCCGCCACCTGCGCGGCGGTGTCGTCCGCATCGATCAGAGCCGCTGCAGCCGCGCCGGCACCCGACTTCGGCTTGTCGTCTTCGACCGGCGCTTCCACCGCGGCGGCCGCAGCCTTCGCCGCCTTCGCGGGCTTGGTCGACTTCTTCGCCTTCTTGGCCGCAGCCGACGCCTTCTTGGCCTTCTTGGCCGGGGCTTTCTTGGTGCTGCTCTTGGACGTCTTCTTCGCGGCCATGTCTCTCCTCTGTCTCCTGCGTCGTGCCGGGACCCGAGCGCAGAATGGGGTGTCATCCTACCTGGGCGCGCTGCCCACGGGAAGGAACGGTTTGGCCCCCGCGGTTTGGCCTGAGTGCTTGGCGGCCCCAGTCAGTGGAACGGCCTCAGCGGAGGTTTCTTAGCAGCTGGGCGGCGTCTTGCAGCGCTTGGTTGCTGTCGGCACCACCGAGCCCGGTCGAATTGTTCGGCCCGGCGGGTGCCCCGCCGCCTGGCACCGGGCCGCCGAGCCCGGGGATCGCCCCGCCCCCGAGCCCCTGCGTCATCTGCTGGAGCAGGTTCTGAAGGTTGCCGATCGTCTGACCGCCGCCGAGCCAGTCTGCGGTCATCTGCCCCATGTCGGCCTGGCCCAGGTCCTCGTCTCCGTGGGTCTCCTCGAGCCACCGACGTTCGAGCCGCCGCACCCGGGCGCGGTGCCGGCCGCGGGCGAGCTCGTCGAAGAGCGCGCGGGGCGGAGCGACGGCGAACCGGTTGCGTCCGACGTAGCGCTGGACCCCCGCGAAGAACTGCCGGTCGCCCACCACCTCTCGGATGCGTTCGTACGCGAAGGCGCCCTTGCCGTAGACGAGCCCGGCGTACGCCATCTCGTTCTGGAACCCGTCCACCGGCTGGTCGACCGCGGCATCCGCCGCGCCGGTCATGCGCATCATGTGGTAGTTCGACGCCACCTGCCGGCGCGCTTCCTGGTCGGCGCGCTCGTTCCCGTGCCGTTCGCGCATGTAGAGGATCGAGCTGAACTGGGCGAGCGACTCGTCGACGAATGGGTGTCGGCGCGCGTCGCTGCCGACCACGCCATGCCACCACTGGTGCGCGACTTCGTGCGCGACGACGAACTCGAGCATGGACTCCCGCATGCCGCCGCCATTGGTGTTGCCTGAGGATCGCAAGAGGCTTCCGACGACCCCGAGGCCCATGCCCCCGCCCGAGCCATAGAACATCTTCGCGAGCGTCACGAGTCCGCTGAACTCGACTCCGCCGGCACCGCCGACGAGCGGGGCCTCCACGAGATCCAGATCGAGGTAGGGGTACCGGCCGAAACGGCGCTCGTAGATCTCGAGCGCGGCTGCCGCGGCGTCGAGCGCGGCCCGTCCATCGGTGGCGTCGGCCGGCAGATGCCAGCTCCGCACCGTGACGCCCGAGACCTCGCGCTCTTGCACATCGAACTGGGGACTGACGATCGCCGCGAAGTTCCGGCTGAGCCCCGCCACCGCGACGACTTCGTGGTGCGCGGGCCGGCCGGACTGGCCAAGCAGTGTCTCTTCCCGAACGACCGTTCCGCTGATGGCGACGCGCGACCCTTGGGCACAACGGACGCGGGCGCGGAAGTGCGAGAGCCCACCCGCGCCGAGGTCGCCCATGGTGCTCGCGTCGGAGGTCACCCACGCGCCGTCCCGGCGGTCGGCCAGCATCGCGTAGAAGTTGCCGAGCGATGCGATGCCGCCGCTCTCTGCGAGCAGGCCGTATTCTCCGTGGAGGTTGCCGGACCCGCCGCTGAGACGGGTCATGCCTTCCATCGCCTGCGCCATCATCCCGGTTCGGGTGGGATCGATGTGTTGCAGGGTGGCGCGCAGCTGAAGCCGGATGCGGAGCCGGCCGCCGGGTGCGACCGGGTGCTCGGGATGGATCAGGATCGTGCTGCGTCCATCGAACTCGACTTGGCAGTTCGTGCCGACGCATTCGGAGCCGGTGAGCCGGACCCGCGGTTCGGTGCCCACCGCGTTCGCGTAGATGCGCAGGGCGACGTCCGGCAGGGTCTCGGTGCTGGTGTTCGTGAACCAGACGTCTTCCTGCGCCTGCATCTCTCGCTGATCGTCGGACAGGCGGATGTCGAGGTCGTAGAGCGGGAGGGTGTCGAGGCCGGCCGGCGCATACTGCGCCGCTTCGCGTCGATCTTCGGGCCGGAGGTTGCGCAGCAGCGGCGCGGCTTCGTACCACTGGGTCTGCGCGTCTGCGGTCTCGTCGCATCCGGTGCTGCCCCCGAAGAGGAGCGCCGCGAGGAGGAGCGGAGTGAACATGGAGCGCATGGGCGGGAGAATAGCGCCCCTGCCGCCGCGCCGCGAACGCAGAGGCGATCCGCACCTGCGTTTCCAAAGGACAACACTGGGTTTCGCCTTGGCGCCGCGTAACGAAGACGCAGGGTTCGCAGTACGCTCCGGCATGCGCACCCCCATTTTCTTCTTGGTCGCAGGGTTGGCCGCCTGTGGCGGCACACCCGTCTCGGGACCAGGCACGACAGCGGCCTCGTCGTCGGGGTCGATCGAGTGGCAGGCGTTCGGCGCGGACGCATTCGCCGAAGCGGAGCGGGACGGGAAACTCCTCCTGGTCGACGTGGGCATCGAAGGCTGCACCGCGTGCCGCTGGATGGCGGAGGCGACCTACACCCATCCGGACGTCGTCGCGCGGGTGAACGCGCACTTCGTTCCTGTCGCGGTCGACGCCAACCTCCGGCCCGACCTCGGCGAGCGCTGGTCGCGTTGGGGCTGGCCGGCCACGATCGTGCTCTCCCCCTCCGGCGAGCAACTCTTCGCGGTCCGAGGCAACAAGCGGCCCCGCAACTTCGTCCCCCTCCTCGATCAGATCCTCACCGCGCGCGCGGACGGCACCCTGCGGCCCGAGATGGATCCGTTGCCCGACGCGGCGCCGGAGGGCGCAGTGGAACTCAGCTGCCGCGAAGTGAACGACGCGCTGGAGTCGCGCCGCGCGGCGCTCGGATGGGACGGAGGGTTTCTGATGGTGCGCGGCGCACCGCTCGCCCATGAGTTTCTGCGCCACGACACCCGCGGCGCGGATCTCGAGCACGCACTCGGCACTGCGGAGGCATTCCAGCGCCTGCTCGATCCGGTTTGGGGTGGTGTGTTCGTGGCCGGACGAGAAGCGGACGGCGGGTTTCAGGTGATTGCCGAGAAGCGGGTGCTGCACAACGCGGCGGCCCTGCACGCGTTCGCGCGTCTCCACGCGCTTCATGGGGACCCGGGTTCGCGGCAGGCGGCCGAAGAGATCCACCGCTACCTCGCCGACTGGATGACCGCCCCGGACGGGACGTTCTACGCCACGCAGGAAGACGACGCGCCGGGCCTCCCGTCGGGCATGCGGGCCGCGGACTACTACGCACTTCCCGACGCCGAGCGGCGCGCCCTGGGCATCCCGCCGATCGACCACGCCGTCTACACGGACTTGAACGGCCGCATGATCGAAGCGTACGCCAACGCCTTCATCGTCCTGCGCGACCCGCGGTACCTCGACGCGGCGAGGCGCGCGACCGAGACGCTCCTGCAGGATCGCGTGAGCGCCGATGGATGGATTCGGCAGACCGCGCCCACCGACGCGGTGGCCTCCGACGATCGCATGCGCGACTTCGAGGCGGGCGCGGGCGGTCCCTACCTGGCGAGCCAGGCCTGGATGCTCGTCGCGACCCTCGCGGTCTACGACGCGACCTTGGAGCCGGTCTTCTTGGAGGCGGCGACGGGGATCGCAGATGCGTCGCTGGCGGCGCTTCGGCATGAACACGGCGCTCTGCTGGCGGGCCCGCCGGACCCTTCGACCGAACGCCTCGCGCCGAGGTTCCCCGTCGAAGACAACGCGGTGATGGCGCGCGGGTTGGTGCGGCTGGCGGCGTTCACCCACGAAGCGCGATACCGCGCCGAAGCCGAAACCATTCTGCGCGCCGTCGCGCCGCCAGGCGCGCTGACCCGACGCGGCGCCAACGTGCAGGCGGAAGCCGCGCTCGCGTTCGAACACCTGCTGCTCGGGCCCCTGGAAGTCAGCATCGTCGCCGACCCCGACGACCCCGACGCGGCCGCGCTCTTCGAGGCTGCGATGCAAGTGCGGTCGAGCCGGCGCGTCGTGCACTTCGAGCCGGACGGACGCTACCCGCGGCAAGCGCACCCGATCCTGCACGTGTGCAGCAACGTCGCGTGCTCGAGCCCGATCGCCGACCCGAACCGAGTCCAGGAAGTCGCCGCCCAGCTCGCGCGGGTGGAGGGCGGCGCGTGCGAGTGAGGTAGAGGAAGCGGGGCAGCGGAAGCGGAAGCGGAAACGGAAGCGGAAGCGGAAGCGGAAGCGGAAGCGGAAGCGGAAGCGGAAGCCGACGCCGAAGCCGACGCCGACGCCGAAGCCGTTTCCGAAGCCGAAGCCGATCCCGACGCCGACGCCGAAGCCGAAGCCGACGCCGACGCCGAAGCCGAAGCCGTTTCCGAAGCCGAAGCCGACACCGAAGCTGAGGCCGAAGCCGAAGCTGACGCCGAAGCCGAAGCTGACGCCGAAGCCGAGCCCGACGCCGACGCCGACGCCGATCCCGAATCCGAAGGAGAGGGTGTGCGGTGCCCGTGCCCGTGGTTCTCCCGACTCTCCTGCGCGGTGGTCCCTCCGGCGGGCCGTGCTAGGTGGGGCGGCATGAGTTTGGTGGTGCTTGAAGACGTGTCTCTCCATCTCGGCGGCAAGAAGATCGTCGAGGGGCTTGGGCTGCGCATTGCCGAGCAAGATCGCATCGGACTCATCGGGCCCAATGGGTCCGGCAAGACCACGCTTCTGCGGCTTCTGTGTGGCGAACAGATGCCGGACGGCGGCGTGATTCGGCCCCGCAACGGGGTGCGCATCGGCTACCTGCCACAGGACGTCACCGTCGACGGGGGCCTCACCCTGATGCAGTTCGTGCGCAAGAGCGTGCCGGGCCGGGCCGAGATCGAGCAGCAGCTCGCCGCGGCCGAAGCCGAGCTCACCACGATGCCGCTCGACCTGCCCGACTACGAAGAGCGGATGATGGAGTCCGCCGCGCTCGTGGCCGAGCTGCACGAACGGGCGCTCGATTTCGAACGGCTCTACAGCGACCACGAAGCCAAACGCATTCTTTCAGGGCTTGGGTTCACCGAGGCGGACCACGATCGCGACATCGGGGAGCTCAGCGGCGGTTGGAAGATGCGGGCCGTGCTCTCGTCGTTGCTCTTTCAGCGCCCGGACCTGCTCCTGCTCGACGAGCCGACCAACCACTTGGACATGCCTTCGGTCGCGTGGCTGTCCTCGTTCATGCAGCGCTACGATCGCTCCTTCATCCTCATCAGCCATGACCGCGAGTTTCTCGACGAGCAGATCGCGCGGGTCGTCAGCTTCGAGGTCGAAGGGGTTCGCTCCTACCCAGGCAACTACGAGAAGTACCTGAAGACCCGCGCCGAAGAACGGATCCTGCTCGAGAACCGGGCCAAGAACCTGGCCCGCGAGCGCGAGCAAATGGAACGGTTCGTCAAACGGTTCCGCGCGAAGGCATCCAAAGCCAAGCAGGTCCAGAGCCGGGTGAAGCGGCTCGAGAAGATGGACGACGTCGAGATGCTCAGCGAGCAGCAGGTGATGTCGATCCGATTCCCGACGATCGAACGCGCTGGCAAGACGGTGCTGGAGGTCGACGGGCTCGAGAAATCGTACGGCGACCACCAGGTGCTCAAGGGCGTCGACCTGCGCGTGTCTCGTGGAGACCGCATCGCGCTGCTCGGGGTCAACGGCGCCGGCAAGACGACGCTGTTGCGCACGCTCGCCGGAGAGATCGAAGCGACCGGCGGCTCCTACCAGTTCGGTCACAAGACCAAACTCGGCTACTACGCCCAGCACCACGCCGAAACGCTCGACCGCACCCTGACCGTCTACGATTCGATCGCACAGTGTGCGAAGGACGCGAACCACCAGCAGGTGCGCCAGGTGCTCGGCGCGATGCTCTTCGGGGACCGTGAGATCGACAAACTCGTCGGAGTGCTCAGTGGTGGAGAACGCGCCCGCATCGCCCTCGCTCAGATCTTGATCGACCCGGGCAACGTGTTGCTCATGGACGAACCGACGAACCACTTGGACCTCGCGTCGAGCGACCGGCTCGCCGACGCGATGGAGGGCTTCGAAGGCACGCTGCTCTTCGTCAGCCACAACCGCGCCTTCATCCGCCGGCTCGCCAAGACCATCTGGTTCGTCGAGGACGGCAAGGTGGAGGTCTACCCCGGCACCTTCGACGACTACATGGCGAAGTGCCGCATGGAAGAGACCGGTCCGGTCGCCGCGGCCACGTCGGATGCGAGCGTCGCCGTCGCGATGCCGGGCGGCACCGGCGGCAAGAAGAAGAAGAAAAAGAAGGCGAGCATCCGCCCGAGTGCGCCCGAGGAACCCGCCGCGCCCGTGACCAAAGCCGATGACAAGAAGCGTCGCCGGGCCGAGGCCGACGCCCGCCGCAAACGCAAGCCGCTCGAACGGCGCTGCGCGGAGCTCGAGAAACGCATCGCCAAGATCGAAGCCGAACAGGCAGACCGGGCCAAGCAGCTCCAAGACCCCGAGGTGTACGAGGACCCCCAGGCGCAGCAGGCGGTCACCCAGGAGATGGCCCGGGCCCAGGCCGAACTCGAAGTCGCCATGGAGACGTGGACGGAGACCCAGGAAGAGTTGGAGAACCTGGACTAGCAGGTTGCTGAAGAACGCCCGCAGGGCGTTCTCGCAGCCTGCCCCTTGCCCCTGCCCTTGCCTTTGCCCTTGCCCGCGGATCAGCGGTCAGATCGCTTGATCAGCGCGACGAGCATCGCG
>JAXMNT010000087.1:0-17575 GCA_034670305.1 Deltaproteobacteria bacterium
GGTTCTGGTTCTGGTTCTGGTTCTGGTTCTGGTTCTGGTTCTGGTTCTGGTTCTGGTTCTGGTTCTGGTTCTGGTTCTGGTTCTGGTTCTGGTTCTGGTTCTGGTTCTGGTTCTGGTTCTGGTTCTGTGTCGGCTAGCATGGCCGCCATGGAGCAAGAGCTCCCTCTAGCCATCTCTCGGCTCGCGATGCCGGCGGTTTTCGTCTTCGTCGTTCCGACACTCAGTCTCTTTGCTGCGTCTCGTGCACGGGCCCGCGGCCACAGCCAGCTGCTTTCCGTGGCGGTCGTGGGCGGAATGTCCTGGGGTGTCTTCATTCTCGCGCTGGGGGCGCTGTCGACACTTGGGGAGCATCGGGGCTTGGACGAGGGTCCGACTGAGTTGAGCGGGTTGATGGTGATCTTGCCTTCGGTGGCAGCGGGACTCCTCGGACTTCTCTGGGTTGCGCGCAGGCCCGACTTCCGGGAGCCCGCACCACCAGCAGACCGCTCGCCGTTCTCAGTCCGGGTACGGGTCTGCGCAGCGGTCGCTTGCGCACTGGCATCGGTGGCCTCGACGTTGTGGCTGTACGACGGCCACACCTGGCGGGCCCACCGCCTCTTGCCGGACTCGGCGGAAATTCTTGAGGAGAGCGCGCTCACGGAGCCGTTTCTGTCCGATTACGCCTACCGAATCCGCGCGCGCATGTCGGAGGACGACTTCCATCATTGGACCGAGCAACTGGGCGTTGAGCCCGGACCGGACGAGGAAGAACGTGGGGACGAGCAGTGTTGGTCGAGCGCACAGTACGAAGATGGGGTGGGCACGTACTCCGCCAACTGTATGTAGCCGTCGGCTGAGCCTCTGAACCTCTGAATCGACGCCGAAGCCGACGCCGACGCCGACGCCGATCCCGAAGCCGACGCCGAGGCCGACCCCGACGCCGTAGCCGACGCCGAGGCCGACCCCGATGCCGATGCCGATGCCGATGCCGAAGCCGATGCCGAGGCCGATGCCGAAGCCGCGATGGCCCCGAGCGACTCAACGGGCACGGGCACGGGCACGGGTGACGCACCCCGTGCCTCCTCTACCGGTGGGGGCCGGCGGGGGGTGGGGCGTTGAGGGCTTGGAGGGTGCGGAGGGCGGAGCCGAGTTCGTGGAGTTCGGGAACTCGGTGCCAGGTGAGGAGGAGGCCTTTGCTGCGGGTGGCGTGCGCGGTGTCGGGGGCGGCGGCTTGGAGTTGTTGGAGGGCTTTGGGGCCGAGCGCGGGGCCGAAGGTGGCGGCGTCGAAGGGTGGGGTGGCGTCGCCTTCGAAGTCGGGGGCGCAAGGGGCCCAGAATGTCCAGCCGAGGGTGGAGGGGGCGATGGTGACCGATGGGTTGCGGACGCGCAGTCGCAGCCCGCGCGGGCCTCGGTCGATTTTGGCTTCGCCGTGCATCATCGCGAGTTCCTGCAAGGTCGCGTGGCAGAAGCCGGCGAGCCGGGCGACGAGATCGATGGCGGCGTCGAGCGGCTGTGTGTCCTTCAGCTCGCGCAGCTCGCAACGCACCACGCCTTCGGCGGCGGAGAGCTTGGAGCGTGGGCCGCAGCTGGCGAAGAGCTGCTCGGCGTGGGCGTCCCAGAGCCGTTCGAACGCCCACTGCTTCTTGGCCGCCAACTGTTCCACCCGTTGGAAGTCGGGGCCGCCTTCGACGACGTAGCGCGCGCTCACCGCGATGCAGCGGTGTTTGTGTTTCGGGGCGCCGACCGACTCGACCCGGACCACGACTTCACCGAAGCCGACTTCGTAGGGGGCGTCGGCGTCGTCGCGCGACTGGGCCCTGCGGTCCCCCACGCGCTGGCAGATGGATCGAGAAGTCGCGAAGCGCGCGTTCTGCGCCTGAGAGATCGCGAGCGAGCCGGCGACCACGGCGAACAACGCCACGACGACCCCCACCGCGACGCCCATCTAGCCGCCCGCTTCCAGCGTGCGCGCCGCTCTGTTCACGCGTCGCCGGGCATCGGTTTGTCGCGAAGCACGTAGCGCACGTTTGTCGTCACGACCGCTTCGCCGAGTTCGAGGCGCTCCATGCAGCCGAGCACTTCGTCGCCGCGGTAGGCGTACTTGGCTTCGCGGGGATGCAGGATCGTCTCGGTGGATCCGTCCGGTCGGCGGATGGTGAACTTGCGGTCGTCCGGGCCGTGTTCGATCACGCCGGTGACCTTCTCGAACTGGGGGTAGAGGTAGCCGCCGCCGTGGGGGAGCAGGTTCGCGCCAAGGACGCGATCGACCACCCCGTGTTTCTTCGCGCGGTCGAGGAACCCTTCGCGTTCGGCGATGTCTTCGCGGAAGTTCGCCTTCGGTTTCACCAGGTACACCGGCAGGTCCGCGCTGATGGTCAGCGGGAAGACGGTGCCGTTGTCGACTTCTTCGTCTTCGAAGACGTAACAGCCGAGGTGGGCCCGGTTCATCGTCGTCAGCCCCTGGTGGGTCGCGTTGATGACCTCGCGCCAGCCGCCCTGGGACTCGTCGTCGTTCTGTTCCCCGAAGAGCGCGGTGGCCATCGCGGCGCGGCGCGCGTGGTTCCAGTTCTGGATGCGCATGTAGATCTCATGCCACCACACCGCGTGTTCGCCTTCGAGCACATTGAGGGTGCCCCACGGGGTCTCGATGAGGCGGGAGCGCTTCTTCAAGTCTTCGTCGTGGTCGTAGTAGATGCCGCTCCCGAAGGGCGAGCTTCCGCGGTGTTCGTGGCCGCTCGAGTGCATCACGAAGTAGGCCTTGGCGTCGCCGCCTTCGACGGTCTCGCAGACGTCGAGGAAGTGGTTGCCGTGGTCGAGGTCGTAGACGACCGGGAGTCCTTCGCACTCGACTTCACCGTCCATCAGCTTTTGTGCGTTGGCCATCAGCTGGTCGCGGTCGGTGACTTCCGGGAGCGCGCCGACCAGCATGCCGCAGCCGTTGCTCTTGATGTCGAGCACGACGAAGTCGCCGGTCCACGCGATGCGCCCGCCGTAACCGAACCCTTGAGTCCAGCGTTTGACGTTGCGGGTCACGGTGGCGTCGGGCGCACCCACGAACGTTGCGTCCGGTGGCAGCCCCATCTGGCGCTGGGCTTCTTGGATCTTGGCGATGCCGTACGGCATGTTGGCCGCGCAGAGCTGTTCGCCCACGTCGCCGACGCCAGCCATGAAACAGTGTTCGCGGGCTCGTTCGAGGAGCGCGTCGCTATCGGTCATACAGAAGTCTCTCTTTGGGGTGCTTGGATAGGGGCCGCCAGTCTCGCGAAGCGGTCCGCAGCGGCGACTAGAAAGTCGCCTGAAGGGTCAAAGCTGCGCCGCGTTCAAGGGGCGCGACGCCAGGCGCCCGCAGGCGGAACCCACGGCTGGCGCTCTCGTGGTCGGCTTGCAGGGCTTCGTCGAAGCTGCGGGCGGACTCGAGGCGGGCGCTGGCCGAGCCGCCGCCTTCGGCGTCGAGGCGATCGCGGAGTTCCTGGTAGCGGGTCCAGCGCTTCTCGGCGTCGGAGCGGCTCGCGAGTCCGATGATGCCGGTGATGAGCGAGATCCCCGAACCGATCAGAATGAGGTAGTCGAACGGGCTGTCGATCGAGAAGTCGTTGGGCGCGAGGTACAGCGGGATGACCATCAGCCCGAGCGCGACGTTGATGCCGGACTCGATGAAGCGCGCGATCTTGGTCCGGCGGGAGAGGTACTCGAGCGAGGCTTCGCCGAAGTCCACGCGCGCTTGCACCGCTTCGAGATCGGTCATCGGCATGTGGGTGTATTCGATGGCGCGGCTCGAGGGGTTCGGCGTGACGAAGAGGCTCACGAGGCCGGTGACCAGGTTGGCGGTGCCGTAGAGCAGCAAGTAGGTCGCGGTCTCTCGTTCGTCCCACTTGTAGATGCCGATGCCCACGCCGAGGCCGCCGGCCAGGAGCGAGAAGACACCATCGAGGATGCGGCTGTTGCCGCGGGCCGAGAGCGCCTGAAGGTCCTGGTCGAGCACCCGCAGGCGCGCGCGAAGTCGCGGCGGAATGCGCGCGAGGTCTTCGTCGATGCCGGTGTGGCCAGGCGGGGCGGCGTACCGGACCTCCGGATAGCCGGTGCCGGGGGGCGGGGGGATGTCGCCCGTCAGTGCGACGTCCACGCCGAGGTCGGCGGCTTCGGTCGAGGTCGCACCCTCCGCGGTGGCGGTTGGCGCGGGTGCGGTGCGGTCGCCTCGCGGCGCGCTCAGCCCAGAGGCGCCTTCGGTGCTCTGTGCCGAGGCGGGGCTGGCGCATGCGGCGGCCAGGAGCACGGCGCTTCCCACAGACAGCAGGGCAGCCATCCAAGATTGATGCGCACGCGAGGGACGGACCACGGGGGGAAGGGGCACGGGCTCAGTATACATGGGTCGTTTCGGTGTGCTCTGTTGCTGGCGTTTCCTGCTCGGTGCCCTCGAGCCGGTGCAGCGCGGCCCGGGCGGCCGGGTCCGAAACGCCGCGCCTCAGCGCCGGTCGCGCCTCGTCCAGGCGGCCTTGAGCGACGAGGGAGAGGCCGAGGATCGCCCAGGCGGCGTCCGTGTTCGGCGCCGCTTCCAGCACCTCGCGTGCGACCTCTTCGGCGCGGTGGGGTTGGCCCAGTTCGAGCGCCGCCAGACCGTGGCGCACCGCATGTTCGGGACCGAGGCGAGCGAGCGCGCCGTATTCGGTGAGTGCGCCGTCGTCCCCCGCGGCCAGGAGTGCGCCGGCCAGTTCGACCCGGAGCGGGACGTTGTCCGGATCGGTTCGGCGCAAGGTTCGGAGGATGGAGACGGCGCCGAGTGGCTCGCCGCGGGCGAGCAGCACCATCGCGAGTTCGCGGCGCGGCGCGGGGTCCTGGGGCCAGGCCTGCAGCGCCCTCTCGAGGGCGGTTTGTGCGAGCCCGAGGTCGTCCCGCCGCACCGCGAGACCAGCGATCCACCGAAGCCACCGTGCGCCCTCGGCGTCCTGGAGGGTGATCGGGAACGTCGCGACGTCGCCGGCGGTCTCCGCTTCGGCGAGCAGGAACGACGCCAGCCAACGCGTGCGGAGGCGTGCGCGTTCGGGATCGTCCGCCAGCGCAGGGAGGGGAGCTGGCAACGCGAGGACAAACTCGGCGCGCGGTCCGCCCGATGCGGTCAGCGCGGTGTCGTCCGGCGAGAGCAGCCGGGTGGCGAGCACCGCGAGGCGGGCGTCGGTCGGTGCGTTTGCAGCCGCGCGCCGAAGCCAGCGCAGTGCCCGCTCGGGGCGGTCTTGGTCGAGCTCGCGCTCCGCGCGGTCGAGCGCGCGTTCGAGGGTGCGCGTCGGGCGGGGCTGCGAAGCGGCGGGCGCGGGCGGTGCGAGGAGGAGGCACGCGCCGAGGGCCGACAGGAGGATCGGGATCCGCACAGGCGCAGTGTTCCTCACAGGAGGCACGGTGTCGCGCGGGCGGGCAAATGGCTCGGGAAAGCCCCTTGCCCGTGCCCTTGCCCGTGCCCTTGCCCGTGCCCGTGCCCGTGCCCGTGCCCGTGCCCGTGCCCGTGCCCGTGCCCGTGCCCTTGCCCGTGCCCGTGCCCGTGCCCGTGCCCTTGAAGCCGATCCCGAATCCGAATCCGATCCCGAAGCCGAAGCCGATCCCGAAGCCGATCCCGAATCCGAAGCCGAATCCGAAGCCGAATCCGAAGCCGAATCCGAAGCCGAATCCGAAGCCGAAGCCGAAGCCGAAGCCGAAGCCGACGCCGAATCCGAAGCCGAATCCGAATCCGAAGCCCCTTCTCGTGGGGGTGGGGCTTTGCCCGTGGGGTTGTCCGACCGTAGCGGTCCTCCGCCCCGTTTCGCGTGCATCGGACGCGGCGCTAGCGGTCTCTGAGTTTTTCGAAGAGGTCTCGGTAGATGGCGTCGCGCCAGAGGTCGCGGGCTTCGCGCATGGGGGGGCCGGGTTGGTCCCAGCGGAGGTCGGCGTCGAGGGTGCGGGAGGGGACGACGCGGGTGAGGAACCAGTTCGGGTTCACGACCCAGGCGACGACGGCGACGTCCCAGAGGACCTTCGAGCGGCCGAAGTGCTCGCCGGTGATGGGGTGGGCTTCGTAGAGCGCGCGCAGCTCGGTGGCGACCGGGCCGGTGCCGGCGAGTTCGGTCTGGATCTCCGGCAGCGAGGTGCGGAGTTCTTCGGCGACGTAGAAGCCCGGCACATAGACGAGCGGCACGCCGCTCTCGAGGACCACGTGGGCGGCGTGGACGTCCTGCGCGAGGTTGAACGAGGCGTTGGGCTCGGGCCAGAACGACGGGTACGCCGAGGTCCAGACGACGACGATCTTCTCGACGAGATCCGGTGCCAGCAGCAGCGCGGACGCGACGTTGGTCAGCGCCCCCATGCAGAGCACGTGAACCGGCCCGTCGTGGGCTCGTGCGATGCGAATGATCGCGTCGGCGGCGTCGCTCTCGACCGGCTCGTCCGCGTTCGGCAGGTACAGCGGCGCGCCGCGGTGCACGCCTTCGGGGATGTCGGCGTCGAGCAACTCGACCCAGCGTCCGGCTTCTTCGAACGCGCGCTGTACGCCGGCGACCGGACTGAAGCGCGGGACCGACTCGGGGTCGATGCCGGCGGCGCGCAGGTCGGCTTCGAGGACCCGAAGGTCGAGCTCCGAAGTGCCGTGTCCGTCGCGGAAGAGCTCAACCGAGTAGCCGTAGGGCGCCGCGGTGATCGCGAGCACGCGCATCGCTTCGGGCGAACTCAACGCGTAGGCGAGGGCGAACTGGTCGTCGATTTCGTTCGTGAGGTCGGTGTCGACGATGACCTCGAAGGGGGCGTCCGTGCGCTCGGCCAGCTGCGTGTTCCGCGTCTCTTCGCTGAGCGAGGGGAAGGGCGAGCTCGGGTCGCCGCAGGAGAGAAGGGCGAGCGTGGAGAGAACCAAGGCGCGGTGGGACATCGGCCGGCAGGCTGCGGCAAAAGGCGTCCCGGCGCCACGTCCAGCGCACGCAGATTTGGGTCAGCAGCCCGCCTTTGGCGGCGTCTGCACTTTGGTCTCCGAGTGCGCGGACTGGCCGCCCGACCTCGGGTGGTGGTTGCGCGGATCGGCCTCTGCCGGCATGAGATGCGCATGGCTTCGGAACTGACCGCGGACGAGATGCTTCGCAGGCTCCACCGCGATCTCGATGGCCGGACGGTCTGGCTCGGACCCGGTGCGCCGGAACGGCTCTCGGGGTTCGACGTGCCCCTCACGCAGGTCTCGAGTGACGCGAGCCGCGCGGACGTGGCCATCGTGACGGTGCGCAACGTGGCGGCGGGCGGTACCGCGGCGGGCGTCCTCCCGTTTCCGGTGGACGAGGTCTGGGGCGTCGCGGCCGTGCGCTGCTGGGGCGAAGCGGACCCCGACGAGAAGACGGTCCGATTGCGCCGGTTGATCATGCCCTTGGCGCTCTTGGAACTCGGCTCCGACGGGTGGGTCGTGCGCGAAGTGCCGATGGGCGTCAGCGCGCGCGATGTCCAGAAGGACTGTCCCTTCCGATTGCATTGCGGCAGCGAGCTGCGCCCTTTGGTTCGTTGAGTCGTTGTGGGTGGTGCGTAGGTCGTCCCGAGCGTCCCCTCCTCGAGACGACCCCACGCCAGCGCATCAGCTCTTCTTGAGAAGGTCGCGGATCTCGCGGAGCAATACGACATCCTCGGGGTCCGGCGCGGGCTCGGGCTCGGGCTCGGGCTCTTCCTTCTTCTTCATCTTGGCCATCATCTTGTTCGCCGGTTTGACCAGGAAGAAGTAGATGACGGCGGCGGTGAGAAGGAAGTTGACGATGGCGGTCACGACCAGGCCGGCCTGAACCGGTCCGATGTTGATCGCGTCGTCGAAGTTGGGCGTTCCGACGATCGCGCCGAGTGCGGGATTGATCACGCCTTCGACAAACTTGTCGACGATGGTCTTGAACGCGCCGCCAATGATGACGGCGACCGCCAACTCGATCACGTTTCCACGGAGAATGAACTCTTTGAAGCCCTTCATCGGGGCCTCCTTTCTTGGGGACGAATGTGTCGAGTCGCCTTACCACGAATTCGGCGTCGGACACCCGTTGTCCACGCAAATAGCCAAAAGCGGTGGCGTGTCGGATTGACGGTGCCCGAAGCGGGCTCACCTTTTTGGGGGTGGTGTTGAATCCCGGCTGCCCGGGACCCGTCCACCGGATGCCGCGTAGCGATCGCGGCATCAAAGACCGAATCAGTGCCCGTGTCAGCGCTCTCGGGCGCGAAACGTCATGACCAAACCACGATCGTCGATCGTGATCGCCCTGCGCTCCATCAGTGGCTCTTCCTGACAGTCCAGGAGCGACAAGTCGTAGATGCCTGGCTCGAGGTCCCAGGCTCTTCCTTCACCGATGGCGATGACTTCCGAGGGACCGAGCCGGTCCGGTCCCCGACGCGTCCCGTTCTCGGACAGATGGGTGGGCCACGCGTAGACGAAGCAAACGATGTCTTCGCTGTGGTTGCGCACCAAGAGCGCGACGCCATCTGCGTCGGGGGTGGTCTGGTTCGCGCCGCTCTGGACCGCAGTTCCGCTCGCGCAGGCAGCGGCAAGACAGACCACACACGCAGCCCACGACCGGAGCGCGTGCATCAAGACATGGCCGAGACGAACTGGTCGAACAGGTAGCGGGAGTCGTGGGGACCTGCCCCGGCTTCGGGGTGGTACTGGACCCCGAACGCGCGCTGCGAAGGGTCGGCGATGCCCATGCAGGTCCCGTCGTTGAGATGCACGTGGGTGACCTGTGCCGTCGGCGCCAAAGACTCCGGATCCACCGCGAACCCATGGTTCTGCGTCGTGATCTCGATGCGGCCCGTCTCGAGGTTCTTCACCGGCTGGTTGATGCCGCGGTGACCGAACTTGAGCTTGAAGGTGCGGGCGCCGAGCGCGAGCGAGAGGATCTGGTGCCCGAGGCAGATCCCGAACATCGGGAACTCTCCGAGCAAGGCGCGGGTCAGCTCGATCCCGTACTCGACCGGCGCGGGGTCTCCTGGGCCGTTGGAGAGAAACACGCCGTCGGGCTTCAGCGCTCGGACTTCGTCCGCCGTCGTTCGGTTCGGCACCACCGTGACCCGGCAGCCGGCGTCCACGAGGCACCGGAGGATGTTTCGTTTGGCACCGAAGTCGACCGCGACCACGTGTGGCCCGCTGTCTTGCCCCGACCGTGGTTCGGCGAGCGCCCACACGCCGGTTCCTTCGGTCCAGGGGTAGGGTTCCTTGGCGCTCACCTCACCGGTGAGGTCTTTGCCGGTCATCGGCGCCGCGTCCGCCGCCATCTTTCGGAGCGTGTCCACATCGGAGGTGCCCATCGCGGCCATCTGTGCGCCACGGTCGCGGATGGCGCGGGTGAGCGCGCGGGTGTCCACGCCTTGGATGCCCACCACGCCGTGGGTGCGCAGGTAGTCCTCGAGCGTCGCTTCGCTGCGCCAGCTGCTCGCGATGGGGCTGAGCTCGTGCACGACGAACCCAGCCAGCGCCGGTGCGGCCGCCTCCACGTCGTCTGCATTGACGCCGGTGTTGCCCATCATGGGGGCGGTCATCGTGACGAGCTGACCGCAGTAGGACGGGTCGGTCAGCACTTCCTGATACCCCGTCATGCCGGTCGTGAAGACCGCTTCGCCGATGCTGTCGCCCGGCGCGCCCATCGCTTCGCCGTCGAAGACGGTGCCGTCGGCCAGAACCAAGTGTGCCTGTGTCATGTCGTCTCTTCCGGCAGCTCGTGAACGATGCGTCCGTCCACGAGGGTCAGCGTTGCTCTGCCCCGCACCCGCGCGCCGAGCAGGGGGGTGTTGGCGGCTTTGGAACGAAGCGCGTCCGCGCGCACGGTCCATTCGGCGCCAGGATCGATCACGGTGAGGTCTCTCGCGCCCGTGAGCGCGGCACTTCGACCCAGAATGTTCGCGGGGCCGGTGGTGAGTGCGGCGATCGTCGTGCCCAGGGGCAGATCGCCCGACGCGACCAGCGCGCAGAGAAGGGACACCGCGGTCTCGAGCCCAGCGATGCCCGGAAGCGCCACTTCGAGTTCGCACTCTTTCGCGAGGGCATGGTGGGGCGCGTGGTCGGTCGCGATGGCGTCGATGGTTCCGTCGCGGACGCCCGCGAGCAGGGCCTGCCGGTCGGATTCCTCGCGGAGCGGCGGCACGACCTTCGCCAAGGTGTTGAAGCCCTCGAGCAACGCGTCCGTGAACGAGAGGTGGTGCGGCGTCACGTCGGCGGTCACTCGGACGCCGCGGGCTTTGGCTTCGCGCACGACCTCGACCGCCCCGCCGCTCGAGAGGTGGGCGACATGCAGATGCGCGCCGCTCATCTCCGCCACCCGCACATCGCGGGCCACCGCCGCGTCCTCGGCTTCTCGGGGCCAACCGCGCAGCCCCATGCGGATGCTGCGCACCCCTTCATGGACGAACGCACCTCGGACGAGGTCCGGCTCTTCGCAGTGCTGCATGACGACCAGGCCGAAGGTCGAGGCGTACTCGAGTGCGCGCCGAAGCAGTCCCGCGTCTCGAATGGGCCAGCGGTCGTCGGTGACACCGACCACGCCGGCGGCCTGCAGCTCCGCCATCTCGGTCAGGGCCACGCCTTTCATGCCGAGCGTGATGCAGCCGAAGGGCAGAAGCCGCGTGCCACCGAGCGCGCGGGCGCGGGCGACGAGCATGTCGGTGACCGCGCGGGTGTCGTTGGGGGGAAGGGTGCCCGGCATGGCGCACACGGTCGTGTAGCCACCGGCCGCCGCGGCGCGGAGCCCGGACTCGAGGTCCTCTTTGTGTTCTTCGCCTGGCTCCCGCAGGTGGGTGCGCAGGTCGATGAGTCCGGGGACCACCCAGCAGCCCGTCACGTCGCGGACTTCATGATCGCCCGCGATGGGTGCAGCGTCGGCTCCGAACGACGCGCCCTCGGCGCCGACGATCACGTCGGCCACTGCGTCGAATCCGGAGGCGGGGTCGAGCACGCGTCCGCCGCGGAGCAGAAGGTGGCCCATCGAGACCACGCGTTACGTCAACCCCGGCCGGCCGTCAACGGTGCCTGCAGGCTGGGGCCGGCACCAGTGACGGCGATGAATCCCTAGCTCCTTGAGATGACGAGAGAATTGGACGTTCGCTGTCGTATCGGAGGCGATCCGGAAGAAAATGTAGCGATCGCGACACGTCGAGGTCGTTTTTTTCGCTCGGGCGATCTCTTCGTGATCTCCATAGGTTAGCGTGACCACACCCGGTGTGACCCCAGGTTGGATGGCCCTACATCGCACGTCACCGATTGTCATCGCTCAGACCGGCTGATAGATCGATCGGTATGCGCATCTCGAACAGCTTCAGTGAAGGCGAGATCCAGGTTCTCGAGTTCATCCTTCAGACCCTCCTTCGCGGCGGCACGCCCAGCATGGCCACCCGCAACAAAGACTTCGCCTCTCTCTATCGAAAAGTGATTTCGATGAAGAAGCGGGTCCACGCGAAACGTGAGAAGGACATTCTCGAGTCCTCGGTCGGAACCGTCGCCGCCGTCGACGATGACGACATCTCCGAGATCGATTCTGATCTCGAAGAAGCCGTCTGAGCCGCGAGCCGCACCGGTTTGGCTGATCGCCCGCGCCCTGCATCGCAGGGTCGCGGGCGTTCACGCGTTCTTGCCGACCGACGGGCCTCGTTTCGAGCTGGCGGCCCTAGGACACGCGCAATCTCTTGGCGGCTGCGGGAGCCGCTGTGAGGCGAAACGTCGAGGCTAGCGGCTGTCGGCGGCGGTGACGCGGACGACCTCTTCCATCGTCGTCACGCCTTCGGTGACCTTGGTCAGGCCGCTCATGCGGAGGGTCTTCACGTTCTCTCGGATCATCTCGTCTTTGAGTTCCGCCGTCATGCAGCCCTGAAGGACCATCTCTTTGAGGCGGTCGGTGAACGGCATGACTTCGTAGAGCGCGATGCGGCCCTTGTAGCCGCTGTCGTTGCAGGTCCGGCAGCCGGTGCCCTTGAACACCCGCACCTTGTCCAGGTTCTCCGCTTTGAACCCGACGTCGATGAGCGCCTGCTGTTCCGGCTGGACCTCGACCCGGCAGTCTTCGCAAATCTTTCGCGCGAGGCGCTGGGCGACGACGAGGTTCACGCTGGCGGTGACCAGGAACGGCTCCACGCCCATGTTGAGCAAGCGCGTGACGGTCGAAGGCGCGTCGTTGGTGTGCAGGGTCGAGAGCACGAGGTGGCCGGTGAGCGCGGCCTTGACCGCGATCTCGGCCGTCTCGAAGTCGCGAATCTCGCCGACCATGATGATGTCCGGGTCCTGACGCAAGAACGAGCGCAGCGCGGCGGAGAAGTTCAGCCCGATGTCCTCGTGCATCTGAACCTGGTTGATGCCCGTGAGGTTGAACTCGACCGGGTTCTCGGCGGTGGAGATGTTGGTCTCGGAGTCGTTGAGCTCCGAGAGCGCCGAGTAGAGCGTCGTCGTCTTGCCCGAACCCGTTGGTCCGGTGACGAGCACCATGCCGTAGGGCTGGTGGATGTTGAACTGGAAGTCGTCGAGCGCCTTCTGTTCGAACCCGAGCCGGGTCATGTCCAGCTGCAGGTTCGACTTGTCGAGAAGCCGGAGGACCATCTTCTCGCCCCACAGCGTGGGCAGGGCGGAGACTCGAAAGTCCATCTCTCGGCCTTTGCCGAGCTTGAGTTTGATGCGGCCATCCTGGGGCAACCGGCGCTCGGCGATGTCGAGCTGCGACATGATCTTCAAGCGAGACGCGAGCGCGTTCTTCAGCTTGTGCGGCGGGGCCATCTCCTCGTGGAGCACGCCGTCGATCCGGTACCGGACCCGAAGCGTCTTCTCGTAGGGTTCGACGTGGATGTCGCTCGCGCCCTTCTTGATGGCGTTGAGCAGGATCGCGTTGCACAGCCGGATGACCGGCGCGCCTTCGGACGCCCGCTCGAGGTCGAGGAGGTTCATCTCGTCCTCTTCGCTCGCGACCTCGATCTCGTCCTCGTCGAAGCCCTCCATGATCTCGTCGTACGAGATCTCCGGTGCGGCGTAGTACGTCTCGACGGCGGCTACGATGGCGGCTTCGGAGGCCACGACGGGCTCGACGTTGTAGCCGGTGAGGAACTTGATGTCGTCGATGGCGTGGAGGTTGCTCGGGTCCGCCATGGCGACGATGAGCGAAGAGCCTGCGCGGGAGACCGGGATGATCTTGTGGCGCTGACACACCTCTTGGGTGATCAGCTTCAGGACCTCTTGGTCGATCTCGTACTCGCTCAGGTCGATCGCCTGGACGCGGTACTGCTGACTGAGGAAGTCGGTGATCTCCTGGTCGGAGATGTAGCCCATCTTCGCGAGCGCATACCCCAGGCTCACGCCGTCTTTGCGCTGGGTGTCTTGGGCGGCTTTCAGCTGTTCGAGGCTGATTCGCTTGGAGCGAACGAGCAGCTCACCGAGTCGGTTCGACATGCATCTCCATGGGGGGTGGGGGCAGAGGGGTGGGGCGGGACCGGGCCCAGTGTAGGACCTCGCGGGTGTTTGAGGCCAGATCGTTCTCCCTCCGGGGCACAGCCCCCAAACCCCCGTCCTGGGGAGGCCGCCTCGCTCCACCGCGCCGGTCGCCCCGTCGCACAAAGACGGCCCAAAACGTTGTGCTCTACCCTCCGCACCCCCGCCCCGGATGTGGCAGTCTCCCATCCGGGTTCCACCCGCCGGACGCCACCATGAGCTTCATGCGCAGACTCTTCAGCAGCGCCTACCGCCAAGCCCGCCGGGCCGAAGCGAAGGGGCTGTACCGGGAAGCAGCCGCGATCTACGCGGAGAACGACCTCCCCGAAGAAGCGGCGAACGCGCTCTTGGTCCACGCGGCGCGCGCCTCGGAGCTCGAGGAGCAGCTGGCGGCGTTGCGCGACGCGCTGCGCTGGTTGCCGGAAGGCCACGACCGCCGAATCGAGGTGGAAGGGCGGATCGGCACCTCGATCCTCGAAGAGGCACAACGCCGGGGCGTGCACACTGCCGAAGAAAAGCGCCGGCTCGAAGAAGCCGCCCAGCGGCTCGAGACCGCGGAGCTGCACTCGAAGGCAGCGACGGCGTACGAGATGCTCGATCGCACCGACGATGTGGCCCGCTGCCTTCAGCTCGCGGGCGACGTAGAGCGCCTCGAGGCGCTGCTCGAAGAGACCAGCGGGGAGGCCCGCAAGGAGCGGGCGCTTCGGCGCTTCCTCTCCGACTACGAGATGGCGATGGCGGTGGGCCATCGGCTCGAAGCGCGGAAGGCGCTCGAACAGGCGCTGGAGGTCTCTCCCGAAGAACGCACGGTCGCGGATCTGCTGCGCCGTCTCGAGGCGCGGTTCATCCCCGGCCGGCGGCTGACGCTTCGGTTCGATGGCCGCGAGGTCTCGTTCGTCGGTCGCACGTCGCTGGTGCTGGGGCGAGACGCCGATGTGGTGGTGCGCGGCGCGAGCGTGTCCCGTCGCCACACCGAGATTCTGCGGGTCGGATCCAAGATCGTCGTGCGTGACCTCGAGAGCCGAAACGGGACCCTGGTGCGCGGCGTCCCGATCGCGGGCGAGCTCGAAGTGGACGGCGTGGTGGACGTAGGCCTCGGCGACGACGTCACGGTGCGGGTCACCCCGATCGACGGCGGGCTCCGGCTTCGGGTGCTGGAAGGGCTGGACCGCGACCGCGTCGCGCTGGCTGGCGAAGGCGCGCTTCGGATCGATGGTCTGAGCGCGACCATCGCCTTCGAGAAAGGCCATCCGACCCTCACCCCGGACGAAGGCAGCCGCACCCGGCTCGATCGACAGAACGTGGCGGCGCGCATCGTTCTGCTGCTCGGCGACGCGATCGAGGTCGACGGGGTGGCGGTCGAGGTCCTCTGATGTGGAAGCGCATCAAAGGCTTCTTCGGTGGCAAAGAGGAGGACGAGACGCCGGTCGAGGTGGTCGACGAGAAGCCGAAACCCCCGGTTCCCCCCGCGGTGGAATCGGACGTTCCAAAGACGATCCCCGAGCAGCTGGAAGCGCTCGCGACCGGCACCCGGCCGCCCGACGCCAGCCACGCGGCGCAGCTCTTCGACACGTTGGTCCGGGACGGTCGGGCGGCGCGCGCACTCGACCTGGCGCGCAAGGTGCTCGCCCGGTTTCCGCACCTGACCCCGCTCGCGCTGCGGGTGGCGGAGGTGCACTCCTCGCGGGGCGACGACGACGCGGCCTGGAAAGCGCTCGAGCCGATGGTGACGGAGCCGGACGCGCCCCTCTCGGCGATGGTCCTCGCGGCCGAGATCGCGGAGCGGCGCGGACGGGTGCAGGAAGCCCTCGCGCTCTACGAACGCGTGCTCGGCCGCGATCTCGACTTTCCGCAGGCCCGCGAACGGGTGGAGCGGCTGCGCGATTCGGGTCCGACCCAAGACCTCGCCGGCGCGACCTTGGCCGGGGACGGTGCGCTGGCGCGCGGTCGCTACCGGGTCGAACGGGAGCTCGGCCGTGGTGGTGCCGGCACCGTCTTCGCGGCGCAGGATCTCCGGACCGCGCGCCGCGTCGCGCTCAAGGTCTACCACCGTCGCGGGCGCGGCGAACTCGAGCGGCTTCGGATCGAAGCGCGCACCCCGGCGGCGATCGAACACCCCGGTGTGGTGCGGGTGTTCGACTTGGATCCAGCGCTCGGATCCATCGCGATGGAGTGGGTCCAGGGCGGGTCGGTGCGGGCCGAACTCTCCCGGGGCAAGATCTCCAAAGCCCGCATCCATCGGTGGGTGATGACGATGCTGGAGGCGATGGAGTTCGTGCACCGCTCCGGCTGGGTGCACCGGGATCTCAAACCGTCGAACTTCCTGCTGCGGAGCGACGACCGGGTGGTGCTCACCGACTTCGGACTGGCGACCCCGACCGGCGAGGTGCCGCTCGCCAAAGGCGGGGTGGGCGAAGGCACGCTCCAGTACATGCCGCCCGAGCAGCGCGCCAACGACCCCGCGCAGCCCAGCGCCGACGTGTACGCGTTCGGCAAGAGCTTCGATGAACTGATGCGCGCCGCCTCGGATCTCGACCCCGAGACCAAGGACGCCTGGACCGAGTGGACCCAGCAGTGTCTGCACCCCGACCCGCAGCGCCGCCCCGACGTACCCACCCTCCGGGCCGGCCTGACGCCCCCAGAATAATCTTGGGGGCACGGCCCCCAAACCCCGTCCCGGTGACACGGCTTGCTCGCTTCGCTCGGCTTCGCGTCGAACAATTTCGAATAATTCGTTCCAGACCTCGACACGGGATTGACGGATCTGAACCTTGGCGCCACTGGGCTGGTCATGAGTACTCGAACATGGGCGCGTGTGGGTAAGTGCGCGGTCTTGGCCGTCTTGATGGCCGGCTGCGGAGACGACGATGCCGCTGTGGATGGAGGGGCCGATGCGGGTTCCGACGCCACGGTCGCGGATGGCGGGGTGGACTCCGGGTCCACCGCCGACACCGGAAACGGCGACGTCGGAATGGACGGTGGCGACGGGTGCATCCAGGTCGCGACCAGTGGTTGGACGCTGGCGAACTACGACGACGTGTCGGTCTCGTTCAGCGGCGTGATGGATCCGGCGGTCGAGGGCAGCACCCCGCTGATGCTTCTCTTCGAACGCTACATGCCGGGCCCCGACGTCGGGACCTTCCCGCTCGGCGGCTCCGGTCCGGACGGCAACTTCGGCACCTGCGCGCACTGCGTCGCCGTCCACCCCGAAGCGACGCGCGGCTTCTTCGCCGACCGCGGCACCCTCGTGAACAACGAAGACCCGTACGGGCGCAGCCTGGACTCGACCCTCACCAACGTGCGGCTCGTCGAGGTCTCCATCGACCCGGAGACGCGCAGCTCGACGCCGATCGACGGCGGCCGCTGCCTCGAGATCGAAGACGTCGTGATCACCGGCCGCTTCCCGCCAGACGGCTGGGCGTGCGACGCCGACCTCTACAACGATGGCGAAGGCTGCCACTGCGAATGCGGCGCCTACGACCCCGACTGCGACCGCCACGGCTGCCCGCCCTTCGATCCCGAGTGCGTGCCCGAGGACGACCTGCCCGTGGTGGACTGCCGCGCCGAAGACGTGTGCGCGTTCGACCCCGAAGCCGACAGCACCCGGTGCTACGCGGTGTGCGATTGGAGCACGCGCACCAGCTGCGACATCGGCACCTGCGTCTTCCCCACGAGCTTCGAAGACGGCAGCACCTGCCACACCTCCGACGCCCGCCTCGACACCGCCCGGGTCGGCGAAGACTGCGGCCCCGGCCCGTACCAGAAGTACTGCGAACTCCAAGACGGCTTCGCCCTCGGCTACTGCGACCCCGCGAACGTCTGCCGCGCGACCTGCATCGACGACGGCGAGTGCACGGAAGTTGGCCACACCTGCCGCCGCTTCGGCTCCGAAGACGGCCTCGGCTACTGCGGCCCCGAACCCGTCGACGGGTAGCGCTCCGCAGGAGCCGCAGATCAGACGCAGCGTCCGCACCAGACGCAGCGTCCGCACCGGACACAGCGTCAGACACAGCGTCAGACACAGCGTCAGACACAGCGTCAGCGTCAGCACTAGCAGGTTGCTGAAGAACGCCCGCAGGGCGTTCTCGCAGCCTGCCCCTTGCCCCTGCCCTTGCCTTTGCCCTTGCCCGCGGATCAGCGGTCAGATCGCTTGATCAGCGCGACGAGCATCGC
>JAXMNT010000088.1:0-17466 GCA_034670305.1 Deltaproteobacteria bacterium
ATCGGATGCTCGCTGTACTCGTCGCAGCCCTTCGAGATCGCCGTCTCTACGACAAAACCCAGCGTCGCCTCCCAAAGCCGATCTGACCCTCAAGAGGGCTTGACGGACGGTAGGAGGTCCTTGCCCTCCGGATCTTCGTCGAACACAGGGGCAAGGTGCTTCCCTGCCGCCCTCCGGATCTTCGTTGAACAGCGCTCCCCGTGCCCTTGCCATCCTTGTGTCCCCGGCTCTTCGTTGGGCAAACGCCTGGGCGCCCCAAAACGAGGGCAGGGCAAGACCAAGGGCAAGGGCAAGGGAGTTCCCAGACTTCCCCGTGGTAGAAGGCCGGCATGAAGCCGATTGCGGTCGTTGGACTGGGGTACGTGGGCAGCGTGACCGCTGCCTCACTTGCGGCGCGCGGGCTGCAGGTGCGCGGCATCGACCGGCGCGCTGCGGTGGCCGAAGCCATGAATGCTGCCCGTCCGCCGATCGACGAACCCTCCCTCGACGAGCGCCTCGCCCGAGCTCAATCCCTCGGCACCCTTCGATGCGGCACCGATCCGGCGATGCTCGCCGAGTGCGGCGCGTCGCTCTTGTGTGTGGGCACGCCGGTCGGCGCGGACGGTGAGCTCGTCGTCGACGACTTGCTGACGGCGCTGTCCGAAGTCGCGGAGCACGCACCCGCGCAGCACGTCGCGGTCATCCGCAGCACGGTGCCGCCGGGCCTGCACGACCGGGCGCGCGCGCTCCTCGACGAGGCCGGTCGCACGGACATCGCCTTGGCGCTCAACCCCGAGTTCCTCCGCGAGGGCAACGCCATCGCCGACCTCGAAGACCCCGAGCTCATCGTGTACGCGACCTTGTCCGAACACGCGGTGGCGTTCGTGGAGGCGCTCTACGCGGCGCAGACCGACCGGCTGCACCGCACCGATCCGGCGACCTCGGAAGTGCTCAAGTTGGTCAACAACGCGTGGCACGCGCTCAAGGTCGCGTTCGCCAACGAGGTGGCGCGGGTCACGCTGCCGATCGGTGTCGACCCCTTCGCGGTGATGGCGCTGCTCTGCCAAGACCAGCGCCTCAACACCTCGGCCGCGTACCTGCGTCCGGGTCTGCCTTTCGGCGGCGCGTGCTTGGTCAAAGACGTCGCGTCCATTCAGACCCACGCGGCCCGCCACGCGGTCGATGCGCCGCTCTTCGGGTCCATTCTGCGCAGCAACGACGCGCACCTTCAGTTCCTCGTCGACGCGGTGCTGGCACATGCGCCGAAGCGGGTCGCGATCGTCGGGGTCGGATTCAAACCGGGCGCCGCGGACGTGCGCGACTCGGCGCCGGTGCGGCTGGTCGGAAAGCTGCTCGATGCGGGGATCCATGTGTCGGTCGCAGACGCCGCGGTGCTCGACGCCCGGGTGCCGCCGCTCGGGTTGGCCGCACTCGAAGCGGCGCTCGGCGATGGCCGCGCGGTGGCGGAAGAGACGGTCGAGGCAGCGATCCGCGACGCGGAGGTGATCGTGGTCGGCCACCCGTGCGAAGCAGACCGGCGCGCGCTGGTGGCGCTCGCGCCGACCGTGCCCTTGCTCGACGCGGCTGGAGAGCTGACCCGGCGCCTGAGCGACGCGGAGCGCGCGAGCCTGCGTCCGGTCGTGGTCGTCGGCGGTTCTTGAGGGAGTTTTGGAGTAGAGTGCGCGCGTGTCCGACGAAGATCTCCGTGTGCGGCTCGAGGGACTCGAAGCGCGAATCCGACTGAACAGCGCGACCGACGACGCGATTGAACTCGCCCAGCGGGACCGGTTGCCCCTCGACCAGACCGTTCAGTCGCTCTTGCCGCTCCTCGCCTCCCACACCGGCGCGGAGCTCGTGTGGCTGCGCACCTACGACGAGAACCTCGAACTGCGCGACTTCACCTACGGTGGGGCGCCGGGCACGTTCGCGATGGATCTGGACGCGGTGGCGGAGGAGACCGCGGACGGCGAGGGGTTTCAGCGCACCGAAGGCGACTACTTCGTCGTGGCGCAGCCGCTCGACGTCGCAGGCGAACTCTTCGGCGGCGCGGGGATCGCACTGCGGGGCATGCCGGATCCGACGCGTATTCCGCTGCTGCGCGACCTGCTCCACACGTGGTGCGAAGAGCTCGACAACTACCTCGCGTCGATCGCGCTCATGCGCCGCAAACACCAAGTGCTCGGCGCGCTCAGCAAGGCGCTGCGGGAGCCGATCATCGACGTCGGTGTCTCTCGGGCGCTCGAGGTTCTGAGCCAGCACGTGGCGTACGACGATCTGCTGCTCGTCTTTCGCCACGAGGACGACCGGCGGGGCTCGAGCCTGCACTACAAGATCGTGCAGAACGGCGCCCTCACCCATGACTCGCACGCGCCCGACATGGAGGTCGATGAGTTCTTGCGCGACCACGCGGCGCCGCTTCTCGAAGGCAGCTCGCGCGAACTGCTCGACCGCTTCGGCGTGGAGGGCGGCCGCGAAGAAGTGCTCATCAGCGGCGTGCGCGAGACCCAGGTGCTCGGCCGGCTCGTCGTCACGAGCAAACACGGCGAGTTCAACACCTTCGATCGCGATCTGCTCGAGCGCTTCGCCGACACGCTGCGACAGCGGGTGGTCGACTTCAACCGCGAGTGGAAGGGTCTCTCCCGCATCTTCGATCCGGGCGTGGTGCGGCGCCTGCTCGTCGAAGAAGACTACGTCGAGCGGCTGCTTCGGCCGCGCACGATGGAGGCCGCGATCTTGTTCGCGGACATCTCCGGCTTCACCCGAATCAGCGAGCAGGTGCTCGTCGCGCCCGAGAAGGTCGGCGCACTCATCGACCGCTGGGGCGAGAAGGTGGTGCAGATCGTCTGGGACACCGGCGGCGTGTTCGACAAGATGGTCGGCGACTGCGTCATCGCGTTCTGGGGGCCTCCGTTCGGCGACCTCGACGCACAGGCTGCGTGCCGGGCTGCTGCCGATGCGGCGCGCCAGATCCGCGACTTCACCCACACGCTCTCGACCGGAGAGCTCGTCCCGGACTTGAAGGACTGCGACCCGCCGCCGGGCGTGGCGACCGGGCTCAACTTCACCACGGTGAGCGTCGGCATCTTCGGGCCGGACGAGGACTACACCGCGTTTGGAAGCGGCATGAACAACGCGGCGCGCTTGCAGGGCGTCGCCACCAAAGACGAGATCCTCTGCATGGATGCATTCGTCGCGGCGTACGGCGACGCGTCCGCGTTCTCCGAGGAACGCGAGGCCCAGGTGAAGAACGTCGCCGCCCCCCTCAAGTTCCGCGCGCTCTCCAGCTGACCTGGAGCTGACGCTCAGGCGGGGGTCTTGGCGCGCAGAAGCTTTTCGACCGGCGCGAGCCAATCGGTCAGGGAGGTGACGAGCTCGGCCACGTCTTCGTCCTGGCGTTCGCCGTAGAGGGTCAGGTCGAGCACGAGGTTGGAGACGGCCATCTCGATGAGAGAGACTTCGTCCGTGACGACCGCCCGGTTGTCTTCGTTGTGTTCCGCGCGTCCGACAAGCAACTGGTCGCGGTCCCGCAAGAGAATGATGCGGTGTTCCCAGTGCTCGGCCAGCTCCGTCTCATCCAGCCCGTAGCTGACGGTTCGTCCGATGGCGGGCAAGGGCGTGAACGAGAACAACACCACCTGCACGCCCCGCGCGACCGCGGCTTCGAGCGCTTTGGACAGCCGCTCGGCTTCTCGGCCCCAAAGCGACGCCACCACGCGAGTCTTGGCTTCGGAGATCAGGTGTTCGGCCTGCTCGAGCATCGCGTCGTAGCCCTCGACCGTCCACGTCACGCCTCCGGCCGGCGGCTTCTCGAGCGCGACGAGTTCTTCTTTGAGCGCGTCGAGGCTGCGCGAGAAGCGGGTCTCGAGCAGGGCGTACAAACGCTCCGGGGGCAGCGGCACGTAGCGGGCGGGTTTCTCCTGCACCGCGTTGATGAGCCCGAGCGCCTGCAGCCGCTTCAACACGTTGTAGACCGCCGAGCGCGGCACGCCCGATCGGGTGGCCAGCTCGTACCCGGTGGCTGGGTGCTGCTTGAGCAACGCGAGGTACGCACGGGCGTCGGTCGCGTTGAAGCCGAGCGTCTTCATGGCACCGACGACGCGGGTCTCGAGGTCCTCCACAGGCCGACCCTACGTGCCATCCCGACCGGTGGCCAGCGGTCTGGTCGGTGGACCCCGCCGGTGGCAACCGGAGTTACCACACTTGATACATCAACGGATCTCCTCCGTCGGAATCATTGATGAAATCGTCGTTCCGTCCATGGCACGATGCATGCTGATGTAGGGAGCATGCGTACATCTACCTACCTGTGTTGGTTCCTGCTTCTGCCCACCGCGAGCGCGTTCGCGCAGCCTCCATGCGCGGTCCCGCGGTTGCTCTTCAGCCTGGACAAGAGTTCGAGCATGCGGGAGCCGGCGGAGGTCGGTCAGAGCAAGTGGGACGTCGCCCGAGAGGCCGTGACCGAACTGGTCGCGGCGTTCGGAGATCAGATCGAGATCGGGCTGCAGGTGTTCCCCCATCCGGACCGCTGCGAACCGGGGCGCATCCGGATCGAACCCGCGCTCGGCCAAGTGGATGCGCTGGTCGATGCACTCGGCGGTCCACCGCCCGAGGGAGGCCACTGGACGCCGATCGCGCAGACCCTCGCGCAGCTGGCCGACTACGCGCCGATGCTCGAACCGGATCGCGCCCGCCACGTGGTCCTCCTCACCGATGGTTGGCAGTGGTGCAGCCCCTACGATCGGTCCACGCGGTTCACCCCGGTCGAAGAGGTCCAGCGCCTCACCGACCTCGGCATGACCGTGCACCTCATCGGGTTCGGGGTCGGCGTCGATTCGCTGACCCTGAACCGCGCCGCACTCGCCGCCGGAACCGCGATCGCCGGGTGTGATCCGATGCTCTCGGAACCGGCCGCCTCAGGACACTGCTACCACCAGGCGCACGACGCCGAGGCGCTGCGGTTGGCGCTCTCGGGCATCGCCCTCGAATTGACCGAAGAGGCCTGCGATGGTTTCGACAACGACTGCGACAACGCGATCGACGAAGGCTTCGACGCCGACGGCGATGGGTTCGCGTCGTGCGGAACCGAAGACCGGCCGGCCGATTGCGACGACGCGGATCCCGGCACCCATCCGGGCGCCATCGAGCACTGCGACGGCCACGACTCCGACTGCGACGGGTCGGTCGACACCGGCTGCGCGTGCATCGAAGGCGCGACGCACGCGTGTGGTCTCGAACGCGGTGCGTGCACGCCAGGTCTGCAGCGCTGTTTGTCCGGCGCGTGGACCGCGTGCGAAGGCGGGGTGACGCCGCGCGAAGAAGACGTGTGCGATGGCACGGACGACGACTGCGACGGAGCGGTGGACGAACACGCGGACTGCGGCCCGGGCAGTCTGTGCGTCGAAGGATCGTGCGCGCCGATCGAACCGATGGAACCTCCCGCGACCGAACCGATGCCCGAAGTCGACGAACCCCCGCCCATGGCCGGCGGCTGCGGCTGCCGCACGCAGAGCGGCGATCCTGCGGGACTGGCGCTGGTGCTCTTGCCCGCGTGGGCAGTGCGTTCGTTCAGCCGACGAGGGGGGCGAAGAGGACTTCGACGTCTTCTTCGGTGAGCGACGCGTCCTCTGGAACTTCGCCAGCGAGAATCGCGTCCGCCAAGCGGCGTTTGCGTTCCTGAAGTTTGAGCATGCGTTCTTCGACGCTGCCTTCGATGAAGAGGTCGTAGACGAAGACGGGCTTCTTCTGGCCGATGCGGTACGCGCGGTCGGTCGCCTGGGCCTGGGCCTGCGGGTTCCACCACGGGTCGTAGTGAATGACGGTGTCGGCGCTCACGAGGTTGAGCCCGGTGCCGCCCGCCTTGAGGCTGATGAGGAAGACGTCCGCTTCTTGGTTCTCGAAGCGGTCGCAGAGCGCTTGGCGGTCTTTGGTTTGACCGGTGAGCAAGAAGTGACCGATGTCGCGTTCGGCCATGCCCGCGCTCAGCAGCTTCAGCATGCGCGTGAACTGCGAGAAGACGAGCACACGGTGACCGCCCGCGAGCTGCTGCTCGAGCAACTCGAAGAACGCGTCGTACTTCGCAGACGTCTTCACGAATCGCGCGGACTCCATACGCACGATGCGGGGGTCGCAGCAGAGCTGCCGCATCTTCATCAGGGCATCGAGCACGGGCACGGTCGCCGCCGCGAGCCCCTTCTTGCGAATGGTCGAGCGCACCTTGTTGTGCGCCGCGATGCGGATCGCTTCGTAGAGTTCGCGCTGCTTGCCGCTGATCTCGACCGGGCGCAGGAGTTTGGTCTTCGGCGGCAGCTCGGTGGCGACGTCGAGTTTGAGCCGGCGCAGGATGAACGGCGAGACTTGATCCCGCAGCGCGAGCAAGCGTTCTTCGTCGCCGAACTTCTCGATCGGGGTGCGGTACCAATGGCGGAACCGTTCTTCGCTCCCGAGGAGATCCGGCTGCAGGAAATCGAAGAGCGACCAGAGCTCGCCGAGGTGGTTCTCGATCGGGGTGCCGGTCAGGCACAGGCGGTGCTCCGACTCGAGCTGCGACGCCGCGCCGTGCACTTGGCTGCGCTTGTTCTTGATCGCCTGGGCTTCGTCCAAGACGACGAAATGCCAGTGTCTCGGTTGCAGCAGTTCCAGGTCCCGCGTGAGCAACGGGTAGCTCGTGAGCACGACGTCGGCTTCGGCCGCCATCGGCCAGCTGCGTTTGCGCTGGCTGCCGTGGTGCAGGTGCACGCGCAGGTGGGGGGCGAACTTCTGCAGCTCCCGCTTCCAGTTGTGCATCAAGCTGGTCGGCGCGATCACGAGCGACGGATGTTCGGCGCGTCCGGATGCGACCTCGGTGGTCAGGTGCGCGATCGTCTGCAGGGTCTTGCCGAGGCCCATGTCGTCGGCGAGCACACCGCCGCGGCCGTGGGCCCGAAGGTGCTGGAGCCACGCGAGGCCTTCGCGCTGGTACGGACGCAGGGTCGCTTTGAGGCTGGCCGGCTCGACCACCGGCTCGGGCGCTCCGAGTTCGGCACGCTCGCGGACCCGGGCCGGGTCCTTCCACTCGACCGGACGTTCGAGTCCGAGCGCTTCGTCCACCCCTTGAAGGGCGCCGGCACGGATCGCCGGGAAGGTGAAGTCGTCGTTGCCTTCGTACAGCTCGATCAACACCCGGAGCAGGCCGCGCAAACGCGTGCCTTCCAAGGTGACCGAGTGGGTGTCGTCGATGCGGAGCGCGACGGAGCGCCCGGGGGTGAGCGCGTGCAGCGACTCGCCGTCCTGTCCGTTGTCGAGCAACTCGAGCAAGGCCGGCATCAAGCTGATCTTCGCGCCGTTCACTTCGACGCCGAGCTCGAGTCCGAACCAGTCCACCTTCTCTTCGCCGGTGGCGAAGTCGCGGATGGCGTTGGGGCGCACCTCGGCGTACCAGCGGGGATCGCCCTGCACGACTTGAAAGCGGAAGTCGTCGTCGAACTCGACCTTCCATCCGAGCTCGCGCAGCTGCGGCAACGCCTGCGCGGTGAAGGCGCAGTGGGTGTGGTGGTCGCCGTCGGCGCGCACGATGTAGTCGGCGTCGATGTCCGGCGGTACCCCAACCGAGTCGAGCGCGTCGATCTCGACGACGCCGAAACTCTCGAGCACCCGGCGGGCGGCGTGTTCGCGCGCTTCGTCGCGGGGCACCGCTTTGAGTCCCTTGGCCGACGCGGCGTAGAAGCGTTTCTGCGGGTCGTTCGTGCGGACTCGGGCGCGCAGGTGCGGGTACTCGAAGGCGAGCTGCACGAGCGGCACTTCGATCTCGTCGAGTTCGTCGGTGGTGTGGTCGCGTGCCACCCAGACGGTGTCGCTGAACACACGGACGCACGGAACGACTTCGCCCGCTTCGCTGAGCGGCGACGCGGTGTCGGCCCGATCGAGTTCGCGCACGGCGGTGCGGGCTGCGGGAGGCGCAGCGCGTTCGGCGGGCGCTTGGGAACCAGGGGAGGAGAAGGGTTCTGGCGCGCTCGTTTCGAACGCGCCCTTGTCCTTGGAGGGATCACATTCGATCCCAGGTCGACTCGTTTCGTTCACGCGCTGTTAGATCACAGCGGAGATCGAGGTGTCCACGAAACGGGGGTGCGCGCAGCGGTGCACCACTACATTTGGTGGTCCGCGTCCGATCGGGAACCAATTCGACGGATCCGTCCCGGATCCGTCTGCGCATCGCACGCGATCCCGGCGGGCTCGGATGGCGGGGAACCACGTGCGTTTGGGAGAGCCGCGCGCTCGGGTAGGATGCGCGGGTGGCGGTCGACCTCGAATCGATGCTGGGCAAGCTCAAGGGCGCGGACCTCGTGCAGGTGGAGGGCCGGGTGCGGGCCATCGTGGGTCTCGGGATCCGCGCGTCCGTGCCAGGAGTGCGGCTCGGAGAAGTCGTGTACATCGAGCGCCACGCACTCGAACCACTCGGTGCCAAGGTCGTCGGCTTCATCGAAGACGACGCGATGTTGTTGCCGCTTGGCGATCCCGCGGGCGTCGGTCCGGACGATCGGGTCCGTCCAAGCGGTGGTGCGCTGACGATCGAAGTGGGGCCCGGGTTGCTCGGCCGGGTGCTCGACGGGCTCGGCCAACCGATCGACGGAGGTCCGCCGATCGAAGGGGCGACCTGGCCGGTGGTCGGGCGACCGCCGAACCCGATGACCCGGCCGCGGATCGAACGGGTCCTCTCCACGGGCGTGCGCGCCATCGACGCGCTCCTCACCGTGGGCGAAGGGCAGCGGGTGGGGCTCTTCGCCGGCAGCGGCGTCGGCAAGAGCACGTTGCTCGGACAGATCGCCCGTCAGGCGGACGCGGATGTGTTCGTGGTGTGTCTGATCGGCGAACGCGGCCGGGAGGTGCGGGAGTTCCTCGAAGACTGCCTCGGGGAAGAAGGACAAAAGCGCGGGGTGGTGGTGTGCGCGACGAGCGACGCCCCTGCGCTGGTCCGGCTCGAGAGCGCCTACGTCGCGACCGCGGTCGCCGAGTACTTCCGCGATCAAGGCAACCGGGTGCTGCTCCTGATGGACAGCGTCACCCGCTTCGCCCGCGCCGGCCGTGAGGTCGGCCTGGCCGCCGGAGAGCCGCCGGCACGCCGCGGGTACCCCCCGAGTGTGTTCGCGGCGTTGCCTGGACTCTTGGAACGCAGCGGCACCGCGGAGACTGGTTCGATCACCGCGTTCTACACGGTGCTGGTCGCCGGCGGCGACATGGAGGAGCCGGTGGCCGACGAAGTGCGCGGCATCCTCGACGGCCACGTGATCCTGGATCGGCAGCTCGGCGCGCGCGGTCGCTGGCCGGCCATCGACGTGCTGCAGAGCTTGAGCCGCGTCATGGATGCGGTGGCCACGACGGAGCACCAGCACGCCGCGCAAAAGCTCCGGGAGATGCTCGCGCTCTACGAATCGAAACGGGATCTCGTCTCGCTCGGCGCGTACCAGAAGGGCGCGGACCCGAAGCTCGACGACGTGCTCCAGCGCATCGACCGCATCGAAGCGTTCCTGCGCCAGGACCGCAGCCTGGCGGTGCCGTTCGAAGAGACCGTGCACGCCCTCGCCGCACTGATTCGCTGACACGGTCGCGGAAGCAAACGCGGAAGCGGACGCGGAAGCCGACACGGAAGCCGAAAGCGGACGCGGAAGCCGAAGCGGAAGCCGACGCGGAAGCCGACGCGGAAGCGGACGCGGACCCGGAAGCGGACGCGGAAGCGGAGCCGGAAGCGGAGGCGAAAGCGGACGCGGAAGGACCGGTCGACACCACTGCTTCGGGGCGGGCGTTTGGGGTGGAACGTGGCATGGTGCCGCGCATGCCGAACTTCGATGAAGACATCGTGATCGTGGGTGGTGGGCTGGCTGGATTGAGCCTCGCGGTGCACCTGCACCAGCGCGGCGTCACCCGCTCGGTGCGGATCCTCGAGGCCCGCACCCGCTACGTGCCCGACCGCACCTGGTGCGGCTTCGAGGTGCAGCCCCATCCCTTCAGCGACTGCATTCACCAGCGCTGGTCGAAGGTTCGGATCCAGCATCAGAAGACGGTCGAGGCCAAGACGCCGGTGCCCTACGCGCACATCGACGCGGAAGACTTCTACAGCGCCGCCCACGAACGTTCGGCCGCCACCCTGGATCGCGGCGTGCGGGTGTTCTCGATCGAAGAGCGCGCCGGCTTCGTGCACCTCGAGACCAACGCGGGCGAGCTGCGCGCGCGGCAGGTGTTCGATGCCCGTCCGCCGAAGGCGCGGCCCACGGCCGGATTCACCCAGCGGTTTCGCGGATGGTTCGTGCGCACCGAACGGCCCCTCTTCGATCCGAACGTCGCCACCCTGATGGAGTTCGTACCCGGCGCGCGCGAGCCGCACTTCTTCTATCAGCTCCCGTTCTCTCCCCACCGCGCGCTGATCGAAGACACCTGGTTCACCCGCGGCAACCCCGCGTTCGACGAGGCGTGTCTCGACGCACGTCTGCCCGGCGGCTACGAGATCGAACGGGTCGAAGAGGGTGCGATCCCCATGCATCTGTTCGATCCGCAGGACACCGACCGGGTCCGGCGCATCGGGCTGGCGGGCGGCGTGGCCCGACCCTCCACCGGCTACGCCTTCGATTCGATTCAGCGTCACTCCGCGGCGATCGCCGACGCGCTCTCGCGCAACCTCCCGCCCCCCCGCCACACGCGGTCGAACTTCCTCGACGCGGTGTTCTTGCGGGTCCTCGCGGAACACCCCGAGCGGGGCGCCGAGATCCTGTTCCGGCTCTTCGACCGCAACCCGCCGGCGCGCTGGGTTCGTTTCCTCACCGAGACCGGTCGTCCGCTCGACCATCTCGGCGTGATGGCCAGCCTGCCGAAGGTGCCGTTTGTCCGGGCAGCCCTGCAGGAAGTCATCGCCTAGAATTCGTCGTGCGAAACTTCTTCGACGGCGCCATCTGGCCTCTGGGACGCAAGCTCGATCCGAAACCCGAGCGCACGTCCGAGCAACGCAAACCGGACTGGGTCCAGGCCAACCCGCGGTTCATCGCACGAGCGACCGAACACGCGATGGCGCGCAGCGGAGGCGGCTGGGTCGCGCTCGCGGCGTCGGCTGCGGTGACGAGCACGCCGCAACGGCGCCGCATCCTCGACGCGGACTGGGTGGTCTACCGCCAGCCGAGCGGCGCGGTGGTGGTCGCGCCCAACGCGTGCCCGCACATGGGCGCGGCGCTGCACACCTCGAAGGTGGTCGACGGACGACTCGTGTGTCCATGGCATGGCCTCTCGCTCGGTGCCGAGTGCCGCGGCAGCTACACCCCGAAGCCCACCCACGACGACGGGTCGTTGGTCTGGGCGCAGATGCTCTCGGACGAGACGCCTGGCGACCCACCGGTCTTCGACCGGCCGAGCGGTGCGGTGGCGGCGGTCATCGAAGAGGAGGCGCGCTGCGAACCGCGCGATGTGGTCTCCAACCGGCTCGACCCATGGCACGGGCCCCACTACCACCCGCACTCGTTCGCGCGCCTCGAGGTGCTCGACGCGACGCTCGAGCGGCTGCTCGTCCGGGTGGCGTTCCGGGTCGCCGGACCGATCTGCGTGGAGGTCGACTGCATCTTCTTCGCGCCCACGCCCCGTTCGGTGGTCATGAAGATCGTGGAGGGCGAAGGGGCCGGCAGCGTGGTCGAAACGCACGCGACCCCCATCGCGCCTGGGCGCACGGGGATCCTCGAACTGACGTTGGCGACCAGCGACCGGCCCGGGTTTGCGATCGCGCGCCGGCTGCAGCCCGTCGTGCAGGCGTTCATCCGGCGCCGCGCCTCTCGGCTCTGGGCAGAGGATGCGGTCTACGCCGAACGGCGCTTTGCCCTGAGACAGACCGCCAAGACACGCTGAACTCCTGTTGTCCGAGGGGATGGGCGCATCCCCCTCCCCAACTCCAGCGCGCAGTTCTAGCCGGTGGCGGAGTCGGGTTTGGCTCTGCCGGGCGGCACGCTCGGGCGGGTCCCGCTCTCGAGTGGCACCTGATCGTCGTAGGTGTCGTGCCGCGATTCCTGGTCCTCGAGCGTCGGTACCTTGCGCTTGCGCGCGAAGTCGCCCGAGTCCGCCATGAGTGGGCGCGCCATGCCGGCCGCGGGCGTCATGCCGACCGTGGCGAGCGCGCGAATGAAGTCGCCGCAGCCCGCCGGTCGTTCGTTGGGATCACGCGAGAGGACGCGGCGGAAGAGCTCGTCGACGATCGGGTGCACCCGCTCCGAACACATCGTGCTGATCCGGGGCGCGTCCTCGTGGACCTTCGCGCGCATCAACTCCATCAAGGACGCGCGGTGAAACGGAAGCCGTCCCGAGAACAGTTCGTAGGCGACGACCCCGAACGAGTAGATGTCGCCGGCCGGGGTCCCTTTGCTCGATGCGAACTCGGGCGGCAGGTAGTAGGGGGTGCCGACGATGACGCCGGCGCTGGTGTACGAAACTCCCTGGAGTACGCGGGCGAGGCCGAAGTCGATGATGAGCACCCGCTCCTCGCCGTCGTCCGAGACACTCGCGAAGAGGTTGTCGGGTTTGATGTCTCGATGTACGAGTCCGCGCCCGTGCAGCATGTCGAGCGCGTCGGCGACGCCCTCGAGCAGACGCACCACCTCCGGCAAGGGCAGGCTACCGACCTGCTCCAGCAGATCCTCGAGGGTGCGGCCGAAGAGGCGCGGCATCACCATGTACGGTCGGCCGTCCGCGAGCGTTCCGATGTCGAACACCTCGACGAGGTTCGGATGCGACTTGGACGCGAGAATGCGCGCCTCGCTCAGGAACCGGCGCACGGAGTTCGGTTTGAGAGAGACTTCCGGCTTGATGATCTTGATCGCTACTTCGCGACCGAGTCCCAGGTGCTCTGCGAGCCACACGTCCGCCATGCCGCCGCTCCCGAGCGGGCTGCGCAGCACGTATCGGTCGTTGATCCGCTGCCCTGGCCGGAGGTTCGACACCGCTCTGTTGTAGCAGACGAACCCAGCGCTCAGCGGACAAACGGGAAATCAAAGACCGTTTCTTTCGAAGTTCTGCGGACAATGGAATCGTCCATGAAAACGTGCCGCCTGCGCAGGAAAACTCCGTCTGTGCTGTCAGGCCGTCGGTGGACGTGTGGGTTCCGGCCGGCTTCGCTACTCGAAGAGCGTCCAGCCGGCGGTCCAGTCCTCGCCGTCGGGGTCGACCGCGCCCAGGTAGTCGGTCGGTTCGAACGCCTCTGGAAGCGTGGCTGCGCCGGTGCCCGCTGCCGCGCTGGGACGAAAGTTCGGTGCCTCGAGGACATCGCGCGTGAGGGCGGGATCGAGCCCGGTCGCACCCACGCGGTTGCCGAACGCGGGTGGGCCGTACGCGCGCTCGACCTCCGGCTCGCGTGCGAAGTCGCCGGCGACGTTCGCGAGCACCCCTTCGAGCAAGAGCGATTCTTCGAGCCACCCAGGGTAGCGGAGGGTGCCATCGAAGACGTGGACCACTTCCTCGAACCCTTCCACGAGGACGTTGTAGGCGAAGATGCCTGCGGCGCTGGTCATGTAGATGGCCTCCGCGTCGTTTCGCCGTCCGCTGATGAGCGTGACGTTGGCCACGGTCGCGTGTCCGAGCGGCACGTGCCGCCGGCGGCCTTCGATGCCGGACTCGTCGTTGTCCGAGGTGTTGTGGCCGATCCAGTATTGGCCACGACCCGCCCACCCGAAGTCGAGGTTGTACGCCTGGCCGACCGGCACTTCGGTGACGACGAGGTGCTCGAGCGTGACTTCGCCGCCGTACACGCCGAGTCCATCGTGGTTCGCGCGGTGCACGTGCACGAAGTCCACCTCGGTCTGCGTGCCACACCCCGCGAGCAAGAGCGGGTGCACATTCACCGGCAGCACGAGGCGGTTGGCGCGGCCGGCGTGGCGAATGCGGACGAAGCGCAGCGTGCCGCAGTCGTGCGTCGCGTCGTCTCCGCCAAACCCCATGCGTCCATCGGCGAACGCCTCGATGTCCCGTTCGTCGCCTTGGTAGTCGTCCGGACGATCCGCGGTGACCCCCACGAGCGGTGCGGCGCCCAGCATGAACACGCCCGCCCAGGCACCCCGCGTCGGTCCATCGAACGTGATCGGGAGCGCTTCGGTGCCCGCCGCCTCCAGCCGCGCCCCACGTTGCACGATCAGCGCACCGCGGCTGCCCGCGTCGACCCACACGCCCGGTTCGATCGTCAACGTCGCGCCGGGGGCCACGTAGGTTTGGTCGGGCAGCGTCCAGTCGAACGCGCAGCTCAAGGTCAGGTCGACCGCGACGAGATGGCCGAGTCCGTCGACCCGGTCCCCGATCTCCCGTTCGGGGCGCATGCACCTCGGAGGGCACGCGGCGCCGGGGTCGGGTTCGCAGGGCGGCCCGGTGTCGATGCCTGCGTCGGGGACGAAGGCATCGGTGCCCGCATCCTCTGCTTCGCCGCCGTCCAGTCGCTCGTCCGGATCGGCGAGCGGGGTGCAGGCGATGCTGAGGGCGCACCACACGGACCACACGGACCACACGCACGACCGCCGGCTGGGTCGTGCCCGTCGCAAGAGACTAGAAGCGCGCGCCACAGCGCAGACCTACGTCGCCAGGACCGGGTGCGCAGAACGCGCCGGCCTGTTCGTCCGCGTCCTGGTTGGCCCGCACCCCGAGCACGATGAGCAGCGCGCCGGCGACCGTCATCGCGCCGCCGAGCACGAGCGTCGCGACGGACGCGCGTTCGTTGCGCTGCGCCGCGGCATGTTCGTCGGCGCAGAGCTGGATCCGGGATTGTTCGGTGCTGATGCACGCGTCGCCGTTGAAGGTCTCGACGTGCGATTCGCGCAGACGAAACGTCACGAAGGACACGACGCCACTCAGGAGCCCGAGACCGACCGCGACGCCGCCGAGTGCGGGAAGCACCGAGCGGTCGGGGGTGGGCGGATCGGCGACCACCGGGTCCGGCACGACGACCACGTCGGGATCGGGCGCCGGATCCGGGTCCGGGTCCGGCGTGTCGACGACGGTCGGGATCGGGACGAGCCGCACCGACTCGCGCGCGAGGCTTCCGGCGGAGACGAAGACCTGTCGTTGCAACGGATGGTGGCCGTCCGCTTCGACTTCGACGAGCACGGTGCCGGGCAGCACCCGAACCGGCTCCTCGTGCGGGAGCGCCCCGATGTCGCGCCCATTGACCCGCAGGGTCGCGCCGGGCACCGAGCTGAGCACCGTGAGTCGGCCGAGTCGGGCATCGAAGCGCTGCAGCTCTTGCTCGAGCACAGTGCGCCGCTGGTCCACCCACGGATCCGCGCCCGGCGTGGCCAAGGTCTGTCGGAGGTGCGCTTCGGCATCGACCCAGCGCCCGAGCGCCGCCTCGGCCAACGCGATCTGCGCCAACGCCTGCAGCGATTGAGACACTTCGTAGGCCTGATGAAACAGCCCAAGCGCGTCTTCGTCGCGCGAGGCCTCTCGCAGGGCGATGCCCTGTTCCATCCAGCGCGCGAAGTCCTCTTCCGGTGTCGGTGCGGTGTCGGAGGGATCGTCCGGCTGGGCCCCCGCAGGCGCCGCCAGGGTCCACGCGGCGATGGCGACGGAGATCGCGAACGGGAGAGAGCGGAACATGCGTAGGACGGAGGTACCGCATGTGGGCCAGAACGGCCAGAGGGAGCCGAAGCGTCGACGCGCTCAGCGAATGATCAGGGTGTCGTTCGCGCCGCGGCGGGGCTCCATCGCGCTCGTCTCGGTTGGCTCCGCCCGCATCGCCCGCATCGTCCGGCGTTTGGTGGGCGCCATGGTCGCGGCCACGGCCTCCATCGTTTCTGCTTCGACCGGTTCTGGTTCGACGGGGGGCTCGACCGGGGTCGGGGGGTCGACGGTGGTCGGGGGATCGGCTGCGACGGTGGCAGGTTCGGCATTGGTGTCGGTGGGCACCGCAGTGGTGTCCGTGGGAGTGTCTTCGGTCCGCGTCGGAGCCGCGGCGGTCTCCACCGGCGGTTCCACCTCGGCCTCGCCGTTCGAGCCGCTCCAGTACAGCGCGCCACCGCCCAAGAGCGCGAGGCTGAGGCCACCGCCGAGCACCGCCATGAGCAGTCGCCGAGACGGACCCTGCGCGCGGGGCGCCACGCTCGTCGGGCTCTCGCTCCACGCCTTCAGGGGCGCGGTCACATCGGTCGACTCTTCGACTCCGTCGTGTGGCGGGTGGTCCGGATGTTCGTCCGCCAGGGCGCTTGGGAGCGCGCCAGGCGCAGGCGTGGCCAGCGCCTGGGTCGCAGGACCGGGGGTCGTCTTCTTCGGCGGCGGCCGGACCGAAGGAATGGTCTCCGAGCGGCCGATCTTGAACGCGCGTTCGTCGACCTCTTGGCTGCTCGAACGTGGCATCACGGTCACCCGATCCACCCCGAGTCCGCACTCGTCGGCGGCGCGCAGCAGCGCCCGTGCGAACTGGGCCATGGACGCGTAGCGGATCTCGCGGTTCTCGATCAGCGCGCGATCGACCGCGACCGCGAGCGGCGCTGGGATCGAAGGCTCCACCGCTGCGATCTTGGGTGGGGCGGTGGTGAGGATTTCGGCGAGCACCGAGGTCGGCGTCTCGCCGTCGAACGGGCGGGTCCCGGTCAATGCTTCGAAGAGCACCACGCCCATCGACCACACGTCCGCGGACGGACCGAGGTCGGGCAGCGCGCGCACCTGCTCCGGCGACATGTACTCCGGGGTGCCGATCACGGCGCCGGTTTGGGTCGTGAAGTTGCTGTTGCCCTGCACCACTTTCGCGATTCCGAAGTCCAGCAGCTTCGGCACCCGGCGTCCCTTCGGCGAGCGGCTGATGAAGATGTTGTCCGGTTTGAGATCGCGGTGGACGATGCCTGAGGAGTGCGCGAGGTCGAGCGCGTCCATCACCGGCAAGAGCAGCTCCAGCGCTTCTTCGGGTTCGAGCATCGGCGTGTGCTCGAGCAAGTCGCTGAATGGTTCACCGGTCAGGTACTCGAGCACGAGGTAGACGGTGCCGGTGTCCTTGTCGCGACCCATGTCGAGCACGTCGACCACGTTCGGGTGTTTGAGTCCGGCCGCCGTGCGCGCCTCTTGCAGGAACCGGCGCGCGATGCCTTCGTCCTGTGCGTACTCGTAGTTGAGGATCTTGATCGCGACTTCGCGCTCGGTCCACAGGTGGCGGGACTCGTAGATGACCGCCATGCCGCCGCGGCCGAGGATGCGTTCGAGGCGGTACTTGCCGGCGATGTCGGTACCGACGCGCTCCTCGGGGGTCAGGATGGGCACGATGCCCCCTGGCGCTCACAACCCACTGTCGGACGAGTCCCCATGCCGCGGGCACCATCGTACCCGATCTGAGCCGCCCCGCCGCCTTTGAACCCAAGCAGGCAACGATGCACCAAGGCACCTCGGACAACCCGCCTGCTCCCTTGCCGTTGCCCTTGCCCGTGCCCTTGCCCGCGTCGTGGACGCCGTGTGTTTCGCGACGGCGAGGCGCGAATCGGAGCGCGATGCCCAGCGGACGAAGCCGCCGGGCATCGGTCGGTG
>JAXMNT010000089.1:0-16860 GCA_034670305.1 Deltaproteobacteria bacterium
CGATGTCGTGGTACGAGATCGCGTCTCCACCGTGCGTGTCCGACATCACCTTGGTGATGGCGGCGGTCAACGTGGTCTTGCCGTGGTCGATGTGACCGATGGTGCCGACGTTCACGTGCGGTTTGTTGCGGACGAATTCTTCTTTGGCCATTGTCTATACTCCTCGAGGGGAACCGAAAACTCTTGTGCGAAGGGGACGAAGGAACGGGGTGCGAAATGCCTGGTGCGATTACTCGCCCTTCGCCTTCGCGATGATCTCTTGTGCGATGTTGGAAGGCACCGCGTCGTATTTGTCGAAACGCATGGTGTGGACCGCGCGTCCCTGGGTCTTCGACCGAAGATCGGTCGCGTACCCGAACATGGCTGCGAGGGGCACGGTCGCTTTGATGACCTGCATGTTCCCGACCGTGTCCATGTTGGAGAGGTTGCCGCGCCGGGAGTTCAGGTCACCGATGACGTCGCCCATATAGTCCTCGGGCGTCCGAACCTCAACCGCCATTACGGGCTCGAGCAAGTGAATGCCCGCGAGCTGGCATCCCTCTTGAAAAGCGAGGGATCCGGCGATCTCGAAGGCAGCCTGGCTCGAGTCCACGTCGTGGTAGTTGCCATCGGTCAGCTTCACGTGGACATCGATGACCGGGTAGTTGGCGAGCACGCCGCGGGTCATCGCGTCGCGAATGCCCTTCTCGACCGAAGGAATGAACTCCTTCGGGATGCTGCCGCCGACGGTCTTGTTCTCGAAGGTGAGTCCGGAGCCTTCTTCGCCCGGGCCGATCTCGATGTAGACGTGGGCGAACATGCCGCGGCCGCCGCTCTGCTTCTTGAGCTTGCCCTCGCACTTCACCCACTCACGAATCGACTCGCGGTAAGCGACCTGGGGCGCGCCGACGTTCGACTCGACACCGAACTCGCGGCGCAACCGATCGACGAGCACTTCGAGGTGCAGTTCGCCCATGCCGGCGAGGATGGTCTGTCCGGTCTCTTCGTCCGTGTGCGCTTTGAAGCTCGGGTCTTCGCGTTGGAGTTTGGAGAGCCCTTCGCCGAGTTTCTTGGAGTCGGCTTTGGTCTTGGGCTCGATGGCGATCGAGATGACCGGATCCGGCAGGTCGATGCGCTCGAGGAGGATCGGGTGCTGGATGGCGCAGAGCGTGTCGCCGGTGTTGACGTTGGAGAGTCCCACCGCGGCCACGATGTTGCCCGCGAACACTTCTTTGATGTCTTCGCGCGAGTTGGCGTGCATGAGAAGGAGCCGGCCTACGCGCTCCTTCTTGCCGCTGGCGGCGTTGAGCACGGCGGTGCCGCTCTGGAGCTGTCCGCTGTACACGCGGATGAAGGTCAGCTGCCCGACGTAGGGGTCGTTGATGATCTTGAACGCGAGCGCGGCAAAAGGCGCGTCGTCGTCGGCTTCGCGGATCAGCTTCTTCTCGGGATCGTCGGGGTCTTCGCCTTCGGTCGGTCGGACGTCGAGCGGGGACGGCAGGTAGTCGACCACCGCGTCGAGCAGCTGCTGCACACCCTTGTTCTTGAAGGCGGAGCCGCAGAGCACCGGCACGAACACCTGGGTCAGGGTCGCCGTGCGGATGGCGAGTCGAATCTCATCGGGCGTGAAGTCCGTGTCGTCCTCGAGGAAGCGCGCCATCAGCTTCTCGTCGACTTCGGCCACCGCCTCGAGCAGTTCTTGCCGCGCGAGCGCCGCTTCGTCGGCGAACTCCGCAGGGATGTCGATGACGTCCCACTCGGCGCCGAGTTTGTCGTCCTGGAATTCGAAGGCGGTCATCGATACGAGATCGATGACGCCACGAAGCTCGCCTTCGGAACCGAGCGGGAGCTGGATGGCGATGGCCTTGGCGCCCAGCCGATCTTTGATGCTCTGAAGCGCGCGCGGGAAGTCCGCGCCAATCTTGTCCATCTTGTTGATGAAGCAGATTCGGGGCACGCCGTAACGGTCGGCCTGACGCCACACCGTCTCGGACTGAGGTTCGACGCCCTCTTTGCCGTCGAACACCGCAACCGCACCGTCGAGCACGCGCAACGAACGACCGACCTCGATGGTGAAGTCTACGTGGCCCGGCGTATCGATGATGTTGATGCGGTGTCGGAGCTCCGCATGCGGACCCTGCTTGGGCTCCCAAAAACAGGTCGTCGCCGCCGAAGTAATCGTGATTCCACGCTCCTGCTCCTGCTCCATGTAATCCATGGTCGCAGCCCCATCGTGGACTTCGCCGATCTTGTAGTTGACCCCCGTGTAATAGAGGATCCGCTCCGTCGTCGTCGTCTTCCCAGCATCGATGTGAGCCATGATGCCGATGTTCCGGGTTCTTTTGAGTGGGTATTCGCGGGGCACGGGAGGAGTTTTTCGGGGGGAGCGGGCAGGGCTTTCGGGTGAGAAGCGGGAATGCTTCGGAAAGGTTGTTCCGAGATCGGAACCGGGTGGCTGACGCAAGAAAGCCCCTCCGAGCCTGCCAACCTCCATCGGGTTGGGCGTTTGTTCGGAAGGGGCTCGAGAGTGAATCGGTGCGAAGTTCTTCGCGTTTCTTCAGCAGGGCTGAACCGGACGTCTCTCGTCTATGGGCGCGTCGTCATCTGTTGGGGCGTGAGCTCCTCTTCCGAGTGGTTTCCTGCAGCGCAGGACCTGTCCCGGACATGGTCTGAAGTTGGGCTACCAGCGGTAGTGGGCGAACGCTTTGTTGGCGTCGGCCATCTTGTGGGTGTCTTCGCGCTTCTTGACCGCGGAGCCGCGACCCTGCGAAGCCTCGACGAACTCGGCCGCGAGGCGCTCCGTCATCGACTTCTCGCCACGGCGGCGGGCGTAGCCCACGAGCCAGCGCATCGCGAGGCTGACCCGGCGGTCGTTGCGGACCTCGACGGGCACCTGATACGTCGCACCACCCACGCGGCGGCTCTTGACCTCCACTTTGGGCTTCACGAGATCGAGCGCTTTGCGGAAGACCTCGATCGGGTCCTCCTTGTAGCGGTTCTCGATGACGTCGAAGGCGCCGTAGAGAATCTTCTCGGCGGTGGACTTCTTGCCACCACGCATGAGGATGTTGCAGAAACGCGCAACCATCTTGTCTTTGTACTTGGCGTCCGGAATGATCGGGCGCTTCTGACTTTGCCGGCGACGACTCATCGATTCAGCTCTTCGGCTTCTTCACGCCGTACTTGGACCGGCGCTGGGTGCGGTTTGCCTTGTTCGTGTTCGACGGGCCGGCTGCACCGGTTGCGTCGAGGGTTCCACGAACAACGTGATAACGAACACCGGGGAGGTCTTTCACACGACCGCCACGGATGAGCACCACAGAGTGCTCCTGAAGGTTGTGTCCCTCACCGGGGATGTACGTCGTGGCCTCGATCCCGTTGGAGAGGCGCACACGTGCGACCTTGCGAAGGGCCGAGTTCGGCTTCTTCGGCGTGGTCGTGTACACGCGAACGCAGACGCCGCGCTTCTGCGGGCAGTTCTGCAACGCCGGGGAGTTGGTCTTCCGGCGGGTCTTGAGGCGTCCCTTGCGGACGAGCTGGTTGATGGTGGGCATCGTAAAGTCGTTGCGGCGAATTCGAAATCGGACCGAAGGGCGTCCCGAATGCCGTCTTAGGGCTCAAAAATCCCGAAAAACCGTTAGTTTATGGGCCCCCCGGGCTTCGAGGGACGCGAAAGATACCGGCGGATGCCCCCCTGTCAAGCCGCCATGACGAGTTAATCGTCCGCGATCACCGATCGATGCGGCCTTCGGGAGGGGTCGACGGGAGGGCCCGAACGGGGTCCCGCAGCGATCATCCGTCGCCGTCGAGTGATCGTGTTTGCGGGGTTCCTGACTCGGCCCTGGGTCAGAATCGGAGCCGAAGGGTGAGATTTCCGATCCCGATTCCGATCTGCGCTTCCACGCCCGGTGTCTCGGGGGGCGCGACCTCGGGTTCGAGCTCGATTTCGGGCAAATCGTCCGGCAATGGGCGGGTTCCGGAACGGACACGCGTGGGCACGAACGCCGCCTGGGCTTGAATCACACCACTGATCGCGACGATCGCGAGGGTCGCGGAGATGGTCTGGTTGCTCAGGCGGGCCGCCCGCTCGAGCCGGTTGAAGCGGTCGGCGTCTTCGGCGGGCACGGTCTGGACCTCACCGCGGAGCCAGCGGTGCCACCCCCAGGTCGCGAAACTCAACACCGTCAACGTCGCCTCGAGCACCGCGAACGCAACGCCCAAACGCCTCTGATCATTGCGAAATTGGCCAACACCGAAGGGGAGCAGCGCGAGCGCCCGGGAGTTGGTGGTCTCGATGCGGGTCTCCCGGGCGAGCGCCTCGAGCCGCGCCATGCGCTCCTGCTGGAGGTAGAGCCGCTGGATCGTGCGCTGGTTCTCCCGCTCCAGCCGCTCCCGTTCGGCGCGCCGCTGCGCTTCCCGTTCGGCGAGGTATCGGGCCCGAACGCCCTGAAACACCTCGACCACGGCCGTCGGGAACTGATGACTGTCGATCTCGTAGGTGTCGTCGGCCCGGAGCAACTCGGTGAACTGCTCTTCCGATTCGGATCGGCGGTTGAGAAAGAGGTACGTCGCAGCCAGCAACTCACGGCATTCGTTGACGAGGGTGCGGTCTTGCACCCGTGGGACACCGCCACCCACCATCGACTCGAGCCGCCGCGCGGCGTCGTCGTATTGGTGGCGCTCGTACGCGGAGCGTGCGGCTTGGAAGTCGTCGAAGTCGTTGGCGTGCACCACCGAAGGTCCGATGAGGGACACGGTCAGCACCAGCGCGACTCTCCGAGCCCAAACTGCGATCCCCGGTCGCATTCACCTCCAGCATGCAACAGCGGCCCACCCCCCGCCGGTCCTGGCGTCATTCGGAGGTCAGATCGACCGTCACACTCGTGACTTCGCCCGCTCGAAGCTGAACGGGACGAGGAGAGGTATAGACCTGGTACCCCTCGGCTGTCACTTCGAAGGTTCGTTCGTCGACCGCGGCGCCCATGGGAATGATGATGAAGTCGCGGGTGCGACCACGGGCTCCGGCGCCACGACCGGGTCGAACGACCACGTTTCCAGGGCGGGCGACGATGTAGAGGCGGGCTGCGCGGTAAGGAAGCCTCGCCGAGAGGGAGTAGGGGCCGTTGCCCGGTGGAATGCGCCGCGTGATGCGAAGCACCTCGCAGCAGTCGTCCGTTGGGCGGAACTCGAAGGTGTGGGTCGACCCACTCTGCAGCTCGACCTCGAAGAAGGTCGGGCCGAAGGCACGCGGAGGTGCATCGTCCACGCGGATCATCACGTTCTGTGGACTCGGACTGAACTGCACCATGCGCGGCCCGGCCCGCACGGTGGGCCGACCGGTGTCGCGCCGGGTGGGCCCGGCGTCCACTCGGGTCGGCGCATCTTCTGCGCGCGCGTCTTGTACAGGCGCGTCCGGAGCCGCGTCGGCGAGCTCGGGCGCATCCGCTCCGCTGTCCTCCAGCACACCGATGCCCGCGTCCGCGACCACCGGATCCGTTCCGTCCGAGGGCCACAGCGCATAGGTCAGTGCGGCCACACCCAGCACGACCGCGATCACGCCGGCCCACAAGATCTTCGGATCGCCGGTCCCGAGGGAGTCGACCAACTTCAAGACCTGCGCGTTGCCTTCGTCGAGCGCCAGCACCCGGTTGAACGCATCCAGTGCCGCACTCCGCTGCTTCTTCTGCAGCGCCGCTTTGCCGCGCGCGAGGAGTGCGTCGATCGACTGGGTTCGGAGTTCGGCGGCGACGTCCTCCGGGTCCGCGAGGTAGCGGACGAGCAACGCGTCGGGGTCGTCGATGCCCATGCCCCCGACGAAACTTCGGAGCGCGGCTTCCACATCCGAGACGGACTGAAAGCGGTCTTTCGGGTCGCGTTCCATGCACCGAACGATCGCGGCCGACAGCTCGCTGCCAACGGACGGTTTCACCCGAAGCGGGTGCGGGTACTCCGCGTCCATGATGCGCTTGAGCACCTGGTGCGGGTTCTTCCCGGTGAACGGGAGTCGGCCGACCGCGAGGAAGTAGATGACGGTGCCGAGCGAGAACACATCGGAGCGCTCGTCGACGACACCGGTCTCCACCTGCTCGGGCGCCATGTGGCCTGGAGACCCGAGGATCTGACCCGTCGCGGTGAAGGACTGGGCGTCGAGCATCTGCGCGATGCCAAAGTCGGTCAGCTTCACGATCCGTTGCTCGTGAAGGAGCACGTTCTCCGGTTTGACGTCCCGGTGCACGATGCCGCGCTGATGCGCGGATGCGAGTGCGCTCGCGATCTGGATCGAGAAACACGCGGCGACCTCGGCCGGGATCTCCGGACCGTCTTCGACGAAGCGCCGCAGGGTGGGACCGGTCAGCAGCTCGGCTGCGATGAAACTCTCTTCGGAGTCTTCGCCGCTGTAGTCGTAGATCTCGAGGATGTGGTCGTGTTTGAGCTTCGCGACGCTCTGGGCTTCGCGCGTGAACCGCACCCGGGCTTCGCGGGCCTTCTGCAGATGAGGGTGCAGCACCTTGACCGCCACCTCGCGGTCGAGACGTTCGTCCCGCGCGCGGTAGACGGTCGCCATCCCCCCGTGGCCGATCTCCTCGAGGAGCTCGTACTTCTCGAGCTTGCGCAACATCCAGCGGTCTCGACTATCCGCCGTCAGGGTTCACGGGGTCAACGATGGTGTGGGTTGTTGCACGCACAGTCGCCATCGGATCAGTCGACGGGCGTGAGTTCGTCTGGGAAACACATCTCGACGTCGGAGCGTCCTTCGCCGGCCGCCACGACGAGCACCCCGGACTCGAACACCACCAGCGCGGGCCGACGACGTGGCGCCGTGAGGGTGAATCGCGGCTGCAAGGACCAGCGCCCATCGAAGCGCGCTTCGGAGACGTCCGCATCTCGCACGAGCCAACCGCCTTGTCCGGTGACGTCCACCGCCTCGACGGCGGGCTCGACACCCGGTTCTGCGCGACACGCGCCAGGGCACCCAAGAAGCGAAACGTGGTCGGTGCGGGGTTCGCCGAGGTCGTCGACCCCGCCGACGAGCCAGAACGCTTCGTCGTCCGCGAGGATCGTCGCACCAAGCCGCAGCGGTTCCGATTCTCCGAAGGGCGCACCCATGTCGCTGGCCGGCTCGAGCATCTCCGCGACCGCGCCGGTGGTCCCGCCGGCGACGAGTACCCGGTCGCCGAGCGCGATGGCCACGGCACCCGAACGGGGCGCGCTGAGCTGCGTGCGGTGCACCCGGCCGTCCGCTGCGATCCAGCTGACATCGGACACGGCCGCTCCGTCCAGACTGCCGCCGATGACCGCAGCGCCGCCCGCATAGCTCACCACCGCCGAGTCGACGCCCGCACCAGGATGCAGAGACACCGCCGATTCGCGGTCCTCCGCGATGGAGAGATCGAAACTGGCGGCGCCCTGTTCGGAGATGATCGCGAACCGGTTCTCGCCGAGGTTCGCGCCCTGCGCTCGGCCGCGGGGTCCGACGAGATCATCGAGCTCCCCGCTGAACATGCGCAGCAGATCCAAGAACTCCACCCGCGACGAGAGCAGCGCGTCGTCGAGACCGGCAGCCACGGTGAGGAACGTGTCGATGCGCGCGTTCGCGGTCTGACTGCGCGGCGCGGTGAACGCCGCGTCGGGCACCCGCACGCAGCTTCCAGGTTCGCCCATGACGATGCGCACGAGGCCACCCGCGGTGCCAGGTACGAAGGTCGGCGGCGCACCGATGAGATCGGTCGCCCCCTCGAACGCCACCCGCAGCGACGTCTGGCCGCCGAGCGAATCGATCTCCACGGCGAGGTCGACATCCCCTTCGAGATCCCGGCGCACCCGTGTGGTGGGACGTCCCGCCTGAGCGACCTCTACCAGGATGCTCGAGAAGCCGCCCTCGGCCAGCGGGTTGCTCCCGTCGGGCGCGATGAGCTGAACCTCGACGGTCGGCGGCGCGGGATCCGACTGGCACCCGAGCACGGCGAAGAGAAGAGGGGCCAGCGTTCCGAATCGGCGCACGCCGCCAGCCTGCGAGAGAGCCGTACGAGGGGCAACCTGCTTGGGACCGGTAGCGGCCGAACGTTGACCGCTGCGCCGGCCACCGGTAAGCCGCGGCCATGTTCCGCCGCCCGCTGCCGGGGTGGACCGAAGACCCGGCGACCACCGCGCTCCGGCTGCGATCATTCGGCGGCCTGGCGTGGCTCGACGACGCGTCGGGGGGGCGCAGCTACCTGGGCTGCGCGCCGGATCGAGTCGTGGGCGGCACACGGTGGCAACAAGCGCTCGGGCCGATGGAATTGTTCCGGCCTGAAGAGCCCGCGGTGCCCTGGTGGATCGGGTACGTCGCGTACGACCACACAACTTGGTTTGGCCGGTACGATGCGTTGCTCGAGTGGGCGACCGAGGATGGGCGCTCCTCGGTGCACCTGGTGGGCGAATCCGAGGCCGCGATGGACGCGTTGGCGGAGAGACTCCGCTCGGAACCGCGGCCAGCCACCGCACGCCTTGGACCACTCTGCGACCCGGATCCGATCGACCACACGATGGGCGTGGACGCGGTGAAACACCACATCGCGGCCGGCGACGTCTACCAGGTGAACCTGGCCCGCGCGTGGCGCGCCGACTTCGAAGGAGACGCCCTGCACCTCTACCTTGCGATGCGCCGCGCGAGTCCCGTGCCACGGGGCGTGTTCCTCGACGCCGGCCCGTGTGGCGTGTGTGCACTGACGATGGAGCGGTTTCTGGAATGGCACCCCGACGGGGTGGGTCGGGGCGTGGTCCGATCATCGCCCATCAAAGGAACCATTGCGCGCGCCTCGAACCAGGGCGTGGCCGAAGACGCCAGCGGCGCCGAGACGCTTCGGGCCGATCCCAAGGAGCACGCCGAACACTCCATGATCGTCGATCTGGTCCGAAACGATCTCGGCCGGGTCGCCGAGATCGGGAGCGTGCATGTGGAGGCACTGCTGGAAGTCGAGTCCTACGCCAAGCTGCAACACCTCGTGAGCACGGTGCGGGCCACCACCCGAGAGACGACCTCCCTCACGTCGCTCCTGGACGCCACGTTCCCGCCCGGGAGCGTGACGGGCGCGCCGAAGGTGTCCGCGATGAAGATCATCGACGCGCTCGAGCCGGAGCCGCGCGGGATCTACTGCGGCGCGGTCGGCCACGTGGACCGCCGAGGCGGGATCGACTTCGCCGTCGCCATTCGAACCGCGGTCGTGCGCGATGGCCAGGTCGTCTACCACGCCGGCGGCGGGCTGGTCTGGGCCTCGGACGCGGCCCGAGAGCTCGCCGAAACCGAGCTCAAGGCGCGCGTGTTCTTGGATGCTGCCGCTGAGATGCGATCGAGCGAGCGCGACGAAGACACCGCGGTTCGCCCGTAGTTTGCGAGCGAAAACCGCTCATGCATTTGAGTTGCGAAAAGTATCGCGTAAGAAAATCGATTCAATCTCAACTTGATGCATTGACACGTGAGAGTTGGACCGTTACCAAGGGTCCATCGTGATTCATCAAACCCATAGGCCCTCCGCGGCCGCGACCACCCGACCGGGTGTGCAGAGAGTCTCAGGACTCGCTGTGCAACGGCTCTGGTGCGCGCAGTTGGCGGCAGGATCGATGGGGGCGAAAGCCACGATGTCGACACTCCCAGCGAGTGCCACGAGTGAAAATTACGGAGAAACCCTTTCCCTTGGATTCGGAAAGCCCTGTCTCGATATTCGAGGCGGCCTGACGGTCCGCGTGGAGGAGGGTTTCCCCGGCTAGGGGCGGCAGCCATCTTGAGGTCACTGGGACCTCACTTCGGACGCCGCCCGCGGAAACCCGCTGGCGGCTTTTTTGTTTCCGTCTGACCCATGACGAAGTTGGCTCGACCACCTTCGAGGAGGATACGTGCGTCCAAATCAAACAAAGCTGTTCCCGTCATTCAAACGAAGATACTCGAAAACCAACACTCGATCCCATTGGATTGCCCGACACTGAGCCCGGGTCTTCGCGAATGTTCCGGTGTGGTGATTCGAGAGTCTGAGGAGCCTGGACGGGGCCCCCACCCAAGGGGTCCAACCCGACGTAGAAAATGGAGTGTGTGCCGCTGGGCGGCAGCTGGGTTGTAACCCGTCTTTCCCGAGGGGATTGCCATCCCCTCCCCCACCAGGCCGAGCCTGGACGGGGCCCCCACCCAAGGGGTCCAACCCGACGTATAAAATGGAGTGTGTGCCGCTGGGCGGCAGCTGGGTTGTAACCCCGGTGAAGCGATGTCTTGGAGGTTCGATTCCTTCGCACTCCACCCGACCGGCAGGTCGAAAATCATGCAGCCAAACAGAGGGCTTCGGCTCTGCGGTTCCGAACTCGGCACCGTCCCATGTGCCCTCCGCGAACGCTCCTTCTGGGAGTGCGAGCGAACCCATCCGCGGGCTTCCTGCGGACTGGGACAGGCGAGGTGCGCCCAGCGTTCGAAGCGTTGGCCGCGCCAGACCGAAACCGTTCTCTACGAATCAAACCGGACTCTTCCAATGGCCAGGATGCGCGGCTCTGAACCGCGTGATCGGGGTTCGAGTCCCTGGTCCGGTACCGGTGCCCGCCACTACGGCGAACGAAGCACCAAGTTTCATTGACAATCGGGGGATGCGAAGTGGTGTAGCGCCTGCTTCGCATCGACCAGAGTTTTCGAAGAGCCGTCGTGTTTCGGCGCGGCGTCTCTTCGGAGCTCCTGGTCTTTTGGTGTCCATACAGAGGTCTGTGCGTTCGGTTGTGATCCGAATCGCCGTTGGGGTTCGAGTCCCCCTGGTCACCCCGGCAGACTGCTGCGCAGTCTGCCCTAGAAGACCTTCGGTCTTCGGCGCGCTTCAGAAGACGCTCGGTCTTCGGTGCAGCGTGTGTTGAAGACCGAACGTCTTCCTGACGGGCCTGTGGCCCGTCTAGGGCAGAGTGCGCAGCAGTCTGCCTTTGCGTTCAAAGTGTTGCGGGTCGCACTCTTGGTTTCCACCCAAGCAGCGAGGGTTCGAGCCCCTCTGAACGCTCTGCCCTCGGCTCCGAATCCGACTCCTGAAGAGGAGCGTCGTTCGAAGCCGATAGGAGACTCGAAGGCGTATCTGGTGAGCGCGCTTGGTTGAAGCCCAAGAGATGCTGGTTCGATTCCAGCTCGAGTCACCGTGTTCCGCAGGGAACACACCAAAGGGATCGTGGCCCAACTGGGAAGGCACTCGCCTTGCAAGCGAACGATTGCGGGTTCGAATCCCGCCGATTCCACCAACCACCTGTCGTCCAAAGGTAGGACGCCCGTCTGATAAGCAGGAAACGGAAGTTCGAGTCTTCCCAGGTGGACTGATTTCCTGGCCTACGGGCCTGGCTCGCTTCGCTCGACTGGCGGCCCTAATTCGGCGTCCAGAGCACATCGACGTGCTCGCCGCCTGCGCATTGGGTGCAGAAGAAGCACTTGGGTCACTTGGCGGCTGCGCGCGGTCGATGCACTCCCGCCGCCTCTATGACTCACTTGGGGAGTGCACCAGTTGCTCGGCCTGCGGCCTGCGCAGGTGCACGCCAGCGAGTCGCCTGACTCGTCGGCGCTGAGCGAGGTCCTCGCTTCGCTCGACTGGCGGCCCGCACCCATCACGAACTTGCTCCACCTGCCGGGGTGGCGAAACGGGAAACGCAGCGAGCTCAAACCTCGTGGCCCTCGTGGCATGGGAGTTCGACTCTCCCCCTCGGCACCAACCTCGCGACCCGACATTCGGGCTCGCGCAACTTGATGGTCGGCAGCGCCTCGGCGCCGACGACCGCACACCCGCCGGTGTGGCGAAACGGTAAACGCAGCGGTTTGAGAGACCGTGGCCCGCATCAGGGCTTGGGAGTTCGACTCTCCCCTCCGGCACTGGCTTGCTGCCGCTACGGGCCTGGCTCGCTTCGCTCGACTGGCGGCCCTAAGTCGCGCCCGTCGCTGCCTGCACGTGCTCGCCGCCCATTCATTGGTGCGATGAAGAAGCACCTCGGATGATTTGGCGGCTGCGCGCGTCCAGGCGCTCCTTGAGGCGCTCGGTGTGCACTGTAGGAGTGCACCAGTTGCTCGCCTTCGGCTGCGCAGGTGCACGAGTGGTGACTTCTTCCTTCTCTGTCAGGCCTGGCTCGCTTCGCGAGACTGGCGGCCCACATTTGTTTTGCCGCGTTGTGCATCTGGGATGCTGACCCACTGTCTATGGGTCGAGACGGGTTCGATCCCCGTACGTGGCGCCACCCTTGGCGCGGGCCGATCCGTCGGCCGCTCGAGGGCTTGTGCAGGGAGGGCTGGTCGTCCGACTCAGGTTCATGGCCTGAGACTGCTCAGTTCGACTCTGAGCCCTGCATCCATCGGTCGCCCGCGACCGACTTGCCGCGTTGTGCATCTGGGTATGCAGACCCGCTGTCTACGGGTTGAGACGGGTTCAATTCCCGTACGTGGCGCCCAACTACATTGAGTTGTCGTTGTCGTTTTTCTCATGGAGGCGCGTTGTCCATTCGTGCCTCACACCTGCGGTCCGTGCGCGGCGGTCCCCTCGACCAGGTCGAATCGCCGGGCCGCAGGTGGTCTCTCTGCCTTCGAAGCGTAGATAGCGACGTCCCTCCGTCGTACCGAGGGGAGTCCGGTGCAAGTCCGGACGAGGGCTCCAACCGTTTCATTCCTGGACCTGTGCCTCGAGTTCCGACTCCAGGCGCTTCGCCGGAATGCCACATCCCAACGTGGGGCCGTCCCGAGCACCGGCTCGGGGCGCCCTCGCCTGCTCCCGTAGTGAAAAGGAATCACGCGAGTCTCCGGAACTCGAAGTCTCTGTTCGAGTCAGAGCGGGAGTGCCGATCGCAACTGCGATCTCAACCGGCGCGTTCATCTAGCGGAAGGATTGCTGGTTCTCAGCCAGTCCACACGGGTTCGAATCCCGTACGCGTCACAACCGTGTGTAGCTCAATCTGGGAGAGCACCCCGTTCGGGTCGGGGAGGCTGGGGGTTCGAATCCCTTCACGCGGACCAAGGCACGCTGTACCCCGTGGTGCGGCGACCTCTTTCTACTCTCGTGGTGAAGCAGAATCACGCAGGCGTGCGAAGCCTGAGTCCTCCCGTGCGAATCGGAGCGAGAGTGCCGCGGACGGAAACGTCCGAGTGACACGCCGGTGCGTCCTCATGGGCGCGCCGACGTCCGAAACACAGGGCGCGTTCGTCTAGCGGAAGGACCGTTGGTTTTCAGCCAGCACAACACGGGTTCGAATCCCGTACGCGTCTCCAGGCCAAGCCGCTTCTGTGACTGGCCTTCATCCGTGTGTAGCTCAATCTGCGAAGAGCACCCCGTTTGGGTCGGGGCGGCTGGGGGTTCGAATCCCTTCGCACGGACCAACGATCGTCATGCCGCACCGGTGCCGTGTGGCGGTCGTCTTGTACCGGTGTTCTGGGAACGCCGTCGATTGCAACCCGACGAAGGTGAGTTCGACTCTCACTCGGTACTCCATTCGCTGTGTGCCCTGGGGGCCGACGTTCTTCATATGGACGAGCGCGAGGGTTCGATTTCCTCCGCAGCGACCACTCGATGCAACCGCATCGTGCGCGGGATGAGTCGTCTGGCGACGACATCGTTTTTACATGGCGACACAGCAGAGTTCGATTCTCTGATCCCGTACCACCGGCCGTGAACGCGGCCGGGCCAACGCAGTTGCGACTGCACCCAGCCGGGATGGCGAAACGGTAAACGCAGCGAGCTTAGACCTCGTGGCCTCGAGGCATGGGAGTTCGACTCTCCCTCCCGGCACTGTATTTCTCACTACGGGCCTGGCTCGCTTCGCGAGACGGTGCCTTCTGAGGGGGAAGGGTTCCCCCTCCGGCCTTCGGCCTCCTCCCCACCTTGGGCCCTAGGTCGCGCCGCCTGGTCGGCCCCTTTGTCTTCGCGTTTCGGATGGTCCGGGGCGCTTCCTCCACTCTCACTCGAAGCGCGTGCACAGCACGCAGGAAGTCATCTCGCCATGCGCACGCTCGTCCTGGATCAGGGCTACCAACCACACCAAATCGTCTCCTGGCAAAAGGCCGTCACCTTGCTCTACGTGGGCAAGGTGGATGTGCTCGAGGAGTACGAGGACATCATCCGCTCCGTCACGCTCGCGATGCGCATGCCGGCCGTCGTTCGACTCCGCAAGGGTGGACACAAGCCGAAGCACCGCATCAAGTTCTCGCGTCTGAACGTCTTCCTTCGGGACGGCTTCCGGTGCCAGTACTGCGGTGAGAAGTTCCCGATGCGCGACCTCACGTACGACCACGTGCTGCCCAAGGCACACGGAGGAAAGACGACGTGGACGAACATCGTGACCGCTTGCCGAGCGTGCAACGAGACCAAGGCGAACCGGACGCCAGAGCAGGCCAAGATGCCGCTTCGCAAGAAGCCGGTTCGGCCGACCTGGCTCCCCGGCGGAACAGTGCATGTCGATGCATCCCTGGTCCCCGACACCTGGAAGTCCTGGATGTCGTGGACGAAGGTGCTCGCCTAAGGGCTGAGTTCATTCTGGGTGAGGGCGCTCAATGGTGAGCGCCCACACCTCCAACGGTCGGTCGAGAGACCGGCTGCGTCGATCCCATGCGTACCACTTCGCCGCGGGCGCATGGGGTCGAGTTCTGGAAGAAGATTCGGTGTGGCACCGAAGACCGTTGGAAGCGGTTCTGCGCGCGGGAACGCGCGAGGGGTTCGACTCCTCCTTCTTCCGCCAGTCTCGCGAAGCGAGCCAGGCAACGTGCAGCGCCAGCGAGTCAGGCATCCCGCGGGTGCACCTGCGCAGGCCGCAGGCCGAGCAACTGGTGCACTCCTACAATGAACACCGAGCGCCCAAGAGGAGCGCCTGGACGCGCGCAGCCGCCAGTCGTTCCAAGTGCTTTTTCAGTACCCCACTGGGTTGGGCGGCGAGCACGTGCAGGTGCTCCGGGGTGCGACTTAGGGCCGCCAGTCTCGCGAAGCGAGCCAGGCCCGTAGTGGCAATAAAAAAGGAAGGCGAACCGGTCGGGTGACCGGAGCTGATTGCTAATCAGTATGGCCCGCACGACGGGTTGGGGTTCGAGACCTCCGACTTCCGCCATATTGCTGGGGGCACAGCCCCCAAGGAATATTTCTTGGGGGCACAGCCCCCAAACCCCGTCCCGGTGACACCGCTGGCTCGCTTCGCGAGGCTGCACGCTGTCGAATATTCGGAAGCTCCTGGAGCAGGGAGTGTCTTCAAAGGCCGGCGAAGCCGGGGCTCACGTACACGTGCACGTACTCGTAGACGTGCACGTATTCGTGAGCGTCCTCGTACCCGTTCAGCACATCTTGGAGAGCATCGAGACCACCCGAACGAGGAGCTGCCCTCGCGGTGAGTCTGCTCGCCCCCAAGAAATATTCTGGAGTAGCTCAGTGGCAGAGCACCGGCTTGTTAAGTCGACGTGGGTGGGTTCGATTCCCTCCTCCAGAGCCGCCAAAGATCTCGTGGCCTTGCGAGTGTCTGCGCTCTGCGTACCGTGGGCGTATGCAACCATCGTCGTTCGACTCGTTGCCTGGTATCGCGGCCATCGGCTACGGGGGCGCAAACCTAGTCCTGCGTGTCCGCGACGCGCGCGGGCGCTGGCTTCGCGTTCACGAAGACGGGGCGCTCGAGATCGCACGCGGCGACGCGCGGACGGAGCGCGAACGCGTCGACGCAGGTGCGCTGTCGGGACCCGCTCCTCTTGCACTCATCGACTCTCTGCATCGCGACCTCGTCTCGCACCCGCTCACGAAGCCGTCTCCATGGCCGCGCTTCTACCCCTTGCAGGTCTTCCGCTGGCGCGAACATCCTTCTGACGACGCGGAGCTCGTCGAGGGATACATTGGAATCGAGTCCGAGATGGGTTGCATCGTCGACGTGTTCGGTGTGCGTGGTCGGCAAGGGCGCGAGATCGTCGGGGCGCTCAATGAGCTCCTCTCCGCCATGCCACGCTGACCCGCGCGCTGCGCTTGGATCTGCACAGGGCGCGACTTGGACCCAGGGGAGAAGGCGTGCTTGCACGCCGAGGGGGACTCCAGCTCCCTCGCCAGCGCCAAACGCGCGATGCCCTTGCCCTTAAGGTGCGGTTCTGCGGCTCTGCGGTCCTGCGGTCCTGGGGCAAGGGCACGGGCAAGGGTCCGTAAGGGCAAGGGTCCGTAAGGGCACGGGCAAGGGTCCGTAAGGGCAAGGGCAAGGGTCCGTAAGGGGACGCGAAGCGAGCCAGGCCCGTGCCCCCAAGGAATAGGGAAGGTGACCCGGTCACTGGTGTCCGGAGCCGCCTCGAAAGCGGTGTGCGCCCAGAAATGGGTGTGGGGTTCGATTCCTCTGCCTTCCTCCAACGCGGGTCCCGTCGTGGCCCGCATCGTGGCGCCGGCGGGCGCACGGTTCGATACCAGAGACGGGCTAGCGACCTGTCTCGGTGGCGGTGTCTTGCACGGTCGCGTGGTCGACCGCCGGGGGCTTGGCCCCTTCGGTGGAATCCACCCGCGCCGGTTGCACACAGCGCCACCCGAACCGAACCCGCCGGCCGCCACGTCACGGAGTCTCGCGAAGCGAGCCAGGCCCGAACAGCGCCTGCGAGTCAGGCATCTCCGCGTGTGCACCTGCGCAGGCCGCAGGCCGAGCAACTGGTGCACTCCCAAATGGAACACCGAGCGCCCAAGAGGAGCGCCTGGACGCGCGCAGCCGCCAGTCGTTTCAAGTGCTTCTTCAGTACCCCAGTTGATCGGGCGGCGAGCACGTGCAGGTGCTCCGGGGCGCGACTTAGGGCCGCCAGTCTCGCGAAGCGAGCCAGGCCCGAACAGCGCCTGCGAGTCAGGCATCTCCGCGTGTGCACCTGCGCAGGCCGCAGGCCGAGCAACTGGTGCACTCCCAAATGGAACACCGAGCGCCCAAGAGGAG
>JAXMNT010000090.1:0-15068 GCA_034670305.1 Deltaproteobacteria bacterium
CGATGCTCGTCGCGCTGATCAAGCGATCTGACCGCTGATCCGCGGGCAAGGGCAAAGGCAAGGGCAGGGGCAAGGGGCAGGCTGCGAGAACGCCCTGCGGGCGTTCTTCAGCAACCTGCTAGATCAGGATGGTGGGGCAGCCGAAGAGGATGTCGAGTGCGTCGGCCATGCGCGCGCGGTCGCACGCCGCTCCGAAGAGTTCGATCTGCGTCATGTCGTCGGAGTAGTCCCAACCGCTCCCGCGCGCGGGGTCGCGTGGGATGGATTCGTCGCCGCCTTCGATCTGGATCCGCACGTTCACCTGACCGGGATCGAACGCACCGTCCGGGTTGTCGGGGATCTCGTAGACGCACTCGAGGACGGCTTCGCCGATCGCCGCGAACGCATCGCGGAGCGCGGCGCCGAAGTCGAGGGCCGGGTCGGTGAGATCGTAGTGGCAGTAGGTCGGACCGCTGTCGCTGCACCCGGCCCGCGCGGTGCCCGCGGCGCTGGCGAGTCGAGAGAGCACTGGCCGATAACCAGCGGAACCCGGCACCCCGATCACGAAGGTGGGCACACCGGCGGCCGCGGCGGCGCGCACCCGCTCCACCAGCGCGTCGTTGTCGCGATCCTGTGCACTCGGGTCGTCGAACGCGCAGTCGGTGTCGCAGCCGAAGCAGACCCGCGCGTCGCCATCGGTCGCGAGCACGAGCGCTGGCCGCTCCACGCCACTCAAGCGACCGACGCCGAACGCCACCGCATCGTGGGTGGGCGTCGAGAGACCGTCCGGCACGATCGACCGCGCGGCTGCCACCACGCCCGCGCGCCCATCGCTCAACCGGGTGAAGTCGGAGACGAACTCGTCGCGGGCACAGGCGCCCTCCGCGCGCGGAAAACGCATCAGTCCCACCGAGGACGCATCGCTGAACGAACCCACCGCGTCGACGAGCGCCGACACGAAGACATCCCAGCGAGAGTCGTCGGGCGCGGGCGTCGGGTCGTCGGTCAAACAACCGAAGTCGTCCGCGCGGCAGTTCATGCTGTTGCTCGTGTCCATCTGGAAGAGCACCGTTGGCGGCAGCGGCTCGGCCACCGCGCTCACCGTTTCACACACCTCGCCCGGCACATCGAGCCGCACCACGTCGCGGAACGGTGCATCGATTGCAGACGAATCTGCGGCAGCCCCATCCACCGACGCGTCGATCCGTCGAACGTCCGAAGCACACCCCACCAAGAGCCCCAACACCAGCCAACGCGCCATGCCGCGCAGCATACCGCCTGACCCATTCGTGGCCGCCCGAGGGCCGCCAGTCGAGCGAAGCGAGCCAGGCCCGCAGCGAACAAACATTCGACGCGGCGAAGCCGAGCGAAGCGAGCAAGCCGTGTCACCAGGACGGGGTTTGGGGGCCGTGCCCCCAAGAATACTGTGTGAATGATCACTGAACAGACGTGTCGTTTACTGGACCTGCGCGCAGCACTGACCGAAAGTACAGGGCATGACGCAAACCACTCATGAATACGTTGTTTTTGGTGTCCTGGATCTTCTGCTCGCGGACGAACCGCCCAGTGTCCCGGCCCTGGCGCTGCGACTCGGCATCGATCGCGATACGGTCGAGTCGAAGCTCGCGCACCTCGAAGGCAAAGGCCTCGTGGCGTCGGGTCGCCTCACGATGTCTGGGCTCGCCGCCGCCAGCTCCCTTCGGGCCGCCCGCCAGTTCGCCAGCTGCGCCGCCTGAAGGTTCCGGATCGGCGGGAAGCGATCCCGCGCGAGTTTGTTATGGTCCGCGCATGCGACCCTCGATCTGGATTCTCAGTGCGATGTTGAGCTTCGGCACCCAGCTCGGCTGTGGTGGAGAAGACGCCGATTCATCGGAAGAAAGCGCCGAATCCGAAGACGAGTCCACCGAGTCGGAGACCGAGTCGGAAGACGGGTCGGAGACCGAGTCGGAGACCGAAGAAGAAGCCGAAGAAGAAGTCGACGACGACGAACTCGCGATCGACGTCGAGGAACACACGCTTGACGAAGAGACCCGAGAAGCGGGCGCGGCCGAGACCCGCGGCATCGCCCACATCCTCGTGCGTTACCGCGGTGGGGACCGAACCCCCGCGTCGGTCACCCGCACCGAAGCCCAGGCAGAGACGCGGGCCAACGAAGCGCTCGGCCGGATCGAAGCGGGCGAGACGTTCGCCGAAGTGGCGGCGGACCTGAGCGACGACGAAGCCAACCGCGAAAGCGGCGGTGCGATGGGTTCGCTCGAACGCGGCCTCTTGCCCAGCGCGCTGGATGCCGCCCTGTTCTCGATGGAAGTCGGCGAGACCCAGGTCGTCCAGACCAACCTCGGCTACCACGTCGTCCGCCGAACGCAGTAGCGACGCGCGCTTCTTCAGTGGAGCAACCGAAGGGCGGCGAGCACGTGAAGGCGCGACGGGCGCGTGCATAGGGCCGCCAGTCTCGCGAAGCGAGCCAGGCCCGTCGTGTTCAAAGGAAGACCCCGTCGCCGTGACGGGCGACTTGGGTGCGGACGTGTTCGAGGATGGCTTGCCGGCGAAACTCGATGCCCTCCCAATGGCGCTCGTCGGTCAACGGCGGTCCCAACGGATCGGAGGCCATGCGCGCGCGCAGCCGATCCAGATCGAGCGCTTCCAGCGACTCGATCGTGGAGCGGCGGAACTTCTGGATGGCGTGAAGTCGGGACTCGGCGAGCCCGAGCATCAGCTCTCCCTCCCAGAAGCCGGCGCCGTTGTCCAAGTAGATGAGGGGCCCGCCGCGGCCGCGGCGACGCACGTTCGTGTAGTCGCCGCCCCAGCGGTCGACGTTGTGGATGAGGGTGTCGAAGACGATCAGATCGGAGGCTTCGGCCAGCTCTTCGAGTGAGAGTTCGGCGGCTGGGGGCTCGCGTCCGAGTGCGGTGTCCTCAGGCAGGCGGATGCCGTTGACCACATCGCGCCAATCGCGGGGCGGTTGGAAGGGCGAATGGGCGGGGTGGGCGAGCAGGTCGACGCGGCCGAAGCGCAGCTGTCGTTCGAAGCCCGGCCCAATGCGCCACCGCACGAGTCGCTGCGGCACCCAGCCGATGAACGCCCCCGCAACCCAACCTTCGTCGTCGACCTCGAGGCCTTCGAGTCGTGGATCCTCCGGCGCGGCGCGCTCGAGTGCCCGAAGTGGAAAACGTCGCCCAACGGTCGGCGGGACCCGGTCGAGTCCGAGCTCACGATCGATGTGGTAAGCGGCCACCTCGGAGTACCAGCGCGCGCCGGCAAACGCCTGCGCAGGTTTGAAGTAGCCTGCGGTGCCGTTGACCAACGTGACCTTGAAACCGAGGCTTCTGCCACCGGAGCCACGCTCCATGCGACCCCAACCGGCTTCGGCGAGAGAGCGGCGCCATGCCGAATCGTCGGAGCCGAGAAAGGTCGAGTCGAACTCGGCCTGCACATCCACTTCGAGGTCCAGCTCGACGACATCAACTTCGACTTCGGCCGGACCCGCATCGGCACCGGCGTCGGCGCCCGCATCCACGGCCTCGTTCAGGGAAGCCGTGTGTCCGGTGCTCGGCGAATCACAGCCGATCAGGCCAGACGCCGCGATGCCTGCGAGGCACAGCGCTTGAACAAACGACCAGTGCACCGCGCAAACGCTGCGCAACTCCAGGGACTCTGGGCGGTTCGATGCGGTTTGGGGACAGGTGTGCATCAAAAGGGATCATCCGTTGTACGGACGGATGTATCCAGAAAGCGACATGGATCGTCCCAGCTACGATCCGTGGTTCTACGGGCCGCGACTCCGGCAAGAATGGAGTAGCTTGGTGGGGTGAGCGTGCGTGTCGTTCTGGGGGCTGTGGCCCTGGCCATGGTCTGTGCCGGAGCGGCCGCCCAGCCCGTGGAGCAACCGGAGATCCCGACGACCGTTCCGGCGGCCACCACCTGGGGACTGGTGCTCGCAGCCGACGAGTGCCTGACGCCGCGGCTGCGAGAGGCGGTCGATCAGTGGGCACCGGAGGCGGCCGACGCGTCGGTGAGCGTGGTGGTCGAACACGTCGACGGGGCGATCGAGTTCGCGGTCCTTCGGAGTGGCCACGACGTGGGTCGCCGACGCTTCGACCGGCTGCCCCAAGGGTGTGCCGATCGGGTGGCGGCGCTGAGTCTGGCCATCGCCATCGCGCTGGATGGCCGGGTGCTGGAGCGAATCACTGGAGAACCCGCGCCTCCGGCTCGCATCGACTCGGGTCCCGAAGAACCCGAGCCGGTCCCCGAACCGTCCGACCCGACGCCGCCCGACTTCGGTGTGTCGTTCGCGGTCAGTGCCGGTGCGTCCGCCGGTGCCCTGCCCTCGTGGGTGGGGACCGGCCGTTTCGCGTTTCGGTTCGACTGGCGGGCGCTCTCGGTCGAGCTCGGCGGCATCGGCACCCTCCTGTCCAAGACCAACCTCGGCACCGGCATGCTCGACACCCGACTCTTCGCCGGTTCGCTCGATGTGTGTCTGGCCCGCGCGCATCGACGCACGAAGCTGCTCGGCTGCGTGGGCGCCAGCTTGGGCCGCGTCATGGGAGCAGGCCGCGGGTTCGGGACCTCGCTCGGGACGACGCTGTGGTGGGGATCGGTCGATCCGAGTCTTTCGATCGCGTGGCCGATCGACTCACCGGTGCGGCTGCGAACCGGGGTGCGCGGACACGTCAAGACCATGCGGCCCGAGTGGCGCGTGGTCGATTCGAACGGTGCCACCCAGGCCTACGCCACCCCGTCCCTCGTGGGACTCGACGTCTCGGTGGGCGTGGAGTTCGTGTTGTGGTGAAGGATCCCCAGTCCCCCGGCATGAAGACGTAGAAGGCCGTTGGCTTCCACCATCAGCGCAGAGGAGCTCTTCCATGCACATGCCGGCTTTGCCGCATCGTTTTTGCACCGTCTTGGCGTGCCGAACCGCGATGTACCGGACCTCGTGCAGGAGGTCTTCTTGCTCGCCCATCAGAAGGGCGGCTTCGTCGACGACGGCCGCGCCAAGTCGCGCACGTGGATCGCTGCGATCACCGTCCGCCTCGCGTCCGGCTACCGGCGCAAGCGCAAAGAAGAACTCTCCGATGTGGAACCCGGCATGACCACCCGCACCCCCGAAGTCGAAGTCTCGACCCGCCGCAGCCTAGAGCGGCTCACCCAGTGTCTCGATGGACTGGACCTGGAACACCGCAGCGTGTTCGTGCTCTTCGAGGTGGAAGGCATGCGCTCGGCGGAGATCGCCGAGACCCTCGGGGTGCCCGTCGGCACCGTCTACTCGCGGTTGCACCACGCCCGCGCCCGAGTGCGCGAAGCGTACGTGGCACTCGGCCGCGGGACGAAGCCGATCGCCGAAGGAGGCGGGTCATGAACGAACCGAAACCCTGGCTCGAGGATCCTTCGGGCCTGCCGCCCGGCCTCGCCGAAGACCTGCAGGCCATGCGCGAGTTTCCGGTGCCGTACGACGCGGCGGCTGGACTCGAGCAGCTTCAGTCCACCACCGGGGCGACTGGTGGTGCGGCTGGCTTGGGCGCCGCCAAGGGGATCCTCCTGCTGGTCGTCGTCGTGGGGGTCGGCGGGCTGATCGCGCTGTCTGCGCGGCCATGGACCGAACCGAGCGCTGAGACGGCGACCGAGCACGAGCCCTCGGCCGAGGTGGAAGTCGAGACCGCAGCACCCGCGACCGACGAAGTCGAAGCGGCCGACGAAGTCGAAGCGGCAGTCCCGACCACCGAGCCTGGCGAGCCCGCCGAGCAGCCGGAGACGACCGAGACGACCGAGAACACCGAAGCCCGGACCGCGGTGGAAACGGTCCAGAATCCCGCGACGGCCAGCCCCGAGGACGAGATTCGGCATCTTGCAGCGCTGCGAAGCCTCTCGCATTCGAACCCGGACCGCGCGGTTCGGGAAGCCAATCGTGGGGACGCACGCTTCGAGGGCGGCCTCTTCGCTGAAGAGCGCGCGGCGATTCGGGTGTTCGCCCTGGAACGTTCGGGTCGGCACGCCGCCGCCGTGCGCGCTGGCCGCCGTTTCCTTCGACGCTACCCAAGCAGTCCGCAACGAACCCAGATCCAGGAGCTCGTCCAATGACTCGTCTTCGACTTCAACACACCCTCTCTTTGTTCGTCGGCTGCCTGGCCTTGGCGTGCGGCGACTCCGGCGTCGTGGGCGTGGATGGGGATGCGGATGTGGCCGATGCGAACGCGCCGGACGGCTTGTCCACGGACTCGAGCCTCCCCGGGCTGATCTCACTGCGCGTCGAACCGGCGCTCGTCGAGATCGCCGACGATGGGTTCGCGCCAGGGGAGACGGCGGCCGTCCGGGCCATCGGCACCTTCGACGACGGGGAACGCGACCTCACGGCGTTGGTGTTCTGGACGGTCGAACGGGAAGCGCTCGCGACGCTGGACTCCGGCCTCGTGACCAGCCAGGGCATCGGCGGCCGAGGCGTGATCACCGCGCAAGCGGGGGAGGCGACGGCGAGCGCCGACCTGCACATCCGAGTGGAAGTCGCAGTGCCTGGCGACGTCGATCCAGAGGTCCGCGCGCTCTTTCCGGAGGACACCTCGGGCGACGTGGTCGGCGTCGAAGACGCACCGCTGATCGTCTACCCGAGCGACGAGACCCAGTTCCCGCGCAACCTCGAGCGGGTCGACCATCAGTGGCGCGCCGAAGGACTCGACGTGTTCGAGGTGCGTTTCGAGAGTGAGCTCGGCCTCATCCGATACTTCACGAGCGACCTGCACCTGCTGCCCGACGCCGCCGGCTGGCGTTGGATCGCGGACACGCACGCGGGGGCATCCCTCGAGTTGAGCGTGCGCGGCATCGACTCCGAAGATCCCTCTCGGGTGCTGCGTTCGGACGCGGTGACGCTCTACTACTCGGAGTCGGAGGTGCGGGGCGCACTCTACTACTGGTCGACCGGCGCCCAGGGCGTGATGCGGGCGACGATCGCCTCGACCCTCGCCACCAAGTTCTACTCTGGACCGGAAGACAACACCTGCGTCGCCTGCCACACCGTGTCGCGCAACGGTCGCCGAATGTCGATGGGCTACGGCGGCGAGCAGTTGAGGCAGGTCTCCGTCCCCGAAGCAGAACTGCAGATCCCAAGCGACCCGGATGGGCGGGGGCGCGACTACGGCTGGGGCACCTACAACCCGGAGGCGACCCGCCTGCTCTTCTCCGCCGACGGTGAGTTCACCATGCTCGACGCTGAGAGCGGAGACGAACTCGAGGCGCCGGGCCTTCCGGAAGACTGGACCGTCACCCATCCCGACTGGAGTCCAGACGGAGCGTACATCGCGTTCGCCTACCACGATTCGGAGTCGCTGGGAGACAAGAGCGCCGAAGGCACCGGGCTCGCGCGCATCCCCGTGCGCGGCGATGGAACGTTCGGCACCGCCGAGGTCCTGCTCCCGAGCGAAGACGGGGAAGACGACACGCTCTTCTTCCCCGCGTACTCGCCGGACGGCCGGTGGCTCGCGTTCGTGCGCGCCGAAGGCAAGTCGAAGGACGCCGAGTCGGCGACCGTCTTCCTGCTCGCCTCCGACGGCGCGGGCGCGCCCGTCGAGCTGATGCGCCTGAACGAACGGGTCCGGCACCAGGACGGCGTGGTGGACGTCGGCAACTCCATGCCTCGATGGGCGCCGAGCACCCAGCCCGGCACCTTCTGGCTCGTCTTCTCCTCCGTGCGTGCGTACGGCGACGTCATCCAAGACGGCGGCCGCGATCAGCTGTGGGGCGTCGCGATCGACCCGGCCGCCATCGGCGCGTCCGACCCGAGCTACGCGGCGTTCTGGATGCCGTTCCAGGAAGTGGAAGAGGGCAACCACCGCGCGTTCTGGACCATCGACACCGACGACGTGTGCGACGACGTCGTGGAGATCTGCGACGAGATCGACAACGACTGCGACGGCATCGTCGACGAAGAGTGTTGCGTGCCCGGCCCCGAGGTGTGCGGCGACATGGTCGACAACGACTGCGATGGACTCGCGGACGAAGGCTGTGGCTGCGAAGACACCGAGACGTGCGACAATGGCATCGATGACGACTGCGATGGCGCGACGGACGGGGCGGACGAGGATTGTCTGATCTGAACATACTTGGCCGCAGCCGAGGCATCGCGCTGATCCTGTCGGTGATGGTGCTTGGCTGTGCGGTGGACCGCTCGGGTCTGGCCACGGTCGACGGCGGAACCGGCGGGGTCGACGCGGGGGTCGATGCGACCGGGATCGACGCGCCTGGGGTCGACGCGCCTGGGGTCGACGCGCCTGGGGTCGACGCGCCTGTGATGGATACTTCGGTCGACGCGCCGATCGACATCGACGCGCCGATCGAGATGGACGCCGGCACCGACGCCGGCACCGACGCCGGTACCGACGCCGGCACCGACGCGGGCCCGCCGGACGACTGGTGGGACACCGACTGGGGCTGTCGGCGGCGGGTCACGGTCGCAGGCGGCCGCGATGGCGCCCTCAACGACTTCCCTGTGTTGCTCGGCATGGCCGCAGCGCGCCTCGACTTCGGTCGCGGCCGCATCGAACGGGACCACATCCGGGTGATCGACGCGGACCACTCGACCGTGTTGCGGCACGAAGTCGAATCATGGGAAGCCGATGGCGCGGTGATCTGGGTCAAGCTGGACATCGAGGCCGGCGGCCAAGACTTCTGGATCTACGCCTGCAACTCGGACGCATCGCGCGACGAACGGCCGAACGATGTGTGGACCAGCTCGTACCGCGGCGTCTGGCACATGTCGGGCGACATGCAGGACGCGTCCGGCGGCAGCCACCACGGTTCGAGCGGACACACCTCTGTCGTGGCGGGCGCCTTGGGCGGGTACAGCGGCAGCGCACTCGGGTTCGCCGGCGGGGACTTCACGACCATTCCCGACCACGGGGACCTCGATCTGAACCGATCGATGACCATCGAGGTCTGGGCGCGCATCGACCCGGGCTCGGGCTCCGACCACCGCCACGGCATCCTCGCCAAGCGCGCCGACTGCGGCACCGACATCAACTACGCGATCTTCCAGCAACCCGAGCCGTGGCCGACCCAGTTCGAGTTCACCGACAGCACCTACCGGACCTACCTCGGGAGCGAAGGGCTCGGACGAAACCGCTGGCGCTACATCGTCATCCGCATGCTGGACGAATCCGCCACCGAGATCTGGGTCGACGGCGTGCGCGACCTGCGCCGCGAGCACGGCTTCCGGATGGAGACCAACAACGACGACATCGAAGTCGGCCGCAACGGAGGCTGCGACAACGAACACCTCGACGGCGCGATCGACGAGATCCGGATCCAGAACCTCGTTCGTTCGGTTCCATGGATCCAGACCCAGTATCAATCGATGACCGACGCGCTGCTGACCTACCAGACCCCCGAACGCATCTGAGCCGGGCCCTTTGGGTTGAGGGCGAGGGCGAGGAGCCGAGTGCGGGGCTCCGCTCAGCTTTGTCTCGCTCCGAGACGAATCAGGGCGCCCCTGCGCCCGACCGCCCCGCCCACAGGACCACTGGCGAATGGGGGGTGGCTTGTCGGCCGCGCGACGGTAGCCTCCCGCGGCCATGACCAGCGTCCAGACCACCAGCGGCTCGCCGAGCCACATCGACTGTTTCGAACCCGCGACCGGCGCGCCGCTCGGCCAGGTCCGCGTGACCACCCCCGAAGAGGTGCACCGCGCGATCGACAAAGCCCGGGAAGCCCAAGCGCTCTGGGCCCGCACCACGTTCGATGTGCGGCGCTCGGTCCTGCGACAGATCCAGCGCCACGTGCTCGACCACGCGGACGAGCTCTGCGATCTCATCGTTCGGGACGCGGGCAAGACCCGTGAGAACGCGATGCTCGGCGAGATCTGGCCGGTCTCCGAAAAGATCCGCTGGACGATCCGGCACGGCGAGAAGCACTTGCGGCCCGAGCGGGTCTCGAGCGGGCTCTTCGTACACAAGAAGGCCACCATCGAATACCACCCGCGCGGCGTGGTCGGCGTCATCTGCCCGTGGAACTACCCGCTGCAAAACATCCTCGGACCGGTGGTCCCGGCGCTGATGGCCGGCAACGCGTGCGTCGTGAAGGTCAGCGAGCAGGTGGCCTTCAGCGCCGCGCGCTTCGAACGGATCTTCCACGAAGCCTTCGACCAGCACGGCTTCCCGCACGCGCTCGTCCAGATCGTGCACGGCTACGCGGAGACCGGCGCGGCGGTGGTCAGCGGCGGCAGCGATCTCGTGGTCTTCACTGGCTCGATGGCCAACGGCAAGAAGGTCATCGCCGAGAGCGCGAAGTCGATTACGCCGGTCATCCTCGAGCTCGGGGGCAAAGACGCGATGATCGTGTGCGACGACGCCGACCTCGAGCAAGCCGCCCACGCGGCCCTCGCTGGCAGCTTCATCGCGGCGGGACAGAACTGCCTCGCCGCGGAACGCACCCTCGTGCACGCGGGCATCTACGACGCGTTCGTCGCCCGGGTCGCGCACCTCGCGGGACAGATGACGCAAGGCGTGCCGCACGAAGGCCGGCCGGATGTCGGCGCGCTCGTCGCCGCGCAGCAGGCCGACATCGTCGAACACCTCGTCAACGACGCGCTCGCCAAGGGTGCGCGCGCGCTCGTCGGTGGCGCCCGACCGAAGCGCGCGGGCAACTGGTTCGAACCCACCGTGCTGGTCGATTGCACGCCCGAGATGTTGATCATGCACGAAGAGACCTTCGGTCCCGTGATGGCCATCTGCCGCGTGCGCTCCGACGAAGAAGCGATCGAGATCGCCAACGGCACCCAGTACGGGCTCAGCTCCACGGTGCTCAGCAAGGACAAGAAGCGCGCGAAGCGCATCGCCGACGCGATCGTCACCGGCAGCGCGTCGATCAACGACTACGGCCTGACGTACATGGCGCAGGAGCTGCCCTTCGGCGGGGTCGGCGGATCCGGGTTCGGCCGACTCAACGGGCGCGAAGGATTGCGTGCGTGCACGAACGTGAAGTCGGTCCTCGAGGATCGCATCGCGCTGCACCAGCCCGCCAAGCTCTTTCCCGTCGGCCCGCGCGACTACGATGTGGCCCGCGGCGTGATCAAGACGCTCTACGGCCAAGGCGTGCGCGGACGGATCGAAGGTCTGAAGGACCTCGTGCGCACCGCACGCGGCGTGGTACGTCCCCGCCGCCGTGACTGAACCAAGGACCCACACACCCGCCGACACCTTCGACTACGTCGTGGTCGGCGGCGGCAGCGCGGGCTGCATCCTCGCGGCCGATCTCTCGAAGGTCGGCACCGTCTGTCTGCTGGAAGCGGGACCGCACGCGAGCCAAGCCCCCGCAACGTTGCGCGCCGATGGCTACAAGGACGCGTTCACCGATCCGCGCCTGATGTTCGAACGGTTCGCCAAGAAGGACGCGCGCTGGGGCGACCGGCGGGTCTTTGTGGGCACCGGCCGGGTGCTCGGCGGCAGCGGTGCTGTGAACGCGATGGTCTACACGCGCGGCGCGGCGGAAGACTTCGACAGCTGGCCCGAAGGCTGGCGTTGGCAAGACGTGCAGCCTGCGTTCGATGCGGTGGAATCCACGCTGAGGCCGCGGCCACGCGAACTGACCGAATGGACCGAACGCTGCATCGCGTCGGCCGAGCTCGCAGGCATGCGCCGCAGCCGCAACCTCAACGACGGCGACCTGAGCGGCGTGCTCGGCTACGAGGCGATGAACTACGAAGGCGACGCGCGGCGCTCTTCCTACGTCGGGTTCTTGGCCCCCGCGCTCGAAGCCCAGATCACGGCGCCCGAAGCGAAGCGCACCCTCCAAGTCGAGACCGGCGCGCTCGTCGATCGCGTCGTGGTGCGCGGCGGCCGAGCGCGCGGCGTCGCGTACTTCAAGGGCACGACCGAACACGAAGTGTTCGCGCGCCGCGAGGTCGTGCTCTGCGGTGGCGCGCTCGCGACGCCTGCCATCCTTCAACGCTCCGGCATCGGCGCGGCGAGCGCGCTCCAAGCGCTCGGCATCGACGTCGTACTCGACCAGCCACGCGTCGGCGCGAACCTGCACGACCACCCGAACGTACAGCTCTTCTTCCGTGGCAAACGCGAGGTCGACTGCGACTACCCGCAGCTCTACGGCTTCGAACACGTGGGCGCTGGTTCCGAGTCCGCACCCGACACCTGCTTCGTCTTCTACCCGGCCCGCTCCTCCTTCCGAGAGGGCCTGTTGAAGTTGCTCCCGGGCATCGCGCTGCCCGAGTCGCTCTACGACAACCCGGTGTTCCCCGCCGCGATCCGCAAGTCGATCGAAGTCGCGTTCGAGCGCGACGCGGTGCGTTCGTTCGTGGAGAAGCTCTGGGGCGTGGTCGTGATCCTCGGCAAACCGAAGAGCCGCGGCAGCGTGCAGATCACGAGCCGCGATCCGCACGCGATGCCGGACGTGGACCCCGGCTGGTTCGCCGATCCCGCCGACATGGACACCGTGCTCGCTGGCGTCGAACGCGCGCGCGACATCGCCGGCCAAGCGCCGCTCGGGTTCTTCGGACAGAAGGAACTCTTGCCCGGCAAACGCGTGAAACGCCGCGCCGCGCTCGAGCGGTGGGTCCGCAAGAACGTGATGACGACCTACCACTTCGCTGGCTCGTGCGCCTTCGGCACCCAGGACGACGATGTGCTCGACCTCGATCTGCGCTTGCGGGGCATCGAGGGCCTTCGAGTCGCCGACGCGAGCGCGATGCCCATCGCGCCGGTCGCCGCGCTCAACGCGCCCACGATGATGCTCGCCTACCGCGCCGCCCAGCGCATCGCCGCGGACGCGTAGCCTGCTTGCCAGCGCCGAAGGCGCAATCCCCTTGCCCTCGGTGGGGCTTTGCTCGCTAGGGAGTGTCTTCAAAGGGTCGGGCCGTAGGCCCGGCCTTCGTGCACGTACACGTACACGCACACGTGCACGTACCCGTGTGCGTCCTCGTCCCCTTGCCAGCGCCAAAGGCGCGATGCCCTTGCCCCGACCCTTGCCTCGGTGGGGTTGGTTCCCGACATCCGCGCTGTCCCCGAGACCCATCGGACGCGGTGCCTACGCAAGGGCGTCGATTCGGAGTGCTACGCTGGCCGCATGCGCGCTCTTCTTCTCTTCGGTCTGTCTGTCTCTCTGATCGCCTGCGGAGACGACGACTCTGCCGGAGGCGACGACGCTGGCGGAGGCGAAGACTCGGGCGCCGTCCTCTGCCGCGCCGACGTGGACTGCTCCGACGCGGTCTACTGCAACGGAGTCGAAGTCTGCGCGCCATCTGCCGCGGGCGCGGACGAGCGCGGCTGCGTGAACCCCGGCGCGCCCTGCACCGAACCGGGCCGCAGCTGCGACGAGCTCGGTCGACGCTGTTTCACCGAATGCGAAGTCTCCGGCGATGCCGACGGAGACGGAGTGGACTCCGAAGACTGCGGCGGAGGCGATTGCGACGACGGCAACCCGAACCGCTTCCCAGGCAACGAAGAGGTCTGTGACGAGGCGGGGCTCGACGAGGACTGCGACCCGCGCACGCTCGGCGGTGTGGACGACGACGGCGACGGACACATCGCCTCCATGTGCTGCAACGGAGAGGTCTGCGGTACCGACTGCGACGACATGAGCGCTGGCACGTTCGTCGGCGCGATCGAAGTCTGCAACGGCCTCGACGACGACTGCGACGGCACAATCGACGAAGGCCTTCCGGTAGAGGCCTACCTGCCCGATTGCGACCGCGACAACTTCGGCGCCGACGACGGCGAAGCGGTCATGGGTTGCTCCGTTCCAGGCGATCCACCAGCGTGTGATCTCGGGGTGTGGGTGGTCGGCACCGGGGACTGCAACGACGGCGACGCCAACATCAACCCAGGCAACCCCGAGGTCTGCAACAACGTCGACGACAACTGCGACGACACCGTGGACAACATGGGCGCGGGTGGGGCCTTCGTCTGCGAAGCCGGCGAGGAGATGGCCTGCACGAACGGTTGCGGCGTCTCCGGCAGAACGCTCTGCATGGGATGCACCGCGTTCGCCGAGTGCACTTCGGACGAGATCTGCAACCACTGCGACGACGACAACGACGGCAACTTCAACGAAGAGCGCGAGCTCTCGACGGGGACCGACGCGCCCATCTTGTTCTGCGGGACGCAGGCGGGCGTGGGCGACTGCAGCCCGGTTTCGGGGGGTTCGGATTCGATGTTGTTCGTCGCGACCGTGCTGGACGGCACGAGCAACGACAGCGCCGGAGCCGTCTGGCTCAACCTCGTGGATGTGGCTGGCATGGCGGTGGACCCGGCGATGGGCTGGGGAACGATCGAGTTCGACGTCGTGCTCGAAGCGACCGCGGTTCCAAATGGCGAGACCGACGCGGAGTCTCCGCTCGGCGGGTGGGCAGTGGTGTTCGCGCGGGAAGGCGGCGAGGGGGTCGGGACACCCGAAGATCGGGGCGTTCCACGCGACCTCGTTGGCGGATCGGTGAACTGGTACTGGTCCTACCTGTACATGGACTCTCCGCCCGGCACCTTCGACCAGACCCGCTACCACTCCCACCGTGGCGTGGGCGGCGGCACGCCCATCCGGGCCGATGGAACCGGTCCGAACTGGAACCTCGACGATGGAGAGTTGCTCGCGGGCGGCTCCACCGGGTTCGATGGGCAGACGACAGCAGTCGCCCAACACCTTCGCATTCGCTACACACCGGACGATCCGATCACGATCGCGAACGAAGAACGCGTCGAGGTCACCGCTTCCACGGACGGGGGCAACAGGGTCTCTGTGTATGCCGCCGCGATGCCAGACGGTTCGCCAGACCCGGCCAACGACCTCCCGGTGGGCGCCCCCCTCGTCATCGGATTCACCGCGGGCACGTACACGGATTCTGGGTTCACCGGGCCGCCGCCTGGGTTCACCTTCGGCGTACCCGTTCGTGCAACCGTCGAACTGAGCCGAATCCGGACCGACGTCAGTCCTGTGGAGTACAGCTCGGCCAACGCCTCCCTCACCCGCGGCGGCATCTGCCCCTAGCAGGTTGCTGAAGAACGCCCGCAGGGCGTTCTCGCAGCCTGCCCCTTGCCCCTGCCCTTGCCTTTGCCCTTGCCCGCGGATCAGCGGTCAGATCGCTTGATCAGCGCGACGAGCATCGC
>JAXMNT010000091.1:0-14482 GCA_034670305.1 Deltaproteobacteria bacterium
GCGATGCTCGTCGCGCTGATCAAGCGATCTGACCGCTGATCCGCGGGCAAGGGCAAAGGCAAGGGCAGGGGCAAGGGGCAGGCTGCGAGAACGCCCTGCGGGCGTTCTTCAGCAACCTGCTAGAACCCCGTGCCCGTGCCCGTGCCCGGCTGCGCTCACACGTCCACGGCTTCCGCGATCGCCACGGCCACCGCGTCCGCTTCCGCGACCGCTTCCGCGACCGCTTCCGCTTCCGCTTCCGCTTCCGCTTCCGCTTCCGCTCCCGCGTCCGCGTCCGCTTCCGCTTCCGCTTCCGCTTCCGCTACACGACCTGCAGGCGACGTTTGGTCGCGAGGGCGTCGTGCAGGCTGCCGCCGGATGGCGTGGCCTCCATCGCGGTCTTCAACGGCACGCCGCCGAGCACCACGTCGTCCTCTTCTACGAACTCGGGGCAGTCTTCGAGCGCGATCTCGAAGCGGCCGTGATCGAAGGGCACACCCTCCGCCGCTTCGACGCGCACCAGCCGCTCGCGTTTGCCTTCGGCCTCGAGCATCAACGCGCGGTGGATGCAGAGTGGGTTGTTGCCCGGTTTGCCGAGCCACGAGTGCGCGGTGTAGCTGCAGCCGCCGCGGCACGCGTCCGCGTAGTAGCAGTCGCGGCAGTAGCCCCAGAGGTCGTCGACGGTGCGGTCTGCGAGCCGCCGGAGCGGTTCGCGCTGCAGGATCTCCCGCAGCGGCGTGACGCGTAGATCGCCGCCTGCGTAAGAAGCGGTCGGCAGTGAAGGGCAGCCCTTGAGCGTGCCGTCCGCTTCGATCCCCACCGCGAAGGCGCCGGCACCACAACGTGTCCAGTGCGCGCCATCCGCGCCCCGGTAGCGCACCCACTCTTCGTACGGCCCGAAGTATCCGAGGTTGTTGCCTGGCCGCAGGCGAACGGCGCCTGGCTCCAAAATCGTCTGCTGCATCCAGGTGAGCAGCGGAAACAGATCGAGCAACTCGTACGGCTGCAGCGGCAGCTCGGCGCGGTCGGCCGCGTTGCCGAGCGGAACCGTCAGCGCCACCTGCCAGTCGGTCGCTCCGAGTTCGACGAGCAGTCGGCCGAGCGCAGGAAGTTCGGGGAGCGAGAGCCGGTTGATCTGGGTGTTCACGGACAGCCGCATGTCCGACGCGCCCACTCGGCGCGCGGCTTCCACCGCCAACTCGTAGGAGCCGCGCTGGCCCCGTTGCGCGTCGTGGGTGCGGCCGATGCCGTCGATCGAGAAGCCGACGCCACGCACCCCGGCGGCCTGTGCTTGCGCGACCCGCTCCGCGTCGAAGTCGAACCCGCCGGTGGTCAAACCCACCGCCATGCCAGCGTCGGTGAGTGCGCGCGCAACCTCGAGCCAGTCCGAGCGCAGGTAGGCTTCGCCACCGATGAGCGTGACCTCCCGGACTCCGACTTCAGCGAGTTGTTCGACGACCGACATGGCCTCTGCGGTCGTCATCTCCCCTTCCCGCGCGTCCCCTGCTCGACTTCCGCAGTGGCCACAGTGGAGGTCGCACGCGAGGGTCAGTTCCCACACCGCGTAGATCGGGTGAGGGGCCGCTCGGTCTGCTTCGCTCCGGCTCCGGATCGGGACGGGGTCGGTCAAATCTCAGAGCCCAGGGAGGCCGTAGATCAGCGGGTCGTCGTCTCCACCGCTCATCTCGGTGTACATCGCCGTGCCCCGCATTCTGGTCGGCGTCTCGGTCGCTGCCTCTGCTTCGGCGGCTTCTGCTTCGGCCGCCTCGGCCAAGCGCGCTTCGGCGGCGGCCTCCGCTGCCGCTTCTTCCGCGAGTGCTTGCGCAGCCATCGCTGCGGCCTGGGCTTCGGCGGCCTGCCGTTCGGCTTCGACGCGCTCGGCTTCGGCAGCCTCCGCAACGGCCTCCGCAGCGGCTTCGACCTCGGCGATCGCCTCGAGCCGTTCCGCTTCCCCGTCGCCACAAGCCGACAGGCCGAAGAGCGACGCTGCAACCAGCCCACCCCGCAGCCCGAAGCGGGGACCACTCGCAGCCGCACAGAACGGACACGAACGATCGGCGGGTGTGTCGCCGGCGATCACATGCCGGCGACAGGTGGGGCAGCGGGTGAGCCCAGCGGGACTCTTCGCAATGATGTCGCGGTCGGGACGTTTCACGCCAGCAAGCATACATGGATTCTGCCCGCCACCATCGTCACGGTGCGGCGAGCCCCGCTCACTGCCGAACCACTCGCCGACGCTCCTGAACGACCGTTGCGCCGTCCCAGATCCCGACGCCCGCCAGGCGTCCACGTCCCGGCGCGGGCTACGAGAGCGACTGCTTCAGCGCCGCGATGTCCGGCTGGTGGGCGAGGAAGCCGCCGAAGAGCGCCGTGCGGTTGCCCTTCTTGTAGACCTTGCCGTCTCTCACCTGGAGGTCGCGCCGGGGCACGTCGTGGGTCTTCATCGTCATGCCGAGGAGGTTCTTCATCTCGACGCGGTCTTCGAAGACCATCGCGACGGGGCGCGAGACGTAGCCGAGGCCGATGACGGTCTGCAGCAGCCCCAGCCCGATGAGGAGCGGCTTGACCACGAGTAGGCCGGTGCCGCCGACGAAGAGGCCGGCGCACAGAATCACGACGCCGAGGGCCTTGTTGTAGTGGACGGGGATCGGTTGCACGGCGCGGTCATAGCACCCCAGGACCGCTCTTGCCCGCCGCCGCGGTTCGACCTTCGGGCGGGAAGAACCGAGGGGCCGTGTGCGGCGGGTGCGGTGACTCGACCGGCAGGTCCGTGATACCAGGATCCATGCTCCGCATGGCCATCGCGTTCCTCGCGATCTCGTTTGCCGTCCCGACCACTGGTGAAGCCCAGTTCGGGCCGCAGCCCCCCAACCAGATGTACTACCAGCTGACGACGGTCGCGCGGCTGAACCCGCTCGGGCTCATCAGCTTTGGTCAGGTCACCTATCGGCGGCGGCTGTTCCGCAGCAACTCGATCTTCACGCGCGACAACTACATCGGCATCGGGGCGATCCCGACCGTCAGCCCGGCGTTCGGACGGATCGGCGCGCAGGTCGAAATTCAGCCCGTCCCGTTCTTGAGGTTCTGGGCGACCTACGAGTTCGTCGGGTACTTCGGCACGTTCGACTACATGCAGTCGTTTCCGGACGCGACCGCGGACTACTCGGACACGGCGCTCGGCGATCTCGGGGACGCGGACACCAACTACAGCATGACCGGCAGCCAGCTGACGTTGAGCGGGACGCTGCAGGCGAAGGTGGGGCCGCTCGCGATCCGGAGCGTGCTGCGGGCCACCCGGCCCGACTACGACCTTCGCGACGGCGACCGCGTCTTCTACGACATCTTCTACGACATGCTGATCGAAGATCAGAACTGGATGCTCAACAACGACTTCGACGTGCTCTACCTGCACGCGGATCGCTGGACCGCCGGCATCCGGTACACGTGGGCGCGCTCGTTCATGTCCGACGACGCGAACTGCAGCCTGACCAGCTGCCGCGACGACATCATCACGCACCGGGTCGGCCCGATCATCGCGTACACGCACTTCAAAGAGTACAAGGCACGCTTCAACGGTCCGACGGTGCTGCTGGCGCTCAACTGGTGGATCAAACATCCGTACCGGACCGGCCAAGACGTGAGCCAAGCGCTGCCCTACATTCTTCTCGGCTTCAGCTTCAGCGGCGACCTGCTCGCCCCGCCCCGGGACCGAAGCAGCGACGACGACGACGACTGAGAGGCGCACCAGCACGGGGTGTGCGGTAACCTCGGGGCCATGCGTATCGACGGAATCGGTGGCCTCTTCATCTTCTCGAACGACCCCGCGGCACTCGCGGCTTGGTACGGCGAGATGTTCGGGTTCGAGTGGGGCGACGACGCCGGACCGACGACGTACTACATGCAGCTCTGGGCGCGGGCCGAAGACGAGGACCGTCGCGTCGACACCAGCTTCGCGATCATGAAAGCGAAGCGTCCGCTTGCGGGGGTGCAGCCCCCGGAAGATCCGGAGGCCATCTACGGGCATCAGCCGTTCATGCTCAACCTGCGGGTGCGCGATCTCGACGCACTGCTCACCCACCTGCGCGCGCAGGGGGTCGAGATCCTGGGCGACTCGGACGAAGGCTACGCCCGCTTCGCCTGGGTCCGCGACCCCGACGGCCACCGCGTCGAGCTGTACATGCCCGCCGCCGAGTAGCGCACGACAGGATGGCGTCGGGATCGGCTTCGGGATCGGCTTCGGCGTCGGGATCGGCTTCGGCTTCGGGATCGGCTTCGGGATCGGCTTCGGCTTCGGGATCGGCTTCGGGATCGGCTTCGGCTTCGGGATCGGCGTCGGGATCGGCTTCGGCTTCGGCTTCGGCTTGGGCAAGGGCCACGGGCCACGGGCACGGGCACGGGCCCTCCCGTTGCGGCTTCGGCGACTGTCGCGACTGTCGCGACTCGGTCTCGAGGGCAAGGGCACGGGCAGGGGGCGGTGAATAACAATGCGCCGGTTGGGGGGGGACCGCGTTCAGGAGGGGAAAGGACATCCTGATGAAACGCCGCCACTTTCTCGGAGCTTCGCTCGCCTCACTCGGGTCGCTCACCCTCTTCTCCAAGACGTCGGTCGCCCAAGCCCCCGCGTGTGGTGCCCGCACGGACGACAACATCGAGGGCCCCTTCCACCGGCCGGGCGCGCCGTTCCGCGACGCGCTCCAGCCGAGCGGCGTCCGAGGCATCACTCTGATGGGCGCGGTGCTGGGGCGTTCATGCCAGCCCCTGGCCGGCGCGGTGCTCGATGTGTGGCAGGCGGACGCGGACGGGGACTACGACCTCGCCGGGTTCTCCCAGCGGGGTCAGCTCCGCACCGACGCGAGCGGCCAATTCCGACTCACCACCATTCACCCGGGCCGCTACCGCGCGGGCGGCCTGGTGCGGCCGTCGCACATCCACGTGAAGGTGCACGCGAACGGTCACCCGCCGCTGACGACGCAGCTCTACTTCCCAGGCGATCCCCACAACGACACCGACCCGTGGTTCCGGTCTTCGTTGCTGCTCACTCAGCGTCCGCGCGGGTGTCATCCCCGGCCGGCGAGCTACCGGTTCGTGTTCCGTCTCTGAGGAGCGCGTCGCGGCTGCTCAGCCCTTGGCTTTGGGCCAGAGGTGGACCAGCCACTCGAGCGGCTTCTCTTCGTTCTTGGAGATGCCGTCGGCGGAAGCCAGCGCGTGCAGTCGTTCGAAGATGGTCTTCTGCGCCGCGCCCCGCGAGATCGTCTTGGCCAACTCCTTGAGTTCGCCCCGGGAACTGAATCCCTTCGCGCCTTCGACGGCTCGGTCGAAACGGGCATCGCCCATCTCCGACTTCAGTTTGCCGACTTCGCGCTGCTCGGCTTCCGAGTAGTTGCCATCCGCTTGAATGATCTCGCGCATGAGGCCGAGCAGGACCAAGTCTTCTTCGGGGGTGAGGTCGTTCATCGCCGCGCATCCTACCCGATCCAACGTGCGCCGCTACGCCCCCTTTCCCTTGCCCGCACCCGCGCGTGCCGGAGCCGGTTTCCAATGCGCGCGCTCAGAACGTCTTGGGCGGGGCCGTGCGGCCACGGGTCAGCAGCGCGCGCAGCGAGATGGTGACGAGCAACCCGAGAAGCACGCCGACGAGGGTGACCCCGATGCAGACGAGGCGGCCCGGTGGCGCGTCCAGGTACTGGTGGGCGAGCATGGCGACCAGCACGACCGTGCCGCCACCAGCGAAGCCACCGACGGCGCCGGCAGTGCGGGGCGAGGAGAGCATGGCGCCACAGGTGCTGCCTCCAAGCAGCGCCGAAACCACCGGGCCGAGCGAGACGCCCTGGCCCCACTCGGGGAACATGCCGACGATCCACATCGCAGACCACACCGCCCCGGACAGCCCGGCCACGGCGAGGTAGCGCTCCCACTTCGTCGGAGGATCGTCCCGTGCGATCTGGGTGAGCTTCGGTGCCTTCTTGTCGGCCGGCGATGCGATCTGACGCATGCGGGGCGGCAGGGATTCCCAGAGTGCGTCGGCGCCGTGGGCTTCGAAGAGCTCGAGCAGGAGCTCGCCCGGCTTGGTGCCGCGCTTGAGCTTCGCTTCCATGTCTGCCTTCGCGTGGCCGTGGTCGAGCCAGAGATGAAGCAGCACGTGCGGCTCGAGCATGACCTCGACCTTCTCGGCGGAGGACGCCTTCAACAGGCGCAGGAGAATGTCGACGGTGGAGGCCATCGGCCGAGGATAAGTCGCCCGGCCCGAGTTGCTCGCAAAACGCGGTTCGGACTGGGCTCAGCTGCGCTTCGTGAACGTGAAGGCTTCGTCCTTCACGTCGACGACGATCGTGTCGCCGGCCGAGTAGCCCCCTTCGAGCATCGCCTGGGCCATCGGATCCTGAAGGCTCTTCAGGATGACGCGCTTGAGCGGACGCGCGCCGAACGCGGGTTCGTAGCCGAGCTCGACGATCCGATCTTTCGCCGAGTCGGTGACCTCGAGTTCGATGCGCCGGTGCGCCAGCAGCTTCGCCAGGCCGCGCAGCTGAATGTTGGCGATGCCGAGGAGATCCGGCTTGTGGAGCGGATCGAAGATCACGACGTCGTCGATGCGGTTGAGGAACTCCGGCCGGTAGTGGCTGTGCAGCTCCTCTTCCACCTTCTCGCGCAGCTCTTCGTCGGTGCCTTCGTGGTCCAAGATGAAGTGCGATCCGACGTTGCTCGTCATGATGATGACGGTGTCCTGGAAGTGGGCCGGGCGGCCACGCGAGTCCGTGAGGCGTCCGTCGTCGAGCACCTGCAAACAGATGTTGAAAACGTCCGGGTGCGCCTTCTCCATCTCATCGAAGAGCACCACGCTGTAGGGGCGCTGCCGAACCGCTTCGGTGAGGAACCCACCCGCGTCGCTGTCCTTGTAGCCGGGCGGCGCGCCGAGCAGCCGCGCGACCATGTGCTTCTCCATGAACTCCGACATGTCGAGCCGTGTGAGCGACGCCTCGTCGTCGAAGAGGAACTCGGCGAGTGCTTTGGCCAGCTCGGTCTTGCCAACGCCCGTCGGTCCAAGAAAGAGGAACGAGCCGATCGGCTTGCGGGGATCGCGAAGGCCCACCCGACCCCGGCGCACAGCGCGGCTGATCGCTGCGACCGCGTGGTCCTGTCCCACGACGCGCGTCTTGAGCGAGTCCTCCATGCGCAGGAGCTTCGTCGTCTCTTCTTCGAGCATCCGGCTGACCGGCACGCCGGTCCAGAGCGCGACGACGTCCGCGATGTCCTGCGCGCCGACGGTGTCGTTCACCATCATGTTGCTCTCGTCGATGTCGCCGATGTCGGCGGTGGCGGCTTCGAGCTGCTTCTCCATCATCGGGATCGTGCCAAAGCGCAGTTCGCCGGCCCGCGCGTGGTCGCCGCTCGCGCGCACCTGCTCGAGCTCTCGGTTCGCGGCGCCGAGTTCTTCTTTGAGCCGCCGCACTTCGCCGACGCTCTTGAGTTCCTTCTCCCAGCGCTCCACGAGCGCCGCGAGGCGCGGCCGCAGTTCTTCCGCTTCCGCGTCGAGTTTCTTCTTGGTGACTTCCGACTCGCTGTCGTGGTCGTCGAGCAAGGAGCGCTGTTGGATCTCCACCGCTTCGAGTCGGCGTTTGATCCGATCGAGTTCGGCCGGCTCGCTCTCCATCTCGACCCGAACCCGCGCCGCGCCTTCGTCGATGAGATCGATCGCGCTCTTCGGGAGCTGCACGCCCGGAATGTAGCGGCGCGCAAACGTGCACGCGGCCACGAGCGCCGGATCGCTGATGCGCACGCCGTGGTCGATCTCGAATCGGCCGACCACACCACGCAGCACCGCGACCGCGTCGTCGAGCGTCGGCGGTTCGACTGGAATGGCGACGAAGCGGCGCTGCAGGCCGCTGTCTTCGTCGAACGCTTTGCGGACCGCATCGGGCGTGGCGACCGCGATGCAACGCAGCTCGCTGCGTGAGAGCGCGGCGCTGATGAGGTCGCCGGCGCCCGCGGCGCGGCCGGAGAGCGCGCCGAAGTCCGGAAGGAAGAGGATGACTTCGCCCGCCGAGTCGCGGATCGCATCGAGGATGGCGCGGGTGCGTTCTTCGAGCTGTCCACGCAGCGACGCGCCGGCCACGAGCGTGCCCATGTCGAGCATCACGATGCGCTTGCCCTTGAGCAACGTGGGCACGTCGTTGACCGCGATGCGCTGCGCGAGCGCCTGCACGATCGCGGTCTTGCCGATGCCCGGTTCGCCGACGAGCAGCGGGTTGTTCTCGCGGCGGCGCGCGAGCACCTGGAGCATGCGCCGGATCTCTCCGTCGCGGCCCACCGTTGGATCGAACACGCCCTGCGCAGCCATCCGGGTCAGGTCCCGGCCGAACTGTTCGATCGGATCGCCGAAGTCTTCGCGGCCGCGCATCGGACGGGCGCCGGGCGGACGTTTGGCGCCGGGCGCGCTCTCTTGACCGACGGTCTCGCCGCCGAGGGTCGCGCGCAGAATCGGCGCGCTGAGGTTGATGGCTTTGAACACGTCGCGCACGCCGCCTTCGGTCTCTTGCGCGCACGCCAGCATCAGGTGCGCGATGCCGACCGGGACGCCTCCTTGGCGGGCGGCTTCGCCTTCGGCGCGGCCAAGCAAGTCGAGCATGCTCTGCGAAAGGAACGACTTGCCGTCGGTCGCGGGCATCTTGCGGAGCAACATCTCCGACTCGACCAGCACGTCGGTGGGATCCACCCCAGCTCGCTCGACTGCGGACTCGGCGTCGCCGCCCCGCTCGATGAGGATGTAGAGCAGGTGAAGGGGATCGACTTCCGCGTGTTTGCGCTCGTCGGCGGTGGCCTGCGCAGCGCTGATCGCGGCTTTGGCGTGTTTGTCGTAGGCCTCGAGGCGGATGGTGAGCGTGGACATCGCGCGAACGTTCGTTCGGATCTCCCCATCGCGTCAACCGCTTCGTGCCTCGAGGCAGCGCTCAGGCCGCGATCTTGGCCCGCAAAACGTACGGTTGGGCAGCCTTCGAGGAGGGTGGTGCGTAGCGAATGCGCGGTTTGCGCGACAGTATGCGGCAGGGCCCGTCGCGGCCGCGACCATGGCTTCTTCCCACCACGCCCCAGACGACTCTCCGACCCGGGCCAAACGCAGCCGCGGACTCATCCGGATTCTTCGTTTGGTCAGCCCCTACCGGGGCCGGTTCACGCTGGCCACGGTGCTGCTCTTGCTCGGCAGCATGATCGGGCTGATCTATCCGAAGGCGGTCCAGCACGCGATCGACCAAGGGCTCACCGAGGAGACGCTGGCGGATCTCGATCGTCTCGGCCTGGCGCTGATGGGGCTCTTCGTGCTGCAGGCGGGGTTCACGTGGGGCCGGCACTACTTGATGAGCTGGCTCGGCGAACGCGCGGTCGCGGATCTGCGCGGTCTGGTGGTCGACCGTTTGGTCCGGCTGCCTCCGGAGTGGTTCCACCAGCAGCGCACCGGCGAACTCGTCGGGCGCGTCGCCGGCGATGTGTCGATCGTCGAAGGCGTGGTCGGCAGCGAGCTGAGCATCGCGCTGCGCAACCTGGTCCAGCTGGTCGGCGGCATCGTGCTGCTGCTCTTCACGGACGTCGGCCTCACACTCACGATGTTGCTCGTCGTGCCGCCGCTCTCGATCGCGATCATGCTCTTCGGCCGGCGGATTCGAAAGATGAGCCGCGCCGTGCAAGACGCGGCGGCCGACACCCATGGGCGGGTCCAAGAAGTGCTCGGCGGCATCCACACCGTGCAAGCGTTTGGACAGGAAGACCGCGAATCGGAGGACTACGCGAAAGGCGTGGGGGTCATCTTCGACCGCGCGCTCGAGCTCTCGAAGTGGCGCGCGTCGTTCATGTCGGTCGCGTCCTTCAGTGGCTTCGCGGCGATCGGCGGAATTCTCTGGCTCGGGGGCCGCAGGGTGGCGGATGGGACGCTCACCGCTGGAGGGCTCACCGCGTTCTTGCTCTACACGAGCATCGTCGCCATCGCGCTCGCGAGCCTCACCGGGCTGTGGGCGGGGCTGCAGCGCGCGGCGGGCGCGACCGACCGCCTGTACGAAATCATCGACACGGTGCCGAGCATCCGAAGCCCCGAAGCGCCGCAGGCCATGGGCAGCGAACCGCGGCGCATCCGATTCGACAACGTCGGCTTCCACTACCCGACCCGTCCGGACAAGATCGTGCTCGAGGGGGTCGACCTGGTGATCGAACCCGGCGAGACGGTGGCCCTCGTCGGTCCGTCGGGGGCGGGCAAGACGACGTTGACCGGCCTCGTGCCGCGCTTTTACGACGTCACGTCGGGCCACGTCTTCGTGGGCGGCGTGGAGGTCACAGAGCTCGACCTCGACGCGCTGCGCGACGTCATCGCCATCGTGCCGCAGGACCCGGTGCTCTTCAGCGGAAGCATCGCCGAGAACATCGCGTACGGCGCCGTGGACGCGTCCGCGATCGACATTCAGAGCGCGGCGAAGCGGGCCAACGCGCATGGGTTCATCGAGTCGTTTCCAGACGGCTACGAGACCCTGTGCGGCGAACGCGGCGTGCAGCTGTCTGGCGGGCAGCGGCAGCGGGTGGCCATCGCCCGCGCGCTGCTCGCGGACCCGAAGATCCTCATCTTGGACGAAGCCACCTCCAGCCTCGACAGCGAGAGCGAACAGCTCGTACAGCGCGCACTCGAGGAGCTGAAGAAGGGCCGCACGACCCTGGTCATCGCCCACCGGCTGAGCACGATTCGCGACGCCGACCGCATCGTCGTCCTGGTCGACGGCCGCATCGCCGAGATGGGGACCCACCAGGACCTGATGTCGCGCGGCGGGTCCTACGCGTCGCTGGTCGAAGCCCAAGTCGAGCCGGCTCAGTTGGTCAGCGCCATCTAAAACCTGAGCGAACTCGAGGTCTTACATGATCGCATGAAGTGTGAACCTAGTTCACATTGGGCCTCTTGGCCCCAGCTCCACAGACCCGAGGGTCGCCTGAGGGGATACAGCCATCGCTGGAAGCCCGAGAGATCGCGGTGGCATGTGTCGTGCACCGTCCCACATCATGCGACTTTCACTCCTTCTCTCCTCCGCGCTTCTCCTGGCCAGCGTCGGCTGTTCGTCAGACGTGGGCGGGCCGGTCGCCGACCCCCGCGAGCTGACCGACGAACGGGTCCGGATCACCAGCCCGATCGAGTACACGGACGACCTCCTCTTTCCCGAACTCGAGGGTCGACTGGTGGACACGCTGGTGGAGGACGAGCGGCTCGTCCTGACCTACGACGGAGAGCCTGCCGTGCTCATCGAAGAGGGCGCGGTTCTGGCCGGCGGCATCGAGCGCGCCACCCCGTACCTGCGCCGCGTGCTGAGTGTTGAACGAGACGGACTCGTCTTCACCCTGACGACCCGGCCGGCGCTGCCCGAAGAAGCGATTCGCAACGGCGCGTGGCATTACACGGTCGGCGAGCCGTACACGCAGGCGCAGCTGACCGACGCGCTCGAGGAAGATCGTTTCGATGCGCTGCTCGAAGAAGCCGAGCAGAGCCGCAACGACGACCTCGGCGTCGGCGGCCGCATGGACTCGCTGATCGACGACGAAGAGGGCGTCGGTTCGGTCTCGCAGGCGAGCCGACGTTCCCGCATCCCGAACGGTGGCAGCCTGATCAAAGCGATCGAGGACTCCACGATTCAGTGCAGCTACGAGGGCCGCAACTTCTCCCTCGGCGTCGACATGAGTTCCCAGTACGCCATGACCGTCGCCTCGAGCATCGACGACGGCAGCCGCGTCGACCAGGTGGACGCGACGCTGGACTTCGTCTTCGAACTCGAGACGACTGGCTTCATCGCGGGCGGCGCCAAGTGCGTACGCGAACTCGAGAGCCGCAACTTCATCCCGTACCGTTTCCGCGAAGGCCTCGTGAGCATCGCGGGCATCCCGGTGTGGTTCGACATGAAAGCCGTCGCCTACGGCAAGGCGGAAGTGAAGCTGCGCCTGGGCGACGTCGAGTCCTCGTCCAAGACCGACTTCCTCTACCGCATCCGCTACAGCAGCCGCGAAGCCACGCCGATCGAACCGACCTGCATCGTCGATCTCGAACAGGCCAACCGCCTCGGGCGCGCGGCCTCGGAAGCCATCGACTGCGAACCTGCCTTCGAGTGCGAAGCCGGCTGCAACCCCGACTACTGCTCGGAAGGTGACGAAGCCTGCGGTGGCGTCTGCTGCGACAGCCCGCCGACCGCCGCGGAGTTCGCGCCGCTCTACATGGACATCCCGGTGGTCGCCGTCGACAACACCTACGTGTGCAACTACAACCGCTTCATCGAGCTGCCCTGCAGCACGGCCGAGGCGCTCGGCGTCGAGTACCAAGACCAGTCCGGCGTGCGTCGCGTCGCGACGACGAGCCGCCGCACCTGGGATTGGGACGTCACCCACGAGCTCACCCCGCAGCGGGCCCGGATGGACTCCGGCCGAGGCGCGACGATGGACTTCGAAGTCGAAGGCGGCGCGCTCTTCGAGTTGATGCTCTACCGCATCCTCTACTTCGAGATGAAGGCGGGCCCGAAGGTCGGCACCACCGTCACGTGGAACCGCGACGCCTGCCTGATCAACACCTCCACCGCGGTCGACATCGGACTCAACTTCGAAGTCGGCGTGCGCGAACCGATCTTCCTCAGCGACCTGGCCAAGTGGGAGTACCGCCTCGCCTACCCGATCCTCAACGTGCCGGACAAGTCCTACCGGATCGAGAGTTGCCGACCGGTGACGACCGTGTCTTGCGACCGGGAGATCGACTGCCACTCCTGCGCGCTGATCGATGGCTGCGCGTGGGTCAGCGCCGCCCATGAGATCGATGTCGACAGCCCTCGCGCCGGTGGTTCGTGCATGGCCGAACGTGAGGTGCCGCGGAACCCGAACCTCTGGGCGGCCACCAACATCAACCTCTGCCGGAACTGTGCGGCCTACCGCACGGTCGAAGCGTGCCAGGCAGACAGCGGCTTCTGCGCGCTGTGCGACGACGGAGGGTACTTCGACCGCTCCTGCATCAACACCAACCGCGAGTCGCCCCACATCAGTGGGCCGGTCGCGTGCGGATCCTGGAGGTAGTCATGAATCAGTGGAAGAAGAGCCAGTCCCTCAAAGCGCGTTCGGTCGGCTCGGATGAGCGCGGACTCAGCACGGTCGAGTACATCATCATCCTCGTGCTCATCGCGGTGCTCGGGATCTCGGTCTGGCGGAGCTTCGGCGAAGCGGTCGAGTACCAAGTCCGCGACTCCACCACCGACATCAACGGGCTTCGTTAATTTACACTACGGGCCTGGCTCGCTTCGCGAGACTGGCGGCCCTAATTCGCGCCCGTCGCTGCCTGCACGTGCTCGCCGCCATTCGGTGGGTCCATTGGAAAACCCTTGATGCGATTGGCGGCTGCGCGCGTCCAGGCGCTCCTTGAGGCGCTCTGCGTGCACTTGGGGAGTGCACCAGTTGCTCGCCCTGCGGGCTGCGCAGGTGCACGGGTGGAGATGCCTGACTCGCTGGCGCTGAGCGTGGCCTGGCTCGCTTCGCGAGACTGGCGGCCCTAACTCGCGCCCGTTGTTTCTGAGGGGGAAGGGTTCCCCCTCCGGCCTGCGGCCTCCTCCCCACCTGGGCACCTTCACGTGCTCGCCGCCTGTTCATTGGGCGCACTGAAGAAGCGATTGGAACAACTGGCGGCTGCGCGCGGTGAAGGCACTCCCGCCGCCTCTACGACTCACTTGGGGAGTGCACCAGTTGCTCGCCCTGCGGGCTGCGCAGGTGCACGGGTGGAGATGCCTGACTCGCTGGCGCTGAGCGTGGCCTGGCTCGCTTCGCGAGGCCTGCGGGCTGCGCAGGTGCACGGGTGGAGATGCCTGACTCGCGGGCGCTGTTCGAGGCCTGGCTCGCTTCGCGAGACTGGCGGCCCTAGCAGGTCGCTGAAAAGCGACCTGCTCCCTTGCCGTTGCCCTTGCCCGTGCCCTTGCCCGCGTCGTGGACGCCGTGTGTTTCGCGACGGCGAGGCCGCGAATCCGAGCCCGATGCCCAGCGGACGAAGCCGCCGGGCATCGGTTGGTAGGCGGCGCAGCTCCGCAGCCGCGCGACGCGTAGGAGGTTGTATGCGGCGCCGACCAGGTAGGCGGCGAACTGTGTCTTGGGTCTGCCTCGATATTCGACAGCGTGCAGCGTCGCGAAGCGAGCCAGCGGTGTCACTGGGAGGGCGCCGAGGGCGCAGGCGAGTTCAGTCCCAAGGAGAAGGCCTGCTTCTATCGGATGGCCCGCGATCGAGGTCGTCTCCTGGCTCGAAATCACGGACCGTCGGGCCGAGGCATCGAGGCCCGATATTCGACAGCGTGCAGCCTCGCGAAGCGAGCCAGCGGTGTCACCGGGACGGGGTTTGGGGCCGTGCCCCCAAGAAATATCGAACGGGCTCTCGCCCACCTCGAGCAGGTCGTCGCGATGCTCGTCGCGCTGATCAAGCGATCTGACCGCTGATCCGCGGGCAAGGGCAAAGGCAAGGGCAGGGGCAAGG
>JAXMNT010000092.1:0-13396 GCA_034670305.1 Deltaproteobacteria bacterium
CTGTCTCTGTCTCTGTCTCTGTCTCTGTCTCTGTCTCTGTCTCTGTCTCTGTCTCTGTCTCTGTCTCTGTCTCTGTCTCTGTCTCTGTCTCTGTCTCTGTCTCTGTCTCTGTCTCTGTCTCTGTCTCCAAAAAAAGATCCAGCCACCTGTCGATCTCGCGGAGCCTGGTTCGACTCATGGGGGAAGGCGACACGAGGTCGCTGCAACGACGGCCCTCAGGCCAGCACCTGCGGTTCCCGCAGACCGCAACGAAAAGAGAAGAGACAATGGGACATGATTTCGGACGATTCGTTTGGCACGAGCTCATCAGCAAGGACACGGAAGCGGCCAAGGGGTTCTATGGCGAGCTGCTTGGCTGGACCTTCTCGGAGATGAAGATGCCGAACGGCACCTACACGATGATCCACCGCGGTGAGGCGCCGATCGGCGGGATCACGAAACCGCCGATGGACGGCGTGCCGCCGCACTGGGCCGGCTACGTGTCGGTCAAAGACGTGGACGCGACCGCCAAGGTCGTCGCGAAAAAGGGCGGCAAAGCGCTCATGGACGCGATGGACATTCCCGGCGTCGGTCGCATCCAGCCGGTCAAGGATCCCCAGGGCGGCGCGCTCTTCCTGTTCACCGCCGCCGACGGCGACCGGGATCCGTCCACCGGCCATGCCGCGTGGCACTGGTCGGAGCTCTGGGCCTCCGATCCCGATGCCGCCGCGACGTTCTACGAAGAAGTGTTCGGCTACACCCGCGACACCATGAAGATGCCGCAGGGCAACTACCACGTCATGAAGAACGGCGAGAAGCCGCGCGCTGGCGTGATGAAGGCGATGGGCGACGCGCCTCCGCACTGGGCCTACTACGTCCACGTCGACGACGTCGACGCCAGCCTCGCCCGCGCCAAGAAGCTCGGCGGCGGGCTGATGGGCGACCCGATGGAAGTCCCCGGCGTCGGCCGCTTCGGCTTCGTGACCGACCGCGAAGGCAGCGCGCTCGGCCTCATCACGCCCGCAGACAAGTAAGCTGAGACCAATCAGCGCATGAACCGTGGCGCGTTCCCAAGAGGGGGCGCGCCGCGTCAGTTTCGGCGTCGGCTTCGGCGTCGGCTTCGGCTTCGGCGTCGGCTTCGGCGTCGGCTTCGGCATCGGCGTCGGCTTCGGCATCGGCTTCGGCTTCGGCGTCGGCTTTCGGCTTCGGCGTCGGCTTCGGCTTTCGGCGTCGGCATCGGCTTTCGGCTTCGGCGTCGGCTTCGGCGTCGGCGTCGGCGTCGGCTTCGGCTTCGGCGTCGGCTTCAATGTCGGGCGCTCTCCCGCGCGCGCGTCCGCGACTCAGTACGCGTTCTTGCGAACCTTCGACCCGAACACCGTCAGGAAGATGATCTTGATGTCCCAGAGGAGCGACCAGTTTCGGATGTAGTAGAGATCGTGTTCGATCCGCTTCTCCATCTTCTCGAGCGTGTCGGTCTCTCCCCGCCAGCCATTGACCTGGGCCCAGCCGGTGATGCCGGGTTTGACCTTGTGGCGGAGCATGTAGCCCTGGATCTTGGAGCGGTACGCTTCGTTGTGGGTGACCGCGTGGGGGCGCGGGCCGACGATGCTCATGCTGCCGGTGATCACGTGCAGGAACTGGGGCAGCTCGTCGAGCGACGTGCGGCGGAGGAACGCGCCGAACTTCGTGATCCGCTGGTCGTTCTTCGTCGCCTGTTTCACTTCGCCCCCGTCTTCCATGACGGTCATCGAGCGGAACTTCAGGACGTGAATGACCTCGCCGTTGAGCCCGTAGCGCCGCTGGCGAAAGAACACCGGACCAGGCGACGTGAGCTTAACGCCGATGGCGACGATGGTCATCGGGATCAGGATCAGCAGTAGAATCATGGTGCCGACGACGATGTCTTCGGCCCGCTTGAGCCAACCACTGACGCCATAGAACGGCGTCTCGTGAATGCTGACCACCGGGACGTCGCCGAGCGTGCCCCAGTTCGCGTGCAAGAGATCGAACGCGTAGAAGTCGGCCGCCATGTAGACGTCGGCGGTGGTGTCGGCGAGCTTGCGGACGAGCTCGTTGATGCGGGGCTCGGCGCGAAGCGGGAGCGCGATGTAGACGAGGTCGACCTCGCCGTTCTTGGCCGCTTCGACCAGGTCGTCGAGATGGCCCTCGCGTTTGCCGAGCTCCGGCGGGATGGGGTGGCACCGCTCTTCGAAGCGGTCGTCGTAGTAGCCGAGGATCCGCAGCCCGAGGAAGGGCTGCTGCACGATGGTGCTGGCCACCCGTTCGCCGAGCTCCGTCAGACCGGCGATCGCGACCGCGCGGGTGTTGCGTCCTTGGCTGCGGGCCCGTCGAAGCACGAGGCGCAGCGCCGTGCGCCAGATCGCGATGCCGACCGGGGTGCCGATCCCCCAGAACAAGGAGATCGCGCGGGAGTAGTCGGCCGAACGTTTCGAGACGAACGCGAGCAGCAGCAGCACCGCCGTCACCACGCCCCAGCTGAGGAACGCGCGGAAGACCTCGCGGCCGATCGTCTCCCCGCGCCACGCGCGGTAGAGGCCCATGCTCTGGGTCACGAAGTGGAAGAGGACGACGGCGACGATCGTCGCGGTCGTGTGCATCTCGCGCCAGTGCTCGCCGTTGAAGACGACCGCGCCGATGTGGACGCCGACGATGATGCCCGCGTCGATCCCCCGCATGGCGAGGTTCAGCACCGGGGAGTGTGGCTTGACCAGCCCGCCGCTCATCGGAACCCTCGAAGGCGGGTCTTGGCGCTCGCTTCAGGGCTGCTCATCCGGACGTGCGAGGTTTGCCGCAGGATGCGATCGGACGCAACGGTTGTCTTCAGGGACACCCCAAGAAACGGTTGGAATCGAGCGATTGCAAGACAGCGATTGCAAGGGTACGAAGGCCCATGCGGCTCTCGCTCCTCCTTCTCCTTGTGGTCGGCTGTGTCCGTTTGGACGACGCGCCCACCTTTCCTCAGGACGACCCCGAGTTCAGCGCGCCGCAACTCGCCGAGCCGACGGGGCTGGATGAAGATCCTCCGCGGGCGCTCACGCTCCTACCCGGCGATGAGGTGACGATCCAGGCGTTCAGCGCGGAGGTCACCCAGTACGAGGGCATCCTCGTCGACGAGACCGGTCGCATCCATGTGCCCCTGGCCGGGGACGTCGACGTGGGTGGATTGACGTTGGCCGACGCCGAGGAGCGCGTACAAGAGGCGATGCGTCGCCTCGATCGCGTGGTTCGCGTGGGCCTGCGCATCTCGGTGCACGGCGGGCATCAGGCCTCCGTCATCGGCGCGGTCGGCGACCCGGGCCGGGTGCCCGCGACGCCGGGGATGCGCGTCGCGGATCTCCTCGCGGCTGCCGGTGGCCCCGCATCGCCGACGGAGGCGGGCACCAACCCGGTGGCCGATCTCTACGGCGCGCGGCTCATTCGCGCAGGCGAGGCGGTGCCGGTGAGCATCCCGAAGGCCCTTGAGGGGGACCCCCGCCACAACGTGCGGATTCAGCCCGGCGATCACCTCTACGTACCCTCGGGACGCGGCAACACGATCACGGTGCTCGGCTCGGTGGGGGCCGCGGGCGTGTTCGCCTACCGACATGGCATTCGTCTGACCGAGGTGCTGGCGCGTGCCGGTGGACTCGACGAACACGGCGACCGCACCGATGTGCACGTGGTGCGCGGTTCGCTGCGGGAGCCACAGGCGTACCGCGCGTCGCTGCGAGAGATCGTCAACGGCGGCCGCTCGGATGTGGTGCTGGCTGCGGGCGACGTCGTGTACGTGACCCAGGAGTGGACCTCCCACGTCGGCGAAGTCTTGAGCCGCCTGTCGATTCTCTTGGCCGATCCCGCCACGATCGCGCTCGCCATCGCTCTGACGCGCTGATTCTGAGCCGTGAGCGCCTCAGCGCGGCGGACTTTTTTTCGAATCCGCTGTCGATCGACGCACGGTTCGTTCGACTCTCCTTCAGACCGCGGACACTTCCACCTCGTCCGCGCAACCAGGGGAGTTCAGCACATGCAGTACTTGTTGATGATCTACGAAGCGGAGTCCTTGAAAGAGGCCCGCACCGATGCGGACAACGGCGCCATCTACGGCGGCTACATGAAGTTCACCGAAGAGCTCAAAGGCAGCGGCAAGATGCTGGCGGGCGACGCACTCGTCGGAACCAGCTCCGCCACGACGGTGCGGGTGCGCGACGGCAAGACCGTCCTGACCGACGGCCCGTTCGCCGAGACCAAGGAGCAACTCGGCGGGTACTACCTGATCGAAGCCGCGGACCTCGACGAAGCCACGGCCATCGCCGCGAAGATCCCGACCGCCGCGACGGGGTCGATCGAAGTCCGGCCGATCATGGTCTGGGACGACAAGTAGCCTGAACCTCGCTGCACGTCGCACCCACGCGGTAGGGTGGGGCGTGCATCCGAGTTCCGACCGCACCGACGAGGTCGCCCGGGAGATCCAGCGCGTGGTGCGGGAGCACCACGGCTGGGTCATCGCGCGCCTGGTGCGGGCCGTCCGCGATTTGGATCTGGCCGAAGACGCACTCCAAGAAGCCCTCGAGGCCGCGTTGACCCAGTGGCCCGTTCAGGGGGTGCCGGACTCTCCGCGTGCGTGGCTCGTCCGGTCGGCCAGGAACAAGGCGATCGACGTGCTCCGGCGCCGGACGATGCGTCGAGGCAAGCAGGAAGAGATCGAGTGGCTCGAGACGCTGCGGCTCGAACAAACCCAAGCCCCCGTTCCCGAGGACGCCCTCTCCGACGACATGCTCCGACTGATCTTCATCTGCTGTCACCCCGCGCTCGCCATGGAGGCGCGGCTGGCGTTGACGCTCCGCACGATCGCGGGACTGACGACGGATGAGATCGCGCGCGCGTTTCTCGTGCCCGTGCCGACGATGGCGCAGCGGCTCGTGCGTGCGACGAAGAAGATCCGAGACGCGGGGGTGCCGTATCGGGTGCCACGGCAAGACGAACTCGACGAGCGGCTCAGCGGCGTGCTCGCGGTGATCTACTTGGTGTTCAACGAGGGATACACCGCCACGTCCGGCGACACCCACGTGCGTCGCGCGCTCTGTTCGGTGGCGATCGACCTCGGCCGACAAGTGGCGCAACTCTTTCCAGCCGAGCCGGAAGCGCTTGGGCTGCTCGCGTTGATGCTGCTGCAGGACTCCCGCCGCGAAGCGCGGATTGCCGAGGACGGCGCCCTCGTCTTGCTCGAGGCCCAAGACCGGACCCTGTGGGATCAGACCGCCATCGAGGAAGGGATCGCGCTGACCAAAGCCGCCCTCGAACAGTCCCGGCCGTCGCCTGGTCCCTACAGCCTTCAAGCCGCCATCGCGGCGGTGCACGCGGAAGCGCGGTCTCCGGAGGAGACGGACTGGCCGCAGATCGCCGGGCTCTACGGAGTGCTCTACGAGCGCGCGCCCACCGCCGTCGTGGCCCTCAACCGCGCGGTCGCGATCGCATTCGCGTTCGGGTTCGAGCGGGGGCTGGAGGCGATGGACGCGCTCGCCGAACCACTCGCGCACTACCACCTGTTTCATTCGGCCCGGGCAGATCTACTTCGGCGCTGCACCCGCTACGCAGAGGCGGCCGCGGCATACGAGCGGGCGCTCGAGCTGTGCGAGAACGAAACGGAGCGCGCGTTCTTGCGCGACCGACTGCGGGGCGTGAGCAGCTAAGAAGCGGAAGCGGTAGCGGACGCGGAAGCGGAAGCGGAAGCGGAGGCGGAAGCGGAAGCGGAAGCCGACGCCGACGCCGACGCCGACGCCGAATCCGAAGCCGATGCGCCCGAGCGGTGATCCGTGGTTCCATACCTGGATGCAGGCGGGGCGGGTCTTGGATCGGTACGAGGTGTGGGGGCGGCTGTCGGCGGGCGGGATGAGCGAGGTGTACCTCGCGCGGCATCAGCGGCTCGCGATCCCGGTGGTGGTGAAGTCGCTGTTGCCCGATCTCGCCAACCACGCCGCCCTCTCCGAAGGGCTCTTGCGATCGGCGCGGTTGATGGCGCGGGTCACCGCGCCGCAGATCGTCCGCATCCTGGACGTCGGTGAGTTCGAGGACGAAGGCGCGGCCGGGGGCACCGCGCGCAACGCGGTCTTCCTCGTGGAGGAGTACATCGACGGGGTCGACCTGTCCGAACTCGGCATGTCGCGGCGGGTCTCCCTGAAACGTTCGTTGCCGCTGTGGGCGGTGGCGGGGTGGACGGCGGAAGCGGCCACGGGACTGCACGCGGCACACCAAGCAGGGGTGCTGCATCGGGACGTGAAACCGGCGAACCTCTTTCTCACCGCGGACGGCATGGTGAAGGTCGGTGACTTCGGCGTGGCGGTGGAAGCCAAACAGGCCGCGAGTTCCGTCGCCGCAGGGACACTCCGGTTCATCGCGCCCGAGATGATCCTCGGGCAACCCGCGGACCGCCGAGCCGATCTCTTCTCGCTCGGCGCCACCGCCTTCGCGATGCGGTACGGCATCTCACCATTCGCAGACACGCAGTCCCTCTGTGATCCCGCGATCGGCCCCCGGTTCCCGCCGGCCTCCACGCCTTACGAAGCGTTCTTCCAACACGTGCTCGGGGGCCTCTTGGCCAACCGGCCAGACGCCCGCCCGCGCACGGCGGCCAGCGTCTCGGGCGTGCTCGCCAAACTCAGCCGGCCCATCGTGCCGCGGCTGCCGATCCTCGCCGAGCCCAACGGCGACCTGCGGGTCGACGGATGCTGGATCCGCTTCGAACTCGGGGACATCGCGGAGGCGGAAGCCGACGTCATCGTCAACAGCGCCTACTCGTCCATGACGATGGGCGACGGGGTGGGTGCCGCGCTCAAGCGCGCGGGTGGCGCCGTCGTGGAAGAAGAGGCGCTGGCCGCTGGCGAACAGGCCCTCGGTGCATGCGTCTCGACCACGGCCGGCGCACTCAAGGCGAAACACGTCTTCCACGCGGTGTCGGCCTGGAACCAAGTCTCGTGCGTCGCGCGTGCGACCCACCGCGCGCTCGTGCTCGCGGAGGCCGGCGGACACCGGCGCATCGCGATGCCCGCGATCGGCACGGGTCAGGGCCGGGTCGCGAACGAAGCCTGCGCCCAAGCGATCGCCGGCGTCCTGAAGCTGCACCTCCTGCTCGGAGGTTCCGGCCTCGAGTCGCTCCACCTGGTGCTCTACGACGAGGAAGCCCTGAGCGCGTTCCGGGAGGTCTTCGCGGGGGTCTTCGCTCCCGACCAGGCGCGGGAGAGTTCGATGATCCACGACGCCCTTCCGGCCTCCTCCGAGGACTTCCACGCCCCGACCCTGCACGCGTTGAGCACCGACAAAACCGGCCCACTGGTCGGCTAGGCCACGCCATCCGAGCGCCTTTCGGGTCCATCGCCGAAGTCAGGCGGCGCTTTGGGGCGAGTTGCCGTATAAGTCGGCGCTTATGGGCTTTACCAGCTACCTCATGGGGGCCGAGTCGCTCCTGGTTCAGTGCGCCGAGATCTTGCTCGACCGCGGTCACTTCATTCGCGGCGTCATCACCGACAACCGCGAGATCGTGCAGTGGGCGCGTGGCCGCTCGATCCCGGTGCTCGCACCCGGGCGCGGACTCGAGGAGCGCATCACGGAGGACTTCGATTGGTTCTTCTCCATCGCGAACCTGCGCATCATCTCGGACGCGGTCCTCGCGAAGGCGAACGCCGGCGCCGTCAACTTCCACGACGGCCCCCTCCCGCGTTTCGCCGGACTCAACGCGCCGAACTGGGCGCTGCTCGAGAACGAACCCCGCCACGGGATCACGTGGCACAAGATCGAAGCCGGCATCGACGAAGGCCACGTCATGGCCCGCCGCGAGTTCGACATGCCCGAGCTCGCCACCGCGCTCGAGTTGAACACCGCTTGCTACGAAGCGGCGATCGACAGCTTTCCGGAGGTGCTCGAGCGCATCGAGAAGGGCGACACGACCGGCGAACCGCAGGACCTCTCGCGCCGCACCTACTTCGGCAAACACGACCGGCCGCCCGCGCTCGCGCTGATCGACTTCTCGGGCGAAGCCGAGGCCGCGGTGCGCCTCGTGCGCGCGCTCGACTTCGGCACGAAGTACCCGAACCCGATGCAGATCGCGAAGGTCGTCCTGGACGGCGAGGTGCTCCTCGTCCGGAGCGCCGAGGTCGGGCACGCCACGGGTGCACCCGGCACGGTGCTCGAAGCGGACGTGAACGGGGCCACCGTCGCGGCCGGAAACGGCTCGGTCGTGCTCACCTCGCTGACGACGCAAGACGGCGTCGCCCGCTGCCCCTCGACGCTGGCAGGCAAGACCCTTGAGCTCTTCGACGCGGTGACGCGGCAACGGCTCACCGACCGCAACGCGGAGATCTGCAAGGCGGACGACTTCTACGCGGCGCGGCTCGAAGCCCTCGACCCGATCGAACTGCCCATGCTCGGTGCCCGCACCGAAGCGCCTCAGCAGGCGATGGTCGAGGTCGACGCGGGTGGCCTCGAGGGGCCGCAGTGGGTGGCCGGCGTTGCGGCGTTCTTGGCCCGGGCCGGCGCCAAGAAGTCCTTCCACGTTGGGTGGCGCGGACGAACCCTGGCCGCCGCGATCGAAGGCGACGAGCGGTTCTTCGCGTCGTCGGTGCCGATGAAGGTCGACGCCTCCGGCACCATCGCGACGCTCGGCGCGCTGCTCGAGAAAGAGCTCGGACGGCTCGACGCGCGGGTCAGCTTCGCGCGCGATCTCGTCGCCCGCCGACCCCGCGCGGTTCGGGGCACGCTCGATGTGGTCGTCGCGCCGCTCGCCGAGGGACTCGTCGATGGCTCGGGACTGACCCTGGCGCTCGGCAAGATCTACTACGACTGCAAGCGGCTCTCCGCGGCCGACGCGAGCACCCTCGCGCGCCGCCTCGGCGTGCTGCTGACCGCCGTCGAAGACGACACCGAGGTCAGCGACCTCCCGCTCCTGACCGACGCGGAGCGCCGGCAGCTGCTCTTCGACTGGAACGCAACGCAGACCGAGTTCGACCGGGACAGCTGCATGCACCAGCTCTTCGAGAAGATGGTGGACGCGACACCGGACGCGACCGCGCTGGTCTTCGAAGGCGCGCGTCTGACCTACCGGCAGCTCGACGAGCGCGCGAACCAGGTCGCCCACGTGCTGCAGAGCCGCGGCGTCGGACCGGACGCGATCGTCGGTTTGTACGTACACCGTTCGCTCGAGCTCGTCGTCGGTGCGCTCGGCATCCTCAAAGCCGGCGGCGCCTACCTGCCGCTCGACCCGGAGTACCCCGCGGACCGCATCGCGCTCATGCTCGAGGACAGCCGCGCGAAGGTGGTGCTCACCCACGTCGAAGCGAGCCGCACCCTGCAGACCAGCGCGGAGGTGCTCGTCATCGATCGAGACCCGGAGGTGCTGCGCGCGCCGACCGCACGGGTCGCGTCGAAGGTCACCTCGAAGAACCTCTCGTACGTCATCTACACCTCGGGTTCGACCGGGCGCCCCAAGGGCGTGATGATCGAACACCGCAACGTCTCGAACTTCTTCGCCGGCATGGACGCACGCATTCCGCGTCCGGATGCGGGCAGTGGCAAAGAGGTCTGGCTCGCGGTCACGAGTTTGAGCTTCGACATCTCGGTCCTCGAGCTCTTCTGGACGATCGCGCGCGGCTTCACCGTGGTCGTGCACCGGGAGCGCGAACGCCGCGGTCCGGGCGCCGTGTCTCCGCAGGTTGCGGCGCGGCCCATGGGGTTCGGCCTCTTCTACTGGGGCAACGACGACGGTCAGGGACCGCGCAAGTACGAGCTCCTGCTCGAAGGCGCAAAGTTCGGCGACCGGAACGGGTTCACTTCCATCTGGACGCCCGAGCGGCACTTCCATGCGTTCGGCGGTCCCTATCCGAACCCGGCCGTGACCGGCGCAGCGGTCGCTGCGGTGACGCGCAACATGGACGTGCGCGCGGGCAGCTGCGTCGCGCCCCTGCACCACCCGATTCGCATCGCGGAGGAGTGGGCGGTCATCGACAACCTGACCAACGGACGCGTCGGCCTCGCGTTCGCATCCGGTTGGCAGCCCGACGACTTCGTGATTCGCCCCGAGAACGCGCCCCCGAAGAACAAGGACGCGATGCTCGACTCGATCGACGTCGTGCGGCGCCTCTGGCGCGGCGAGTCCGTGGAGTTCGACAAGGGCGACGGCGAGATGTTCGCTGTGGTGACCCAGCCGCGCCCGGTCTCCGCGGAGCTGCGGGTCTGGGTGACGACCGCCGGCAACCCCGAGACTTGGCGGGCCGCGGGAGAGAAGGGCGCCAACGTCCTCACCCATCTGCTCGGTCAGTCGATCGAAGAGGTTGGCGAGAAGATCAAGGTCTACCACCAGGCGCTCCGCGACGCGGGGCACGACCCGGCCGACCACGCGGTCACCCTGATGCTCCACACGTTCCTCGCGGACACCCGCGAAGAGTCGCGTGAGATCGCCCGCGAACCGATGAAGGGTTACCTGCGCGCCGCGGCCGGGCTCATCAAGCAGTACGCCTGGGCGTTCCCCGCGTTCAAGAAGCCGGCCGGCGTCGAGAACCCCTTCCAGATCGATCTGCAGTCGCTCTCGACCGAAGAGATGGACGCGATCCTCGACTTCGCCTTCACCCGGTACTTCGAGGACAGTGGACTCTTCGGCACGATCGAAGACGCGGTCACGCGGGTGAACGAGCTCAAAGCCATCGGCGTCGACGAAGTGGCGTGCCTCATCGACTACGGCATCGAACCCCGGGTCGTGCTCGAACATCTCAAGCACGTCGCGAAGGTCATCGCGCAGACCGGCGAACCGGTGCTCGAAGCGCCGGCCCCCGACGCGGATCATTCGGTCGCCGCGCAGCTCACCCGCGAAGCGGTCACGCACATGCAGTGCACGCCCTCGATGGCGCGGCTGATGACCCTCGACGACCGCGCGCGGACCGCGCTGCGCGGCCTGCAGTGTTTCTTGATCGGCGGCGAAGCCTTGCCGGGTGCGCTTGTCGGGGAGATCGGAACGCTGACCGATGCGCACATCGAGAACATGTACGGGCCGACCGAGACGACCATCTGGTCCTCCACCCAGACCGCGGCCGCGGGCGATGGCATCACGGGCATCGGCACGCCGATCGCCAACACCCAGATGTACGTACTCGACCTCGATCGGCAGCCGGTTCCGGTTGGCGCACCTGGGGAACTCTTCATCGGCGGCGACGGCGTGACGCGCGGCTACCTCTACCGCGACGAACTCACCCGCGAACGGTTCCTGCCCGATCCGTTCCGGGGTGGCGACGCGCGCATGTACCGCACGGGGGACCTGGTTCGGTGGTTGCCCGACGGCACGCTCGGGTTCATCGGCCGGGTCGATCATCAGGTGAAGCTGCGCGGCTACCGCATCGAACTCGGTGAGATCGAATCAAGGCTCAACGAATGTTCCGAGGTCCGCGAGGCGATCGTGATCGCGCGCGAGGACACACCAGGCGACAAACGGTTGGTGGCGTACATGACGGTCGACGCGGAGATCGACGAGGCTCAACTTCGGGCGCATCTGGGCGAGTCGCTGCCGGAGTACATGGTGCCGAGTCACTTCGTGGTGCTGGATGCGTTCCCGCTCACGCCGAACGCCAAGGTGGACCGCAAGAAGCTGCCTCCGCCGGGCGAAGTCAAACGCGCGAAGGCGGCCGCATACGTGGCACCCGACAGCGACACCGAAGTGAAGATCGCCGAGGTGTGGAAGAAGGTGCTCGGCGCCTCTCAGGCCGGATCGCGCGACAATTTCTTCGAGCTTGGCGGGCACTCGCTCTTGGCCGTGCAAGCGCACCGGGAGCTCAAGGGCATGTTTCCGAGCGCGACCCTCTCCATCACCGACATCTTCCGGTTTCCGACGCTGGGAGAGCTCGCGGCGCATCTCGACGGCGGCAGCGGTGGATCGAAGAAGCTCGGCAAGGCGGCGGAGCGTGCGGCCGCTCGGCGAGAGATGATGCGAAAGCGTCGTGGTCGCTGATAGGCTTCCCACGTGGCGATGAACGTACGAACGCGGGGGCACGTGCTCCAGCGCCACATCTCCTACGTCGAGACCCGGTGGGGCGAGGAGATGCTGGAGTCCGCATTCGAGCTCTGCTCGAATGGGGTGGCCAATGCGCTTCGGGAAGCGCTGGTCCCTGGCGCGTGGTTTCCCATCCTCTGGCTCAGCCGGTTTCAGCACGCGGTGGTGGCCGCGACGGACAACGTCGAAGCCATCGAAGACCTCTCGTACGACACTTCGACGGGGTACATCAGTCAGTTCTCGGGACTCGCCGCGCATGTGCTCAGCCCCTCGGGCGTGCTGCGCAAGGTCCCGAGCATGCTCGGTGACTCGTTTCACGGCCCCGAGGTGGTGATCGAAGTCGAAGGGGACCGTGCCACCGTGCATCACACCAAGTGCGCGGGCTTCGACTCGTTGATGTGGGGCATGATGCACGCGGGCCTCGTGGGCATGCTCGATGGCACCGGCGCGCACGACGTCCGGCAGGAGATCCTGCGGGGCGGGGGCACCAGCGACGAGTGCCTGCTCGAACTGAAGTGGCGTCGCCGCACCTGACGACGGCGCAGTCGACCTTGGACCCCGTGCTGGCTTCTGACAACGCAGACCTCTTCGCCCGACTCTTCAAGGGCCCGGTGGTGGTGGAAGAGATGGACCCCGCGTCGGTGCCTGCCGACTTGTCTCCGCTCCATCCAGGCGAAGCGGCGATGATGGCCCGCGCGGTGGAGAAGCGTCGCCGAGAGTTCACCGCCGGGCGCGTCCTCGCGCGCACCGCGATGGGGCGGCTCGGGATCTCCGAGCAGCCGCTTCTCAATGGAGACGACCGGGCCCCCATCTGGCCCGCCGGCGTGGTCGGCACCATCACCCACACCCGCGGCTGGTGCGCGGTGGCGATGGCGAAGGCGACCGACGTGCGGGCGCTGGGTGCCGACGTCGAACAAGACACACCGCTCGAAGCGCGCCTCTGGGACTCCGTGCTCAACCCAGACGAGATCGACCACCTTCAAGGCATGCACGCGGACGAGGCACGCGCGCTCGGCAAACTCATCTTCAGCGCCAAGGAGTGCGCCTACAAAGCGCAGTACCTGCTGACCCGAACGTTCCTCGGGTTCTCGGCCATGAGCGTCTCGGTCGACGCCGATGCGCGTTCGGACAGTGGTTCGTGGACGGCGACCTTCCGCCAATCCGCCGGTGAGTCGTTTCAGACGGGAGACCAACTCCACGGAAGCTTCCGCCGCACCGGTGGGCTGATCGCCACCGCGCTCGTGATCCCGTTCGAGTTGGGATAGTCGCTAGCAGGTCGCTGAAAAGCGACCTGCTCCCTTGCCGTTGCCCTTGCCCGTGCCCTTGCCCGCGTCGTGGACGCCGTGTGTTTCGCGACGGCGAGGCGCGAATCGGAGCGCGATGCCCAGCGGA
>JAXMNT010000093.1:0-13015 GCA_034670305.1 Deltaproteobacteria bacterium
CGGTCAGATCGCTTGATCAGCGCGACGAGCATCGCGACGACCTGCTCGAGGTGGGCGAGAGCCCGTTCGATATCGGGCCTCGATGCCTCGGCCCGACGGTCCGTGATTTCGAGCCAGGAGACGACCAGGCACGGGTTCTCAGCCGAGCACGGTCGCCACGTGGTCGTGGAACGCGTCCGCGTGGGTGATCGGCCCCATGTGCGGCGCCCCCTCGATGCACATGCGCCTCGCGCCCTCGATGCGCTGTGTCAGCCGCTCCGCCATCGCGCGTGAAGCGGGCGGGCTCTCGGTGCCGTGCACGACGACGGTCTTCGCGCGCGCGGTTTCGAACACCGCGCCGGACGTCTCGTCGAAGGTCACGGCCTTCGCTTCGTCGTGCACGCCGTGCGCGACCTCGAGCAGCGCCGCTTGGCGGGCGGGCGGTAAGATGTCCCAGATGCCTGCGCCGCTCCAGTAGCCCACGAACGCACGCATCCACACTTCCGGCGCGTCCGGATCCCAGAGTTCGAACGCGCGCATCAGGTTCGGGGCGTCGTCGAGCTGCGGCGGGGCGTCGTGCAGCAACCCGAACACCACTGGTTCGTAGAGCGCGAGCCCTCGCACCTGGGTAGGGCGGCTGGCGGCCAGGCGCGCCGCGATCAATCCGCCGAGCGAATGACCGACCAGGACGACCGGCTTGTGCACCTCGTCGAGCACTTCGGCGAGCGCCGCGATCTGGGTCTCGAAGTGCAGCGGATCCGCGCCGGTCCACGGGCCCGCGCCGACGTGCCCAAAGAGGTTCGGCGCCCACACCCGATGCCGCCCAAAGCGCGCGGCGAGCGCGTCCCACTGCGCGCCTTCCGACCCCGACGAGTGCAGTGCGAGCAGCAGCGGCCCGTCCGCGGGGCCGTGCGCACGCACCGTCAGAGGACCGAACTGGGTGTCGAAGGTCAGCATCGCCTGCGGGTCTCTACCCACGTCTTCATGGAGAGCAAGCGCATCATCGCGCTCAGAGGTCCGCGACGCTCTTGTCGGTGAAGACGAGTTGGTCGATCGAACAGTCTTCGGGGGCCTTGTCGTCCCGCAAGCGCACGAACACCGGTTGGTAGAGCTTCTTGTCTTTGGTGGCGTAGAGGTACTTCACCTCGGCCACCGGCGTCTCGCCGGCCGAGAGCAGCGCGTCGATCTTCTTGCGGGAGCTGCTGGTGGTGCCCGCGAACACCTTGCCGACGGTCTTGGCCTTCTTGCCGTTCATCGTGGCCATTCGGTACGCATTGCCGGCGTTCTCGGTGAGGAACACGTCCGCCGTTTTGACGAACTTGTGTTTGAGCTGCGGACCGCCCGACGCGGGCCGGCCACTCACGTACGGTGCGTTCGTACGTTTGAAGACGATGCCCTCGGCATTCTGTTTGTGCAGCTTCTGGTAGAGGGCGCGCTTCGCTTTCTCGTCGCGCGCGGATTGCACGATGTCGAGGTGCTTCTGCATCGCGACGTCGAGCGTGCAGAGCCGCTGATGCCGCACGCGGTACGACTTCTTGCGCAGGTCGTCGTCGCCGAGCTGGAGCAGATCGAAGAGCCAGTAGACGAGCGGTCCCTGCACGAGTTCGCCGTCGAGCACACTGCCGACCGGGGCGACCCGTCGCGCGGCGTCCGCGATCGCCTTCGGCGCGGAGGTCTTCTGGCCTCTGCGGTTGACCGCGAGCACGCCCTTGTCCTGCACGTGCACGATCAGCCGTTTGCCATCGAGTTTCTGCTGGGCGAGGAAGCGGCGGTCCGCGAAGAAGTCGTCGAGCAGGTCTGCGTCGAGCGGGTTGAGCAGCTGCGCCGCGTCTCCAACCCGTGCGCGCGCAAAGACCCCCGCCTTGCTCGCCGACCCTTGTCCCTGCGCGGGCGCGACCGCCGCCGGCTTGTTCTTCGAGGTCTTCTCTTCGTAGCCCTTGCGGAGCTTCTGCTTCACGACCTTGTCGAACGCCTTCTCCGCGTCCTTCAAGGAGACGTCGACCGCTTTGGTGCCCGTGCTCAGGCTCGCGCCGCGCCGGCCCCACTCGACGTGGACCGTGTAGCCTTTCGAGGTCTTCGTGATCTCTACGTTGTAGACCTTGTCCGATGGTTGTTCTTGAAAGAACAGCTCGATGCGTTTCTCAGCCACCGGACAAGATTACCGGAAAGCGCGCGGTCGGTAGCGGCGGGGTTCTCGGGTGGGGCCGCTGCCGCCGCCGAGGGTGGCGGTGAGGCCGGCCGTGAGCAGCCAGCCGCTTCGGTCGACGTCGTCGGGCGTGCCAGCGAAGCTTCGGGTCGCGTCGATGCGTCGTGCACCGAGTCGGAGCGAGATGCCGCGGAAGGTGCCGCGGGTGTGGGTGGGCAACATCAAGGGCAGGTCGATCGAGACGCCGACCGCGAGGCCGACGCCGCGTTCGCCTTCGGTGGCAAGTGGTGTGAACACCGCGCCGAGCTCCACCGCGAACGATTGTAGGAACAGGTCGAGCCACTCTCTGCCGGTGGCGTTGTCGGTCAAGAAGAGCGCCGGCCAGAGTGGCCGCACTTCGATGCCAACCATCAACGCGTCGCCGCCGCGCGTGGCGCCTTCTCCGCCGTCGCTCGCCCATCGGTAGGTCACGACGGGACCGGCGGCGTCGGCGATGCGGGCGCGAAGGCCGACGCTCACCGCGGGCGAGGCCTGGTCGCCATCGAGCCACACCCCACCAGACGCTTCGAGCGCGAACGCGACGTCCGAATCCCAGCGGCGGTACACGCCGTCGCCGTACTGGGCGGAGGCGGCGCTCGAGTCGAGGACCAAGCCGCCGAACCAGAGCGTGGCGACCAAGAGTCGAAGCACGCGCACGCCGCTGAGCCCCACGTGCCATCGGGGGCGCCCGTGCGATCGAATCGCGTGCGCGCGGCTGGGCCCCGTGCGCACTATGCCTGGCCGGCGGAGCCGAGTTTCTCTTGGGCGATCGTGTCGGCGATGCGGTGGGTGGGCTGCATCGCGTGTTTGGCGCGCTCTGCGATCTCCAGAAGGATGTCGTAGATGCCGTGCACACGCTTGGTGACCGCGGCTTCGTCGTACCCGGCGACTTCCGCCGCCACGTTCATCAGTCCGCCCGCGTTGATCGCGTAGTCGGGCGCGTAGACGATGCCGCGCTGGAACAGGTCGTCGCCGTTGTGCGGCGTGGCGAGCTGGTTGTTCGCGGCCCCTGCGACGATCGTGCACCGCAAGCGCGGGATGGTCTGATCGTTGAGTGCGCTGCCGAGCGCGCACGGCGCGAAGACGTCGCATTCGGCCTGGAAGATCTTGTCGAGCGCGACCACCTCGGCGCCGAACTCGCGGGCGGCGCGTTCGGCCTTGAGCGGATCCATGTCGGCGACGGTGAGTTTGGCGCCGAGTCCGTGGAGCTCTTTGCACAGGTGGTACCCGACGTGCCCGATGCCCTGCACCGCGACCACGAGTCCATCGAGTGAGTCGCGTCCGAGCTGGAACTTCACGAGCGCTTCGATGCCGCGCCGGACGCCGAGGGCGGTGAAGGGGCTCGGGTCGCCGCTGCCGCCGTTCTCTTTCTTCACGCCGGTGACGTGCTTCGTCACGCCGCGCAGCACTTCCATGTCCTCCAGGCTGGTGCCGCTGTCCTCGGCGGTGATGTAGTGACCGCCGAGGTCCTCGAGGAACTTGCCGAAGGCGCGGAAGAGCGCCGCGCGATCGAACTCGCCCTCCGGTCGCATGATCACCGACTTGCCGCCGCCATGCGGGATGCCGCTGATCGCCGCTTTGTAGGTCATGCCCCGGGCCAGTCGCATCGCGTCGACGAGCGCGTCTTCTTCCGTGTCGTACGGAATGAAACGGCAGCCGCCGAGCGCGGGCCCGAGTCGGGTGTCGTGGATCGCGACGATGGCCTTCAGTCCGGTCCCCGCGTCGCGGGCCAGATGAAGTTCGCCGTAGTCGTAGTGCGCCATGGCATCGAAAACGCTCATGGGCCGGGACAGTAGTACATGTCCGCGCGCCCCGACGAGCCCGATTGCGACCCCGAGCGCACCGGACCCTGAGCTGCCGAGACACATCGGTCCGTCGCCGACCTGATATTCTCGTGCGGTGAACGCAGCGCCGAAGTCACGAGTTCTCCAGGTGCTTGCGCTGGGCGCAGTGCTCGTCCTCTTCGTGCTCTACACCGTCTACTACGGGCGCGTGACGGACTTCTGGTTCGAAGAGACTCTGGACGGCACGCTCACAGCCGCCGACGTCGACCAGATCGCATCGAGCTTCGTGACGAACCTCGACGCACGCATCATCACGCCCGAGGGCACGACGACCTACGCGCCCGGCGAGACCGCAAGACTGCGGGCGGATGTGCACGGCTTGCTCGACCCCCTCGTCGGGCGCGACGCGGGCCCCGTGCGGACATACGTCTCCGACGACGTCGGAGAGTGCGAAGCCGACTTCGGCGACACCCACGTCAAGCTCAACCTCCTACCGACCGACATCGGCCACGCCACCTCCACCCTCGAAGTCCGCCCGCGATAGCACCACGCTGCGGTTGTCGAGCTCGGTCTCGAGGACGTGCGGGCGGTGCGAGCCGCGCAGAAGCCAGTCGGAGAGTGGCCGGTGGTAGACTGGCGGCGATGAGTGGTGCGAGCCGACCCGGCGCCCTGCGGCGGCCCGAGACCTTCGGCCGATACGAGCTGCGCGCAGAACTGGCCTCCGGCGGCATGGGCACGGTCTTCGCCGCCAAGGTGCACGGTCCAGGCGGGTACGAGAAACTCGTCGCGCTCAAACGCATCCACGAACACCTCGCGAAAGACCCGCGCTTCGTCTCGATGTTCCTCGACGAAGCGCGCCTCGCCGCGCGCCTGCAACATCCCAACGTGTGCAGCGTGATCGACTTCGGAGAGGTGGACGGAAGCTACTTCCTGACGATGCCGTTTCTGTTCGGCGAGACCCTCTCCCGGGTCCGCCGTTACGGCAGCAAGGCGGAGGGACCGTTGGCCGACGCGTTCCCGTTCATCGTCTGCCGCATCGTCGCGGATGCGTGCGAAGGGCTGCACTCGGCGCACGAGCTCACCAACGACCAGGGCGAACCACTGCTCGTCGTCCACCGCGACGTCAGCCCCGGCAACCTGATGGTGGGGTACGACGGGACCGCGAGCGTCATCGACTTCGGTGTCGCGAGTGCGCGCGAACGGCTCCACAGCACCGTGACCGGCGAGGTGAAAGGCAAGTTCGGGTACGGCGCGCCCGAGCAGCTGCAATCACAGCCGATCGATCGGCGCGCGGATCTGTGGTCGCTCGGCGTGATCCTCTGGGAGTGTTTCTCCGGCCGGCGCCTCTTTCATCGCCCGAGCATGGCGCAGACGGTGATGGCGGTGTGCACCGCGCCGGTGCCCGCGCTCTCGGACCACTGGCCCGACGCGCCCTTGGAGCTCGAAGAGGTCGTCTTCAAAGCGCTGAACCGCGATCCGGAACGCCGCTATCGGACCGGGCGCGACATGGGCCGCGCGCTGCTCGAAGCGCTGCAGGAATGCGGGCGCAGCGTGAGCACCGCGGACGTCGCCGAGTGGATGGCGGAAGTGTTTCCGGACGGCGAGTTGGAGAAGCGTCGGCTCTTCGAAGCGGCGGACACGTCGGGCGCGATCGCGGCTCCGCCCAAGATGGAACCAGAAGCGGTGAGTGGCGTGCAGGGGCCGGACCGGACGGGGCCAAGGCCGCGGGTGCTGCCGCCTTGGGCGCTGGCGGTTGGGGCGCTGGTGCTGGTGGGCGGGAGTGTGGCGGCGACGCGGCAGTGGGGGCGGGCGGAGGCCACCGAGGCAGAGACAGCGACAGCGGCAGAGACAGCGGCAGCGGCAGAGACAGCGGCAGCGGCAGCGGCAGCGGCAGCGGCAGTGGCGGAGACAGCGGCAGCGGCAGAGACCGAAGCCGGAGCCGACACCGAAGCCGAAGCCGACGCCGAAGCCGAAGCCGAAGCCGAAGCCGAAGCCGAAGCCGAAGCCGAATCCGAATCCGAATCCGAATCCGAAACCGAAACCGAATCCGACGCCGAATCCGAATCCGACGCCGAATCCGACGCCGAATCCGACGCCGAAGCCGAAGCCGCCAGCGCCGACTCCGTGGCTGCGGCTGGGATGACGCGTGCGGTTCGGGGGGAGGGGACGGTGGTGGTGTCGTTGTCGCGTGGGTGGGCGTACGTCTACGAGGGGCGGCGGCGGCTGGGGGAGGCGCCGCGGCGCTTCACGTTGCCGGCGGGGCGGCACACGTTGCGGGTGCAGCCGGGTGGGCAGGGGCCCGGGATCCGGAGGCGCATCGTCGTGCGCGCGGGAGAGACCACGCGCCTGCCGATCACCGTGGACTGAAGAGCGCCCGCAGGGCGATGTTCAGTCCACCCCGTGCCCGTGCCCGTGCCCGCGCCCGCGCCCGTGCCCGTGCGTGCCCGTGCCCGTGCCCGTGCGTGCCCGTAGATCGGCGGCAGCGGGCGAGCCCTCCTTGTGTTGCCTTGTCCGCGCCCTTGCCCGCGGATCCGCGATCGCAGCCCGTCACCACTGCCACTCAGGGGCAAGGGCAGGGGCAAGGGCAGGGGCAAGGGGAGCGCGGTCGCTTTGCGACCTTGCTCAGCGCGAGAAGGGCATCTGCATGTCGAGGGTGCCGCCCGGGGGCGCGGGCAGGCGCCACTGGGAGACCTGGGACATCAGACAACGGCCGAGCACGTCGTCGCCGGTCGTGTTCCGTCCCACCGTGGCGCGGCTGACCGTGCCATCGGCGGCGATGCTCATGTTCACCACCACCGTGCCACTCACAGTCGGGCTGTTGCGGGTCGCGCGATCGAAACACGTCTGCGCGCGGGCCGCGTAGTAACGGCGCACGACGTAGCGCACCCGCGAGCCGTAGAGTTCGAGTTCGATGTCGCGCTCTTCCGGCGCTTCGGTCGGGCTCATGGTCGTCGTCATGGTCGTCGTCATGGCGGTCTCCATCGCCGTCTCCATCGTCGTGTCGGTGCCACCCGTGCCGGTGGTGCCGGTGCTGCCGGTGCTGCCGGTCATCGTCGTCGTGCCCGTCGCCGTCATGGTCGGGGTCGAGCCCGTCATGCTCGACCCGCTGGTCGAACCGCCCATCGTCGAACCCGTCGTCGAGCCACCCATGGTCGAGCCGGTCGAGCCGGACATGGTCGACGTCGTGCCGGACGACATGCCGCTGGTCATCGAGCCGGACGTCATGCCCATGCCGGTGACGACGTCGACGTCCTCGACTTCGGGTTCCACCGCACCTTCGGGCAGCGGGGTTCCGATCACGAACGGATCGTCCGCCTCCGCGTGGCCCGACTCGGTGACCACCTCGGGCTCGCCCCGAAAGAGCCAGCTGCCCAGCGCGCCGAGCGCGATCAACACCACCGCGCCCATGGCCACCATCGCCCAGACCTTGCGGCTGGACTGCACCCCGATCGACGCCAGCGAGACGCTCATCATCGACGCGCCGCCGTACGGGTTGCCGCCGTAGCCGCCGCTGGAGCTCGTGGACGCCGGTGCGGTCCCCGTGGACGACGCGCTCACGGGCGGGGTCGTCGGTTGAGTCGCCACCGGCTTGCCCACCCCGACCACGGTCTCGCCGGGTCCCTTGTCGGCGAGTGGTCCGCCCGCTTCGCCCGCGCGGGCGATGGTGGTGCCGCACTGATTGCAGAACTTGGCGTCGTCGGAGTTCGAGGATCCGCAAGATTGGCAGAACATGGCGGGAGCCTACCGTCGCCCCGGCAAAAGTGCATGGATCCGGAAATCTTCTTTGCTGCGGTCACGTTTGGCTTCGTCGTGGCCACGTGCAGTTGATGATCTCCCCGACCCGCTCCCGCTCGCTGGCCTCGATCGCCGGCACCAGCCTGTTCACCGGCACCAGCCTGTTCTCTGGCACCAGCCTGTTCACCGGCACCCGCCTGTTCACCGTCGCCAGCCTGTACGCCGTCGCCAGCCTGTGCACCGTCGCCAGCAGCGCGGCCGCCCAGCCTGGCGCCGCGTTCGGGGAGCTCGAGTTCGTCCGCGACCAGGCCGTGCGGGTCGTGGCTGGCGCGCGCAGCATCGAAGTGCGCGCAGGCACCCGGTCGTCGACTGCCTTCCAAGGGCGGGACCTCCAGATGTGGTCGGGCGCCAACGAACACGGCGTGCTGGTCGCCGCGATGACCCGGAGCGGGATCGAAGCGGCGTTCGTACCCATCGTGGATCGGGTCCCGGGCCAGGCCCGGCGGTCGACGATCGCGAGGTTGGCAGGCGACGACTGGGCACCGGTGGGCGCCGCCATCGCCGCGCGCCCCGACGGGTTCGCGGCCTTCTGGCAGGAAGCCAACGTCCGCGCGCCCGGCCAGCTCTACCGCACGTTCATCGCACGCTTCGACCCCCAGGGTCGACCCATCGGGGAGACCGGCGAAGTGCGGGCGCGCTGGCCGATGGCCGACGTCGCGTACGAGCCGGGCACCAACCGCTACTACATGCTGCTCTACTTCGGTTCGCCCCAGGGCACGCGGTTGTGTGGCGTGCACGTCCACGGCGAGACCCTGACCTCGATCGAACACCCGTTCTGGGTCTCGCATCAAGCCCGCAGCATCGAAGACGCCCGCCTCGTCCGCGACGGCGCGCGCCTCTTCGCGGTCTACCTCGCGGGCGAGCACATCAACCAGATCTTCGAAGCGAACGTCACCCAAGGCCAGTGGGGCCAGGACCCACCCGTCGCACCCGTCCAGCACGGCGTCCTCCGCCCCGGCCAGGTGTACGCCGGCCTCGTGCGAGGAGACGCCGTCGAACTGCTCTGGGCCCCGTTCTAACGCAGACGCGCAGGCGGAAGCGGTCGCGGTCGCGGTGGCGGTGGCGCTCGCGGTCGCGGAAGCGGTGGCGGTCGCGGAAGCGGAAGCGGTGGCGGTCGCGGAAGCGGAAGCGGTGGCGGTCGCGGAAGCGGCTCCGGCTTCGGCTTCGGCTTCGGCTTCGGCTTCGGCTCCGGCTTCCGGCTTCGGCTTCGGCTTCGGCTTCGGCTCCGGCTTTTCCGCTTCGGGATGGGGCCAAGCGGGTCTTCAAGTACACTCGCGGACCTTGTCTGAAGCCGACACCATGGTCGTGACGCGCGTCGACGATCGCGCGGTCCGGCTGGACGCGCCCCGGTTCTGTCTCGTCGTGCCCGGGGGTGCCGTCCGGACGTTCGAGCAGGCGCGCTGCACGGTGGGCTCGCACCCCTCGAACGACCTGGTGCTCGAAGACGAGACGGTCAGCCGCTTCCACTGCGTCGTCGCGGTCGAGTCGCGCGGGGTGCGGGTGCGGGACGAAGGCAGCGCCAACGGGACCCTCGTCGATGGGGTGCGGGTGCAGGACGCCTGGCTTCGGGACGGCGCCGAACTTCGCCTCGGGGCGGTGGCGGTTCGATTTCAACTCACGACGGAACGGTTCCAGGTGCCGCTCCATCCGGAGGGCCACTTCGGCGGGCTCGTCGGAGAGTCGCCGGCGATGCGGCAGATCTTCGCGATGCTCGAGCGTTGCGCGCGCACGGACGCGACGGTGTTGCTCGAAGGCGAAACCGGGACCGGCAAAGAGGGCGCCGCCGAAGCGATCCACCGCCACTCTCCGCGCGCGGACCATCCGTTCGTCGTGGTCGATGCGGGCGCGCTGCCACCGAACTTGCTGGAGAGTGAACTCTTCGGCCACGAGAAGGGCGCGTTCACCGGCGCGCATGCCACGCGGATCGGCGCGTTCGAAGCGGCCGACGGCGGCACGGTGTTCCTCGACGAGATCGGGGAGCTGCCGGCGGACCTGCAGCCGAAGCTGCTGCGCGTGCTCGAGCGCCGGACCATCCAGCGGGTGGGGGAGAGCACGCGCCGACCGATCGACGTTCGGTTCATCGCCGCGACCAACCGCAACCTGCGCGAAGCCGTCAACACCGGCGAGTTCCGTTCCGATCTCTACTTCCGACTCGCGGTCGTGACGGTGCGCCTTCCTCCGTTGCGCGAGCGTCTGGACGATCTGCCGATGCTCGTCCGATGCCTGCTCGAACAGATGGGAACGGATCGGCCGACCCTCGAGCGGCTGTCGGGTCCAGGGTTCGTCGCGCAGCTTCGCAAGGGGCATTGGGGCGGCAACGTCCGCGAACTCCGCAACCACCTCGAACGGTGTCTCGTGCTCGACGCGCCGCTCCCGGTCGGCGAGTTCGGGGACGCAAAGGGCGCGGTGCCGAGCACCAGCCTCTCCTACCAAGAGGCCCGCCGCGCGGCGCTCGATGCGTTCGAACGCGGCTGGCTGGAAGCGCTTCTCAAGGCGCACGATGGCAACGTCTCGGCGGCGGCGCGCGCGGCCGATGTGAACCGGCCGTACCTGCACCGGTTGCTTCGCCGACACGGCCTGCGTTGAGTGCGCACGGTCGTCCGACCGGCCAAGGCGGAAGCCGAGGGCGCGATCGGGTACCCTGGAGCCGGATGAGATCTCTCTTCCTTGCGATCGTCGTTGGTGGCTCGCTCGCGGCGACTCCGCCGGCCGCCGCTCAGCCCGCCGGGTTGCAGGCGGCCGCGCGGCAGTTCCGGGACGGCGCGTTCGCCGATGCCGAGGAGACGTACCAAGCGCTGCTGGCGGCGGATGAGGGGCTCGACCGATCGACGCTCGAGTCCGTGTACCGCGCGCTGACGATGGTCCGGCGCGCCCTGCAAGACGACGCCGGAGTCGAACGCGCGCTCACGGCATTGCTCTCGCTCGACCCGGACGCGGTGCTCGAAGACGCGCCGCCTTCCCTCGGCCGAGTGGTGGAACGGCTCCGCGAGGAGATCCGCGCGCCGGTCGGGGTGGAGGTCCAGAGCGAAGTGCGTGGCGGCGAAGCGCGCGTGACGGTTCGCGCGACCGAGGACGTCGCTTCGCTCGTGCGTTCGGTTCGCCTCTACGTGCGCGAAGAGGAAGGGTGGCGGGCCCGGTCCGGCGACACCCACCGCCTCGCACCGGACACCGAGTACTTCGCCGAGGCCGTCGGACCCGGAGGTGCGGTGCTCGCCTCCGACGGTTCCGCTACGGATCCACGCCGGACCGATCCTGCGCCGGCCGGCGCGGGTCCCAGGGGGCCGGTGGCCGAAGACCCCTCGAACGAGAACGACACGGCCGAGGGCGGCAGCGTGTGGCGCTGGCTGGGTCCGGTGCTCGGTGTGCTGCTCGTGGGGGCCGCCGTGGCTCTGACGCTGGTGCTGCGCGATCCCACCCAGACCACGCGGCCGACGGGTCCGATGCCGGTGCCATGAACGTCCCGACGAACGCCGCGACGATCGTTCGGTGCGCGTGCGTGCTCTTGCTCGCGTCCTGTGCGGGCGACGTCGGGCTGACGTGGAACTACGACCTCTCGCGGGTCCCGACGGCGGCCGGGGTGGAAGCCCGGATTCGAGCGGGCGGTTGCGAGGGCGCCGTCGTCTACGAAGACGCGTTCGCCGCCGGTGCGGTCGGCCGGACCCCGAGCGGCTTGGACGAAGGCACGCACTCGCTGGAGCTCTTGGTCCGGGACGACGCGTGCGCGGTGGTGGGCTTCGTGTGCGACACGCTCGAGCTCCCTCTCGCGACCGGCGAATGGACGTCGATCGCGGGACCCAGCTCGGCCGGTCCCCCCTGTGCACTCGGGTGCAACGGCGGCGTGTGCATGCGGGCCGATGGTGGCTTGGACGGGGGCGTGGACGCGCCCGGTACCGACGCGCCCGGTACCGACGCGCCCGGTACCGACGCGCCCGGTACCGACGCGCCCGGGGTGGACGCGCCCTTCGAACCGTGTGGTGACTGCGACCGGACCGGAGACACCTGTACCGCGGGCATGTGTGTGCCCGCCAACCCCGCGACCGCCATCGCCGTGGGCGCCTACGCGACCTGTGCCCTCTCGGGGGATCGACTCTACTGCTGGGGCGCCTCCACGATCGGACAGACCGGCACCGGCGGATTCACCGACCGCGTCTCCTCCCCGCGCCGCGTCGGCGGCACCGGTTGGCGGGCGGTCTCGCTCGGCGCGCAGACGACCTGCGCGGTGCGCGACGAGGACGCGCAGACCCGAACGTATTGCTGGGGGTCCAACAACAACGGGCAGGCGGGCATCGATCCGGCCGACGGAATGAACTTCGCCAGCCCGTCCCCGCAATCGCCCGCCGCGCCTCCCATCGTCGAAGTCGCGGTCGGCGGACCACGGGGGCTTGGCATCCAGGCGGACGGGGCACTGGTCGGATGGGGCACCAACGCCCACCAGTCCCTCTCGGTGCTCACCGACCTCGACATGCGCGTCGAACCACGGTTGTACGGGTCACCGCTCGACGGAGTGTGGACGGACGTGTCGACGTCGATCTGGTCGAGCTACGGGATCCGGGGCGGGGTGCTCTACGTCTGGGGCTGGAACGTGGAGGGCGAACTCGGCACCGGCGGCACCGGCATGTCGGTCCGCGATGCAGTCGCGTTCGAGGGCACCAACTGGGCGCAGGTGGCGGCCGGACAGCGGCACGCCTGCGGCCGACGCGCGGATGGCAGCACCTACTGCTGGGGCCGCGGCACCTCGGACCCGATGGCGCGCTGGGAGGAGAGCCCCGCGGTCTGGTTCGAGTGCAAAGATCTCGGCGGCGCCCTCGGCATCGGCGCCGTGGACGCGACGCGTCCCGAGCGCATCGCTGGACTGAGCAGCCAGCAGCTGAGCGCATGGTGCGGGACCTGCGCGGTGCAGGACGATGGCGCCTTGATGTGTTTCGGCGCCAACACCTACGGCGAACTCGGCGTCGGCGACACCGCCCCGCGCCTCGAGCCCGCGGTCGTGCAACCAGGCGCGCGCTGGACCGAGGTCGGCGTCGGACCGCGTCACAGCTGCGGCATCCGCGAAGGCGGCGCGCTCTACTGCTGGGGCGACAACGAGCGGCTCGGCCTCGGGGTCGACGGCGCGTCCTCCACCACGCTTCCGATCCGCGTCGTGCTCCCCTAGCAGGTCGCTGAAAAGCGACCTGCTCCCTTGCCGTTGCCCTTGCCCGTGCCCTTGCCCGCGTCGTGGACGCCGTGTGTTTCGCGACGGCGAGGCGCGAATCGGAGCGCGATGCCCAGCGGA
>JAXMNT010000094.1:0-12905 GCA_034670305.1 Deltaproteobacteria bacterium
GAGCAGGTCGTCGCGATGCTCGTCGCGCTGATCAAGCGATCTGACCGCTGATCCGCGGGCAAGGGCAAAGGCAAGGGCAGGGGCAAGGGGCAGGCTGCGAGAACGCCCTGCGGGCGTTCTTCAGCACCTAGGCTGGACGCGGGATCGTGCGCGTGAGACACCGTCTCACCGATGCGCGGCAGCCAACTCAAGCAGACCTGCTTTCCGACCGGCCGACACTACCCGGGCATCGCGGACCTCATCGCCCAAGCCATCCGGAACATTCCGGGCCTCTGCGAAGAGTTCGAGCCCAGTCGCAACTGGACGGACCTCCCGCTCGTCGTCATCGACTTCGAGACCACCGGCACCGACCCGGAGACGGACCGCGTGCTCGAGATCGGCATGGTCGGCTTCGACGGAACCCGGAAGGTCGCGTTCCGGGAAGGGCTGCTCGTCGACCCCCAGATCCCAGTCCCCGAAGACGCGCGCAAAGTGCACGGCATCTCGGACGAAGAGCTCGCGGGCGCACCCACCTTCGCCGAAGTGCTTCCCACGGTATTGCAGCGGCTCGAAGGCCGACTGCCGGTGGCGTACAACGCGGCGTTCGACCGCGGGTTCCTCCACGCCGAAGTGGCGCGTCTCTCGGGGCAGGTGACCGAAGGGCTCTTGCCGCCCGCGCTGCGTCCGGAGGTCGTCTGGCTCGACCCGCTGGTCTGGGCCCGGGAGATCCTCAAGGACCAGAAGAGCCGCAAGCTCACCGAGGTCGCGGCCCACTTCGGCATCCCGCTCGAGCAAGCACACCGCGCCGCCGGAGACGCCGAAGCGACGGGGCATGTGCTCGCCGCATTGGCCCCCAACATGCCGGGACCCTACGGTGAGATCGTGCGACTGCAGGGCCGGTACGGCGCCTTCCAGGAAGCCGAACTCATGCAGTGGAAGCGCTTCCAATAAACGTCGTCAAGCTTCGTCAAGCTTCGTCGGTTTCGTCGGCTTCGTCGGCTTCGTCGGCTTCGGTCGCGTCCGGTGACGCGCGCAGACGGATCGTGAACGTGACGCCTTTGCCCGGCGGACTCTTGACGGAGATCGCGGCGCCCATGCCGGTGCACAGGTGTTTGACGATCGCGAGGCCGAGCCCGGTGCCGCCGACCTCTCTCGAGCGTCCGGTGTCGACGCGGTAGAACCGCTCGAAGATGCGCGTGAGGTGTTTGGGGTCGATCCCCGGTCCGGTGTTGTGGACTTCGACGACGATCGCTTCGCCTTGGCCCGGCACCTGCGCGACCGCATCCAAGCCGAAGCCGGAGACCCGCTTGGCGCGGACCGTCACCGTCGCGTCGGCGGGGGAGTACTTGAGCGCGTTGTCGATGAGGTTCACCAACACCTGATCGAGCGAGCGCGGGTTGGCCATCGCGAACAGGCCCTCGGACAGATCGAGCGCGAGGCGCGTCTCTTGGGACTCCGCCAGTTTCGCGAGTCCTTGGATCGCTTCGCGGGCAACGCGCGCCACATCGACCGAGGTCAGGTCCGAGGGCGAGCCCACCGCTTCGGCGCGGGCCAACGCGGTCAGATCGTCGGCCAACGCTTGCAGTCGGAGTGCGTGTTTGAGGATGACCTCCACGAACCTCTGGGCCGCTTCGCGGTCGTCGAGCGCGCCGTCCCGAAGCGTCTCGGCAAAGCCGCGAATGGCCGTCAGCGGGGTGCGCAACTCGTGGCTGGCGTTGGCCACGAAGTCGCGCCGGATGCGCGCGGCTTCGGCGAGCTGCGTCAGGTCGTGCAACACCGCGACCACGCCCGCCTGGTCTGGCAAGGACGCGAGCACCGCACGCAGCGTCCGCCGGCCCTGTTCGGAAGAGATCTGCAGTTCCACTTCCTGCGCCTTGCCGCGCCGCGCCACCCGCACCGCTTCGTGCAGCGCTTCGCTCCCGAGCGCTTCCAGCGGCGTGCGGCCGACGCTGTCCCCGCCCACGAGTGCATCGAGCGCGAAGTTGGTCTGTTCGATGCGGCCGAGCGAGTCGGTGACGAAGACGGCTTCCACCATCGAGTTGAGCACCGTGCGCAGACGATCCTGCTCGGAACGCAGGCGCCCAATCCGCTCTGCCAGCTGGTCTGCCATTCGATCGAGCGCCCGACCGATGGCCCCGAGTTCGTCGTCCCGCTCCGACATCGCACGCGCGGTCAGATCCCCGCGCGCGAGCGCATCGGCGACCTCCGTCAGCTCACGCGCCGGCTCGACCAGCGCGCGCCCGAGCACGATCGTCAGCGAGATCGCCACGAGCAAGGCCATCGCCCCGCCGATGACCAGGAGCTCGCGCACCGTGGCGTGCACACGCTGCAGGTCCGCCTGCTGCCGCCACGCGCGCACGACCACCCCATCGCGGACGCCGATGAGCATGTGGCCGTCGCCTTCGGGCTCGACCCGTCCAGATGGCTCCTCGTCGAAACGTTCTTCGTGCAAGCGGTCCGGGCGACTGGAGTCGGCGCGGAGCATGCCCGACTGGTAGACCTTGATCGAGACCCCCAGTTCGGCGGCGGTCGCGAACGCCGCTTCGCGGGCGTCGGCCCCGCCTTCCATTCTCTCGTGAACCGTGTCGATGGCATCGTTGAGCGACTCGCTCGCGAGTTCGGTGAGGCGGTGTTGGACCAGTGGCTCCTCGAGCAACATCACGGCGAGGATGAGCGCACCGATCGCCGTGCCGATCGCCGCGACGAGGGTCCGCCGGAGCCCGCCGATGCCACGCCTCATGCCGCGATCATGATTCACTGGATCCCATGGTGCCACGGCCGAGGCTTCTCACGTCCGGACGTCCGGTGACGCGGCCGCGCAGCGCCCGAGGGCTACCCAACAACAGGCAAGGGCAGGAGTCGAGCGCGATGGGGTGTGCTCAGTCCGCGATGCGGTAGCCGACGCCGCGGACGGTCTCCACGTAACGCGCGCCGGTGCCGAGTTTCTCTCGGAGTCGTTTGACGTGGGTGTCGACGGTGCGGGTCTCGATGCCGGGCGCATAGCCCCACACGCGCTCGAGCAGCGCCCCGCGGGACTGCACCCGGCCACGGCGTTTGGCCAGATCGAGCAAGAGCCGGAACTCGAGCGCGGTCAGCGGGATCTCCTCGCCGCCGACTTCGACCCGGTGCGCCGGCACGTCGATCATCATGTCGCCCACCATGATCGCCTGCGGACCGTCCGAATCGACCTGACCCACCCGCCTCAGGATCGCGTCGATCCGCAGAAGCAGTTCACGCGGCGAGAACGGTTTGGTCACGTAGTCGTCCGCGCCGACCTCGAAACCCACCACGCGATCGACCTCTTCGCCTTTGGCGGTCAGCATCACGACCGGGAGGCGGATCGTGTCGGGATCGCGCCGGAGCCGACGGCAGACCTCGAGACCCGTGATGTCTGGGAGCATGACATCGAGCACAACCAGATCGGGGCGCTGCCGGCGGATCTCGGCGAGCGCGGTGGCGCCGGTGCCGGCCGTGGTGACGGCGTGTCCAGCCTGCTTGAGGTTGAACGCGACCAGCTCGGCCAGGTCGCTCTCGTCTTCGACCACAAGTATGCGTGAGCCCATCTGAGCCGAACCTGTCTGTGAGAAGCAACGTTCGTGTGACGCCGCCGTTGCGTCGCCGCAACGCTGTATAGCACGCGGGTTAACCGGGGCACGGAGTGCTCGGCCCCAGCCGACCAAGACTCAGCGTTCCCCTGTTCAACACGACCACAACGAAGGGCAAGGGCAGGGGCAAGGGCAAGGGCAAGGGCAAGGGCAAGGGCAACGTGTTGCGGGGCGCTTTCAGCGCCCGCTACACGTTGAAGCGGAAGTGCATGATGTCGCCGTCCTGCACGACGTATTCTTTGCCTTCGAGTTTCATCTTGCCGGCGGCTTTGACCGCTTGTTCGCTCTTGAGGGCGAGCATGTCTTCGCTGGCGATGACCTCCGCGCGGATGAAGCCGCGCTCGAAGTCCGTGTGGATCTTGCCGGCGGCGCCGGGCGCTTTGGTGCCGCGGGTGATGGTCCACGCATGCACTTCGGGTTCGCCACACGTGAAGTACGTGATGAGGTCGAGCATGTCGTAGCCGGTCCGGATCACCGAATGCAGCCCCGGCTCTTCGAGGCCGAGTGACTCGAGGAACTCGCCCCGGTCCTCGACCGGCAGCTGCATGATCTCGGCCTCGATGGCCGCGCTGATCACCACGCAGGGCGCGCCGCGGGACTCCGCGATCGCGCGCACCTTGGCAACGAGCGGGTCCGTGTCCGCCGAACCGATCTGATCTTCTTTGACGTTGCAGACGTAGAACATCGGCTTGCGGGTGATGAGGAAGAGGTCGTGCACGACGCGCGCTTCTTCTTCGGTCGGCGGCTCGTACTGCCGGGCGGGCAACCCCTCGTCGAGGAGCGCGGCGATCGCTTGGCAGACCTCGGCGATCTTCGCTTCGGGTTTGTTCGCGCCGCTCTTGGACGCCTTGAGCGCCTTGTCGAGGCGCTTCTGAACCGTCTCGAGATCCTTGAGCGCGAGCTCCGTCTCGATCGTCGCGATGTCCGATTCGGGATCGACCTTGTTGTCGACATGCAGAATGTTGTCGTCTTCAAAGCAGCGCACGACGTGTGCGATCGCGTCCGCGTCGCGGATGTGGCTCAGGAACGCGTTGCCCTTGCCTTCCCCCTTCGACGCGCCGCGGACCAGGCCCGCGATGTCGACGAAGTCCACCGTCGCGGCGACCACCTTCTTGGGGGAGAACAACTCGACCAGCGCATCGAAGCGGGGGTCCGGGATCGGGACCACCCCGACGTTCGGGTCGATGGTGCAGAACGCGTAGTTCGCGGCCTCCGCCTGTTTGCTGGAGAGCGAGTTGAAGAGGGTGGATTTCCCGACGTTCGGGAGCCCCACGATGCCGACAGCGAGTCCCATGACGCGCCGGGTACCACGCCGAAGGGCACCGCGCGATGCGATATTCTTGGGGGCACAGCCCCCAAACCCCGTCCGTGACACGGCTTGCTCGCTTCGCTCAGCTTCGCCGCGTCGGATATTGCTGGTCTCTCGCGGGGTTCCTCAGCGGAGGAGCACGCGGACCAGGGTGGCGCGGTGGACTGCGCGCGGGGGCGGGGTGGCGTCGATCGCGACCAGCTCGTCCACGTCGCTGCGCGGCAACCAGTAGAGCAACATCGCGGCGGGGGCGCGGGGGCCGAAGAGCGATTCGCGCCAGCCCTCTTCGAACGCGGCGGCTTCGGGCGCCGTCAACCCGTGGGCGATCAGATCCTCGCGAAGCGCTCGTTGTCCATCCTCGCCGGACAGCTCGGTCTCGGGGAACGGTACGGTCACCCGGCCGCCGGGCGCCGGCCAGTCGATCCGCTCTGCCAAGATCGGAGACGGAACCACCAGTCCGCCGCGCCCTGCACCACCACTGCGTCCACGCAGCCCTAGGCCGTAGCGTTGGTAGCCCCGCGCCACGAACCAGATCGAACCAACCGTCGAATCGGTCGACCCTGCCTTGCGCTCGAGTTCGAGGTCGGCGCGGTAGCCGGCATGGGTCGTCTCGAGGGGCAGTTCGAGCGGTGGGGGCGGGTTGCCGTTCGGGTCCGGCGTCGGGGCGCTCCGGTAGAAGAGCAGGTGCTGTCGCGCGTCGCTTACCCCGAGACACGCGGACTCCGGGTTTTCGAAGGCCGCCAGCGAAGCCGCTTCGCACTGATGATCGAGGATGCCCACGCAGCCTGCCTCCGCGACCACCGGGTAGCGCCGCTCCGCTGGACACGCGCCGCGGGTGGCTTCCACGTGCCAGGAGATCGTCGACGCGGGCGACCGGTCGTCGCCGGGGCGCGGGAACCACTCGACGTGTTGCAGGCCCTGCAGGGCGCGAAGCTCGAGGTCGATCGTCGCCGCGTCGACTCCCTCGCCGAGATGCACGTAGAGGATCGGCAGGCCGTAGCCCACGCCGGCCGCGCCGAGCCCGCCCGTGGGACCGTGCAACGAGCCGGCCTGGTAACCGACGACCCCGCCGTCTGGGCCGACATCGAGCACGCCCCACTCGTGGAGGTCGTAGACGGGCGGAGGCGGCGGAGGGGGCTCCGGTGCGGTGACCGGCGCCTGCGCCGGCTCTTGCGTCTCGTTTCCACCACACCCGAACGCTGCCAGGAGCACCATGCCGATCACACTGCCGATCGCACTGCCGATCGGAATGCCGATCCGACGGCCGATCGCATTGCCGTTTCGCATGGAGTTCATGCCTCTACTACGTCTGAGCTCGGCGCGAGCTTCCATGAACCGTCAGGCGGCTTGGGGGGCATGGCCGCCGACGCCGAGTCCGAACACCCGCGACCGGAGCACACTGAGGTTGGTGATCGACACGCCGCGGTCGATGCCCTCGTCGATGTAGCGGTCGAGCAAGATCCGGGTCTGATCGCGCACCTTGGTGAAGTGGTAGCGCAGGTAGATCTCGACTTCGAACGGCAGCATCCCAGGCGCCAGGACGGTCGCGAGCTGGATCAACGATGCACCGAGCAGCCCCATCATCGCGGGCGGTTTGCTGCCGAGCTGGGCGGCGGTGACCTCACGCGCTTCCGCGGCCGCGTCCGCGGCGAGCTTCGCCCATTCGCGTTTGCGGAGACCCTTGAGTTTCCAGTCCGCGCCTTCGAGCGCGGCCATGAGCGGCATCAAGGTGGCGCTTCCGAACGCCATCATCGATCGGGCGTCGGGGTGGACCTTCGCGGGGCACTTGCCGGCTTTCAGCGCGGCGACGACGCTCACCGCATCGGCGCCGGTGAAGGGCGAGGTCTGGAGCGTGAACGCCACCCCCGGTTCGTCGACCTCGTCTTCGACGAGCGGTGCTTGGTAGGCCACCATCGCGATGCCGCCTTGAACGATCTGCCGGGACGGCACGATCGGCGCGAGCAGGTCGGACACGTGGAGGCCAGGCTGGAACTGGACGAAGGTCGCGGTCCCAATGGAACGGAGCAGACGTTCGAGGCCGCGCTTCGCGCTGTTCTTCGCCGCCAGCGCCTTCTCCAGCGCGGAGGTCGAGATGCACAACCACACCTGGTCGTAGCTCGTGCCCGCCACTTGTTCCGGCGTCGTCAGGACCTCGCGCGGCACGAACCGCTCGACCGCGCGTCCGCGCGCGCTGGTCATCCGGTAGAGGGTGAGCCCGGCGCGACACTCCGCGACGTACTTGGGACGTACGTAGACGTCGACCTCGGCACCGCCCTTCTGGAGGTGCAGGCCATACACCTGACCGACCGCGCCGGCGCCAATGATGAGGATGCGGGGGGCGCGCGGATGCACGCGGCCTCTGCGTTCGAGTTCACGCATGACGGGAAACTTCCGTGCGCCAGCGGCGCGGTGCGGTCGTGGGGAGTCGTCGGGGGATCATCGAGGAGCGGGTTCGTACCGCGGTTCAGCTCTCACGCACGCCGTACCGCTTCGCGAGTTCCCGCAAATGGTACCGGGTCAGACCGGCGGCTTGTGCGCTTCGGGTGATGTTGCCGCCGTGTTTGTCGAGCAAGGACTTCAAGTAGGCCGCTTCGAACGTGTCGAGCACCTTCTGTTTCGCTTCTTTGAAGGGCACGTCGTCCTCCACGAACTGCTCGGCCGTGCCGCCGGGAAGCGTCAGCGGCGGCGTCTTCTGGGACGATGGCATCAGGTCGCGGATGCCGAGCTCGGTGCCATCGGCGAGAGAAGCCGCCCGCTCGATGGTGTTCTTCAACTCGCGCACGTTGCCCGGCCAGGGGTAGGACTTCAGACGCGCCATCGCGTCGGGGGTCACCGTGAAACGTTTGGTGGGATCGTCCGGGAAACAGCGCGCGGTGAACTCTTTCAGGAACGCGTCGACCAACAGGGTGACGTCTTCCGGTCGCTCGCGAAGCGGCGGCAACTCCACCTGGACCACGCTGAGCCGGTAGTAGAGGTCCTCGCGGAACGTTCCTTCGTTCACCATCTGGCGGAGATCGCGGTTGGTCGCGGCCACGACCCGGCAGTGCACCGAGATGGTCTTGTCGCCGCCCACACGTTTGACCTCACGGTTCTCGAGGACCCGCAGCAGCTTCGGTTGGAGCGAGAGATCGAGTTCACCGATCTCGTCCAAGAAGATGGTGCCGCCCTCCGCCTGTTCGAAGCTGCCCTTGTGCCGGTCGGTCGCGCCGGTGAACGCGCCGCGCTCGTGGCCGAAGAGCGTGCTCTCGATGAGGTCCTTCGGAATCGCGCTGCAGTCCTGAACGACGAGCGGCTGCGACGCGCGGGGCGATGCTTGGTGGATGCCGCGCGCCACGAGCTCCTTGCCCGTGCCGGTCTCGCCGCGCACCAGCACCGTCAGATCCGCGGCGGCGACCTTCTCGAGCACCGCGAATATCTCCCGCATGCGCACGCTCTTGCCGCGCAACTCGAAGAAGCGGTCCTTCTGCGAGAGCTCGATCTCGACTTCGCCCTTTTGCGCTTCGAACTCGATGCGGGTCTGTCCGAGCGACACTGCGGTGCCCGGCTTGATCCAGACTTCGCGGATCTGGAGATCGCCGACGCGGCTGCCGTTGGTCGAGTCGAGGTCCTTGAGCAAGAACCCCTTCTCCGTCGCGATGATCTCCACGTGGGTGCCGCTGACCGACTTGTCCTCCAGCACCAGGTCGCAGATCACCGAGCGGCCGATGGTCACGCGCTCGCGCTCGATCACCAGCTCTTTGCCCTTGTCGGGCCCAGACGTCACGATCAGCTTGGCCTTCTTGAGGCGCCTTTTGGTCGCTTTGCTGTCGACGAAGATGGTCGTCAGGCCGGGGTTGTCCGCCATCAGGTGCCTTTGGCCACGGTCTCTACGGTTGGAAGGACGGACATCGCGTCCGCTCGAATCGCAGCGATGGCTGCGCGGTAGTCAGATTGCCCGTAGATCGCGCTGCCCGCCACGAGTACGTCTGCGCCGGCCGCCACGACCTGGGCCGCCGTGCCGGGCTTGATGCCGCCGTCGACCTCGATGTGGATGGGATGGCTCTGCTGGTTGGCGAGCGCACGCAGAGCGCGGATCTTGGGCAATACGTCCGGCAGGAAGGATTGGCCGCCGAATCCAGGGTTCACACTCATCACCAGGACCAGGTCGAGGTAGGGCCAGACGTACTTCAGCACATCCTCGCTGGTGTGGGGGTTCAACGACACCCCGGCCAGTTTGCCCCGCTCCCGGATCTGCGTGAGCGTGCGCTGCAGGTGTACGCAGGCCTCGGCGTGCACGGTGATGACGTCCGCACCAGCGTCGGCGAAGGCGTCCACGTACCGCTCGGGCTCCACGATCATCAGATGCACGTCGACGGTGCGGGTGGCGGCTGCAGCCACCGCCTTCACGACCGGTGGGCCGATCGTGAGGTTGGGCACGAAGCGCCCGTCCATCACGTCCACGTGGATCCAGTCGGCGCCCGCGTCCTCCACCGCCCGGATTTCGTCGGCCAAATGCCCGAAATCCGCAGAGAGAATGGACGGAGCGATGCAGATGGGTGCGTCGGGGCCGCTCACCGCCGACAAGTACGCCGGTCGCCGGTCGCCCGTCAAGCATCGCCGGGTGGTCGGTTGTCCCGAGGGTTGGGTCCTTCCGGTCGCGCTGGGGTGCATTCGGCCCGAGTTCTCGGGCGCCCTGGGCGATCGACAGCTTGACCTCGCGAACCCAGGCAGATCACAATCCCGGACGCTCCGGGCCGGTCGAAGGACACCCGGGGTCCGCCCACCCATGGCCGAACAACGATACCGCGTCATCAGACGGCTCGAAGCTGGCGGCATGGCCGAGGTCTTCGTCGGAGAGACCCAGAGCCTCCAGGGCTTCAAGAAGAAGGTCGCGATCAAACGCGTCCTGCCGCACCTCGCCCAGAACGAGGGCTTCATCGGGATGTTCCTCGACGAAGCCCGTCTCGGCGCGCGGCTGAACCATGCCAACATCGTCTCGGTCTTCGATATCGGCGCCGCCGACGGCACCTACTTCATCGTCATGGAGTACGTGGATGGCTGCAACCTCAAGAAGATCATCGAGGTGCTGCGCAAGGCCGGCCGCACCGTGCCCCTCAAAGAAGCGCTCTACATCTGCATGGAGGCGTGCCGAGGGCTCAGCTACGCGCACGAGCTGACCGACGAAGACGGCTCCGACTTCGAGCTCGTGCACCGAGACGTCTCCCCGCCGAACATCCTCATCTCGCGGCGGGGCGAGATCAAAGTCACCGACTTCGGCCTCGCCAAAGCGACGACCCAGCTCGAGAAGACCGACCCCGGCGTCGTCAAAGGCAAGTTCAGCTACCTCTCGCCCGAAGCCGCGTCCGGTGAACCGGCCGACGAGCGCGCGGACATCTTCGCGCTCGGCATCGTGCTCTGGGAGATGCTCGCGGGCCGGCGCCTCTTTCTCGGCGAGACCGACTACCAGACGGTGAAGCTGGTCCAGCAGGCCGACGTGCCGAGCCTGGTGACGATCAACTCCGAGGTCGACGCGGAGTTCGAGAAGGTGCTGCTCAAGTGCCTCGCCCAGGACAAGCGCGTTCGTTTCCAGACCGCGCGGGAGTTCGGCGACGCGCTCGCGGACTACCTGTTCGGACACCAGATGAAGGTGACGTCGTACGACATCGCCAACCTGGTGAAGTTCACGCTCGAGCAGACCCCGGTCGAGACCAAGTCCGGCTCGCAGCAGTCGGTCATCGACCAGCTCATCCAAGAAGAGCTGCTTCGCTTCACTTCGCTCGACGACGTCGACGAAGAGAGCGTGGCCGGCGCGGTGCTGAGCCCCGACGACGTGGTCGGCGCGCAGCCGCTCGACGCCGGACTCTTCGAGAACCCCCAGGACTGGTTCAGCGACGACGACGAGGTCGCCGCCGCGTTCGATCAGGCCGCGACCGACAACCACGACTCGGAGCCGGGCTGGCGGGAGTCGGGCCTCGAGGGCCTGGCCGGGACCCTCGAACAAGACCTGATCCCGGTGGACCCGATCCCGGTCGAGCCACTCGTGGAACACGCACCGCCGCCCACCGGCAACCGACCGGTCGCGATTCCGACCGAGACCGCACCCGCCAAGAGCGGCGGCAGCGGCGCCATCATCATGCTGCTCTTGCTCTTGCTCGCCGGTGGCGGCGCCGCGGCTTACTTCTTCCTCGGGATGTAGGGTGCTGCAGCGACTGCTGCCGCTGGCGCGCACGCACGCGCGATGGCGCCCCCGGACCGACGCGCCCAGCGAGGACGCCGTCCGGGTCCGTTGGTTGGGGACCGCCGGGCACGTGGTGCAGACCGCCACGACCACGGTGCTGCTCGATCCGTTTCTGACCCGGCCGGGCATCCGCCGGATGATCGCGCGGCCGCTCCGAAGCACCCCCGACGCGTGGGCCCGCTGGGTGCCGGAGAAGGTCGATGCGGTCTGTTGTGGACACAGTCACTACGACCACCTGCTCGACGCACCCGGCATCGCCCTGCGGACCGGCGCGACGCTGATCGGATCCGGCACGACGATTCAGTTCGCGCGCGCGGAGGGGGTCCCAGAATCGCAACTGGAAGAGGTGCCGCCCGAAGGCCGCGTGGTGCGGATCGGCGACGTCGAGGTTCGATTCGTGCCGAGCCTCCACGGCCGCATCGCACTGGGCCGGGTGCCCTTCCCCGGCGAGGTGAAGCAGCCGCCCCGCCTGCCCGCGCGCGCGTGGCACTACCGGATGGGGGGTGCGTTTGGGGTGCATCTGACGACGCCCTTCGGCCGGCTCTACCACAACGGATCCGCGGACCTCGTCGACGCGGAGCTCGAAGGATTGAAAGCCGAGACCTTGCTGGTGGGGTTGGCGGGCCGGTTCGCGACGCGCGACTACCTGAAACGTTTGGTCGAGGCGCTCGAACCGGAACTGCTCGTACCGACCCACCACGACGCGTTCTTCGGGCCGCTCGAAGCGGGTCTGCGCCACCTGCCCGGGATCGACCTGTCGGGGTTCGTCTCCGAGGCGCACGTGCTCGCCCCGCGGGCGGCGTTCGTGGCCCCCACCTACGGCGATGTGTTGCATGTACCGCGGGACGCGCGCGCGGCAGCGTTTTCGGAGTGGCGGTCTTGAACTGGGATCTGTACTGGCGGTTCGAAGCATTCCGCCGCGCCTGCGACCCGCTCGACTTCCGGAAGTGGAAACGCGACAGCCAGCGCGCGCTGCGCGGGCTGTACCCGGGACCCGACGTGCGGCTGCTCGACGCGACGGCGGGCATGGGCGACCACACCGTGAACCTCGCCGAGGAGGGCTTCGTCGTGGAGTGCACCGACGAGAGCCCTCGCGCGCGCGCGATGACCCGGGCGGCGCTGGACGAAGCCGGTCTGCAGGTGCCGGTGCACGACGTGCGGTGGCAGGACCTCGGCGACGCGATGCCGGGCCGCTTCGATCTGATCTTCAACGACGCGCTCCACTGGACCTACGACGAAGAAGAGATGCGCGCAGCGTTGCGCGGGACGCTCGGTGCGCTGCGGCCCGGCGGCGCGCTCGTCTTCTTCTTCGCGGACGCACGGAAACCAGCGGAGGACAGCGGCCGTCGGCTGCTGGAGCTCGAGTGGGGACCGAAGTCGGCGCCGCGGCTCGGCTGGTCGCACGCCACCCCGCAATGCGAAGTGACCCTCACCCTCCATGCGACGAAGGGATCCGATCACATCGACGAACACCACGTCTACCTCGAACGCGATCTGGAGAGCGGCGCCGTGCAGCCGAGCGTGCTGACCATGCGCCACGTCTACCGATGGGACTGGTTCCATCTCGTGCCGATGCTCGAAGAAGCCGGGTTCGTGGATGTGCGCAGCGACGTCTTCCCGAACGTGGCCAAGGGCTACGACTTCGCAATGAACCGGGCCTTCCGACCAGCCTAGCAGGTCGCTGAAAAGCGACCTGCTCCCTTGCCGTTGCCCTTGCCCGTGCCCTTGCCCGCGTCGTGGACGCCGTGTGTTTCGCGACGGCGAGGCGCGAATCGGAGCGCGATGCCCAGCGGAC
>JAXMNT010000095.1:0-12053 GCA_034670305.1 Deltaproteobacteria bacterium
CGTCCGCTGGGCATCGGGCTCCGATTCGCGGCCTCGCCGTCGCGAAACACACGGCGTCCACGACGCGGGCAAGGGCACGGGCAAGGGCAACGGCAAGGGAGCAGGTCGCTTTTCAGCGACCTGCTAGAGTTCGCACCACACGGCGAGTTCGTTGCCTTCGGTGTCGGCGAAGCGGAATCGGCGGCCACCGGGGAACTCGAAGGGCGGTTTGAGGATGGTGCCGCCGGCTTCGACGACGGCGGCATGGCTGGCTTCCAGATCGTCGGAGAAGAGGACGACGAGTGGACCGCCGGGCCGAACGCTCTCGGAGAGGGCGAGTCCGCCTTGTTCCCGTGGCGAGCCCTGGATGCCGGCGTAGCCTGGTCCGTACTCGGTGAACGCCCATCCGAACGCGGCCGCATAGAACGCCTTGGCGCGGGCCATGTCGGTGACCGAGAGTTCCAGGTAGTCGATGGTGTGGTGTCGCGTGCTCATGGCGGGCACGATGCCACGCCCCTGAGACACTCGACCCTCAGAAGCGCGTCCAGCCGAGCAAGAGCTCGCCGCATCCTCCCGCGCAGATCGTGCGCACGTCGTAGATCCCGCGGTACAGCAGCACCCGCGCTGCGCCCGCATCGATGTCCGAGCGGGAGACGCCGCCGAACTCCCGGAACTGGAGCTGTTCTCCTGGCCGCGCATCGAACGCGATCCGCACGTCCGCCACTTCCAGCTCGAACGTGCGGGCGGTCAACAGCTCGTCCGCGTCCACCTCGCCGAGCCGGACGCGCGCATCGGGCATGAACGGGTTGCCGACGACTTCGTACTCGAACGTGAACACACCCGGCGGGACCACCATGCGAATCACGCTCTCTCCAAACGGCACCAAACGTTCGCTGATCTCCCGGCTCTCCTCCCGCACGAACACCCGGCCCCGCGGCGCGTCGAGTTCGGAGGGACCGTCGGGCACTCGGCCGCCGTCGACGTGCACCGTGACGTCCACGTAGCGCACGCCCGCGTCGAGTGCGGCGTCGCCGCGGGTGCCGATCTCTTCTTCCCGCGCGACGACCTGCGCCAACCTCGGCATCGAAGGATCGGTCCCGGTGAAGCGCACGTCGGCCCGGGTCCCGAGCACGGCCGCGGAGAACCCGCCGCGACCGCGCACCACGATGCCGCGGCTCGCCACGCCGAGCGCGTCCACCAGCTGCAGGATGCCGAGGCGTGTCTCCACGTCGGGGTCGGTGACGTCCGGGGCTTCTGCGTCATCGACCGTCATGGTCCCAGCCCAGGTGGCGGTCAAAGCGTCGAGGTCGATCGTACGGTCCGCGTCCACCACGTAGGTTCCAAGCCACGCGCGGCTCTGCGGCGCGACCCGATCCGAGAGGGTGTCGAGGTAGACCTCGTAGGTGCCGGGCAGAATCGACCCCGCGTAGCCTGCTTCGGTCACGGGCCAGTCCACCGTCGGCGCGTCCGGTAGGTCTGCGTCGGCGAAGCGCACCGTGCCGCGTGCGAAGGCCGCTCCGTCGAGCCGCACGGTTCCGGACACGCGCACCGGCGTGCCGTCGAACTCCGCTTCGCCGGTGACTTCGCCGAGGTCGGCGCTGCCGAACTCCGTCGCGACCTGCACCCGCTGCGCGCTTGGGACGATCGGCACGGGGCCGCCCTCGCTGCGTCGGCGCACGCCGGTCGCCACGCTCTGCAGATCGAAGACGCACGTCCCGAGTTCGGCGCTGCATCGCGTCTCGAAGGTGGCGCGCTCCATTGGCAGTTCGATCGCACCGGGGCCACGCACGACGAGCTCGCCCGAGCGGGCCCAGGAAGGAAACGTCGCGCGGTCGGGCAGCGTGAGCGTGAGTTGGTACGTGCCGGGATCGACCGACAAGGACTGGGTGGCCCGGGCGGCTTCGGCGTAGACCACCGCACCGGAACGATCGCGCACCCGGAGCGCGCCGGTGGGCGGCGCGTCCGCGAGCCACGGCAGTTCGAGGGTGGCGACCACCGCAGACTCGGCCAGCGCGTTCACCGGTCGGTTCAAGACGATCGGCGCGCGCACGTCCCCGCCGGAGCGCTCACACACCCGCTCGGTCCGGGTCAACGCCACGAAGGGGACGTCGATCGAACCGGTGCACTCGAAGTCCTCCGGACACGTGCCTGCCTGGCCCCCGCCGTGGTTGCAGGTCTCGTGGGCCAAGCGGTACGGCACCGGTCCCGAAGGCCACGGATCCCACGCGAACGAGAGCGGGATCTCGACGCGCGCGTCGACGCCTCCATCGGACCCACCGACGTCGATGGAGGCATCGGCGGCATCGGTGCCCGCGTCGACAGCGACGTTGCTGCCCTTGCATGCGGCCACCGCGCACAGCGCCAAGAAGCACGCGCACACCCGCGCGTTCGCGCTCACATACACGGGTCTTCGAACACGGTCTCTTCGCGGAGCGTGCTCACGACCACCGGTGCGCTCGTCTCGAATCGGATCGCGGCGCTGATCGCGTTGCATGGAAGCATCATGGTGTCCTCCGCCGGGTTGGTCCGCACATCCGCCGCGTTGCGAAGGAGCTGCTCGGCCGGTGGCCGGAAGATCGTGTCGCTCGGACACACGAGCAGGTCGAGCGCTGCGTTGGCGTTCGCTTGTGACCAGCGACCGCTCAGGAGCGCACCGCTCAGATCTCCGTCCTCTGCGATCTGCGCGGTCAGCCGCGCGTCGCTCAGCCGGATCTCGACTGCGCGGCCTTCCGCTTGGAACACGAAGGGCTGGTTGTCGGGGATGCGCATGACCAGGACGCCATCGGTCACGTAGCCCTCGCGGTCGATCGCGATCGGTTGGCCGGTGCCCGGGTTGTAGAAGCTCGCGGCGGGTACGAGCACCGGCGTCGGCTCCATGTCCCAAGCGGGCGGCATGTTGTTCTCCGGCCGCACACTGATGGTCAACACCACCTCCACGGTCTGGTCGTTCGGCGTGCCGTTCCAGCCGGTCAGCTCGAGCATCGGCGTGCCTTCGCCGTCGCGCATGTTGTCGCTGAAGCGCATCTCGATGTTGGGGTCGACCACCTCGAAGCCGGGGATGAGGAACGTGCCGAACGCGTTGTCGGTGCCGAACTCGGTGCTGTCGGGCGGCGTGTCGTCGTCCATGTTCATGCAGCTGTTCGGCACGCCGCTGAGCATCGTGCAGTAGCCATCGAGGTCGTAGCCGTTCGTGCGCGCGAACGAGGGATCGAGGAGCGCGCGGACGATCGTCCGGTCCTCGCCCTCTTCCGGGCACAGGCTGCGCGCCGGCGGCCGCAGCGGCCGACAGGTCTCCGGCGGGATGCCGATGGGTGGTTCGGTCGTGCACCCGGCTGGGCCCATGTCCGGCACGTTGCCGTCCGGCACCGGACCGGTGTCGATCCCGCCTCCCGCGTCGACGTCGGGCTCGAAGACGATCGCGGCTTTCGTACAGCCCGTCAGTGAGAGCGCGGCCAGCGAGAGGCCGGCCGCCAGCCACACCGCGGCCGAAGCCGGCGACCGCGCGGCGAGCGCGCGCCCGATTCGAGCCGTCGCGATTCGTCGCGGGTTCAGAACGTGGTCCGGTACGAACATCCGCCCCCCTCTCGGCCGATGCCGCACGCGATCGGAACCGCGCGGTCGTCGCTGCGGCCGTACCGCAACACCCCGGTCAGGAGCGCCGTCGCGCCTCCGACGAGCAACAAGATCGTGGAGGTCGCGGCGCCGGTGCGCTGCCCTTCCAGAGTCGAGAGGTTGAGGCAGTTGTTGCCCGCCGCGATGGCATCTTCGCAGAGACCGACTTCGCCCCCGCGGTTGATCCACCACGCGAGCGTTCCGATCCCGGCCAGCACGAAGGCGCCGCCGCCGACCAAGAGCGACACGCCGAGCCCATCGAGGGACTTCGCGCGGGTCTCCGGCGCTTGAAACGTGGCGGACCCACCTTCGAGGACGAGTTCGAGTTCGAGCGTCTCGTCTTCGCCGCCTTGCACCCGAAGCCGCCGTTCCAGCGCCTCGTATCCGTCGGCGCTCAGACTCAGCGCGTGGGGGCCGATGTCGAGCAGGAGCGTTCCGTCGTCTTCGAGTTCGGCGGGTCGCAGGTCCACCGTCATGCGCGCGTCGGCTGGATCGGTCTGGATCCGAAACCGGCCGATGAAGGTCAGCGCCCGCTCGATCAGCGCTTCCGCTTCGGCCCGTTGTTCCCCGTTGAGCGCGCCTTCGCTGTGGTCGAGCGCTTGGCGCATCAGCCGGTAGCTCAACACGTACTGCCGTTCTTCGAACGCGCTCATGCCGGCCCCACGCAGTACGCGCGCGGAAGGTTCGAGTTCGTACGCCTCCATGAAGAGGGTGCGGGCTTCGGCGTAGTTGCCCCGCTCGAACTCCGAGAGCGCCTCACGCAGGACGGTGCGGTATCGGCGTTGGGCGTTCGCCGTCGTCGATTGCAACACGCACACCACGACGAGCAGACTGAGCAGGCGCGCGATCAATCGAAGTCTCCGAGGCTCAGCCCGCCGGTGCGGTGGGTCATCGAGGCCGACATGCGCATGCCGCGTCGACGCATCGCGTTCGCGCTCCTGGTGGTCTCGGTCGTGTCCACGGCCGCAGAGGATACCGCGTTGTCGTCGAGAACCTCGGTTTCCGCGGTCTCGGCGCCGTGGGACCCGGCGGTCGGGTGTGGCTGCGCAACGAGGCTCGGCCGCGCGGCGGGCTCGACGGCGGTCGGTTCTGCACCGGCCGATGTGCCAGGCACGGGTTCGCCGGGCACGGGTTCGCCAGGCACGGGTTCGCCAGGCACGGGTTCGCCGGGCGCGATGGTTGCTGGCGAGGCGGACTCGAGCGGGGTGGCCACCGGAACCGGGGCGGCGCGGCGCATCATCACAAACACCGCCGCGGCGGCGACGGCACACGCAAGGACGGCGGCGGTGAGCAGGAGCGCGCGCGAAGTCCCGGCCGTGCGCGCGGCGCGGGGCACCGGCACCTGGATGGTTGGTTTCGGTTCGGAGCGGGCGGGAAACACCCCGGACCAATCGGTCTCGGTGTCGCGGAACCGGATGCCGCCGCTGTAGGGCTCGAGGGCTTCGCCGAACGCGGCGACGTCCGGGTACCGGCGTTCCCGCCGCACATCGAACGCCTTGAACACGATCTCCTGCACCGCGCGCGGCACGGGCTGGGCGAAGGGTCTCGGCCGCTCGGAGAGCTTGACCACCGCGAGCTCGGCGTAGGAGTCCGCGATGAACGGCGGTTCCCCTTCGAGCATCTCGTAGAGCAGGCACCCGAGCGCGTAGAGGTCGGCCCGCCCGTCGACGTCTTTGACGCCCTTCATCTGTTCCGGCGAACAGTAGAGCGGCGTGCCCATCACCACCCCGGTCGCGGTGAGGCTGAGCGAGTCCGGCCCCGCCATCTTCGAGATCCCGAAGTCGAGCACCTTGACGGTCGAGGCGCTGCCGTCCTGGTTCTCGCAGAGGAAGACGTTGTCGGGCTTGAGGTCGCGGTGAATGACGCCCTGCGCGTGCGCAGCGGCGACCCCACGCAAGATCGGCATCATGAGCCGGATGGCGTCGTGCATGGTCATGGGGCCCGGCGCGAGCGCGGCCGTGAGCGGCATGCCGTTGAGGCGCTCCATCACCAGGAACACCGCGCCCTCGTGCTCTCCGAAATCGTAGACGTCGACCACGTTCGGGTGGTCGACCCGGCCGGCCGCTTGCGCTTCGACCAGCAGACGCGCTCGTCGCTCGTCGCTCCGCTTGTCCGCGGGGAGCCACTTGATCGCGACCGGCTTCGAGGTGACGAGGTGGGTGGCGGCGTAGATCACACCCATCCCTCCCTCACCGAGTTGGCCCTCGATGCGGTACTTGCCTGCGACGATTTCGCCGCGGCTCGGCATGGCGGCCGAGACCACGGCCCCAGCATACCACCGGTCCACGCGGATGCCTCCAAGGCCCTCTGCGCCGCTACGTCGCGGAGGATGGTTTGGGCACTGCCGTCAAGGAACAGCGACGAGCCGCAGCGGATGGGGCGACGGCCCAAGGAACACCGAAAAGGCGCGCCCCGCAGATTGCGGAACGCGCCTCTCGGTCGGTTGCGGAGGTCGGTCGAGCCGGCCACCGCGCTGGGTCAGGTCACTGGGACGGCGGGCGCGGGATGCGCGGCGCCATGCCGGTTCCGACCTTGGACTTCAGCACCCCCGTGACGTCGATCCCGGTGGCGGCTTTGATCTGCTCGGTCGCGCTGACGATCTTGCCCGCCAGGCTCCCGTCGCCGTTGCCGTCGCCGTTGCCGGTGTTGCCGCCTTTGCCGATCAGCGTGAGCCGGTCGACCTTGAGCTCGCCGATCGTGCCGGCCACCTGTTTGAGTACGGGGACGAGCTTCTGCATGAGCAGCACGTCGCGGCCTGCGGTGCCTTGACCGCGGTAGGTCGCGGCGAGGTCCTTGAGCACCCCGGCGGTCGCCTTGCCTTGTTCGACGATGCTGATCGCGCTCGCTTTCGCTTGGGCGATCGCTTCGTCGCGCGATGCTTCCGCGGGCCGGATGACATCGGCGGTCAGCTGGAACTTGATCTGGTCCAGCCGCGCGATCTGCATCTCGATCTCCGCGTGGGTCTGAGCGAGCATCGCTTGAACCGCGGCTTGCTGTTCGGCGATGAGCGCGCCTCGACGGGTGGTCGCGTCGGCGATGCGGGTCTCGTTCTGTTTGCGCGCGACTTCCACCGCGGCCTCCAGTTTGGCGAGCTCGCCTTCCATGTAGTTGCGCCACTTCACCTCGGCGGCGTCGGCCTGGGCCTTCGACTCCGCGATGACCGCGTCGCGACGAATCGCGGCGCTTCGGGTGCGACCGATCGCGTCGAGGTAGCCGACCTCGTCGCTCACGTTCTGGATGTTGAGCGTGTCGAGCATCAGCCCGATCTTCTCGAGATCGTGCCCTGCTTCGTCGGTCAACTTGGCCGCGAACGCTTCCTTGTCGCGGTTGACCTCTTCGGGCGTCAGACCCGCGAGCACGCCGCGGAGGTTGCCTTCGAGCGTCTCCCGAGCGACGCGCATGATCTCTTCACGCGTGCGACCGAGGAACCGTTCGAGCGCGTTGTGGATCAGCGGCATCTCACCGGGGATCTTGATGTTGGCGACGCCCTGTACGGTGAGCGGGATGCCGCCCTTCGAGTAGGCGTTCCGGACCGCGATCTCGATGATCATGTTCGTCAGGTCGACTTTGTCGACGACCTCGACGAGCGGGATGCGCAGCGCGCGGCCGCCCTTGATGATGCGGTAGTGCGTCTGGATGTTGCCGTGGGCCTTCTTGCGACCGCTGAGCACCAGCACCTGGTTGGGCTGACAGACGTAGAGGAGGTTTCGAATCACCAGCGCCACGGCCACGAGGCCGATGATGCCGATGCCCATCATTGCTGCTGCAGCACCCATCACGCCACCTGCTTTCCGCTGAGAATCGCAGGCACATCGACACCGGTCGATTGGGCGAGCGCTTGCATGACCGTCGCGACCATCTGCGGGTAGGTCGCGGCGTAGGCGGCGAGGGCCGAGCCGTCGCCGTTGTCGAGCACGGTGACCTCGTCGACCGTCACATCGCTGAGCTGCGAGACCACGGTCTCGACGATCTCTTCGAGGTGCTGGATCACGTAGATCTCCTTCGCTTGCGGACCCATCGCCTTCCAGGCTTCGCCCATCATGGCGAGCACCTGAACCGCGGCGGCGCCGTTCTCAGCCGTCGGTGCGGCTTCACCCACCGACAAGATCGCGCGGGCTTCGCGCTGGATGTCGGCCGGGATCGTGACCTCGGCCTGCAGACGCTTCTGCTCGAGCTCCGAGCGCATGCGCTGCAGCTCCTTCTCCGCGGTGGCGCGGGCGGTCTTGGCGGCGGCCTCCGCTTCGCGTTCGACCGACTGTGCCGCACCTTCGAGTTCGGCTTGGACCTGACGCAGTCCGTTGCGCGCTTCGAGGATCTGAGTCTCGGCGCTCGCTTTCGCGACGTCGGCGCGACGGGAGGCGTCGGCCTGCGCACGCGTGGTCTGCTGGGTGGCGATGTTCTCGGCGTTCTCGGCGTCGCGAAGCGCACCCGCGATTTGCGGGCGACCGAGCGAGTCGAGGTAGCCGGTGTCGTCGGAGACCGTCTGGATCTTCAGGGTGTCGAGCTGGAGCCCGAGCTTCGTCAGATCGTCGACCGCGGCGAGCGAGAGCTTCTCCGCGAACGCGAGCCGGTCTTCGTTGACCTGCTCGGGCGTCAGCGTCGCGATGACTTCACGCACCGCACCCTCGAGGGTCTGCTGCGCGACCGTCTGGATCTCGTGCAAGCTCCGGCCAAGGAAACGTTCGATCGCGTTCGCGATCGCGCCCGGGTCGGTATGAATTTTCACGTTCGCGATCGCGTGGATCTGGAGCGGGATGTTGCCCGCCGAGTAGGCGTTCTGCACGACGATGTCGATGGGAAGCAGCCGCATGTCCATGCGGTCCACGCGCTGCAGGATCGGGATGCGCATCTTGCGCTCGCCCTGTCGCAGGACGCGGTAGGGCTGGGTGGTGCCGTCGGCCAAGGTGACCTTCAGACCACTGAATACGAGCGCTTCGTTCGGGCGCGCGATGTGGACCAGCGAGCGGTAGATCGCCAGCAAGACCAGCACCGCGACGACGGCGCCGAGTGCGATGAACACGGGCATCCATTCCGGCCCGATGGCATCGAAGAATCCTGGTTCGGGGGTCGGCGGTGCGCCGAAGCCCGGGGCGCCTGGATATGGCTGGCCCTGTTCGAAAGGTTGTTGCATGCGGCTCTTCCTCTGTTGGTCCTTGTTTCCGCCCTTCGGAGCCACCGGCCGATCCAGTGTCTCCGAAGTCCGGATGTTTTTAGCGTTCCCGGTCGTGCTCCGCTCGCGCGACGACGCGCGTTGCGTCGGTCGTGCGTGATGCGGCGTTCGCGTCCGTTCGCGCCCCCACTCACTCGTCTAACAAACCCGCTGCTGAGGCGGGTCTAAGTCAATCCATCACATCGACCCGTGCGACGCGCGCGCGGGTCCCCTCCATCTCGAGGACGATGACTTCGTCTTCGGATGTGATTCCTTCTTCGTCCGTGATCGCCAGTACGTCGACGATCTGCCCCTTCACCCGCACGCGTACTTTCCCGAGCCCCCCCGGCGTGACGGGAACCATGACCCGCGCTGTCTTTCCGACGAAGTCGTTGGCGTTGGCGGCCTCCGAGTTCTTGTCGTTGGAGAGCGCGCGAATCGTTGCGGCGGCGGTGATGCCGAGCGCCATGCCCATCCCGATGGACAGGGCGAGGGTGATCCACTCGTTGGCCACCAGACCGAGTCCGTCGAGCGTCAGGCCGGTGAGGCCGAAGAACGCCAAGAAGAAGGTCCAGAAGCGCATCGACTTGAGGACCCAGAACACGTCGGCGCCTTCGCCAACCGTGAGGTCCTTGTCCATGTCGACGTCGGCGTCGGCATCGAGGTCGAGATCCCCATCCACGTCGAGGTCGCCACCGCCGTCGATGTCCGCGTCGTCGTGGCCCCCCAGGAGGATCGACGATCCAACGAGCACGCCCCCGAACACCAACGCAGCGAGATAGAGATACAGCAGCACCGAGCCAGGAAGATAACCACGAAACCTCATGGGAGGAGTAGACGGCCGCCGAAATCGGCGCGTGGGTGGTCGATTTCCGAAGTAGGCCGGGATTCGTAGGTGCGGCTGGCCCAGGGCGCTGGACGTGCCATCGTCAAGACGATGGCGAACCCAGTGCTTTCCCGCGCCGGCGTCCCCAGCGCCTTCGATCGGGTGGCGCGGCAGTACGACGGACTCGTGGGTGCGAACCCCGGCTACGCGGCGCATCTGGCCAAAAGTGCGGCGCGGCTCCAACTCGCGCCCCCCGCGGGCCGAGTGCTTGATGTGTGCTGTGGCACAGGCATTTCGACCGGCGCGCTGCGCGCGACGTACCCCGGCGCCACCTTGGTGGGCCTCGACGGTTCCGAGAAGATGCTGGCGCTGGCCGCCCAGAAGCCAGAGCTGCAGGCGACGTTCGTCCATGGCGACGGACATGATCCCGGGCGTCTGGTCGAAGGGCCTTTCGACGCGGTGTTTGCGGCCTACGGCGTGCGCAATCTCTCAGATCCGGACCGGTTTCTCGAGAATGTGTTCGAATTGATCCGTCCGGGCGGACGGCTCGGCATCCACGATTACTGTCTGGATGGAAGCCGGCGCGCCGCGGTGACCTGGAACGCGGTGTCGCTTGGCATCGTGCTTCCGCTTGGCGTCGCCCGGTCGCGGCATGTCGCGCTGTGGCGTTATCTGCGTCGCAGCGTGTTCGACTTCGATCGGATCGAAGCGCTGCGGCGGCGGGTGCTCCGGGCAGGGTTTCGCGACGTCGCGGTCGAGACCATGACCGGCTGGCAGCGCGGCATCGTGCACACCCTCGTCGCCACGCGTCCATGACGGTTCGCCGGGTCGCGGTGGTGGGCGGCGGCCTCGCAGGGTTGGCCGCAGCGACGGTGCTCGCGGAGCAGGGCGTGGAGGTGACGCTCTTCGAACGCGACACGTTCTTGGGGGGCCGCGCCGGCAGCTGGCCGGACCGACTGGCCGACGGAACCGAGTTCCACATGGAGCGCGGGTTCCACGCGTTCTTCCGCCACTACCACAACCTGCATGCGCTGATGGACCGGGTGGGCGCGCGCGATCGGCTCCGTCCGCTCGACGACTACCCAGTGCTCGGACCGGACGGGGCGCGGGAGTCGTTCGCGGGGGTGCCGACGCGGGTGCCGTTCAACTTCATGGAGATCGTGCGCCGCAGCCCGACGATGGGGCTGCGGGATCTGCTGCGGGTGCGGGTCTCGCGCGCGCTGTTGCTGCTCGGCTACTCGGACGCGTTGCACACCAGGCTCGACCACCAGACGGCCCAGCGTTTTCTCGATTCGCTCCGGTTCCCGCCGGCCGCGCGCCGCATGCTCTTCGAAGTGTTCGCGCACTCCTTCTTCAACCCGGAGCACCACTACTCGGCGGGCGAGCTCCTCGCGCAACTGCACTTCTACTTCCTCGGCAACCGAGAGGGACTGATCTTCGACTGCCTCGACGAACCCTTCGGCGTCGCCTTCATCGACCCCCTCGCCGCCTACCTCGCCGACCTCGGCGTCGAGGTGCAACGAAGCACCACCGTCGACGCGATCACCGAGGCCGACCATGGCCGCTGGCGCGTCGCCTTCTCGGCTTCGGAGGGATCGGAGTCGGGGTCGGCATCGGGTTCGGATTCGGCCTCGGCTTCGGCTTCGGCCTCGGCTTCGGCCTCGGATTCGGATCGGAGGAACCACGGGCACGGGCACGGGCACGGGCGAACCGCACCGTCTTCAGATTCGGCTTGCTTCGACGCCATCGTCCTCGCGCTCGACGTGCGCGGTCTCCGCCACCTCGCCGCCCGCAGCCCCGCCCTCCACATCGACGAAGCCCCGCTTCGCACCACGTGGCCCTTCGTCGTGTGGCGCCAGTGGCTCGACCGACCGGTGCGTGCATCCCGCGCGCCCTTCGTCGGCACCGCCGGGTTCCCACTGCTCGACAACATCAGCGTCTTCGACAAGCTCGAAGGCGAGAGCGCGCGCTGGGCCGCGCGCACCGGCGGCAGCGTCGTCGAGTTGCACGCGTACGCGGTGCCGCCCTCCACCGACGACGCCACCGTCCGCCGCGCCATGCAGCGCGGACTCTTCGAGCTCTACCCGGAGACCCGCCACGCGAAGATCGTCGAAGAGCGGTGGCTCCGCCGCGACGACTGCCCGGCGTTTGGTCTCGGCAGCCACGCCCGCTCCGGCGTCGACCACGCGCCCACGGTGAAGTTCGCCGGCGACTGGGTCCGCCTCCCGTTCCCCTCCGCGCTGATGGAGCGCGCGGTCACGAGCGGCTTCCTCGCCGCGAACCAACTCCTCGGCCGCCCGGCGGAACTCATCCGCCACGTGCCCTCGGAAGGGCCACTCTCCGGCGTCGGCCGGTACCTCGGCTAGCAGGTTGCTGAAGAACGCCCGCAGGGCGTTCTCGCAGCCTGCCCCTTGCCCCTGCCCTTGCCTTTGCCCTTGCCCGCGGATCAGCGGTCAGATCGCTTGATCAGCGCGACGAGCATCGCGA
>JAXMNT010000096.1:0-11277 GCA_034670305.1 Deltaproteobacteria bacterium
TCTTCTTGGTGGCCTTCTTCTTGGTGGCCTTCTTCTTGGTGGCCTTCTTCTTGGTGGCCTTCTTCTTGGTGGCCTTCTTCTTGGTGGCCTTCTTCTTGGTGGCCTTCTTCTTGGTGGCCTTCTTCTTCTTGGTGGCCTTCTTGGTCACCTTCTTTTTCGCCGCCTTCTTCTTGGCCGGCTTCTTCTTCTTCACTGCCTTCTTGGTGGCCTTCTTTTTCGCAGGCTTCTTCTTGGCAGGCTTCTTCTTGGTCGTTTTCTTCTTGGTAGCCATCAGCGACCTCCTCCAATAGGGTGTCAGAACCCGGGGTACCGTATTGTCACGTCACGTCACGTGTCAAGCACAAGAGAACATAATTTATACCTAACTTTGCCATATTTGAGCGAACTCTACACATAGTTTCGCATAACTAGACGAAATCATTGTGTTAAAACGTATGGCAACCGATACCCTCGAAACCGTTGAGGAACCTGGGATGGCATGGTCTTGGTCCAGTCGGCCCGATCCCAACGTCGTGCGCCCGGCCTCCCAGCGATGGGTTGCGACCTCCGCGAGGCTTCCGTATGGTCCGCGCCGCGGTCTTCGGATCGTGGGGCACCGGACATCCCGGTGGGGAGGAAGATCATGTTGAGAGCGCTCGTCACTTCTCTGATCGTCGGCCTGATGGCCTGTGGTCCGAGCCAGGCCGATCTCGATGCCGCCAATGCGCGGGCATCAGACCTCGAGGGACAGCTCGAGACCGCCCGGACCGAGAACTCTGGGCTCACCGACCGGGTGTCCACCCTCGAAGGGCACAACGCCGAGTTGGCCAACCGCCTGCGGGCGTTGGGCGAAAACGTCGAGGAACTCGAGGGACAGCGCTCGAACCTTCAGTCGTCTCTCCAGGAGACCCAGCGGGCCCTCGAGCAGCTCCGCGAGAGAGAGCGCCAGGCCCAGGCCCGACTGGCCACCTTCCGCGCCCTGATCGCGCGCTTTCGTTCCATGATCGAGAGCGGCAGGCTCCGGGTCCGCATCGTGCGCAACCGAATGGTCGTCGAGCTGCCCGAGGGCATCTTGTTCGACTCGGGTCGGGCCACACTGAAAGAAGAGGGCGAAGCCACCCTCTCCGAGATCGCTGGCGTGCTCCGTGAGATCCCGGACCGCCAGTTCCAAATCGCGGGTCACACGGACAACGTGCCCCTGGGACGCCGCTCTCGGTTCAACAGCAACTGGGAGCTGAGCTCGCAGCGTGCGGTCGGGGTCGCCCGGTTCCTCCTGGAACAGCAGCTGCCCGCCAACCGCATCTCGGCCGCCGGCTACGCCGACACCCAGCCGGTCGCTTCGAACGAGACCCCCGAGGGGCGTGCCCAGAACCGTCGGATCGAGATCGTGCTCGTGCCCAACCTGGACGAACTGCCCGACCTCTCCTCGCTGGCCGAAGAGTAATTCGACCGGAAGCCCGTGTCCGAGCGCGGTCCCTCCAGGGCCGCGCTTTGTCATGGATGGAGCGGTCTCGGGGAACTCCACCGAGTGCCCTGTCCGCCATCACGCGTTGACCCAGGGCCCGTTTTCCACTAGTGTTCGTTCGCCCGGACCGGCGAAGAGCCGGAACCTGGGTGTTCTCGAAGAGGTCTTCTTCGAGAGACGGCGCCGCGGCCCCCTCACCCCCAATGGGACTGAAGGGTGGCCGCATCGGAATGTTTCGAGGCGCCACGCGTTTATCTCGTATTCCCCATTCTCCACGGTCGGACCAGAGTCCTCAGTGCAGCGCGCGCAACCAGTGGAGAATGCCAGGCTCGAATAAAGGAGTCGCAATGCAGGCGGAGCACCAGTTCAAGGTCGGCGACAAAGCCGTCTATCCGGCTCAAGGAGTCGCAGAGATCGTGTCCATCGAGGAGAAGGACATCGCGGGCAACCGCCAGAAGTTCTACGTTCTCAAGATCCTCGACACCGATCGCAAGATCATGGTGCCCATCAAGAACGCCCAGAACGTTGGCCTTCGGCCTCCGATCTCGGAAGAGGACATCCGCGAGATCTTCATGATCCTCAAGGAACGGACCATCGCGTTCGACAACCAGACCTGGAACCGCCGCTACCGCGGGTTCATGGACAAGATCAAGACCGGCTCCGTCTTCGACGTGGCCGAGGTGATGCGTGACCTCTACCGTCTCAAGGCGGAGAAGTCCCTGTCCTTCGGCGAGCGCAAGATGCTCGAAACCGCCCGCAACCTGATCGTCAAAGAGATCGCCGTTGCACGTTCGAAGAGCGAAGAGAAGGTCCTCACCGAGATCGAGAAGATCTTCGACGCCAACTGAGCGTCGCGCCGGAGATGAGACCCACGCGGCCTTCTGGGTCGCACGGGCAGGTTCGTTACAGCCCGCAGGGATGCTCGCCGGCGACCACCGGAGGCAGCGCAGATGGCGCACAGTGGATTGCTGATCAACGTCGGTGTCGGGGAAACCCGCGTCGCGTTGATTCATGATGGTTTGCTCGGGGAGCTCTATGTCGAGCGCAACCGAGATCGTTCGCCCGTAGGCAATGTCTACGTCGGCAAAGTCAGCCGCGTGCTTCCAGGCATGCAGGCCGCGTTCATTGATGTGGGACTCGACCGAGCCGCATTTCTGCACGTCGAGGACCTGCATCACCCGGATCCCGGCGAGGACGACGACAAAGACAAAGGCAACGGGAAGAAGAACGGCGCGAGGCGCTCACGTGCGTCGCGCTCGACCCCGATTCGCGACCTCTTGACCGAGGGTCAAGAGGTGGTCGTTCAGGTCTCGAAAGGGCCGATCAGCACCAAGGGCGCCCGCGTCACGGCACACATCGCGTTGCCGGGCCGCTACGTCGTGTACATGCCGACGGTGGAACACGTCGGCGTGTCCAAGCGGATCGGCAAGGACAAGGAGCGTCGCCGACTCAAAGAGGTGATCGAGTCGATGAAGCCCGAAAAGGGCGGCGTCGTGGTCCGCACCCTCGCCCAGGGGCTGACCAAGAAGAAGCTCAAGGCCGACGTCGGCTACCTGGTCAAACTCTGGAGCGATTGCGAAGAGAAGCTCGACGCGAACAAGAAGAGTCGGAAGAAGCGCAAAGCGCCCTACCTCGTACACGAGGAGCCCGACGTGGTGCTGCGCGCCGCCCGCGACATGTTCACCGAAGACGTCGACGAGATCGTCATCGACGATCCGATCCAGTTCGAGAAGATTCGCGCGTTCCTCCAAGAGTTCCTTCCCGAGCGGGCCCAGGACGCCAAACTCTACGAAGGCGCCGAGCCGCTCTTCGACGAGTTCGGCATCGAAGACGAGATCGCTCGGTCGCTGTCCCGAAAGGTCCCCCTGCCGAGTGGCGGGTACCTCATCATCGACCAGGCCGAGGCACTCACCGCGGTCGACGTCAACACCGGTCGGTTCACGGGCAAGGGCAAGGACGTCGAGCAGACGATCCTCCAAACCAACCTCGAGGCCGCGGTCGAGATCTGTTACCAGCTCCGGTTCCGCAACATCGGCGGACTCATCGTGCTCGACTTCATCGACATGGAGAAGGCCGCGAACCGGGACAAGGTCTACAAGTCGCTCCAGAAGGAGCTGCGCAAAGACAAAGCCCGAACCACCGCCGTACGCATCAGCGAACTCGGCCTGGTGGAGATGACGCGCAAGCGCACCCACGAGTCCCTCGGGCGCATGCTCTACGAGCCGTGTTTCTACTGCGATGGCACCGGCCACCTGAAGTCGAAGACCACGGTCTGCCACGAGATCTTCCGCCAGATGCGCCGTGAGAAAGACGCGCTGCCCGGCTACAAGATCACGATCACCGCGCACCCCGCGGTGTGCGACGCACTCGAGCGCGAAGAGAAAACCGCGCTGGCCGAAGCAGCCAAACGCATCCAGCGACGCATCGAGCTGCAGCCGCGCAGCGACTACCACCTCGAACAGTTCGACCTGACCGCAGGATCGTAGGCGGATGCGCGAGGGACGCGCGAAGTGGGTCGGACGTAGTACAATGACCTCGCGCGATTTGGAGCGCGGGCAGCCATGACCGACGAAGAAGACGACGACGACCGCCGCGACCAGGACCGGCTCACGATCAACAAGGAGTTCGAGTCCTTCGACGCGTTCATCCACGAGTACGTGACCAACATCTCGCGCACCGGTGCCTTCGTGAAGTCGAAGCAGCCCTTGCCCATCGGTACGCGGGTGGACCTGTGCTTCACCGTGATCATGGACGAGATCGAGACCATCGAAGGCGTGGGCGAAGTCGTTCGGGTCCAAAAGGACCCCCCCGGCATGGGTGTCGTCTTCACCGAGCTGAGCCAGTACTCCAAACATCTGATCGCGCGGCTTCTGACCGCGCCGAAAACCAAGACGTCCGAATAGATGCCCCCCGACTCGCGGAACTCCCCTCGCCACATGAGCGACGAGGAGCTCGAACAAGAACTCAAGCGCCGTCGCCGGAAACGCGCGAATCCGAGAGACCGGAACCTGCCCCACCCCGAGACGGTGATGAAGTGGTACGGCAGCCTCGAACTCGAGCCGGGGGCCAGCCTCGAAGTGATCGAGATCGCCTACGACCGGCTCTCCAAGAAATACCACCCGGACAAACACAAGGACGACCCGGCCAAACATCGGGTGGCGACCGAGCTGTCCGACTCGCTGCGGCACGCCTACAACCAGCTCGTAAGCCACATCCGCCGGCGCCGAAAGCCCTGACGCAGCCCTGTTGCTGCTTTCGAGCGACGGTGCTAAGTCGGTCGGCCCACGGGTGAACCCCGGGATGATGGAGACGATGATGAGCAAGCTGGACGAGTTCCTTTCCAAGTCGAAGATCGATCCGCGCCGCCTACTTGCGGCCTCGAAGAAGGTCGAAGCGCTCCGCGATGAAGACCGCTCGATCAAGTTGGCCAAGAAGCGCGCGAAGGCGGGCAAGGCATCGGACGCCGAGAAAGAGCGCGCGACCGAAAAGGGCCGCAGCGGCAAAGCCGTGACCCCGCCCATGCTTCGCAAGGCGCGCGAAGGCGCCAAGCTCACGGGCCCCGGCAAGCAGCGCATCCTGCGTGCGGTGAACCACGTCCTGACGACCAAGAAGTCGGACCCGGTCACGCTCGCCGACTTGTTCTAGGACCTCCGATGTCTCGCCTTCTCGACGACGCCGCGATCGACGCGTTCGTCCGCGATGCCTCGGGTTGGTCGCGAGAAGGCGATGTGCTGATCCGCACGTTCGAAGCGACGTCCGCCCGGGAAGCGCTTCGGCTGATCGCACGCATCGGGGACTTGGCGGAGGGTGCGAACCATCACCCGGACCTCACGTGGGTCTACAACCGGCTGACGATCCGGTTGAGCACGCACGACGCCGGCGGCATCACCCGCCGCGACACCCGACTCGCCGCCTGCATCGACGACGTGCTGGACGACGCGTGACCGAGCCACGGGTGACGCATGACCGTGTTGCGGTCGTCGTCAACGGCAACGCCAAGCAGGTCACCGACGACCTGGTCGAGATGCTCGATCAGATCGTCCAGAGCGGCGACCTCTTCGTCTCACGGAGCCTCTCGGAAGGCCGAGACATCGCCCGTCGGATCGTCGTGCGCGGCTACCCCACGGTGTTGACGGGCGGCGGGGACGGCACCTTCACCCAGATGGTCACGTGGATCGCCCACGAAGCCGACACCCGCGGCAAACCCCGCCCACGTTTTGGGCTGCTTAAGCTTGGCACCGGCAACGCGTTGGCGTGGGTCCTCGGCGCGCAGAAAGGCGTCGTCGCAGATCTTGGCCGGCTTCGTCGAGAAGGCGGAAGCCGTTCGCTGCGGTTGCTCGAGGTCGAAGGCATGCTCGCCCCGTTCGCGGGCTTCGGCGTCGACGCCCTGGCCTTGAAACACTTCAACGAGGTGAAAGCGGCGTTCCGAAAGTTGCCGGTCCTCAAGAAGCACGGCATGGGCGGTTTGGCATACGCCGTCAGCATCGTCGGCATGACGCTTCCGCAGGTCCTGGTCGCGCCCCACCACCGGGTGCGGATCCGAAACCTCGGGGCGCCCGCGTCCCGGCTCGGGATCGATGGACAGCCGGTCGGCCCGCCGACCCCGGCCGGCGAGCTCCTCTACGACGGCCCCTCGCGGGGCGTCTGGATGTCCACCATTCCGTACTGGGGGTTCGGGGCGCGGATCTTCCCGTTCGCCGAGGACCAAGTCGATCGTTTCAACCTGCGGGTCATCGATCTCGGCAGCGTCGATGTGGCCTTGAACATTCGCGAGATCTGGAAGGGCACCTACCGGGACGCCCGCTTGTTGCACGACTTCCTCATCGAGCGCTGCTCCATCGAGTACGACGAACCGATGGCCTTTGAGATCGGCGGCGACGCGCAGGGCATGAGGGAACGGGTGGAGGTGTCCCTCTCCGAGCAGCCGATCGAAGTGGTGGACTACTACGCACCACCCCCGATCGGGGATGACGAAGGCGCCTGACGGTTGCTGCACACTCTCGGCGCGCGACGCACGCCCTTCCGCCATCCCCGCCACGATGTGCCATGAGCGCCGTCCGGGCATCGCCCGTCGACAACGCAACACTGCTAGACGCGAGAATGCGCCATCGGTACCATCCCGCGACGTGATTTCCGCGAGGATCTCCGTCTCGAAGAAGGAACTGAATGCAGCCCGATGGCCATGAGGCTCGCCCCTCCTCTCTCCCCAGAACCCGCCGGATGGCGCCATTTGCGCTGCTCTTCGTGCTCGTCGCGGTGAGTGCCACCGCGCTGGCGGTGCCGGTGCGAGGCAAAGTAGAACTCGCCGCCCCGGCCGCTTCGGAGGATGAGGCGACACACGAGTTCTACTGGCGCGTCTGGAATGGCGTCGTCGATCCACGCCCCGCCCGAGCGGAGCCCCCGCGCGAACTCTCCGTCATCCTCGTCGGCGGCGCGGCCGCAGAACCCGTGGGCTGCAACCACAGCCTCCGCGGGGGCGACTTCATGCCGGAGACGATGGCAGTCCGACCCGGCACCGCGCTTCGGATCGAGAACCGTGACGGGTGTTCGCACGAGCTTCATGCCGAGGACATCCCCGACTTCCTCCCGCTCGCGACCTCACCGGGCAACACCCGCGACATCAACGTCCCGGAGGGCGGCCCGTACCACATCTCTGATCGCCTCTACGCGCACGTGCGCGGCGTGGTCCACGCGGTAGAAGACCTCGCGGCCTGCGCGGCGGTCGGCGACGACGGCAGCTTCGTCTTCGAGGGCGTCCCGGCCGGCACCTACACCCTTCAGGTACTTCGCGGCGAAGAAGTCGCACACCAGGCGGAAGTCTCCGTGTCCGAAGGCGAACCCCTGACCATCGACCCCATCGCCGTTGGCGCGGCGAACTGAGGCGACCTGATGTTTTCTAGATTCTGGTACCTCCTCGTCGCCGCAGTTGCCGGCGCCGGCATCGCGGTCGCCTTCATGGCGCAAGACCGCATCAACGAAGCGTCGCAAGTGCGCGTCGACGATCAGCTCCGGCGCGATCGGATCGAGATCGAACTCTGGCTTCGGTACGACGCGCGTGCACGGCTCGACGACGTCGCCCCGATGGCGGCGCACAACGACGTGCGCACCGCCCTGTTTCAAGCGAGCGGTCGTCGGGACCGTTCGGAACTCTCCGCGGAGCTCCGCGATGGGCTCGGCCAGCGTCTCGCAACGCTGAACAACACGCTTCAAGAGGGCGCCGCGCAGCTCTTGTTCGCGGTGGACAACCAAGGCGAGATCATTGCGCAGCTCGGTGGTTCGACGCCGCCGGCCGGTGCCGGTCTCGCGCACTTCCCGGTCGTGTCGCGCGCCCTCGACGGCTACGTCGGCGACGACATCTGGGTCTACAACGACACCGTCTACCGGGTCGCGGCTCGGCCCGTCATCCAGGGCGGGCAGTACGTCGGCGCGGTCGTGCACTGCGCCGAGGTGAGTGAGATCGTCACGCAGCGACTCGCCAGCCGTATCCCCGGCGCGCGCCTCGCGTTCTTCATGCGCGAGCGCACGTTCGCCATGGGGATGGAAGGACAGGTTCCGAACGCCCCCGATCAGCCCGCGATCGAAGCGCTTCTGAACCAAGGCTTCGAGGACGAAGCGCTGGCGGAAGGCCACGCCACCGAGCCCGACACCATCGGAGCGGATGGGACCGGACGGGCCGTACTCTCCCTCGTCACCGGCACGGCTCGCCATGCGCAGGTCGGCTACGTCATCGCGCGTCCCAACGTGCAGATGACGACGCCCATGGCGCTCTTCACCGAAGACGCGGTGGGCGCCGTGAACTGGCCGCTGGCCGCCGGCATCCCGCTCATCTTCGGACTGCTCGGCATCCTCTTTCTCTTCTTGGAACGTGACCGACCGCTCCGCGCGTTCGGTCGCGCCACCCAAGCCCTCGGGCGCGGGGAGGTTCAGCGACTGGACGAAGCAGCCCTGAAGGGACGCTTCCGCGACGCGGCCACCCACATCAACGCGGCGCTCGAACGGTCCATGGCGGCGGGCGCTGCGGTGTCTCCGAAGAAGGCGAAGGATCTCGATGAGATTCTCGGTGCGGACGGGGGCGGGCCCAGCAGCAGCTCCTCGTCTCCCTACTTCGGCTTCGCTGGCGGGCAGGACAGCAGCGACGAAGTGCCCCCCGCTCCGCCGGCCGCACCACCGGCCGCACCCCGCGCACCGCTGCCCCCGGTTGGCGCGCCCCTTCCTCCGGTTCCAGCCGCGCTTCCGCCCACCCCGAAGCCTGCGCCCCCGACGCCTCCCGCCGCGCCTGCGGCGCCGCCCATGACACCGAACTTCGGTGACGACGACGACGACGACGGGGCGACGATGGTCGCGCAGGTCCCCGACGAACTCTTGGCAGCGGCGGCGCAGAAGAACGAAGAGGACGCCCACTTCCGACAGGTCTTCGACGAGTTCGTGTCCATGAAGAAGACCTGTGGTGAACCCACCGCAGGTCTCACCTTCGACAAGTTCGTCCAGACGCTGCGGAAGAACCGAGACACGATCGTCTCGAAGCACGGCGCGAAGAGCGTCCGGTTCACGGTCTACGAGAAGAACGGCAAGGCCGCGCTCAAGGCCACCCCGGTCCGCTGAGACAAAGCAGAAGGGCTGGCGTCGTTTGACACCAGCCCTTCATAGAGTCCTTACCGCGTGGCCGTGGGAATCATTTGAGTCGAACCCCTACTGCATCAGTAGGTGGGAGCCGGGGCGCGTCGCTTAAGGCTTCCCGATGAAGCTAGCCGGGCCTGCACACCGCGGGCGCTTAAGCCCCCTGGTTAGAAAAATCAGGGATTCGTTTCTCCTCCTCACGGGCCCCTCAGAGGGACTCCGCCACGTTAACGATCCGATCTGACGAGGTCAATGCTGGCACGATTCTGTTTGGGGGCCTGCAAACCCCGTCGAGGACTTCCCCGACGTCGATTCGGATTGTCGATGCGGCGGTCCTCGGCGACCGCATGCGGCGGGCCTGGTAGCATCACCGCCGCATGACGCTCGACGATCTTCACCGGGGCTTCCGTTCGGACTACCTCGACCACGCCACCCTCACCGAACAACTGAAGCTCTGGGAGCAGACCTATCCCGCGCTGTGTCGGCTCGAGTCGATCGGTACGACGGAGGAGGGCCGCGACATCTGGATGCTGACCCTCGGGCGCGACCCCGACCGAATCCGTCCCGCGGTCTGGGTGGACGGAAACATGCACGCGGTGGAGCTCGCGGGGAGCAGCGTCGCGCTGGGCATCGCGGAAGACGTGTTGCGGCTCCACGAGAACCCTGAGGGCGCAGGACTCTCCGCGCCGGTGACCGAGCGGTTGCTCGACGTGCTCTTCTACGTCGTGCCGCGCATCTCGCCGGACGGCGCGGAGGCGGTGCTCAAGACCGCACGCTACGTGCGCTCGGTGCCGCGCGACGCCCGAGTCGAGAACCAAGAGCCGCACTGGATCGCCGAAGACGTGGACGGGGACGGACAGGCGTTTGTGATGCGCAAAGTGGATCCCGCCGGCGAACTCGTGGAGTCGAAAGACATCCCCGGGTTGCTGGTCCCACGCACGATCGACGACGAGGGACCGTTCTTCAAAGTCTACCCGGAAGGCCGCATCGAGAACTTCGATGGGCACACGATCCCGGACCCCTGCTACTTGGGCGACAACGATCCCGACCTGAACCGGAACTTCCCGTTCGACTGGGCGGCCGAACCCAAACAAGCCGGCGCCGGCCCCTACCCGCTCTCCGAAGTCGAGTCGCGCGCGATCGTGCAGACCGTCACCGCACGGCCGCACATCTTCGCGTGGCTGAACCTCCACACGTTCGGCGGTGTCTTCATTCGGCCGCTCGGAGATGGCCCGGACTCCAAGATGGAGCCGACCGATCTTGCGCTCTACCGGCAGCTCGAAGCGTGGGCAACCGAGTGCACTGGCTACCCGACCGTAAGCGGTTTCGAGCAGTTCACCTACGTGCCGGAGACGCCGCTGCACGGCGACCTCTCCGACTATGCGTTCCGACAGCGCGGCGCGATCGCATGGGTGTGCGAGCTGTGGGACCTCTTCGACCGCGTCGGGTTGCCCAAGAAGAAACGTTTCGTCGACCGCTACGGGCACCTCGAGACGGAAGACTTCGTGAAGATCGCGCGCTGGGATCTCGAATGCAACGAAGGCCGCAGCATGCGCCCCTGGACGAAGTTCGATCATCCGCAGCTTGGTGCGGTCGAACTCGGCGGCGTCGATCCGCGCTTCGGCATGTGGAACCCGCCACGAGAAGAACTCGCCACCGTCATCGCGAATCAGTCGAAGCTCTTCTTCCGGATGGCGGCCCTCGCCCCGCGCCTCTGCATCGACGACGTGCACGTTGAGCGCAGCGGTGACGTCGCGACCGTGACCGCCACCATTCGCAACGACGGGTACCTCCCGACCTACGTCCTGGCGTCGTCCAAGGCCCTTCCTTGGAATCAGCCCATCTTCGTGGACGCAGCGGGCGAGGGGGTGGAACTCCTGGATGCCGCTCAGTCCCACCGCGAAGCAGGCCACCTCCAGGGCTGGGGGACCGGCCGCTTCAGCGGCGCCGGCGCCCTCTTCTTCCAGCGTACGCGCGGCACCGTCAGCGAGAAAGTCTTGTCCTGGACCGTCCGCGGCAAGGGCAGCCTGACTCTGGTCGCCGGCTCCGACCGCACCGGCTGGATCGAACACACGATCGAGATCTAGCGGGTCGCTGAAAAGCGACCTGCTCCCTTGCCGTTGCCCTTGCCCGTGCCCTTGCCCGCGTCGTGGACGCCGTGTGTTTCGCGACGGCGAGGCGCGAATCGGAGCGCGATGCCCAGCGGACGAAGCCGC
>JAXMNT010000097.1:0-11258 GCA_034670305.1 Deltaproteobacteria bacterium
CCTACCTGGCCGGCGCCGCATACAACCTCCTACGCGTCGCGCGGCTGCGGAGCTGCGCCGCGTAGCACCGACCGATGCCCGGCGGCTTCGTCCGCTGGGCATCGCGCTCCGATTCGCGCCTCGCCGTGAAACACACGGCGTCCACGACGCGGGCAACGGCACGGGCAAGGGCAACGGCAAGGGAGCAGGTCGCTTTTCAGCGACCTGCTAGAAGTCGCAGCCGAAGAAGATGCGCGACGAGAAGCCCGCGATGCCCGGGGCGCCTCCTTCGGCGGCTTCACCGGGAGCGCCTTCCACGCCCGACTGCACCGCTTCGAGATCCAGTTCCGCGACGTCGCCTTCGCACACGAACGCGCCGATGCTGGAGCCGCCCGGTCCGCCCGCGCCGCCGCCGCCCACGCCGCCGGGTTGGCCTGCGCCACCGACGCCGCCCGCGTAGCCGCCCGTTCCACCGGTGCCGCCGGGTCCGGGCATGCCGCCGAGACCACCGACCGAGCCCGCGCCGCCCGCACCCGCGTTGCGGCTTTGGAACGAGCTGCCGGGCGCGGCGATCGACGAGTCGACGACGAAGAGCGCGAAGGAACTTCCACCGGAGCGGCCGCCGGTGCCGGCGAAGCCGCCGCAACCTCCGGAGCCGCCGCCGCCGCCGCCGCCACCGGTGGTGCCGTAGCCGGACGCGTCGCAGCCGGAGCCACCGCCGCCGCCGCCCGATCCACCGAACCCGTGCGCGCCGTTCGTCCCATCCTGCGGTGCGCTCGGCGCCCAGAGGCCTTCGACGATCTCCCCTCGGGTCGAGCTGGCGGTGGCGGTCGCGCCGGCCGCGGATGCCACCCCGCACGCGTTGCCGGTGCCGCCGGGTTCGCCGTCGTAGTCGATGGGGCTCACGCAACTGCAGGCGTCGCCCGCGGTGCCGCCTGCACAACTCGGCACCGCCGCCGGCGCGCCACCCGCGCCCGCGTCTTCGCGGTAGGTGCCGCAGCCCATCGCGTCGTCGCCGCCGCCGAGTCCGCCGGTGCCGCCGCGGGTATCTTCGATGGTGACGAGTTCGCAGACCGCCGCGGCGCCGAGCCCACCTTCGGAGTTGTCGCCGTTCATCTTTGTGCCGTTCTCGCCGGCGCCGCCCTGCACTCCGGCTTCGCCGACCGCGCCCGCCTCGCCGTCGCTGCCGGCGGACGCGTGTCCTGCTTCGACGTCGAGGTCGCGCAAGATGAGGCCGCCGAGATCCGGAAGCACCGGCTCGCTCCCGACGACGCGCACGCCGTACACGTCCACGTCGCGGGTAGTCGACTGGGCCGCGAGCGCGCGCACTGTGAAGCCTTCGATCACCGTCGGCGCAGTGATGGTGTCCGCGACGATCGCTTCGATGCGGCCATCGACCACTTCGCCGTTCTCGAGGATCGTCTCGTTGGCCGGGTCGCGGGACCACATGTCCTCGGCGTCGAACTGGCCGTAGACCGAGATGCCGTTCGAGACGACGAGCCGCTCGGTGTAGGTACCGCGCGAGACCGCGACCGCATGCACGCGCCCGGTCGCGACGCCGCGGGCGATCGCGACGGCGACGCCGCGCGCGAGGGTCGCGTAGGGCGCCGTGACGGTGCCTTCGCCGGCTTCGTCGTCGCCACTCGTCGCGACGAACACGCAGTACGACTGGCGGCCGAACTCGTCCTCGAAGAACTCGACCTCGGGGTTGCACTGCTCCTGGAGTGGCTGCCCGGTGTCGGTCGGCGGGCCAGCGTCTTCAGGCGGCGGGCCGACGTCGGGTGCATCTGGAAGCGACGCGTCTTCGCCGGCGTCGGTTGCGCCCGCGTCGATGCGGGGGCGGTCCCCGTCGCCACCGCAGCCACCCATCGTGGCCACGATTGTCGAAGACCACACCGCAACCCACACGCCCAAGGCCAAGCCAGATCTCATCGCGAGAGGGTACCGCCCACCCCCGGACAGTTGCCAGAACACCGAAAGCGCTGAGCTCGTGGCCGGCTCCCTTGCCGTCTGCTCATGCGCGCGAAGACGAACGACGCAGCGAAGCGCGCACGCCGAAGTGATCCGACACGAACACCCCGTCTGCGATCGGCTTGTCTGCGAAGAGGCACGCAGCCGTGGGTGTCCATGCGGCCTGGGTGAGGATGCGGTCGTAGCGCACGTGCTTGTCCCGACCGCCGTGGGCCCGGCGACGCATCGCGTTGCGCGTGGTGTCTTCGGTGTAGCCGGGCTCGTCTCGGCAACACCGGGTCCAGACGTCGTGGAAGGTCGGTGCGATAGCGGCCTCTTCCGGTTCGCTGGGATCGAAGTTGAAGTCGCCGCAGAAGACGACGTCGGGCTCCGCTTCGAGGGATCGGAAGACGGCTTCCAGCTGATGGACCCGGGCGGCGCGCATGACACGGGTGGACTCGAGGTGGCTCGTCGCGATCGTCGCGCCTCCGATCCGCGCCACGAGCAGGGTGCGATCCATGCTGCTCGGCAGTTCGAGTTCCGAGCCGCTGTGGACGGGAAGGCGCGAGAGGATGACGCAGCCGTAGGTGCCGAGGCTCGAGACGACCGTCATTTCCTCGCGCACGAAGGCGGCCTGCAGCAGCAACGCGAACACCTCCGGGGTGACCTCCTGCAAACACACGACGTCCAGCGCCGCGTCGCTCAGAAGATCGAGCAGCCCTCGGGTGCGGCGCGCGCGTTCGTGCGGCTCGAACCATACGTTGAGCGTTGTCACTTCGAGCGTGTCGATGGGCTCGTCTGCAGGCGGCGCGCGGAGCGCCCAGCGTCGACCATCGAACTCGAGCGGAGGCACTGGCTGCATCGCGACAGAACATGCGCATGGGCGCTCCGTGGGCAACCGCCGCCCTGCGCATCGAGGGACGATTGGGACGGAGCATCCAGTGGTAGCCTCCCGCCGTGGGGAAGTGGATGCTCGCGGCGGTGTGCGCCGCGTCGATCGGGGGGCACGCGGGGTGCGGCAAGGCAGAGGAGGAACCTCGCCACGGCAGCTCCGATCACACGAACGCGCGCTCTCGAGAACAGTCGATGGTGGACGCCATGCGGATCGTCTGCATCGAAGCCCCCGCCGCCGTAGCGAGCGTCGAGGATCCAGCGCAGCGTCAGTACAACTACGGACGCTACGTCAGCACCCACATCACGAACCCCGACGTGCTGCGGGTCGTGCTCCGGCTCTTCTTAGACGCGCCGCAGACCGATCGCGACCGGCGCCTGAACAGAGCAGCGCGGGACGTCGGTCTGCCCGACTGCGCCGCAGCCGCGGTGGACTGAACACACCGCCTTCGGCTGCACCCACCCCGGAGTTCATTTGTACGTGGACGTTCCATTGGGCAGTATCCCGCCATGAACTGGGTGCGTTCGGTCTGTGTATTGTGTTTGCTTCTCGGCTGTGCCGAGGAGGAAGAATGCACCGGTCTCGAGCTCACGCTGCGCGGACCCGTGGTGAGTTTGCCCAGCGCCGGTGCCGGGGTGGTCGTGCCTTTCTCCGTGTCTGGGTGCGACCAAGGCGACCTGCCGGAGTCCGCGTTGGAGCTGCACGTCATCAACGACGAGACCGGCCGGCTGTTCGGCACCGAAGGGGAGACGAGCCCAGCGATCGAGACCAACCGGACGGCGACCGGACGGCTGATCGTGGTCTTGGACATGAGCGACTCGATCGTGTCGACCGGCAGCCGACAAGCCGATGTCGTCTCGGGCGCGCGGGTGCTGATCGATGCCCACTTCATGTCGTCGCCGAACGCAGAGGTGGCTGTGTTCGCGTTCGGAAGCACCTCGCTCTCCACGCTGGAGCAGGATTTCTCGACCGACCGCGCAGCCACGACCTCGACCCTGAACCGGCTGGCGTCCGATCCTGGTCGCGGATCCACCAACCTCTACGGCGCGTTCCTGACGTCGCTCGAGTTGCTCACGAACCGGGCGCGCAGCGACAGCTCGGTCACCGTGTCCTCCAATACGCTCGTCATTCTGACCGATGGGGTCCACGAAACGGGGGACGCCGACTCGCTGCGCGACCGGTCGGTCACCCGGCTGGAGTCCGAGGCGATGGACCGGGACCTGCGCCTCTCCACCTTCGCGATCCCGGTGGTCGGGGGTGGCAACGAGTACGATCAAGGCGTCGTGTGTGCGCTCGCCTCCGCGCGCGAGAACTGCATCTCGGCGGACCCGGACTCCATCGAGCAGACGTTTCGCCAGATCGGCGAACGGCTTCAGAGGGTGGCGGAGTCCGACTTTCTCATGGGCGTGTGCAGCCCCCTGGAAGGGTCCCGACGTTCCCTCACGATCACCGCGCAGGACGATGGGGGACGCGCTGGTTTCCTTCGCGTGGACTACGATGCCACTGGCTTCGTACTGGCCGGGTGCGAGCCGTCCGAGGTCCTGCGCATGTACGAGGCGTCGCCATGAACCTGCGTCGATGCTTGCTCGCCTTGGCATGTTGCGGAGTCATGGCCACGGCACCGCCAGTGGCGGCTGCGGACACGGGCGCACACATCGCGCTCGATTTCGTCACCCAGTCCGGGGCAGCGCTCGTGTCTCCGGGGTTCGTGGCCACCAGCAGGCGCCCGAACTTCGGGCTGGACCTCGAAGTCGCGCTCTTGAACGGGCTCGACGGGAACCGAAACGCGGCCGACTCGGGCGGCTACTTCGGCGTGTCCGCATCCGCGACCCACATGAATCTGGAGCTGTGTCTCGACCAGGTCCCCTGCGTCGCCGGCCCGCAGTCGGCGCAGTCCGGATGGGTGCTCTCTGCGCGGCTTCAAATCGGGTTCTTCCGTGCGTTCGAGAAGCCGATCGACCTTCAATGGACGTTCGGGCCGGGTCTGCATTCCGTGCCGGCGTTCGACGGTGGGGAGGGCAGAGACCTGCTTTGGCTGGTCGGTTCGCGAATGACGCTCGTGTTCGCGAAGGTGGTTCGGCTCGGCGCCTCCATCGAGTACGGACCGCGGGGTGTGGGTGGGTCGGGCCATCTCGGGGTCGGCTTCACGTTCGGCGATGGCTACCGCCCCGACTGATCTGCGGCTGGAGTCAGATGCAGATGGCGTGGAGGATGTGGCACTGGCGCGCGCTCACGAAGAACGCGAGATCGAGGCCAGGGCCCCGCAGTTGGATGTTGCCGATGAGGTACGACTCGGCGGGCCGGTCTTCGCAAGCACCCTCGGGCGCTTCAAGCGGGTCGCACGCGCACCAGCCGTCGTCGTCCAGCGAGCGGCCGCGGGCGTCGTCGTGGGGGTGGCCGAGTTCTTCGATCTCGAACGTGCCTTCCAGATCGACGCTCTCGAAGCGGTCGATGAGCTGACCCGTGACCGGCACGGTGCCTTCGCTCTCGGGAGACGCGCGGATGTTGAGTGAGAGGTAGGGAAAGACCGGCAACACATTGGCGCCGATGCGCTCGTGGGACTCGGCGACGACCAGTGTCGTGCCGCCGCACACTTCGGTGATCCCCGCTTCGAGGAGCGGCGACGGCCAGGTCTCGCCACGCACCTCGAGGATCAGCGAGTCGGATGGCAGCGCGCCGTCGCACAGCCTGGGGCGGGAGTACTCGAGGCGGGCATCCGGTGCGTCGAGGGTCGATGCGTCGAGGGTGGATGCGTCGAGGGTGGATGCGTCGAGGGTGGATGCGTCGGATTCGTCCGAGGCGGGGTCCACCTCGAGACCCGTTCGGGCGCCGCACGCAAGAAGCGAAGCCAGAAGGGCGCATCGAAACGCGGCGTGCATGGGCGGAAGCCGTATCACTGGGCGCCACGCCTGACCATAGCCGGCCGTGCAGCTGTCGGAGGGCGGGTGCGCTACTCGGGCGGCGCCGTCGCTCGGAAGCCGCCGGTGAAGGAGAGCGTGCCGGGCATGTCGAAGGGGCTGGTCGCGAACCAGACCTGCAGGTCCACGCGGCTGCCGGGGGACACGGAGACTTCCTGCCACCCAAAGAGTCCGAAGTGGGCGGCGTCGACGAAGCTGGCGAGCCCGCGGCTGTCTCCGGAGCCACCCCCGCTGCCAGCCCAGTACTCGTGGCCGAAGTAGTCGAGCGGCGGGCCGAAGGTCTCGGCGTTCGCGACGAAGCGCGCGGCGACCGAGTCTTCGGTGCAGAAGAACCGGACCTGTCCGCTGTACTGGACCCCACCGCAGTCCTGCGGCCACCGTTCCGGATCTGCGAAGGGGGGCGTCTCGAAGCACACTTCGTTCGAGTGCGACGCGTCGAAGGCGAACGTCCCGCACGGGGTGTGGTCTCCGTAGCCGGCGGCGATGCGGTCGGCTTCGACACAGGTCGGGTGATCGAAACAGGTCGGGTCCTCGGTGCAGGTGCGTGGCAGGTCGAAGGTGGAGCGGGGCCCGCTTCCACATCCGGTCGCCGTGCCGGTGTCGGTGCCGGGCGCGTCCGGGGTGAGGGCGTCGGGGGTGTGGGCGTCGACTCCGCCGCTGTCGTCATCAGGACCGGCATCCCGCGTGGGCGCGTCCCCGGCAGTGTCCGAAACAGCGGCGTCGGTGGAGGCGTCCGCCCGCTCGTTGGGTGTGCTGCACGCGAAGAGTCCGAGGGCGCAGACACAAAGCAGCCACGATCGGGTTTCCATGCGCAGGGGGTTGCCGGGGATCGGCGGGCCATTCATCGGGCGGTGGTCAGCTGCACCGACAACAAGGGCAAGGCGCCCCGGTTTCTCCACCTCAGGCGCACTCCGTGCGAGGGTGCGGTTCGTGGGTGCGTGTTGGATCTCGGAGTCGCCGTGGCGGTGAATGCGTTCGACCGGACGTTTGGGGCGGACTTCGTCTCCGAGTTGCCGACCACGCCCGCGGTGTACTTGTTTCGCGACGCCAAGGACCGGGTGATCTACGTCGGGAAGGCGAAGAACATCCGGCGCCGGCTCTCGAGTTACCGCAACGCGGGGCGCAAGAAGGTGCACCGCAAGATGCGCAAGATCGTCCAAGCGGCGGCTTCGCTCGAAGTGCGGCTCGTGGACTCCGACGCCGACGCGTTGGTGCTCGAGAACGAGCTCATCCGCACGCTGCGGCCGAAGCTCAACATCGACGGCAAGTTCGACTTTCTCTACCCGGCCATCGGTGTCGTCGTGCGGCCGCAGCACACGCTCTTGTGCTGCACGACCGATCCCGACGCGTACGAGGCGTTCGAGTTTCGCTGGTACGGGTGTTTCCGGTCGCGGGTGCGGGCGGTCGAGATGTTCGAATCGCTGACCGCGCTGCTTGGACTGCTGGGACACCTGGAGAAGATGTCGAGCCTGGGTCCTCGGCCGCGCCGACGCGGGTCGCAGCTGCGCGGGTTCCGACAGCTGGATGGGGCGCTCGTCTCCGATCTGGAGACGTACTTCAGCGGCGCGGATCGAAGTGCGCTCGGACAACTCGCGCTGGCGCTCTTGGACAAACCGCGCGCGCGTCGCGACGCCGCCGAGGTGCAGGGGCACCTGCAGATCCTGGCCGACTTCTTCGAGACCGATCTGGGTCCGCTTCGAAGCGCGCTTCGCGCGGCGGGACGGGAAGGCACCTTCGTCTCGCAGAGCGAGCGCGACACGTTGTTCATCCGCCAACGCGAGCAGCGCACCGGTTGATCGTTCGGGCGCGGCGCGCTGACCCGCAGCGCCGAGTTCGACTACCAGCCGCAGACGTCTTTGGCGGCCTGCAGATCGGAGCGGACCTCCGCCCAGTTCTGGGTGAGTGACTCGAGGTCCGCCCCCGGAAGCGTCTTGGCGAGGAAACGGCGCACGGTGGGACCTGGGTTGCTGGAGAACCCGCTTGAGAGCGCTTCGACCTCGTACTGGAGGTCGGTGAGGTCCACACCGGTGTTGATGTCGGGGTCCCCGGAGTTCATCTCGTCGTTCATGTTCTCGCCCGCGAGGAGCACGGCCACCCGGCTGAGCCGCATGCCCGCGAAGAGCTGCGCGGTGCGGCACCGGACCGGCGCTTCGTCCGACCACGCGGCCACGGATTGAAGTGCGGCCTTCACGACCTCGAGGTCCGGTTCGAACGCCTCCCAAGTGCCGCCGGGGCTGCGCACCAGAGCGGCCCGCAGCTGGTCGCCAGACGCTGGATCGATGGGCGCGACGAAGTCGTGGAGCCGCTGCAAGAGCCGGTTTCGAGTGCGGCGTTTGTTCACGATCTCTTCGCCTTCGAATGGGATGCCGGTGTCGATGAAGGCGACCGCGACGACTTCGCGCTCGTGCGTGGCCCACGCCCCCGCGAAGCTGTGGAGGAACTGGCGGTGCGCTTCGTCGAAGCCCTCGCGGTCCGGCGGGGTGGGGGCGGCGCGGGTGGGCAGTTCGTTCAGCCTGTAGAGCGGGAAGCGGCTGTTGGCTTCGGCGCTGGGCGCGCGGCCGAGCACGCGAAGGTCCGAGATGCAGGCCTCCCGCCAGTCGGCGTTGCTGCCCGGCTGCACGGCGGCGATCTCGATGCGGTAGGTGCCGGGTCCGCCGGTGACCGGGATGCGCTGGCGTTCCCGGTTGTCAGGATCGAGCGCGTGGGTGAGCAGCTCTTCTCCGTCGCGCGAGATCTTCACGGACGTGACGCGGTGGTTGCCGGTGAAGAGGTCCTCGCCGCCAGGTTTCGTGTACGTGTATCCGGCGGTCATCTCGATGCCGGTGACCGTCGCGCCGTCGGGGATGCGGACGTCGATCCAGGTGCCGACCAGCGCGCCGGTCGAGGAGTTGAACGCGGTCTCGAGATCGTCGTCGAAGAGTTTGCCGAGCTCGGTCGAGCGGTCTCGGTAGGCGGAGGACGCGGCGACCTCGGTCGGGAGGGCGCGCAAGAGATCGACTTCTGGTCCGACTGCTGCGGGCGCTTCGGCCGCTTCGGGGGTGGCCGCTTCGGGGTTCGCCACCGCGGGAGTGGCCTCTGGGGTTTCGATGGGCGCGGTGCCCGGTCCCACGGTGGGATCCGGCGCGGGTTCTTCGCCTCCACACGCAATCAAGAGCCCGAGCACACAGACGAACGACTTCGAAGACATCACACCCCCTTGGAGGCGCGCACGGTAGGACGCGCTTTCCGGGCAACACAAGACGGAACTGCCGCGTTGCGGGGTCGATGGGTTGAGGGGATGGTGCCGCCATGCAGATCCGCCTCGTCTCTCGTCTCCGATTCGCCCCCGTGGTCCTTCTGATGTGCGGACTGACCGCCTGTGGTGGAGACGACGACGGCGCGGTGGATGCGGCGGCGGCAGACGTCGGGGTGGATGCGCAGTCGACCGTCGACGCAGGTACCGACGCACCCCCGACGGATGCAGGCGGAGAGGATGCCGGAATCGATGCCGGAGTGGACGCCGGAAGCGATGCTGGCACCGACGCCGGAAGCGACGCCGGAAGCGACGCGGGCACCGACGCCGGCACGGACGCAGGCCTGGACGGGGGCACCGACGCTGGGCGCACGGTCGTCGAGGGGATGCCGTGCGCGCGGCGCCTGGGAACCTGTGAGGTCGACACGGACTGCATGCCGTCTGGCTGCAGCGGCGAGACGTGCGCCGCGGAGTCCATCTTCTCGACCTGCGACTGCACCGCCCCCGCGGCGAGCTGCGGCTGCGTGGCCGGCTCCTGCGCCTGGTACAACTGAGAGGCCAAGTCACGCGCAACCGGTTCGTCGGCGCGTCGAGAACCGTCCCGTTCAACACGGGAGCAGGTCATGGCCAAGAAGCAGAAGGTTCGGAGCACACATTCATTGCACAGCCGGCGGGGTCGGCGCGCGAAGGAGGAGGAGTGGCTGATGGCGCTCGCGGCGGAACCGGTTCCGGTCGGGTCCGGGGTGTGTGAGTTCGGCCAGGGCCAGCACGCGTACGTGAAGACCAATCACATCGATGGGTCGACGCGGATCTTCTGGTTCCGAAGTTCGGCGGCAGCGACCCGAGCGGCGCAGGTCGGTGTCCAGGCGGAGGAACCGATGGCGTGGGACCTGGATTGGTTGCAGGCGGGGTAGCGGGAACGCGGCGCACGGAACTCGGAGCGGGCTCCGCTGAGAGCGGATCTCGCGGCGGAGCACGGAGCGCGGAACACTGAGGGCAAGGGCAAGGGCAAGGGCAAGGGCAAGGGACCTTGCTCTACGGCTGTCCTCTTTTCGCCAGCTTCATGTGGCCGCGTTGGATGCCTTCGTCGACGAGGGCGCGGAGGGCGGCGAGGTTGCACGCGAGACCGACCGCGGTGGCCTCCGCTTCGAGGACGCGCCGGGTGAGCGGGCGGGCGGCGAGCGCGGCGGCGCGGTGGAGGCGGCGCGCGCCGCCGACGACGCCAAGCGCGAGGGGCAACTCGAGTACGCCGTACAGAGTCTCGTCCGCGTGGGTCCAGGTCGCGAGTGGCTGGTAGGCGCCGGTCGACGCAGCCCATGCGTGGGCGCCGGCGGAGACCGCGCGCCAGTCGTTGCCGGTCGCGACCGCCACCGCTTCGATGCCGTTGAGCACGCCCTTGTTGTGGGTGCAGGCTCGGGCCGGATCGAGCGCGGCGATGCGCGAGGCGAGCGCGATGCGGGAGGCGACGTGCGCGCCGCCGACCGCCGCTTCGGGGACCGCGAGTTCGACGCGGGTGCGGCGACCGGCGCAGAGGTTGGTGAGGATCGCCATGACGACCTCGCCGCCGAGCACCTTCGCCAGCACGGGCGCGACCGCTTCGGCGACGGTGTCGGTGAGGTTCGCGCCCATCGCCTCCTGGCAGTCGACGTCGAGTTCGACGCACACGAGATCCGGCGCGAGGCGACGCACTCGGAGATCGCGGGCGCCGCCGCCCCGCGCGACCAGGTTCGGCACCGACGCGTCCGCTGCTTCGCGGACCTGCGACTCGTCCGCCGCGGTGAGGACCTCACCCGCGTTCTGAAGATGGATCTGCGCGGTCATCACGCCGCCCATCGACGTGCTGCGAAAGCCGACGTTCTGAGCCGCGCGCGCCATCTTCGCGCCGTGGTTCGCCGCGGCGACGACGGAGGGCTCTTCGATCGCCATCGGCACGACGTGCGCGGCTCCGTCGAGGGGCAGCCCCACCACGAGGCCGAGCGGCAGGCCGTGCACGCCGACGACCTGTTCGCTCAAGCGCTCGGCGTCGGCGATCGTGAGGCCGGCCTCGGCGAGCGCCGCGTCGACTTCGACGGCCGAGACGCCGAGGGTCTTCGCCCAGCGGGCGCGCCGCTCCTGCACGCTGCCCTCCCGCCATGTGCGCTCCGACATGGCCAGAGCATACGCGCTCTAGCAGGTTGCTGAAGAACGCCCGCAGGGCGTTCTCGCAGCCTGCCCCTTGCCCCTGCCCTTGCCTTTGCCCTTGCCCGCGGATCAGCGGTCAGATCGCTTGATCAGCGCGACGAGCATC
>JAXMNT010000098.1:0-11217 GCA_034670305.1 Deltaproteobacteria bacterium
CGCGATGCTCGTCGCGCTGATCAAGCGATCTGACCGCTGATCCGCGGGCAAGGGCAAAGGCAAGGGCAGGGGCAAGGGGCAGGCTGCGAGAACGCCCTGCGGGCGTTCTTCAGCAACCTGCTAGGCGGGGTCCCTACTTCGTCGCGATGCGAACGATCTGGTCGACAAGGCCCGGCACCACGCCGCCGAGTCGGTGGAGCGCTTTGCTGCCGACGTCCACGAGCATGAGCCACTTGCGCTGTTCGATGCCCTTGAGCCCTGCGTCGGCGATCTCGTCGGCGGTGAACATCCGGCTGAGTTTGTAGATCGGGGGCAGGGACTCGAGCTGTTGCACCATCGGCGTGTCGCCGGGCGGCGGACAGAGCACCCGCACGTCGACGTTGGTGCCTTCGAGCTCCCCGCGGAGCGCCTGGGCGTATCCCACGACCGCGAACTTGCTCGCGCAGTACCCAGCGAGCTCCGGGAAGCCGCGCAGACCCGCGACGCTGGCGACGAACGTGAAGGTCGCACCGCCGTCGGCGTCCCGAAGCTGCGGAAGCAGGCCCTGACTGACATGGACCGAGCCGAGGTAGTTCACCCGGATCATGAAGTCGTAGTCGGCGGGGGGCATCGACGCCGCCGGGCCAACCCTCAGCACGCCCGCGCAATGAATGACGTGCGCGACGTTGCCCAGCGTCTCCAGGGTGGTCTTGGCAGCGGCTTCGACCGACGCCGGGTCGGTCACGTCGACGCGCACGCAGTGGGTGCGTGCCCGGGGGATCGAGGCCGCGGTCTGCGCGAGTCCTTCTTCGTTCAGATCCCAGAGCGCGATGGTCTCTCCGCGCGCCGCCAGCTTCTGCGCGAAGGCGCGGCCGATGCCGCTCGCTGCGCCGGTGACCACCCAAGTGCCTCGGGCACGGGAGGACTTGCGTTGGGGCCATCCAGTCATCCGCCGAGTCTACCAGGTTGCCTGCAGACCTCCCGACACGACGCCCCTTCGCCCGGACACGAACGTGCAACCACGGATCGCATCGGGGGCGTTCTGCGGAAAGCAGGCACCGCGTCTGCGGCGATCGACTATTCCGCCTGCGGCACCGCGACGGCGGCGCCCGTCCACCACTCGTAGTCGCGGCCCATCGGGTCGCCGGTCGGAAAGAACACGAGGTAACTCATCGCGTCGTAGGGAAGAAAGCTTGGCCGGCCACTCATCACGTTCCCGATCTGATGCACGGTGCGCCAGGTCCCAGTGTTGAAGTAGACGCTCGGCGCGCCATCGACCTGGCCGAGCGGCACCATCGACGAGAAGTGCGAGTGCCCGTTGACCACGAAGCGGGCGCCGCGGGTCCGCTCGATCTCTTCGACGGCGCGATGGGCCATCTTGCCGTCGAACCCGCGCTGCAGTGCGCCATAGACGGCGGTCAGGCGCCGGTCGCTGCCCTTGGCGACGACCCGTTTGGTCGAGAGCTCCAACAGCAACTTGAGCTTCTGACCGGTGTGGAATCCAAAGCGGCGCTGTTCGACCGCGCGGCGTTCCTTCATCCAGGACTTCACGAACGACTTGGAGAAGAAATCTTCCACGAGCGCGACCCACGTGTCGTGGGCAGGCCGCATCAGATCCCGGCGGATGAGCCCGAGCTGCCGGACCCAGGCGGGCACCGCGTAGATCGGCCGCACGTCGTCGATGTCGTCCAGCAACTGCGCGTGCTGCTCTTCGTCGACCAGCCGCTTCACCATGCTCGGAAAGCGCGTGATGAGTTCGAGGCCGATCGCGTCGCCGAGGGTCGAGCCACCATCGGGCGCGATGTTGATCGGGTCGCCGACGTGTCCGTGGTAGGCGAGGACGCCGTGTTCGGGGAAGTCGATCCGCGCCGGGAACTCGACGTCTTCGTCCCGGCCGGTGAGCGCCAGCCAGATCGCGCGTCGGGCTTTCGGTGCGATGCCCAGGAGCCGGTCGTGGTTGCCGAGCAGGTACTGAAGTTCGAGCTCACCCGTCTGCACGCGGGATCGAATCGCGCCGAAGAACTCGGACTCCCGCGCGATGATGCCGTTCACGATGTCCAAGATGACGCCGCGCACGCCTTCGCTCGGCTCGTGGTAGGGCCGGTGCGCGGTCTTCAGCCAGGTGGGAGACCGCACGAGGTCGAAGAGGTCGCCCACGAAGCAGAGGGTGGCGGGCCGCTTGCCGCGCGCGGCTTGAATGCGCGTCCAGAACCGCTCGAACGTGGCGGCCCGCGGGACCTGGCTCCCGTGCAGCGCATCCGTGAGGTGGATGTCGCTGACGAAGATCAACATGGGCCGGTCGCTCATGCACCCATAGTGCACCACGCCCGCATGGCCTGGGTACCCACGCCCAAGGATCGCAGCGGAAGCGTCAGAAGGTCCGGGTCCAGACGCCTTGGTCCATCACGGTGTTCGACGACGCCACGTAGAGGCGCCGGCCTTGCCAGTCGACGGCGATCGACCGCACCTCCACACCGGAGAGCCCGAGCCCCGTCCAGGTGCGTCCGCCATCGGTGGTCGCATGCACGTCGTTGCCCCAGCTTCCGGCGAACGCATGGTCCGGCTCGCCTGGATGCACGACGATCGCGCGCACGTCGCTGACTGGCATCGTTCGTTCTTCGAACGCGACGCCGTCGCCGACGTACAACTGCCCGCTGCCGAAGGAGGAACCTCGGTAGACATAGAAGCGGCCGGCGTCTGCATCGACCTTCCAGTTGCGGCCGGTCACCCCAGGCGGCGTCACGTCTCGGTAGTCGGCCCCGGCCGAGGTCCACCAGCGCGCACCGGTCGCCAGCACGCGCCCGTTGGTGATGGCGACATCGTAGGCGCGCACTTCGACGTCCGGCAGGTCGCTGTCGAACACCCAGCCGCCCGCGACGAGCACCTGGTGGCCCTGCGCGCGATCGGCGTTCTGGACCATGCCCGGGGGACGTCGTTCGGGCCGCCATTCACCATGGCGCCGGATGAAGTACTGCGTTCCTTCGCGCGGCGCGAGCCACAGCTCTTCGCCATCCGCCCCCATCTCCCACGCGAAGCCGGGCGGGCGCGACACGTCGCGCCACTCCGAGCCGTCGAAGCGACGCAACGTGGAGGCGGTTGACAGGTAGAGGGCGCGCCCGTCGTGTACGACGATCGGGTCGTTCCCTTCGTCGACCAACTGTGTCCAGGCCGGGTCGTGGGGCCAGAACATGAGCGTGAGCCCGACCGCGAGACTTCCGAGGTGGTAGGCGGTCGAGAGCTGCTTCCCGACGTGGGCCCAGCGATCCGAGACGAAGACGCCGAGCACTTCGGCCAACGAGACGCGGTCCATGAAGAGGCCGAGCAGGGAGAGCAGCACGGTCGCGCCGGAGAGCCACGCGACGATGGTCCAGATCGGCCCGACCCACAGAAATCCCGCGACCACCACGAACTTGAAGATGGCCACGCCCCGCATCACCCGAGCGAGACCACCGAGCGCACGCTCCGCCCTCGGTGGTGCGGCCGGTGTGTCAGCCACGGAGTTCCTTCACCCGCAGCAGGTGCCACGCGGCACCGAGGGGCGTGTTCGGAAGCTTCGAGAAGTAGGCCATCGCGGCGGGCAACGTACCGAAGGTACGTTCGATGTGCGCGAACCGTTCCCCGGTGACGTTGTCGCGCAGCGGGGCTTCGGCGTCTCGCGCGCGCACGAACTCGAGCACGTACCCGAGGAGCCGTTCGTGGTAGTCGGCTTCTTCGACGATCGCACCGATCGAACGCGCGCGCGGGTGGGTGCCGGCGATCATCTGACGGACCTGCGCTTCCAGGGACTCGAGGCCGCCTTCGTGCGACTCGAGCAGCTGCAGATCGTACGCGGGGTTCGCGTGCACCACCTGCATCAGGTGTCCGATGATGTTGTCTGCGGTGGACAGAAACCCGGTCGGATCCACCAGCGACGCGGGCTCGTCGAGGAACCTCAGGATCTGGTGGAAGGTGAAGTTGATGCCCCGGTCGTCGTAGTAGTCGCGCGCGGCGGGCACGATCCAGAACCGCAGCATGTCGATGCTGCCGACGATGAGCTGCAGCCGCGAAGGCGGAGACTCGACGTATCCGATCTGTGCGAGGCGCTCGAGTCGGCGGTCGAGCGCGTCGCCTCGTGCGTAGGTGCCGAGCGCGCTGGCGAGCCGCCGGGTCTTGTCCCACATCTCGGCGGGGGTGCCGGCAGCGTCTCGCAGCAGCCCCCACGCGGAACGTTCGGTGCGCGCGGTGCCCATGCCGCCCATGCCGCCCATGCCGCCCATCGCGTCGCTCGAACCCATCGTCGCACCCATCGAATCGCCGTTCATCGTTCCCGCCTCCCGGCCAAGGTTGGCCGAGTGGGCGATCTGCGGCAACTCGCGTTTCGACCCGAGCGTTGCGGCCTCCACGACCCGCGGCGTCCACGACGCTGCTATGCTCGCACGATGGCGGACAGGATGGCGGAGGAACGTTTTGCGATCGTCGAGGACGGCCGTGCCCGCATCCTCTGTGTGCCCTCCGAGCGGATCGAGCCGATCCAGGGTGCGGCGCCCGCGGACGGGGCCTACGTGGTCTGGTCCCCGGAGGGCTGCCAGGTGTTGGCCGAGGCCGGGAGCGCGAAGTCCAAGCTCTACGCGCTCGCCGCTTCCCGGGGCCTCGACCCGACCTTCTCCGAAGAGGTCCGCAAAGAAGTCGACCAGTGGCGTCGCGACCCCGGCATCGACGATCCCTCGCTCGAAGATCTGACGGAGATGCCGTTCGTGACCATCGACGGTCCGACGAGCAAGGACCTCGACCAGGCGCTGGTCGTCGAGCGGGACGGCGACGGATTCGTGGTCTGGTACGCGCTCGCCGATCCGTCGTACTTCGCCCAGCCCGGGAGCGCGCTCTTCGCCGAGGCCCTGCGCCGTGGCGCAAGTTTCTACCTGCCTGGCCTGATGGTGCCGATGCTTCCGGAGGCGCTTTCCGAAGGGCTCGTCTCGCTCAACCCGGGCGTGGACCGGCGCGCGATGGTCTTCGTGATGCGGGTGGATGCGACGGGAAAGTGTTTCGACACGGAGCTCAAACACGCGCGGGTCCGCAGCCGCGCGAAGCTCGCGTTTGGGCAGGTCCAGTCGTTCTACGACGGGGACGAGACCGCGCTCGACACGGGGTTCGCCGAGGGCGCGCAGGCGGAGCGGGCTGCGGTCGAGACGAGTCTCGGCGCGTTGGCCGAAGTCGGACTGCTGCGGGACCGGCGCGCGAGCGAACGCGGCGTCGTGCGCTACCGGCGGGTCGAGGTCGCGGTGAAGCTCGGCGACCAAGGCCACCGGTTCGTGATCCTCCAGGACGTGCGCCGGCCGGTGGAGCGCTACAACGAACAGGTCTCGCTGCTCTGCAACGTCGAGGGCGCGAAGTTGCTTCGCGGCGCCATGCTCGCGGACGCCCTCGTCGACGCAGACGAAGGCCGGCCCGATGCCCGCATCGAACCCATCTTCCGAGTGCATCCTCCGCCGCCGGCGAACCGGCTCGAGATGTTCGAGAAGATCCTCGTCGCGCTTGCAGAGCGCCACGGTCTGGATTCGCGCCGCTGGTGTTGGACCCGGGGCCAAGACCTCGGAGCGTTCCTCGACGCCCTTCCCACCGAAGGACCGGAGGGCCGGATCGCGCGCGCCATTCATCGGCAGGCGGTCATCCTGAACACCCGCTCGACCTTCGGGCCGGAGCCGGGCGGCCACCACGGTGTGGGCGCGGATGTCTACGCGCGGTTCAGTGCGCCCATGCGCGAGATCGTCGGGGTCTACCTGCACATGGAGACGTGGCAGGCGCTCGGCACGAAGACGGCCGACGACCCGGCGCTCCGAGCGCAGGTCGTCGAGCGGGCGAACGAGTCCAAGCGGGTGCAGCGGTCGCTCACCGACCAGTCCAACCGCTTGGTGCTCGACCAGCTCTTCGAGGGCGCCACCGAGTCCGACCGGTTCTTCGGCACCGTGATGGGGCTCAACCGCGGCAAGGTCTATGTGTTGCTCGACCAGCCGCCCATCGATGTGAAGATCTACCTCGGCCACCAAGAGAAGTTCTCTGGGGGTGAACTCTCGATCGACGAGAGCGGCACCGAGCTGCTCGACGACACGACTTCGGTGTGCCGCCTCGGCGACCGGGTGGACGTCGTCGTGCGCGGCCGAGACGAGAAGCGCGACCGCTGGATCCTCACGGTGGCCACGAAGGAGCGTTCATGAGTTCGAAGTGGTTTCTGGGCGCGCTGATGTCTGCACTCTTGGGCTTTGCGGGCTGTGCGAGTGGCGGCAACGGCCGACCAGACGCAGGTCCCGGAGGCGACGGAGGCATGGAGGACGCCGGGCCGATGGCCGATGCGCCGGGCACCGACGCGCCTCCTTCTGGAGCGTGTGCAGGACAGCCCGAAGGCACCCCGTGCGACGCGGACGGTGACGGCTGCTCGCAGGATCTGTGTCGTCGCGGGGCGTGTGTGCTCGGCGGACTGGCGGAGTGCAACGACGGCCTCTCGTGCACCACCGATCAATGCGTCTCCACGGGCGCCATGACCTTCCGCTGCGACAACGTCTCCACCGGATGTGTGATCGACGGCCGCTGCTTCGACGTCGGCACCCGCAACCCCGACGAAGACTGCCAGGTCTGCGACGCCAGCACGCCCATGAGCTGGAGCATCTCCACCGGGACCTGTGACGACGGGGACGCGTGCACGATCGAAGACAGCTGCTCGAGCGGCACCTGCGTCGGAACGCCGAACGTGGATGCCTACGAGAGCAACGATGTCCGGACCGCGGCGAACGACCTCGGCCGCATCGACGACGGCGCGGGTTTCCCGCACCAAACCGAGAACCCGACCATGTACCCGATGGGCGACGTGGATTGGTTCCGCTTCCACGACTCCGACGAGTTCGGGCACGCCATCTACCCGCAGGTCGGGATCCGCGACATCCCGTCCGGATCGAACTACGACCTGTGCGCGTATGCGACCTGCGACACGACGTGCGAGACGGGCACCGCCGCGACCTTCGATGGTCTGCAGGGCTGCTGCAGCCGCTCGGCGAGCAACGCCGACGAAGAAGTGCGCTTGAACCCAGACTGCTCGGGCGCCGATGACAGCGTCGATGTGTTCATCCACGTGGTGCAGGTGAGTGGCCCGGCGACCTGCACGACCCCGTACTCCCTGCGCTGGGGCGACGACTGACGAGACCGTACGCGTGGTCGCTCTTCGGGGTCAGTCGCGCAGGTCGAGTTCTTTCATCTTCGTCTGCAGGCTCTTGCGCGAGATCTTCAGAAGCCGCGCCGCGTGGGTGACGTTGCCGCCGGTGCGGTCGAGGGCGCGCTGGATGAGTTCGCGTTCGAGTCGGGCGGTGGCTTCGCGCACCACGTCTTTGAGTCCGGCTTCGGGGCCGGCGGCGTCGACTGCGGCAGCGGCGTCCACGGCGGGATCCGAGATGCGCCCGGTGCCGCCATCGACGCCGGCGACTTCGGGCGGCAGGTGTTCGAGCTCCACCTGGGTGCCATCACAGAAGAGCATGCAGCGCTCGACCACGTTCTCGAGTTCGCGGATGTTCCCGGGCCACTGGTAGGTGAGCAGCACGCGGCGGGCTTCTTCGGAGAAGCCTTCGATGTTGCGCGAGAGGCGGGTGTTGAACCGGCCGAGAAAGTACTCGAGCAGGAGGGGGATGTCGCCGGTGCGTTCGCGGAGCGGGGGCAAGCGCATGTGCACGACGTTGAGCCGGTAGAACAGATCTTCCCGGAACCGGCCCTCGGCGATGTCGGCTTTCAGGTCGCGGTTCGTGGCCGCCACGAGTCGCACGTCGACTTGGGTCGTCTTGATGCCGCCGACCCGCTCGAACTCCTGCTCCTGGATCGCGCGCAAGAGTTTCACCTGCATGCTGATCGGGATCTCTCCGATCTCGTCCAAAAAGAGCGTGCCGCCGTGCGCGAGTTCGAAGCGTCCGGGTTTGGACGTGACCGCGCCGGTGAAGGCGCCCTTCTCGTAGCCGAAGAGCTCGCTCTCGATCAGGTCGGGCGGAATCGCGGCGCAGTTCACCTTGATGAACGGCTCGTTCGATCGACCGCCGTGTTCGTGGAGCGCCCGCGCGATGAGCTCCTTGCCGGTGCCGCTGTCGCCGGTCACGAGCACCGTGCTCGGCGTGTTCGCGACCTTCGAGATGATGTCGTAGATGGTCTGCATCAACTCGGACGTGCCGATGATGTTGAAGCGGCCGCGGCTGTCGTCTTCTTCGCGTTCGGGGGCGACGGTGACGGCCTGGCTCGCCAGGTCGCGGGTACGCGTGGCCTTCTCGATGACGTTCTTCAGTTCGGTCCGGTCGAAGGGCTTCGTCACATAGTCGAACGCGCCGAGCTTCAGCGCTTCGACCGCGGTGTCGACGGTGCCGTGGGCGGTGATCATGATCACGGGCACATCCGGGTGGGACTTCGTCACCGACTTGAGCAGCTCCATGCCATCGAGCTTCGGCATTCGCAGATCCGTGATGATCACGTCGATGTGGTGTTCGGCCAGCGTGGCGAGTGCGGCTTCGCCATCGGCCACCGCGTGGACCTCGTACCCATCGCGGCGCAGCTGCGCCTCTAGCACCCGCCGAAGGTTCGGTTCGTCGTCGGCGACGAGGACCTGTTTCTGGTCCGCCACCTCAGTGGCCCCAGTCCGTGGTGAAACGCTTGTGGGCGACGCTCAGAGGCACCGGTTGGTGCCCATGACCCGGTCGCCTTCGAGGCCCGTGCACAGAAAGAGGTAGGTCGTGCCTTTGCCGGTCGCGGCCAGGACCGGTTCGTCGCGCTCCATGCCCCCGAGGCCGGTGCGTACGGTGGTGACTTCGCCGCCAAGCAAGTCGTCGGCGGCCATGTCGGCGTGGAAGAGCGCGACCGCCGCGCTGGCGTCCGGACCGGACGCGCCGCCCGGCAAGACGAATGCGGCGCCGCCGGCCGCGCCGCCCGCGCTGCTTCTCGGGGCGCCCACCAACAGGTCTCCGTCGCCGTCGCCATCGAAGTCGCCGATCGCCATCGAAGCGCCGAAACCGAGGCAGCCGACTCCGTCGACGCTCGGGCACGCAAGCGCTTGCGAAGGCGGGTCGTCGCTCGCGCCCACGGTGGTGCAGCCGATCCCGCCGACCAGATCCGAGATCTGAACCCGCAGCACCCGCTCGTTGGGCATGTCGCCGATGAACACCTCGGGTTGTCCGTCGCCGTCGGTGTCGCCGAGCGCGAGTCCCGAACCCTCTTCGATGAACTCACGCGGCGCGCGAATGTCGACGCCGTCGATGCAACCGAGGGTCACGGTCTGGGTCTCACCGGCGACCTGACCGAGTCCGAACACCACCACTCGAGAGAGGCCCGGTGCGGCGGCGGCGACGATCACTGCGTCGCTGTCGAGTCCGGCGAGCGCCGGAATCGCGTGCGCGACGATCTTCGATCCGAATGCGGCGGAAGCGCCGATGCCTGCGCCATCCGGGCCAGGGAGGGCCACCGGCATCGCGTTGTCCTGGCGGATGCGGTAGATCCGGCCGCCGCCTTCGCCGGGCGCGCCGACCAGCAGGACGCCGACGGCGTTGTCGGCAGGCAAGGCCGCGAGCGAGGTGCCGAAGCCGACTTCGGGGATCGGCGTGAAGGTCTCGACCGCCGCGGGCATGAACTCGCAGTTGACGCGCAGCTGACCCTCGTCTTCGGTCACGCCGAGTCCGGGACGGACCACGCTGGTGACCACGCAGTCGCGGGTGCCGCGCCACTGAGGCAACGCCGCGAGGTCGCCGCCGGTGCCGGGCGGACAGTCCGGATCGTCGGTGGCGATGTCGTCGCATCCGTTGAACTTCGGCGCGAGCGATCCGAGCTCGGCGCCGGTCCAGATGTCCGTCACGATGTGGGGGGAACCGGGTCCGGCGCCGGCCAAGAGCCGCGAGATCGGCACCCCGTCGCTCTCACCCACGTACGAAGTGAGCGTCAGTCCGAACTGACCGATGGGGTACCCGCTCGGCGGATCGAGCGAGACGATGGGTGCGCTGGCTTCGATGTCGTCGAAGGGCGCGAGGCGGCACGCGGAGAGCGCGAACGCGAAGAAGAGGAGCAGCGTGAAGCGGCGCATCTCAGAAAGTCCAATCCAGGGAGGCGCCCGCGGCGCGCTGCCGAAGGTCCACGTGGGGTCGCAAGGTCCAGTCGCGCGGCTCGAGCGTCGTGCCCTCCGAGTCTGGCAAGCCGTCTCGGAGGAAGTAGTACACCGAGAGGAAACCCATCAGGGCACCGAGGCCGAACGCGCCGTTGGCGGCGATGGTGTAGATCTTCGCGCGCAGGAAACGCGGGTCGTCGTTGGCGAGGACCCCGGCGTCGCGGTCGAGTTGCAGCTCGTCCTGCAGGTTGTTGGCGAGCAAGCCCATCGCGAGCCCGCCGCCGAGGACGGCCGCGCTGAGGATGGCCGTGGCCCAGGCGCCGCCGCGCGAGACGGCGGGACGCAAGCGGACCCGGATCGGGGTGAGCTGTCCCCGCTGCACGTCGACGACCTCTTCCCAGTCTTTCATTCCGTCGCGTTCGACGGTGATGCGGTGGGTGCCGGCCGGGACTTCGCCGTCGTACGGGATCTCGCCGACCTCTGCGCCGTCGACGCGCACCATGGCGCCGGGGGTGTTGCCCACCACCCGAATGCGTCCGAAGGTCACCCGTTCGAGTTCGAGTTGCTGGGAGACGTCTTCGCCAATCGACACTTCGACGTCGCGCTCTTGGGTGACGTAGCCGGGCCGCTCGACCCAGATGTGGTGTTCTCCAATCGCGATGACATTCGAGAACGGCGTCTGACCGACGGCTCCGAGTTCGCGGTCGTCGATGTAGACGTCGGCGCCCGGCGGGTCGGTGACGACCCGGACGTACCCGAGGAACTCGCCCTGGCTCATCTCGAGGATGGCCACGTAGACCTTGCCCGCCCGGATGCGCATGGGCCGGGTGACGGTGCGGAAGTCCGGGTGTTCGACCGAGATCTCGTACTCGCCTTCGTCGAGCGTCTCCGCGAAGGGAGAACCTCCCCGAGCGATCTCGCGGGTGCCCTGGCGCAGAATCACGATCGCGTCCGCGGGCTGGGTCTCGACGGAGAGCAGCGACTTCATCAGGTGCGGACCGGACGGTTGTGCACCGACGCCGGTGCCGGTGCCGGTCTCTCCGCCGGTGCCGGTCTCTCCGCCGGTGCCGGTCTCTCCGCCGGTGCCGGTCTCTCCGCCGGTGCCGGTCTCTCCGCCGGTGCCGGTCTCTCCGCCGGTGCCGGTCTCTCCG
>JAXMNT010000099.1:0-10778 GCA_034670305.1 Deltaproteobacteria bacterium
GTCCGCTGGGCATCGCGCTCCGATTCGCGCCTCGCCGTCGCGAAACACACGGCGTCCACGACGCGGGCAAGGGCACGGGCAAGGGCAACGGCAAGGGAGCAGGTCGCTTTTCAGCGACCTGCTAGATAATAGGCCCGCCCGGGTTGGCCGGTACGACGATGAACACTTGGCGTTCGTCGAGGACCGCGGCGCCGCTGCCGCGGACCTGGATGAAAGCGATGAACACGCGCGAGACGCGGTCGCCTTCGTAGAAGTTGTTCCGGAAAGTGATGCGGAACTTCACCGAAGTGCCCGGCACCGCGCCGAAGAAGGTCGACTCGTCGATGGCCGCGATCGCGCGGTCGTGCGGGATCTCGGCCGGCGCGAACCAGCAGGGATCGGTCGGCGGCACGGCGCGGCAGGCGGGCTGACGCCGCACGATGAAGCGGGTGGCATCGACCTCGTCGGAGGTGTCGTCCCGGAGCGCGGTGTCGACATCGAGCGGCACGCGGGTGGCGACCGTGTTCACGGCCTCGACCACCTGGTCGATGAACGCCGCGGAGCTGCCACCGCCATCGGGCAGCGTGTAGACGAGCGGGTTGCCGTCGAGATCGACGCTGCCGGTCTCTTCGGCGGTCTGCTTCATGAAGAAGCAGGGCGAACTCGAGTGTGGCCCGACGATGGTCGCGCAGTCCGTCGGGGTGGTGTTGATGCCGACGTACTTCGCGCCGCGCCGGTTCATCGCCGCCATCGCCTCGCCCCACGTGGCGGGCAGGGGCGTGATCGACGTGTAGTCCGAGCACAGCGATCCGGGCGGGCCGTTGTGCGAGCAGTAGTCGGTGAAGTGCACGATGATCGGCAACGCACCTTCCCGGAAGCACGCCGCGCCGTAGCCGGTGTCGAGGCAGTCGCCCACGTAGCGGCGCATGTTGTAGGACGACCCGCCGGACATCCACATGCCGCCTTCGCCGGTCATCAGCTGGTAGAGGGCTTCGGTGCTGGACTCGGGGCCGTCGCCGCCGCCGTGGCGGTCCATCGCATCGAAGCGGGTCTGCACTTCCGAGGCGCGCTCGGGCGGCGTCATGCCGATGGCGAGAATGAACGGCTCGTCCGCCCCGCCGCCGTAGCTGTTGAACGGGTAGTCGTCGTGCTGTCCACCGCCGAACCAGGCGTCCGGAATGGTCTCCCCGATGCGGCTGATGAGGCCGGTGCCGGGCGTCGACACGCTCGACTTCACGAGCGCGAGCTCCGCACCCATCGAGCCGGTGGTGTCGGTGATGAAGAAGACGTCCGCGACGCGGATGTCGGTCGAGAAGTCGAGGTCGCGCTGGACCGGCTCCGCGTTGTACGGGAGCACCACGAAGAAGTCTTCGTCCGGGATGCCGCACGTCGCCATGACCGCGCAGCCGCACCCTTCGCCGGTCTCACCGTCGGGACAGTTCACCTGCTCGCGCGCGATCTCCACCAGATCGTTGAAGCCGTCCATGTCGGTGTCGGTGCCGCAGAGATCGGTGCCGTAGCGGACCTCGTCGCTGTCCGACGCGCCGTCGTTGTCGGAGTCGGAGTCCGCGTAGTCCGGAAGACCGTCGCTCGCGAGCTCTCCCGTGACCGGGTTGATCTCTTCCATGCAGGTGACCGGCGCGGTGTTGATGTCGCCGTCGCCGGCTTCGATCGCGTCGTCGATCCCGTCGTCGTCGGAGTCGAGGTCTCGGAAGTTGGGGATGCCGTCTTCGTCGGGATCGAGCCGGCCCTCGTGGGCGTCGGAGATCGAGTCGCCGTCCGAGTCGAGGTCGAACACATCCGGCGTCCCGTCCATGTCGGTGTCGACCGGTCGGCCGTCCGGACCGAGCTCCTCGATGTTCGGGATGCCGTCGCCGTCGACGTCGTCGTCGTGGGCGTCCATGCGGCCGTCGCCGTCCGTGTCGATGTCGCGCTGATCCGCGTCGAGCACTCCGTCGCCATTCGAGTCGCGGTCGAGGAAGTCCGGGGTGCCGTCGCCATCCGTGTCCACGGGCGCGGAGAGACAGTTCATGTCGCCCGCTTCGTCTGCGTCCGAGATCCCGTCGCCGTCCGAGTCGGCGTCCATGGAGTTCGGCGTGCCGTCGCCGTCTACGTCCCCACCCCCTTCGTCCATCGTGGAGATGAAGTCGCCGTCCGGATCGTCGCCGCCACCGCAGCGCATGATGGGGGTTCCGGTGTCGTCCACGCCCGAGTCGACTTCGGGCATGCTGGAGTCGTCGTCCCCACACGCCACGCCGCCGAGGGCGAGCATCGTTACGAGGGCAATTCGGAGCCAGTTCATCGGATGTCCAGGGGCAAAGGGAAAGCGCAGGTCGGCCGCACGAGCGACCCGGACCCACAGGCAGCGTAGGGGGTGAAAGGTAGGCCCCGCAAGGCGGCCCAGCCTCTTCCGTGAGCTTTGTAACGAGTGGGGGCAGGCCGCCCGAGCCATCACGCCAACCTGCTCGACCGTTGACATATCTGTGCCAGAACGGTAGCGCGATGGGCGAAGGGCACCAGCGGGTGCCCGCGGGGAAGATCCTCCCGATGGGAGGTCCGTTGCGGAAGCAACGACGCGGTTCGCATCGCGCCTGCAAGAACTCGGGGTTTGCCCCCTTCAGAACGGAAACGACGAACGATGGATCTCAGCACGAGCGAGTACGGACGGAAGTGGAGCGCGCTGATGGGCCTGCTGGTGGCGGCCCTCGCCCTGACCGTGGGCTGCGGACCGGACTACCCCGCATGTGAAGACGACGAGGACTGTCACGAGAACGAGTACTGTGTGAACGATCAGTGTCAGCAGTGCCGGGACGACAGCCACTGTCCTTCGGGCCAGCGCTGCAACAGCGGGCGGTGCGATCCGATCGAAGGGTACTGCAACGGCAACGGCGACTGCCCGGACGGCCAGGAATGCGATGGCAACCGTTGTGTCGCCACGCAGACCACCGAGATGCCCGACCCGATCACGGACACGGGCCCGACCGGCTGCACCCTCAGCACCGTCTACTTCGGCTTCGACAGCGACGACCTCGACTCGAGCACCCGCGACGGAGTCGCGTCCAACGCGCGCTGCATTCAGCAGCGGAACATCTCGCGGGTCCACGTGACCGGCTACACCGATCCGCGCGGCACCGAAGAGTACAACCTCGCGCTCGGCGACCGCCGCGCCCGGGCCGTCATGCAGTACATGGTGTCGCTGGGTGTGGATCGAGGTGCCGTGAGCGCTTCGTCGGTCGGCGAAGAGATGTCGTCCGGCACGGACGAAGCCAGCTACCGAAACGATCGCAAGGTCACGTTCACCGAACAGTGAACGGAAGGGGCGTCATGCGAGCCAGTGCCATGTGTCGCCCGTTGGGGCCGGCCCTCTTGTTGAGTCTCGCGGTCTGCGGCATCGCATGTTTCTCGAGCAGCTCCGGCAAGGCGCTCGAGGAAGCGGGCCGGGATCGTGAGCGACGCTTGGCGTCGCTCGAGAGCGGCATGGAGGCGGAACGCCGCCAGATGACCGAAGCCCTCAGCAGCGCCCAGACCAAGGTGCGCGAGCTCGAAACCGTGCTCGAGCAGGCGACCCAGGTGGTCACCCGCAACAGCGCCGACCTGGGCACCGAGGTCACCAGCCTGCGCGAGCAGCTCCAGGTGCTCGAAGGCCAGATCGCGGAAGTTCAGAACGAGCTGCAGAGCACGCAGCGGGCGCTCGCCGAACAACAGGCCAGCTTCGATTCGAAGATCAAGCAGTTCGCCCGCAAGGCCGGCGTGGACATGCAGCTCGAGGAGAGCGAGATCCCGTCGGAGCGACCCCAACACTACGCCGCCGCGGAGCGCGCGTTCGCCGATGGGCAGCACAGCCGGGCCCGAGCACTCTTCCGCGAGTACGTCACCCGCTACGGCACCGACGATCGCGCCGACGATGCGCTCTACTTCATCGGCAAGTCGTACTTGGAAGAGGGACGACCCGCGAGCGCGGTCGGCGAGTTCCGCCGCGTCATTCGCGACCACCGCCAGGGCGACGTCGTCGACCGAACTTTGTTCGATATGGGCGACGCCTTCTACCGGCTCCACGCGTGCACCGACGCGCGCGGTGCGTGGGAAGCGCTCATCGCGGGTTTCCCGCGCAGCTCGCATGTGCGTGAAGCTCGAACCAAGCTCCGAGAGATCCGCCGCGCCCCCCGCGGCTACTGCACCTCGTAGCAGACGCTGCGGCTCAGCCGCGGGTCGAATCGCCGTTGATGGGCTCCGGGCCGCCTCTGTCGCCTACTCGTCTTCGAGACGGCGGGCGTCGGCCGTGAGCCGCGCGAGTTCTTCGCGGTTGGACGAGTTGTAGAAGCCGCGAATGTGGCCGGTGCGGTCGATCAGGATGAAGTGCATCGAATGCGGGATGTCGCCGCCGGCGCGTTCGCCCATCATCACGCGCATCTGACCTTCGATCGCCTGCCGAACCGCCTCGTGCTCGCCGGTGAGGAAAGTCCAGCCCTCCCCGCGCGCGTCCATGCGCGTCCGATAGGCGCGCAGAACCTCGGGTGTGTCGGTCGCCGGGTCGACGCTGAACGACACGAACTGAACCTCAGTGTCCTCCAGACCGGCGCGCAGGTTCGCCATGTGCGTCGTCAAAAGCGGACAGACGCTCGGGCACGTGGTGAAGACGAAGTTCGCGACCCACACCTTGCCACTCAGCTGCGCGGTCCCGAACGGTTCGCCCTGATCGGAGACGAGCTCGAACGACTCGACCTGCGTCAGCGTCGGCAAGGGCGCGCGGGTGTCGCACCCCAAGGCACCGATCCCGATCAGCACAACGAGCGCGCGAACGGCGTGTTTGCGGGACGGGATCGCGATGCGCACGGACGGACGCACTCAGCCGAGCGCGGCGTCGATCGGGAACGCGAAGAACAGACCCGTCAGGTAGATGAGCGAGGTCACGAAGAGCTTGCGCGCCCACTTGGGTCCCGCGTCTTCACGAAGCCCGCGAATGGCCATCACGAGCATGACGCCGCCGAGCAGGAGCGCGGTGCCCAGGTAGAACATGCCAGCGGTGCGGAAGACGAAGAGCAGCACCGAGCTGATGAGCAGCGCGCCCGTGTAGAACACCGCCTGCCGCTTGGCCGCCGGGAGTCCGTGGCTCGTCGGGAGCGTGATGAGGCCGGCCTTCTCGTACTCGTTCTGACGGTAGATCGCGATCGCGATGAAGTGTGGCACCTGCCACAAGAAGAGGATCGCGAAGAGCACGAGCCCAGGGGCGTCGAGCGAGTTGGTCGCGGCGGTCCAGCCCATCAGCGGCGGAAGCGCGCCCGGCACCGCACCGACGAGGAGCGAGACGGAGCTGATGCGCTTCATCGGCGTGTAGACCGCGACGTAGCTGATGAGTGCGATCGCGCCGAGCAGACCGGTCAGCGGGTTCACGAAGAACGTCAGCACCGGCACAGAGATCAAGCCGAGCGAGACGCCGAACCAGAGGGCGATGTTGGGCGCGAGTCGGCGGTCTGGAAGGGGACGGGTGCGGGTCCGGGCCATGAGCCGATCGGAGTCGCGCTCCAGCCAGCAGTTGAGCGCGTTGGCTGACGCGACGACCGTGGCGGTGGTCACCAGCATGAGCATCGCGGTCCACGCGTCGAGGCTCTGAGGCGCGAGCCACATGCCGCCCGCGGCGGTGAGCACGACCATCAGCGTGATGCGGGGTTTCGCCAGCGAGACGATGTCGCGGAGGACCGCCGAAAGGGGTCGGGCAGAGTCGCTTTGCCAGGGTTGTGTCGTCTCGATGCTCACGCGCGCTCTCCAATGGGCCCTCGGCCCGGCCTGCGTATGGCAGATCCCGAGGCCGTTCTCAAGACCTCCGAGCCGACTTCGCTCCGAGAACGTGCAGGGCCCGCTCGGTGTGGGGTCAGGTCGCCGATCGGTCAACGAACACCGTAGAAAACCCCCGGAACCGGCAGTTGGGCGGGTCTCGAGGACGGCGCCTACTTCGTCAGCGCGATGAACAGGGCGATCGCCCCGCCGAGCGCGAGCAGAACCCCGGCCGAGAGCACGATCCAGGGCAGCTTCGACGCGGGAGGCGTTGGGGCTGGGGCCGGATCCATCGCGGGCGCCCGGGGTTGTTCACGGGCCGGTTCGGCCGCGGGCGCGGGATCGGCCATGAAATCGGCTTCCGGCTCGGGCGCATCCGTCAGCGAGAGTTTGAGTGCCTCGGCGAACTCGGCGGCGGTGCTGTACCGGTCCTCGGGTTCTTTCGCGAGCGCCTTCATGATCACGCGGCCGAGCTGCTCGGGAAACTCGAGCCCTGGCACCCGCTCGTTGAGCGGGATCGGCTGCGCGTTGACGTGCAGCTGGATGTATTCGATCGGCTGGCGCGCATCGAACGGCAACTTCCCGGTGAGCAGCTCGTACATGATGATGCCGAGTGAGTAGATGTCCGAGCGGGCATCGAGCGTTTTGCCGCGCGCTTGCTCGGGGCTCATGAACTCCGGCGTGCCGAAGACCATGCCCTCGCGGGTGAGGATCATGCTGCCCGGCTTCATCTGCTTCTCGGTCACCTTGGCGAGACCGAAGTCGAGCACCTTGGGGAAGTCTTCGATGCCGCCCTGGATGGTGAGGAAGATGTTCTCGGGCTTGAGGTCGCGGTGAATGATGCCGGCCTGATGCGCTTCGTCGAGCGCGCCACAGACCTGATTCATGATGGCGACCGCGCGCTCCTGGGGCATCGGCCCTTGGGCTCGAACCACCTGGGCGAGGTTCTTGCCGGCCAGGTACTCCATCACGAAGTAACAGGCGCCGTCCTCGAGCTGTCCGTACAGGAACACCCGGGCTGTGTTGGGGTGCGAGAGATGGCTCATCGCCCGCGCTTCGCGGCGGAAGCGGGAGACCAAGTCACTGCGCGACAGGAACCTCGGGTGGAGGATCTTGATCGCGACGAACCGGTTCATGTCGGGCTGTTCGGCCTTGTAGACCGCGCCCATTCCGCCTGACCCGATACGTTGGACAATACGAAACTGCCCAGCGACTTCCTTGCCAACGTAGCTCTCGGCCACGGCGGGACCATATCAGATTCAACGCGGCGAACGTGACAAACAGAGCCTCGGCGCAACCCGACCAGGGCCGCTGCGACAAAGACGGCATGGTCGACCTCAAACGAACTGCCTTTCCCCCCACGGACCGCACCCCCGATCGCACCGATCGCCCCCGATCGCCCACCGACGCTGGGCGCGCTTCTTCCTCAGACGGTCTCCGAAAGGGCCCACGCCGCGGCCGCATCCCACAACTCGCGTCTCGGTTCTCGGAGGTGCTGCTGCGGGAGAAAGGTCGCGGGGCCCACATGGGTCAACGACTTCCCGAATCGGGGCTCCCGACCACCCGACCGCCCACGCTCGAAGCGGAACCACGCAAGACCCGCTCGATCCTCCCGGCGCCGGCCGAACCCGCGGTCGAAGGCATCGGCGGGCTCCTCCCAGCCACCCTCGCGCAATTGCTTCCGCCGCTGGGCAGCGCGCCGGGCCCGGCGGCGACCGGATCTGGGGTTCATCACGCCGAGGTCGCCGCGCTCGCCGAACGCGTGCTGACCTCGATGCGGGTGGGTACATCCGCAGGCCAGCGAGAGGTCCGATTGCGACTCGGCCGAGGCTACGAGGGGGTCGAGGTGCGCCTCTCGATGGAAGGCGGCCGCGTCCGCACATCGCTCGTGGGCGAGGACGGACGCACCGCCGGGCTCGAGGGGTTGGCCAATGCGCTTCGCCGCGAGATGTCGAACCGCCAGATCCCAGCCGACGTCTTCGTCGAGTGACTAGAGCGCCGAAACCGGTGGTGGTTCGGCCTCGGCTTCGGCCACCTGTCCGCCGAGCCAGACCACACCGATCCAGAGCACATCGGCGAGGAGCAGATGCACGAGCTGCAACCACGTCGGCGCATGCAGCGTCAGGTTGAGCAGCCCGAGCCCCAGCTGCAGGACGACGAGGCCGGCCACCGCGTGGCCCAGCCGGAGCCGGTGACGTGAGGCGACGAACGTGGCGAACACCATCGTCACGGCGCCCGCGCCCACCGCGAGGATCGGGTGGAACACGCGAAGTCGAAGGAACAGATGCGACGACGGATCGAGATCCTGCGCGATGCCCTCCGCGATCGTGTCGACCGGGAAGAGCGTGTTGCCGAGCGCGGCGATCGCCCCGGTCACGCTGAGCAACAAGAGCAGCACGAGCACGAGTTTGATCGCGGCCCCGGAACGACCCCGAGGCCACAGGGTGGTGCGACCGCTCGCCCACCAGACGTGGGCGGTCAATGCCCACAGGAGCACGAACGTGTTCAGCAGATGGGTCGCCGACCAGTAGCCGCGTCCGGTCTCCGGGTTGTCCGCGACCATCTTGAAGATCACGAGGCCTGCGCCGACGAGCGCTTCGGTGGACATGAACACGAGGCCGAGCGTGGCTCCGAGCCGTGCGCGGTGTGCCTTGGGGAACACTCGCCGCGACCAGACCACGAAGACGAGCGCGAAGATCCACGCGAAGCCACTCGTCACCCGGTGGGTGAGTTCGATCATCGTCTCGATCGAAGGATCGACGGGCACGACCTCGCCGTTGCAGAGCGGCCAGTGATCGCCGCAGCCGTCGCCCGAGAGGCTCGCGCGCACGAACGCGCCCCAGAGAATGACGCCGATCGTGTACCCGACGAACCAGCGGCTCGCGCGGAGGTAGCGGCGGAGGCCGGGGGCGTGCGGCACAGCGCCGGTGTCGGAGGGTGCGGCCGTTGGGGAGTTCGAACTCATCGCGTACCGCTCGGACTTGAAGCCAGCAGCGCACCCCGGCAAGCTCTCGGGCCGCGATGCCTCGGCCCTACCCATTCGATCGTTTGCCGCGCGTGTCGCAGGGAGACCGAAGCGCACTCCAGCGCTGCGCGCGCGCACTCCCGCCAGGTCTCGCGCACGTTTGGCGTGAGCCGCTCGAGTCGCTCTTCGGCGTGAAGGTCTCCCTGCATGATCCCGCGCTCCATCATTGCGCGCCGGACGAACTCGAACACGCCATCGTCGAGCCCGCGGTGCTGGTGGTCCTGTGCGGCGCACGCCCGGGCGCACGGCTCGCCCTCGAGTTCGAACCGCGGCTCGCGGCGGTGATGCTCGATCGCCTGCTCGGTGGCGACGGAACCGGCGCTGCAGCGAGTCAGACGGCCCTGCGAGAGGTCGAGCGCGGCGTGCTCGCGTGGGGTGTCGCGCGCCTCCTCTCCGAAACGCAGTCCGTCTGGCGGGTGGGCACGGTCGTCACCGGATTGGCCGCCGCGCGGCATGCGCTTGGGGACCAGGGGTCGTCGGTGTGGAGCGCCCACCTGGGACTGGGCGAGGGCAGCCGCGGCGTGGTGCGTCTTTGGGTGCCCGACCACATCGCGTTGCCCCCCCAGCCGATCGGCCCAGAGAGTTCACGAACGGCCCGGTCGATCGAGCTGATGTTCACGCTCGAAGCCGGACGGGTCGCGCTGACGCCGGACACGATCGCGGGCCTCGGCCGCGGCGACATCGTGCTCTTCGACGAGTCGTGGCCGGAGCGTTCAGGGCACCGCCTCCGGGCCGTCGGCGCCGAGCGCACCCTTTGGTGGTGCCGACGACACGCGGACGGTTTCGAAGTCACCGGCTCGGAGCCCGCAACGGCGCTCCCCACCGGACGCGCTCGAGTGGTCGCGGACCGCACCACCCCAGAACAGGAAAAGGCACCCATGGATGACAAGACGCTCGAATCGGTCGGCGACGCGCCCATCGAACTCACCATCGAGATCGCCCGGTTCGTGATGACACTCGAAGAGGTATCGAAGCTGCAACCGGGCGAAGTGCTGGCTGCGGGTCGCGCGGTCGGCGAACGGGTGGTGCTCCGCGCCGGCGAGAAGCGCATCGCCGAAGGAGAGCTCGTCGACGTCGACGGGGAGGTCGGCATTCGACTCCTGCAGATCGGCGGCGCGGGCTAGCGGGCTCCCCCGCAACCACGCCCCGCAAAGTTGACGCGGCTGGGGCACGCGTGGTTTGGAAGAAGCATGCGTTTGTTCGTCCTGATGTCGGTGCTCGGTGTGCTCGGTTTGGTAGGGTGTGCCTCGACCCCGGAACCTCGTGAAGAGGTGCGGGCTGAACCGGCCGCAGAACCCGCGGCGGCGGTCTACGCCTCGCCGACCACCCAGGGCACCATCGCGCGCGCGGAGCTGCTTCCCGTGCTCGACGCCGGGTTCGGTGCGTTTCTTGGCGGGGTCGGAACCGAACCCGACCTCCAAGATGGGCAGTTCGTCGGCTTTCGGATCACGCGTCTCTACCCGGAGGACGTGCGCTTCACCTCACTCGATCTGAAACCGGGCGACACGGTGGTCGCGGTCAACGCGCGACCGATCGAACGCCCGGAACAAGCGCTTCAGACCTGGAACGAGCTGCGGGTCGCGAGCGCGATCGTCGTCGACTACTTGCGCGATGGCGAGCCGCGCCAGCTGCGTTTCGAGATCCTCGACTAGCAGGTCGCTGAAAAGCGACCTGCTCCCTTGCCGTTGCCCTTGCCCGTGCCCTTGCCCGCGTCGTGGACGCCGTGTGTTTCGCGACGGCGAGGCCGCGAATCGGAGCCCGATGCCCAGCGGACGAAGCCGCCGGGCATCGGTCGGTGCTACGCGGCGATCTGACCGCTGATCCGCGGGCAAGGGCAAAGGCAAGGGCAGGGGCAAGGGGCAGGCTGCGAGAACACCCTGCGGGCGTTCTTCAGCAGCCTTGTATGTGCGCGTTCGGGTTATTTAGGTGATGGAGCCGACATCGGCAGACCGTTCAGCCTGTGGTCCAAATGAGACCGTCTAGCAGCGTGTGGTTGCCGATG
>JAXMNT010000100.1:0-9285 GCA_034670305.1 Deltaproteobacteria bacterium
TGCCGTGGTGGGGCTGGGTCAGCGGCGCACTCGGCGTCGGCGCACTCGCGGGCGCAGTGGTTGCGGCGGTCACGCTCGAAGGCGGCTGCGACAACATCGCCGACACCCCTCAACAGTGCGTCGACCGCGGCCAAGGCGGCGGACGCGCGATGTTGCTCGGCATGGCCGCCGTCCCCTTTCTGACCGTCCCGCTCGTTTATCTCTTTGGACGCGACCCCTCGGGCACCCTCGAGGTCGGCACCGAACAAGGCGGCGCGTCGCTTCGCTGGAGAGGCCGCTTCTGATGCTCCGAGTGCTCTTCGAAAAGACCGCGCCGCTTTCCGGTGGGACAGAGCCCGTTGGCGCGCGTTTGGCCAAGGTCGTCGTTCGGCGGTCTGGCTACCGGTTGGCTCAGCTCGCCGTCTGTATCGTCGTGCTTTCAAGCGCGCTGACTTCGACCGCGGTCGCCCAGCAGGTCGCCGTGCTCCCGGAAGCCACCACCAACAACGAAGCGCTCTCCGGCTCCGCCGAGGTTGCGGTGCAGGCCGTCGTCGAAGCGTTCACCTCGCTCGGCTTCACCCCCTCCACCAGCCACGACGAGCTCAACGCCGCCATCGCCCAGTGCGCCGAAGCCGAAGACGCCGGCCCCTGCCTCGGCCAAGCGCTCCGTTCCCACGACTTCGACTACGCCGTGCGCGTCGCCGTCTACTCCCGCGCCCACACCGACACCCCGTACGACTTGGTCGTCGCCGCCTACGACGTGCGCGGGGCGCTGGTCGACGCGCGCGAACGCATCGGCGAAGGCGACATCGAAGACACGGCCCGCCGCGCCGTCGCCGTCGTCGTCGCCGAGCTCAGAGGCGAAACCAGCAGCCTGTTGAACGTCGGAGGCACGCCCGTCGGCGCCGCCATCAGCGTCGACGGAGTCCCCGCCGGCGTCCTCCCCCGAGAGCTCAACCTCTCGAACGGCGAGCACCGAGTCACCATCAGCCAAGCCGGCTACATCTCCCAGACCCGCACCATCGACGTGCAAGAAGACATGGCCGTCCGCTTCCAGCTCGTCCCCGGCGAAGACGAAGAAGCAGAGACGCCCGGCGGCGGAGGAGAACGCCGAGGCCCCGGCCTAGGCATCGCCATGACGGCCCTCGGCCTCGCCTCCGCAGTCGCCGAAGTCGGCACCATCGTCGCGTTGGCCGGCTGCGAAGAAGAAGTGACGGACGGCTGCCGCGACACCCAACTCGGCCTCGGCCTCGGCCTCGGCTGGGGCATCGCTACGGTCGCACTGATCGGCGTCGGCCTCTGGCTCTGGCTGTCCGTGGGCAGCGACGACGAACCTGCAGGGGAGGGGACGCGCGTCGGCCTCGGACCCTCTACACTCCAGCTTGAGCACCACTTCTAAGGGGATGGCGATGCGTACGATTGGCTTGATTTCGATTCTTGGCGTTCTCGCCGGCTGCACCAGCTTGGAGTGCGACCCAGGCTTCCACGTCGAAGGCGACGCCTGCGTCCCGGACGTGGCACCCGACACCGGCATGTCCGACTCGGGTCCCGACACCGGCGAGACGGACGACGCCGGCACCGACGCCCCCATGGCGTGCGGCGGGGCCTGCATGGGCGGCACCCCGCACTGCGACACCGACACCTGCGTCGCGTGCCTCGACAACACCCATTGCGACGAGAGCGCGCCGGTCTGCGGAACGGGCGGAGTCTGCGGCCCCTGCACCGGCCCGACCGACTGCTCGGCCTACCCCGACACGCCCGTCTGCGGCGACAGCGGCGCGGTGGACGGCACGTGCGTCGGTTGCGCCGGCGACTCCGACTGCGCCAACGCGGACGCAGGCAAATGCGACACGGCTACGAACACCTGCGTGCCGTGCGACGACAGCGACCAGTGCACCGAGGACGGCGCCGGCGTGTGCGACATGAGCGGCGAGAGCGGGCTGTGTGTGGAGTGCAATGCTGACGATGAGACCGCGTGTGGAGACAACGTCTGCGATGTCACAGCCATGACCTGCACCGAGACCCCAGCAGAGATGACCGGCCTATGTGGCGAGTGCGTGAGCGACCGCCAATGCAGCCCGGGGCGGGTCTGCGTCCCGATGACTTACATGGATCTCGATACTCCTGAGACATCGATCGGAAACTTCTGCCTCTGGCGTGAAGACGCGGACGCGCCCGTCGGGGCACCTGCTGGAAGCTGTCCCGGCGTCCCCCCCTACTTCCGGAGCACTGAGGTCACGAGCTTGTCGGGAGAAACGGTGGACGTTTGCACTCTTCGAGCATCCACGTGCCCAGCGCTCGCCGACTACAGCACGACGTCCTGTGCCACCCCGGGCGACAGCGACGACACGTGCGGCGCTGGCCTCGGCGACGGCCTCTGCCGCAACGTTTCTGGTGAGACGAACCGCTGCACCATGCGCTGCAACAGCGATGACGACTGCATCTCCTCGACCTGCAACACGGGCGAGTCCCCCCGGTACTGCAACTTCTGACGGTCCGTTGGGCCGGCACGGTGAGATCGCGCAACTCGAGCATCACTTCTAGGGGAATGAGCATGCGCGCAATTGTCTGTCTTGGTTTGGCCAGCGTTTTGGCCATCGGCTGTACCGATCTCGAATGCGATCCCGAAGCGATGGAAGTCGACGGCATGTGCATCTGCCGCACCGGCTTCATGCTGGTCGGGGATCGCTGCGTCTCGGAAACCGACACCGGCATGAACGACGCCGGCCCGGACACCGGCGAAGTGGATGCGGGCACGGACGCGCCGATGGCGTGCGGCGGCGCCTGCATGGGCGCCACGCCCCACTGCGACACGGACGCGGACACCTGCGTCGCGTGTTTGGATGATTCGCACTGCGATGAGACGGCGCCGGTGTGTGGAGCCGGTGGAGTCTGCGGCCCCTGTACGGGTCCTGCGGATTGTTCTGAGTATCCCGATGCACCTGTCTGCGGCGACAGCGGCGCGGCGGACGGGACGTGCGTCGCGTGCGCTGGGGACGCGGACTGTACGGACGCGGACGCGGGCAAGTGCGACACCGGCACCAACACGTGTGTGCCGTGCGATGACAGCGACCAGTGCACCGAGGACGGCGCGGGCGTCTGCGACATGAGTGGTGCGTCGGGCGTATGCGTGGAGTGCACGATTGAGACCGAGGAGACCGCGTGCGGAGACTTCAGCTGCAACCCAGCGACGAACGAGTGCACAGAGACCGAGCGAACCATGACTCCGCGGTGCGGGGCATGCGTTGCGGACAGCGAGTGCGTCGCAGACCATTTTTGCGTGCCGATGAACTTCGCCGCGGCGCCCCACGGCTCCTACTGTCTACTCCCCGTTCCCGGAGGAGCCTGTCCGCAGGGTTTCAGGGTCGTGCTCGAAGACCGAACCTCGGCGAGTGGAAACCTGGGTTCTTATTGCGGAATCGATGAGGTCAACGTGACTTGCGAAGCGGTTCGCGCCCTTGGTGTTGATTGTTCGGAGAGTGCATGTCCGACGGGGGGTAGGTGCGAAACCGAGGCCGGACTGGGCACGTTCTGCACCTACAGCTGCGGTTCATTCATCAACTGTCCCGCAGGCGCTCCGACAGATACATGTGAGGGTGGCTACTGCGGCTCCTAAAGCTTGGACCGTTCATGCCCTTCGGGCTTCTCGTGTGGGAGCGGGCGCAGATTACTGCGGTGGCTGGATCGCGGCTGAAACAGGCGGGCGGGGAACCTGGTGCCGTAAAACAGACAGTCCTCACATTGCGGACGTGAGCACGCGGCTATGGCAGCTCAGCCGGCCCTTCGAAGCACCAAGCTCTGGCAGTCGAGGGTCGAGAGGAGTTCGGCGACTTCTTCCTGGGTGCCTTGGAACAGCACTCCGGTCTTGGCCCGGGCCAGCGCCTCTCCGAGCTTCAGACCCAGCGCGCTGGCGATCCGTCGAACCACGGTGGACGGCAAGTCTGCTGCAGCGGTGAGTTCCCACGTCCCGTCGCGTTCGAGGAAGCGTGCGCGTAGGTCGCGAGGCAAGTCGGGGGCATCCATCTCCACGTGGTCTCCGCAGTCTTCACATCGGCTGCTCCGCGAGTAGGCCGGACTGCCGCCGCGGTGGGTGTGCCGGACGGTGGACGCTCCCCCGCAGCGGGCACACACGACTGTCTCCTCGAGCGATGCCATCGAATCCGTCCAGCGGATGTACCACGCGACGTTGGGTCGAGGGACCCGGTGCCCGGACTAAGATCCGAGCACGGCCTCGCTGAAGAACATGGCGCAGCGTCTTGAGTCGTAGGGCTCGGCGTCGCTGCAGGTGGGGGCGCGCTCGTACGGTGCCGCGGTGGACACGAAGTTCATGAAGTAGTCGCGGCCGGCCTCCAAGACGCAGTAGTTCTCGTCCCCCACGTCCCCGGGCAGGGTGCTGATGCGCACGGTACCGTTCCAGTTCTCGAGCCGGCACCGACCGGTCACGCCGAAGTCGCCGGGACACGGGCTCAAGGTCAGGGTCACGAGGTTGTCGATGTCCGGCATGTTGTGGCTGGTCGGTGGGTCGACGAAGACGAGACGGCGGCGAAAGGGCGTGTCGGGGGTGCGAAAGGCGAACGTGACGAATTGACCTTCGCCGAACTCGACCAGCCGCGCGCCGTGCGTCGACTCTCCGAACGCGCGCATGGGACCGAGCTCTGTGTACGCGCGCGCGATGTGCCGCAGTCCAGGCGGGAAGACGGAGTCGTCGCACACTGGACCGGCATCGGGCGGGCCGCTGTCCGCGACGCTGGTGTCGGGGCCGACGTCGACGCTGGTCGCGGCGTCGCGCTGGCCACCGTCAGTCTCTGGAGCGTCGCGCCCGCCCGCATCGCGTGAGCCGGCATCGCGTGAGCCAGCATCGACGCCGCCCCCGTCCACTTCCGGAGCGACACACAACCCGTCCACGCACACGTTGGGGGCACCACAGACGTCCGCGCATTCCACCGCGGTCTCGCAGCCGAACAACGGGACGAAGAGAAGAACGAAGCGCGCGGTCCGCATGCCCAACTCTACGCGATGCGGCTCGTCTGCGCTTCTTCCACGCCGCGCCCGTTCCACCGAGGACTCGACTCACCCCCGCGCGGTCACGCCGTGGCGGCGGAGTTCTTTCAGGTACGCGATCGATCGCATCTCGGGCATCGCCACGACGGCGTGCATGAACGCGTCGGGTGGCCGGTAGCCGTGCGCGTCGATGTAGTGGGCGATGAGTGAAGGCGCGACGTAGAGGGCGTCCTTTGCTGGCACCAGGAGCAAAGTATTGCCGAGCGCCACCGTGTGGCCATCCAGGTGCAGCGACCCAGGACCTCCGGTGAATCGGCAGAAGGGACACCGGTGCATGCCCGCCGTCGCGAACGGCTGCCATGCGTTGCTCAGGTGGCGGACGAGCGTCACGAACGCATCGCCAGCCACCGGACCAACCGAGAAGTCATGCCCGACGTCGAGCCAGCCCACGCTCAGCGCACTCGTGCCGAGCAGCTCGTCGCAAGGTCCGAGGTCGGGACGGTAGGTCACTTCCAGAATCCTTTTGGCAGATCTACTCGCCGCGAACCAGAACCCAGGACTGTACTGAACAGGACCCATGCCCGATCCGATTCGTCCCTGTGGCGGGAAGGGGACGAGCGCAACGCAGAGGAGCCAGCCAGACGGACGCTTCCTGCTGCGCTGGAGGTCGCGGCAAAACACGGACTGCGGCTGACCTGCGCATCGCCGTCAGCCCTCACCGCTTTCGCAGAACCCGTCGACGCAACGCAGCCCCTCGAAGCAGTCCACGGTGAAGCGACAGCTCGAGTACTCGAGCGCGCGGCAGTTGGGGGTGCATTCCGCGAAGGTGCAGCTGCACCGCAGACCCTCCTGACAACAGAGTTCGCCCCCCGGTCCACATTCATCCCCGACCTCGAGCGTCGACGACTCGCACGCGTGGAAGGGGCAGTCGAGATCGCACTCGCAGCCGACGTCGCAGTAGGGCGCGGGGCGTCGGTCGCATTCGCAGGTCGGCTCGACGGCTTCGCATCGGCCGGCGTTGCAGACGTCCTCGCCCGCGCAGCGCCCACACGACTCTCCGCAGGGACCGGTCCCGCACTCGAGTTCGCCGCATCCACACGCGCGCGGACCGCAGTCGGTGCAGTCGGTGCCCAGCGCGCACACCTCGTAGTCGGCCCCGGGGCCACCATCGTCGCACTCGCCATCGCCGGCGTAGTCGCACGTGTTCGTGCACAGGCAGTCGGCGTCGCACGCGCATCCGGGCGAGCAGCTGGCGTCCGTGTCGCAGTCGCAGTCGGACGCGCAGTCCCGGTCGCACGCGCAGCCCTCGGAGCACGCCCCATCGGTGTCGCATGCGCACTCCGCGCACTGTGGGTCGCAACTGCAACCGGGCGTGCACCGGAGGCCGCCATCGCACTCGCAGGTGTCGGGTCGGCAGTCGGTGTCGCAGCGGCAGGACGAGCCCTCGGTGTCGTCGCACGCCGACGAGGTGTCGCATGCGCAGGTGTCGGGTCGGCAGTCGGTGTCGCAGTCGCAGGGGGAGCCCTCGGTCGCGTCGCACGACGGCGTCGCGTCGCAGTGGCACGCCGGACAGTCGTCGTCGCAGTCGCATCCGGCCTCGCAGTCCGGGGTCGCATCGCACGCGCAGCCCGGCGAACCGTCCTCGCCGGCGGCGTCGAACACCCCGGCGTCCACCTCTGCGCCGCCGGGACAGGCGGGGGCGGGCGCGCGGCACACCCCGGCGAGCCCGCCACCGCCGCGCTCGCAGACGAGACCCGCCGCGCACTCCGAGCGCTGGGTGCATCCCGTCTCGCAGACCCCCACCGAGCCACCGGTTTCGCCATCGACGACCACGCAGTGGAAGCCAGGGTCGCAGAGCCGGCCGTCGCAGACCGTCCGGCCGTCGGTCGTGCTCGGCTCCGGGCACGCGTCCGAGGCCTGGCAGCCGCTCAGCACGGCGAGGCTCAGGCCGAGCGCGAGAAGCCAGCGTTGTTTCGGGGAAGTGATCGCGCCGTGGCGCATGCGGTGTCGGTTGGTCGTCATGGCCGCGCACGGTAGTGGCGGCGCGCGGCCGTTCCAGCGAGACCTTCATACGCTGTATGGACGCCGCACGACGTTCAGCAGCCCGTTCAGGGGCGATCGATCACGGAGTGACCCAGGCCGCGGATCGCCTCGCGCAGGAAGTCCTCGACCGTGGCCTCGTCGATCGAATCTTCGTGCCGGGCCTCCACCATGAAACCCGTCAGCACGCACTCGATCGCCCAGGCGAGCAAGCGCCACCGCGCGGGGTCGCCGCCGAGCGACTTCGCGAGCATCGGCATCGCGCCGTCGAGCAGCTGCATCGCGCGGTCCTGCCGCCGGCCGAAGAGGCCACCTCGCTCGAGGGTGTCGAGGCGCCGCGTGCGCACCAGCTCACGGTTCGCGCGCCCCAGGCGGAAGATCCTCAGGCACGCTTCGAGCAGCAGCTCCTCACGGTCGTCGGTGGTGGGGAGCGCGGCGATCGTCTCCGCCACGATCGTGTCCAGCCCGTCGTGCCAGGGGTCGGTCAGCGCGTCGACGAGCTGCTCGAGGGTCGAGAAGTAGTACTGCACCGTCCCGGGGCTGACGCCCGCGCGCTTCGCGACCTGGCGGAACGAGAGCGCCGGCCGCCCCTGCTCACGGACGATCGCCCGCGCGGCGTCGAGCACCAGGTCGTGCGGGGACGGAGGATCGCTCACCATGGCTTCCCCAGGCCGTCGCCGCCCTCGCCCCTGCCCTTGCGAGTCCTTGCCCTTGCCCTCGTTCCAACACGAAGTCCCCTAAGGGCATTCGTCCGCATGGGGCGCGACCCGAAGTTTTGGTCGAGGCACGCCGCGTCGTGGTCCGAGACCCATCGGGATCCGCTCTTGGTCTTCGTGCGCATGCTGTCGCGAGGCTACCAGCCTCGAGCCTCAGCCTCCGTGCTCAAAGGCCGGGTCGCAGCACGTTTCGCGGTCGCGCCCAGTCGCCTTCAGTCGGCGGCGAGGAACGCGTGCAGGCTCGTCATGGTGCGGTCGAACGCTTCGACCTGCGGAAGGTGTCCGATGCCTTCGAACTCGACGAGCTCCGCGCCTTCGATCGCCGACTGCGCGTCTCGGCCGAGTTGCTGGTACTGGCCGAGCTGCGCCCGCAAGGTCTCGTCGACGCGGTCCTTGCCGAGCGCGGTGCGGTCGCGGGTCCCGATGACGAGCAGGGTCGGCACCGCGAGGCGCGGAAACTCGTGCACGACCGGCTGGGTGAAGATCATGTCGTAGGTCCGGGCCGAGACGCGCGCGAGCACCTCGCGATCGGGGCTCGTCGTCCAGCCGATCTGGATCGCGGCGACCTCTTCGTACGCGTCGGTCCAGGCGCCATCGTAGTAGCTCGCGCGCATGTAGGCGCGCACGCCGTCTGCGGTTGCGCCGAGGTCCGCTTCGACCTGCGCGTCGATCGACCGGTACGGCACGCCGAGCGCGGCCCAGTCTTCGAGCCCGATCGGGTTCATCAACACCAGCTGCTGGACGTGGGCGCCGTAGAGAAGCGCGTAGCGCGTCGCCAGCATGCCGCCCATGGAGTGGCCGACCACCGCGACGCGCTCGATGCCGAGCTGCTCGATCAGCGCGCGGGTGTGCGCCGCGAGGGCCGCGAAGCTGTACTGGAAGTCCACCGGCTTCGACGACTTGCCGAACCCGATCTGGTCCGGCATCACCACCCGGAATCCTTGCGCCGCGAGCGAGCGCGCGACCGGCGCCCAGTACGCGCCGCTGAAGTTCTTGCCGTGCAGAAGCAGCACCGTGCGCCCGTTGGCGTCGCCCTCGGGGTGCAGATCCATGTAGGCCATCTCGAGCGCCTGGCCCTGCGCCTCGAACGCGCGCACGTGGACCTCGAACGGGTACTCGTAGAGCGAAAGCCGCGCATCGAACCGCGAGGGCGCGGTGCTGTTTGTGGGCGTGCCGTCGCCGGGAAGCGCAGCCGGGTCGTCGGCCACTTCGCCGTGGGTCACGGGCGTGCTCGCGCCAGAGGACTGAGCCGACGAAGCGGTGTCGCACGGCGTCGAAGCGCCACAGCCCGCGGTGCTGGTGCCGGCCATCGCAGACAAGAGCGCGACCGTGAAGAGGTGGGGTGCAGGAGCGGAGATCACAAACGGCGAAGCATGCATTGCGCCCATGCCTAGGGCCCAGGCCCCATCTTCGCCAGTGCCACAGCCTGCCCCTTGCCCCTGCCCTTGCCTTTGCCCTTGCCCGCGGATCAGCGGTCAGATCGCTTGATCAGCGCGACGAGCATCGCGACGACCTGCTCGAGGTGGGCGAGAGCCCGTTCGATATTTCT
>JAXMNT010000101.1:0-7041 GCA_034670305.1 Deltaproteobacteria bacterium
CGCGGGACTGGCGGCCCTAATTCGGCGTCCAGAGCACATCGACGTGCTCGCCGCCTGAGGTGGCGACGCGGAAGGAGCGCTTGAGGACACTTGGCGGCTGCGCGCGGTCGATGCACTCCCGCCACCTGGTGGCTTCGCTTTGCGTTTTCACACGTGGGGATCCAGCGCGGGGCGGTGCACGACGTACCCTCCGCGGATGGAAGTCTCGTTCGATACGCACCCCGACCGGTACCGCCACTGGAAGCTCGAAATTCATGGTGAGGTCGCTCATCTGACGATGGACGTGCAGCGCGATGGCGGCCTGCGCGAAGGCTACGACCTCAAGCTCAACAGCTACGACCTGGGTGTGGACATCGAGCTCGCGGACGCGATCCAGAGACTGCGGTTCGAACACCCCGAAGTGGGCTGCGTCGTGTTCCGAAGCGACGTCGACCGAGTCTTCTGCGCGGGCGCGAACATCCCCATGCTCTCGACGTCGACCCACGCGTTCAAGGTGAACTTCTGCAAGTTCACCAACGAGACCCGGCTCTACCTGGAGGACGCCTCCGCCCACAGCGGTCTCAAGAGCCTCGCTGCACTCGAAGGCACCTGCGCGGGCGGCGGCTACGAGCTCGCGCTCGCATGCGACGACATCTTGCTGGTCGACGATGGCTCGAGCGCGGTGAGTCTGCCCGAGGTTCCCTTGCTCGCGGTGCTCCCTGGCACCGGTGGTCTGACCCGGCTCGTCGACAAACGTAAGGTCCGCCGGGACCGCGCGGACATCTTCTGCACGACGAGCGAAGGCATCCGCGGCAAACGCGCCGTCGACTGGAACCTGATCGACGCGATCGCCCCGCGCTCCAAGTTCACCGAAGCCGTCGACGCGCGGGCCAAAGCGCTCGTGCAGCCGCGCAAGTGCGGGCCCGGCATCACGCTCGACCCGGTCGTGCCCGAGGCCACCGAGACCGGCTTCGCCTACAAACACGTTCAGGTGGAGATCGACTCGGACGGGCGCGTCGCCAAGCTGACCCTGAACGGTCCCAAGGACGCGGGCCCCACCACCGCCGAGGCGATCCAGGGCGCCGGCGCCGACCAGTGGTCGCTGCGCGCGTTCCGCGAACTCGACGACGCGATCCTCCGCCTGCGGACCAACCACCAAGACATCGGTCTCATCCTCTTTCACACCCGCGGCACGCTCGCGCCGATCCTCGCGACCGACGCGGCACTCTTCGAGCACCGCGAACACTGGCTCGCGAACGAGATCCTGCGGCTCCAGGCGCGCGTGCTGCGCCGCATCGACACGACCTCGCGGAGCTTCTTCGCGATCATCGACGAAGGCAGCTGCTTCGCTGGGTCGCTCTTCGAACTCGCGCTCGCCTCGGACCGTTCGTACATGCTCGAGGACGACGACGAGAAGGTGCAGGTCCAGCTCGGCGTGGCCAACCGCGGTCACCTGAACGTGGGCACCGGCCTCAGCCGTCTGCAGGTCCACTTCTACGGCGAGCCGGATCAGCTCGAGGCGGCCTTGGCCGAGAGCGACCCGCTCGGCGCGGCGGACGCGTCGAAGCTCGGCATCGTCACCGTGGCGGCCGACGACATCGACTGGGACGACGACGTGCGCATCGCGATCGAAGAACGCGCGTGTATGTCGCCCGATGCGCTGACCGGCATGGAGGCGAGCCTCCGTTTTCCCGGACCCGAGACGGTCGAGTCCAAGATCTTCGCCCGCCTCAGTGCCTGGCAGAACTGGATCTTTCAGCGCCCGAACGCTGTCGGACCGAGCGGCGCGCTCACCAAGTACGGCGAGCCGGACCGCCCGGTGTTCGACTGGAAGCGCTGCTAGCACACGCACCCTCGCACCCTCGGGAAGGGGTCCGAAGTTGCAGGCCCGACGATCCGCAGCGGGCAGTGAACAACACCCGGTTTGCGTTTGCACCGAGGATGCATCGAGGAGGCCCGCCGCTCTGAGAAGCAGGGGGCACCGTGCACCGGTCGATCGTAGAATCACGACGTGCCGTTCCTCGTCCTCGGTCTCGCTGCGGTCTGCGCGCTCGTCTGGGTGGTGCTCTCGCGCGCCAACGAGACCTTCTGCCTCAGCGTCCGCGACGGTCAGTGCATCGTGGTGCGCGGACACTGCCCACCCTCCCTGCTCGCCGACATGCGGGACGTCGTGCAGCGACGGCAGGTCGAGCGCGCCACCATTCGTGCAGTGCGCCGCAGCGGCCAGCCGGCGCTCTTGGTCAGCGGCGCCGACGAGTTCACCGCCCAGCGCCTGCGCAACACCTTCGGCACCAGCCGCTGGGGCAAGACCAACCACGCCATGAGCGACGCGCCCTCGAAGCGCGAAAGCCGCAACCTCGGCCAACTCCTCGGCATCGCCTGGCTCGCCTGGCTCTTCACCCGCCGCTGACTCTGCCGGGCTGCTAAAGCGGCTTGACGAGCACCTTGGACTTTCGTTTGCGGTCGTAGGGTTTGCGGCCCTTCGGCAATCGTTTGGGCGCCATCGGGGAGAAGCCGCGTTCCACGAACCAGTGGGTGCCTTGGGTCGTGAGGACGAAGAGTTCCTTCAGGCCTTCTTCTCGCGCACGGCGTTCGATGGCGTGCAGCAGGACCTCTCCGCGGCCGGCTTGCTGGTGCATCGGGGTGACGCCGAGACACGCGAGCTCGCCCATCCCGTCGCCCTTGAACGCGTAGAGCGCGGCGCAGCCCATGATGAGGCCGTCGCGTTCGACGACGGTGAACCGGTCGATGTCTTCTTCGAGGACTTCGCGCGGCCGGTGTACGAGCAGACCTTGCGACTCGAGCGGCTCGAGGATCTGCAGCAGCGTCGGCACGTCTTCGCTCCGCGCCGGTCGCACGCCTTCGTAGAGTTCCGAGGTCACGAGCGTGCCGATGCCGTCGCGGGTGTACAGCTCTCGAAGCAGCGCGCCTTCCGCGCGGCGGCTGAGGAGATGTGCACGCCGCACGCCCGCGCTCACCGCGTCCACCGCGGCGGCGAGGTGCTGCCGCACGTCGGGTGCGAGGCGCCGCTTGGATCGCAGGATGGCGCTGGCTTCTTCGGGGCTGAGCTCGGTGTGCAGCCCGCCCCGCCCGTTCAGCACGCCTTTGCCTTCGGTGAGGCAAACGAGTTTGTCGGCACCGAGCGCGATGGCGGTCTGCGCCGCGAGCGCAGGGCTCGCGAGGTTGAAGCAGTCGCCGGTCACCGAGTACCCGAGCGGCGTCAAGATCACGATCGAGTCTTCGTCGAGGCGGCGTTCGATCGCTTCGGCGTCGATGCGCCGCACCCGCCCCGAGTAGCCGTGGTCGACGCCATCGAGGACCCCGAGCGGTCGCGCGGTCACGAAGTTGCCGCACGCGACCCGCACCCGAGCACCCGCCATGGGGCTGCCCGGCAAGCCCATGGTGAGCAGCCGCTCGAGCTCCACGCGGTTCGTACCGGCGGCCTCCATCGCGGCCGCGAGCGCCACCTTGTCGGTGATGCGCACTCCGTCCTGGTAGCGCGATTCCGCGCCCCGGTCCGCGAGGCGGCGTTCGATCTGCGGGCGGGAGCCGGCGACGAGCACGAGGCGCATGCCGAGCCCGTGCAGGAGCGCCACATCGGTGACGAGCTCCGGCAGACCGGCCGATCGCATGACCTCGCCACCGAACACGATGACCACCGTGCGTCCGCGGTGGGCGCGGATGTAGGGCGCCGACTGGCGGAACCAATCGATGAACCGATCGGTGTGGCCGTCGATCGGCGCAGGGGCCGAACCCGTCTTCTTCTTGGCGCGGCTCATGGCTGGGCCACGCAGAAGCGGTGGATGAGCTGGGCGTAGAGTTCCGTCGCGGCTTCCACGCCGGGGACGTCGGTGTACTCGTCCGGTTGGTGCGCGACATCGATGCTGCCCGCACCGCAGATGATCGTCTCCATGCCGAGCTCCGCGAGGTACGGGCCTTCGGTGCAGAACATCACCGCGCGGCTCGCCTGACCACTGAGCGCCTCGGCCGCCTTCACGAGCTCGGCGTCCGCAGGCGTCTCGAAGGGCGGCACGCCGTGCATCAGCGCATCCCAGTGCACCACGAACGGCGTGTCGGCGAGCAACGCGTCGATGCGGTCGCGGACCGACTTGCGAGTGGCTTCAAGCGGCATGCTTGGGAGCGGGCGCAGGTCGAACGTGAGCGAACAGCTCGCACAGATCCGGTTCGGGCTGTCCCCGCCTTCGATGCGGCCGAGGTTCATCGTCGGGACCGGCACCTTGAACGCGTCGTTGCTGTGCGCGGCCTGGAGCTCCCCGCGCAGCGCGAGCAGCTCCGCGATGACCGAGTGCATCGCTTCGAGCGCGCTGTGACCGAGCGATGGGTCGCTCGAGTGCCCGCTGCGTCCGTCGATGCGGAGCGACTCGATCAAGATGCCCTTGTGCATACGCACGGGCGCGAGCCCGGTCGGCTCCCCGACGATGGCGCGGGTCGCCGTCGGCCGCTTGGTTTCCACCAGCACGCGCGCGCCCAGCATGGTGCTCTCTTCGTCCGCGGTGGCCACCAGCACGATGGGTTCTTTCAAGGTCTTGGGATCGAACCGGGACGCCGCGTGCAACGCGGCGCCGAAGAACCCTTTCATGTCGGCCGAGCCGAGCCCGTAGAGGCGCTCACCTTTTGCCACGAGTTCGAACGGGTCGGTGCTCCAGCTCGCTTCGTCGAAGGGCACCGTGTCCGTGTGGCCGCTGAGCACGAGGCCGCCCGGCCCATCGCCCAGCGTCGCGATCAGGTTCGCTTTGTTCGGGTCCTGCGGCAGCGGCTGGATCTCGCATCGAAACCTGAGGTGTTCGGCCCACTCGGCGAGTCGATCGATCACGCCCCGGTTGCTCTGGTCGAAACGTACGTCGGGCGAACTGACGGACGGAATCGCGACCAACTCGCCGATGAGATCCGTCGCGGGAGGCAGGCTCTTCATGCAGTGGTTGTGGCGCATTCCGCGCGAACTGACCAGCGCGGACCACACGCGGTGTGCCGCGCATCCAGAGCATTCCCCCTTGTGCCCGCCCCGGTTCCGGGTCGACGATGCAGACAACGTGGGGAGCGGCATGGGCGAGACCAGAGACGACTTGGCATCGGGCGGCTCGATGCGCGCTGGGTACGCGACCGTCGCCGTCGACACCGCCGACGACGCATTTGCGATGGCCGGATACGGACCGATGGCCTCGAAAGGCACCGTGGACCCGGCCGCGCCGCCGCTCATGGCGCGCGCGCTCTACCTCTCGAAGGCCGGGCAGCAGGTGGCGTTCTGCGTGGTCGACATGATGTCCGCGAGCACCTGGGTGCTGCACGAAGCCGGCGCGCGGCTCGACGGCATCGGAGAGGAGCGGCTGATTCTGGCCGGCACCCACACCCACACCGCACCCGGCCGGTTCTATGGCAACCCCTTCTACGATTCGTTCGCCCACGCGCTCGCGTCGGGCGGGTTCTCGAAGGACCAGGCCATGCGCTACGTGCACGCCATCGTGGCCGCGGTGACCTTGGCCAAGTCCAAAGCGGAGCCCGCCGTCGTCGGTGTGGGGACCGCGGCGTGCTGGCGCGCGAGCACCAATCGAAGCCTCGAGGCCTTTCAAGCGCACGCCGACAGCGCCCATTGGCACGAGGCCGGCTGGCCGGGCGCCGACGCGCCGGCGGGGCTCGAAGACCGCGAGCGGGCGGTCGACCCACGGGTCACGGTGGTGGCGGCTTTCCCAAAAGCGCAGCCCGACCTCGTCCTCGGCGCGGTCGCCACGTTCGCGTGCCACGCCACCTCCATGGGGGTGTTCCCCCGGACCTTCGAACGGGACTGGCCCGGCGTCGCGGTCGACGAAACCAAGCTGGCCTTCGCACCCGGGGGTGGCGTCGCGGTGGGTCTCTCCGGTGCAGGCGACGCGTCGCCACTGCCCGATGCGGCGTATGCGCTGCTCCGCGACCCGCCGACCCGCGACGACCCACGCGAGGACATCCAGGGACCGGCACTCCGCAACGCGGTGGGAAGCGCCGTCGCGCGTGCGATCGAAGACGCCGTGGGACACGCGCGAGAACGGGCAAGCGACGACGCCCTCTCGGTGCGCACCGCGCTGTGGACACCGCCCGGCAAGTTCGCCGCAGGCTGGGTCACGATGGGCGGCGCGGAAGACGCACGCTGGGCACCGGCCCGCTGGGGATGGCGCGTCTTCCAGGAGGGCTTCCGGCAGCGCCGGCGCGACAAAGGCAAACCGCAGTGGCCGAAGGTGCGGGTGCGGGTGCTTCGGCTTCTCGGCGGCCTCTGCAAGCTCTCGCCATACCACCGCCTGCACCAGGTCGACGTCGGCACGCACACCTTCGCCACGGTGCCGGGCGAAGCGACCGCGATGTTCGCCGCGCAGCTCGAACGCCACCTGGCCAAGGTGCGCGGCGGGGACCGCACGGTGTCGGTGCTCTCCTACGCGGGCGACTACGCGGGGTACTTCACGACCGAACCGGAGTACGAGAAGCAGCACTACGAAGGTGCCTCGACCCTGTACGGGCGTCACACGTTCGCCTCGGTGCTCGCGTGCCACGCGTCGCTCGAGGATGCCGCGCTCGTGCCGAAAGACGCCGCGTCTCGGCGGGACAGCACCGGGCCGGTCGAGTTCGAATTGGTCGAGAAGTCCGCGCTGTCCAAAGCGTGGCAAGACACGGTCGCGGTGCTGGCGGAAGGGCCGGTCGTCGTCGGGTGTGCAGACGGGTTCACGACGGTCGGGTTCACGCTCACCGGGGCAGAGGCCGACGCCATCGACTGGAAGGACATCCGCATCGAATCCGGCGACGGGGTGATCGCCGCCGCCGCGCCGCCGGGTGTGATGGGACACGACGTGTGGCTGGTGCCGTTCGAGACCGAGGTCGAACCGGGCGAAGCGTCGCGCTGGACCCTGTTCGTGGGCGATGCAGTTGGGGCGACCCTGCGTCCGGACCCGGAGCCCTAGCAGGTTGCTGAAGAACGCCCGCAGGGCGTTCTCGCAGCCTGCCCCTTGCCCCTGCCCTTGCCTTTGCCCTTGCCCGCGGATCAGCGGTCAGATCGCTTGATCAGCGCGACGAGCATCGCGA
>JAXMNT010000102.1:0-5664 GCA_034670305.1 Deltaproteobacteria bacterium
TGGACGCGCGCAGCCGCCAGTCGTTTCAAGTGCTTCTTCAGTACCCCAGTTGATCGGGCGGCGAGCACGTGCAGGTGCTCCGGGGCGCGACTTAGGGCCGCCAGTCTCGCGAAGCGAGCCAGGCCCGTAGTGCCCAGAAGAAGGAGACGTCGCCCTATGGAGGGTTGCCGGCTTTTACCCGGTCTTGAGCAGGTTCGATTCCTGTCGTTTCCACCAGTTCCCATTCGTCCTTGGAGGCGTCGCCCTATGGAGGGTTGTCGGTTCTTACCCGGCCTTGAGCAGGTTCGATTCCTGTCGCTTCCACCATACGCCAGAGCTCTGGATTCATGAGCGGGATGGGCTCCAAACCCGTCTGTCCGAAGGTTCGATTCCTTCCTGGCGTGCCGGCGTGGGGTGGCTGACCTCATGACCGTGGACCGACCGTTCGGTCCCTCGGGCTTGCTCCTTCGGTGGCGGCATCGGAGCTCGCGCAGTCCATCGAGAGAGGCAGCGACGCCTTGTGCGTCGTTGCCTCTCTTCCCTCTCCTTCGGTCCTCCGTGGTCCGAGAGGTGCACCTGCGGTGCCCTCAGAATCCACGGCCTATGGAGCGTCTCCAGAAGATGCAGCGACATGGGGCGAGCCTCTCCTTCCAAGAGATCAGGTTCGCTCGTTCCCCATGCAAATCGTCCTGCACGTCGGCTTTTGACGTCGACGCTCCGACCTCTTCGCGTGGATCCGAGATCGATCCGCGCTCTGTCCACATCCCCCGATTGCGCACACCTCTCACCAGAGAAATTTCATGACGCACTTCCTCATCCCCAACGCATTCGTCGGCCTCCTGTACGAGGACGGCGTGTTCAAGCGCGTGCTCGAGCCGGGCAAGTACCCGAAGCGCACCGGCTTCTTCGACAGCGTCGACCGTACGATCGCACTCGTCGACATGCGCGAGCGTTCGCTGACCATCAAGGGTCAGGAGATCCTGACGCGCGACAAGGTCGCGATCCGGGTGTCCCTGCTCGTGTACTTCAAGGTCACCGACGCGGTGGCCGCTCAGCACGCCGTCGAAGACTACGCGTCCCGCATCTACGAGGACGTGCAGCTCGCCGCACGCCGGTTCCTCGCCGGCCGCACGCTCGACGCGATCCTCTCGGACCGCAACGAGATCTCCGACGCAGTGCGGGAGACGGTGAAGGACGCTGCGACCGTGTACGGCGTCGAGATCGTGCGCGCCGACGTCAAGGACTTGGTCTTCCCGGGCAACCTGCGCGAGATCATGAACCAGGTGCTCGAGACCGAGCGCCGCGCCGAGGCGAAGCTCATCCAGGCGCGCAAGGACATCGAGGCACGCGAGCTCGAGGCCGTGGCGCAGAGCGCGGCGCGGATGCGGGCATTGGAAGCGCAGCGGGAGCGGCTTCAACTGGAGCTGCTCGCGGATCGGGAGCACGAAAAGGTGCGGCTCGAGAAGCAGCGGCGTCAGCTCGAGATGGAGGTCGAAGAGGCCAAGGCCATCACGAGCCACCCGGCGCTGCTCGAGCTGCGCAAGCTCGAAGCGCTCGAGAAGATGGCGGGCGAAGGCGCACGGTTCGTCATCGGGCTGGACGCGCGCATGCGGCTGCTCGACGAAGACGCCTGACCGAGGTGCCCCGTCGTCCGAAAGGGCGGCGGGGTCATCCTTTTCCGAAGCGGGTGCTTACGCGACCGGCTGGACGAAGCGCTCGAGGAGGGTGCGGGTCGTGCCGTCCTCGAACCGAACTTCGACCTTGCCGTCGAAGCTGCGCATCACTTCCCCGGGTCCGAACTTGGGATGGGTCACGAGCCGGCTCGGGGTCTCGTCGACGACGATCCGGGGCTCGAAGCCTTCGAGATCGGCATCGGTGACCTTCTTGAACGCGCGCGCTTTCTCGTCCCCTTCGTTGTCCCGAAGCGATTCGATCTCGTGGGCGATGAGTTCGTCGAGCCAATCCGCGGTCGGCATCACCTGGCCGGCGTTGTCGTCGTCGAAGAAGTGCAGCTGCAACCCGAGGAGCGGCGCGCCGATCAGCCCGTTGCCATTGCGGCGGCGACCGATGCCGACGAAGCCCCGCGGTCCGCCCTGGGCGTGCAGCTCGCGGGTGATCGTCACCACGTTCTGCAGACGGATCTCTCGGGCTCGGGTCGCTTCGTCTCCGTTGGCGAGGAGCGCCAGCAGCGGGTCGCCGAGCACGAGACCGTTCAGCGCGCGCTGGACTTCGTCGACCTCTCGGCCATCGAGGTCCGGAGGGGTCGGCGTACCGCACAGTTCGCGGAGGTGCAGCAGGCGCCGCTTGAGGGCGGAGGAGACTTCGAGCGTTCGGCCTGTCATGCGGGCGCGAGCATATCGCGCTTCCCGGCAAAGGCCGCCCCTTTACTGCGATTCGTGCCACCTCGGCCAGGATTCTCCCTGACCGCACCAGCCGCTCGAAATCACGCGCTGGAGGGTGCGAGGCCCGTTTGGGCGTGTTATCTGGTCCACCGCCCGCGTGAGTGGGCACCCGGTGGCGCACGGTCCCCGCGCACCACCACCTCAGATCGATCCGACGTCGTCTAAGGGTAGGACATCGGACTTTGAATCCGTGAATCGTGGTTCGAATCCACGCGTCGGAACCAGTCCTCCCGACACCAGAAACCCCATGGCCTCAGGTCATGGGGTTTCGTCTTGGGGAACCACGAGCTCCAGGAGCAGGAACGCTTCGTGGTTGCCCTTGGGGCCCTTCACCGCGGCGTCGGCGCGTTGCCGCTCGACGAACCCGAGTTCGGTCGCCGCTCGCGAGACCCCATCGATCGCCCCGAGGCGGAGCTCCGGGTCGCGCACGACGCCGCCCTTGGTGGCGCCGCGGCCGACCTCGAACTGGGGTTTGACCATCGCCACCACGCTGGCGACGCGGCCCTTCTCCGTGGTCTCGGCCAAGAGCAGCGCCGCGGCGGGCAAGAGTTTGCCGAGGCCGATGAACGACGCGTCGATGACGATGAGATCGATCGGCTCTGGGATGTCCTCGCGGGTCAGGTGTCGGGCGTTGGTTCGCTCCATCACGACCACCCGATCGTCCCGGCGCATCTTGTCGTGCAGCTGTCCGTAGCCAACGTCGATCGCGTACACCTTCACGGCGCCGCGTTGCAGCAGACAGTCCGTGAAACCTCCGGTCGACGCACCGAAGTCGGCGGCCACGAGCCCGGTCGGATCGAACCCGAACGCATCGAGTGCCCCTTCGAGTTTGAGTCCACCGCGCGAGACGTAAGGAAGGTCTCCGCCGCGCACCTCGAGCGGCGCGTCGGGCTGGAGTTGGTCGCCCGACTTCTCCACCCGGCGTTCTCCCGAGAAGACCCGGCCGGCGAGGATGAGCGCGCGCGCCCGCGTGCGGGTGGGCGCGAGGCCGCGTTCGGTCAGCAGCAGGTCGGCGCGCACTTTCGACATCAGCGCGGACCGGGTTTCCCGGAGCCAGCACCGCGGTTCTGGAGGCCAGCACCGCGACTCACGGAGCCACCACGCGTCGCGGCGAGATCGGCCTTCAACGCGTCCGCGACCGCACCGTTGCCATTCCAATGCAGATGGGCCCGGCGACCGAACTCGAACCGGCCATCCTCTTCGTCGTGTCGCCACAGGGCGTCGCGGGCGATGCCGTACAACGAGTCGCGGGTCGTGCGGGCGAAGAGCGTGGACGCGGTGAGACGCAGCTCGAGTGGAGCGAGCGTGTAGGTGTTCTCCCCCGCCCAATGTTCCAAGAGCCCGCGCATCCACTGGGTGGAGTGACCCAGGCCACCGAGGGTTTCAACGCAAACCGCCTCCGCCGCGCGCGTAGGCGCGTCTCGGTAGCCCCGCGCTTCGGATCCGGTCTCGCCTTGCTCGGTGTCCGGCCAGTGGTCGACGCGTCGAAAGCGCACGTCGGGACGGAGGACCCACCCGCGTTCGACGAACACGTCGGGCAGCCGGCGCGCGACCTCGAACGCGAACGACTCGACCAGTTCCTTGTGCTGGTCCCCCGTACCAAGAAAAGCGAAGCGCTCGCCCTCCTTGCGCGCCGGACGCCCGTCTCGTTCGCGGCGCGCCGACTCCCACCACGCGAACGCGAGTTGCGGCCACTCGTCTTCGGGGGTGCACTGGCGCACTCGTGCCCACCGAATGGTCGCGTCGGAGTCCAGCATGGGGAGCGTGAAGAACTGGTCGTTCCAGTCGAGCACCATTCGTTGGGGGTCCACTGGAGCCGGCTCGAACACCCGCGTGCAGTCGGGCGCGTGCTCTTCGAGTGCGTCGAAGAACGACACCACGAACCGTTCGAACCGCCGGACCTTCGCGCGCGGTAGCTGCAGCCGGGTGCGGAAACGATGGGTGCGCGGTATGCGGCGGTCTTCGAAGTCGACGCGCATCACGCCCTCACGCACTCGGACTTCGCGGAGCGCGGACCATCGGACGCGTATCGCGCCGAACGGAGGTGCGTCCCACCGTTCGACCGGATGGTCTCCGGCGTCGATCAGAATGCCAGGCGGGCCCCACTTCAGCTGACGCAAGAGCGCCTCGTCCTCCGCGGCGCTCATCGCGTCTCCCCGACTCGAACCGGCTCCGCGTCAGTTGTGGCCGACGGGCGGGAACTCGTAGCTGCAGATGCTGGCGCAGGTACCAACCGCCAGGACGAGGACGACCAGCCACAACAAGGGCAACATCTTCCGCCATCGCACGGGCGGGTCTTCGACTCCCTGAGGCACCACTGCACGAACACGGTCACGTTCGCCCACCATTCCCGGCGCACGGCCTTGCGGCAAGAGATCACCGACACTTGAAACCACAACGCCGACCCGAGGGTCGGCGTTGTACAGGTGTCAGAACGGTCAGAACGGGATGTCGTCGTCGCCGAAGTCGTCAGGCGGGAAGTCGTCGAATCCGCCCTTTCCTCCGCCGCCACCGCCGCCTCCGCCGCCGCCGCCTCCGCCGCCTCCGCCACCGAAGTCGCCGCCGCCACCGCCGCTGAAGTCGTCACGCCGTCCGCCGCCGCCGCTTCCGCTTCCTCCGCCGAGCGGAATCACGTTGTCGACACGGATCTGGGTCGAGTAGCGGGTGTTGCCCTCTTTGTCGTCCCACTGCCGGTACTCGATGGAACCTTCGACGCAGATGGTCATGCCTTTCGTGAGGAACTTGTTCAGGCCTTCGGCCCGCTTGCCCCAGACGATCAGCTGATGCCACTCCGTCTTCTCTTGCCGCTCACCCGACCGGCTCATGTACCGCTCGGTGGTTGCCAATCGAAGCTTCATCCGGGCCGTGCCGCCCTGGGTGAACTGAAGCTCTGGATCCGCTCCGAGGTTGCCGATCAGGATGACCTTGTTGAGTCCTTCTCTCGCCATTTCACTACTCCTCCGCCCGGCTTTGGGGAGCACAGCGCTCCTGCCGTCACGTGATGGCGGACCCTACTCCGCTCCTGTGACACGCACAGCGGAGATCTGAAAACTTTGACGGTCCCGAGTGCGCGGCTCGGAAACCATTCAGGATTTCGGGGATCGATCCTCACACCATCGCGAGATCTCGAGGATCGGGCGCGATCTCGAGACGCCAGCGCTCTAGCAGGTTGCTGAAGAACGCCCGCAGGGCGTTCTCGCAGCCTGCCCCTTGCCCCTGCCCTTGCCTTTGCCCTTGCCCGCGGATCAGCGGTCAGATCGCTTGATCAGCGCGACGAGCATCG
>JAXMNT010000103.1:0-5462 GCA_034670305.1 Deltaproteobacteria bacterium
CTGCCGCTGTCTCTGCCGCTGTCTCTGCCGCTGTCTCTGCCGCTGTCTCTGCCGCTGTCTCTGCCGCTGTCTCTGCCGCTGTCTCTGCCGCTGTCTCTGCCGCTGTCTCTGCCGCTGTCTCTGCCGCGGTCGTTCTCGAGGCGGGGACTCTCCTGCGCGGGGCTCGGTGCTCGTCGGCTCCTGGTTCGGTTGGGGGGAGCGGGGGAGTTCCGTCGCAGAGGAACCCAGCGGCGGGAGGCGTCGGCGGCGGCTTCGGCTTCGGCTTCGGATTCGGCGTCGGCTTCGGCTTCGGCTTCGGCGTCGGCTTCGGCGTCGGCGTCGGGCTCGGCTTCGGTGTCGGCTTCGGATTCGGCGTCGGCGTCGACAGCGGCAGAACCAGAACCAGAATCAGAATCAGAACCAGGAGACAGAACCAGGAGACAGAAGCAGAGCCAGAATCAGAATCAGAATCAGGGGCAGAATCAGAAGCAGCGACAGCGACAGCCTCAGCGACAGCGACAGCCTCAGCCTCAGCTACAGCTGTCGCTGCCGCTGCCGCTGCCGCGCATCCTCTCCTTCGGATTCGGTTCACCGTCGTCGGGCACGGGCACGGGCACGGGCACGGGCACGGGGCTTCTGGGTTCCGCTGTGGCGGTTTACTCGGCGGCTTCGGCGTACGTGCCCGGCTCTGCGCCTTCGACCACGGGGAACCCTTCGTCGTGCCAGAAGCGGACGCCTTCATCGAGCACGGCGGTGTTCGTGAAGCCGTTCTCTCTCAGGAAGTCCATCACCCGGCCCGACGCCGCGTGCGGGCAGCCGCAGTACGCGATGATCGGCGTGCCGTCGCGGGGCAGCCGCTCCATCACGGTCTCCACCTCGTAGTAGGGCGAGTCGACCGCACCTGGCAGGTGGTAGCGGACGTAGTCCGAGGGCGGGCGCGCATCGAGGAGGATCATGCGACGGCCCTGCTGGAGCTGCTCGTTGATCACCGAACTCGGCACGTAGCGATCAACCCGCAGGTCGCCGAGCACCGCCGGTTCGCCGTCGGGGTTCGTGACCACGTTCTCGGGCAGCACTGGGGTCGCAGGGACCGCGGCTTCCACTTCGGTGGCCCAGCTTCGGATCAGCGCGACGATGTCGCGGATCTGTGCGGCTTCGAGTTCGTCCTCGAACGCCGGCATCGGGGTGCCGCGGCGGCCGTGAAGGATCGCGTAGGTGATCTGGGCATCGCTCGCGGTGTCGAGGAAGACGCTGTTGTTCAAGCTGATCGCGGTCGAGCCTTGGCCTTCGACGCCGTGGCACGACGCGCAGCGCCGGGCGTAGACGACCGCTGCGCCGCCGCGGTCGCCGGGGGTGACCTCGGGCAACGCGACCGAGGGTTCGGTCTGCCAGGTGCGGATGAACGCGATGATGCGCTGCACTTCGCCCCGGTCGAGCGGTCCGTTGTGTTCGTTGCCGTACGCGGCCATCGCGGTGCCGGGGTGGCCTTGCGCGATGTTCTCGTAGAGGAACTCGTCGGTGACCGAGACCAAGAAGTCTTGGTTGGCGAGCGCGTTCGCGTCGTCGGCGGCGTAGCCCTCGCCTTCTTCGCCATGACAGAGCGCGCAGTACGCCGTGTACAAACGGCCGCCTTCGGCCACCTCCGCCTCGCGTGCATCGCGTGCGCCGTCGCGGGCGCAGTGCGCCAAGACGAGCGCAAGCCCTCCGACGCTCGCCACGAGCGCCACCGCGAGCACGACCGGCCGAACGCTGCCCAACGGGGCCGCCATCAGGGCGTGCGTTCCTGGATCCGGAACTCGACGCGACGGTTGGTGGCGCGCGCCTCGTCCGTCTCACCGCGCACGAGCGGGGTGGTCTCCCCGTAGCCGCGCGCGCTCAAACGGCCGGCCTCGATGCCATGCTCCACGAGCCAGTTGCGCACGGACTCCGCGCGCCGCTGGGAGAGGTCCGCGTTGTATTCGTCCGCGCCGCGGTCGTCGGTGTGGCCCTGGATCTCCACCCGACGGATCATCGGGTTCTGCGCCAGCGCTTCCTGAATCTGCTGCATGAGCTCAAAGCTCTCTTCGAGGATCTCTGCGCTGTCGAACGCGAACTGGATCTGCTCGAGAATCACGACCTGCTCGTCTTCGATCTCGACGAGCTGCCGCTGGAGCCGACACACGACTTCGACGTCCGCGGCGTCCTCGGGGATCGTCGCTTCGCACTGGCCAGGGTGCATGTGGTCGCCGGTCAGGCCCATCGTGACCGCGCCGGGTTCGAACGGGTAGGTCGTGAACAGCCCCTGCTCGTTCGCCATCAAACGCGTGAGCCCGCGGCCGGGGAACTCGATGATCGCGTTCGGCACCGGCGTCTCGCCTTCGTGCTCGAGCACCCGCCCGATGACGCGGCCGCGCGGCTCCGGCTCGGCCGGGACCTCGACTTCGACGTCGCGGTGACGAATCACCGGCTCGGGAATCGGCGCGCTGCGTGCGTCGTGGGCGTAGCTGAGCGCCAGCAGAAGCCGCCAAGGCGGGGTCTGGCTGAGCTCGCGCACCGCGCTGTCTCGGCTGCGTCCGGTGAGTCCGATGTCGAAGCCGAGCCAGGCGCCGAGCCCCTTCACGGGCGGAAGGACGCGGACGCCGAGGGTCAGGCTCTGGGGAATGCTGCTCGCACCCGTGCGGTCCCAGCAGTCGTCGTCTCCGTCGCGCGGTTCGTCGCCGCCGGGCGTGGACGCAATGAAGGGACAGTCGTACCCCTGCCGGTTGACCGGGACGCCGAGGCGCCATTCGATCATCGGCTCGATGAAAATGTCTTCGCCCGCTTCGATGGGCGCCGCGAAGCCGAGACCGAAGTCCAGGAAGTCCGTGCGGTTGACGCCGAGGCCGTTGCGCTCCGCCCGGCTGATCAGGTGCCGGGTCTCGTCTTCGGGGACGAGTGGATCGGTGAGCTGGGTGTACCGCTCGGCTTCGATGTCGTCGATGAGCCGCTCGCTCCGGTCGAACCGGTAGCCGAGGTTGAACCGCACGAGGAAGGGGATCGGTTTGGCGAGTCCGCGCATGTCGGCGGTGAGGGCCGCACGCAGGTTGATCCCCATCGAGTCGAACGCGACGCCAAGGCCATTGCCGGTCGGAAGCGCCAGACCCACGTCGCCGCCGAGTGAGATCACCGGGGTGATGTTCTTGCCGACCTTGAGGCCGAGCAGGGTGTCTCCGAGCACGATGAGCAGGTTCGGGAACTCACTCGTGTTGCTCGTCGCGTAGCTGATCACGCTCGCGTAGATCTCGATCATGTCGTGCGGGCTGTACGTCAGCGAGAGCGTGCCGCCGATGCGGGAGTGGTTGTCGTCCTCGTGAAGGAAACCGTTCTTGGCGAAGAACTCGATCGCGAGTTGGGTGCGGAAGGTGCCGGCCGGTGGGTTGAGCGCGTCCACCAGGTGGAAGCCGCCGGTGGGTCCAGCGAAGGTGTTGAACATGCGAAGACGGCGCGCGTCGGCGGGATCGTCGCGCGGGTCCACGTAGGCCTCGTCGCCGTCGCCGTCGTCGTCGTCGTCGTCCGCGGTCTCGTCCGTGGCATCGTCCACATCGTCGTCGAAGCCGTCGTCGCCGAACCCGTCGTCGCCGTCATCCCCGCTTGGGCCTTCGTCCTCGAAGTCGTCGTCGAATCCATCGTCCGCGGCCGCCGGGGGCGTCTCCGCGGCCGGCGGCTCCTCGTCGAACGCGTCGTCGAACTCGTCGTCGAACTGCGCACGCGCCACGTTCGACCCCAGGGAACCAGCAGCGACGAGCAAGGCCATCGCCAGCGCAAAACGGAAAAGACTACGCACGGGCCGCAATCTATTCGCCGTTTCGGCGCAACGCCAGGAGAGACACGCCCCGTTCGGGCAGGAACCGCCGGATGGGAGCCGCCGGCCCCACCAGCCGTGCTCGGTGGTCAGGGGCAGCTCGACCGGGCCGACCATGGACTCCGTGCCCCGTGCCAACGCCCCGCCCGTGCCGCGGCTCGACCGGGGAGGACAATGGACCTATCACCGTGCGCACATGGCGCGGCTCTGGCACACCCCCTGGCGTTTCTTTCTCATCGCACTGACCGTGGTGCCGATGTACCTCGGCTACCTCTCCCTCTGGGTGAAGTGGAAGTACTTCGGGCGACGGCCGAGCAAGGAGACGTGGAGCCGCGTGCACCGCAAACACGCGAAGCGCTTCTACAAGCTCGCGGTGCGCATGCGCGGCGGCCTCATCAAGGTGGGGCAGATCATCTCCACCCGCGTCGACGTCGTTCCGAAGGAGTGGGCCGAAGAGCTCGCGGGGCTGCAAGACAAAGTCGACCCGACCCCCTGGCCAGTCATCCGGCGGCGCATCACCTACGAGTTCGGCGCCCGCCCCGAGGATGTGTTCGCGGAGATCGACGAGACCGCTGTGGCCGCTGCGAGTTTCGGCCAGGTGCACCGCGCGGTGCTGAAGGACGGCCGGCAGGTCGCACTGAAGATTCAGTACGAAGACGTGCGCATGAAACTCAAATGCGACCTGTTCGTCTTTCGATGCGCGGTGCCGCTGTTCAACATCTTCGTGCCCAAGATCCGGCTCAAGACGATTTACGAAGAGGTCCACATGGCCCTCGAGACCGAGCTCGATTACCGGCAAGAGGCCGAATACACACGGATGATTCGAGCGAACCTCGACGAGGTCCCGTCGGTCTTCGTGCCGGAAGTGCTCGACGAGTACACGACCCACTACGTCATCTGCACGACCTACTTCGAAGGGTTCAAGGTCACCGACCACCCCAAGATCCAAGAAGCCGGCATCGTGGTGCACGAGGTCATTCAGAAGATCATCGAAGCCTACGCGCACATGTTCTTCGTCGACGGTGTGTTCCAGTCCGACCCACACCCGGGCAATCTGCTCCTGCGCAGCCACCGCGACGGCGGCCCAGAGCTGTGCATCCTGGACTTCGGCCAGGTGAAGGTGCTGCCCCGTGGATTTCAGCGGAAGCTCATTCACGCGTCGGTCGCGTTCATGGGCCGCGACATCGAAGGCTTCGGCAAGGCTGTGGTGGAGATGGGCGTGCTCAACGCGCGCGACGTCGAGATCGCGATGCCCATCTTGCGCGAGTTCTTCGAGGAGCTCTACGAGCTCACCCCCGCGGATCTGAAGACGCTGGACGTCGAAGATCTGCGCGAGAAGATCCAGAGCGTCATCGCTCAGATCGAAGGCGTGCACATCCCGCAGGACCTCGTGCTCTACGGCCGCGCGTTCGGTCTGCTCGCTGGGGTGCTCGCCGCGCTCGACGACGAGGTGAACGGCATCGTGGTCGCCAAGCCGGTGATCATGCAGGCCCTGATGCGCCCCGAGAACTTCATCGACGAACCCATCGTCGCCGTCGCCTAGCAGGTTGCTGAAGAACGCCCGCAGGGCGTTCTCGCAGCCTGCCCCTTGCCCCTGCCCTTGCCTTTGCCCTTGCCCGCGGATCAGCGGTCAGATCGCTTGATCAGCGCGACGAGCATCGCG
>JAXMNT010000104.1:0-4800 GCA_034670305.1 Deltaproteobacteria bacterium
GATGCTCGTCGCGCTGATCAAGCGATCTGACCGCTGATCCGCGGGCAAGGGCAAAGGCAAGGGCAGGGGCAAGGGGCAGGCTGCGAGAACGCCCTGCGGGCGTTCTTCAGCAACCTGCTAGAGCGCGGCGACGATGGCGTCGACTTCGGCCAGGCTGTTCGGCCAGTGGGGCGCGAAGCGCAGCCAGCCGTCTGGCGTCGAGGTGACGATGCCCGCGGCGCCGAGCCGCTCGTGCACCACGCCGACGTCCTGGCGGGACGACCGGACGCACAGGGATCCGCTGCGCATGTCCGTTTCGGACGCACGCGCCGACGTGAACCCTCGAGACCGCAGCGCGGGCTCGAGCCGGTCATGAAACTGCTGCACGTGATCGAAGATGGCGTCCACCCCGAGCTGCTGGATCAGATCCAATCCAGCTTCGAGCGCGACCAGACCGGTGTTGCTCTGCGCCCCCTGTTCGACGACCGCGGCCTCCTTCAAGAACGGCCGGTCGGTGCGGAGGTGGCCGGCCCCTTCGAACAGAAACCGCAAACCGTCTTCGTGAGATAGCCAACCCGCCAGGCGCGGCACCAGCCGCTGGGCGCACGGCTTCGAGACGTAGACGAACCCCGCGCCTTCGAGGCCCATCAGCCACTTGTGTCCGCCGCTGGCCAGGTAGTCGATGCCGTCGCCGACGGAGAGCGGCGCGACCCCGAGCTGCTGGATCGCATCGACGAAGAGTTCCGCGCCGACACCGCGACACATCGCGGCGATGTCCCCGAGCGGCATACGCAAGCCCGTCTGGAACTGCACCGCGCTGACCGCCACGAGGCGCGCGCCGTGCCGGAGCACCCGCCGCAACGCATCGAGGCCTTCGGACTTCGAACGCAGGAACGGGGCGATGGGCACAAAACAGAGCTCGAGGTCGTACTCGGCCGCCGCCCGCTGCCACGGTGTGACATTCGCGGGGAACTCGCCTTCGAAGAGCACCACCCGGTCGCCGGCCCGCCAGGGCAACGAGTGCGCGATTTGGTGCACGCCCGCCGTCGTGCTCTGCACGAACCCAATCTCTTCTGCCGAAGCGCCGATCAGCGCCGCAACTTTCGACTTCAACCGATCGCGCTGGGGAAGCCAGCGCATGAACCCGCCCATGCCGCCACGTCCATAGTCGCGCAGCAGCGCACCGACCTGATCGGCCACGGCGCGAGACGCAGGCGAGATGGCAGCGTGTGCCAGATACGAGTGCGCCTCGAGATCCGGAAACAGAGTCCGGTCCCCGAGGCGCGCCTTCTCGTTCGTTGCTGGAGGGTTCGAGTTCAGCGAGCGCCGAGCTCCACCTGTCCTGGCTCACGCGTTCCCGACGGGGAGGTGTCACGGTACGTGAACGGACCGCCGTCTTCGATGCAGTACTCGAACCGCTTGCCGCCGGCGCCGACGATCTCGTTGCCTTCGATGGTGTAGGTGTCCATGTCGTCGATGACGAACGAGGAGAAGGCGATGCAGTCGCAGTTGCCGGACGCATCTTCGACACAGCTCGCCTCGGCACCCGCGCCCGCGACGGCGTCCTCGATGCCGGAGCACCCGCCTGCGAACATGGCGCAAATGGCGGGGACGAAGACTTCGGCTTCCACTTCGGACTGACCGACCCGGTCGACCGTGGTGTCCGTGAACACGACGCGTCCACGGGCGCGCCCGCGGTATTCGATCGTCGCGCCCGGGCAGCGATCGAGTTCGGAGGGCGTCTCGACTTCGATGCAGCCACCGGTCACGTCCCACGTGCCGACGACGTCGCCGCCACAGGCCGCGAACACGCACTCGCCGGGATCCACGACATCGATGGGCACCCACTCGGGGTCGCCGAGTTCGCCGGCGTCGCCGAAGGGCATGCCGGAGTCCCGCAGGAAGGTGCCGCCGTCTTCTTCCGGACCGGCGTCCACGCCGCCGCCGGAGTCCACGCCGCCGCCTGCATCCACGCCGCCGCCGGTGTCTTCACCGCCGCCCGCGTCCACGCCGCCGCCGGTGTCCTCGCCGCCGCTGGCGTCCACGCCGCCAGCGTCGAACTCCGTGCTGGAGTCGTCGTCCCCACATCCGAGCGCCACGAGGAGCGCCAAACCACAAGCCAACCGAGTCATAAGTGTCCCTCTATCTCCGAACAAACGTTCTGTCGCGCTGAACTGCAGCGGCGCATGCTACCAAGCAACCGATGCCGACCCAACCCACGGCCGACGCGCTGCGCGCACACTACCGCAGGTTCCTGGATCCCACCCGGACCCTTCTCACGGGCCACTCCCATCAGGCCTGGCCCGATGTGGCCCGGGACGGCGTGCTCCGCTGTTTCGACGACGCGGCGCGTCATGTGGACGACAAGTGGGCACTGGCCAGCGAAGCCGCCGATGCGGTGCGAAGGGCATGCGCGGCACAGTTCGGCGGCACGCCCCCGCAGTACGCGCTCGGCAGCAACACCCACGAGCTGGTGTACCGGTTCCTCTCCGCGCTCGATCTCGACGCGCGGCCCCACCTCGTGAGCACGAGCGGTGAGTTCCACTCGATGACCCGGCAGCTCACGCGGCTCCTCGAGACCGGCGTGCAGATCAGCTGGGTGGACGCATCGCCGGTCGAGACGTTGAGTGAGCGGGTCGCCGCCGAGGTCCGAGAGAACACCGCGGCCGTCCTGCTCTCGACCGTGCTGTTCGAATCCGCGGCCATCGTGCCGCACCTCGAAGCGGCCTGCCACGCCGCCCACGCGGTCGGCGCCGAAGTGCTGCTCGACGCCTACCACCAGTTCAACGTCGTGCCGTTCGTGAACCCCGACCCGGGCGCGTTCGTCGTGTCGGGCGGCTACAAGTACGCCCAGTGGGGCGAAGGCGCGTGTTTCATGCGCGTGCCCGCCGACACGACCTTGCGGCCCGTGTTCACCGGCTGGTTCGCGGACTTCGGCTCGCTCGCGACCCTGCGCATGGGGGTTGGCTACGGCGCCACGCCAGCCGACCGGTTCGCGGGCAGCACCTACGACCCGACCAGCCACTACCGAGCGCGGGCGGTGATCGACTTCTTCGCCGAACACGGGCTGAGCGTCGAGGTGCTGCGCGGGATCAACCGGACCCAGACCGAACACCTGGCCACCGCGTTCGCTGCGCGCGGGTTCGAGGTCGTGGTGCCGGACGCCGAGCGCCGGGGTGGCTTCGTCTCGTTGCGTCTGCCGGACGCCACCGCGCGCGCGAAATCCCTGCGCGCACTGGGCGTGTTCGTCGACGCGCGCCGCAGCTTTCTTCGGTTCGGGCCCGCCCCCTACACCACCGAAGACGAGATGGACCGCGCCATCGAGTTGCTCGGCGCCCCTCCCAGCAGCTGATACCCTGGCGCGATGGACTTCGCTTCTCGGTGGATGGTGCTCGGCTCTTTCGTATTCGTACTCGCCTGCGGCGACGACTCGATGGTCGACGAGATGGACGCAGGCCGCATGGACGCGTTCGTCGGCATGGACGCCGACATGGAAGAAGACGCGGGCATGATGGGCATCGACGCGCCCGGCGTGGACACCGGGCCCGACCTGCGGCGCGAACTGCTCGACGCGCTCGGCGACTCCGCGTGGTCGTCCCTGCAAGCCCGCGACGAAGGCGGCACCCTGCGGGAACGCGCGTACGAGATGCTCTTCCGCGCCGGCTCCCTCGAGTGGGTCGAGATCCGCAACCCCTTCGGCCCGGCGCGGCTGCGCACCCTGCGCAACATGAACGTGTTGCGCGACGGCCTGACGGTCGAGACGACGATCCTCAGCCCTGGCGGCTGGCCGCCCCACCCCCGCAACGGCGCGACCGAGAGCTGGGCGATCGAAGTGATCCCCGGCAGCCCGCGCATGCTCGAGATCACGAGCGACGAGACCGGCTTCACCGAGACCTTCGTGGAAGGCGCCTGGCCCGAGCCGGAAGGCGGGCTGACCGCCGAAGTGCGCGTCTTCGGGCCGAGCGGGACCATCTACGACTCGTTCTGCGACTCGGCCTCGTTCAACCGCCAGGTGATCTGGTCCTACGCGCGCGGCGCGTCGGCCGAACCGGTGCTCGGCCACGACGTGGCGGCTGGCGCGCGCATCCACGAGTGGAACGACTCGACGCCGGGCGCGAACGACTTCGCCGTCACGGACATCGACGGCTTCGACTTCGACTTCCTCGGCGGCACGATGCTGAGCGACCAGTTCAACTTCATCGTGCGCTTCACCGGCACCATCCAGCATCCAGGCGGGATCTTCGGCATGCAGGAAGAAGATGACGCGGTGGAAGACGGTCTGTGGGCGTTCGTGGGCGACGACGTCGGCAGCGACCGGCGGGAAGACCTGTTCCTCGAAGTGCACGGCTGGGCCGGCTCCGACGCCACCGACGACACCGTCGAACGCAGCATTCCGGCCGGCGACGTGCCGGTCGAGATCATCATGATCCGGTGCAACGAGGCGTACCTCAGCCCGTTCCCAGTCGGCGACCGAAAGATGGAAGCCCAGATGAGTCTCGGCGGCGGCAGCTACCGCGCGGTCGGCGAACAGCCGAGCACGTCAGAAATCAACACGACCTTCTTCCCGCCCGCCAGCTGAAGGGGAAGGATCGTGACCACTCGCGTGGGTTGCCGGGATGTGCTGTAGAGCGCGGGATGGCGGACGGGCGGAAGGGCGGAAAGACGAAGGCCGTTGAGGCGAAGGCCGGCAAGGCGCCGAAGCCGACTCCGAAGCCGAAGCCGACTCCGAAGCCGAAGCCGACTCCGAAGCCGAAGCCGACTCCGAAGCCGAAGCCGACTCCGAAGCCGAAGCCGACTCCGAAGCCGAAGCCGACTCCGAAG
>JAXMNT010000105.1:0-2063 GCA_034670305.1 Deltaproteobacteria bacterium
CGTCCGCTGGGCATCGCGCTCCGATTCGCGCCTCGCCGTCGCGAAACACACGGCGTCCACGACGCGGGCAAGGGCACGGGCAAGGGCAACGGCAAGGGAGCAGGTCGCTTTTCAGCGACCTGCTAGTACGGACTCAGGTGGCGTCGGGACAGACGCTGTCGGCGCACGCGCCGGTCGAACAGCGGTTGTCGATCTCGGCGTCGTCGCAGGCGGCGCCTGCGGCGAGCACCGGGCGCAGGCTGACGTCGAGTTCGACCTCGGCCGTTGCGTCCGGTCCGCCGAAGATCTCGACCCCGAGGGTGTAGTCGCCGGCGGCGATGTCCTGAAGCACGACGCGGCTCAGGAAATCTTCTTCGTTCGAGTCGTCGCTGCAGGTGTTCTCTTCGTCGCCGGTCGAGGGATCGCCGCACACGTTCTGCACGTACACGACCGTGTCGAGCCCCTCGTTCGCTTCGTTCTCGGTCGAGACGATGAGATCGAACGCGCCTTCGCCGATGGTCAGCGCGTAGAGCGCTTCTTGCCCAGCCGTGTTGCCACACGAGGAGACGACCGCGCCGTCGCCGGTGCCGATCGACGCGGTGACCGTGGTCGTCGCCGTGGTGTCGCCCGGGGTGACCGTGATCGCCGTCGCGGCTTCACACGCGGTGACGGTGGCGGGCGGGAGCGTGCACACCAGATCGGTGCAGTCGTAGCCGGCCGAGCAGATGTTGGTGGCGAGGTTGTCGCAGGCGTCGCCGCCGCCGACCTCGACCAAGTCGAGGATCATGACGGTGGACGGGTCCGAGGTCAGCGTGGTCGCATCCACGAGCGTCACCTGGGCCTGCACGGCGGCCGCGAGCGTCGGCGCCTCTTCGAGGTCGAGCGAGCTCTCGGCCATGAACGAGGTCTCTCCGGTCAGGTCGCGGCTGAAACCGATCGAGAAGACCGTCCGTCCCTCGACGTCGATCGCAGCGCCGGCGTCGTCGAGGAAGGAGACGTCGTAGCCCACGACGTTGCCTTCGGCATCGGATCCGGTCACCCGGAGCTCGAAGCGCACGTCGTCGACCAAGTACGCCTGCACCGTGTCGAGGGTCGGCGCCGTCGCCGGCGCGACCTCCACGTCCATCTGCCACCCACCGCTCGCATCGCCATCGAAGCCCGTTACGACGAGGAACACCGTGGTGCCGCCTTCGGCGATGAAGGTACCGCTCGAGCGCAGGTCCGAGCCGGTGTCGTCGAAGCAGACGGAGTCCGCGAACGACGCGCACGCCGGCCGGTACTCCACCACCGTGTCGAAGTCGGCCGTACCCTCGGTCGCGAGGGTGAACGAGACGGCGACGTCGCCCGTTCCGGGAATCGTCAGTCCGACGATCTCTTGCGGCGAAGGCGCGTTTCCACACCCCTCGCCGAGTGCCAAAGCCGAGCTGGCGCCTTCCGTGTTGCCGGACAGGCTCTGTTCACCGAGCGAGAGCACTTCGATCCGCGGCGCCGCGCAGACGTCTCCGCCCCCCGCGTCGTCCGCGCCGCCGCCATCCTCCATGCCCGCGTCCATGCCGGGACCGGTGTCGGCCATCGTCATCGCGTCGTCGTCGCCACAGCCCATGGTGGTGCCGAGCAGTCCTGCAATCAGTGCGAGTGTCGTCGTTCGTCGAAGCATCGTCGTCTCTTTCCTAGGTTTCGAAGCGGCCGTACGTACCAGCCCACCCGCCCAGAGCAAGCGGACCGCTTCGAATCCGAATGAGCGCCCCCGCGGGCCGGCCTCCAAGGTCACGGAGCGCATCGGCCCGGCTCTGCGGACAAGGCCCGGTTCCTACATCAACGAGGCAGATGGGAACGTCGCCCGTTGCAGGGCGGAAGGACGCGGGAGTATGGGTGTAGCCAAGAAGGCGGCGGGGTTCCGGCTGGGAACCCCGCCGCGGGTGCCAGCTGCCGGCGGGCAGCGCGCCACGGGGGCTTCTTTGCAGATGCACCATGCTGCTGCACCGCTTGAACTGCCGTGTTCGGGGGACCGCCGTTCGTTGCCCGGCGGGCGGCACAGAGCGCAGCGCCCGACCTGCGTCACTGGTGCTCAGAAAGTGGCTGCG